>NZ_CP006568.1:1200000-2400000 GCF_000517405.1 Candidatus Sodalis pierantonius str. SOPE | reverse complement strand
GCAACGTGGCTATCACTTCCCCGGCTTTACCCCGACTGGCCCCCTTGGCGGCGATGCTGTAATGGGTGTGCGTGTAGTGAAACGTAAAGTCCCGATAGGCGGCGTGGGTCTTTGGAACATTCCTGCCCAAGAGCACCACAGGTACACCCCGGCGCCGGTGCGTTTCAATCAGGGCATCGGCCAGCGCCTGATGTTCTTCGTCACGAAACGGCTCGATGTAATAACCGGTGAAGCCGTCTTTGTCTTCAGGCGGGAAATAAGGCGGATCGGCATAAACAACGCAGTGTTCATCTACATGAAACGCCAATGTTTCCTCAAAGGGCAGGTAGACAAACCGGGCATGGGTATAGCGCGCCTTTTCGGCGAACAGACGGATTTCCGCCTCGGGGAAATAGGGCTTCTTGTAATGTCCATACGGTACGTTAAATTCGCCCCGCAGGTTGTAGCGGCACAGGCCGTTGTAGCAATGACGGTTCAGGTAAAGAAACAGGGCAGCCCTATTTACATTGCCCACGGAACTTTGATTAAATATGATGCGGTGATAGTCATACTCAAATGAGTTGTTACTGTGTTTGAACAGTTGACGCGCCACTTTCATGACGCTTTCCGGGCTATCAACGACCGTTTGGTAGAAATTGATAAGGTCCGGGTTAATGTCCGCCAGCACATAGCGGTGATAGTCGGTATCGAGGAAAACCGTGGCACCACCCACAAACGGTTCAACCAGGCAGCCGGCAGGAAGGGGGAGCCTGTTTAGAAATTTGTGTATTTGCCTGATTTTGATATGTTCAATCCAACATCAAAAACAGGTTAATTTATGGACGAAAAACAGTTGCAGGCTCTGGCTAACGAACTGGCCAAAAATCTCAAAACCCCTGAAGATCTCAGTCACTTCGATCGGCTGCTGAAAAAAATCAGCGTCGAAGCAGCTCTCAATGCCGAAATGACCCATCACCTCGGCTACGATAAAAATCAGCCTAAACTGGAGACCAACGCCCGCAACGGCTATTCCACAAAAACCGTTACCACTGGCGATGGCCCGCTGGCGCTGCGTACTCCGTGCGATCGTGACGGTTCCTTTGAACCGCAACTGGTGAAGAAGAACCAGACCCGGATTACCGGGATGGATAACCAGATTTTATCGTTGTATGCCAAAGGGATGACCACCCGCGAGATCGCCGCCGCGTTCAAAGAGCTGTATGACGCCGATGTCTCGCCGGCGCTGGTCTCAAAGGTCACCGATGCGGTCATGGAGCAGGTTGTCGAATGGCAAAACCGGCCTCTGGATGCAGTCTATCCCATTGTTTATCTTGACTGTATCGTTCTAAAAGTCCGGCAGGACAGCCGCATCATCAACAAATCTGTGTTCCTGGCGCTGGGCATCAACATCGAAGGCCAGAAAGAGTTGCTAGGTATGTGGCTGGCCGAAAATGAAGGCGCAAAGTTCTGGCTGAACGTGCTGACAGAGCTGAAAAACCGCGGCCTGAACGATATCCTTATCGCCTGCGTAGACGGGCTGAAAGGTTTCCCTGACGCTATTAACGCGGTGTATCCGGAGGCGCGGCTCCAGCTGTGTATCGTGCATATGGTGCGCAACAGCCTGCGGTTCGTCTCCTGGAAGGACTACAAGGCCGTCACCCGCGACCTGAAAGCTATCTATCAGGCCCCTACGGAAGAAGCCGGCTTGCAGGCGCTGGAAGCGTTCTCCAGTGCCTGGGACATCCGCTACCCGCAAATAAGTCGAAGCTGGCAGGCAAACTGGGCCAATCTGGCCACGTTCTTTGCCTACCCAACGGACATCCGCAAGGTGATCTACACGACCAACGCCATCGAGTCGTTAAACAGCGTGATCCGGCATGCCATCAAAAAGCGCAAGGTGTTCCCGACCGACGACGCAGTGAAAAAGGTGGTGTGGCTGGCGATACAGGCGGCCTCACAGAAATGGACAATGCCTTTGAGGGACTGGCGCATGGCAATGAGCCGCTTTATTATCGAGTTCGGTGACCGCCTGGACGGTCACTTCTGAGAAAAGGCATTTACACAGAATCGTGTACAGGGTCTAAATCCGAAATTTGTGACGACTTCCTCCCTATCAGGGCGATTGTTACATGATGCGGACGCTGTTTGGCATTCCTAACAACGTGATCCGATTAAGCGCTTTGACCATTGCCATAGCCTCACCTACCTGCGCGTCATAGTCATGCAGACTCAGATGACCACCCAGAAGTGTTTTAAACCGGAACATGGCCGTTTCAGCCAGTGAACGCCGGTGATAACCTACTTTCTTTTTCCAGGTATCGTTATTGCCGCTCAGATGCTGATTTGCCACCGCATGGTTACGCTCATGGTATCGAGCTGGCCAATATTGCGCACCACTTCGCGGTGGGATAAGCGGCTTTATTTTTTTCCTCAGCAGAGCATCATGACAGTAACGCGTATCGTAAGCACTGTCAGCCGACGCTTCCCTGATTTTCCGGTGGGTTTGGTTAATCAGCCCGGGCAGCGCCTGCGCATCTGTCGTACCGCTTAGCGATAAATCGGCACAGATAATTTCATGTGTCGCGCTATCTACTGCCAGATGAAGCTTGCGCCATACTCTGCGCCTCTCAGCCCCATGCTGCCTGACTTTCCATTCGCCTTCGCCGAAGATTTTCAGGCCGGTGCCATCGATGACCAGGTGTGAGATTTCGCCGCGGGTTGGCGTTTTTATGCTGATGTCGACGGTTTTTGCTCGCCGGCTGACCAGAGAGTAATCTGGGCAGCGCAGCGACAGCCCCATCAGTTTAAAAATCGCGTCAACGAAACCCTGTAACGCCCGGAGCGAAAGGTTAAACACGCGCTTTATCATCAGAACCGTGGTAATGGCCATATCGGTGTAGTGAAGCGGCCGGCCACGATGTTCAGGGGGTGTACTCTCAGTCCATGCAGCAATGGCTGACTCATCTAGCCATACTGTCATGTCCCCCCGCTGCCTGAGCGCATTGTTGTATGCGGGCCAGTTGGTGATTTTAAACTTTTGCTTTGCCATGGGGACCTGATGTTGAAACGAATGTAGTGATTCAGAGCCGCCAGTCACCTAAAAGTTCGATTTATTCAACAAAGCCTACCCGTTATGAAATCGGGCATGAAGAAGCGCTGTATGTCGGCCAAGGCGCGCGGGATATCCGCTTTGAGAGCATTAACGCGGGGCAACCGGCGCTGTTCTACTACAATGGACCCCGAGACGGCGGTGTTCCATATGATGGGCCAGCCGCAGGAAACCCGCCATTTGATCGTGCGCAACCAGCAGGCGGTGATTTCACCCAGTTGGTCTATCCACGCCGGCGTCGGCACCAAAAATTATACCTTTATTTGGGGAATGGTCGGCGAAAACCAGGTGTTTGACGATATGGATCACCTCTTGGTCAGCGAATTGCGCTAATTCCCCCTGCGGCCGGCCCGGCTGCAGATACGTTAATACCGGCGGCCTGCTCGGCCGCGTACACTAAGGTGGCATTATGATCTTGGAACGTTTTGCATTACAGGGAAAAGTCGCGGTCATTACCGGTTGTGATACCGGACTGGGCCAGGGCATGGCCATCGGGTTGGCGGAGGCCGGCTGTGATATCGTCGGCGTCAATATCGTTGAGCCTGACGAGACACTACGGCAGGTGGAGACACGCGGCCGTCGCTTTCTATCCATCAAAGCCGATCTGAGCGATACCGCGGTCATCCCGGGGGTTATCGCTCAGGCGGTGGCGGCCTTCGGCCATATCGATATTCTGGTCAACAATGCCGGCATTATTCGCCGCCAGGATGCCATCGAATTCAGCGAAAAAAATTGGGATGATGTGATGAATCTCAATATCAAGTCGCTGTTTTTTATTGCCCTGGCGGCGGCCCGACAATTTATTCAGCAGGGCCGCGGTGGCAAAATCATCAATATCGCCTCAATGCTCTCCTATCAAGGCGGCATACGCGTTCCCTCTTATACGGCGTCAAAAAGCGCCGTGATGGGGATTACCCGCCTTCTGGCCAATGAATGGGCGCAACACGGCATTAATGTCAACGCGCTGGCGCCAGGGTATATGGCCACCAATAATACCCAGCAACTGCGTGAGGATGAAGCCAGAAGCCAAGCGATTCTGGAGCGCATCCTTGCTGGTCGCTGGGGCTTGCACGACGATTTGATAGGGCCGGCGGTATTCCTGGCGTCGGCGGCGTCGGATTATGTTAACGGCTACACCCTGGCGGTCGACGGCGGCTGGCTCGCGCGCTAACCGGCAAGGAAAAGTTACAAGGTAACCTATTCCCGGCGGCATCGGATTGTTCTATACTGGACAAATGACCAGCCATTTCGCGCCGTGCCACCTATGACCGCCGAAGGACATTTTATTTTTGCCTTGGCCAGCACCATTTTAGCCAAGAAAATGGCGCTGACGCCTGCCCTGGCCCAAGGCGGCGATTGGTGGCACATTATCGCCGGTGGATTGCTTACCTGCCTACTGCCGGATATCGACCACCCCAAATCGGTGCTGGGACAGCGATTGACCTGACTGTCCGTGCCTATCGCCCGACTGTGCGGTCATCGCGGCTTCACCCATAGCCTGCTGGCGATCATCGCCGGTATCCTGTTATTTACCCTGCGCCTGCCGCCGCAAAGCGTCATTCCCCTGGATGCGTTTCACGCCATGATTATCGGTTATTTAAGCCATATCGCGGCGGATATGCTAACCCCGGCCGGCGTGCCGCTACTGTGGCCCTGCCGCTGGCGGTTTCGCCTGCCTATCTTGAGCCCCGCCAAAGGCAACCAGCTCGAGCGATTGGTCTGTATCGCAGCGCTGATTTTCGCCCTACAGCACCCGGAGGGCGCGCCGCTGGTACGGCATCCGGCGGTTCCCGAGTCCGTGCAGGCGCTCTGGCAGCGGGTGCGCGCCAGCCTGTTGCCCACCCCCTGAGAAGATCGGGCCGAGCGCGCCGCCGACGGCGCAGGCTATCGTAACGATAGAGAAAGATTTTCCTGTTGCTGCGGCCCAGACGGCGCGCGGTTTGGCGCGGTCATTCCCTAGCATTCATACTGTTATTTGCTGCCAAAACGGGCTTATTTTTCACCCGGCGTGATCAACGATATTCCCATAACAGATTGTTTTACAGAGCAAATAGGGCGAAGCGTCAACCCCATCGCGTGCTATTACCCTAAAACCGGTAAGGGAAATCTGTTCTATAGTTGATCCAACCGATCCCAAAAGGCGGTGGTAAATCGCTACTTAACCGGTTGTAAACAGTGAGAGGAGCACAAAGCCATGTCGACACCCAAGGATCCTTCTGAGGCTCAGCAACGCCTGTCCCATCCCGCCCCGGCCCCGGATGGCCGGTCTTCTTCCCCCGGCCTGGGCAGTCTGGCCCCCGATGACGGCAGCCACATGTCGCAACCTGGCCCTTCCGAGCCGGGGAAACAGCCCACCGCGTCCGGTTCGGCCAAGTTTCCCAAGACCACCAACGCTAAACTCGACTTGCTGGAGCCTCACCGCAAAAACGGTGAAAACCAGCCCCTGACCAACGATCAGGAAACCAAAATTTCCGATGACCAGAATTCGCTGCGCGCCGGCAAGCGTGGACCCACGCTGCTGGAAGATTTCATTATGCGTGAGAAGATCACCCATTTTGATCATGAACGCATACCGGAACGTATCGTGCATGCCCGCGGATCCGCCGCACACGGCGTTTTTGAGGTCTACCGCCCGCTGACCGACATCACCAAAGCGGGCTTTCTGCGCGACCCGTCGGTCAAAACGCCGGTGTATGTGCGGTTTTCCACCGTGCAGGGGTCGCGTGGCTCCGCCGATACGGTGCGCGATATCCGCGGTTGCGCGGTGAAGTTTTATACTCAGGAAGGCAATTTCGATCTGGTCGGCAACAATACGCCGGTGTTTTTCATTCAGGATGCCCATAAATTTCCCGATTTCGTCCATGCGGTGAAACCTGAACCCCACAATGAGATGCCGCAGGGCGGCACCGCCCACGACAGTTTCTGGGATTATGTTTCGTTGCAGCCGGAAACGCTGCATAACGTCTTCTGGGCGATGTCGGACCGCGGGATACCGCGCAGCCTGCGCACCATGGAAGGCTTTGGCATCCATACGTTCCGCCTGGTGAACGCCGAAGGTCAAAGCACCTTTGTCCGTTTCCATTGGAAACCGGTTGCCGGAAAAGCGTCGCTGGTATGGGATGAAGCGCAAAAAATTGCCGGTAAAGATCCGGATTTCCACCGCCGCGATCTGTGGAAAGCTATTGAAGCCGGCGACTACCCGGAATGGGAACTGGGCTTACAGCTGATCCCCGAGGAAGATGAACATAAGCTCGACTTCGACTTGCTTGATCCGACCAAGTTGATCCCCGAAGCGCTGGTGCCGGTGGAAATCGTAGGCAAGTTGACCCTTAACCGCAATCCGGATAACTTTTTCGCCGAAACGGAGCAGGTCGCGTTCCATTCCGGTCATATCGTGCCCTGCATTGATTTCAGCAACGATCCCCTGTTACAGGGACGGTTATTTTCCTATACCGACACCCAAATCAGCCGACTCGGCGGCCCCAACTTTCATGAAATTCCCATCAACCGCCCCGTGTGCCCTTATCATAATTTCCAACGCGACGGCATGCACCGCCAGGATATCAACACCAACCCGGCGGCCTACGAGCCCAACTCGTTAAACGATAACTGGCCGCGCGAAACCGCGCCGGCGGCGGAAAACGGCGGCTTTGAGAATTACCATGAGCGCATCGACGGCGAGAAAATTCGTCAGCGCAGAGACTCGTTCAACGAATACTTCGCCCACCCGCGTTTATTCTGGCTTAACCAAACGCCTGCCGAGCAACAGCACATTATCGACGCATTCAGTTTCGAGTTAGGCAAAGTCGCCCGGCCCTATATCCGCGAACGGGTGATCGATCTGCTTACCCGGGTGGATGTCGACCTGGCAAGCCAGGTCGCCGCCCGCCTCGGCTATCGTCTGTCCGACGAGGCGAAAAACATTGCGCCGCCGCCCGCGGTCAACGGCATCACCCGCGATCCCACCCTCAGCCTGTATGCGACCGGCTCCGGCGCGCTCAAGGGACGACAGGTGGCGCTTCTGATCAGCGACGGGGTGGACGCCGCCGATGTGCTGGCCGCGATGCAGGCCCTGAAGGCGGAAGGAGTTCACGCCAAGCTGCTGGCGAGCGACGGCTCCACACTGCCCATAGACAGCACCATAGAGGGCAATCCGTCGATTACGGTGGATGGCGTTGTGGTGCCGAACGGCAATCTCGACGCGCTGTTGCGGGACGGAGCGGCGCGCCATTACATCCTGGAAACCTATAAGCACCTGAAACCCATCGCCCTTAGCGGCGACGCCCGGCGGTTTAAACCACAGTTGGGGCTGAAGGACGGCGATAATGAAGCAGGCATCAGCGAGGACGGGTCGATTAGCGACCAGCTGATGCAGGCGTTCCTGGCGAGTCTACGTGAGCATCGCATCTGGTCTCGGCTCGCTAAAGCGGCCGCGGTCCCCGCCTGACTGGGCGGCAGTAGCAAGGGTCTTGCAGGGTAAGCGCCTGGCGCGCTTACCCTTTTTTTGACCACAGGCGATGATGTCTCTCGCCGCCATCCCCTCTGGCGGCGGGCGGTGCGCCGCGAATCACTAGGTCTGCTCGCCCCCCCCATGTTAAGCTATTCGCATGGGCCGACATTCGGCGATAGAGTCAGGTGGAGAGCAATGAACGATGAAGATGAATCGTGCCGATCAAATACTCTCTGCCGCAAAAACGTGCGTGATGCAAAAAGGGTTTCACAATACGACCGTGCAGGAAATCGCCGTGATGGCGGGTATCAGCACCGGGCTGATTTACCGCTATTTTAAAGGGAAAAGTGACATCATTGAGGCGCTGGTGAACAAGGTGGTTCAGCGGTTACAGCAAAAAATGAAAGCCGACTCTGTTCTGGAGGGCGATAGCGCCTGGCTCACGCTCTTCGCGGGCGATACCGTTAACGCCGACACGCGGGACAGTATCGCGCTGATGCTGGCCATCTCGGCGGAAGCCAGCAGAAATGCTCACGTTCAGCACATCATCCACCGCGCGCATTTGACTTTGCAGGATTATGCCTTTAGCCATTTCAGAGCGCTGAACGCCAACGCCAAAGATAGTGAAATCCGCACGCGCCTGTATATTTTTTCCTTGATTATTGATGGCGTGATCATGCGTAAAAACGTGAATATCGCCCAGCATAACGCGGCCTTCTGGCCCTTGGTCGACGATTTGATCCGCCAGATGAATTCAGGCGTTTAACGCAAGCCCCCAAGCCAGGCCGTTTGCGCAGGCGTTCGCTCTTTGCCGGGCGATCGCCCCGGCAACGTAGCGCCCGCCGGCCAAGCCCCCGCCCAAGACGGTGGCGTCAGAGTGCTAGGCGCGCACGGCCGCTGACAAAAACCGCGTTACCACCGCGGTGATAGCGCTATCGATATCTTCTTCATGGAACGTCCGGCAAACCGCACCGTTGATAAGGGTTAACAGCAGTTCAATGGCCGCGCGGCGTCGGCTTTCGTCCTGTAACGACGTCGGCGGAGCGTCATGATTGACCAGCGCGTCGATCAGATCCTGTTCTTCCTGACGTAAAATCGATTGGAGAGTAGCGCTGCGCGAGGCTTCGGAGAACGTTTCAAGCAGTAAAACCCGTTCTCTCGCCGGCCAGTCAGACCAAAAAGGCGATTGGGGGAATAAAATCGCCGAGTAATCGGTCAAAGCGAGTAATTTCTCCGCAAGCAGGCGATACCATTGCCCGGCGACCTGGCGCACCACCGCATCAATCAGCGCGTCCTTACTGTCAAAATAGCGATAGAGCTGCCCCGCGCTGAGGCCGGATTGTTGACTCAGCTCGGCCATGGTCGCGCCGTGGAAACCGGATTGAGCAAAACTTTCTTTTGCGGCCTCAATGATTTGCGCACGACGTTGCCTGTGAAAGTCCTCACCCGCCCCTTTTCTCACCGCCTTCCCCTTCTGAGCAATAACACCTTGATGTGCAAGGGGGTTATGTTACCCTGCTCCGCGTACAAGAAGAACCTCCCGGCGCAAGAAATGGCCCTCGTACTCCTGTACGCCCGCGACCAGCGCCCCCGGCCGCACACGCTTTTCCAAGTGGCAACCGGGCGCGCGCCCTGGCGCGCTGGGTAAAACCCCCTTCGTCCCACATCCTATCTCGGCGCCAAACTTAGCCCGCAGCCGCTCTCGGCGACCTGTGAACGCAGCAGCGGTGCGACACGGCACGGCAACACGGCAACATAGCAGCACGGCTACATGGCTACATAGCAGCACGGCAATATGGCAGGACGTGTCGCGCCCCGTGCCGTTGCGTTAAAGCGCGAATTTTGATTCCGCCAGCGCCGTCCCGTCCCCCATCACTTTATACAGCGTGATCAGATTTTGATAATACGCCAGCTGGGTGCTCACTAATTCGGTTCTGGCGCTGTAGAGTTCCCGCTGGGCATCGAGCGCGTTCAAATAGGTGTCGACGCCGTTTTGATAACGCAAATCGGCCAGATGATAATAGCGCCCGGCCGCGGCGACATAGTCCGTATGGCCCGTCAGCTGCGCGTTAATCGTGCCGCGGCGCGCCAGCGCGTCAGCCACTTCCTGGAACGCGGTCTGTATCGCTTTTTCATAGGTCGCGACGTAAAGCTCTTTTTGCGCGCGGGTGTAATTCAGCTGCGCGGCATTGTAGCCGCCGGTGAATAACGGCAGCGAGACGCTAGGTGAAAAGGACCAGATGCCCGCACCGTGTTTGAACAATGAAGACAGCTCGGCGCTGCCCACCCCGGCTGACGTCGTCAGGGAAATGGACGGGAAGAAATTGGCCCGCGCCGCGCCGATACTGGCGTTTGCCGCCTTCAAATTGTGCTCCGCTTCCAGGACATCCGGCCGGTTTAGCAATACCTGCGATGAAATGTCGGCGGGCATTTCACTTAGCGCGCCAGGCAGCTGCTCAATGCCGTTCGGCAGCCACGCGTCCGGCACGCGCTGGCCCACCTCCAGATCCAGCGCGTTCTTATCCTGCGCCACGCTGGTTTGATAGCTGGCGATATCGGCCATAGCGGATTGATAGGTGGTTTCAGCCGACGCCACATCGACCCCGGAGACGATGCCGTGTTGCAATTTTTTTTGCGTGACCTCAAGGGATTGACGCGCGCTTTGCGCCGTTTGCTGCGCAATCGCCAGGTTGCTTTGATCGGCGGCGAGCGCCAGCCAGTAATACACCGTATTGTACAGCACGGTTAACCGGGTACTGCGCGCACCCGCCAGCGTGCCGAGGTAGGTTTCATACTGTTCCCGCGTCAAGCTCTGGTTTTTGCCGAACAAATCCAGCTCAAAGGAGCTGATGCTCCCCTCCGCCTGGGTGCTTTGGCTTATCGCCGTCTGGTTGCCCTCGCCGGTCAGCGCGCGGGAGCGAGTCCCCGACAGCTCCGCATCAACGGTGGGGAACAGATTCGATCGTTCTTCACCATATTGCGCTTTGGCCGCTTTAACATCGGCTACGGCTTCGCGCAAATCGCGGCTGCTGTTCAACGCCATAGCGACGGTCTGACGCAACCGGTCATCCAGAATATAGTCCCGCCAGGCGATGTCGCGATAATTGCTGCCCGGGGCGTGGCCCAGTGAAGCATAAGCGCCGCCCGTTGGCAACCTGTCCGGCACCGGCGCCGCCGGACGCGTATAGTGGGGATCCAGCGATAAACAGCCGCTCAGCAGCAGGGGCGCCACCATGATGATTCGTCTTGCTAACATGTTCATGCCCCCATGTCCTGGTGGGTGGAATTAACGGGGTGTTCCCCCTCAGGAATGCCAGGGAAAATCCGCCTGATGATGACAAAAAACAGCGGCACCAGGGATATCGCCAGCAGCGTGGCGGTAATGATGCCGCCAATAATGCTGGTACCAATCGCGATACGGCTATTGGCCCCCGCCCCCGTCGACACCGCCAGCGGCAATACCCCGGCGGCAAACGCCAGCGACGTCATCAGAACCGGCCGCGGCCGCATGCACCGCCGCGGCTATCAGGGTCTGGCCCTGGCGATAGCGTTCCTCGGCGAATTCCACAATCAAGATGGCATTTTTCGACGAAAGCCCAATGATGGTTAACAATGCGACCTGGAAGTAGACATCATTTTCCAAACCGCGCGACGTGATGGCCAGTAGCGACCCAACAACGCCAAGCGGGACTACCATCATGACCGAAAAGGGGACCGACCAGCTTTCATACAGCGCCGCCAGACATAAGAACACCACCACCAGCGAAATAGCGTACAGCGACATCGCCTGATTGCCCGACAATCGTTCTTGATAAGATAACGCCGACCAGGCATGGGTGCTGCCCGCGGGTAATTGCCCGGCCAACGTCTCCATCTGATTCATTACGTTCCCCGAACTGCTGCCGGAAGTCGCCTCGCCCTGGATTTCATAGGACGCCAGCCCGTTGTAGCGGGACAAGGTATCCGCACCGTAGATCCAGTGAGAGGTGGCGAAGGACGAAAACGGTACCATGGTGTCATTACCGTCGCTGTCCGTGCCTTTCACGAACCAGCGATTGATGTCCTCGGGTTTACTGCGAAAATCGGCGTCGCCTTGAATATACACTTTTTTTACCCGTCCGCGATCAGTAAAGTCGTTGACATAGGTTCCCCCCAGGGCGCTACCGAGAGTGTCGTTAATGTCGCTGACCGAGGTGCCGAGCGTCTCGGCTTTGTCATCATCGATATAGACCTGCAACTGCGGTAAATCCGGCAGCGTATTGGCGCGCACGCTAGAGAGCGTGGCGTCCTTGGCCGCGTTGGCGATCAGCTGATCGCGCAGTTTCAGCAGTTGGCTGCGATCGGTACCGGCGCGGGCCTGAAGTTCAAAGGTGAACCCGTTGGATTGCCCCAGGCCGGAAATGGCGGGCGGCGTTAAGACATACACCTGCGCATCGCGCATGCCGGCAAAATGTTTCATCGCCCGCAGCGCAATGGCGTCCGCCTCGTTTTCCGTGCCTTTACGATCGCTCCAGTTTTTCAGCGCGATAAACCCGACCCCGGCGTTTTGCCCGCTACCGGCGAAACTGAAACCGTTAACCAGCATGTCGACGTTGATATTGTCTTTTTCTTGGTTCAGGAAGTACTGTTGGATCTCACTGCGCACGTTGCGGGTGCGGCTCTCCGTGGCCCCCGGCGGCAGTTGGTACTGCACCATAATATAACCCTGATCTTCCGTCGGCAGGAAGCCGGTAGGCAAACGTAAATACATCACGGCGCAGGCCAGCAGCAAAACCGCATAGAGCAACAAATAGCGCATGGGACCGTGAATGACGTGGCCGACGCGATTCTCATAACGCGTTTGCAGCGCGTTATAGTGACGGTTAAACCAGCCGAAAAAGCCTTTCTCGCTATGCTCATCGTCATGAGGTTTCAAAAAGCTGGCGCACAGCGCCGGCGTGAGGGTCTGCGCCACCACCACCGACAGGATCATGGAAGAAACAATGGTAATGGAGAACTGACGGTAAATGACGCCAGTTGAACCGCTGAAAAACGACATGGGCAGGAACACCGCCGACAGTACCAAGGTGATACCGATAAGCGCGCTGGTAATTTCCTTCATGGATTTCGCCGTAGCGTCCCGCGGCGACAGTTTTTCCTCACGCATCACGCGTTCGACATTTTCCACCACCACGATGGCGTCGTCCACCAATAGACCAATCGTCAGGACCATGCCGAACATGGTCAGCGTATTGATAGAATAGTCAAACAGCGCCAGTACGCCGAAGGTGCCCAATAACACTACCGGCACCGCGATGGCGGGGATCAAGGTCGTGCGCCAGTTTTGCAAAAACACGAACATGACCACCACCACCAGGAGAATCGCTTCCCCCAAAGTCTTCACCACTTCTTCGATGGAGACTTTGATGAACTCGGTGCTATCGAGCGGATACGCCACGGTATAGCTCGCCAGCATACCGCTTTGCAGCTCGCTAATGGTGCTCTTCACTTTTTCCGCCGTGTACAGCGCATTGGCGCCCGGCGCCAGTTTAATGGCCATACCGGCGGCAGGATGACCGTTGGCCAGCACGTTGGTGCTGTAATCCTCATCTCCCATCTCCACCCGAGCCACATCGGCCAAACGTACGATGGAGCCTCCGCTGTTGGTTTTTAACACAATGCGGCGGAATTGCTCCGGGGTTTGCAGGCGTGAACGGGAACGTACCGTCGCCACCAGTTGCTGGTCTTTGCCGGCGGGCTGGGCGCCGATTTGCCCGGAGGATACCTGGGTATTTTGATTCTCCAGCGCCGTTTCCACATCGGACGGCATCAAGGAATAGGCCGCAAGCTTGGCCGGATCAAGCCAGATGCGCATCGCATATTCGGAGCCGAACACCTGCACATCCCCTACCCCCTGCACGCGCGCCAGGGTGTCTTGCATATTGCTTATCAGGTAATCGGCCACGTCCGACTAGGTGCTTTTGTCAGCGTTGTCATAAAGCGTCATGATAAGCAAAAAGTCGGACTGCGCTTTCGCCACCGTCACGCCCTGCGACGTGACGGAATCCGGCAGCCGGCTTTCCGCCTGCTGCACTTTATTTTGCACCTGGACCTGCGCGATATCCGGATCGGTCCCCTGCTCAATGGTGACCGTAATTTTTGACTGACCGGTGGAGGCGGTGCTGGTTGACGAAAAATAAAGCAACCCATCCAAGCCGGTAAGCTGCTGTTCGATAACCTGCGTGACGCTGCTTTCGAGCGTTTCCGCCGAGGCGCCGGTGTAGGTGGCCTCAATGGTGATCTGCGGCGGCGCCACGTCGGGGTACTGGGCTACCGGCAGATTGTTAATACTCAACACGCCAAACAGCACGATGATAATCGCTATCACCCAGGCAAAAACCGGGCGACGGATAAAAAAACCAGCCAGCATGTTACTCTCCTCCGCTACCGTCGGTCGTTTGCGCGGCGTCGGATGGGGTAGTCGCTTCTACCGCCTTCACCGTCATTCCGGTTTGCACTTTGCTGGTCCCTTCCACGATCACCCTATCGCCCGCCTTCAATCCTTCGTTAACCAGCCAATCGCTGCCAATGACGCGATCGACGGTGACGTGGCGGCTTTCCACTTTGTTATCCTGCCCCACCACCAGCGCGGTGGCGTTGCCTTTCGCATCGCAGGTTATGCCCTGATGGGGCGCCAGAATCGCATTAGCCTTCACACCATTGCTTACGCTTGCGCGGATATACATTCCCGGCAACAGCTCGTGCTGCGGATTGGGTAAAATGGCGCGCAGCGTGACGGTGCCCGTGCTTTCATCCACCGCCACCTCGGTCAGCTCAAGCTTGCCGGTGTGCGCGTAACGCGTGCCGTCCTCCAACGTGACCGTCACCGGTACCGTGTCACCCTCCTGCTTTAACGTCCCCTGTTGGCGACGCAGTTGCAGCAGCTGGCTGCTGGACTGAGTCAGGTCGACATAGATAGGATCCAGCGTGCGGATGGTGGCCAGCGCGTTGGATTGATTGGCTTCGATCAGCGCGCCGGGGGTAATCGAAGAGATGCCGATACGGCCAGAGATGGGGGCCTTAATCACGGTGCGTTGCAGATCGATACGCGCGCTCTGTACCGCGGCGCGGTATTGGTCCACCGAGGCAACGTTTTGTTGCCAGGTGGCCACGGCCTCATCGGCATCCTGGCGGGAAACGTCGTTTTCCTTCACCAGCGCCGTATAGCACTGTGCCTTCAGTTTGCTGCTGTTTACCACCGCCACGGTATTTTTCAGCTGCCCCACGGCCTCATCATAGGTGGCCTGATAGCTGGCTGGGTCGATTTGATACAGCGCCTGCCCTTCCTTGACTTCATCTCCTTCGGTAAAAAGCCGCTTCTGAATGATACCGTCCACCTGGGGGCGAACATCGGAAACCAACGATCCTTTTACGCGACCGGTTAAATCGCTGGTTAAGGTGACCGACTGGGGCTGTAACGTTTTCCCCTCACCTCGGTTGCCGCGCCAGCGGGATTCGTTTCCGGCTGCCGATCGCCGGCCACGACGAGGAATATCAGTCCTACCGCCAAAAATCTTGAGAGAAACATCACGCCCAATCCTATAATGAATATTCATTCTCATTATACCCGCAGACGCCAGAGGGCCGATGGCGTACTTTGGTAAAAAAAAGAAAATACATGTTATCTAAATAGGTTTTTACCACGCCATGCGGTCTGTGACGCGGGCGTGCCGGGCAACGCGCGCGCGTCGCCCTCGACAGCAGGCAGTCATAATCGACAGCACGAGGTCAGGGAAAGGGAAAGTGACTGCGGGCCAGTAAATTTGAGGATTTCCCTGGGCTTAAGTGATGCAACAGGGGGCGAAAACATTCACCTAAGGTGCGCAACGAGGCAAACGCCTTAAGGGGAATTACGGTCGCGTCGGCTGATGCTTGAAAGCCATTACTGTCGCGCGCGGGTCGGTGCCAGGATAGCAGAACTGGGATCCACGCCGCCCTGCCGGCAGCGGGCCACCAGAGCCAGTCGCCGGCCCGTCAGAGCCGGCGGCGACCCGGCGCCCAAGAGGACGCTAGGAACGCTTATTGGCCCTGCTGAGGATTGGTGTCGTATTTTTGGCAGCTCTGGAACCCTTTGTTCAATACCTTACCGGTTTCGTCGTAGCTGACGAAATAATTAATCGGTTTGCCGTCACGGTTACCCAGGACATAGGAATCACAAGTGCCGCGCGCGTTAATCATGGTCGAGGAGGTCGCCGGCACGCCGCCGATAGCGCGCGCCTGCTCTTTGGTCATGCCTTTTTTCACATCGCTAACGACGGGTTTGTTCAAATAACTGTCGGCACGATCATAGGCGGTACAGCCAGAAAGGAAAGAAATCGCCGCGGCGGCGGAAATAGCCAGAACCATTTTATTATTCATTGAGGTCACCTCATTCATTGTGTGTATCAATAAGCCTAGATGCCAAAACACATTTTTTCAAATAGGCCGTTCATTTTGGTGCTTATTTTTGTTCCATGCCGGCCGCCGAAATCGATAATGGCCTCGCCGGCGGGTAACGCTTTCTCTTCTAAGCGTTAGGCTTTACACTTTTGTGATTACCCTCATCATAACGTTTGCGATACCCGCAGCTTGACGTTTCAGGAGACAAAGCGAATGGCACTACAGCAAGAAATCATAGCGGCGCTGGGCGTAAAACCCACGATTGACCCGGCGGCCGAATTTCGGGTGAGCGTGGATTTTCTCAAAGCCTACCTGAAAAAGCATACTTTCGTGCGCACGCTGGTGCTTGGTATCAGCGGCGGCCAGGATTCCACGCTGACGGGCAAAGTTTGCCAGCAGGCCATCAGCGAGCTCCGTCAGGAAACCGGCGTGACCGACTACCGCTTTATCGCCGTGCGCTTGCCCCACGGCGAGCAGAAAGATGAAGCGGACTGCCGGGATGCAATCGCCTTCATCCAGCCTGACCAGGTGATCACCGTCAATATTAAAAGCGCTATTCAGGCTAGCGAGGCGACCTTGCGCGAGGCGGGCATCGCGTTAAGCGATTACGTTAAAGGCAATGAAAAAGCGCGCGAACGCATGAAAGCCCAGTACAGCATCGCCGGCATGACGGCGGGATTGGTGGTGGGTACCGATCACGCGGCGGAAGCGGTAACCGGTTTCTTCACCAAGTACGGCGACGGCGGTACCGATATCAACCCCCTCTTCCGGCTGAATAAACGCCAGGGCCGCGCCATATTGCAGCACCTCGGCTGCCCCGAGCATCTCTATCTCAAAGCGCCGACCGCCGACCTGGAAGAAGATCGCCCCGCGTTACCTGACGAAACCGCGCTCGGGGTCACTTACGAAATGGTCGATGATTACTTGGAGGGCAAAACCATCGATGCCGCCGCGGCGCGCGTGATTGAAAACTGGTATCAACGCACCGAGCATAAACGCCATCCGCCGGTGACGGTGTTTGACGACTTTTGGCAATAATCCCCCCGCCGGCCGCGGTCAGCCGCCTGCGCGTCGACCCACTGTTCCAGCCGCCGGCGGATAATGCTGCGCATCAGCAGCACCGCCGGATCGGCGGCGTGAGACGCGGTCATCAGCAGTTGCACTTCAAACGGCAGCGCCCCCTGGATTTTTACGACCTGTAACTGTTGGGCATAACGTCTGGCGGTGAAGGTGTCGACGATCCCCACGCCACCTGCAGATTCCGACGTATCCGATCAGCTGTTCCGGCGACATCCGATCAGTTATTCCGATATTTTCCGATCACCCATTCCAGTGATATTCGTTCACGTGTTCGCTCATCTTCTGACTCGGGTTTAGTCTATTTTTCCTGTGCTGGCTACTCCTTGCTCTTTGCGTAGTGATTCGCCTTTAAGTTCCAGTCTATAGCTGGGGTGTACTAACCGATCGAGTAACACGTCAGCTGTCGTGGGGTTTTCTATCAGTCCATACCATTTTTTCACCGGCAGTTGACTGATCAGGATGCTGCTGCTTTTGTCGTAGCGATCTTCCATCACCTCCAACAGCATCGTTGCCTGCATCGGACTTATTGATTCTAGGCCCACGTCGTCCAAGATCAGTAACTCTATTTTTTCTAACTGCTTAAGCTGTTTTAGATAGGTCCCGTCTACCTGACACTGGTGAAGATGGGCCAGCAACCGACCCACTCGCCAGTAACGCACGCTATATTGCTGCCGGCATGCCTGCTCACCAAGCGCACAACTGAGCCAGGTTTTGCCCGTACCTGTTGGCCCCGTGATGAGTATGCTTTTCTGATATTTCAGATATTGTCCCCCTAGCAGATCTCGCATCTGTTCCGGTGTCACTCCTCGGCTAGGGATATAGCGGATATCTTTTGGTTTTGCCTGCAAGCGCATTTGCGATTGCCGTCGCAGACGGCATATATGATTGTTTTTTCTATGCAAATTTTCCGCTTCTACCATCAGCGACAACCGCTCCTCGAACCCCAGCTCCCCATAACTCCCCGGGAGTTCGCGTTGCGTCTCCAACGCCTGGACCATTGCCGACAACTTCAGCTCTCGCAGAGCCATTAACAGTGTATCCATATTTATTCTCCTTAGTGATAACTGTCCGGACCTCGGAGGTTTTCGTGAACCAGCATTGATACGCCGGCTTCGTCCTGGGTGACCTCACTTTCACGACCGTGTTTCAATACGTTGGCTATGAAAGAGCGGTTAATGCACCCTTTCTCCAACGCCAGCGCGCAGGCCTTCTCCAGTCGCGTCGTCTCATAGCGCCGTTGCAGATTGAGTAGCCCCATCACGGAACGGTAAGCCTGCTCCGGATGGGCTTTGCTCTTTTGGATGGACTCGACCACTTTCACAGTGTGCACACACCCACCGACAGCGCCCAACTGCACAGCCTTTCCGGCGTCCACTGACTCTGCCCCTTATGGTTAGCCGGCATGTGCGCCGCCTGAGTCGTGTGCCTATAGGCGTTATCGCTGCGAGGGTGCGTAGCCACGCAGACGCCCTTATGGTGGATTTGCACCAGCCGTTGGGTGGCGATGACGTCAACGCGCTCGCCAACCAGCGGATGCGGCACCTAGTACCAGTTTTTGCCGTAGTCTATGTGGTAATCAGGTCCCACTCGGGCAACGAGATACTCACTGTATTCCCATATATGTGGGCGGTAGAGGCCCAAGAGCCGGTTTGTCCAGCTGCTCGAAGCGTTCAAGGCGACTTTGTCCGCCGTAATGACGCATCGGGCGCAAATTCAACTCATGATTGAGTTCTCGTATCACCTGGTTGAGTTCGGCCAGCGAGTAGAACCTACGTTTACGCAACCGGGCCAAAACCCAGCGTTCTACCAGCTGCACAGTTGATTCTGCCTTCGCCTTGTCTTTCGGTTTTCTCGGGCGCTCCGGTAGCACCACTGTCTCATAGTGATTTGCCAGCGCCTGGTAGCTCTGATTTATGACCGGCTCATAGCGGTCAGGGATGCTGACAGCGCTGCGCAGATTATCAGGTATCATCAGCTCCGGAACCCCACCCATGAAGTGCAGGCAGCGGCTATTGGCGTTGAGCCACGATGCCATGTCCTGGCCTTCGCAGGCTTCGATATACGCATATCCTGACACGCCCATGGCAGCGACGAAGATAGCGACCTGGCGTACGCTACCGGTCGCAGGGTTGACGATAGGTACGGTGGGGCCACAGAAGTCGATGAAGAGCTTTTCGCCAGCCTTGTGCTCCATGCGCATGGAACGCCGCTGCTTCTTTTTCCAGTCACGGAACAGTGCACAAAACTGTGAGTAACCGAGGGCATCACCGCCCACGGCGGACTGATATTCCATCCAGAGCAGCTGCTTGGTCATGCCCTTGCGGCTTAACTCGGTATCGATATCAAGCCAGCTGGGTAAGGTATTGATAACTTTTCCGGATTTGCCGGGATAGAGCAGGCGGTCGAGGTCGACGGGGGACAGTTCCGCCGGCAATGGCCAGACCAGGTTAGCTACCGTGAATCGGCCGAGGATATCGTGCACGGTAGTACAGTCTATGCCGAGCGCTGCTGAGATAGTGCGATTCGAGCGACGCTGCTCGAATTTCATACGTAAGACATTAATATAGATGCACATTTCCGTTCTCGCTTTCTTCTTTTTACGTGCCATGCCATGCCCCCGGAAGCTAAAAGTCTCCAGAGTATGGCGGAACAGAAGATGAGCGATCGGACAGAATCGGAATCGCTGATCGGGCGCCCGGAATCAGTGATCGGATGAAATCAGAATTAGTGATCGGGTGAAATCGGACTCAGTGATCGAATGTGACCGGAACCAGCACCACCACCGGTCAGCACCATATCGGCAATAACGGAATAGGTCTTGATCTGCAACGTGCCGCAAGAGCGCAGCCCCTGGGCGCGCAACGTCTGGTGCATTACCCGCCCCAGCGGATCCTGCGGCTGCATCATCAGCAGATGATGCTCGCATAGCCAGGCCAGGCTAACCGGCGCCGCGACCGTCAACGACGGCGGGACGAGCGCCACCATATCGGCCCGATCAAGCACTTCCGCCGTCAGCCGCGGCGCTAGGGATTGACCAAAGGTCAACGCTAGATCCAGCCAGTCAGCCAACAGATCCTGGCAAAGCGTGTCATGATGACCGGTCACCAGTTCGACATCCGCCGGCAGCGGTTCCGCCTGTCGGCGGTAGTCCAACAGCACCTGCGCCATTAAAGATTGGCCAATCGCATGGGCGGCGCCAATGCGTAACTGCTCAGGGGCGCGTAAACGTTGGGCGAGCTGGTCGATTTGTTGTAACTGGAGATAAAGCTGGTCGATTTCCGGCATCAACCGTTGTGCCCGCGACGTCGGCTGTAGCCCGGAGGGCCGGCGATCGAATAAGGCAAATCCCAGCTGCTGTTCGGCATGGGCCAGCACCGGCTGATATTGGGCTGCGAGACATTAAGCCGGCGCGCCGCGCCGCTGATACTGCCGGACGCCATAATAGCATGAATGATTTCGATATGACGTAAACGCATGATGGGCGCTCCGGGCCGACGGCCTCAGGGGCTGGTCGGTATCGACAACATAGCCCGCATAGTAAGAGAATTTGCGGCGGTTGAACAGCGCGCCCGTACCAATGCCGCTTGAGATAACGCCCGACAGATCCGACTGGCTGTCCACAGGCGCTTTGTTGAATAAATCCGAAATTTGTGACGACTTCCTCCCTATCAGGGCGATTGTTACATGATGCGGACGCTGTTTGGCATTCCTAACAACGTGATCCGGTTAAGCGCTTTGACCATTGCCATAGCCTCACCTACCTGCGCGTCATAGTCATGCAGACTCAGATGACCACCCAAAAGTGTTTTAAACCGGAACATGGCCGTTTCAGCCAGTGAACGCCGGTGATAACCTACTTTCTTTTTCCAGGTATCGTTATTGCCGCTCAGATGCTGATTTGCCACCGCATGGTTACGCTCATGGTATCGAGCTGGCCAATATTGCGCACCACTTCGCGGTGGGATAAGCGGCTTTATTTTTTTCCTCAGCAGAGCATCATGACAGTAACGCGTATCGTAAGCACTGTCAGCCGACGCTTCCCTGATTTTCCGGTGGGTTTGGTTAATCAGCCCGGGCAGCGCCTGCGCATCTGTCGTACCGCTTAGCGATAAATCGGCACAGATAATTTCATGTGTCGCGCTATCTACTGCCAGATGAAGCTTGCGCCATACTCTGCGCCTCTCAGCCCCATGCTGCCTGACTTTCCATTCGCCTTCGCCGAAGATTTTCAGGCCGGTGCCATCGATGACCAGGTGTGAGATTTCGCCGCGGGTTGGCGTTTTTATGCTGATGTCGACGGTTTTTGCTCGCCGGCTGACCAGAGAGTAATCTGGGCAGCGCAGCGACAGCCCCATCAGTTTAAAAATCGAGTCAACGAAACCCTGTAACGCCCGGAGCGAAAGGTTAAACACGCGCTTTATCATCAGAACCGTGGTAATGGCCATATCGGTGTAGTGAAGCGGCCGGCCACGATGTTCAGGTGGTGTACTCTCAGTCCATGCAGCAATGGCTGACTCATCAAGCCATACTGTCAGGTCCCCCCGCTGCCTGAGCGCATTGTTATATGCGGGCCAGTTGGTGATTTTAAACTTTTGCTTTGCCATGGGGACCTGATGTTGAAACGAATGTAGTGATCAGAGCCGCCAGTCACCTAAAAGTTCGATTTATTCAACAAAGCCGTCCACAGGCAAAAAAAATCGCAGCCGTGGGCTGCGATGGAATAAAGGCGTGTTAACGGAATTTAGTTATTTCCGTGTTCCGCCATTTTAGCCTGACGAGCTTCAAATTTTTTATTGAATTCCTGCTTCTGCGCCGGAGTCAGGACATTATACATTTTATTCTGCATTTCTAGACGAGCCAGCATTCTTTCATTTTGCGCTTGTGACATGCTGGTGACCAGCGCCTGCGCTTTGCTGCTGTCAAAATTATCGGCGGCAATGACATCATGGAGCTGTTTATGTTCGTCAGCCGACGGCTTCTTCATATTTTTCATCGAATCGCGTGCAATATCGCGCATCTGTTCACGCTGGGCGGGGGTCAAATTCAGATCCTTGAACATCTGCTCCATCATGGGCCCGTGCTTCGGATGATGATGCATTTTCGCGCTCTCCGGAGCGGCAGGCGCCGCGGCGGTATCGGCGGCGGAAGCCAGCTGGACGGTACCTAACATCAATGATGTGGCCAGAGCGAAAGCGGTTAATTTACGCATGACATTTCCTCATTATTTTTACCTGTATGCCGCGGCGCGAAATAAACACCGAAGCGTGCATTACAAGAATAACTTTACTCGAGTTAACTTCAAGTAGTGCGAGCCTGAGTAAATATGTTAAAGCCTATCACTTAATTTCTGCGCAATAATGAAGAAAAAAAGGAGAATAAGGGGGTAAACTGTAGTGAAATTTAATGAAGCGCTTCGCATTGTGCCTTGGGTCAAAATTACGTCCTGGGTTAAAATAGCGCGATTCCCCTGGCCTCGCCAACACTATTCGCGGCCCCTACCGTTTCGCTTATCGTATTTTGCCGCAAGCTGAGAGAATATTATAGGGCAATAACCCTTTTCTCCCTGGCCGATTTTTCTTTCCCTCGGCCGAGCGAAGCGCGACAATGTCGCCCGCACCCCGCCCATCGGCTTAAGCCCCGTCGCGGGTTGCAAACGTCAGCGGCTCTTCGCCGTCAGCGGCCGCCTGCAACGGTGCGTTAAGTTTCAACACAATCCAATTAGAGGTCACGCGCTGCTGCTTTTCATCCTCCACCGTTACCGATAGGCGATATTGATTACGGGCGCCCGGGGCATCATCCCAGGGAGGCAAGATGATTGACCAGCCATCGGGCTGGCCGCTATCGGCCGGCGGAGTCAGGCTTAGCGCCTGGGTATCGCCCTGCCAGCTCACCGCGGTCAGGGGATAGCGCGCCGACACCTGCACTTTGAGCGCCAGCAAGGTGCCCGGCTGTAGCGACCAGGGCGGGGTCGCCAGGAACACCGACAGGCTTTTGCGCTGTTTAAACGCCAGAACCGGCACGGCATTGCGCTGCACCTGATCATAGCGGCTGCCGCGCAGCGAGTGCGCCTCGGCCACGTAATCCGCCGACAACTGCCTGTATAACGGCACGCCCAAGCGATAATTGAGGGTGAGCTGATACTGTTCAGCGCTTTCGCCGCCGTCCCCCAGCTTATGGCTGGCGGACAGCGTCATGAGCGGCACGGGGGTATAGCTGACGCCGAGCTCGACCGCCGCCGGATTGGCGCGATAATTACCGCTATCGAAGACATCCACCCATTGCCCAAAGTACTGTTCGTATTTAACCGAGGCGCCCAACTGGCGGTAAAACGGGAGATAAGCCCTGGGTAGTAATATCGTAGCCGCTGGCCATGCGCACCCGTTCGTCATCATCATCATTAAGGGCGTACATTGCCGACAGCGGGTAATAGTAGTTGGACGAGAGCGACAGGTAATCGCTGCGCGCTTCAGCGCCAACGCTGCCCCGGCGCAAGCTATTATGTTGCAGGTATTGATCGTAAAACACGTTCAAGCCCAGCAACCATCTCCCGGCGTTCCAGCGCTGGCCCAGGCCCATGTTACCGACGATGTCGTCATCCACGCCCTGCAGGCCCAGTTGGCCATACGTCAGACCGCGCGTCTTTTGATCGTCCAGCGGCAACAGCATCTGGCCGGAACTGCCGCTAAAGCGGCCGCTTTCGTCGACATTTAGCTGCACTTGGGTATAGCCGAGGGGAGATAACATCGCTTCGCTTTTTTGCTGCAGCCGGTTAAGGACGCGATCTTTCGCCTCCCCCAGCAGATAGCTGAGCCAGGTTTGATCGTTATTTTCATCCTGGTTGACTTCCGCCATTTGTCTGGCGATCGTCGCCAACTTTTTTCCGAACCGCTTTCGTTTACACTTGCGCTCCCGAGGCTGGGCAACGATTGTTGTTGGCTTAGCAGGGTATTGTCATTGTCCTGCGGGGTGACCCGCGCCACGGCGGGGAACGGACAGAAGAAAGGGCCAGCGGTAGCGGCGCCTAAGATAAATCCCATAATGACGTAAGACATGACGGCGCAAAGCCGCCGATTTGGTATAAAGACGTTCATGGCCTTCTCTGTTCGCCGCTGCGTCCGTTGCTTTGATGACCGGCGATGTCGCCGGATTGCTCATAAAGTAACCCGAGAACCCTTACTCTATCACATTCGGGATGGGCTTAGATAGTAAGATGACTTACCATTCAAAACCATAATAAATACATTGACAAATATCTGATGTTTGACCTGCCCGCTATCGTGTTTGACGCTTATAGTCCGGAGAAGGAAAAATGACGCAACTGGAAAAGGAACGGTTTATCGACCTGGAGTGGCTGCGCTTCCTGCTTGGCTGTTACGTAATGATTTATCATACCGCTCACCACTATCCGCAATTCAACGCAGTGTTTGGTCTGAGCGAGCTGACCAGTATGGGCTTTTTCGCCACCAGCGCCTTTTTTGTCCTGTCCGGGTTTCTACTCGCCCATGTCTATGTTCGCGGCCGCGGATTACGCGAGCCGGCCAGCCATTTTTGGCGTAAGCGCTTGTTTAATCTCTATCCCATTCATATCGTGGCGCTGGTGTCGTCCATGCTGGTCGTTACGTTCATGCAATGGTTGGCGATACCGCCCGAAGGTCCCGGCGCGACAATCTGGTTTGTGGTGTACGACACCAATGAAATTTTGGGCCAGACGCATCCGGAACTGTTCCGTCATTACATGGATAACGTGCAGCTGGCGTTCAACAGCGTCTTACAGCTATTTATGCTACAGGCGTGGAACCCCTATTTCCTGACGTTCAATGCACCGCTCTGGTCGCTCGGCGCTGTTTTTCTTTTATCTGTTGTTCCCCTGGGCGGCGCCGCGTCTGATGAATGTGCGCAACCCCTGGCTGTGGCTTGGGATCTGCATGCTGGTCTATCTGTTGCCGCCGCTATGGGTTATTTGGCAGCATCAGTATGGCGTGCCTTATACCGGGTTATTGCAGCGTCTGCCGCTGTTTCGCGTACCGGAATTCTTCGGCGGTATCCTGGCGTATGCACTATTCAAACGCGCCCATCTGTCGGGGGTCGTGCTATCGGCCTCCGCGCGCCGCATGATGGTGCTGTTTATCGTGGGCTGTTTCTTATTAGCCACCGTGCTGTTTACCCACGGCCCCTAATATTGGTATTTCTTGTTGCATAATGGCCTGCTGCTGCCTTCGCAACTGATGCTTATCACGCTGTGCGCGCTGGCGCGCAATCCAGACAGCGCCTGGCTGCGCCATTGGTCGCCCCGCCTGGGCGCGGCGTGTAGCGATGCAAAATATTCTGGACTAATTTGCAAACAATTCTGGACTCCCTAAAACCCTAAAAAATAGCTATTTTGGACAGTCCAGAAGTGGTTACAAAATTTATAGCTAAGGTAGACGTCAATGTAGTTATCGTATCTGTTAAGTTATGCATCGAGAGATTTCTGCTCCCGATTTAGCCAAACTTCGTCCTGACAACTCCGGTTCCGTGTTTGACCTGACCACAGGTTAGATTACGGATTTTGACGGCCACACAGATCTATTTTCGCTTCTCCAGCGACTCCCCATTTTCTGCGGAGATACAGCTGATTGGGGAGTCACAGAGCCTGTTTAGAAATTTGTGTATTTGCCTGATTTTGATATGTTCAATCCAACATCAAAAACAGGTTAATTTATGGACGAAAAACAGTTGCAGGCTCTGGCTAACGAACTGGCCAAAAATCTCAAAACCCCTGAAGATCTCGGTCACTTCGATCGGCTGCTGAAAAAAATCAGCGTCGAAGCAGCTCTCAATGCCGAAATGACCCATCACCTCGGCTACGATAAAAATCAGCCTAAACCGGGGACCAACGCCCGCAACAGCTATTCCACAAAAACCGTTACCACTGGCGATGGCCCGTTGGCGCTGCGTACTCCGCGCGATCGTGACGGTTCCTTTGAACCGCAACTGGTGAAGAAGAACCAGACCCGGATTACCGGGATGGATAACCAGATTTTATCGTTGTACGCCAAAGGGATGACCACCCGCGAGATCGCCGCCGCGTTCAAAGAGCTGTATAACGCCGATGCCTCGCCGGCGCTGGTCTCAAAGGTCACCGATGCGGTCATGGAGCAGGTTGTCGAATGGCAAAACCGGCCTCTGGATGCAGTCTATCCCATTGTTTATCTTGACTGTATCGTTATAAAAGTCCGGCAGAACAGCCGCATCATCAACAAATCTGTGTTCCTGGCGCTGGGCATCAACATCCGAAGGCCAGAAAGAGTTGCTAGAGGTATGTGGCTGGCCGAAAATGAAGGCGCAAAGTTCTGGCTGAACGTGCTGACAGAGCTGAAAAACCGCGGCCTGAACGATATCCTTATCGCCTGCGTAGACGGGCTGAAAGGCTTCCCTGACGCTATTAACGCGGTGTATCCGAAGGCGCGGCTCCAGCTGTGTATCGTGCATATGGTGCGCAACAGCCTGCGGTTCGTCTCCTGGAAGGACTACAAGGCCGTCACCCGCGACCTGAAAGCTATCTATCAGGCCCCTACGGAAGAAGCCGGCTTGCAGGCGCTGGAAGCGTTCTCCAGTGCCTGGGACATCCGCTACCCGCAAATAAGTCGAAGCTGGCAGGCAAACTGGGCCAATCTGGCCACGTTCTTTGCCTACCCAACGGACATCCGCAAGGTGATCTACACGACCAACGCCATCGAGTCGTTAAACAGCGTGATCCGGCATGCCATTAAAAAGCGCAAGGTGTTCCCGACCGACGACGCAGTGAAAAAGGTGGTGTGGCTGGCGATACAGGCGGCTTCACAGAAATGGATAATGCCTTTGAGGGACTGGCGCATGGCAATGAGCCGCTTTATTATCGAGTTCGGTGACCGCCTGGACGGTCACTTCTGAGAAAAGGCATTTACACAGAATCGTGTACAGGGTCAACCGTCACGATCGCGCGGAGTACGCAGCGCCAGCGGGCCATCGCCAGTGGTAACGGTTTTTGTGGAATAGCCGTTGCGGGCGTTGGTCCCCGGTTTAGGCTGATTTTTATCGTAGCCGAGGTGATGGGTCATTTCGGCATTGAGAGCTGCTTCGACGCTGATTTTTTTCAGCAGCCGATCGAAGTGACTGAGATCTTCAGGGGTTTTGAGATTTTTGGCCAGTTCGTTAGCCAGAGCCTGCAACTGTTTTTCGTCCATAAATTAACCTGTTTTTGATGTTGGATTGAACATATCAAAGGCTTTGTTGAATAAATCGAACTTTTAGGTGACTGGCGGCTCTGATCACTACATTCGTTTCAACATCAGGTCCCCATGGCAAAGCAAAAGTTTAAAATTACCAACTGGCCCGCATATAACAATGCGCTCAGGCAGCGGGGGGACCTGACAGTATGGCTTGATGAGTCAGCCATTGCTGCATGGACTGAGAGTACACCACCTGAACATCGTGGCCGGCCGCTTCACTACACCGATATGGCCATTACCACGGTTCTGATGATAAAGCGCGTGTTTAACCTTTCGCTCCGGGCGTTACAGGGTTTCGTTGACTCGATTTTTAAACTGATGGGGCTGTCGCTGCGCTGCCCAGATTACTCTCTGGTCAGCCGGCGAGCAAAAACCGTCGACATCAGCATAAAAACGCCAACCCGCGGCGAAATCTCACACCTGGTCATCGATGGCACCGGCCTGAAAGTCTTCGGCGAAGGCGAATGGAAAGTCAGGCAGCATGGGGCTGAGAGGCGCAGAGTATGGCGCAAGCTTCATCTGGCAGTAGATAGCGTGACACATGAAATTATCTGTGCCGATTTATCGCTAAGCGGTACGACAGATGCGCAGGCGCTGCCCGGGCTGATTAACCAAACCCACCGGAAAATCAGGGAAGCGTCGGCTGACAGTGCTTACGATACGCGTTACTGTCATGATGCTCTGCTGAGGAAAAAAATAAAGCCTCTTATCCCACCGCGAAGTGGTGCGCAATATTGGCCAGCTCGATACCATGAGCGTAACCATGCGGTGGCAAATCAGCATCTGAGCGGCAATAACGATACCTGGAAAAAGAAAGTAGGTTATCACCGGCGTTCACTGGCTGAAACGGCCATGTTCCGGTTTAAAACACTTCTGGGTGGTCATCTGAGTCTGCATGACTATGACGCGCAGGTAGGTGAGGCTATGGCAATGGTCAAAGCGCTTAACCGGATCACGCTGTTAGGAATGCCAAACAGCGTCCGCATCATGTAACAATCGCTCTGATAGGGAGGAAGTCGTCACAAATTTCGGATTTATTCAACACAGCGCATATCAAAATCAGGCAAATACACAAATTTCTAAACAGGCTCCGTTTCAACATCAGGTCCCCATGGCAAAGCAAAAGTTTAAAATTACCAACTGGCCCGCATATAACAATGCGCTCAGGCAGCGGGGGGACCTGACAGTATGGCTTGATGAGTCAGCCATTGCTGCATGGACTGAGAGTACACCACCTGAACATCGTGGCCGGCCGCTTCACTACACCGATATGGCCATTACCACGGTTCTGATGATAAAGCGCGTGTTTAACCTTTCGCTCCGGGCGTTACAGGGTTTCGTTGACTCGATTTTTAAACTGATGGGGCTGTCGCTGCGCTGCCCAGATTACTCTCTGGTCAGCCGGCGAGCAAAAACCGTCGACATCAGCATAAAAACGCCAACCCGCGGCGAAATCTCACACCTGGTCATCGATGGCACCGGCCTGAAAGTCTTCGGCGAAGGCGAATGGAAAGTCAGGCAGCATGGGGCTGAGAGGCGCAGAGTATGGCGCAAGCTTCATCTGGCAGTAGATAGAGTGACACATGAAATTATCTGTGCCGATTTATCGCTAAGCGGTACGACAGATGCGCAGGCGCTGCCCGGGCTGATTAACCAAACCCACCGGAAAATCAGGGAAGCGTCGGCTGACAGTGCTTACGATACGCGTTACTGTCATGATGTTCTGCTGAGGAAAAAAATAAAGCCGCTTATCCCACCGCGAAGTGGTGCGCAATATTGGCCAGCTCGATATCATGAGCGTAACCATGCGGTGGCAAATCAGCATCTGAGCGGCAATAACGATACCTGGAAAAAGAAAGTAGGTTATCACCGGCGTTCACTGGTTGAAACGGCCATGTTCCGGTTTAAAACACTTCTGGGTGGTCATCTGAGTCTGCATGACTATGACGCGCAGGTAGGTGAGGCAATGGCAATGGTTAAAGCACTTAACCGGATCACACTGTTAGGAATGCCAAACAGCGTCCGCATCATGTAACAATCGCCCTGATAGGGAGGAAGTCGTCACAAATTTCGGATTTATTCAACAAAGCGACCGGCCGGATGAAAAACCGGCGGCATAGAGAACCCGAAAATACGCTAATAAACTGTAGTGCTTATTTCCGATAAGGGAGGAGTAAATTTTATTTTGCCGGCCGTTTGCAGGAAATTATACTTTTATCGCCGGTTATGATGCCGAACCCTGCTCGGTCAACGGCGGGGGATTGCGTTGCGCACTGACGTAGGTAGGAGGGAAACGAGGCCGCAAGCGTTGGCGGCCCTTGATTGAGCGCCCCGCTAAGCGGCCGATTTGCGGCTGACACCTCTGCCTTTAAGGACGACGTTATTTACCGGTCAGGAAATGACGCAACGGCATCCTTTGTAGATTGAATAAAATCAATAAACGCGCGCAGCGGCGGCGGGACCAGCCTGCGGCCGGAATAATAAAGATAAGGCCCGGAAAAGGTGTGCCACCAGGGTTGCAGCACCGGTTCAAGTTCGCCGCTGTCAATCGCGGGGTGCAGCCAGGTTTCAAATAGATAGAGATGACCCCCAGCCCGGCGACCGCCGAGGCGACGCCGAGATCGGTTGCGGTGCCGGCACTGTAGATCAATAGTGCCATATTTCCAGATTTTCCCCGTCGAACCGGCTGCGCAAACATTCCATTTTCATCAAATCCTGGGGATGACGAGGGCGGCCGTGCCGGTCAAGGTAGGCCGGCGACGCCGCCGTGGCGAAACGTTGTTGGCGCGGTCCCACGGGGACGGCAATCATATCCTGCTCAAGCCAATCGTCATAACGGATCCCCGCATCGCACCCCGCGGACAGGAAATCGACAATGCCGCTTTCCGCCATCACCTCAACCTTGATGTCTGGATAGCGTTTGAGAAAAAGCGCAAGAAGTTGAGGCAGCACCAAGCGGGAGACATTAACCGGTACGGTAAGACGCAGCGTACCCGCGGGCCGATTGCTCGATGAGGTGGCGGCTTCCAGCGCTTGCGCGAGTTCAGCGAAAGCGGGACCAATGCGCTCCAGCAGCTGTTTCCCTTTTTCCGTCGGCAATATGCTGCGCGTCGTGCGGTGAAGCAGGCGTACGCCCAAGTAGCTTTCGAGCCGCCGCACCGCATCGCTGAGGCCGGAGGGACTGACGTGCAACGCGCGCGCCGCCTGACGAAAGCCGCCGGCCTGCGCTACGGCGGCAAACGCTTTCAAATCGCTCAGCCTGTCCGTTGCCCTTTTTGTCACTTTTCGCTCCCCTGGCGCCGCTGCCAGCCATTAAACGTAGGTGGCGCCTCTCACCTGCGCGCGACGCACAGCGCAGGATGCCCAAGCGCTTAATACCGTTCTTTCCGCGTTTGCCCTCCGCGCTGAGTGTACGTAAAAACGAACACTCTGTACACCGGCGGTAGGATACCGCCCACTTTGATGCCACGCTACAATGCCGGGCAGTGACGGGGAAATGCCAAACGGCCGGCCGCTGCCGTTCGCCGGCCCGCCGCCGACGAGGCGACGCATTCCGCAACGGTTCCCTATAAACAGGAGAGAAAACATGCAAAGCCTGACACCTTTAGCGCTGGTCACCGGCGCCTCTTCGGGCATCGGCCTTTCCTTTGCCCGCCGGCGGGCCGCCCGGGGGGACCCCATGATTGTCGTGGGACGCCGCCAACAACGTTTGGACGCACTGGCTGCCGAATTTCCCGCCGTCAACATCCGCCCGGTCGTAGCAGATCTGGCTTCCGCGGCCGGTATTGCCGCCGTGGCCGAATTATGCCGACGGGAGCCTTTGACATTGCTTATCAACAATGCCGGCGGGGCCCATTATATGCCCTTCACGACGCTGCCGCCGGAGAAAGCAAGCGAATTACTTCAGGTGAAGTGTATCGCGCCCACCCTGGTGGCGCATGCCGCCGTGGCGGGGATGCTGGCGTTTGGCGCAACGGCCCCGCCCGGGCAAGCGCCCGGGCGCGCCATCTATGTCGCCACCATTTCCCATCTGGTGTCCATGTCATTGGCGCTGCACGAAGAGCTGGGCTCCGCCGGCCTGCGCGTCCAGGCGCTTTGTCCCAGCATCGTCGCCACCGAATTTCATGAACGTCAGGGGATGGATTTGAGCGCATTAGCGCGAATGAGTGCGGATAATGTGGTCACCGCCAGCCTGCGCGCCCTTGATTTGGGGGAAGTGCTCTGTGCGCCGGGGGTTGAGAACGCCACACTACTGGCGAATGTATTCAAGGCCAACCTGGCGGCCTTTGGCGCCCAGTCGCCGCAGCTGGCGGCACGCTACGATAAGCGTTACCCATTACAGCCGGCAGCGCGTCAACCTACAGGCCGGCCACCGAAAGAAATACGGGGCCGGCCGGCTGGGCTAACGATTAAAGCGCGCGCAAAATCGCTTCTACGCCCTGCTTGGCATCGCCAAACAGCATTTGCGTATTGTCTTTGAAGAACAGCGGATTTTGTACTCCGGCGTAGCCGGTATTCATCGAACGCTTAAAGACCACGACGTTGTGCGCTTTCCACACCTCCAACACCGGCATTCCCGCGATGGGACTGCGCGGATCGTCTTGCGCCGCCGGGTTGACGGTATCGTTGGCGCCGATGACCAACACGGTATCGGTGGCGCTGAAATCATCATTGATTTCATCCATCTCCAACACGATATCGTAAGGCACCTTCGCCTCCGCCAACAGTACATTCATATGGCCCGGCAAGCGCCCCGCCACCGGATGGATGCCAAAACGCACATTGACGCCGCGCTGCCACAGCTTGGCGGTGATATCGTGTACCGGATATTGCGCCTGCGCCACCGCCATGCCGTAGCCGGGAGTGATGATGACCGAGCTGGAATTTTTCAGCAATTCGGCCACCTCCTCCGCCGTGGTTTCACGATATTCCCCCATTTTGGCTTCGGGATCGCCGGCGCTGCTGTCGTTACCAAACCCGCCGGCGATGACGCTGATAAAGGAGCGGTTCATCGCTTTACACATGATGTAGGAGAGGATGGCACCGGACGATCCCACCAGCGCGCCGGTGACGTTCAGCAGATCGTTGCTCAGCATGAAACCCGCCGCCGCCGCCCAGCCGAAATAGGAGTTAAGCATGGAAACCACTACCGGCATATCGGCGCCACCAATGGAGGCGACCAGGTGCCAGCCGAACGCCAGGGCGATGAGGGTCATCAACAACAGCGCCAGCACCTGCAGGCCGATATTGTCGCTGTGCACGAAAAGTATCAGCAGTAAAAACGAAATCACCAGCGCCGCGAGGTTCATTTGATGGCGCCGCGGCAACATCAGCGGACGGGATGAGATTTTCCCGTGCAGCTTGCCAAACGCCACGATCGAGCCGGTGAAGGTCACCGCACCGATAAAGATCCCCAGGAAAACCTCGGTTAAATGGATATTCTCCATGACCGCATTAGTAATTGCGTCGTGCTCCAGATAACTATTAAAGCCGACCAATACCGCCGCCAAGCCGACGAAGCTGTGCAAAATCGCTACCAGCTCCGGCATCTCGGTCATTTCTACCTTGCGCGCCAAATACACCCCAATGGCGCCGCCGATGACCATGGCAACAATGATCCAGCCGACATTGCCGGCATGGGGTCCCAACACCGTCGCGATGAGCGCGATAGCCATCCCGGTAATGCCAAACAGGTTACCCTGTCGCGATGTTTCGTGTTTAGATAGCCCCGCCAGGCTACAAATAAATAAAATGGCGGCGACGATATAAGCCACTGTGACGAGTCCTGCAGACATGGTTCACCCCTTAATTTTTACGAAACATTTTCAGCATGCGCTGAGTGACGGTGAAACCACCAAAGATATTGATGCTGGCAATCAGCACGGCAATAAACGACAGGAAAGAGACCCATCCGCCATCGCCGATTTGTAATAACGCGCCAACGACAATAATGCCTGAAATCGCATTGGTGACCGACATTAACGGGGTGTGCAGCGCATGGCTGACATTCCAGACGACGTAATAACCCACGACGCATGCCAGGGCAAACACCGTAAAGTGCGATAAGAAATCGCGCGGGGCCGCATTCGCCAGGGCGCCAAATAACACGATAGCCACGGCGATAAGCCCATATTTACGCAGCGGCGACGCCGGCCGGGGCGGCGCTGCGGGCGTTGCCGCCGGGGCAGCCTGCGCCGGCTTCGGCTGAGCGGACACGGTGATAGGCGGGGCCGGCCAGGTTAATTCGCCGTCACGGATAACAGTAACGCCGCGGATAACGACGTCGTCAAAATCCACCACAATATCGCCATTCTTCTCTTTACAGAGCAGTTTTAACAGGTTTATCAAATTAGTGGCGTACAGCTGGGAGGACTGGGTGGGCAACCGGCTGGGCAAATCGGTATAGCCGATAATTCGCACGCCGTTATCGGTCACCGTCACCTGGTCCGCCACGGTCAGCTCACAGTTGCCGCCGGTTTGCGCCGCCAGATCGACAATAACGCTGCCCGGATTCATGCTGGCGACCATCTCTTTGGTGATAAGACGGGGGGCCGGCTTGCCCGGAATCAATGCTGTGGTGACGATAATATCGACATCTTGCGCCTGCGCGGCGAACAGCGCCATTTCGGCTTTGATAAAGGCGTCAGACATTACCTTGGCGTAACCATCGGAACCGCCCGCCTCCTCTTTAAACTCCAGCTCGAGGAACTCTGCGCCCATACTTTGCACCTGTTCTTTCACCTCGGGACGAGTATCGAAAGCGCGCACCACGGCGCCGAGGCTGCCGGCGGTGCCGATGGCGGCCAGCCCTGCGACGCCGGCGCCGATCACCATCACTTTCGCCGGCGGCACTTTACCCGCCGCGGTAATCTGGCCGGTAAAGAAGCGGCCGAATTCATGGGCGGCCTCAACGATGGCGCGGTAGCCGGCAATATTGGCCATCGAGCTCAGGGCATCTAGCGACTGCGCACGCGAAATACGCGGCACAGCGTCCATCGCCATGACGGTGACGTTTTTGGCGCGCAGGGCCGTCAGCAGGTCGGCATTTTGCACCGGCCAAATAAAACTTATCAACGTCGTGCCGCTTTTCAGCAGGGCAATTTCATCCTCGGTCGGCGCATTGACTTTAAGAATGATATCGGACTGCCAAACTTCAGAGGTATTTATCAACGTCGCACCCGCCGCAACAAACGCGGCATCCTCGAAACTCGCCAATGTACCGGCGCCGTTTTCCACCGCGACACTAAAACCCAGCTTAAGCAATTGCTCGACGGTTTTAGGCGTGGCGGCGACCCGGGCTTCGTTGGCAACGCGTTCTTTTGGTACACCAATACGCATAGCTTTCCCTTATTATTCAGTTCTTTTGTAAATGACAGGTTGCCGGGGCCGGAACGCGCGGCATCACGGGCCGCCGCCCGGGAAATCCAGCAGGCGTCAACTACTAACCTACTTAAATTAAGATAAGCGGTCTATGTTTTGTGCCGGTTAATTACGTTTTGGGATAAAAATCCCGCCGCATTCAGGTCGTTAAACGCTTTGTTGAATAAATCCGAAATTTGTGACGACTTCCTCCCTATCAGGGCGATTGTTACATGATGCGGACGCTGTTTGGCATTCCTAACAGCGTGATCCGGTTAAGCGCTTTGACCATTGCCATAGCCTCACCTACCTGCGCGTCATAGTCATGCAGACTCAGATGACCACCCAGAAGTATTTTAAACCGGAACATGGCCGTTTCAGCCAGTGAACGCCGGTGATAACCTACTTTCTTTTTCCAGGTATCGTTATTGCCGCTCAGATGCTGATTTGCCACCGCATGGTTACGCTCATGGTATCGAGCTGGCCAATATTGCGCACCACTTCGCGGTGGGATAAGCGGCTTTATTTTTTTCCTCAGCAGAGCATCATGACAGTAACGCGTATCGTAAGTACTGTCAGCTGACGCTTCCCTGATTTTCCGGTGGGTTTGGTTAATCAGCCCGGGCAGCGCCTGCGCATCTGTCGTACCGCTTAGCGATAAATCGGCACAGATAATTTCATGTGTCGCGCTATCCACTGCCAGATGAAGCTTGCGCCATACTCTGCGCCTCTCAGCCCCATGCTGCCTGACTTTCCATTCGCCTTCGCCGAAGATTTTCAGGCCGGTGCCATCGATGACCAGGTGTGAGATTTCGCCGCGGGTTGGCGTTTTTATGCTGATGTCGACGGTTTTTGCTCGCCGGCTGACCAGAGAGTAATCTGGGCAGCGCAGCGACAGCCCCATCAGTTTAAAAATCGCGTCAACGAAACCCTGTAACGCCCGGAGCGAAAGGTTAAACACGCGCTTTATCATCAGAACCGTGGTAATGGCCATATCGGTGTAGTGAAGCGGCCGGCCACGATGTTCAGGTGGTGTACTCTCAGTCCATGCAGCAATGGCTGACTCATCAAGCCATACTGTCAGGTCCTCCCGCTTGCCTGAGCGCATTGTTGTATGCGGGCCAGTTGGTGATTTTAAACTTTTGCTTTGCCATGGGGACCTGATGTTGAAACGAATGTAGTGATCAGAGCCGCCAGTCACCTAAAAGTTCGATTTATTCAACAAAGCCGTCGTTAAAAGCAAATGTTGTCAATCGTCACATGAAATGCTGAGACAGTTGCCATTATTACATGCCATAATCGGCGCCTAATCTGTTATACATCAACAGTTCAGCACATTTTGCGTGTATGAAGCTGAAGAAGACACTATTGACATCGGCGTTAATGATTTTACTGACCTTTAGCGCGCAAGCGGCGCAGGAGCTTTCGCCGGAAAAGGCCGCCAGTTTGCAGCCTTTTGAACGTATTAATATCACCGGTCGGTTTAACGCCATTAACGATGCCGCCGCAGCGGTTTCGCGCCGCGCGGACCAGGTTGGCGCCGCGGCGTTTTACGTGGTCAATATCAATGACGCCAACAACAGCGGCAACTGGCGCGTCACCGCCGATCTGTATCGTCAAGATGCGCCCCCCCGCCTCCACCGAGACGCAGTACCGGGTATTCAATGGCGTCAAGGAGCTACCGCGCACCGAGGCCAATTTACTGGAGCCTTATGATACCGTATCGGTTAACGGTTTTTATCGCAACCAGCCGGAAATCAATGACGCCATTTCCAAAACGGCGAAAGCCAAAGGCGCCAACTCCTACTATATTGTGCGCCAGATAAACGCCAATCAGGGCGGAAACCAGTTTGCCACCGCCTTCATTTATCGAGCGGATGCGCCGAAGCGCGTAGTGCAGAGCCCGGACAAGATCCCGGCCAACTCCGAAGCCGGTAAAACGGCGCTGGCCGCCGGGGGTGCCGCGGCCGCCAATGTGGAAATTCCGGGCGTTGCTTCGTTAGAGTCCCCCAGCAGTAAAGTTGGCCGCTTCTTTGAGACGCAATCCACTCGCGGCGCGCGTTACACCGTCACCTTACCCGACGGTACCAAGATTCAAGAAGTTAACAACATCACCGCGGCGCAAATGGTCCCGTTTGACTCCATCAGCTTTACCGGCCATTTCAATAGCTCAACCGATATTTCAACCGAAACCGCGCGACGTGCGGCGAAGAAAGGCGCCAAGTTTTATCACATTACGCGCCAGTGGCAGCAGAACCAGAGCGGCAGTAACCTGACCATCAGCGCCGACCTGTTTAAATAAGGGCGCGCGTAGCCTGAGTGCCTGCCGTGTAGAGGTAATTTCACCGTAGATGTGCCGCGCGCGCCAGGCGCCGGGGGTTATTGTCGCCCTAGCCCCTGGCACCCGAAGACAGGCGGCGCAGACGTTAGTCAGATCAAGGCGCGCGTTTCAGGCCGAGGTGGCGGCGTTAGGGATAGGCAGACGTATAAGCAGCCGCTCATCTTGTTGGGTGAGTTGCAGCGGTGAGCCAACTTCCTGGCGGATCTGCGCCAGTTGCTCCCCTTCGAGAGCGTAAGGCAATTGAATATCAAAGCGGGTCAGCCCCTGCTGGCCGGCAAGCGTGATTAGCCGGATAATATTCGTTTCATCATTCACCTGGGTTGAAAGAACCTGCAACGCCAACGCTTTCAGCTTCTCCTGATCGGTCTGGCTACTCGCCGCGGCCTTGCGCGTGACCATGCCGAAAATGGGAATAACGCCGTATATCGCGTCGATGAAGCTCCAGCGTTTCTTACAGCTCGCGGAGAGATAATCCGTGTAATCGAAGCAAAAGGTTTCACCCTGCTCGGCATTTGCAAACTGAGGTTTGCTCATCTCGCCCGTTCCTCTCTAAACCGTTTGGCGTCGCTCGCCTTTCGCCCGTTTCGCACTATATCATAACGGTCGGGATAATAGGTGCTAAGCCGCATCGGCAAGTGCTAAAAGTTGACATGGTCACGCGCAATCGCCCCCTCTTTGTCAACATTTGTGGCCGGGATCTCACCTTTATTGCTGTTAACAAATCATTTATCCCGGCACGTGGCGTCGAGGCGCGAGTGGCGGTATGCTCTGGGTGGGGATGTTGGCGTTGGAAAGCGGTGAAGTCTATTGATGAACAAGATCGTATATGTAGAAGACGATAGCGAAGTCGGCACTCTGATAGCCGCCTGGCTGGGTAAGCACGACTTCGAGGTGATTGTGGAGCCGCGCGGCAACCGAGCGCTGGAGGTTATCGAGGCGCACGCGCCCGATCTGGTGCTGCTGGATATCCTGTTGCCCGGCAAAGACGGTATGACGCTGTGCCGGGATTTACGTCCCTGCTACGCGGGCCCTATCGTCTTGTTGACCTCGCTGGACAGCGATATGAATCATGTGCTGGCGCTGGAGATGGGCGCCAACGATTATATTTTTAAAACGACGCCGCTCGCGGTGTTGCTGGCCCGAGTACGGCTGCATTTGCGCCAGAATAGCGGCGCGGCGCGCGCGCCTGCGTTCCCCGCCGCCGCGAGCACCGCCAGCGTGCTGCACTTTGGTCAACTGAGTATCGACGCCATCAATCGTCAGGTGATCCTCGACGGCCACACCGTTTTGCTCTCCACGGCGGACTTTGAACTGCTCTGGGAGCTCGCCTGCCATGCCGGGCAGATAATGGATCGCGAGGCGCTGCTGAAAAAGCTGCGCGGCGTCAGTTATGACGGCCTGGACCGCAGCATCGACGTGGCGATATCCCGTCTGCGTAAAAAGCTCGACGACAGCGCCCTTGAGCCGTTTCGTATTAAAACCATCCGCAATAAGGCTATTTGTTAGCCCCCAACGCCTGGGACCGCACCCGGCCATGAGAAAGCTCTTTATCCAGTTCTACCTGCTTTTGTTCGTTTGCTTTCTGATCATGACGCTATTGGTGGGACTGGTCTACAAAGTCACCGCCGAGCGCGCCGGCCGCAAATCCCTTGATGATTTGATGAAAAGCTCGCTTTATCTGATGAAAAGTGAACTGCGCGCCATCCCGCCGCGCGACTGGAACAAAACCATCAACCATCTTGATCTCAATTTGTCGTTCAAGTTGCATATCGAGCCGATGAAAAAATTCCGCCGGCGGCCGGATTCGGACCGGCGTTTACGGCGTGGCGAAATCATCGCCCTTGATGATGAATACACCTTTATCCAGCGTATTTCGCGCAGTAATTACGTGCTGGCGGTCGGGCCGATCCCCTATTTATTCTTTCTGCACGAGATGCGCCTGCTGGATTTAGCGCTACTGGTCATGATAGGCCTTTCCGGTATTCGTCTGGATGCGCCCGCACTGGCAGGACATGCTGAAGCTGGAGCTGGCCGCGCAGCGTCTCGGCCAGGGCCATCTCAATGAGCGTACCCATTTTGACAGCGCCTCCAGTCTCTATCGGCTGGGTATCGCTTTCAACCAAATGGCGGATAGCGTCAATACGCTCATCGCCAGTAAAAAACGGCTTATCGACGGCATCGCCCACGAGCTGCGAACGCCGCTGGTACGCTTGCGCTACCGGCTGGCGATGAGCGAAGGCGTGGCCCCGGATGAGCAAGAACGTCTGAATCATGACATTGCCCAGTTGGAGGGGCTTATCGATGAGCTGTTGACGTTCGCCCGGCTCGACCGGCCGCAGGTGGTGCTTAATCTGACCGCCTTTGATCTACCGCGCTGGCTCGGCGAGAAAATCGAGGATATGCGCACCCTGCATCCGGAGCGCGCTATTGCGCAGGAGGTCCCCGCCGGGGGAGATTTCGGTCCCCTGGATGAACGGCTTACCGAACGAGTGCTGGATAATCTGGTAAACAACACGCTGCGCTACAGCCGTCAAAGCATCAGCATTCGTCTCGGCCAGCAGGGCGACTGGGGATATCTGCAGGTCGATGATGACGGCCCGGGGATTCCGGCGGCAGAACGCGAACGGATTTTCGAGCCCTTTGTCCGCCTGGATCCAAGCCGCGATCGCACCACCGGCGGCTGCGGCCTGGGGTTGGCCATCGTTCACTCCATCGCCCTCGCCTATGGTGGCGAGATTAGCGTCGGCGAAAGCCATCTGGGCGGCGCCCGTTTTCTGTTCTGCTGGCCGCTCAAATCGGCGGCCGCTTTCCCACACGGTTAGTCTAGCCCGCTCTGCTCTGATGCGTTGTTTTAGCGGTAGCGCCGGACGAGGAGTAAAAATGATTCAAATCCATCGTATGTTGTAACTAATATCCGCTATGACTTTCGAGCCCACGGTAGCATGCTTCCCCTCAGCCGGCGGCCAAGGCGTGGCGGCAGCGGAAGGTGACGTCGCATATGACTGCCTAACCTCAAGGCGTGACCTCCCAGAGTCATAGTGACCCGCACGTCGTACAAACGGTTACAGAGCGATACCATTCACTTACTTACAACGCGCGCGCCTTCCCCTAAACTTCCGTCATCGGCCCCGACTCGGGGTTGTCACCGAAACCGCAATGCTGAGGATATGATAATGAAAAAAATTTTCGCACTGATTGTTGCCGCTACCATGGGATTGTCAAGCGCAGCTTTCGCCGCTGATACCACCACCGCACCGGCCGCCGGCAGCAGCAGCACCCAAACGGCACCGGCAAAAACCATGCATCACGTCAAAAAACACAAAAAAGCCAAGAAAACCGCACCGGCACAAACTACTCAGGCGGCTAAGAAACCCGTTAAGAAGCATAAAAAAGTTGCAGCCACCCAAACTGCCCAGGCCGCGAAGAAACACGTGAAAAAACACACCAAAGCCGCGCCGAAAGCCGCTGCCGCCACGCCTGCCGCTTAATTGAGGTAACCCCTGCCGACCGGCGGTTACTCCCCCTCACCGCCGCGCTCGGCCAGGGTCTTCGCGGGCCTGGTCCGCGGAAAATCGCTCTACCGCGACACCCGGAATTCCGGGTGTCGCTTTATTAGGGTCCGATCTATGTGCTGCGACGTTATCGCTATGAAATTATTCTGGGCGTCTTGATCCTCTGCGCGCTAATTAGTACGTCATTCTACCTCTGGCTACCCGACAGACGGACGGCCTACGGCAGGCTGCCTTTAGCCGACTGAAACACAACGTTTTTTACTCTCCTTAGTGACTATTATCGGCTATAGTGAGTAAACGCCGCACGGATGAATCTCGAGATAATCATAAGGCACGTCTTTCTATGCGTATTGCGCCATTGCTGGTGTTATTGGTCACGATGATCCCTTTGTCCCGCGCCGCCGCCGCATTGAGCGACGAGCAGCGCACGCTTTTCTTCGGCCACGACCAACGTCAGGCCATTATGGATCCCACCGGTTGGCCGTGGCAGGCTATTGGCCAGGTGGAAACCGCCAGCGGCAATTTGTGTACCGCCACGCTTATCTCTGCGCATCTGGCGTTGACGGCCGGCCATTGTGTGCTGACGCCGCCGTTATGTTACGTTTTGTCGCCGACCACCAGCGCTGGCGCTATCAGACCAGCGCGATCGAAACACTGGTCTCCTCTTCGCTAGGCAAACGATTGAAACCCGCCGGGGATGGCTGGGTGGTACCACCGTCGGCGGCCCGGGGAAGATTTTGCGTTAATTCGCCTGAAACAGGCTTTCACGGCATTAAAGCCGCTACCGCTTTGGGAAGGCGATCGCGAAGAGTTAACCTTACAGTTGAAACAAGCAGAACGGCACGTTACGCAGGCCGGTTATCCCGAGGATCATCTCGATACGCTCTATCGCCATGAAAACTGTCAGATTACCGGCTGGGCGCAGAGTGCGGTGCCATCGCACCGCTGCCTGGCGACAGCGGCTCGCCGCTCATGCTCTATACCTTGACCGGCTGGCGATTGATAGCCATCCAAAGTTCGGCGCCTCTGGCGAAAGACCGCTACCGGGCCGATAACCGCGCGTTGGCTATTACCGCGATTCGCGACCAACTGACGCAACTCAGCGCCGGGGAGCGGAATAAGCCGGCGCCCTAAGCGCCGGCACCTTTAACGCACAGTTTACGGCTGAATAAGATCCATAGCCTGCTGAATGCGTTTTTCCGAGACGGGGGGCGGCGTCCCCAGCTGTTGGGCAAAAAAGCTGACCCTGAGCTCTTCAATCATCCAACGAATGTCCGCCACAGCCTCCTCTTCTCGCCGGGCGGCCGGGAGTTTGGCCAACCATTGCCGCCACGCCTGCTGCACCGCTTCCACTTTCAGCATCTGCGCACGGTCCCGATGCGGATCGATGGCCAATTTATCCAGGCGGCGTTCGATGGCGCGCAAATAGCGTAAAATGTCCGCCAGCCGCCGCTCGCCGCTCGCGGTGACAAAGCCGCGGTACACCAGGCCGTCGAGCTGGCTTTTGATATCGGACATCGCCAGCGCCAGGCTAAGATCGACTTTCCCTTTCAGCCGCTTATTGATGGCGAACACCACGCTTAGAATTTGCTCCACCAGACTGGCGATGTCGACCACCATCGGGTTAAGATGGCCGCGCACATGCTCTTGTAGCCGCAAATAGTCCTGCTCCTGCCACACCAGCCCGCCCTGTTCCGCCATCAGTTTATCCACGCCGCAGCTGATACAATCGTCTATCAGCTCCAGCACCTTGCCGTAAGGATTGAAATAGAGCCCCAGTTTGGCTTTATTGGGCAATTTTTCATGCAGATATTTGATCGGCGAGGGAATATTGAGCAGCAGCAGGCGGCGTACGCCCTGCCACATGGCCCGCCGCTGCTGCTCTTCGGTCTCAAACAGCCTGATGGCGACGCTTTGCTGCTCATCCACCAGCGCCGGCCAAGCCATAAGCCGATAGCCGCCCTTTTTCTGCTCAAACCGCTGCGGTAGGGAGCCGAAATGCCAACTTTGCACATTCTCCTGCTCCAGCCCTTCCTCCGCTACCGCCGCCAGGGTCTGCTGAACGTTGTCTTTAAGCTGGGCTTTCAGACTGTCCAGATCTTTGCCCTCGGCCAGGGTTTTTTGTTGCTCATCCACCACCCGGAAGGTCATTTTCACATGATCGGGCACCTGGTCCAGTTGCCAGGCCTCTCGCTCGATGGTCACGCCGCTCATGCGCCGCAGTTCGCGCTCCAGGACGTCCAGCAGCCGCGTGTCGCCGGCCGTCACACGCTCAAGGAAAGCCTCGGCATAATTCGGCGCCGAAACAAAGTTACGCCGTAACGGTTTAGGAAGCGATTTAATCAGCGCAATCACCAACTCCCGCCGTATGCCGGGAATTTGCCAGTCAAACCCCTGCGGCGAAACTTGATTCAGCAGCGGCAGCGGGATATGCACCGTGACGCCGTCAGCATCGTTGCCCGGTTCAAACTGGTAACTCAGCTGCAGTTTCAGGCTGCCCTGGCGCCAAATATTAGGATAGTCAACCGCACTGATGGCTTCCGCCCCCGCGCGTACCAGCATGGTTTTTTCAAAATTGAGCCGCTCGGGATCGGCCTTCTGCATCCGCTGCCACCAACTATCGAAATGGCGCGCCGATACCACCTCTTCACCGATACGCCCGTCGTAAAACGCGAACAGCGTTTCATCGTCCACCAAAATATCCCGGCGCCGGGATTTATGCTCCAGCTCCTCAACCTCATCGAGCAGCCGCCGGTTGGCGCGGAAAAAGGGATGACGGATCTGCCAATCCCCTTCCACCAGCGCATGGCGAATAAACAGCGCGCGGCAAAGCGCCGGATCAATGGCGCCATAGTTGACCTTCCGGCCGATGACGATGGGCAGCCCCAGAAGCGTCACCCGTTCCGCGGCCATGACCGCGCCGGCGGCCTTCTCCCAATGGGGTTCGCTGTAACTGCGTTTCACCAGGTGAGGCGCCAGCGGCTCTATCCACTCCGGTTCGATGCGGGCGGCAATCCGGCCCCATAGCCGGCTGGTTTCTACCAGCTCCGCGACCATGGTCCATTTGGGCGGTTTTTTGAACAACGCAGAGCCGGGATAAAGCGCGAAACGGGCATTGCGGGTACCGGTGTACTCCGGTTTATCGGTGTCTTTTTGTCCAATATGGGACAATAAGCCGGTCAACAGCGCGCTATGCAGCGACCGATAATCGGCGGGTTGGGCATTGATCGGCAGGCCCAGAGTTTTAACGGTCTGGCGCAGTTGGGTATAGACGTCCTGCCATTCCCGCACGCGCAAATAGCTGAGAAAATCCACCCGGCACTGGCGGCGCAACTGGCTGGAGGATAATGCTTTTTGCTGCGTCTGGAGGTAATCCCACAAATTGACAAAAGCGAGAAAATCAGACTCTTTGTCCGCGAAGCGGTGGTGCTTTTCATCCGATGCCTGCTTTTTGTCCATGGGCCGTTCGCGCGGATCCTGGATAGACAGCGCGGCAGCGATAATCATCACCTCACGCACGCAGCCGCCGCTGCGGGCCGCAAGTACCAGGCGCGCCAGGCGCGGATCCAGCGGCAACTGGGCCAATTGCCGGCCAAGGGGACTCAGGCGATATCCCTCGGCCGTTTCGCCCTCCAGCGCGCCCAGTTCTTCCAGTAGCCGAACGCCATCCTGGATATGACGCTTATCGGGGGCTTCCACAAACGGAAACGCAGCGATATCACCGAGCCCCAGCGCCGTCATTTGCAGTATGACGGACGCCAAATGGGTGCGCAGTATTTCGGGGTCGGTAAAGGCCGGGCGCGAGAGAAAATTCTGCTCGGAATAGAGGCGGATACAGATACCTTCCGACACGCGGCCGCAGCGGCCTTTTCGCTGATTGGCCGACGCTTGGGAAATCGGCTCGATAGGCAAGCGTTGTACCTTGGTTCGGAAACTGTAACGGCTGATCCGCGCCGTACCGGGGTCAATGACGTATTTGATCCCGGGGACCGTCAGCGACGTTTCCGCCACGTTGGTCGCCAGCACGATGCGCCGCCCGGAATGGGATTGAAACACCCGATTCTGTCCGGCGTTGGATAAGCGCGCGTACAGGGGCAACACCTCGGTATGGGGCAAATTGAGCCGATTGAGGCCGTCGGCGGTATCGCGGATTTCCCGCTCGCCGCTCAAGAAAATCAGAATGTCTCCCGGCCCTTCTTTACCTAGTTCCTGCACCGCATCGTAGATGCCCTGAGCCTGATCCCCCTCGTCGTCCGCCTGTTCCGCCAGCGGGCGGTAGCGCACCTCCACCGGATAGGTGCGCCCGGAAACTTCAATAATCGGCGCGTGATGAAAGTGGCGCGAGAAGCGCTCCGGATCGATGGTGGCGGAGGTAATGATCACTTTCAAATCGGGTCGACGCGGCAGCAACTGATGCAGATAGCCGAGAATAAAATCGATATTGAGGCTGCGCTCGTGGGCTTCGTCAATAATCAGCGTGTCGTACTGCAGCAACAGGCGATCCTGCTGGATCTCCGCGAGCAGTATGCCGTCGGTCATCAGCTTCACCAGAGTATTGTCGCCAATTTGATCGTTGAACCGCACCTTGTAGCCGACGGCGCCCCCGAGCGGGGTCTCCAGTTCGCCGGCGATACGATCGGCCACGCTGCGCGCCGCCAGCCTTCGCGGCTGCGTATGGCCGATCATGCCGGTAACGCCCCGCCCGAGCGCCAGACAGATTTTTGGCAGCTGCATGGTTTTACCTGAACCGGTTTCACCCGCCACGATGACCACTTGATGGTCCTGTACCGCCTCAAGAATCGCCTGACGTTTCTGGCTGACGGGTAAATTTTCTGGGTAAGTGATGAAGGGCACGGCCGCGCGGCGGTCCAGCACCCGCTGCCGCGAAGCGGCAATGGCGGTTTCCATTTCCCGCTGCCAGCGTTGCTGCTGCTCGCCGGACAACGGCCGTTTTGCGGCGCCCCGCAGGCGGCGTTTAAGCACCGTTTTGTCGCGGATCATGACATCGTCCAGCGTGGCGGTCAGTGCCGCAAGGGGTGAATTCACGTTGTCTTTCCTCTACCTGCGGCCGGACGTGCGCGCCCGGCCAGCCGTTCTCTTCAACTTATTGGCCCCCATTCTACCATAATCCGGCGCGGCGCCCTAGGGTTCCCGGTGTTGTTCAGTATTTTCGAATGAACAACTCGAATTATTGCGCTTTCATCCCGGCGCTAAGTTGCCTAGAGTAAACGTCAGGTTGTTGAACCCGTCTTCATTAAGGAATATCCATGAGCAAAGTTTTGGTAGTCAAGTCCAGTATTCTGGCCACCTTTTCCCAGTCAAATCCGTTGGCTGACCATTTCATTGAGCAGTGGCGCCAGCAGCATTCAGGCGACGAGATTACCGTGCGCAATTTGGGCGCCGAGCCGGTCCCGGAGCTGGATGGTGAACTGGTCGGGGCGCTGCGTCCTTCCGACGCCACCTTAACCCCGCGTCAGCAGCAGACGCTGGAATTATCCGACGCGCTGATGAATGAATTGCAGGCTAATGATGTGCTGGTGTTGACCGCGCCTATGTACAACTTCGCGATCCCCAGCCAGTTGAAAAACTACTCCGATTTGATCGCCCGCGCCGGCGTGACCTTCCGCTACAGCGAACAGGGTCCGGAAGGATTGGTAAAAAACAAACGCGCGCTGATGTCTCGGATGCGGCCCGATCGCGATTTAGCAGCGCCTCGCTTTGCGGGTCGGCCTTTATGAGGATATCGTGCTCGACCTTGACTTTGATGTTAATGGTTATCGGCGCGGTCGGCGTGGCGATTTCAATACGCGGTACGCACTGCGTAAAAAGCAACGGCGACAGTAGCGCAATCAGGCTCTTGATCCAACGCATTAAGGCTCCCCTTCGGCAGGTGCTTCGGCGAACTGGGGATCCAGACGCAATGTCATCAAATTATCGCTGGCAATCCAACCGCGGGGATAAGCTGACTCGCATCATCAAGCAACAGCGGCAGCTCGCCGCTTACCCGCCCGGACATGGCGAACTGTTTGGGTTTTAACGCGGTGATAAGCTCGCTCATTTCCACACCCTGCACCTTCAGCACCGCTGGCGCGTGCTGCGGCAGCCGCAGCGGGGTTAAAGATACCTGACCGCCAAGAGTTTTCAACGTCATGTGAGTTAAGGTGAGCGGATGGTCGTCATCAAAGGGATAGAAACCTTTCAGGCCGGTATCCAGCTCACACAAGGCTATAGGGAAGATGATTTCATCGATGTGCAATGCAGCCGGCTGGCGGATCCCTAACTGCCAACGGCTTTGCGCCAGGCGGTAGGATAGCGACAGCCGAACGCCGACCAAACGGCTGTCGCCGCGGCGCCACACGAGCGGCGCGGTCAACCGCAGGGGCGGGCATCGATAAGACCATAGCGAAAACGATCCATTTCCCCCTGTGCCGCGCTCAGACGCAGAATGTGGTCCTGCCAGGCACCACGACCGGCAATGCGCCAGCTAGCGTCAAACGGCCACAGCTCGCCATTGCCCCACAGCCGCCACCGCCAATCGCCGGCGTCGGGCCAGAAGTTCAACGCTTTACCGTCCAAATGCAGTGTAAAACGCCCATGGTTTCCGGCTCTGGCCTGTAAAATGGCCTGTAGCCGGCCGTTCACCCCCGCGGAGGACAGCTGAACACAGGCTAGGGGCAAACGCGCGCTATCGATGTCAAACACGTCCGACACGCCCCCGACCAGACACAAAAGCGCGCCGGGCAACAAGGCAAGATACGGGGCGATAACATCGCCGCGCAATTCGCCGGGGATAGCGGCATCCAGCGAAAGAGTGTTGTCATTTACCATGCCGTTGAGGCGAAACGGCAGGCGATTATCCGTCAGCCGCAGCGGGCCAGGATCGATATTCAACACCGCGTTGGCGCGCCCACGTAATCCCTGCGTCAGCACGTTGAGCCGCGCGCTGACGCCGAGGCCGGCCAGACCGTCGCGCCAGTCGGTCAGCGTCAGGGCAATTCCCCCCGCCAGCGCCTGGGTGGCGTAAGGCCAACGCCACCGTCCATCGCTCACCACCCACTCTCGTGCGGAAAGGCGCCACGGCAGATGCACCAGCGTCATGCCGTTCTGGCTATCGGTAATCGACAGCACACCCTGCTGTTGACGCCAGTTGAGATCAAAGGTGAGCGCCGTACCGTTCGCCAGGGTAAGGCCATCCTGCACGGTCCCGCGCTCGGGCAGCAGCCGGGCGCCGGGGGCCAGGGTGAGTTTCCCCTGTAAGACTACCGGCGCGGGAGCGGGCGCGCCGTTCAAGGACAGGCGCTCCAGGGTCAATTGGTGATCGTCAAGGGCCAGCTCGGCCGCCAGTTTATCGCTTTGATAAGCGAGCCGGGTGCCTGGCCCCGCATGCGTCAGGGTCAGGCGGCCTGCCCACTCCTGCCAGGGGGCTACCGTCAGCCGGTCGATAAGCACGCTAAATGCCGGCAACCCTTGCCATTGCGCAAGCGGATCCCGTGCGGAGGCCGTTGACGTCGATTGGTCTACGCAGGCGGTGTCTAGACGCAGGTCTATGAGATGCAACCGCCAGGCGCCGGCGCGGCGGGTCAGATCGCCGCCGTCGCTGCGCAGCCAGACGCAATCGGGACGGCTAAGGCGAAAGGCCGGCAGCTGTACGGCGCCCTAATTGCAGATCGTCGGGCAGCGCCCTATTGGCCAGCGTCGGTAACCAGCGCGGCAGGGTGAGCCATAGCGCGAGCAGCAGCAGAAAGAGCAGCAATAGCATCAGCGCAACATTGCGCAAGGGGCGGCGCAAAACGCCGAGCGGTATTAATGTCCGGGGCATGACAGTCCTTGTGGCTGACAAACCCGCCCACAATAACATATCCTACCAGAGGACTATATTGCCGATAACCGACGCCGCATTGTGCCTGTAATGGCCATCTGCTACGCTCGCCGGATTGCCAAGGAGACGAAATAATGAAAGTCGCTGTATACAGTACCAAAAATTACGATCATAAATATTTGTCCCAGGTTAATGAGGCGTTCGGCTTCGAGATGGAATATTTCGATTTCCTGCTAGCGCCCCGCACCGCCAAAACCGCCGAGGGCTGCAACGCGGTTTGCCTTTTCGTCAACGACGACGGCGGCCGGGAGGTGCTAGAGTAGTTGGCGGCGTTGGGCATCACCATCCTGGCGCTGCGCCGGCTTTAATAATGTCGATCTCGCGGCAGCGCGGGCGTTAGGCATTCAGGTGGTGCGGGTACCCGCCTATTCACCGGAAGCGGTGGCGGAGCATGCGGTGGGCATGATGATGTGTCTTAATCGGCGCATTCACCGGGCGTACCAGCGCACCCGCGATGCCAACTTTTCTCTTGAAGGGCTTATTGGTTTCAATATGCATCAGCGCACCGCCGGGATTATCGGCACCGGCAAGATAGGCGTCGCCGCAATGCGTATTTTGCGCGGATTCGGCATGCGGCTGCTAGCGTATGATCCCTATCCTAACCCCCAGGCGCTGGAGCTGGGCGCCGAATATGTGGATTTGCAGAGCCTCTATGCCGCCTTGGACGTCATTTCCCTCCATTGCCCGCTGACCCCGGAAAACCATCATCTGCTCAACCGCGCGGCCTTCGCGCAAATGAAAGATGGCGTCATGATCATCAATACCAGCCGCGGTGGCCTTATCGATTCCCAGGCGGCCATCGAGTCACTCAAAATGCAAAAGATTGGCGCGCTAGGGATGGATGTCTACGAAAACGAGCGCGATCTGTTTTTTGAGGATAAATCCAACGACGTCATACAGGATGATGTGTTCCGGCGGCTATCGGCATGCCATAACGTACTGTTCACCGGCCATCAGGCCTTCTTGACCGAAGAGGCGCTGACGCATATCGGCCAGACCACGCTACAGAATATCCAACGGCTGGCGCGGGGAGAAGAATGCCCCAACCTCGTAAACGCGTAACGTCGGGCGCGCATAGCGTCGGCGTAGACGCCATCAACCCGGGCCGGCGTTAAACGCGAGGGCGCCCGGCAGGCGCCCCACTCACCAACGCCGCTTGCCGGCAGGAGAACAGGCATTGCGCGCCCGATTTGCCGGCTCAGCGCGCCGGCAGGCGGCCTGTTCCGCCTGGCTCAGCACCGGGCGCGGCATACGTACCGTCGTCCCCTGCTGTTCGGGTTCGTCATTGACACTGGGATCGCTGCTGCACGCCACCAGTAACACGACTGAGGTCGCCAATAACCACCGTGATAACGTCATCAAAGGGCTCCGCAAGGATAAAATAGGAATAGTCTGGAAGAGCCAGTGTAGCGGCAGCGGGCGCTTTCGTCGAGAACCCGCCAATTGACTTTACACTTCATCTGTCTTTCCTCGCGTTTCTTGCATCACACAAAAGCTAAAATCCCCCAGGGTTAGTGCTGCTATACTTGCGGCAATTCATGATAAGCCAATGATTTCACGGCTATCATCCGCAGCACAGATAAGGGTCCTCATGATCACCACAGACGGGAACAATGCAGTCGCCTCGGTGGCCTACCGCATTAACGAAGTTATCGCCATCTACCCCATCACGCCCAGCTCTACCATGGCCGAGCAGGCCGATGCCTGGTCCGAGACCGGCACGCCCAATATTTGGGGCGACACCCCGCGGGTAGTGGAGATGCATTCCGAAGCCGGCGCCATCGCCACGGTGCACGGCGCGCTTCAAACCGGCGCGCTGTCCACCTCGTTCACGTCGTCTCAGGGATTATTGCTGATGATCCCGACTCTTTATAAGCTGGCCGGCCAGTTGACCCCTTTTGTCTTGCATGTGGCGGCGCGCACCGTTGCGACCCACGCGCTGTCGATTTTTGGCGACCATTCGGACGTCATGGCGGTGCGCCAGACCGGCTGCGCCATGCTGTGCGCCAATAACGCCCAGGAAGCACAGGACTTCGCGCTGATTGCCCAGGTGGCCAGTCTAAACAGCCGTTTGCCCTTCATCCACTTTTTTGACGGCTTTCGCACCTCCCACGAAATTAACAAAATCGCGCCGCTGTCGGATGACACATTAAAAGCGCTGCTGCCCCAGGACGCCATCGACGCCCACCGCGCCCGCGCGCTGACGCCGGATAATCCGATGATCCGCGGCACCTCCGCCAATCCCGATACCTATTTCCAGTCACGGGAAGCCACCAACCCCTGGTACAACGACGCCTATCGGCAGGTGGAGCAGGCAATGGACGACTTCGCCGCCGCCACCGGCCGGCACTACAAGCCGTTTGAATATTATGGTCATCCGCAGGCCGAGCGGGTCATTGTCGTGATGGGATCCGCCGCCGGTACCTGTGAAGAGGTGATTGATACCCTGCTCACTCGCGGTGAAAAGGTCGGGGTGGTCAAGGTGCGGCTATTCCGCCCCTTCTCCGCCCGCCATTTGCTTGAGATCATACCGCAGACGGTTAAGGCGATTGCGGTGCTGGACCGGACCAAGGAGCCGGGGGCACAGGCGGAACCGCTGTATCTTGATGTGATGACCGCGCTGGCGGAAGCCTACAGCCGGGGCGAACGCGACGCGCTGCCGCGTACCATCGGCGGCCGTTTTGGTCTGTCTTCCAAAGAGTTCGATCCGCCGTGCGTGCTGGCAGTGTTTAACGAGCTGGCGCAGGCGGCGCCGCGGCCGCGTTTTACCGTGGGTATCTATGATGATGTTACCCAGCTCTCGCTGCCGTTGCCCGAGGCGACGCTGCCGCGTCAGTCGCGGCTGGAGGCGCTGTTTTACGGTCTGGGCAGCGATGGCTCGGTGTCGGCGACCAAAAACTCCATCAAGATTATCGGTAACGCCACGCCGCTCTTCGCCCAGGGCTATTTCGTTTACGATTCAAAAAAGGCGGGGGGGATTAACCGTTTCCCATCTGCGGGTTAGCGAGAACCCCATTAATTCCGCCTATCTGGTGGGTGAGGCGGATTTTGTCGGCTGCCACCAATCGCAATTTATCGATAAATATCAGATGGTGGAGCGCCTGCGTCACGGCGGTATTTTCCTGATGAATACCCCCTACGGCGCCGATGAAATCTGGCCGCGCCTGCCGCAAGAGGTACAGGCGCTGCTCAATGAGCGCCAGGCGCGTTTTTACGTCATTAATGCCCAGCAGATTGCCCGCGAATGCCGGCTGGGCGCGCGTATTAACACCGTCATGCAGATGGCGTTCTTCCAGCTGTCCGGTATTTTACCGCCGGACACAGCGTTAAGCGCCCTGCAACAGGCGGTGGCCAAAAGCTACAGTAGCAAGGGACAAGAACTGGTGGAGCGCAACTGGCAGGCGCTGGCGGCGACCCGCGAGGCGCTGTTTAATGTAGTGCTGCAACCGGTCGACGGGGCAAGCCCCGTGCGCCCACCGGTCGTCTCCGATGTGGCGCCGGATTTCGTCAAAGTGGTGACCGCCGCCATGCTCGCCGGTTTGGGCGACGCCCTGCCCGTTTCGGCGTTGCCGCCGGACGGCAGCTGGCCGATGGGCACCACGCGCTGGGAAAAGCGCAACATCGCCGAAGAAATTCCGCTGTGGGAACCGTCGCTGTGTACCCAATGCAACCACTGCGTCGCCGCCTGTCCCCACGCCGCGATCCGCGCCAAGGTCGTCCCGCCACAGGCGCTGCTCGCCAGCGCCGGCGGGTTTGGCGTCTCTTGAGGTTAAGGCGCGCGATATGCGCGGCCAGAAGTATGTGTTGCAGGTGGCGCCGGAAGATTGCACCGGCTGCAATCTGTGCGTTGAGGTTTGTCCAGCTAAAGACCGGCAAAACCCGGAAATCAAAGCGATTAACATGGCATCGCGTCTGGCGCACGTGGAAGAGGAGAAGGTGCATTATGATTTTTTCCTCAACCTGCCTGAAATCGACACCCGCACGCTTGAGCGCATCGATATCCGCACCTCGCAGCTGATTACCCCGCTGTTTGAATACTCCGGCGCCTGCTCCGGCTGTAGCGAAACCCCGTATATCAAGCTGCTGACCCAGCTGTATGGCGACCGGTTGCTTATCGCCAACGCCACCGATTTATGGCGGCAACCTGCCCACCACAGAAGAGCAACTTATGGCGGCAACCTGCCCACCACGCCCTATACCACTAACGCCGACGGCCGCGGTCCGGCCTGGGCCAACTCGCTGTTCGAGGACAATGCGGAATTCGGCCTGGGCTTTCGTCTAACGGTGGATAGCCACCGCCAGCGGGTGTTGCGTCTGCTGGATAAGCACGCCGGGTCGTTACCTGATGCGCTGGTGGCAGGCCTGCGCGTCGCCGAGGCGCCGGTGGAAGAACGCCGGCGGCACATCGGCGAATTGCGCCGTCTGCTGGGCAATGCGGCAGAGACCACGGCGCGTCAGCTGGCGCGGGACGCCGATTACCTGGTGGATAAGTCCATCTGGCTTATCGGCGGCGACGGCTGGGCCTACGATATCGGCTTTGGCGGTCTGGATCATGTGATGAGCCTGACCGAAAACGTCAATGTGCTGGTCCTGGATACCCAATGCTATTCCAATACCGGCGGACAACAGTCCAAAGCCACGCCCCTCGGCACGGTGACCAAATTCGGTGAACAGGGCAAGCGCAAGGCGCGTAAAGATCTTGGCGTTAGCATGATGATGTACGGTCATGTCTATGTGGCACAGATTTCCCTCGGCGCGCAGTTGAATCAAACGGTGAAAGCCATACAGGAAGCGGGGGCCTATCCAGGCCCGTCCCTGATCATCGCTTATAGCCCCTGCTAAGAGCATGGTTATGATTTGGCGCTGAGCCATGACCAGATGCGCCAACTGACCGCCACCGGCTTCTGGCCGCTGTATCGCTTCGACCCTCGTCGCAGCGAAGAAGGCAAACTACCGCTGGCGCTGGACTCCCGGCCCCCCTCCAGCGATCTGTCCGCCACGCTGCTTAACGAACAGCGGTTCCGTCGGCTGAATACCCAACAGCCGGACGTCGCCAGCGCCCTATATCAGGCGGCGGAAAAAGAACTGAAGCAGAAATATGATTTCCTGGCGCGGATGGCCGGTAAGGCGGAAACCTCCGGTTGACGCCTACGCATTCCCCTGAGTAATGCTTTTCACAGGGTAGGGCCGTCGCAGCCCCACCCGCGCGCCGCCGTGCGAAACCGTTTTCTATCTCTTTTCCCCGTGCCATCCCCTGCGACGTCCTCCCTTTTTTGGCAATGCTCCCGCCGCTGCCGCGTCAGAATGAAATCCACAACGCGCTATTTTTTCCAAAAGCATGCCATCCCATCTCAATAAGTGTAGATAACTCATTGTATTAAAGGTCGATATTCACGCTTGGCGCTAAGAGATCTCACTGCTCCTATCCAGACTGCACCCGCACGGCAAGAGTAACTCTATCTCTTATGAATAAGGAAACCGACCGTTATGTTAGTACGACTATTCGGACAACAGATCGCTACCTTTCCCTCCGGCATGTAAACGATACCCACCATGGCAGGTGCGGCGCTAAGGCCGCGCCAACCGGCGACGGCACGGACCAAATGTTTTCGGATCACTGTTAAATATCAAGGAAAATGAATGCCAATTCAGGAACGAATAACCGCCCTTTCTGTCAAGAAATCGATCTCCCCTTCGGCGACGGACTCTTCTGTCTCCCCACGCTCGCAAAAACTGGCGCAGTTAACGCGCCTTGCGACCGTACCCGAACAAGTTACCCACAGCGGGGCGCCGCCCGTGAACACTCCCCGGCAATGGGCTTTTCCCTCCGTAAACGAAACCGCGGTGGCAAAAACCGCGCAACAGCGCGCAATCATTCTCACCGGCAGGAAACAATTGATGAAGGATATGCACAGCGACTACGACCCGTTCTTGAAAATCAGCTTTGGCCATAGCCGGCTTTGTTGAATAAATCGAACTTTTAGGTGACTGGCGGCTCTGATCACTACATTCGTTTCAACATCAGGTCCCCATGGCAAAGCAAAAGTTTAAAATCACCAACTGGCCTGCATACAACAATGCGCTCAGGCAGCGGGGGGACATGACAGTATGGCTTGATGAGTCAGCCATTGCTGCATGGACTGAGAGTACACCACCTGAACATCGTGGCCGGCCGCTTCACTATACCGATATGGCCATTACCACGGTTCTGATGATAAAGCGCGTGTTTAACCTTTCGCTCCGGGCGTTACAGGGTTTCGTTGACGCGATTTTTAAACTGATGGGGCTGTCGCTGCGCTGCCCAGATTACTCTCTGGTCAGCCGGCGAGCAAAAACCGTCGACATCAGCATAAAAACGCCAACCCGCGGCGAAATCTCACACCTGGTCATCGATGGCACCGGCCTGAAAATTTTCGGCGAAGGCGAATGGAAAGTCAGGCAGCATGGGGCTGAGAGGCGCAGAGTATGGCGCAAGCTTCATCTGGCAGTAGATAGCGCGACACATGAAATTATCTGTGCCGATTTATCGCTAAGCGGTACGACAGATGCGCAGGCGCTGCCCGGGCTGATTAACCAAACCCACCGGAAAATCAGGGAAGCGTCGGCTGACAGTGCTTACGATACGCGTTACTGTCATGATGCTCTGCTGAGGAAAAAAATAAAGCCGCTTATCCCACCGCGAAGTGGTGCGCAATATTGGCCAGCTCGATACCATGAGCATAACCATGCGGTGGCAAATCAGCATCTGAGCGGCAATAACGATACCTGGAAAAAGAAAGTAGGTTATCACCGGCGTTCACTGGCTGAAACGGCCATGTTCCGGTTTAAAACACTTCTGGGTGGTCATCTGAGTCTGCATGACTATGACGCGCAGGTAGGTGAGGCTATGGCAATGGTCAAAGCGCTTAACCGGATCACGCTGTTAGGAATGCCAAACAGCGTCCGTATCATGTAACAATCGCCCTGATAGGGAGGAAGTCGTCACAAATTTCGGATTTATTCAACAAAGCGGCCATAGCCCGCAAAAACTTCGCTATGCGGTGCAGGAAATGAATGATCGACTCGGTACAGGCAGGCTATTTGACGCGGACATCGCCGATCTGCGCCTGTTGACCAAATATATCGAAAGTGATTATCAACGTGTCACGCTCCCCGACGCCTTCGCCGGCGAACGTGAAGACGCCCGCCAAGCCGCTTCCATGGCGTTATCAAGATTAGGGGATTGCCTGACGGCCAGGAAAAAGGAGCTTATCTCAGCGGATCCGGGCGCCCGCGAAACAGGCGCTGACCTAGTCGACCCGCCGCTGCTGATATTGGCGAAAACCTGGCTGCAAGCGTTGGGAATCATGGTACGAAATCACCCGACCCCGGCGACAACGTCAAAAAAAATTATAAAAATCTGCGCATGTTGATGACGCAATTCCTGACCTGCGCACAGTTCCAACGCATGAGTGATTATGCCTCCAGCAACTGCTTTATTGCACTTTGCGATCTCATAAACAGTGTGCCCCCACACAGCCGCGATGATCAATTTTTATATACCAAGCAAAAGCAGCTCAAGAGCGTTATCAAGCAAACGATCCGAGCATCACTGGAATTTGTCGCAACAGGATCAGATGTCTATGCTTTGGATCATTTGCGTCGCGCGATGGATGCTTATACCGCCATTGGCGTCAGAGTAATAAAGTACAGCCATATGCATGACCAAGGTTCGTTACTCAAGCCGCTTAACCGACAACTTACCCACTGGCTTAAGGCTTATAAGGATTTGGGAGAAAAGAGCCCGCTGAGAGAAGAGATTCGCGTGGTGCTGGCGAAATATGTGGCGGATACCGGGCAAAACCCGACTGAATTGACCCTGTACACGATTCTGTGTAAATGCCTTTTCTCAGAAGTGACCGTCCAGGCGGTCACCGAACTCGATAATAAAGCGGCTCATTGCCATGCGCCAGTCCCTCAAAGGCATTGTCCATTTCTGTGAGGCCGCCTGTATCGCCAGCCACACCACCTTTTTCACTGCGTCGTCGGTCGGGAACACCTTGCGCTTTTTGATGGCATGCCGGATCACGCTGTTTAACGACTCGATGGCGTTGGTCGTGTAGATCACCTTGCGGATGTCCGTTGGGTAGGCAAAGAACGTGGCCAGATTGGCCCAGTTTGCCTGCCAGCTTCGACTTATTTGCGGGTAGCGGATGTCCCAGGCACTGGAGAACGCTTCCAGCGCCTGCAAGCCGGCTTCTTCCGTAGGGGCCTGATAGATAGCTTTCAGGTCGCGGGTGACGGCCTTGTAGTCCTTCCAGGAGACGAACCGCAGGCTGTTGCGCACCATATGTACGATACACAGCTGGAGCCGCGCCTCCGGATACACCGCGTTAATAGCGTCAGGGAAACCTTTCAGCCCGTCTACGCAGGCGATAAGGATATCGTTCAGGCCGCGGTTTTTCAGCTCTGTCAGCACGTTCAGCCAGAACTTTGCGCCTTCATTTTCGGCCAGCCACATACCTAGCAACTCTTTCTGGCCTTCGATGTTGATGCCCAGCGCCAGGAACACAGATTTGTTGATGATGCGGCTGTCCTGCCGGACTTTTAGAACGATACAGTCAAGATAAACAATGGGATAGACTGCATCCAGAGGCCGGTTTTGCCATTCGACAACCTGCTCCATGACCGCATCGGTAACCTTTGAGACCAGCGCCGGCGAGACATCGGCGTCATACAGCTCTTTGAACGCGGCGGCGATCTCGCGGGTGGTCATCCCTTTGGCGTACAACGATAAAATCTGGTTATCCATCCCGGTAATCCGGGTCTGGTTCTTCTTCACCAGTTGCGGTTCAAAGGAACCGTCACGATCGCGCGGAGTACGCAGCGCCAGCGGGCCATCGCCAGTGGTAACGGTTTTTGTGGAATAGCCGTTGCGGGCGTTGGTCCCCGGTTTAGGCTGATTTTTATCGTAGCCGAGGTGATGGGTCATTTCGGCATTGAGAGCTGCTTCGACGCTGATTTTTTTCAGCAGCCGATCGAAGTGACTGAGATCTTCAGGGGTTTTGAGATTTTTGGCCAGTTCGTTAGCCAGAGCCTGCAACTGTTTTTCGTCCATAAATTAACCTGTTTTTGATGTTGGATTGAACATATCAAAATCAGGCAAATACACAAATTTCTAAACAGGCTCACTGAATTATCTCGTCACTACTTTCACGGGCTGTTCAAGCCGCTTAATCACCGTACCCTTGTCCCGCACAAAACCCCATTATCAACCGGCGGCGAGCTGCAATCGCAGCTCGCGCTCTCTCCTTGTGAACGCGATGAGATTGGTAGGGAACTCGAAAAAACAGTCGCAAAATTTGTTGCACTGTTTGGCAAAAAAACGGTGATGGATTATGTCTCTAAACCGCTGCGGATGGTTGTCTTCAAAGAGAGAAAGCAATACGTATGTTATGGTAATTATCCTTACCGCATTAACACTAATAACGGTGGACTCTTCGTCAAAGGCGAACCGAGCAGTCCTCACAATCAGCCAAGCCTATATGTGTATTACCAGGAAGGAAAAATCCTTAATCTTTGCCATGAGTTTGTGCATTTTCTCGATAATAAATACATTACCTATGGCAACAGCGCCTATCTCCCCTCAGAATGGGTGACCTTTTGGCAAGAGGGCGTAGCACAATATCTCTCCGGTCAGGGTGAGGCTTATGCCGCGGCGGCATTGCGGCGCGATCCTGACGGCCAGCGCCCCAGTTTATCGCAACTTGTTGATATCAACGCCTATTCCGCCGACGGGCACAGCGACAGGCTGTACGTTTGGCCTTACTATGTGTTTAAATATCTCGCGAGCACCCCCGAGACCAAAGATATCAGGAGCGCATTAGCAATAGCGCTCGGGAAGCCGGACCATGGCGGCGCTTATAAACGTGTGTTGACCGAGTTTGTGACGGCGCATGCCGATCGGTTCAACGCCTGGTTAGACACAGAGGCTATCCTTGCCAAAGCCGCCCGCGAGGGTGCTAACGCACCCCGTGCCGCCGCGGCCGCACGCGCGTAAAGCCCTGTTTTCAGCACTTGCGCGCTAGCGCATCGAGGCAGGCCATCGCCTGCGTCATGAGTACCCTTTGCGGCTCCTGGCCCCTGCCGTCGAGGCGGCTACTGCCCAGTGCGCGACGACACGCGCCGCGGCTGAGATAATGACGACAAAGCCTGTACCAAGCCTTTCGCCACCTGTGGCGCTAGCGCCACTCGACCGGCATGACCTGCTTTAATACCTCTGGAAAATGCGTCGTCCCGTATCCTAACATCTCACTGGCCACGACGGAGGCGCAGGTGGCTTCACCTTGGCGGCCAAGCAAAGCGTTTTTCCAGACGGTGAAGTCGCGTGCGGCGTGAGCGATGCGGCTCAGCAGCGTACAGGCCCGATCCAAGAAGGCGCAGGCGAGACTGCGTAATGCATAAGGCGAATCATCCTCGGTCCCGAATAGGCTGTTCGAGGCACATTTGGCAAAGAGCGCGGCTAGGCAAAACGTCACCTGCGCCCGCTCAGCAGGTGAACGGTCAACCAACAGCGCCAACTGCATCAGCCGTGCATAAAAACCCTCATCAAGCGTACAGTTGCCGTCGGTGTCGAACCGATAAACCCTGTTCACCCATAAGCCGTGCATCAGCAACTGCTTCTCAGGACTCACCAGTTTAATGTTTGAGTACGCCTGTTTCGTCGTTTCCACAAACAACTGCTGGGTGGCGGCACTCAGATTTAAGCGGGCCAAGACCTCAATAATATGTTTTTCGCTAAGCCGGCGCAGATAACCCGACTGGAACAGCGGAAAGCGCTCTTGGCGCAAGGTTTCCCAGCAATACTCCTGCCGGTTCACGGGGACGCCATCGCGGTAAAGGTAATAATGCCGGTAGTCCGCAGCGCTATGATCGCTACCGAGTAAGCTTTCAAGCCCCTCCTGCGATAACAACAGGGCGTAGGCGGAGCGTTTGCCGGCGAGGAAAACATAATTGGCCGCGCTTTTATCCTGCCAGTTGGGTGCATGTTTCGCACGATCACCAAATTCCTCCTTCAAGGCATAAGGCGCTATCCGGCGATGGGTGAGATAACGCGCATACAGCGTTTTCGCCTGCTGCACCGTCGCCGACGCGCGGCGAGCATAGATGGCCTGGGCAATCGTCTGGATAAAGGCGGCGCTATGGATAACCATACTCTCCGGGTAACGGCTGAAGGTATCGAGTATGACGCGCAGCACCTCTTCTTGTTGCCGGCGCATAATTTTCGTGTCGAAGATGCTGATAAAGCGCGAGCCGATTTCCTGTGACCAGCGGGCAATATCCGGTTCATCATAAATAAGGCGCGCTGGACAGTTTATCTAATCGCGCGGGGGCGACGGTGGCCAGGGAAAGGTCGGTTTGCTGTAGTGAAACCATTATCTGCCGCATTAACGTGATTTTCAGCGGCTGATAAACCGTGCTGATACTGTCAATGGCCTGCAAGACGCCACCGCCTTTGGCGTAATTGCTTGGATTAAGATAATTATCGAGGGCGTTTTTTTGACTCCATCCAGCTGACAGATCCAGTTTAAGGTCCCCTTCAATAATGGCCCCTTGGAAATTCATATTGCACATGCCGCCAGGAGAAATATGCGCGCCGCTCAGATTGGCGTTGCGCAAACAGGTGCCGCGAAAGTGAGTAGTGCGCAAATCCGCATTGCGCAGATTGGCATATCTGAGGCAGGCGCCGCTTAAATCGACCTTTTTAAGGTAGGCGTCGCTGAGATCGACATGCCGCAACTTGGCGCGGTAGAAGCTGGTGAGTTTGAAGTTGGCATTTTGAAGTTGGCATTCATTATGTAGCTTGGCGAAATCCAATACGGCATGGTTCAGTTGCGCTTGATTTAAATCGGCATACTGTAAATCCGCTCGACGTAACAGGACCTTGTCCAACCGTGCGCGATACAGCGTTGCGTGGCGCAATTTAGCCCGCCGCATGTTACAGCTGGTGAGATTCGCGTGGCTTAGATCGCTCTGGCACAATAGCACGGCCGTCATAGTGACCCGGTTAAATTCGCTTTTACGCAGATTCGCGCCGGTGAGATTTAATCTTCGCGGCAGGGTCATATCACTCATGATAAGATGGGGGAGATCCAACGCGCCAATATGTCGGTTACTGGCCGCCATGAGATTTTTCAACACCCACCATTTGGCCTTTTGCCACTTGGCTTTATGCGGTTTGCTCGAGGCGTCAGGAACGGTGCGGCTTAATATCATCCTGGCCGTGGTTTTAGCACCTTCGGCAAGTGCAGGATCTGCACCTGCACGATCCGATGGATGAGTCATTGCTCTGAACATAGTCCCCCTCCGCGTTGGCTCGAATAAGTCGCTCTCCTAAACGTCATCCCGCTCTGTTACGCGATGCGCCCCCCCTGAGCGTCATCCCGCCGCGTTGCCTGATACGCCCCGCCCCTGAACGGCATCCCAGGGGGGATCCATTTTACTACCATAGCGATTAAGTGGAAGGGGCGAAATATCTCTGCGGCAGCGAAATTGCAGTTTTAGACGATTTAAGCGGGCAAGGAATTGCTGAGTCGCCGTTAATCCCCAACCCGGATAGCGCGAAAAACGGGTCGCGAGCGGTCTGGCGGCGAGACAGCAATGCACATACCCCCCTTCGCTGCGCCCCATCCCACCAGGGCGAGAGAAATAGGGCGCCTTGATTGGCAGCCGCGAGAAGGCGGGTAAAACCGCCGGCGGCTGCATTTTTTGTCTGTCGATGCTGGCATTATCGCGTACAATCCGTACCATACGCCGGTAATGCCGCCCCGGGAAAACCTCTGGCGCGCGCAACGTCATCACGTTATGAGGAAGGCTGAGAACGCCGTGGTCATGCAAAAGCAGCAATACAACATTAATAAACTTCAAAAACGCCTGCGGCGCCACGTAGGCCAGGCGATTGCCGATTACGCCATGATTGAGGAAGGGGATCGCGTCATGATCTGCCTGTCCGGGGGCAAGGACAGCTACACCCTGCTCGAAATCCTGAGCAATTTGCAGCAAAGCGCGCCGGTCAATTTTTCCCTGGTTGCCGTCAATCTGGACCAGAAACAACCCGACTTCCCGGCGCATGTGCTGCCCGAGTATCTCGCGTCACAGGGCGTCGAATATCATATCGTCACCGAAGATACCTACCGTATCGTCAAGAACAAAATTCCCGAGGGTAAAACCACGTGCTCGCTCTGCTCACGTCTGCGCCGGGGCATTCTTTACCGCACCGCCACGGAATTGGGTGCGACGCGCATCGCGCTCGGCCACCATCGCGACGATATTCTGCAAACCCTGTTTCTGAATATGTTTTACGGCGGCAAACTCAAAGGGATGCCGCCCAAGCTTATGAGCGACGACGGCAAGCATATCGTCATCCGACCCCTGGCCTACTGCCGCGAAAAGGACATTGCCCGCTTCGCGCAGGCGCGCCAATTTCCGATTATTCCCTGCAACCTGTGCGGTTCGCAGCCCAATCTTCAGCGCCAGTTCCTCGGTGCTGTTGACGATCAGGATCATGCGGATGGTCTGGGTGCGCCCGCTGCCTTCCTGCATCTGGGGTTTGTAGCTTTCCGGGCAGTTGGCTACCGCTATCAGGGTGCCGTCTTTGTCAAACAGGCCCATTTCCCTTATCCACCATCCGCCTTCATTTTCCGGAATGACCTGCTCGGCGATAATCTGGTTGCCGTTAAGCGGGTCAATGCTCAGATGGTTAAGGGCCGCGCGGCGGCGTTCGCCTTTGAGCGCAGTTTGTGTCGGCTCAGGAAACGGCAGACTGCCGCCGCCATCCCCGACCGCCATGATACTTAAGTCAAGCTTGGTGCCCAGTGCGGCGGCGTTCGCCAGCCGGGCCGCGCCCTGGTGGGTCAGGATGCCAAAAAATTTGATGCTCATGATGTGATGCTCACGGTCAGGGTATCAGCGGTTTGCGTGCCGGCCGCGCCGGGGAGCGAGGCGGTGACACTCAGGGTTTCAGGGGTATAGGCGTAAACGGTCAGGATATCGCCGTCGTAGCTGCCGACGGCGACCGGAAGTTGCCCGTTAACGTCGAGATTGACCGACAGCCCGGTCATGTGGCGGCTGACCGGCTTGGCATCCGCAATTAGGCGCTCCAGCTCCTGGTACATGGCCTCGGTAATGCCGTTTTCCAGTACGCCCACATCCAGCCGGAAGGTGCCCGGCGCCTCACCAGTTTGCCACCATTCAATCACGCGGATGATATAGCCCAGCGGCTCTACCGCGCGCTTCAGGGCGGCGATAGTGCCCTTTTGCCGGTGGATCTGCCAGGCGGCTTTAATCACCTGCCGTCTGACAGACTCCGGCCAGTTTTTATCCCAACGGTCAACAGACAGCGCCCAGGCAAGATGAGGCAGTAGCGCCGCCGGACACGTATCCGCGTCCCATAACTGACGCAGTTCAACGGGAATATCACTGATCCGCGCTGTCACCTTTTCGGTATGACGCATAAAGTGGCTGGCTGACGGCGGTAGCAGAGCGTTATTCATCCGTGCCCCCTATGTTGATGGTGAAGGCGGTGCAGCGCGCCGCCTGTGTATCATCAATCACGATTTCTTCATCGGCAGGCGTCAGAACTTCCACGCGCTGTACACCCTGCACATGTAACGCGGCCATAATGGCGGAGCGGGCCACGTTACAGCCAATTTTTCCCTGCTGTGCCAGCCATGCCTTAAGCGACACCTGCGCGGCGGCCTGAATGGGTTCAGATTCCGGGCCGGGGTAGCAATGCAGACGCGCCTCAATCTGATAAGTGACGATGCTGGCCGACTGCACCGTCAGGCGATCACCAAGAGGGTGCTTATCTTCCGCGGATAAGGCGCGCGTCACACTCGCCAGGAGCGACGCGTCAGCAGTGCCATCCCCCTCTGTGGAGAGTACCGAAAGCACCACCACCGCAGGGGATGGGCTGGTCGCTTTTGCATCGGCCACCTTGCTGCTGGCGCTTTTGGCAAAGTATTCGTAGGCACCCGACGGCCCGGCAACACTCAGACCATCAAAGGCCGCTTGCGCCCGCAGGCGCAGGGCGGTGTCGCTTTCCATCACGGCGGAGTCGGTCTGCGTTGCAGGCGTTACCACCAGACGCCTGGTGTTCAGGTTAGCCGCCAGGTAATCCAGATCGGCGCCCACCGCATGACTTAACATACAGGCCGGCGCACCGTCATTGATCTGCTGCTCAAGCAGCATCACGCGGTAAACCACCACCTGGGCAATCACGTTCAGTGGCTCGGATTCCAGCGCTAGCGCCGCCGCAACCGACGCCTGCTGCGCCTTCGGAAAGGCTGCGATCATGAAAATCTTGATGTCATGAAGAATGCGCTCAAATGCCGGCACGGCAATGATGTGTGGCGGCGGTAACTGAGACAGGTCAACGGTTGACATGGCGACCACTCCTGAGCGTCAGTGTCGTGCTGGCGGGTTGCAAGGTTTCAGTGATGATCCCGGCGAGTTCAACCTTCACCGCGCCCATTTTTGAGTAATGGACAGCGATACCCTTCAGGGCAATGCGTGGCTCCCACTGGGCTAGCGCGACCACTGCTGCACTCATGCAGCGCAGGCGGGTGATGTCGTTTTCCGGCTCATCGAGCAAATCAGGCAGCAGGCTGCCGTAGTCCCGGCGCATCACACGGCTGGCCAACGGCGTGGTCAGCACATCACGAACGGCCTGCCACAGGTGGTCGGCATCGATAAGCAGTCCGGTGCTGTCCGGGTTCATGCCGGTATAGCGAACGGTCATGTCGGCCCCCCGGTGTTGCCGCCGCCACCCTGCACGCCGCCATGCACATGCGTATGCAGCGTCACCCCGTGAGAGGACAGCGCGCCGTCAGAATGCACAATGTCGCCTTTCATTGTGCCGCCTGCCGTCAGTTCAAACGTGCGCGCCTTCAGATGCGCCGTGCATTCCACCACGGCCGTTTCGAGCGTTACGCGGGTCTCAGCGACGATGTGGGCGGTCTTCATGCCCTGCGCGTACAGCGCGCCGGCGTCAGCGTCATAGCTAAACGCGCACCGTCTGGCGCGGTCAGTATGATGTCCTTCAGGCTGCTGCCCGGCGCCGGGTGATCGTGGCTATACAGGCTGCCGATGATGACCGCTGTTTCAGGATTGCCGCCCAATCACCCCAGCCAGACCTGTTCATCCACACAAGGCGGTGCCCAGAGCGTGAACGCGCCCGCGCGCAGGGTGTTCCAGCGCAGCCAGTCGGTCAGCAGCTCGCCGCTTTGCACGCGTACACGGGCGCTTTTTTCATCCACGGCGACCACCACGCCGACACGAAGCAGGTTTTCCAGCAGACGGATCAGTTCAGCGTTCACCGCGCTAACCTCCCCAGGCTGTTAATCACCTGCTCGGTGATGTGTTGTTCATCTGCTGACGTGAAACCCAGCAGTTCACGCACCGGATAGTGTGCGAAAGTGCCTGGCCCAACCTGGTCACGCTGGCCAAACTGATGCACACGGGCGATACGCGCGGCCACTCCATCAAAACCTACGCTAGCCCCCCCGGCATCGGCGCGCATCCTGAGAAAGCGATAACGACGCAACCGTTGAAACAGAGGCGCCTTCTTTGTGGTATTGCGGCGTACCGACTGAGTGTTAATCTCGATGTAGCGCTCAATATCGTGGCGGTAAAAGGTGCGAATGGCGTTGCGATCTTCATCAAAGCCGGTAAGGGTGCGCCCGTATTGACCCCGTGCACCGTGCCAGTTCTTCAGGCGCCGGATCTCCCCCCGCCAGGCAAACACCACCCCCTGCTGGGCGCGCAACACCTTGCGGCGGCGAGCGCAATACGGCGAGCCATCCGGGTTTTTCTGGGCCTTGATGCGCTGCTGCTGACTGCGCCGCAAGGCCTGGCCGATGGCGCGCGCGGTGCGCGTCCGGCCGGATGGCGAGGCGGCGTTCAGGATGTCGCTGAAAATACCGTCCAGCGTACGCAAACGATCGTGGCTCATGCTGCTGCCTCCCGCGATGCGCCTTCAAAGAGGTCACCCCAGCCGCCTTGCATGACGTGAAGGCGTGGACGCGGCTCAGGCAGATGCTCAGCACGGGGAATGCCGTGTGCATCCAGCGTCACCTTCACGCGCTCGCTTATCGGCATCTCAAACAGAATATCTGCGGTGTCGTCGTTATTAATCAGCGTAGTAAAGGCTATCTGCCGGTTTTTCTCCGGGTTCAGCAACAGCGCCGGCTGATTGTGCCAGAGCCAGGCCAGTAACGGCAGGGTAAAATCATCGATATCCCCGGCGAAGTTCATCACAAACAGCACCAGGGTATAACTGTACATAAACGACGGCGTTTCGCCGGTCGTTTCAATATGCCCCGCCTCAACAAACACCGTAAAGGCTTCCGGGTTCGCCCGGCACCAGGGGATTGAGTGTGTCAGGGTGTCACGCAGTGAATCGGCTTTTAGCATAGGGTTTTCCTTTTCGTTACAGCGGGTACGCTCATCGCGCGCTCTCCGCGTACTCGGTCAGCCGCGTCAGTCTGTGTTGCTCAAGATCGACAATCGTCGCCTTATCGGCGTTACAGGTGTCCAGCACGTCGCGCAGGCGATCGCTCCACAGGGCGATCGCGCCCCAGGTCACCGGTGCTCTCAGCGGCGGGACGGAGGTCGCCAGCGTCAGGCTTTCCGGCACGGGTTCGTAGATGACCTGAAGCGACGGGGGCGGGCTGACGGTTTTGCAGGCTGTCACTGAGAGCAGCAGAGACAACAGTACGAGCGCACGTCTCGTTGTCAGTGGCTTTACGTATCTGTTCACGCCGGATTTCTCCCTGTTTCTGTCGTTGTTGTTCGCTTGCCCGCAGTTGCGCCAGCGCCTAGCGGGCGTCCGCCGTCATGGCCCGTAATTCGTCCATCACCACACGGTTATGCTGCATTTCATCAGACAGCGACGCGTAGCGGGTATGCGCTTCCCCGTGCCGCTGCGTCTGCCAGAGCAGCCCGCCCGCCGTCAGCGCCAGCAGTACGCAGAGGATGCCCGCCAGCTTCACGACACCTCCCGCGTATCGCGCAAACACCAGCCCCTGAAATCTTTCCTGCGGTTAACGAGGCCAGGGTTTCGCCTTCCGGCGCTGTTAACAAAATCCGTCAGGCGGTAACACATGGCTTTCCACTGATGCGCCTGCGCCCGCTGTCACAGCGTCGTACGCTGTTTTCTACCCTGGCGGTTGGTGAACCACATCAGGCCCGTACAGCCGACGTTCAGTCCGGCGTCAGTCATTGCCTCAAAGGCCGATTGCGGCATGTGTTCACCCTCAAAGTGCTGGTTAATACAGTTCTCAGCGTGTTGCAGGTCATTCACCCAGCGGTGGGCAATCTCCGCATCGCTGTACGTCCTGTTTTCAACCCCACCCGTTGAACCGATCCCTACCGTCAGTACGTCTGCCGTGCAGTAATACGGGGTATTCCGGCAGTCTTCCCAGGTGGCAATCTTCCGCTGCGCCTCGGGAGAGGTACGCAACGCGCCCGGACTCAGGGTGAGACCCAGCGCGAGGATCACCCCAATCGCGCATTTTTTAATAACCCGTTTCATCGTCCGGCACATCCTGCTGTAGCTGGCTGAGCGACTGGCGTTCGGCGTGGCTCAACGGGCGGCGCGAAGCCTGTGCCAGGATCTGCGCAATCAGGTCGTTGCGGCGCGCCAACCCTCTCTCCATGCGAACACGATGCAGCCAGCCGCGCGCCCCAAAGAGCAGACCGACCAGCATACCGGCGAGCGCCATTTTTTCGTTTAATGTCATCACGCCAATGCTGGTCACCCACGCTGACATGCCGTAGGTCAGCCAGTCACCCAGCCGCTGAAAAAGACTCACTCCCATAGCTGCACCCGCTCCTGTTGTGTGTCGCGCGCAATATCCGGCAGCTCCACCTCCTGGCCTGCATCCAGAGCGATTGCCTGGCTTAAACCAGGATTGACAGATAACACCGTTTCGGTAACGCCACAGGTCGCGCCATAATGCCGCCAGCAGAGCGCGTCCACGGTATCCCCCTGCAAGGCTTTCACTTTCATCAGCACAGCTCCGCATAGAGGCGCGGGACGCCCCGGATATCCGAAATACTCCAGCGCGCATCGCGCCAGAGATCATCACGCTGGGCGTCCAGCGCGTCGGCGGCCTTATCCCCTTTCGCGGTGGTATCGACATCACGATAGCCTTCCAGCACCAGAGCGCGGGCGATGGCGTACACGGCACGCCGGTAGCGATACACCTTACTGCTTTCGCCATTGATGTGGGCTGACGGCACGGCCTGCAAGCGGGAGTAGCCGGATGCCGTCTGGTGCGCCTGCCAGTCCTGAAGCTGATCGGTCACATGCGCGACGGCTTCCGTCGTGACGTGCATCAGCCTGGAAGTGGTGATCCCCCCGGTAATGCGGTCGGCCAGGCGCAGGTCGCGCAGGACGATCAGCGGCCAGAAATCCCCGGCGCTGACGGCACTTTGCCCATCATCCACATCAGGGGTATCCCCTTTTGCAGGCAAAACGGGTTTTCCCGCGACAAGACTGCCCATGTGTTTCTCTCCTGAAAAATCAGGCGGTGGGCGCACGAGGGTGGCAATGTCACGTTTGACGCCCGCGCCAGGGGTAAGGTGCATCGCCTCGCGGAACAGCTTCAGGGCGTCTCCCTGAGTCTCCGGATCCGTGCTGGCACGGCGTGAGAACGCACTGGCCTTGCACAGTTTGGCGCGCACCTCATCGGGCATATCCTGCTGCCTCACGATGTCCCACAACGCGTCCAGCGGCGCAATGAAGCCGGATAAATCTGCATTCGGCTCGGTACTGGCCAGCGTCAGGATCGGGTTACAGATTTCTTCCGTCAGCAGGGTGGCGGCATCGCGCCCGAAATTATCGGGCGGTGTCAGGCAATGACGCACCACATAAGCACCCAGCCGCAGTGCCAGCGCCAGATCACCGCAATCCACTGCCCACACCATCAGCGTCACGATCACCTCATCCTGGCGACCGCTATCGCTCTCAAGCGTCCCTTCTATCCAGCCGGAAAACTCGGGCAGCAGTGTTTTCTTGACCTCTACCTTGACGGCCCTGGACTGGATCCCCTTAAGGCGCGACTGAGCCAGCCGCAAGCGGTGCAGGATCGCTCCGTGCGCCGTGCGGCCCGCGCCGTCCGATTCCCCGCGCCGTTGTGCCATGACGCGCTGAAAGTGCGCCTGTGCCGGTGTTAACATCGTTGCTCTTCTCCATTCATGGCGGGGCGCACCCCGCCCGCTCTGCAACAGCGGGGAGCATTATACTCCGTCCTGCCTCGTCTGTCCTTTTTTCTGCGTATCGGTGGCCGGCTCCTGCGGCTTTGGTTTAGCAAAGGTCAGCTTGTCAATCAGCGCCACCTTGCCTAAAGCCTCGACAACATAGCCATCGACCGAGGACTGGTATACCGCCAGCCGGTTGTATTCCGGCTCTTCACGCATCAACCGGCGCAGACCACCCAGCAGGTAGTAAATCGACAGGTTGCTAAAGGCGGTGATCAGCATGGCATCTTTCGGGAAGAACGGCGCGACATAGACCGGCAGACCGCCAATCATTTCGGAAGACAGGATCAACTGACCGGCAAGCAGTTCAACATTGGGACTGGTGGCGCTCAGGGTGTTGATATACGGCAGACGCAGCGAGTTCAGCAGGTCGCGGCCAATCAGTACCACCAGATCCGGGGCTTCCTTATGTCACTCCTCCAGCAGGGACGACCGCGCATCCTGCACCAGTGCATCCGGGTTACTGTATTTGCCTTCACCCACCACCTTGTTGGTCATGTCGCGTGTAGAAATGGTGACATCGGACATCACGCGCTGCGGTGCCTTCTGGCGGATCTGTGCAAGCCAGCCGGGTAAAATGTCCTGAAGCAACGGGTTTTTGGCAAAGTTGGAAATCAGCGCATGGGAGGTGCCGTTAAACCCGATCATGATGCGGTCAAGGGCCACCTGGCGGGCGATCTGCTGACTGATTCGCAACGGAAAATCGGCATGCCCCGCCCACGCATCCAGCTGGGGATAGCCAATGGCGGTATCGTAGTTCACCTGGTCGCAGCGGTAGCGCCGTGCTTCCAGATCATGCACTGTGGCCGGGTTACGGCGTTGAGTGCCGTCACTGGTGCTGTTAGTGCGGGCAATCGGACCGGTGGTGCCAATCAGCACCTTTTCGCCTTCCTGCTCTTTTACCCCGATCACGTTGATTTTTTGCAGCAGATCACTGCTCAATATCTGGGCGTTTTCCAGACGCTGCTGGACGGCCGGAGCGACCGTAAAGCGCTTTTCCAGCGCGCCGACCGACACATGGTTAAGTTGCGCCTGACGCGCCATATACCGGTCAAGTGTCGCGCGGGCATTGCCTGCAAGTGCGAAGCTCATTGTATTATCCCTTCGTTGTGGATCAGTAATCTACCAATGTTTCACTGGCCTGGCCGGTGACGGCAAAACGCGAAACCGGATCGCCATCCTGCCGCTGTAATTGTCCACGCAGGGCAGTCAGCTCATTGTTCAGTGTGGTGATCTGACGCCTGTCGCGGGTATGCTGTTGCGCCAGCGCGGCCACGCGGTCAACCAGATCGGCGTGAGACTGCGCAACCTGCTCAACGGCGTCGCGCACCTGGCTGAACTGCGCCGTGTCGCTGTGCCGGCCTGCGCCAATCATCGCCATGATGCGGCCAAACCACTGCTTGCCTTCATCACTGCGCTGTTCTGCCAGCTCGATTAATTCCGCCTCGATAGCATCGGTAAACAGCGGCGCGTCGCCCTGCTGATTGTTAAAGGTCATCACCTGCGCCCGCTGCTGCGCGGCAAACTTCAGGCGCTGGGTGCCCAGACTTGCCGGGGTGTCCGTCATCGCCAGCCCGACCACATACGCCTTGCCGTTAAGGGCAAACTGTGGATGCAGCTCAATGCTGGAATAGATTTTTTTGCCCTCCTCAGTGAGCTGTCTCATGCGCTCGGAGGGGGCAATTTCGGCATAAAGGGCAGTACGTCCTGCGAGCGGCCCGTCGCTTATCTCTTCGGTACTTAACGCCGTCACATCCCCCATGGCGCCGAAATCGCTGCCGGGGACCGGCGAAAGGTAGTGCTTCACGTTGACGCGGGCACCGTAAACGTCCGGGCTGTAATGTGCAGCGGCGTCACGGAGGTGATCAGGTCTGATTTCGCGCCCGTCAACGGTACCCCCGGAAACGGCGACGCGGAATTTTTTGCGAGCGGGTTTAGCGGCGCTGGCCATGTCGGTATTCCTGTTAAGTGGTGTGTGTGCTGTCTGCCCATGATGGCAAGCGTTGAGTGCCGTCTCAATGCGGCGTTGTTGTCGGAGACGGGCCAGACCCGAAAGGGGGCGCAAGCGCCCGTGCGCACGCGGTCATCTGCCTGTCATGAACGGGGAGGACCAATGATACAAGACGCTTTTATACGCCAGCGGGCAAAACAACTTTACTGGCAGGGTTATCCGCCGGCGGAAATATCGCGCATGATGGGCATCAATCAAAACACCCTTTACGCCTGGAAAAAACACGACGCATGGGATAACGCGCCGCCTGTCCAGCCTGTGAGCCAGTCCATTGACGCGCGCCTGGTCCAGCTGACGGGCAAGCAGGATAAAACCGGCGGGGATTTCAAGGAGATTGACCTGTTGACCCGGCAACTGAAAAAACTGTCGGACGGACCACGACCAGAGGCTGACGCCGCCAAAAGCCACGCCAGCGCAAGCCGAAAAACCACTTCAGCGAGGCGCAGATTGCCGCGCTGCGGGTCAACATCATGGACTCACTCGCCGCACACCAGCGGACCTAGTTTGATTCCCTTGAGGTGTGTCGGCAAGCAGACTGTCGCAACCGCATGATACTGAAGTCACGCCAGATAGGCGCAACCTGGTATTTCGCGCAGGAAGCCCTGCTGCGGGCACTGGAGACCGAAGTGACACACCCCTGGCAGCGCCACCAGATTTTTTTGTCCGCGTCGCGGCGTCAGGCGTACCGGTTCAAAAACACGATCCAGAAAGCGGCGCAGGCGGTGGACGTTGACCTGAAAGGGGGGGATCGCATCATCCTCTCAAACGGGGCCGAGCTGCATTTTCTGGGGACGTCGGCGGCGACGGCACAGTCGTATACGGGCAACTTCTATTTTGATGAATTTTTCTGGGTCAGTAACTTTACCAACCTGCGCAAGGTGGCGGCAGCCATGGCAACGCTAACAGGACTGACACGCCCCTACTTTTCCACGCCGTCAGCCGAAACACACGAGGCTTACCCGTTCTGGACCGGAGAACGCTGGAACGAGAAGCGCCCCAGGGCGCAGCGCCTTCGATGTGTCGTGGAAAGCGCTCAACAGCGGGTTGCTGTGCCCGGATAAAACCTGGCGCCAGATTGTTACCCTGAAGGACGTTATCGATCGCGGTTGGGAATATACCCGTCTTGCCGACATCCAGGAGGAAAACAGCGAGGATGAATTTCGCAATCTTTACCTGTGCGAGTTCGTTCGCGATGGCGAATCCGCCTTTAATTTTAACGCCCTGATAAGCTGCGGGACGGACGGCTACGACGAGTGGCCGGACTGGAAGCCGTTCGCCTCACGCCCCATGGGCAACCGCCCGGTATGGCTGGGCTACGATGTCAATGGCAGCAGCGGCAACGGCGATAGCGGTGCGGTATCCGTGGTAGTGCCGCCCCTGGTGCCCGGCGGCAAGTTCCGCACGGTGGAAACGGAGCAGGTGCGCGGGCTGGAGTTTGAAGCGCAGGCAAAGGTTATTGAAAACTTCACCCTCAAGTATCACGTACAGCATATTGGCATTGACGTGACGGGCGGCAACGGCGAGGCCGTTTACCAGTTGGTGAAGAAATTCTTTCCGATGGCGATGCCCTACACCCTGTCGCTGTCGTCCAAGCGCGCCCTGGTACTGAAGATGTTGCAGATTATACGCGCCGGGCGCTGGGAATATGATCGCAGTGAGCGCGCCCTGATTAACGCCTTTAATGCCGTGCGCAAGGTAAAAACGCCGGGCGGGTTTATCACCTATGACATCGATCGCGCCCGCGGCGTGAGCCATGGCGATCTGGCCTGGGCCACCATGCTAGCTATTATTAACGAACCGCTGGGCCAGGAACGAGACGACGGCGGTGGATTCGCCATGGAGTTCTGATGAAGAAAAACAGAAAAAAAAATTTGCCGACCACAGTCAGACATCCTGATCTCGCCGGCGCGCTAAAAAGGGATCCCGCATTGAGCGCTTTTAGTTTTGACGGCCCTTATCTGGCGGAAGATTACGATCTGCTGGATAACACGGCTTGCGCGAACAATGGCCGGTATTACGAGACGCCCATTGACTGGGGCGGACTGGCGAAGGCATCCCGGCAGACATCATGGCATCAGTCGGCGCTGTACTTCAAACGTAACGTGCTGACGGGTTGCTTTATTCCCCAACCCTTTACTGTCCCGCCAAACCTTCTCCGCACTGGCGCTGGACTGGTTCGTTTTCGGGAATGCCTACCTTGAACTGCGATGCAATCAACTTGGCAGCCCCCTGACGTTACGGCATGCCCCCGCCCGCTATGTCCGGCGCGGTAACGATCTGGACACCTACTGGCTCGTTCGGCAATGGCAGGACGAGCACCCTTTCAGAACGGGCAGCATTTGCCATGTGCTGAATCCCGATATCAACCAGAAGATTTACGGCATGCCGGAATACCTGGGGGCGTTACTCTCCGCCAGCCTGTCCCACTCGGCGGATATGTTTCGCAAGCTCTATTACGACAACGGCTCTCATGCCGGGTGCATTATCTACGTGGGTGCCACCCAGGTTGACCTTGAAAGTATGGAGGTCGTGAAAAAAACGCTGGCGGATTCACGGGGAAAGGGCGCATTCAAAAACCTGCTGATACATTCCCCCGGCGGCGGCAAGGACGGCGTGCAAATCCTGCCGTTCCAGCAGATCACTGCCAAGGATGAATTCCTGAACGTCAAGTCGGTGTCGCGTGACGATATCCTTGCCGCGCACCGCGTACCGCCGCAGTTGATGGGGCCATGCCCGGCGAGAAAGGTTCGTTTGGCGATGTCGAGAAAGCGGCGCGCGTTTTTGCCATTAATGAACTGATGTCGGTCATGGCAGCACTGAAACACATCAATGACTGGCTTGGGCAGGAGGTGATCCGCTTCACACCCTACGTCCTGCTTAAAGACGACTAACCCATTCCCCCTGCCGCGCTGCCCGGCGCGGCCTGCCACAGAGCATTCCCCCGTCACTGACGACCCGCGCATCACACCCCGCTATCACCGCCTGAGCGCCATTCTGACGGGCGCAACGCGACACCCTCCTTTTACCCTCCCAGCCCAGCCCCATAGACGCACAGAGAACCGCCAGACGGCGAATAATGGCGCGTCCACGCATTACCTTTGGCACCCCGTTTTGCGGGCTGTCTCCCCGTCACCTGCGCGCGACATTCGCTTCGTTTTTTGTGCAGAGGCCGATCCCGGCCCAGCCCGCGCCCGCACTGGGCGGAAAGGGGAAAAATCGCAGTGAAAAAATCGTGCAAAATTGTGCACTTTTGTGCAGCCCAAACAATTGGACGCGACGCCAGAAGTATCGCTATTGCCAGGCGAACGCCAAACGCTATAAAGTGAGCCGCACGTTTTGTATTTTTACGAGGTATTCAATGCCAACCAATATGCATCAGGGCGAAGGCGGGCAACCCTCAACGCGCTCAAGACTGGAAAAAATTTCGCCTGACCTGTTTGCTTGTTTTTATCCGAAAGAGGCATTTCTGAGTTACGTTGCCCAATCTGTCATGGTTCAGAGATGAGCATACCGCAGGTCTGGCAAGGCAACGCTGAGGGTGAGGGTTAGGAACTACCGATAGACGGCCACCTACCTATCTATGTGGATTACATCACTATTAATGCCAACGGCGCACCTCACGATCCTGTGCTTGACTACCAATATCGCCTTATCTGCAAAAACTGCGGTTTCACCAGCCATCTTGCCATTCACCCTGTGCTTGATTGGTTAGATCAACGGAACAAAAATGCGAATAATGAATGCAATAAGCTCCATGCACAGATCGATGAAAATCAGGAAGCATTAACAGTTTGTTGAATTATTGTAGGTTGGGCAGATTATCCAGCTCGTTATCAGTCAATCCTGTGGAGATCCTGACGATGGCACGATCGACGCCAATTGGCGATAAGCTGGCGAGCGATCTGGATACGGGTTTCCTGCCGGCCTTTCCGCTCGCCAAGCTAGATGCCCTTATTGATGCCTTCCTGCCGTAACTGTTCCGCAATCATCATAACATCCACCTGATAATCCTGTGTCTGTGCTGCTATGGTATGCAAAAACTGCCTGGTATCTGATGTTTCGCCTCGACCGACAATGATAGTACATCAGACTACGAAACTGCTCTTGCGGCAGCGTCCACTGATTCAGCAATCGTGCAATCTCTTCGGCCAACTCCAGCATATCCCTTGTGCGAATATGCTTCATGACAAGCTCCAGCAAAGCGACACGTTGGTGGGTTAAGATCGCATTATCCGGCATGGCGGTAATATCAACCAGCGGGAAAGCTTGCCTGTAGACTGATTCTGCCAGCTCAGGATCGGCAAAGCAATCCAGCCAGCGGGTTGTGTAAGGGTAAGGTGAGGTGCGGCCATGGTAAAAGAGCAAAGGAATGACGACCGGCAAGGTGTCGTTGCCCTGCTCCAGATGCCGCTGCATGGTGGCGACGGCGTACTTTAGCAGCCTGAAGGCCATGAGTTTCTCTGGTCGGCTCTGGTGCTCAAGTAGCAGGTAGAGATACCCTTTCCCCACAGGGGTCTGCACGGAGTAGAGCATATCGGAACACTGTGCGCGCAGGTCATCTTCGATAAACGAACCGGACTCCATTGCAAGGGTAGCAAAATCGCAACGCTCCCGAAGATGGGGCGGCAGATGGATAGCGAGAAAGTCGCGGGCAACCTCGATATTACCAAGGAATTTTTTGAACAGTGCGTCGTGATGTGAAGGTATTTTTGTCATGGATGCAGTATAGCGGCATCCGAAAGCAACAGCCATCGACATTTATCACGGAAAATACGCTTGATTTTTATGCATAAAAATAGCCATGTTTGTTGATTTTTTGTACCATGCTTCTCTGTATACCGGATGAATATAGAGAGAAGAGAGCATGGTGAGCAATCTGGGAAAATATCTTAGAAAACTAAGAATAGATCACGACATGACGCTTAGGGACATGGCCGATTGTCTGGGCATAAGCGCTGCCTATGTATCCGCGATCGAACTGGGTAAGCGCGCAGCCCCCACCCCCTTTCATTGAAGGTATTGCCAACCATTTTAAAATTAAGGGTGAGGCGCTGGAGGAATTAAAAAAATTAGCAGACCTTTCTCAACCATCAATAAAAATTAATCTCATGAGGGTGAATGAGCAGACCAAAGAAGTCTTTCTGTTTTTTGCCAGAAAACTTGAGGAGCTTAGCCCTGAACAGGTACGGGGGCTTAAAAAAACGTTACAGGGATGAGCATAACTCATCCCTCCAACGCCAGGTCAAATTAAACATTTGCCTATGATGCTGACTATCTGGTCAGCTTTTTTATGCGCCGCGAACGCGCTGACGCTCGGCATACTGGCGTTTCCCCCAATCATCCCGGCATTCCGAGCAGCAAAAATTGCCAGGCGTTTTCTCTTCACAATGGTAGCAGCGGCCCGTGATCGGCATCGGACGATAACGCCGCCGAGCTTCAGCAATCGCGCGCTCACGGAACAACTCCTCCCGCTCGCTGGCAATATCGATAATGTCAGGCATCAGGTCGCCCCTTCATGGCCGCCTGCGTTGCCTGAAAGAGGAAGACCAGGCCCAGCTTTTTAGCCAGTGCCGCTTCAGCACAGGCGCCCGCGCTGTCCTGCCAGCCGTCCAGCAGGTAAATTCCGTCGGCGCATTGCAACATGGCCAGGCAGATGCGCATGTAGTCAGCCTCGGAAAGACCCTCCGGTAGCATGGCGGGATTGAGTGGAATAGCGCCCTGAGCGGATAGCCGAACATAGGCCAGGGAAAAAGCTGTCCGGTTGAAATCGGGTTTTCCGGTCATGGGACCGGCAATGTATATCACCTTTGTTTGCATGTCAGTATCTTGAATATTCATTGTTTATCCATCTGTTTTATTTGCATATATTTTCATCAGGTCGCCCGGCGGTCATGTTAGCCGGCGGGATTATACAAACCTGATGTCACCTTCCGTTTGCATAGCTGCGCGACGCTCTGCATCAATGCTTTGGCTTTTTCAGCAGCGCTGGGCGCACGAGAAAGCAATACGCCGGTTGCCAGGGCGCAATAACGCTGACCGTCAATTTTCATCACCTTACCTTCAGCCAAAGATCGGGCGTCCCCAGGACTCAGAACCAGGCCTTTTTCTGCTGCATGGCGATAAATTTTCTTAATGCGGGTATTTAAGGCCGCCTCGGGGGGCGGTAAGGGTGGCGTTGTGCGCCAATCTGAGGTTAGCGGTCCTGGATCCCCCGTACAGTTATCGACAGAACTCCGAGGCAACGCGTCCGCGTTGCTCACGTCAACGGCTAACTTCGGCACAATCTTCCACTGCTTCAACCGGGTCAGGATCGGCGAGTCCCCGCCAACGACCGTATCGAACAGGCCGCGGATACTGAGCATCTCCTCGCCGTACTGATTGAGTACCTCGGCGGGCTGGTACCAGGTGCGCACCGCCAGATCATCACGCTTGACCAGTGGCCCACCCTGGGCATTGACGTACCCGGCCCAGTCGGGGGCGTTGGCTGTATCGTGGCAGGCGGCAAATTCCACACTCAGGCCGTGCGCGGTTTCGCTGTCATTCAGGCGGCGCAGCTCCCTCCAGACGGTGACGGGGGTGCAGCCAATAAACTGAAATTGACGAATGCCCCAGCGTGAAGCCCAGGCGGTGGCGCGTTGCGCGCTTTCCTTTATCGGCCTGCCGCTTTCGTCGTCGGTTTCACCGTCCAGGGCATAGACGTCGATGTTTTTCGAGATGTATTTGGCAACATACCCGGTGGCGCTGCCTTTTTCCGGGTCAATGGCTTTGGCGTCAAACCGGGCGCTTGCCGCGACGGCGCTGCGTAATTCCTCACAGTCTGCCGCCATGGCATAGTCGCGTAGGATTTCCAGGATGCGGGGCATGTCTTCCGGGCGGGCAAATATCAGTAAATGGCTGTGCGGCGTACCGTCATGATGCGGCTCGGCAACACGCAGTCGCTTTGTTGAATAAATCCGAAATTTGTGACGACTTCCTCCCTATCAGGGCGATTGTTACATGATGCGGACGCTGTTTGGCATTCCTAACAACGTGATCCGGTTAAGCGCTTTGACCATTGCCATAGCCTCACCTACCTGCGCGTCATAGTCATGCAGACTCAGATGACCACCCAGAAGTATTTTAAACCGGAACATGGCCGTTTCAGCCAGTGAACGCCGGTGATAACCTACTTTCTTTTTCCAGGTATCGTTATTGCCGCTCAGATGCTGATTTGCCACCGCATGGTTACGCTCATGGTATCGAGCTGGCCAATATTGCGCACCACTTCGCGGTGGGATAAGCGGCTTTATTTTTTTCCTCAGCAGAGCATCATGACAGTAACGCGTATCGTAAGCACTGTCAGCCGACGCTTCCCTGATTTTCCGGTGGGTTTGGTTAATCAGCCCGGGCAGCGCCTGCGCATCTGTCGTACCGCTTAGCGATAAATCGGCACAGATAATTTCATGTGTCGCGCTATCTACTGCCAGATGAAGCTTGCGCCATACTCTGCGCCTCTCAGCCCCATGCTGCCTGACTTTCCATTCGCCTTCGCCGAAGATTTTCAGGCCGGTGCCATCGATGACCAGGTGTGAGATTTCGCCGCGGGTTGGCGTTTTTATGCTGATGTCGACGGTTTTTGCTCGCCGGCTGACCAGAGAGTAATCTGGGCAGCGCAGCGACAGCCCCATCAGTTTAAAAATCGAGTCAACGAAACCCTGTAACGCCCGGAGCGAAAGGTTAAACACGCGCTTTATCATCAGAACCGTGGTAATGGCCATATCGGTGTAGTGAAGCGGCCGGCCACGATGTTCAGGTGGTGTACTCTCAGTCCATGCAGCAATGGCTGACTCATCAAGCCATACTGTCAGGTCCCCCCGCTGCCTGAGCGCATTGTTATATGCGGGCCAGTTGGTGATTTTAAACTTTTGCTTTGCCATGGGGACCTGATGTTGAAACGAATGTAGTGATCAGAGCCGCCAGTCACCTAAAAGTTCGATTTATTCAACAAAGCCACACGCAGTCCGAAAAAGCGCAGCTTCTGGCGATGGCATTTGGCGCGGGCGCAGGCCCAGACGCCATTGAGATAGCGCTGGGTATCTGCCGGGCTGGCCCCGTTCCATTTACGGTTAACGCGCCCATTTTCTAGCGTGGCGTGATGGCTTGAGGGCGCGGTAATGGTCACAAATTCGCCAACATAGCCCTGAGCGTTGGCAATGTCTTCATACCCCCGTAGTCGTACCATCAGCTCAGTGCGTCGGATGGCGGGATTGGCCTGGCTGGCGGCATAGCCATCCATCAGGCTGATACGGTTACCCTCTTCGTCTTCCAGCTCCATGCATTTACGCCACTCGTTGGTACGGTAACGCTGTTCGTGCCAGTCACGCAAGGCGGTTGTGCTGACGTTCGGGGAGGCGTGCTTATGGACATACCCCATGGCGATAGCCAGATGTTCACGCCAGCGGTTAGCGGTCCGGCGCAGGCTGTTCAGCCACCACCGCGCATCACACATCCGCCTGATGGCCGGTTGGGCATAAAAGGGAACAAAACATTTTTCCAGCTTGTTCCAGAGCGGCGGTTGCAGGCCCAGCAGGCGGTGATCCGGGCCAGGTGGTGATAGTGGTCATAGACAATGCGCCATTCGCTTTTATCGCCCTGCGCGTGGGTCAGGTGGGCCACTTCCGTGGCGGCAACATGGGCGGCGGCGTTCGCCAGGGACTTGAGCGCCTGGCTGTCCAGGGCGGGCAGGCGCTGACGCTGGGTGCGCAGACGCAAAAAGGCCACCACGCCATTATGCTGGGGGGATTGGGTTGCGCGGTCGCCAAACAGCGCACAGAAATCGTCGTCGGCTATCTCATCCAGGCGGTAACCGGCGTTTACACGCGCAATGCGCGACAACATCACCTTAACCACGGACTCAGTTAACCAGCGGCGGGCGCTGTCAAAGCCCTTTTGCTTCTCGCGCTGGTCAAAGCGCCAGTAAATGCTTGAACTGACCGTTTCCAGCTGGTCGTCAACCTGCTTTTTCGCCTGAAGATAGTCCTTGCGGCGAAGTTCAGCAAGGCGCATCTCCTCATGGGTTGGAATACCCCGATCAATTGGCAGCAGAGGCTTATTGTTCCAGGGGTAGACGACGCTGGACTGCGGCATATCAGACAAACTCCAGCCACTCATCCATAAGGAAACCATCTGCTTCGGAGGTCGACGGGCGAGACTGCCGCACCGGCAATGTGGCTATCACTTCCCCGGCTTTACCCCGGCTAGCCCCCTTGGCGGCGCTGCTGCAATGGGTGTGCGTGTAGTGAAACGTAAAACCCCGATAGGCGGCGTGGGTCTTGGGGGTATTGCTGCCCGAGAGCACCACAGGGACGTCCCAGCGCAGGTGGGTCTCCGTCAGGGCATCGGTCAACGCCTGATGTTCTTCGTCCTGAAACGGCGCGATGTAATACCCTGTGAAGCAGTCGAGATAAGGTGGATCGGCATAAACTGCGCAGCGTTCATCTACATGAAACGCCAGCGTTTCTTCAAAGGGCAGGCAGACAAACCGGGTATGGGTATCGCGGGCCTTTTCGGCGAACAGGCGGATTTCTGCGGCGGGAAAATAGGGCTTTTTGTAACGGCCATACGAGACATTAAATTCGCCACGCAGGTTGTAACGGCACAGGCCGTTGTAGCCATGGCGATTCAGGTAAAGGAACACGGCGGCACGGTTGAGGCCCCTGGTCGCCCGCCATTGGGCGAAATCGGTGCGGTAACGAAAATAGTCAACAGAGGTGTTGGCGTGCTTGAATAGCGGTAGTGCGGCCTGTATGACGCTTTCCGGGCTATCAACGACCGTTTGGTAGAAATTGATAAGGTCGGGGTTAATGTCTGCCAGTACATAGCGAGGGTAGTCGGTATCGAGGAAAACCGAGGCACCGCCGACAAAAGGTTCAACCAGACAGTCAGCCGCCGGCAGGAAGGGGCGCAAGCGGGGCATCAGGCGAGACTTGCCGCCCGCCCATTTCAGGATAGGTTTCATCTGCGCGTCCTCAGCAATGTTCGATAAAAGCGTCGGAATGACGCTGCCAAATTTCCGCCACTACCTGTGCCTGATAGCAGGCATCCTCAAGGGCGTGGTGCTTCAGAGTCTGGCGCGCGGGTGAGCAATAGCCGGTTGCTTGCGCCAGAGATTGCAGGGTGCGCATATCCCGCATACGCGAGTAATACCAGGAGATGGGCAGGCCATGGCGCTCAAAGGCCGCGCCCAAAATCCCCCACGTCAAATTCGCCACCCTTGCACCAGATATTCAGGTGCTTGCGGCCAGCAGGTATCTAACTGGCGTTGATGTAATTCAAAAACGCATTCAGGGCATCTCGCGCAGAAGAGCGCGGTTCAATAATCAGTTCGACGCGCGCGTCGGCATCCTGACGTAACCACCACAATGCCGTATCGACTTCCGCACGGGCGCCAGCAACCTCATCACTGCGCGAGTCAACGCGGGCATAAAACGCTTTGCCCAGCTGGCCGGTAGAGGGTTCAAAAAAGACGGCACCTATCGCTGCCAGTGGCGCACTGGCGCGAACGCCGAGGGTTTCAATATCAATCATGAGATGATTCATCGTGGTAACTCCTCGGTCATATCAAGCGCTGACAAACGCAGCGCTATCCAGTCATTCAGCTCGTTCAGTATTTTGTCTGCGGGTACAGCGCGGGCGCGTTGCGATTCCAGAAAGGCACTGAGCATGCCAAGCAGGTGTTCGCGTTCGCTTTTTCTGGCCGCCAGACCGATGGTCATGAAGTCCGGATCGGTTAAACCGGGCGTCAGGCGAATGCGAGTTGGCGAGCTGTCCTGACGGGTGTGGATTATTTCAGTCATGGTGAGTTCTCTTTTATTCAGGCCGTGCGAAGCCCTGGCGTCATGCGCCGTTTTTATTTCACTTTAATGGCAGGTAATAATTTACTGAGGTACTAAGCGATTAACGTGATTCTCCATTAACCACTTTATGCGCTCCCTCAAATCCTTTTCTATTCCGGCAATAAATTCCTGTGCGTAAGGCTTTTGTGGGTCAACATAAAAATAGGCGTAATTACCCTGCGCCCGAATAGAAAAACCGTTTTGCATGGCGGGCAATACATGATAGAGAATTTGGGTTATATCGTCGGTATTCATAATAAAAATCCTTGATGGTGACAGGTGCTGGTTCCGGTCACATCCGATCACTGATTCCGATTTCACCCGATCACTAATTCTGATTTCATCCGATCACTGATTCCGGTCGCCCGATCAGCGATTCCGATTCTGTCCGATCGCTCATCTTCTGTTCCGCCATACTCTGGAGACTTTTAGCTTCCGGAGGCATGGCATGGCACGTAAAAAGAAGAAAGCGAGAACGGAAATGTGCATCTATATTAATGTATTACGTATGAAATTCGAGCAGCGTCGCTCGAATCGCACTATCGCAGCAGCGCTCGGCATAGGCTGTACTACCGTGCACGATATCCTCGGCCGATTCACGGTAGCTAACCTGGTCTGGCCATTGCCGGCGGAACTGTCCCCCGTCGACCTCGACCGCCTGCTCTATCCCGGCAAATCCGGAAAAGTTATCAATACCTTACCCAGCTGGCTTGATATCTATACCGAGTTAAGCCGCAAGGGCATGACCAAGCAGCTGCTCTGGATGGAATATCAGTCCGCCGTGGGCGATGATGCCCTCGGTTACTCACAGTTTTGTGCACTGTTACGTGACTGGAAAAAGAAGCAGCGGCGTTCCATGCGCATGGAGCACAAGGCTGGCGAAAAGCTCTTCATCGACTTCTGTGGCCCCACCGTACCTATCGTCAACCCTGCGACCGGTAGCGTACGCCAGGTCGCTATCTTCGTCGCTGCCATGGGCGTGTCAGGCTATGCGTATATCGAAGCCTGCGAAGGCCAGGACATGGCATCGTGGCTCAACGCCAATAGCCGCTGCCTGCACTTCATGGGTGGGGTTCCGGAGCTGATGATACCTGATAATCTGCGCAGCGCTGTCAGCATCCCTGACCGCTATGAGCCGGTCATAAACCAGAGCTACCAGGCGCTGGCAAATCACTATGAGACAGTGGTGCTACCGGCGCGCCCGAGAAAACCGAAAGACAAGGCGAAGGCAGAATCAACTGTGCAGCTGGTAGAACGCTGGGTTTTGGCCCGGTTGCGTAAACGTAGGTTCTACTCGCTGACCGAACTCAACCAGGTGATACGAGAACTCAATCATGAGTTGAATCTGCGCCCGATGCGTCATTACGGCGGACAAAGTCGCCTTGAACGCTTCGAGCAGCTGGACAAACCGGCTCTTGGGCCTCTACCGCCCACACAATGGGAATACAGTGAGTATCTCGTTGCCCGAGTGGGACCTGATTACCACATGGACTACGGCAAAAACTGGTACTCGGTGCCGCATCCGCTGGTTGGCGAGCGCGTTGACGTCATCGCCACCCAACGGCTGGTGCAAATCCACCATAAGGGCGTCTGCGTGGCTACGCACCCTCGCAGCGATAACGCCTATAGGCACACGACTCAGGCGGCGCACATGCCGGCTAACCATAAGGGGCAGAGTCAGGTGGACGCCGGAAAGGCTGTTCAGTTGGGCGCTGTCGGTGGGTGTGTGCACACTGAAAGTGGTCGAGTCCATCCAAAAGAGCAAAGCCCATCCGGAGCAGGCTTACCGCTCCGTGCTGGGGCTACTCAATCTGCAACGGCGCTATGAGACGACGCGACTGGAGAAGGCCTGCGCGCTGGCGTTGGAGAAAGGGTGCATTAACCGCTCTTTCATAGCCAACGTATTGAAACACGGTCGTGAAAGTGAGGTCACCCAGGACGGAGCCTGCGTATCAATGCTGGTTCACGAAAACCTCCGAGGTCCGGACAGTTATCACTAAGGAGAATAAATATGGATACACTGTTAATGGCTCAGCGAGAGCTGAAGTTGTCGGCAATGGTCCAGGCGTTGGAGACGCAACGCGAACTCCCGGGGAGTTATGGGGAGCTGGGGTTCGAGGAGCGGTTGTCGCTGATGGTAGAAGCGGAAAATTTTCATAGAAAAAACAACCATATATGCCGTATGCGACGGCAATCGCAAATGCGCTTGCAGGCAAAACCGGAAGATATCCGCTATATCCCTAGCCGAGGAGTGACACCGGAACAGATGCGAGATCTGCTAGGGGGACAATATCTGAAATATCAGAAAAGCATACTCATCACGGGGCCGACAGGTACGGGCAAAACCTGGCTCAGTTGTGCGCTTGGTGAGCAGGCATGCCGGCAGCAATATAGCGTGCGTTACTGGCAAGTGGGTCGATTGCTGGCCCATCTTCACCAGTGTCAGGTAGACGGGACCTATCTAAAACAGCTTAAGCAGTTAGAAAAAATAGAGTTACTGATTTTGGACGACGTGGGCCTAGAATCAATAAGTCCGATGCAGGCAACGATGCTGTTGGAGGTGATGGAAGATCGCTACGACAAAAGCAGCAGCATCCTGATCAGTCAACTGCCGGTGAAAAAATGGTATGGACTGATAGAAAACCCCACGACAGCTGACGCGTTACTCGATCGGTTAGTACACCCCAGCTATAGACTGGAACTTAAAGGCGAATCACTACGCAAAGAGCAAGGAGTAGCCAGCACAGGAAAAATAGACTAAACCCGAGTCAGAAGATGAGCGAACACGTGATCGAATATCACTGGAATGGGTGATCGGAAAATATCGGAATAACTGATCGGATGTCGCCGAAACAGCTGGTCGGATACGTCGGAATCTGCAGCAGGGCCGTCGGCGGACGCCGGCGCAAAAACCGCCTGTGTAGCCTCAGCCAGGCCGGTGTGCGCCGGGTCGCTGGTTTGCCAATAGCGCGCATAGCGCGCCTGTAGGTTCAGCGGGTAGCCGCTGCGCCGCTGCTGGTGCAGCCTGGCCAGGAGACCCGCCAGCGTGCCCGTCATCAGCGCCTGTTGCCAGCCCTGCGTATTTAACGGTGCGCCGGATAGCCACTCCACCAGCAGTCAGCCGGCGGTGATGCCCCGCGGACGCGGCGCCAGGCCGCTGCCGTTAAGGGCGCGCAACAGGCGAAATTCCCGACGCCGGTCAACGCCCAGCTGGATTTTCTGCCCGCTGGCTTCGCGCGCCAGCAAATCAACACCGGCTCCCTGCAATCGCCAGCTTTCGCCGGTTAGACCGCTGACCGGCAGGGGGTTGACACTGTCTAACGTTGCACGCGGCAGTAACTGCGCCAACATCGAGCGCAGCCCATCGTCAATCCTGGGCAACGCCGTTACCGGACCAAATGATCTCGCCGGTTTGCACCAGCATCAGTTGCAGATCGAGCGTGGGTGCTTTCACATCGCCGCTGGCGGCGCTATACAGCACGTACTGGGCGTTGAGATAGCGAGCCAGTCCCACCGCTTTACTGAGCGACTCCAAACTGTCGTCGGAGGAAAGCCCCAACGTCTGGCGCGCCGAGTTCAGTTTATCGGCGCCCACCACCTGAAATTTGCCGCCGCCCTGTGCAATGAGGCGAGTAAGGGCCGCGGTGGCTTTACCGGTCTGCACGCTGCCGTTAGTGGCGTTTTTTAAGGTATTTACCAGCAGCACGCTGCCATCGTTGACGCCGTCCACCTGCAACATTTGCTGCACCATGGGCGACAGGCTGGCCGGCCAGTCAATGGTCTTGATTTTCGGTGGCAAGGGCACCGGCTCGCTGGTGACCGGCGGCGGCTGTACCGGTACCGTAGTCGGCGGCGGCGCGGGCTCTACGGTGGCCGGGGGCGGCTCTGGAGTTCGGGTGGTACAGCTGGCCAGCACCAGCGCTGCAAGGACGATTAAGGCTGTCTTTTTCATTGTAGACTCGACGTTGACTCTTTATTGCAAAAACAAATAGAGACGAGCGTGCTTCGCCTCCGGATTACCATTCACCGCCTCCACCCGGGCTTCCCCGCCAGGCGGCACGATCAGCATGCGCGTCGCGGCGAACGGTATGACGTCCAATCCCTGCGCATCGTACCAATAGAAACGGTAATACACGGTGACCAGAGCGGGATGATCGTTGCTCAGGATGCTATAGGCGCGCAATCGCCCCCGATCGGTGGTAAGCGACGGCGGCGCGGCGGTAATGCCGGCGCTGAGCACCGACGGGTCCATCACCAGCGATTGCTGATTATTGATGATCAATGCGGGATCGCGGCTACCGCTGCAGCCGGTTAACAGCAACAGCGCGACCATCCAGGGTGCTAAACGCATGTTTCTCCCCAACCCATCACGCCACCAGCGGGCCAAGCGGCCTGCCTCCCAAAAGATGCATGTGCAAATGATACACTTCCTGGCCGCCGTGGCGGTTGCAATTCACGATTAGCCGGTAGCCGTCCGCATCGATGCCCTCTTGTTGGGCTATTTTCGCCGCCACGGTAAACAACCGTCCCAGCTCCGCTTCATGGTCGGCGGTGACATCGTTGACGGTGGGGATAAGCAGATTGGTCACGATCAAAATATGGCTGGGCGCTTTGGGGCTGATGTCGCGAAAAGCGGTAACCAAATCGTCCTGATAGAGAATATCAGCGGGTATTTCCCGGCGAATAATTTTACTAAAAATGGTTTCTTCGGCCATGGCGGCGTTCCTTGTTTCCTGACTGGTTGGTAACGGAAGTATGAGTGAGGAACTCCCTGCTTTTCAACCGGCCGCAGCATTAAAATAGTCACTTAGGGCGCACAATGGCGACGTGGACGTATTAACCATAGCAAACAGGGAGGCGAAAGCCCCCATTTTGGCACTAATGAAAACAAATAGTTCCATAAAATCAGTGAGTTACATGCCTGTAACTGCGTGTTTAAAACGAACATAGCGTGTACGTTTGGGTCAATTTGTGGATCATCAAAAAAGGTACTTGACTGCTGCGATGCCTAAACCAAGAGCGGTAAATACAATCCCTGCTATCCATTTCGTTTGGTTAGCAATCTGTTGATGAATAGTGGAGAATTCTTTGTGAAAAACGCCAAACTCCTTGTTGAGCAAGCCAAATTCTTTATTGATTTCAGCTTTAAGAGAGAGCAAATCGCTTTTGGTTGAAAATTCCTCAGAGCGGGTAGTAAGCTTTGTCAAATCCATTTTTATCTCGACTACATCAGCCTCTAAGCGCTCAACTCGTTTTTCTAGTCTGTCCTGCATGCCTCCTCCTCCCCCTCCCCCGTTACCATGTCTGATTATAGTCTCATTGCTTCGCCGTGTATTACTATCACCCACTAGATACAAAGGAAAATCCCTTTCTATTATTTTACCTGTCATTCTTTCACCTCGCATGCTTTTTCAAGATTTGCAATCCATTGTAAAACAACGATAGAACGATAAAGGCTGAGGTGACCACAGTTCAAACAATGTACTTGATAGTAGCTTTTTATCAGGCCGGATACGCAGCTTTCATCACCCCAAGTTAGATATGAAACATAAGAACTAATTAGGGCGTCTTCCTTCTCAGCTACCGGTAATCTGTTAAAATTAGATGCGAATTTTTTTCTCTGCAAGAGTCTTTTTTCAGGCACCGTCAACTCCTCAGAACCACATGAAGGGCAACATAAAGAAACCCCTTTCTCAGCAAGAAACTTACGGAAAAGTACTGGGGTAACTTGTATAATATTTTGTTTATAATCAGTTAATTTTTTTTATTTTTGCGTTCTTTAGCTTTTTTATTCAGTTGCTCTTCAAGAAACTTACGCATAAGAAAATTGCGGAGCTCCTCTTCGGTTGGTTTCTTAGTTTTAATCATTGCTGATTCTCCAACGGATTAAATCTGACGGCATCTTCTAAATAATCATGAGCAAAATGCGCATAAACCATCGTTTGTAAAATACTTGAATGTTCCAAAATTCTTTGCAGGGCTAGGATGTTCCCTCCATTCATCATAAAGTGACTGGCAAATGTATGGCGCAGAACCGCTTTGTTGAATAAATCCGAAATTTGTGACGACTTCCTCCCTATCAGGGCGATTGTTACATGATACGGACGCTGTTTGGCATTCTTAACAGCGTGATCCGGTTAAGCGCTTTGACCATTGCCATAGCCTCACCTACCTGCGCGTCATAGTCATGCAGACTCAGATGACCACCCAGAAGTGTTTTAAACCGGAACATGGCCGTTTCAGCCAGTGAACGCCGGTGATAACCTACTTTCTTTTTCCAGGTATCGTTATTGCCGCTCAGATGCTGATTTGCCACCGCATGGTTACGCTCATGGTATCGAACTGGCCAATATTGCGCACCACTTCGCGGTGGGATAAGCGGCTTTATTTTTTTCCTCAGCAGAGCATCATGACAGTAACGCGTATCGTAAGCACTGTCAGCCGACGCTTCCCTGATTTTCCGGTGGGTTTGGTTAATCAGCCCGGGCAGCGCCTGCGCATCTGTCGTACCGCTTAGCGATAAATCGGCACAGATAATTTCATGTGTCGCGCTATCTACTGCCAGATGAAGCTTGCGCCATACTCTGCGCCTCTCAGCCCCATGCTGCCTGACTTTCCATTCGCCTTCGCCGAAGATTTTCAGGCCGGTGCCATCGATGACCAGGTGTGAGATTTCGCCGCGGGTTGGCGTTTTTATGCTGATGTCGACGGTTTTTGCTCGCCGGCTGACCAGAGAGTAATCTGGGCAGCGCAGCGACAGCCCCATCAGTTTAAAAATCGCGTCAACGAAACCCTGTAACGCCCGGAGCGAAAGGTTAAACACGCGCTTTATCATCAGAACCGTGGTAATGGCCATATCGGTATAGTGAAGCGGCCGGCCACGATGTTCAGGTGGTGTACTCTCAGTCCATGCAGCAATGGCTGACTCATCAAGCCATACTGTCATGTCCCCCCGCTGCCTGAGCGCATTGTTGTATGCGGGCCAGTTGGTGATTTTAAACTTTTGCTTTGCCATGGGGACCTGATGTTGAAACGAATGTAGTGATCAGAGCCGCCAGTCACCTAAAAGTTCGATTTATTCAACAAAGCCGCGCAGAACGTGCACTGCTTGACCTGCTGGAAGGTTGGGGGCGATTTCTTTAATGCAGTCTCTTACATATCGATAGTTGAGATTTGCAAATAGCCGGCCGTTCTGAATACTGTCTGTGATTTGAGCACAAAGTTCAGTGGAAATGGGAACTGCCCTGTTTTTGTTGTTTTTTGTGTTGAGATAGGTGATCTTATTTCCTAATTTACCTGACCCTGTACACGATTCTGTGTAAATGCCTTTTCTCAGAAGTGACCGTCCAGGCGGTCACCGAACTCGATAATAAAGCGGCTCATTGCCATGCGCCAGTCCCTCAAAGGCATTGTCCATTTCTGTGAGGCCGCCTGTATCGCCAGCCACACCACCTTTTTCACTGCGTCGTCGGTCGGGAACACCTTGCGCTTTTTGATGGCATACCGGATCACGCTGTTTAACGACTCGATGGCGTTGGTCGTGTAGATCACCTTGCGGATGTCCGTTGGGTAGGCAAAGAACGTGGCCAGATTGGCCCAGTTTGCCTGCCAGCTTCGACTTATTTGCGGGTAGCGGATGTCCCAGGCACTGGAGAACGCTTCCAGCGCCTGCAAGCCGGCTTCTTCCGTAGGGGCCTGATAGATAGCTTTCAGGTCGCGGGTGACGGCCTTGTAGTCCTTCCAGGAGACGAACCGCAGGCTGTTGCGCACCATATGCACGATACACAGCTGGAGCCGCGCCTCCGGATACACCGCGTTAATAGCGTCAGGGAAACCTTTCAGCCCGTCTACGCAGGCGATAAGGATATCGTTCAGGCCGCGGTTTTTCAGCTCTGTCAGCACGTTCAGCCAGAACTTTGCGCCTTCATTTTCGGCCAGCCACATACCTAGCAACTCTTTCTGGCCTTCGATGTTGATGCCCAGCGCCAGGAACACAGATTTGTTGATGATGCGGCTGTCCTGCCGGACTTTTAGAACGATACAGTCAAGATAAACAATGGGATAGACTGCATCCAGAGGCCGGTTTTGCCATTCGACAACCTGCTCCATGACCGCATCGGTGACCTTTGAGACCAGCGCCGGCGAGACATCGGCGTCATACAGCTCTTTGAACGCGGCGGCGATCTCGCGGGTGGTCATCCCTTTGGCGTACAACGATAAAATCTGGTTATCCATCCCGGTAATCCGGGTCTGGTTCTTCTTCACCAGTTGCGGTTCAAAGGAACCGTCACGATCGCGCGGAGTACGCAGCGCCAGCGGGTCATCGCCAGTGGTAACGGTTTTTGTGGAATAGCCGTTGCGGGCGTTGGTCCCCGGTTTAGGCTAATTTTTATCGTAGCCGAGGTGATGGGTCATTTCGGCATTGAGAGCTGCTTCGACGCTGATTTTTTTCAGCAGCCGATCGAAGTGACTGAGATCTTCAGGGGTTTTGAGATTTTTGGCCAGTTCGTTAGCCAGAGCCTGCAACTGTTTTTCGTCCATAAATTAACCTGTTTTTGATGTTGGATTGAACATATCAAAATCAGGCAAATACACAAATTTCTAAACAGGCTCCCTACTTTCTTTTTCCAGGTATCGTTATTGCCGCTCAGATGCTGATTTGCCACCGCATGGTTACGCTTATGGTATCGAGCTGGCCAATATTGCGCACCACTTCGCGGTGGGATAAGCGGCTTTATTTTTTTCCTCAGCAGAGCATCATGACAGTAACGCGTATCGTAAGCACTGTCAGCCGACGCTTCCCTGATTTTCCGGTGGGTTTGGTTAATCAGCCCGGGCAGCGCCTGCGCATCTGTCGTACCGCTTAGCGATAAATCGGCACAGATAATTTCATGTGTCGCGCTATCTACTGCCAGATGAAGCTTGCGCCATACTCTGCGCCTCTCAGCCCCATGCTGCCTGACTTTCCATTCGCCTTCGCCGAAGATTTTCAGGCCGGTGCCATCGATGACCAGGTGTGAGATTTCGCCGCGGGTTGGCGTTTTTATGCTGATGTCGACGGTTTTTGCTCGCCGGCTGACCAGAGAGTAATCTGGGCAGCGCAGCGACAGCCCCATCAGTTTAAAAATCGCGTCAACGAAACCCTGTAACGCCCGGAGCGAAAGGTTAAACACGCGCTTTATCATCAGAACCGTGGTAATGGCCATATCGGTGTAGTGAAGCGGCCGGCCACGATGTTCAGGTGGTGTACTCTCAGTCCATGCAGCAATGGCTGACTCATCAAGCCGTACTGTCAGGTCTCCCCGCTGCCTGAGCGCATTGTTGTATGCGGGCCAGTTGGTGATTTTAAACTTTTGCTTTGCCATGGGGACCTGATGTTAAAACGAATGTAGTGATCAGAGCCGCCAGTCACCTAAAAGTTCGATTTATTCAACAAAGCCTCGTCCCGCTGCCCTTCAGCCTGCGTTTTTATGACGCGCGGCAATGCATGATTTATTCAGATGCTATTCGGCAGCAAATGAAACAGGCGGTCATGCTTTATAAAAAACAGCATTGAGGAAAAATCATGAACAGACCCATGAATAACGTGATGCTCGATATCGAAACGCTGGGTAAAAAAGCCGGTTGCCCGATATTGTCGGTGGCGGCGGTGATGTTTGAGCCGGCAACGGGGCTGGTTGGACAGACGTTTTATGCGCGTATCGATTATCAGGCCGCAATCCAATACGGCCAGCCAGAGGAAGAGACCCTGCTGTGGTGGCAAAAACAGAGCGATGACGCCCGTCACGAAGCCTTTGGCGGTAAGGCGCGTCCCGATGTTGTGGCGCGCGCCTTGCGGACGTTCATCTCCACCCACTGCGCCAAGCCCTGTGTGCCCTGGAGTAACGGCGCGGTATTCGATATTGCCCTGCTGCAAAGCTGGTTCGACCGCGTTGACCCGCAAAAAGACGACAGGGCAATGACCGCTACCCCTGGTCATTCAGGGATGTCGCCGACCTGCGCACCCTGGTACGGCTGTCAGGCATTGATGTGCGCGCTATCCCGTTTGACGGGGAAAAGCATCATGCGCTGGCCGATGCGCTGCACCAGGTCAAGATAGCGCATGCCGCCTGGCAACGATTATTTCCTGATGAGGGCACGTCTTATGCGTCAGTAACCGAATACCAACTAGCCCAATGCCAGCGCGCCTTGACCGCACTGGGGTTATTGCCCCCAGTGTCTTTCTTCAGTGAGAGGGAGAGGCATTCGCCGGGACACCATCATCATGCGGTTAACCTTCGGAGTGATGCTCATGAAAAATCTGATTAAAATTGTGCACACGGGTAAAAATACACTCGGCTGGGATGAAGAGACCTACCGGGGCGTCCTGCTGCGCGAGACCGGTAAGCAAAGCGCCAAGGAGTGTACTGCCGCCGAGCTGGCGCGGGTGGTGCGCTATATGCGCCGTCAGGGCTTTACCTCGTTACCCAAACAGGGCCGCAAGCCGCGTGTGGCGGCAGGACGTCAGGGGATGCTCAGCAAAATTGAGGCGCTGCTCGCCAGCGCCGGGCGGCCCTGGGGCTACCTCGATGGCATGATTGCGCGTATGCTGGGCGGAAAAAAGCCCGTAGAATGGCTCGATGATGCGCAGGTGTGCCGGCTGATGCAAATGCTGATTATGGACGCCAAACGGCACGGGAGGCTGTGATGCAACCGTCGCTGCAGCCGGATTACGCTGAGGTGCAGGCATTGCTGCCAGAGTCGGTGCAGCAGATTGCCGGCCTGATAGGCTTCCCAGCCACCGAGTCGCTTATTCGCCATTTCGGCGGGGTGCCGTTTCGCATCGGCAAGGGGTTGCGTGGCGCGGGGGAGCGACGCATTGTCCTGCTGCAAGACGTCCTGACGCCCTCGCAGGTGGCGCTGCTGATGCGCCATTTTGGCGGCGAGGAGCTGTATATCCCCCGCTGTGACATGGCCTGGCGTAACCGCTGCTTCCTGGCTGAGCTGGACCGGCTGCGGGCGCAGGGGGGAGTCCACCACCATGGCCCTGACGCTATTGTGCCCGCGCTATGGCATCGCCGCGACCCGCGCCCGCGAACTGGTGCGCCAGCGTCAGGCGGGACCACCGCCCGAGCAACCCACCCTGTTCTGAGTATTACCCTCTACGCCCCCGTTACCGGCACCGCCGGCCGCCTTTCGCCACAATAGCCTCATGTTCTGCATGAGGTTTTTTTATGTCCCGCGTCATTCATCGCATCATCATTCACTGCGCCGCCACGCCCAATGGCCGACGCCTTGCAGATTCCGACGTATCCGATCAGCTGTTCCGGCGACATCCGATCAGTTATTCCGATATTTTCCGATCACCCATTCCAGTGATATTCGATCACGTGTTCGCTCATCTTCTGACTCGGGTTTAGTCTATTTTTCCTGTGCTGGCTACTCCTTGCTCTTTGCGTAGTGATTCGCCTTTAAGTTCCAGTCTATAGCTGGGGTGTACTAACCGATCGAGTAACGCGTCAGCTGTCGTGGGGTTTTCTATCAGTCCATACCATTTTTTCACCGGCAGTTGACTGATCAGGATGCTGCTGCTTTTGTCGTAGCGATCTTCCATCACCTCCAACAGCATCGTTGCCTGCATCGGACTTATTGATTCTAGGCCCACGTCGTCCAAGATCAGTAACTCTATTTTTTCTAACTACTTAAGCTGTTTTAGATAGGTCCCGTCTACCTGACACTGGTGAAGATGGGCCAGCAACCGACCCACTCGCCAGTAACGCACGCTATATTGCTGCCGGCATGCCTGCTCACCAAGCGCACAACTGAGCCAGGTTTTGCCCGTACCTGTCGGCCCCGTGATGAGTATGCTTTTCTGATATTTCAGATATTGTCCCCCTAGCAGATCTCGCATCTGCTCCGGTGTCACTCCTCGGCTAGGGATATAACGGATATCTTCCGGTTTTGCCTGCAAGCGCATTTGCAATTGCCGTCGCAGACGGCATATATGGTTGTTTTTTCTATGCAAATTTTCCTCTTCTACCATTAGCGACAACCGCTCCTCGAACCCCAGCTCCCCATAACTCCTCGGGAGTTCGCGTTGCGTCTCCAACGCCTGGACCATTGCCGACAACTTCAGCTCTCGCAGAGCCATTAACAGTGTATCCATATTTATTCTCCTTAGTGATAACTGTCCGGACTTCGGAGGTTTTCGTGAACCAGCATTGATACGCCGGCTCCGTCCTGGGTGACCTCACTTTCACGACCGTGTTTCAATACGTTGGCTATGAAAGAGCGGTTAATGCACCCTTTCTCCAACGCCAGCGCGCAGGCCTTCTCCAGTCGCGTCGTCTCATAGCGCCGTTGCAGATTGAGTAGCCCCAGCACGGAGCGGTAAGCCTGCTCCGGATGGGCTTTGCTCTTTTGGATGGACTCGACCACTTTCAGTGTGCACACACCCACCGACAGCGCCCAACTGCACAGCCTTTCCGGCGTCCACTGACTCTGCCCCTTATGGTTAGCCGGCATGTGCGCCGCCTGAGTCGTGTGCCTATAGGCGTTATCGCTGCGAGGGTGCGTAGCCACGCAGACGCCCTTATGGTGGATTTGCACCAGCCGTTGGGTGGCGATGACGTCAACGCGCTCGCCAACCAGCGGATGTGGCACCGAGTACCAGTTTTTGCCGTAGTTTATGTGGTAATCAGGTCCCACTCGGGCAACGAGATACTCACTGTATTCCCATTGTGTGGGCGGTAGAGGCCCAAGAACCGGTTTGTCCAGCTGCTCGAAGCGTTCAAGGCGACTTTGTCCGCCGTAATGACGCATCGGGCGCAGATTCAACTCATGATTGAGTTCTCGTATCACCTGGTTGAGTTCGGCCAGTGAGTAGAACCTACGTTTACGCAACCGGGCCAAAACCCAGCGTTCTACCAGCTGCACAGTTGATTCTGCCTTCGCCTTGTCTTTCGGTTTTCTCGGGCGCGCCGGTAGCACCACTGTCTCATAGTGATTTGCCAGCGCCTGGTAGCTCTGGTTTATGACCGGCTCATAGCGGTCAGGGGTGCTGACAGCGCTGCGCAGATTATCAGGTATCATCAGCTCCGGAACCCCACCCATGAAGTGCAGGCAGCGGCTATTGGCGTTGAGCCACGATGCCATGTCCTGGCCTTCGCAGGCTTCGATATACGCATAGCCTGACACGCCCATGGCAGCGACGAAGATAGCGACCTGGCGTACGCTACCGGTCGCAGGGTTGACGATAGGTACGGTGGGGCCACAGAAATCGATGAAGAGCTTTTCGCCAGCCTTGTGCTCCATGCGCATGGAACGCCGCTACTTCTTTTTCCAGTCACGGAACAGTGCACAAAACTGTGAGTAACCGAGGGCATCACCGCCCACGGCGGACTGATATTCCATCCAGAGCAGCTGCTTGGTCATGTCCTTGCGGCTTAACTCGGTATCGATATCAAGCCAGCTGGGTAAGGTATTGATAACTTTTCCGGATTTGCCGGGATAGAGCAGGCGGTCGAGGTCGACGGGGGACAGTTCCGCCGGCAATGGCCAGACCAGGTTAGCTACCGTGAATCGGCCGAGGATATCGTGCACGGTAGTACAGCCTATGCCGAGCGCTGCTGCGATAGTGCGATTCGAGAGACGCTGCTCGAATTTCATACGTAATACATTAATATAGATGCACATTTCCGTTCTCGCTTTCTTCTTTTTACGTGCCATGCCCCCGGAAGCTAAAAGTCTCCAGAGTATGGCGGAACAGAAGATGAGCGATCGGACAGAATCGGAATCGCTGATCGGGCGACCGGAATCAGTGATCGGATGAAATCAGAATTAGTGATCGGGTGAAATCGGAATCAGTGATCGGATGTGACCGGAACCAGCATATTCCACAAAAACCGTTACCACTGGCGATGGCCCGCTGGCGCTGCGTACTCCGCGCGATCGTGACGGTTCCTTTGAACCGCAACTGGTGAAGAAGAACCAGACCCGGATTACCGGGATGGATAACCAGATTTTATCGTTGTACGCCAAAGGGATGACCACCCGCGAGATCGCCGCCGCGTTCCAAGAGCTGTATGACGCCGATGTCTCGCCGGCGCTGGTCTCAAAGGTCACCGATGCGGTCATGGAGCAGGTTGTCGAATGGCAAAACCGGCCTCTGGATGCAGTCTATCCCATTGTTTATCTTGACTGTATCGTTCTAAAAGTCCGGCAGGACAGCCGCATCATCAACAAATCTGTGTTCCTGGCGCTGGGCATCAACATCGAAGGCCAGAAAGAGTTGCTAGGTATGTGGCTGGCTGAAAATGAAGGCGCAAAGTTCTGGCTGAACGTGCTGACAGAGCTGAAAAACCGCGGCCTGAACGATATCCTTATCGTCTGCGTAGACGGGCTGAAAGGTTTTCCTGACGCTATTAACGCGGTGTATCCGGAGGCGCGGCTCCAGCTGTGTATCGTACATATGGTGCGCAACAGCCTGCGGTTCGTCTCCTGGAAGGACTACAAGGCCGTCACCCGCGACCTGAAAGCTCTATCTATCAGGCCCCTACGGAAGAAGCCGGCTTGCAGGCGCTGGAAGCGTTCTCCAGTGCCTGGGACATCCGCTACCCGCAAATAAGTCGAAGCTGGCAGGCAAACTGGGCCAATCTGGCCACGTTCTTTGCCTACCCAACGGACATCCGCAAGGTGATCTACACGACCAACGCCATCGAGTCGTTAAACAGCGTGATCCGGCATGCCATCAAAAAGCGCAAGGTGTTCCCGACCGACGACGCAGTGAAAAAGGTGGTGTGGCTGGCGATACAGGCGGCCTCACAGAAATGGACAATGCCTTTGAGGGACTGGCGCATGGCAATGAGCCGCTTTATTATCGAGTTCGGTGACCGCCTGGACGGTCACTTCTGAGAAAAGGCATTTACACAGAATCGTGTACAGGGTCTTTAGCACGGACATTTGCATGAGTGCCTTTTTCATCATCTAGAAGAGTCACTGTTATTTTAGAGCCTGTTTAGAAATTTGTGTATTTGCCTGATTTTGATATGTTCAATCCAACATCAAAAACAGGTTAATTTATGGACGAAAAACAGTTGCAGGCTCTGGCTAACGAACTGGCCAAAAATCTCAAAACCCCTGAAGATCTCAGTCACTTCGATCGGCTGCTGAAAAAAATTAGCGTCGAAGCAGCTCTCAATGCCGAAATGACCCATCACCTCGGCTACGATAAAAATCAGCCTAAACCGGGGACCAACGCCCGCAACGGCTATTCCACAAAAACCGTTACCACTGGCGATGGCCCGCTGGCGCTGCGTACTCCGCGCGATCGTGACGGTTCCTTTGAACCGCAACTGGTGAAGAAGAACCAGACCCGGATTACCGGGATGGATAACCAGATTTTATCGTTGTACGCCAAAGGGATGACCACCCACGAGATCGCCGCCTCGTTCAAAGAGCTGTATGACGCCGCTGTCTCGCCGGCGCTGGTCTCAAAGGTCACCGATGCGGTCATGGAGCAGGTTGTTGAATGGCAAAACCGGCCTCTGGATGCAGTCTATCCCATTGTTTATCTTGACTGTATCGTTCTAAAAGTCCGGCAGGACAGCCGCATCATCAACAAATCTGTGTTCCTGGCGCTGGGCATCAACATCGAAGGCCAGAAAGAGTTGCTAGGTATGTGGCTGGCCGAAAATGAAGGCGCAAAGTTCTGACTGAACGTGCTGACAGAGCTGAAAAACCGCGGCCTGAACGATATCCTTATCGCCTGCGTAGACGGGCTGAAAGGTTTCCCTGACGCTATTAACGCGGTGTATCCGGAGGCGCGGCTCCAGAGCTGTGTATCGTGCATATGGTGCGCAACAGCCTGCGGTTCGTCTCCTGGAAGGACTACAAGGCCGTCACCCGCGACCTGAAAGCTATCTATCAGGCCCCTACGGAAGAAGCCGGCTTGCAGGCGCTGGAAGCGTTCTCCAGTGCCTGGAACATCCGCTACCCGCAAATAAGTCGAAGCTGGCAGGCAAACTGGGCCAATCTGGCCACGTTCTTTGCCTACCCAACGGACATCCGCAAGGTGATCTACACGACCAACGCCATCGAGGCGTTAAACAGCGTGATCCGGCATGCCATCAAAAAGCGCAAGGTGTTCCCGACCGACGACGCAGTGAAAAAGGTGGTGTGGCTGGCGATACAGGCGGCCTCACAGAAATGGACAATGCCTTTGAGGGACTGGCGCATGGCAATGAGCCGCTTTATTATCGAGTTCGGTGAACGTCTGGACGGTCACTTCTGAGAAAAGGCATTTACACAGAATCCGGTACGGGCTCTTCATTGGGGAATCCCATCACTTAATTCACTGTTTTTTGCTAGCGCCTTTTACTGGATCACCTGTACCTTTGGAAATAGATTTTTCATTAAATGAACCACCTTCAGGCTGACGTAATCAGCCTGAATTACCTGGCTTACTGTATTAAATTATCCAATTCATGATCAGAAAGGCCGGTAGATATTTTAACAATGACACGGTCAACACCGTTACTGACAAGCTGTCGTGCAATTTTCATCGCAGCAGTATGCTCGCCTTGCTGCATGCCTTCCTCACGGCCAATCTGATAGCCTTCCTGTTTCCCTTCCTGCTTCAGAGCTTCGGCAATGGTCATAAGCGCCTCCTCGTGTTTCTCTGCCCGTTTGGCTATCTCGGTAATGAACGTGCGTGGCGAAGCCGCATTACCCTCCTGGATAAGATAGTTCATCATCGTGATGACCTGCGTATCCGTATAATAATTGTACGACAGCAGTTTAACAATACTGTCCAGCAACTCCGTCATATCCCGGCGGCGAATGTGCTTCTGGATGAGTTCAAGTAGCGCCATGCGTCGGTGCTGCATGATGGCATCATCACCGAGCGTGGTCACATCCGCCAATCGGAACGGCTGGCTGTAAATCTTCGCCGCGATATCAGGCCGTTCAAAACAATCCAGCCAGTTAGTGCTGTACGGATACGGGCTTTTTTCGCCGCAGTAGAACAGTACCGGAAAAACCAGAGGCAGTTTATCATGCCCGGCTTCCAGATGCCGCTGCATCGCCGCCATGCAATAGCGCATCAACCGCCAGGCCATCAGCTTGTCGGGGGTCGACTGGTGCTCTATCAAACAGTAGACATAGCCATCAGCCCCGTTGGCGTTCACCGAGTAGAGGATATCACTCTGGTAAGGCTTCATGTCCGAATCGATAAAGGAGCCGGACTCAGGCTTCAGGGTCTCCCAGTCACACAGCGCCTTGATATCATCAGGCAGCCAGATATCAAAAAAATCCTGCGCTGTGGCCTTGTCGTGAAGAAACTGCCTGAACACCGTATCATGGGGCGTCGGGGTAAATTTCTTGCTCATGGCGTTGGCTCTGCGCCCGATGGTTCCGCGGACTCTGTTTCTGCTTGCCATTTTTCCAGCTGCTTCAGGGCATGGGTCTGCTGCTCCTCGGTAATCTCACCACAAGGCTGCCCGCCAAGGTCAAACCGACTGCCACCGGCATGGACCGCTTGCTGATAGGCTGGCGTTTGCGTATAGAACATCAGCGCCGCGCTGGCTTTGGCGCGGATTAAATCCAGTTCACGCGCCTTGATATCCTTATAAATATCTGCCGCTATGCCAATTTTTAGCGGCTTCGGTTGTTCGAGGCTGAAGAGTTGCGGCCAATGTGCCACCAGACTGGCGATGGCCTCCTGACCCCGACGTAATTTTTTCGCCCGGTTCCGTGCGATACGCTCTTCCCGGCTCAGGGGCCTGGGCGGCGGCTGTTTCGGCTTTGGCTCCTTGACCGGCTTCGGTGCCTTGGCCTTGGGCGGCTTCGCCGGTTTTGGCGCCGGCGCGGGTTTATCGGCATGCTTCGGGTTCACATAGATTTTCGGCTTGCGCCTGATACTGAGCAGGGGCCGCTTGGGTTCGGTCATCGGTTTTGTTCTCTTGCTTGATGGTGCTTATGGGTATCATACCAGCAGGTCTGCCTCACCGCGAATACGCGGCCGCCAGCGGCGACCACGTACCGGGCACTACGGGTTAATGACATGACTGACGCGGGGTCGCCATTGTGGGGGAATGGCGTGCATAAGCCCATGCTGGCGACAATAGTCATCCAGCTGCCAGACATTGTGGATACCGAGCTTGAGGTAGATGTCCTGCAACCAGTTTTCTACCGTGCGATGCGATATCTGGAGCCGCAGCCCAATGCGCTTGCTGCTCAGGCGCTGCAACGACAAAAATATGATGCCCCGCTCCCTGTCGGTAAACCTGTCGTCGACGGGGCAGTCCTCCACCGGTCGGGGACACCCGCCTTCGAGATAGTCCGGTAGCGACAGGAACGGGAACGGCCGCGCGTGGCAAAAGCTGTCGTGACACACGCCGTCATCATCCACGTCGGGAAGAAAGCAGAACAGCCAGGGCTGCGTGATGCCGTGGGCGCCATAGGGCTGGCTGTTAAACACCCCAAGCGGTTGACGTTGCTGCCGTGCCTGGGCCTCCTGCGCCAAGAACAGCGACACCAGGGGAGAATCATTGCCGCATGCCCGTTCGTCGCACCTCAGCAGTCGTTGCATGGGGGCATTGGCAAACAGGGTGCCTGCGGCATCGGTGAAGACGCAGGGGGTCTGGCTGCGTCGCCAGAGCGCGGTGAGCGAGAGCGTCATAGGTTACCCTCCCGTCCGGCATTCAAACGCGCTGACAGCTCTGCCACGTATTCATGGGCCGCCTGCTGGAATAGGGTAGAGACACCAAGATGGTCAAACCCGGCAGCGGACGCCACATGCCGCCCGGCGAACACCCGGATTTCCCCGCACACCCAGACGGCAAAAACCTCAACACCCAGCGCGTCCACTGCCAGCGTGCCAGACACTGTCTCGTCTTGCGCTGCGGACAAAAAATAATCCTGCAGGATGGGGGCATCCGGCGTCAGTGAGGCAAGAGGGACCCGCCGCCACGCCAGCGGACTCGATATTTTTTCCACATCGAGCAGCAGCGGCCCGTCGATGCACCAGTCCTCCGGCAGTTCGGTCACGGCGGTATTACGAAGATTGAGGTAACCACCAACACTCAGCGTGGCAGGGAGTGCAGCAATGGGCGTACCTTCAAGGTCGAGGGCACCGCCCACTGCCAGATTGGCTGGCAGGGATAGCAGACGGGTATTCTCCAGCATGATGTCCAGCCCGACGCCAATATCGGCCGGCAACGAGGTTATCGGCGTATTACGCAGGTCGAGGCTGTTCATGATATTGAGCCCGGCCGGCAGTGCCGATAATCTGGCGCACTCGAGTGCTATCAATGACCCGATGATGGTCAGGTTATCCGGCAATGTAGCAATATCGCTGCCGGAGAGGTCGACATCGCCTTCGACAAGAAGATGACCACCCGAAAAGGGAATGACGACAAGACCCATACGATTAACAACGTCAAGGAAATCCGTCATGCGACACCCCCGTTTTTCACACGGGCAGGGCAAGCAGCCAGAAAACGACGGCGGGATTCACACACTCTGGCACGAAGGGCTGTCCAGTCACGATTTTCCTGTTGCACCGCCTGTTCGCTGGCCTGACGCCACAGGCTTTCCGCTTCATCAAAATGGCCATGACGCTCACACCGCGCAGCAGAGTCAGCAATATGCGCATAAAGGGAACGATTCATTGCGCACCTCCCAGGTTCAGGAGAGATTGACGCTGACGGGTGTTTAAATTGCGCAAACAGGGTAATTAACGGGCGGGACGCTTCAAATATGCGCACGCGGAAGGTAGACTTTTGCATAGTCCGACTCCTACTACACTAGGTTTTGGATTAGCTGCTGGTTCCGGTCACATCCGATCACTAATTCTGATTTCATCCGATCACTGATTCCGGTCGCCCGATCAGCGATTCCGATTCTGTCCGATCGCTCATCTTCTGTTCCGCCATACTCTGGAGACTTTTAGCTTCCGGGGGCATGGCATGGCACGTAAAAAGAAGAAAGCGAGAACGGAAATGTGCATCTATATTAATGTCTTACGTATGAAATTCGAGCAGCGTCGCTCGAATCGCACTATCGCAGCAGCGCTCGGCATAGGCTGTACTACCGTGCACGATATCCTCGGCCGATTCACGGTAGCTAACCTGGTCTGGCCATTGCCGGCGGAACTGTCCCCCGTCGACCTCGACCGCCTGCTCTATCCCGGCAAATCCGGAAAAGTTATCAATACCTTACCCAGCTGGCTTGATATCGATACCGAGTTAAGCCGCAAGGGCATGACCAAGCAGCTGCTCTGGATGGAATATCAGTCCGCCGTGGGCGGTGATGCCCTCGGTTACTCACAGTTTTGTGCACTGTTCCGTGACTGGAAAAAGAAGCAGCGGCGTTCCATGCGTATGGAGCACAAGACTGGCGAAAAGCTCTTCATCGACTTCTGTGGCCCCACCGTACCTATCGTCAACCCTGCGACCGGTAGCGTACGCCAGGTCGCTATCTTCGTCGCTGCCATGGGCGTGTCAGGCTATGCGTATATCGAAGCCTGCGAAGGCCAGGACATGGCATCGTGGCTCAACGCCAATAGCCGCTGCCTGCACTTCATGGGTGGGGTTCCGGAGCTGATGATACCTGATAATCTGCGCAGCGCTGTCAGCACCCCTGACCGCTATGAGCCGGTCATAAACTAGAGCTATCAGGCGCTGGCAAATCACTATGAGACAGTGGTGCTACCGGCGCGCCCGAGAAAACCGAAAGACAAGGCGAAGGCAGAATCAACTGTGCAGCAGGTAGAACGCTGGGTTTTGGCCCGGTTGCGTAAACGTAGGTTCTACTCGCTGGCCGAACTCAACCAGGTGATACGAGAACTCAATCATGAGTTGAATCTGCGCCCGATGCGTCATTACGGCGGACAAAGTCGCCTTGAACGCTTCGAGCAGCTGGACAAACCGGCTCTTGGGCCTCTACCGCCCACACAATGGGAATACAGTGAGTATCTCGTTGCCCGAGTGGGACCTGATTACCACATAGACTACGGCAAAAACTGGTACTCGGTGCCGCATCCGCTGGTTGGCGAGCGCGTTGACGTCATCGCCACCCAACGGCTGGTGCAAATCCACCATAAAGGTGTCTGCGTGGCTACGCACCCTCGCAGCGATAACGCCTATAGGCACACGACTCAGGCGGCGCACATGCCGGCTAACTATAAGGGGCAGAGTCAGTGGACGCCGGAAAGGCTGTGCAGTTGGGCGCTGTCGGTGGGTGTGTGCACACTGAAAGTGGTCGAGTCCATCCAAAAGAGCAAAGCCCATCCGGAGCAGGCTTACCGCTCCGTGCTGGGGCTACTCAATCTGCAACGGCGCTATGAGACGACGCGACTGGAGAAGGCCTGCGCGCTGGCGTTGGAGAAAGGGTGCATTAACCGCTCTTTCATAGCCAACGTATTGAAACACGGTCGTGAAAGTGAGGTCACCCAGGACGGAGCCGGCGTATCAATGCTGGTTCACGAAAACCTCCGAGGTCCGGTCAGTTATCACTAAGGAGAATAAATATGGATACACGGTTAATGGCTCTGCGAGAGCTGAAGTTGTCGGCAATGGTCCAGGCGTTGGAGACGCAACGCGATAATTGCCCCGTGAATGTTTGCGAAAGGCGGCGGCAATCTCCGGCGCAAGCGGCTCCCTCGAGTCCTCACCGTTCGATAACAGGCTGCCCAGAATGGCGCTGAAATCCTCGGCTTCACTTTCTTTCTTACGAGATTCCAGGTCTAACGCCATACCCACCCGGCTATAGAGCTGGGCGTATTCCCCGCGAGAGTCTTTCAGGTTAAGCAGCAAACGCGGCATCCCCGCCAATACAATGGCCACCCCGGAACGGTCGTGAATGCGCCGCAGGACCTCAAGCGCCCGGTAGGGCAGCAGCTCAGCCTCATCAACCAGTACCAGCCAGTGCTTGTCGCGCAGCCCCTGTACGCACTCCTCGACCAGCTCATGAATATTGCCAGTTTTTCGCAGACCCAGCCGGGCGCACAGCGCCTGCAATAACACCTTGGCGGTATAGCCGGGGTCGGCTTCAATCAAGATGACGCCTTTATTGGCGCTGTTGGCGCGCACATACTCCTTCAGCACCATGCTTTTTCCCATGCCTGCCGGGCCGTATATCACGCCGATATCGCCGAAGTCGTGCGTGGCACTAATCAGGTCCAGCGCCACCCTCGCCAGATGGGTCGGCACAAAATGTACCTTGATGTCCCGCCGGTGGGCGCGCTCTGTCTCGCGGTCAAGAAAATCCCGTAACGTGCCCTCGACGTTATCAATATTGCCGTTGTAAACCCCCTTTAAATATTGTGAAATGGTGGCGCCGCTTAATCCGGTTTTATCGGCTACCTTGCGCTGGGTGTAGCCTGACCGTTCCATCAGCTGGAAAATACGTTCTCGCGTTGTCATACAATATATCCTTAGCGGTTATTACCGACCTGCTTGATATCGTGCTCATATTCGGATTCAAATAAATACACCTTCTCTTTTTCAGGTTCCGCTGCCTTGGGTACCAGCAGGCTGTAATCGTTCTCCCTGGGCGCGTCAATCACCGTGCGTAATTCGTCTTTCGCATCCTGAATTTTATTTTCAGCCAGTTTAATGCGACGTTTAGCGCGCGCTTCCAGGGCTTTTTCCACTCTGGAGACCGGCACCGGCGAAGCGGTATTGCCATTCCAGAGCGCGGTGCAGAGATAAGCGCCGTCCATCTGGCGAATAATCACCTCGTTCGGATTATGGATATCGTAGGCCACCCGCACCGTCTGGCGGTCTACCTCAATCAGCTCCCGGGCAAAATACTGGTTATTCAGCAGTTCAACCCAGCCGCGCTGGGCCACGCGTTTCTCTTCCGGCATAAACATCTCGCGCAACTCGCCCGGTGTCAGGTATTCAATGTTGTCTCCTTCCTCGGTCAGCAGGGCCTTGCGGTAAGCAGCCGGCGTCATCGACTTGCCGTTGACCTTGGGCAGCGCGCTGTGCTCGTGGCTGTGGTTATAGCGCTGCACCTCCTCCTCGATGGCGTCTATCAATTGCCGCCAGCTGGGCAATATCGCCAGCGTTTTCTGCTGGACAGGGTTCAGCTCTTTCCCCTGACGCAGGGCATTCGACAGACTCAGCAGCTTTTGCCCCTGCACCCGCGTCCCGTTGGGGTCAGCGCTTAACCCGTTATAGGTCTGAAAGCGCAGGGCCAGCCGGCGTGGGAGAACGCCGTTAAGTCGCTCGATAATGCCCCGCGCCTGCGGGTTACCGGGGATACTGGTAATATGCTCAATGCCCAGCCGGGGGAAAATCCCGGTGATATCCGCATCCAGCATCTTGTTGGTCTCACCACCGCCGTTATCGGAGTAGGAAAACAGCGGTTTGCCGTGGTGCTGGATAGCATAACGCCACGCATCGGCCACCGCGATGGCGTTTTCCGCCAGAGACAGGCTCCAGCCCACCAGATAGCGGGTGCGCCCGTCGAGCACCAGGGTCAGCTCCGGGGTAAAGGGCCGCCTGTGTATCGGATGCGCCACTTTCATGTTCAGCGACTTGCCGTCAGCTATCCAGCAGCCGTTCACCGGCATCTGTGCCCAATCCCGCTGCTGGTAAACCTGATACGCCTTAAGCGCCGAACCGGTGACCCGTCCCTTGACCCGTCGGTGAGGTGCCACCCGCTTGACCATGCGATTGACCTTGTCGTAGGTCGGCAGGGCCGTCAGCATGGCAGGCTGATCATGGTATTTGCCCTGCCAGTCGGCCTGAAACGCGCGGTAGGCTTCCAGCACCGTCGGGCCACAGGGCCGGGCGTAATGCGGCCAGAAGAGCGTATAGAACCACGTCATGTCCTCGGGACGCTGCTTCTTCGGCTGACCCGGAGCCAGTATCGCCAGACGCTCCTGGGGTCGCTCTGCGCTGAGATAGAGACTCACCCATTCCTGCAGGCTGCTTTTGCCCACCCCTTGCCGGGTGCGGCCCTTTTTGGCGTTGGCCAGCGTGGCGGCGCGCTGCAGGGCCTCGGGCAATGTACCGACCTTTGACTCCTCGACGATAAAGGTCACCGCCGCAATGCGGGTCATGCCGGCCTGCTGTAACCGGATCACTTCCTGTGCCAGCATCATGCGCGCATCGGCAATCTGCTTTTGGTGATCGTTGAGGGCCTGCACTTTGCGCTCGAGCAGGACAGGACATTGGCGCATGATCGCCAGCTCATCGCGTGACTTGATGGCGCAGCCACGCTTGACTGACTCATCAACCGGCTGGGCCGGGGCTTGCGCAATCAAAGATTTATAGTGCCGATGTTTGATGATCTCGCGTGTTTGTTCCGGCAAACAATCGATGTGATACTCGAAAGCCTTGGTACCCGGACGTTTACGGACTAAATCTGGAGAGTCAAGCAATAATCTGCGCAATGCTTTTCTTAGTCCTGGGGCTGTTCCTGGTAATCCGGAAATCCCTATTAATTCCTTGATACTTATAAACATAATCAAGAAACCTTGCGAATGTAGCTGTTATTTTTAGCTTCGTACCTGCTTGGCCAGATAGTTTCTGGAGAGACACCAAGAGCGTTAGCAACCAATAGTTCATATTTACGGCAAGGTCTTGTTAAAACACTTTTAACAACGTCTTGCTTGACCCCGGCTTTAACGTCCAAGGCTCGAAAAGTTATCCCACGTTTGTGAAGTTCAGCTTTTATGACGCTTTGTTGAATAAATCCGAAATTTGTGACGACTTCCTCCCTATCAGGGCGATTGTTACATGATGCGGACGCTGTTTGGCATTCCTAACAACGTGATCCGGTTAAGCGCTTTGACCATTGCCATAGCCTCACCTACCTGCGCGTCATAGTCATGCAGACTCAGATGACCACCCAGAAGTATTTTAAACCGGAACATGGCCGTTTCAGCCAGTGAACGCCGGTGATAACCTACTTTCTTTTTCCAGGTATCGTTATTGCCGCTCAGAGGCTTTGTTGAATAAATCGAACTTTTAGGTGACTGGCGGCTCTGATCACTACATTCGTTTCAACATCAGGTCCCCATGGCAAAGCAAAAGTTTAAAATCATCAACTGGCCCGCATACAACAATGCGCTCAGGCAGCGGGGGGACATGACAGTATGGCTTGATGAGTCAGCCATTGCTGCATGGACAGAGAGTACACCACCTGAACATCGTGGCCGGCCGCTTCACTACACCGATATGGCCATTACCACGGTTCTGATGATAAAGCGCGTGTTTAACCTTTCGCTCCGGGCGTTACAGGGTTTCGTTGACGCGATTTTTAAACTGATGGGGCTGTCGCTGCGCTGCCCAGATTACTCTCTGGTCAGCCGGCGAGCAAAAACCGTCGACATCAGCATAAAAACGCCAACCCGCGGCGAAATCTCACACCTGGTCATCGATGGCACCGGCCTGAAAATCTTCGGCGAAGGCGAATGGAAAGTCAGGCAGCATGGGGCTGAGAGGCGTAGAGTATGGCGCAAGCTTCATCTGGCAGTAGATAGCGCGACACATGAAATTATCTGTGCCGATTTATCGCTAAGCGGTACGACAGATGCGCAGGCACTGCCCGGGCTGATTAACCAAACCCACCGGAAAATCAGGGAAGCGTCGGCTGACAGTGCTTACGATACGCGTTACTGTCATGATGCTCTGCTAAGGAAAAAAATAAAGCCGCTTATCCCACCGCGAAGTGGTGCGCAATATTGGCCAGCTCGATACCATGAGCGTAACCATGCGGTGGCAAATCAGCATCTGAGCGGCAATAACGATACCTGGAAAAAGAAAGTAGGTTATCACCGGCGTTCACTGGCTGAAACGGCCATGTTCCGGTTTAAAACACTTCTGGGTGGTCATCTGAGTCTGCATGACTATGACGCGCAGGTAGGTGAGGCTATGGCAATGGTCAAAGCGCTTAACCGGATCACGCTGTTAGGAATGCCAAACAGCGTCCGCATCATGTAGCAATCGCCCTGATAGGGAGGTAGTCGTCACAAATTTCGGATTTATTCAACAAAGCGCCGCTCAGATGCTGATTTGCCACCGCATGGTTACGCTCATGGTATCGAGCTGGCCAATATTGCGCACCACTTCGCGGTGGGATAAGCGGCTTTATTTTTTTCCTCAGCAGAGCATCATGACAGTAACGCGTATCGTAAGCACTGTCAGCCGACGCTTCCCTGATTTTCCGGTGGGTTTGGTTAATCAGCCCGGGCAGCGCCTGCGCATCTGTCGTACCGCTTAGCGATAAATCGGCACAGATAATTTCATGTGTCGCGCTATCTACTGCCAGATGAAGCTTGCGCCATACTCTGCGCCTCTCAGCCCCATGCTGCCTGACTTTCCATTCGCCTTCGCCGAAGATTTTCAGGCCGGTGCCATCGATGACCAGGTGTGAGATTTCGCCGCGGGTTGGCGTTTTTATGCTGATGTCGACGGTTTTTGCTCGCCGGCTGACCAGAGAGTAATCTGGGCAGCGCAGCGACAGCCCCATCAGTTTAAAAATCGAGTCAACGAAACCCTGTAACGCCCGGAGCGAAAGGTTAAACACGCGCTTTATCATCAGAACCGTGGTAATGGCCATATCGGTGTAGTGAAGCGGCCGGCCACGATGTTCAGGTTGTGTACTCTCAGTCCATGCAGCAATGGCTGACTCATCAAGCCATACTGTCAGGTCCCCCCGCTGCCTGAGCGCATTGTTGTATGCGGGCCAGTTGGTGATTTTAAACTTTTGCTTTGCCATGGGGACCTGATGTTGAAACGAATGTAGTGATCAGAGCCGCCAGTCACCTAAAAGTTCGATTTATTCAACAAAGCCTGGTGAAATAACCTTCCGGGGTAATAACCTGGTCAACCATTTTTCCTACGGTTTTAACGTGTATATCTCCATTATCGTCAGTATGAAAATGCGTTAAAATGTAGACGCGGCGATGCTCTGCCAGCGCCCCGGCAAGATTAAATGTGTCCCATGCTATTTTCCCTATGTCGGTAAATTTGTCATAACCCCGTTGGGTCGCTCGTCTCATAAACTCATCAACAAGGACACTTTGAAAGTCATCAATAACAATGATATCTTTATTGTACGCTCTTAATATATCTAATATCTTGACTGGGTCATTTGTCCTTGCGACGTTAAGCCCCACTTTCCAGCCAGAAGATTTAAATGGCAGTGGTTTATTGATGCACTGAATAATCCCTGTTTTTTCTGGGTCAAGATTTCTCAGACTGGTAGATTTGCCACTACCTGATTCGCCCAATACTAATGTTGCTATACTCATCGTTCACCTCAAAAAGGTTCGTTACCGTTCGGCATGAAGTATCTGATATTTAGCTTTGCGGTATGTGCATAATGCAGTGATTACTTCTTGGCTTCACGCATGCCTAATCGACGATATTCAAGCGCCTGAATTAAGCAGAAGCGTCGCCATTCCTGATTGATTCGCAGTGTTTGCGGGAAGTCAGCCAGTTTACTTGATGAGCTCATTTCTCCTCCGTGCTTCATATATCTTGATGGTGATATCCCATAGCAACGAGTCGTGTAATCGTAGAGATTCGGCGATTAGCGCCTGAATTAATTTATTGGCATAGCTCATAGAGGATTGCCTTCCTGCCGGAGAATATCGATAAGTTTCCTGCATCCATTCCTCAGCCATTTTATGATTTTATCCAATAGGGTTTCTTCCGGGTGATAGCTCCCCATGAGGGCAGCATTACCCGCGAATGCGTAATTCATGGGGTGCTCCTGTTATTATATTGTTATTTGTGTATTGTATGTTGCGTGACTCATGGTTTTCCAACTCTGACCGTTATCTTTCGATAACATACGCCAGCAAAGGGAAAACCGTATTGATAAATAGCCTGTTCGTCGGATACGTCTCGCGTGGATAAGCCCTTCACGGTACAGGCGTTCAAATCGTTTCGCCCGCTCTCTTACCCCGATGGGTATTTTAGGTTTCATGCTCCTTCTCCAGTTTACTGAGAATCTTTTGTAATGTTTCGGCCTGTACAAATTGCACAGCAATACATTCAAACGTCAGCCTGACGCCGAGCAGTGTCAGTAATGCCAATATACCGTCGGTGACTTGCATATAGGGCGTGGCTGTACCGCTGAACGATGCAAGGGCCAGCACCAGACAAGCAATGCATGAAATAATGAACAGCGTGTTGATAATCTTCAGTGTCCAGAATGTTTTAAACATGGGCATGCTCCATTATTGCGTCGATAAGCTCCTGGGCATCTACGGTAAATCGTTCCAGGGTTTTACAACCTCCAACTTTAGCCCCGGCCACTCTGCATCCGACATCGTCATCAGAAACGAGCAGAGAAAAACCACCTTCCTGATTGTGACTTATTTCTATGTGAACTTTCTTACCACGGAAATTATTCATCAATACTTACCTCCTGCGTGCATGGACGCTGCTGCAATGATTCCTGCTGGCGGGCATCCTGAGTTTAATGTTTAAAGATGTTATTCCGAAACTGCGGGGCGGCTGACGTACATCCTCGTCAACTTGTTCCCTTCCTGGTGTGCAAATGCTTCCAGTGCAAAACTGAACCAGAGGTTAATCATCGGCCTATTCAAACTCGCCGTTTGCATTAAGCACATACCAGGTATCCGGTTTCACGCCGTTATCACCCACCCTGCTGGCGCGGATGTGGATAATGTTGCCCTCACTATTGCGATAGCACAGTACAATTGCGCCGCCCTCAGCAGCTTTGGCCTTACCCTGCGCGCCGAGAGACGCGACAACCGATCCGAAGCCGCTAACGCCTGCGGCTGACTGGTCGCCCGCATTGGTGGCGACGGACTGGTAGCCGGTGTTGGTGGCAACTGACCAGTCGCCAGTGTTGATAGCGGCTGACCCGCGGCCTTCAATGATCGTCTGTTCTGCGGACTTATCAATTTTACTCGCTATGCACTCGACGGCGCGGCCAACCATTTGGTGAAGGGACAGTTCCTTCTTAATGGTAATTGTGCTACTGGTGAGTTTGCCGCCTCCCGCTTCATGGGCGATATCGCCGGATACCTCAACCTCGGCAAAACGATGGTTTGCTGGCTCGTAGTAGCAGAAGACATCGAGCGGATATTCGCAGGCATGGAAACCTGAACTACAGATTTCTACCGCGCCCTCGTGCTGGTAGGTTTTCCCGATCTCGAACTGATAATCACGGCAAGTCATATCGGCGTTAAAGCCTTTGTAGGCGGTGATTTTGGTCATGGTGTTTATCCTTATGCAGCCTGAAGATATTTGTCGTGGGTGAATTCGCCGTTCCAGTCTTTCTTCATCGGAAGCTCGCCTTTCAGATAGTGGCGATAAAGCCATTTAGCACCGTCTTGTAACAGAATGACTTCATATAATTGCATGTCGCCTTTATATGATTTGATGGTATATGGTGATTCAGTGAAATATTTATCACGTGCGTGAGCTTTCACGCGCCATATATAGGACTTGTTCGTGTCTTTTTGCGCGTCGTAGAGAAAATTACGTTCGGCCAAAAACAGGCTGACACGGTTGATATTCACGCCGTTGAGTTGCTTGCAGAACTTGACCGGCGTCATTCCTGTTTGAAATAAGTTTTGTAAGCAATGAATCTCTTTTTCTTGCTTCTTGTTGACCAATGCCAGATGTTGTTTTTCCTCTGCAAGTTTGGCAGCGAGGCGCAGTGCATCGGGGTATGTTTGCGGAATAGCTGGCTTCTTGGCTTGTTCTTCCAGTTCACGCCAGCGCTTGGCAACTTTATGGCGAAGCTCAATGCTGTACCCCATGACGAGTGTCATCGTTAAGTCCTGGTCAAGCAAAAACTCCTGATAGACGCGTCCTTTGCTGTCTTTGTAATCAGCCGAAAAGTCGGCCGATTGAATATTGAGCGCCTCGAACATTTTGCGGCAGTCCTCCAGCACGTGTTTATGCTGCTTTTCGGTCAACTCCGCAATCTCGCGGCTGGACATGGTTAATGTTTGTGCAATGGTTAAATTTTGCATGCAGATATACCTCGTTGGTTAAAACGATAATGGAACCCCGGCACGATACCGGGGCGAGATTAGTGATTAGTGGCGTTGTAGGAACTGGCTAACGTTCGCCTATTGCCATTTTTCTAGCGCGTGGGTTATCCTTATTTCTTATTTTTTACTGTGCCGCCAGTTAAGGCAAAAAACACCAGCCGGACCTGAAAGACAGAAAGCAGATTATTTAAAGAGTAAAGATTAAATTTGCTTTTTATTGCATCAAGCATCTTTTCAACCGTTATGTAAGCAACATCACGCGCCGCTGCAATCTCTTTTTTGGAGAGGCCAAGAGAGAAGAGCATCGCCGTTTCAAGCTGTTCTATCGTGGTCAGCTCAGGGAACACATCACGGAATTTCTCTACTTGTTTCACGTTAAAGGACTTCATGCCGCACCCCCGGTTTTCCTGCGTTGCTCTAATTCAGCCACGCATTCCCGCGCCGCCTGTTCGACATCTGCTATTACTGATTCGCCGTCAAACTCTTTCAATGTATAAATCTTTTCGTTAACAACAACGCAGTACGCGCCATTTAGCCAAGCAGCAAAAACCGTGTAATAGTCATGTTTCCAGAATTCACGATAGACAATGTTGGTTATTCTGTTGGGCTGTAAATATATTGACCCATAAACTTCAAGGTTATCCGGCAAGCTAGAAATGCCCGTATAGCAGAGGTCAATACTGCCACCGACGCTCAAGTTTTTCGGTAGGCGGGTAATGCCTGTGCGGCTGAGACCAAGATCACCGCCAACACTCAGACCATTCGGTAGACTGGTTATGCTTGCACCGCGGAGGTAAAGGCTGCCATCAACACTCAAATTGTCCGGTAAGCTGGTTATGCTTGTACCGCGGAGATCAAGCCAGCCTCTAACACTCAGGTTGTCCGGTAAATTGGTAATGCTCGCATCATGGAGATTGAGGTTTCCATTGACGAAAATCTTATCTCCGTCAATGGAGTACGGGATCTTCTTTTCCTGCAACATTTCAATGAAGTCATTCATGTTCATGGAGGTAACTCCTTTCGTTGATGTAGTTAATTACTTTGTAAACTTCATAGGTGAACTATTTTTGAGGCCACCTTCGGTTAGCTTGTATACAGCGGTCTTGGTAGCTCCCGTACTTCCGATGGCTCGTTTGGTCTTGAGCGTTCCGTTCTCCAGTTCGTTTAGCCAACGAAGGGCCGTTGCCTCAAGCGGTTCATTTAGAGTTCCAGTGGCACATGGCAGATATCGTTCAATCTGTATCCAGATATCGCCTCGTCGTTGAAAGAACCTTCCGTTTTGTGTTGAATAGTTAGCACCATAAATGCTTGGAAATGCCGGAGCCATTGGTGTTACTCCTTCCGTTGATGTGGTGGATACGCTACACTTGGCATAAACAGGAGGACTTCCCCATGGGCCAAGTCGCATTTGATACTCAAGAATTCGTTGAGACACTGGAAAACGCCGGGTTGCCGAAAGACCAGGCCAAGGCGATTTCTATTGCCGTCCGTAAGTCTCATGAGGTGGCGGGTGTGGCTACCAAGCGTGACCTTGACGATGTCCGTAAGGACTTATCCGTGTAGAGATAGCCGATGTCCGTAGGATATTGCTAACAGGTTTGATAAGCTGGGATTACAGATGACGGTTCGTGTCGGAGGGATGCTGATTGCTGCCGTTGGCCTCATGACCGCTATTTTGAAAGTGCTGAAATAGCTTCAGCCATACACCCGCGGAGCCCGTACCGGATTCTGTGTAAATGCCTTTTCTCAGAAGTGACCGTCCAGGCGGTCACCGAACTCGATAATAAAGCGGCTCATTGCCATGCGCCAGTCCCTCAAAGGCATTGTCCATTTCTGTGAGGCCGCCTGTATCGCCAGCCACACCACCCTTTTCACTGCGTCGTCGGTCGGGAACACCTTGCGCTTTTTGATGGCATGCCGGATCACGCTGTTTAACGACTCGATGGCGTTGGTCGTGTAGATCACCTTGCGGATGTCCGTTGGGTAGGCAAAGAACGTGGCCAGATTGGCCCAGTTTGCCTGCCAGCTTCGACTTATTTGCGGGTAGCGGATGTCCCAGGCACTGGAGAACGCTTCCAGCGCCTGTAAGCCGGCTTCTTCCATAGGGGCCTGATAGATAGCTTTCAGGTCGCGGGTGACGGCCTTGTAGTCCTTCCAGGAGACGAACCGCAGGCTGTTGCGCACCATATGCACGATACACAGCTGGAGCCGCGCCTCCGGATACACCGCGTTAATAGCGTCAGGGAAGCCTTTCAGCCCGTCTACGCAGGCGATAAGGATATCGTTCAGGCCGCGGTTTTTCAGCTCTGTCAGCACGTTCAGCCAGAACTTTGCGCCTTCATTTTCGGCCAGCCACATACCTAGCAACTCTTTCTGGCCTTCGGATGTTGATACCCAGCGCCAGGAACACAGATTTGTTGATGATGCGGCTGTCCTGCCGGACTTTTAGAACGATACAGTCAAGATAAACAATGGGATAAACTGCATCCAGAGGCCGGTTTTGCCATTCGACAACCTGCTCCATGACCGCATCGGTGACCTTTGAGACCAGCGCCGGCGAGGCATCGGCGTTATACAGCTCTTTGAACGCGGCGGCGATCTCGCGGGTGGTCATCCCTTTGGCGTACAACGATAAAATCTGGTTATCCATCCCGGTAATCCGGGTCTGGTTCTTCTTCACCAGTTGCGGTTCAAAGGAACCGTCACGATCGCGCGGAGTACGCAGCGCCAGCGGGCCATCGCCAGTGGTAACGGTTTTTGTGGAATAGCCGTTGCGGGCGTTGGTCCCCGGTTTAGGCTGATTTTTATCGTAGCCGAGGTGATGGGTCATTTCGGCATTGAGAGCTGCTTCGACGCTGATTTTTTTCAGCAGCCGATCGAAGTGACCGAGATCTTCAGGGGTTTTGAGATTTTTGGCCAGTTCGTTAGCCAGAGCCTGCAACTGTTTTTCGTCCATAAATTAACCTGTTTTTGATGTTGGATTGAACATATCAAAATCAGGCAAATACACAAATTTCTAAACAGGCTCTGTGACTCCCCAATCAGCTGTATCTCCGCAGAAAATGGGGAGTCGCTGGAGAAACGAAAATAGATCTGTGTGGCCGTCAAAATCCGTAATCTAACCTGTGGTCAGGTCAAACACGGAACCGGAGTTGTCAGGACGAAGTTTGGCTAAATCGGGAGCAGAAATCTCTCGCTGCATAACTTAACAGATACGATAACTACATTGACGTCTACCTTAGCTATAAATTTTGTAACCAATTCTGGACTGTCCAAAATAGCTATTTTTTAGGGTTTTAGGGAGTCCAGAATTGTTTGCAAATTAGTCCAGAATATTTTGCATCGCTACATTGATCCCTACCTGTGCACCTATTATTACGAAATCAATAACCAGAAGGCGCCGTTCACCGATGCGCGCGTGCGTACCGCGCTGAAGCTCGGCTTGGATCGCGATATCATCGTCAACAAAGTGAAAGCGCAGGGCGATCTTCCGGCCTACGGCTTTACGCCGCCCTACACCGACGGTGCTAAGCTGACGGCGCCGGAATGGTCCGGCTGGTCGCAGGAGAAGCGCAACGAGGAGGCGCGTAAATTGTTGGCCGAGGCGGGTTACACTAAAGATAAACCGCTGACCTTTGATTTACTGTACAACACCTCGGATCTGCACAAAAAGCTGGCTATCGCCGTGGCGTCCATCTGGAAAAAGAACCTGGGCGTGAATGTGAAGTTGGAAAATCAGGAATGGAAAACTTTCCTGGACACCCGCCATCAGGGCAATTTCGACGTCTCCCGGGCCGGCTGGTGTGCGGATTATAATGAACCGACGTCTTTCCTGAACATTATGCAGTCCAACAGCTCCAACAACAGCGCACATTATAAGAGTCCGGCATTTGACAAACTGCTGGTCCAGGCCCTACAGGCCGGTTCGGAAGATGCGCGCGCCGGATTCTATCAGCAGGCGGAACAGCAGTTGGATAAAGACTCGGCAATCGTCCCGGTGTATTACTATGTTAACGCCCGTTTGGTTAAACCTTACGTAGGGGGTTATACCGGTAAAGATCCGCTGGATAATGTATATGTAAAAGATCTATACATTATCAAACAATAAGGATGTTTAACGCGTGACAACAGGGCAGACCGCTGGCGGTCATGGCCTGTTTGTTCTACAAACGCTTTATCGTCTACTGCTATGTTATAGGTCTGGTAATGGTAAAGTTTATTCTCCGACGGCTGCTGGAAGCGATTCCAACGCTGTTCATTCTGATCACCATCTCATTTTTTATGATGCGCCTGGCGCCCGGCAGCCCGTTTACCGGCAAGCGCAACCTGCCGCCGGAAGTGATGGCCAACATAGAAGCCAAATATCATCTGAACGATCCCATCCTCACGCAATACGGCAATTATTTAGTGCAGCTGGCCCACGGTGATTTCGGTCCGTCGTTTAAATATAAAGACGCTTTGTTGAATAAATCCGAAATTTGTGACGACTTCCTCCCTATCAGGGCGATTGTTACATGATGCGAACGCTGTTTGGCATTCCTAACAGCGTGATCCGGTTAAGCGCTTTGACCATTGCCATAGCCTCACCTACCTGCGCGTCATAGTCATGCAGACTCAGATGACCACCCAGAAGTGTTTTAAACTGGAACATGGCCGTTTCAGCCAGTGAACGCCGGTGATAACCTACTTTCTTTTTCCAGGTATCGTTATTGCCGCTCAGATGCTGATTTGCCACCGCATGGTTACGCTCATGGTATCGAGCTGGCCAATATTGCGCACCACTTCGCGGTGGGATAAGCGGCTTTATTTTTTTCCTCACCAGAGCATCATGACAGTAACGCGTATCGTAAGCACTGTCAGCCGACGCTTCCCTGATTTTCCGGTGGGTTTGGTTAATCAGCCCGGGCAGCGCCTGCGCATCTGTCGTACCGCTTAGCGATAAATCGACACAGATAATTTCATGTGTCGCGCTATCTACTGCCAGATGAAGCTTGCGCCATACTCTGCGCCTCTCAGCCCCATGCTGCCTGACTTTCCATTCGCCTTCGCCGAAGATTTTCAGGCCGGTGCCATCGATGACCAGGTGTGAGATTTCGCCGCGGGTTGGCGTTTTTATGCTGATGTCGACGGTTTTTGCTCGCCGGCTGACCAGAGAGTAATCTGGGCAGCGCAGCGACAGCCCCATCAGTTTAAAAATCGCGTCAACGAAACCCTGTAACGCCCGGAGCGAAAGGTTAAACACGCGCTTTATCATCAGAACCGTGGTAATGGCCATATCGGTGTAGTGAAGCGGCCGGCCACGATGTTCAGGTGGTGTACTCTCAGTCCATGCAGCAATGGCTGACTCATCAAGCCATACTGTCAGGTCCCCCCGCTGCCTGAGCGCATTGTTGTATGCGGGCCAGTTGGTGATTTTAAACTTTTGCTTTGCCATGGGGACCTGATGTTGAAACGAATGTAGTGATCAGAGCCGCCAGTCACCTAAAAGTTCGATTTATTCAACAAAGCCATATAAAGACTACTTGGTCAACGATCTGGTGGCCAACTCATTCCCCGTCTCGGCCAAGCTCGGCCTCGCGGCATTTTTGCTGGCGGTAGTGGTCGGGGTCGCTGCGGGCGTCATGGCGGCGCTCAAGCAGAACACCAAATGGGCCTATCTCGCAATGGGGTTCGCGATGACCGGCGTGGTCATTCCCAGTTTCGTGGTGGCGCCGCTGCTGGTGCTGATTTTCGCCATCACGCTCAAATGGTTGCCCGGTGGCGGCTGGAACGGCGGCGAGCCCAAATTTGTTATTTTGCCAATGGTCGCGCTTTCTCTGGCTTATATCGCCAGCATCGCCCGCATAACCCGCGGTTCGATGATTGAAGTGCTGCATTCCAATTTTATCCGCACCGCGCGCGCCAAAGGATTGCCGATGCGGCGGATTATTTTCAGCCACGCCTTGAAGCCGGCGCTGCTGCCGGTCATTTCGTACATGGGACCGGCGTTTGTGGGCATTATTACCGGCTCAATGGTGATAGAAACGATTTATGATCTGCCCGGTATTGGCCAGCTGTTTGTGAACGGCGCGCTCAACCGCGATTATTCGCTGGTGCTGAGCCTGACCATTCTGTTGGGCACCTTGACCATCTTGTTTAACGCCATTGTCGATGTCCTGTATGCGGTTATCGACCCGAAAATCCGTTATTGACGCTGGAGCGCGCAAATGATTGTGAGTAAGAAAAATAGCGAAGCTCTGGAGAAATTCAGTGAATAATTGGAAGTGGAGGGCCGCAGCCTGTGGGCCGACGCTTTATCCATAACAAAGCGGCACTGACCAGCTTGTTTATCCTGCTGCTGATTGCGCTGTTCGTGATATTGGCGCCGTCGTTGTCCGCTTTCCGCTATGACGATACCGACTGGGCCATGATGTCCAACGCGCCGGATATCGCCTCCCAGCACTATTTCGGCACTGATTCCTCCGGTCGTGATTTGCTGGTGCGGGTGGCCATCGGCGGACGTATCTCGCTGATGGTGGGCATTGCCGCCGCGCTGGTGGCGGTGGTGGTGGGGACGTTATATGGCGCGATGTCCGGTTATCTCGGTGGCAAGGTCGATTCTCTGATGATGCGGCTGCTGGAAATCCTTAACTCGTTTCCGTTCATGTTTTTCGTCATCCTGCTGGTGACGTTTTTCGGGCAGAACATCTTTTTGATTTTCGTCGCCATCGGGTTAGTTTCCTGGCTGGATATGGCCCGTATCGTCCGCGGCCAGACGCTGGGCCTCAAGCGTAAAGAATTTATCGAGGCGGCGATCGTCAGCGGCGTGTCCACCCGCAACATTATTCTGCGTCACATCGTGCCGAACGTACTGGGTGTGGTGGTGGTATACGCGTCGCTGTTGGTGCCGAGCATGATTCTGTTTGAGTCTTTCCTGAGCTTTCTCGGGCTCGGTACCCAGGAGCCGCTGTCCAGCTGGGGCGATTTGTTGAGCGATGGCGCCAACTCGATGGAGGTCTCTCCCTGGCTGCTGATTTTCCCAGCGCTGCTTCTGGTGGTGACGTTATTTTGTTTTAACTTTATCGGCGATGGGTTGCGTGACGCCCTCGATCCGAAAGACCGTTAAGGAGTGCCGCGTTGAGCACGAATCACACTTCGGTGCCGGGCGCGATGACGCCTGCGGACACCGCCGCGCCGGCGCTGCTGGATGTGCGCGACTTGCGGGTCACTTTCGCTACCCAGGATGGCGAGGTGACCGTGGTCAACGATCTGAATTTTACCTTGCGCGCCGGCGAGACGCTGGGCATCGTCGGCGAGTCCGGTTCGGGCAAGTCCCAAACCGCTTTCGCGTTGATGGGGCTGCTGGCGGGCAATGGCCGTATCGACGGTAGCGCGATGTTTAACGGCCGCGAAATCCTCAACCTGCCGGAAAAGCAATTAAATAAACTGCGCGCCGAGCAGATTTCGATGATTTTCCAGGATCCGATGACCTCATTGAATCCCTACATGCGCGTGGGCGATCAATTGATGGAAGTGCTGCAGTTGCATAAACGGATAAGTAAGCATGACGCCTTCACCGAGTCCGTGCGTATGCTGGATGCGGTGAAAATGTCCGAAGCGCGCAAGCGGATGCGTATGTATCCCCATGAGTTTTCCGGCGGCATGCGCCAGCGGGTAATGATCGCCATGGCGCTGCTGTGCCGACCGAAACTGCTGATCGCCGATGAGCCGACCACCGCGCTGGATGTAACGGTCCAGGCGCAAATCATGAATTTACTCAACGAACTCAAACGCGAGTTTAATACCGCCATTATCATGATCACCCACGATCTGGGCGTAGTGGCCGGCATCTGCGATCGGGTATTGGTGATGTACGCCGGCCGCACCATGGAGTACGGCAAGGCGCGGGATGTGTTCTATCGCCCGAGTCATCCTTATTCCATCGGCCTGCTGGCGGCGGTGCCGCGTTTGGATGCCGACGGCAGCGCCATTATGACCACCATCCCCCGGCAATCCGCCTAATCTGTTGCGCTTACCCAAGGGGTGTCCGTTCCAGCCGCGCTGTCCTTATTCAATGGATATTTGCGCCACCATGCCGCCGCTGGAACGCTTTGGCGATCAGCGCCTGCGCGCCTGTTATAAGCCATTGGAGGAGCTGGTATGAGCACCCTGGCCGACAAGAAGAAAGTCATTCTCGACGTCGACAATTTAAAGGTCTATTTCGACGTCAAAGGGGATAAACAGTGGTTCTGGCAGCCCGCCAAAAGCCTGAAGGCGGTGGATGGCGTGTCCCTGCGGCTGTACGAGGGCGAAACCCTTGGCGTGGTCGGCGAGTCCGGCTGCGGCAAATCGACGTTTGCCCGGGCGCTGATTGGTCTGGTCAAGGCCACCAGCGGGCGCATCGCCTGGCTGGGGAAAGAGTTGCAGGATATGAATACGGCGCAGTGGCGCGCCACGCGCAGCGATATCCAGATGATTTTCCAGGATCCGCTGGCCTCGTTAAACCCCCGTATGACCATTGGCGACATTATCGCGGAACCGCTGCAAACCTATTTCCCGATAATGCCGCGCCGGGAAGTGAAGGAAAAAGTGCGCAACATGATGATGAAGGTCGGGCTGCTGCCCAACCTTATCAACCGCTATCCCCACGAGTTTTCCGGTAGTCAATGCCAGCGCATTGGTATTGCCCGCGCGCTCATCCTCGAGCCCAAGCTGGTGATTTGCGATGAACCCGTATCGGCGCTGGATGTGTCGATTCAGGCGCAGGTGGTGAATTTGCTACAGCAGCTGCAGCGGGAAATGGGGCTGTCGTTAATCTTCATTGCCCACGATTTGGCGGTGGTCAAGCATATCTCTGATCGGGTTCTGGTGATGTATCTCGGCCACGCGGTGGAGCTCGGTACCTATGATCAGGTGTACCACAATCCACAGCATCCTATACGCGCGCTTTAATGTCGGCGGTGCCGATTCCGGACCCGGATAAAGAGCGTAATAAGGAAATTCAGCTGTTGGAGGGGGATTTGCCATCGCCGATTAACCCGCCGTCGGGGTGTGTGTTCCGTACTCGCTGCCCGATGGCCGACGAGACGTGCGCCGTGACGCGGCCTATCCTACAGGGCAGTTTCCGCCACGCCTGCTCCTGCATCAAGGTGGATGTTGCCCAACTGGCGCAATAGCGCCTGACCCGCCCGGCGGCGGGTCGGCTTTCGCCGCGGCCGGGCGTCAGTTGACCGCCCGCGCCGAACCGGCTTTTTCTCAAGGGGCGGCGCAAGCCCGGCGGATGCCTACCGCGGACGCGATTCGACTCACTCCTTCCACAAGATGTGGCAGACTTTCTCGGTGCGGGCGCGGCAAATCAGGATACGCGCAAACACGTCGTTGACCGCCATCCTGTCCTGTTCCGCCAGCCCTATCACCACTTCGGCGAACAGATCGGGGTTGAGATCGAAATCCACCTGCTCATGCCACGCCTCTGAGGGGTCAAACACCTCTGCCGCGCCCCGCTGTTCAAATTGCAAATTGAACAGCAGGATATCCGCCAGATCGAGATTATCCTGCGCCAGTTCGAGAAAAATATCGTAGGCCGCTTCGAGCGTTTCGTCATCCGTCAGAAGATTGTCCAGATCCATCATCACTGTCCCGTTAACTGAATTGGCGCTATTACAGCATGCCGTCTGGCAAAATTACAGCAATGGACTGAAAAAGTAGAACAGCCGCTCGACGATACGCTGCCAGTAGGGACGCTTCGACCAGACTCTGGCCTCGATAAGCCGCGACCGGGCTAGATAATCCTCCTGCACCCGCGCCAGATCGCTGCCGAAATCGTCATCGTCAATGACCAGCGTTATCTCAAAATTCAGCCACAGGCTGCGCATATCCAGATTTACCGTTCCCACCAGACTTAATTGGCCATCCACCAACACGCTTTTGGTATGCAGCAGGCCGCCCTCGAACTTATGGATTAACACGCCGGCTTCCAGCAGCTCGGCGAAGAAGGCTCGGCTGGCCCAGCCCACCAGCATTGAATCGTTATGACGCGGAACGATGATATGGACTTCCACGCCGCGCTGCGCCGCGGTACAGATGGCGTGCAGCAAATCATCGCTCGGCACCAGATAGGGCGTGGTCATAACCAGTTGCTCGCGCGCCGCGTAGATAGAGGTGAGCAAGGCCTGATGAATGACGCCCTCGGGAAACCCCGGCCCCGAGGCGATGACTTGTATGGTATGTTCCGTCGCCTGTTCAAACGGCATGATATTGACGTCGGGGGGCGGCGGCAAAATGCGCTCGCCGGTTTCTATTTCCCAATCGCAGGAGAAGATGATGCCCATGGCGGTGGCCACCGGTCCTTCCATACGCGCCATGATATCGATCCACTGGCCAACACCGGTGTCCTGTTTGAAGAAGCGCGGATCCACCATGTTCATGCTGCCGGTGTAGGCGATGTAATTGTCAATCAGCACCATTTTGCGATGCTGGCGTAAATCCATACGGCGCAGAAATACGCGCAGGATACTGACGTGCAGCGCTTCCACTACATTCACGCCGGCGTCGCGCAGCAGCGCGGGGTAGGGACTGCGAAAAAACGCCACGCTGCCGGCCGAATCGAGCATGAGCCGGCAGCGTACGCCGCGCAGCGCCGCGGCCATTAACGCTTCCGCTACCTGGTCCACCAGGCCGCCGGCCTGCCAGATATAGAACACCATCTCAATATTGTTTTGCGCTAGACCGATATCGCGAATCAGCGCCCGCAGCGCATCATCGGTACTGGTCAGCAGCTGCATTTGATTACCTTTCAGGCCGCCCATGCCCTGTCGGTGCTCGCAGAGCTGAAACAAAGAGCGAGCCACTTCGCTATTTTCACTGGCAAAAATGCGACGACACCCTTTCAGATCTTCAATCCATTGGGCGGTGGAGGGCCAGAGCGCTTTACTACGCTCGGCGCGGCGTTTACCCAGGTTGAGCTCGCCGAATAACAGATAAGTAATAATCCCCACCAGCGGCAGAATATAGATGACCAGCAGCCAGGCCATGGCGGAAGGCACCGCGCGACGTTTCATCATTACCCGCAGGGTGACGCCTGCGATCAACAACCAATAGCCGAAGAGCAATAGCCAGTTGATTACGGTATAAAGCGTTGTCATAGGGGCGAAAAATCCTGTTCGCGGAGCGTTAGCCTAAGTTTACGCATAAGGGGAGCAAAGAGGAAATTGTTTTACTGGACGCGTGATGCCCGCAAGCCGCGTGCGGCTTGGCATGGCGGGAAAAATGGCTATAATGGCGTCCGTTGGTTCAAGCCCGTTTAAAGGTCTTAGTGATGAAACGAAGTCGTAACGAAGTCAGCCGCTGGCGCATGCAGCGTCAGGTCCAGCGCCGGCGTAGCCAGTGGGTTGAAGCGCAATCCCGCACCTACCGCTGCCTAACGCGCTTAAGCCATCTCCAGCTCAAACAGCAACGGTGCTCATTGTTGTTTGCCCTTGCCTATACGCTGAACTGAGCCACCGCGGCGCTGACCGGCGAAAACATGCGTTTGGTTATTGACGGCTAACGGCCGGCCTGGCGTTACGCTGGCGGGCGGCTTACGGGCAGTAAAAAACCGGCTTCATGCCGGTTGAGGTGTGACAAACGAATGCCTGTTTTCCTCCCTGAGGCGATGTCCGCAGCGTTACTGCGTGGCGGTCGTGGTTGAGGTCGACGTAGACGAGCCGGTATTTTCCGGGTCGCTGGCCGATGCCACCGCGGCGACGGAGCTGGACACAAAGCTGGCGTCACTGCTGCTGGCACTACCGGAAGTGCTCTGTGATGCCGCTGTGGTCGTACCGGCCGCGCCGGCCGCATAAACGGTCGAACTGCCGATTGCAGACAGCGCCAAGGCCGTCATCAGTATCTTCTTCAACATAATTACCTCCTACTGTTAAGTGTTTAACGGGGGAGTACAGCTTTTCTACGTTATGCGATAAAGTGACCAGGTACAAACCGGATATGGCTGGAGGCGGGATCATTCGGAACTATCTTGGAAAATGAGGTCAGATAACGTACTGAAACTCGGCAATTTATAAAGTTGACTGCGAATATTCTTAAATATGATTTTACCGAACCTAGCTCACGGAAACAGCGGTAATATTATCCTTAGGTGTATTTTTGATGACAGCCACGCCATGCCCTTTAGGCGCAGCCTGTAATAGACAGCGTATCTGCTGTATTTATTCTCTTCGCACTCTACACGCCGTAAACGCCGTACCCTTCCTTCGCTGCCGTTAATGCTTTGTGCCGCGTTAATGTCGCCACGCCATGGCGCCGCTGCTAGGGGTTCGTTTTAGCGCGGTTATGCCGGGCGCGGGGTACCGGCCGCCAGGCTGAACGCCTGGCTCCCCTCGCGATCTGGCGGGTAAATCCGTTATGTTATACTTTATTACGGTGCTAATTAATTGGCGTTGACTTGAGATGATTACCGAGAGGAGAATGAAATGGGTTTATTAAATTTCGTTAAAGACGCGGGTGAAAAGGTGTGGGACGCGGTCGCTGCAGATTTCGACGTATCCGATCAGCTGTTCCGGCGACATCCGATCAGTTATTCCGATTTTCGACCCTGTACACGATTCTGTGTAAATGCCTTTTCTCAGAAGTGACCGTCCAGGCGGTCACCGAACTCGATAATAAAGCGGCTCATTGCCATGCGCCAGTCCCTCAAAGGCATTGTCCATTTCTGTGAGGCTGCCTGTATCGCCAGCCACACCACCTTTTTCACTGCGTCGTCGGTCGGGAACACCTTGCGCTTTTTGATGGCATGCCGGATCACGCTGTTTAACGACTCGATGGCGTTGGTCGTGTAGATCACCTTGCGGATGTCCGTTGGGTAGGCAAAGAACGTGGCCAGATTGGCCCAGTTTGCCTGCCAGCTTCGACTTATTTGTGGGTAGCGGATGTCCCAGGCACTGGAGAACGCTTCCAGCGCCTGCAAGCCGGCTTCTTCCGTAGGGGCCTGATAGATAGCTTTCAGGTCGCGGGTGACGGCCTTGTAGTCCTTCCAGGAGACGAACCGCAGGCTGTTGCGCACCATATGCACGATACACAGCTGGAGCCGCGTCTCCGGATACACCGCGTTAATAACGTCAGGGAAACCTTTCAGCCCGTCTACGCAGGCGATAAGGATATCGTTCAGGCCGCGGTTTTTCAGCTCTGTCAGCACGTTCAGCCAGAACTTTGCGCCTTCATTTTCGGCCAGCCACATACCTAGCAACTCTTTCTGGCCTTCGATGTTGATGCCCAGCGCCAGGAACACAGATTTGTTGATGATGCGGCTGTCCTGCCGGACTTTTAGAACGATACAGTCAAGATAAACAATGGGATAGACTGCATCCAGAGGCCGGTTTTGCCATTCGACAACCTGCTCCATGACCGCATCGGTGACCTTTGAAACCAGCGCCGGCGAGACATCGGCGTCATACAGCTCTTTAAACGCGGCGGCGATCTCGCGGGTGGTCATCCCTTTGGCGTACAACGATAAAATCTGGTTATCCATCCCGGTAATCCGGGTCTGGTTCTTCTTCACCAGTTGCGGTTCAAAGGAACCGTCACGATCGCGCGGAGTACGCAGCGCCAGCGGGCCATCGCCAGTGGTAACGGTTTTTGTGGAATAGCCGTTGCGGGCGTTGGTCCCCGGTTTAGGCTGATTTTTATCGTAGCCGAGGTGATGGGTCATTTCGGCATTGGGAGCTGCTTCGACGCTAATTTTTTTCAGCAGCCGATCGAAGTGACTGAGATCTTCAGGGGTTTTGAGATTTTTGGCCAGTTCGTTAGCCAGAGCCTGCAACTGTTTTTCGTCCATAAATTAACCTGTTTTTGATGTTGGATTGAACATATCAAAATCAGGCAAATACACAAATTTCTAAACAGGCTCCACCTACCTGCGCGTCATAGTCATGCAGACTCAGATGACCACCCAGAAGTGTTTTAAACCGGAACATGGCCGTTTCAGCCAGTGAACGCCGGTGATAACCTACTTTCTTTTTCCAGGTATCGTTATTGCCGCTCAGATGCTGATTTGCCACCGCATGGTTACGCTCATGGTATCGAGCTGGCCAATATTGCGCACCACTTCGCGGTGGGATAAGCGGCTTTATTTTTTCCTTAGCAGAGCATCATGACAGTAACGCGTATCGTAAGCACTGTCAGTCGCCGCTTCCCTGATTTTCCGGTGGGTTTGGTTAATCAGCTCGGGCAGCGCCTGCGCATCTGTCCTACCGCTTAGCGATAAATCGGCACAGATAATTTCATGTGTCACGCTATCTACTGCCAGATGAAGCTTGCGCCATACTCTGCGCCTCTCAGCCCCATGCTGCCTGACTTTCCATTCGCCTTCGCCGAAGACTTTCAGGCCGGTGCCATCGATGACCAGGTGTCAGATTTCGCCGCGGGTTGGCGTTTTTATGCTGATGTCGACGGTTTTTGCTCGCCGGCTGACCAGAGAGTAATCTGGGCAGCGCAGCGACAGCCCCATCAGTTTAAAAATCGAGTCAACGAAACCCTGTAACGCTCGGAGCGAAAGGTTAAACACGCGCTTTATCATCAGAACCGTGGTAATGGCCATATCGGTGTAGTGAAGCGGCCGGCCACGATGTTCAGGTGGTGTACTCTCAGTCCATGCAGCAATGGCTGACTCATCAAGCCATACTGTCAGGTCCCCCCGCTGCCTGAGCGCATTGTTATATGCGGGCCAGTTGGTGATTTTAAACTTTTGCTTTGCCATGGGGACCTGATGTTGAAACGAATGTAGTGATCAGAGCCGCCAGTCACCTAAAAGTTCGATTTATTCAACAAAGCCAGTGATCGGGTGAAATCGGAATCAGTGATCGGATGTGACCGGAACCAGCACTCAGTGGATAAGTTGTCCATGGATTATTGCTCCTTTTAAACAAAGCGATATTTTGAGGTGATTTTATTATGAGTACTCTCGCAGAAAACAAAGATAAGTATGACAGCTATTTCGAGGAAATGCACCGTGCAACTAAATACCAGATTTACGGCATCTGGGATTCGATGCGAGCCAGAGAATACTGGAGAAAGCGACTCCCGGAAATGGATATCTCTGTACTGGCTGATGTTTTAACGAACTTATACAGTGCCACAGGACACGCATACAAGGAAAAGCACGGACTAAAAGAATAAGTACCACTGAATGACTTACATTGCTACTCTTTTTTTGAGGTAAGACATGATGATATTACAAGATTTATGGTGGATGGATTATTTAGTACCGGCCCTCCTGCTGCTTATTGCACTGCCGCTCTCCCTCTATGCGGTCATTATCGATATCAGGGAGAGCAGGCAGCACAAAGATGACCAGATCCGCGCCAAAGCCCGCCGAAAACATGCGGCAAGGCACTTCAAAAAAAAGCTTATCGCGGATAAAAGGAGTCTGTCGTGAATCATTTTTGTGCCGACTATATGAATGAATCATTACGACATTATTATGTTGGCTGCGCGAATAAACCGGAAAAGTGGCCGGTCTATTTTCGTGCCATGGCACATGAAATACGTGAACTTCATCAGCTCGCCTTTTTCATCGGGGAGGGATAGGGGAAGTGTAGAGGCATTAAAGCCCGCACTTAACTCCCTGACATTAGGCAATGTCCCCGAGCCGATATTGCCGAAGGAGGTACAGCGTCATGTTATGCCGTTCTGTTCAGGCGGCTGCTAAAAATAGTTGTCACCATTAAGGGTTTTTATTATGAATGCCGACGATATGACCCAAATTCTCTATCATGTATTGCCCGCCATGCAAAACGGTTTTTCTATTCTGGCGCAGGGTAATTACGCCTATTTTTATGTTGACCCACAAAAGCCTTACGTACAGGAATTTATTGCCGGAATAGAAAAGGATTTGAGGGAGCGCATAAAGTGGTTAATGGAAAATTATGTTAATCGCTTAGTACCTCAGTAAATTATTACCTGCCATTAAAGTGAAATAAAAACGGCGCATGACGCCAGGGCTTCGCACGGCCTGAATAAAGGAGAATTCACCATGACTGAAATAACCCACACCCGTCAGGGCGGCGCGCCAAATCGCATTCGCCTGACGCCCGGTTTAACCGATCCGGAGTTCATGAGCATTGGTCTGGCGGCCAGGAAAAGCGAACGCGGACACCTGCTTGGCATGCTCAGCGCCTTTCTGGAATCGCAACGCGCCCGCGCTGTACCCGCAGACAAAATACTGGACGCGCTGAATGACTGGATAGCGCTGCGTTTGTCAATGCATGATATCACCGAGGGGTCACCACGATGAATCATCTCATGATAGACATTGAAACCCTCGGCGTTCGTGCTAGTGCGCCACTGGCGGCGATTGGCGCCGTCTTTTTTGAACCGACTACCGGCCAGTTGGGCAAAGCGTTTTATGCCCGCGTTGACCCGCGCAGTGATGAGGCTGCCGGCGCCCGTGCGGAAGTCGATACGGCGTTGTGGTGGTTATGTCAGGACGCACAAGCGCGCGCCGAATTGATTATTGACCCTCGCCTTTCTGCGAGTGATGCCCTGAATGCGTTGCTGAATTACATCAACGCCAGCCAGATACCCGCTGGCCGCAAGCACCTGAACATCTGGTGCAAGGGTGGCAGCTTTGACGTGGTGATTTTAAGCGCGGCCTTTGAGCTCCATGGCCTGCCCATTCCCTGGCATTTCTGGCGAGTGCGAAATATGCGCACCCTGCTGTCGCTGGCGCAAGCAAACGACTATTGCCCGCCGCCGCGCCAGACCCCGGAGCACTACGCTCTTGATGATGCCCGCTATCAGGCGCAGGTGGTGGCGGAAATCTGGCAGCGTCATTCCGCCCCCTTTCTCGAACATTGCTGAGGACGCGCAGATGAAACCTATCCTGAAATGGGCGGGCGGCAAGTCTCGCCTGATGCCCCGCTTGCGCCCCTTCCTGCCAGGCGGCTGACTGCCTGGTCGAACCTTTTGTCGGCGGTACCTCGGTTTTCCTCGATACCGACTACCCTCGCTATGTACTGGCAGACATTAACCCCGACCTTATCAATTATCTACCAAGCGGTTGTGGATAGCCCGGAAGGTATCATACAGGCCGCGCTACCGCTATTCAAGCACGCCAACACCTCTGTTGACTATTTTCGTTACCGCACCGATTTCGCCCAATGGCGAGCGACCACGGGCCTTAAACGTGCCGCCGTGTTCCTTTACCTGAATCGCCATGGCTACAACGGCCTGTGCCGTTATAACCTGCGGGGCGAATTTAACGTACCGTATGGACGTTACAAGAAGCCCTATTTCCCCGCCGCGGAAATCTGCCTGTTCGCCGAAAAGGCGCGCGATACCCATACCCGGTTTGTCTGCCTGCTCTTTGAGGAAACATTGGCGTTCCATGTAAATGAACACTGCGCAGTTTATGCCGATCCGCCTTATTTACCACCTGAAGACAGAGACGGCTTCACCGGTTATTACATCGCGCCGTTTCGGGACGAAGAACATCAGGCGCTGGCCGATGCCCTGACGGAGACCCACCTGCGCTGGGACGTCCCTGTCGTGCTTTCGGGCAATAACACCCCCAAGACCCACGCCGCCTATCAAGGCTTTACGTTTCACTACACCCACACCCATTACAGCATCGCCGCCAAGGGGGCTAGTCGGGGTAAAGCCGGGGAAGTGATAGCCACGTTGCCGGTGCGGCAGTCTCGGCCGTCGACCTCCGAAGCGGATGGTTTCCTTACGGATGAGTGGCTGGAGTTTGTCTGATATGCCGCAGTCCAGCGTCGTCTACCCTTGGAACAACAAGCTCCTGCTGCCGATTGAGCGGGGTATTCCGACCCATGAGGAAATGCGTCTTGCCGAGCTTCGCCGCAAGGAGTTTCTCCAGGCGAGAAGGCGGGTTGACGACCAGCTGGAAACGGTCAGTTCAAGTATTTACTGGCGCTTCGACCAGCGCGAAAAGCAAAAGGGCTTTGACAGCGCCCGCCGCTGGTTAAACTGAGTCCGTGGTTAAGGTGATGTTACCGCGCATTGCGCGAGTGAACCCCGGTTATTGCTTGAATGAAATAGCAGATGACGATTTCTGTGCACTGTTTGGCGACCGCGCAACCCAATCCCCCCCAGCATAATGGCGTGGTGGCCTTTTTGCGCCTGCGCACCCAGCATCAGCGCCTGCCCGACCTGGACAGTCAGGCGCTTAAGTCCTTGACGAACGCCGCCGCCCATGTTGCCGCCACGGAAGTGGCCCGCCTGACCCACGCGCTGGGCGATAAAACCGAATGGCGCATCGTCTATGACCACTATCACCATCTCGCTCGGATCACCCGCCTGCTGGGCGTACAGCCGTCGCTCTGGAACAAGCTGGAAAAATGTTTTGTTCCCTTTGATGCCCAACCGGCCAACAGGCGAATGTGTGATGCGCGGTGGTGGCTGAACAACCTGCGCCGTACCGCCAACCGCTGGCGTGAACATCTGGCTATCGCCATGGGGTATGTCCACAAGCAGGCCTCCCCGAACGTCAGCACAACCGCCTTGCGTGACTGGCACGAACAGCGTCGCCGCACCAACGAGTGGCGCAAATGCATGGAGCTGGAAGACGAAGAGGGTAACCGTATCAGCCTGATGGATGGCTATGCCGCCAGCCAGGCCAATCCCGCCATCCGACGGACTGAACTGATGGTGCGTATAAGGGGTTATGAAGATATCGCCAATGAACAGGGCTATATTGGCGCATTTGTCACTGTTACCGCCCCCTCAAGCCATCACGCCACGCTAAAAAATGGGCGCGTTAACCGTAAATGGAACGGGGCCAGCCCGGCAGACACCCAGCGCTACCTTAATAGCGTCTGGGCCTGCGCCCGCGCCAAAAGCCATCGCCAGAAGCTGCGCTTTTTTGGTATGCGCGTCGCCGAGCCACACCATGACGGTACGCCGCACAGCCATTTACTGGTATTTGCCCGCCCGGAAGACATGCCCCGCATCCTGGAAATCCTACGCGACTATGCCATAGCGGCAGACTGTGAGGAATTACGCAGCGCCGTCGCGGCAAGCGCCCGGTTTGATGCCAAAGCCATTGACCCGGAAAAAGGCAGCGCCACCGGGTACGTTGCCAAATACATCTCGAAAAACATCGACGGCTATGCCCTGGACGGTGAAACCGACGACGAAAGCGGCAGACCGCTAAAGGAAAGCGCACAGCGCGCCACCGCCTGGGCTTCACGCTGGGGCATTCGTCAATTTCAGTTTATTGGCTGCACTCCCGTCACCGTCTGGCGGGAGCTGCGCCGCCTGAATGACAGCGAAACCGCGCACGGCCTGAGCGTGGAATTTGCTGCCTGCCACGATGCGGCCAACGCCCCCGACTGGGCGGGGTACGTCAATGCCCAGGGCGGGCCATTGGTCAAGCGTGATGATCTGGCGGTGCGCACCTGGTACCAGCCCGCTGAGGTACTCAATCAGTACGGCGAGGAAATGCTCAGTATTCGCGGCCTGTTCGATACGGTCGTTGGCGGGGACTCACCGATCCTGACCCGGCTGAAGCAGTGGAAGATTGTGCCGAAGTTGGCCGTTGACGTGAGCAACGCGGACGCGTTGCCTCGGAGTTCTGTCTTTAACTCGCTTTGTTGAATAAATCCGAAATTTGTGACGACTTCCTCCCTATCAGGGCGATTGTTACATGATGCGGACGCTGTTTGGCATTCCTAACAGTGTGATCCGGTTAAGTACTTTAACCATTGCCATTGCCTCACCTACCTGCGCGTCATAGTCATGCAGACTCAGATGACCACCCAGAAGTGTTTTAAACCGGAACATGGCCGTTTCAGCCAGTGAACGCCGGTGATAACCTACTTTCTTTTTCCAGGTATCGTTATTGCCGCTCAGATGCTGATTTGCCACCGCATGGTTACGCTCATGGTATCGAGCTGGCCAATATTGCGCACCACTTCGCGGTGGGATAAGCGGCTTTATTTTTTTCCTCAGCAGAGCATCATGACAGTAACGCGTATCGTAAGCACTGTCAGCCGACGCTTCCCTGATTTTCCGGTGGGTTTGGTTAATCAGCCCGGGCAGCGCTTGCGCATCTGTCGTACCGCTTAGCGATAAATCGGCACAGATAATTTCATGTGTCACGCTATCTACTGCCAGATGAAGCTTGCGCCATACTCTGCGCCTCTCAGCCCCATGCTGCCTGACTTTTCATTCGCCTTCGCCGAAGACTTTCAGGCCGGTGCCATCGATGACCAGGTGTGAGATTTCGCCGCGGGTTGGCGTTTTTATGCTGATGTCGACGGTTTTTGCTCGCCGGCTGACCAGAGAGTAATCTGGGCAGCGCAGCGACAGCCCCATCAGTTTAAAAATCGAGTCAACGAAACCCTGTAACGCCCGGAGCGAAAGGTTAAACACGCGCTTTATCATCAGAACGCTTTGTTGAATAAATCCGAAATTTGTGACGACTTCCTCCCTATCAGGGCGATTGTTACATGATGCGGACGCTGTTTGGCATTCCTAACAACGTGATCCGGTTAAGCGCTTTGACCATTGCCATAGCCTCACCTACCTGCGCGTCATAGTCATGCAGACTCAGATGACCACCCAGAAGTATTTTAAACCGGAACATGGCCGTTTCAGCCAGTGAACGCCGGTGATAACCTACTTTCTTTTTCCAGGTATCGTTATTGCCGCTCAGATGCTGATTTGCCACCGCATGGTTACGCTCATGGTATCGAGCTGGCCAATATTGCGCACCACTTCGCGGTGGGATAAGCGGCTTTATTTTTTTCCTCAGCAGAGCATCATGACAGTAACGCGTATCGTAAGCACTGTCAGCCGACGCTTCCCTGATTTTCCGGTGGGTTTGGTTAATCAGCCCGGGCAGCGCCTGCGCATCTGTCGTACCGCTTAGCGATAAATCGGCACAGATAATTTCATGTGTCGCGCTATCTACTGCCAGATGAAGCTTGCGCCATACTCTGCGCCTCTCAGCCCCATGCTGCCTGACTTTCCATTCGCCTTCGCCGAAGATTTTCAGGCCGGTGCCATCGATGACCAGGTGTGAGATTTCGCCGCGGGTTGGCGTTTTTATGCTGATGTCGACGGTTTTTGCTCGCCGGCTGACCAGAGAGTAATCTGGGCAGCGCAGCGACAGCCCCATCAGTTTAAAAATCGAGTCAACGAAACCCTGTAACGCCCGGAGCGAAAGGTTAAACACGCGCTTTATCATCAGAACCGTGGTAATGGCCATATCGGTGTAGTGAAGCGGCCGGCCACGATGTTCAGGTGGTGTACTCTCAGTCCATGCAGCAATGGCTGACTCATCAAGCCATACTGTCAGGTCCCCCCGCTGCCTGAGCGCATTGTTATATGCGGGCCAGTTGGTGATTTTAAACTTTTGCTTTGCCATGGGGACCTGATGTTGAAACGAATGTAGTGATCAGAGCCGCCAGTCACCTAAAAGTTCGATTTATTCAACAAAGCCTCATCAGAACCGTGGTAATGGCCATATCGGTGTAGTGAAGCGGCCGGCCACGATGTTCAGGTGGTGTACTCTCAGTCCATGCAGCAATGGCTGACTCATCAAGCCATACTGTCAGGTCCCCCCGCTGCCTGAGCGCATTGTTATATGCGGGCCAGTTGGTGATTTTAAACTTTTGCTTTGCCATGGAGACCTGATGTTGAAACGAATGTAGTGATCAGAGCCGCCAGTCACCTAAAAGTTCGATTTATTCAACAAAGCCTCTTTAACTGTACGGCCAGGTGTGCCGGAGGAAGAATGTTATTACGTGGCGGGGGAAAAGAATGCCATAAATGGACATAAGCGGTGTTATATTGCTAACATATTTCCAGATATATGAGAGAGAAGAGGGAGATATGAAAAAAGCCCCACACAGCACCACGCTGATAAAAGCAATCCTTCCCTGCCAGCGCATATTGAGGTGCAGTTTCGATGATGTCATGAGCGACTATCTCTCGCCTGTGGATGATAAGGGGCGTTATGTGCACTGGGATGATATTTGTAACAAAACAGATAATGAAGAAAAAAGGCGGGCTATCTGGTCACTCATTAACTTAGCCCGAGAGCATGCCAGACGCCCTATTCAAGGGTTATCTGCCGCCTTGGGTACGGGGTCGGGCACGGTTCCGCTGTTGATGCTACTTCCGGGTATGCAAAAAACCTGCTCGCTCATTGATCGGCGTTGTACTCGCGCCGCCCTAACTGAATTAACGCGGGAAGTCAGTGCATCGATGTAATTTTTACACATGTTTGCCCATGATAAAGGTATTGCATCAAGCCAGCTTGAAGGCGCTTCGACAACCCGGACCGGACAGTAGCGAAACAAATGCTTGAGGAAAAGCGCGAACCACGCAGTGAAGGCGAACAGATGATATTGGGCAATCATCGTTTGATGCAACTGACATGGGAGAGTCACCATGAAGACATGACGTTGCCATTATTATTGCAGTTTCATGCAACCGCATGCAAAGGGATTGACGACGATAAATACAGTCCTGGCACTCTCAGAGACGATGATTCTGTTTATGTCGCGGGACGTGATGACGAGATCATCCATGTTCCTCCTTCAGCTGCTTTGTTACCGGAATTATTGAGGAGTTTTGTGAATTGGATCAATATCCAACATGAGGAAAACGTAAAACCGAGTCATTATATTCACCCTGTAATAAAAGCATGCATTATGCATTTTTCATTAGGGTACATTCATCCTTTTTTTGATGGAAATGGACGTGTGGCCAGAGCACTATGTTACTGGCAGCTTTTTCGGCACGGTTATGAATTGCTTAAATATGTTTCCATATCAAAATTATTAAAGGTTGCACCGATACAGTACGGTGAGGCTTACTTGAAAACTGAAACCGATCATCTGGATGTCACTTATTTTGTTGATTATCAATGCAGAATATTTGAACGCGCGGTAAATGAAACGCTGGAGCATGTAAGAGAATCATCATTAAAGTTGAGAGAATTTAATAGCTGGCTTTTTAATCATGGCTTCCTTTCGCGTCTATCTGATATTCAAATAATGATTTTTAATGAAATTATTATTGATCCTGAGTCGCGTTTTTTGGTGTCTGATTTTTCTAAGAAAGCCGGGATCTCTGAAAGTGCGGCCAGGCAAAACCTTGAAAAATTATTTGAGGCTGGCCTCTTGCTGAAGTCAGGTGGTGGTGGAAGCAAGCCGGTCGTTTATACGCCGAAAAAATCTCTTGACAAAATCAAGCAAGCATTAATCGAGATGAATAAAAAATAATGGAGCGTCGTTTTGGGCATGCCATTCTCAGTTCAAGCGGTGGGTTGTTGAAGAAATTCCATCACCATTTGTCTCTGTTGCGGATTCATGCCGTCAACCACGGCTTTAAACAGCTTGTCGGCAGTTTTGGCACTGGGACTCAGTGTGTGGGAAAAGGTGATATTGAGCACAAAGGTATGCCCGCACTCCATGTCATTACAGGCACAATACAGCGTATCCAGTTCGGGATGATGATGAACGATTTTTTTTATGATGGCCGGTGCGCCACAGACCTTGCAGCGGGGTTTCATGACGCGCATGTTCATCTCACCAAAAACTGTAAAAGACACTGAATTATACCATTTTTTATGCCGTTTCCGTATCGGTTTTTGCCGCCTCTTCACCAAACATCAGGTGCAAATGCGCGGGGATCTCAGGGTCATGATTGACGGCATCCCGTAGTATGCGCTGAAGCGGGATCACCTCGTCCTGCCGGTAGGTTTCCCGCGCCTTGACCGGGTCGCCGAGGCCCGCGGCATTGCTGGGAATAATCCCCGCCAGCCCGGCCGGGTAGCGGTGTGCGGTTAACACATCCTGAGCGCTGATATTCTTGATATTGCTGAACTCATCCTTGGCGCTGATATCGCCGATAGGAATAAATTTGATGCCCTCGGGATCGCCCTTCGGAATACTGACAAACAGCGTTTTAAAATTTCCGACCCCTTTTCCCTGCTCAACGCATTCCATGATTTGCTCTTCCATTTCAGGACTGAGGTTCGGATCATTGGTGTAAATGATGCCGCCCGTATGCGCGCCGTTATGGTAGTAGAGACGCCGAAAAATAGTGGCCTCGCTGTTAAGTAGCGCCGAGTGGATCCCGCCGATATAGTCCGGCAGACCGTAAATCTGCTGCTGCGGATCGTACTGTTGCAGAAAAATGACGTCTTCTGGCGGGTGTAAACTAGCGGCTCGCCCTGTTGCAATATCAGGAATTCGCCGCTTTTGCGCAGACGCAGATAGAGCTAGGGCAGCGGAGCCAGGGCGATCACTTCGCCCCAGCCGTTGCGCACTTTCAGGATGGCCAGATCGCCAAAGGTCAGGTAATCAAACATGCCGGCCTTCAGCTGCTCGTGGCTCAGGCCGCCGCACCGATAATCGGCGGCCACCATATTGCGCCGGGCATAGAGCACCCCTCCGTGCTGGCCGTTGAGGTTTACCAGCTGCGCCAGCGCCAGCCGGTCAATGGGCAGTGAATAGTGATCGACCGCGTTGTCGTACCAGATATCGCGGTAATCAGTACCTGTGGTCAGTACCGGTTCAGGATTGCCCAGGGTGCCGGTCTTGATCATGCTCATGTTCCGCTGACGGCTGACGGCGACCTTGCCACTGTTGCGCGCCGCCTGACGGCGGGATTGACGTTTTTTCATGAGTGTTGACTCATTTTCCAGATGGATCGGCGGGAATTTTCGTAGTTCAGCGGTTCATTATCCGCCGCGTGTGAAAGGGCAAAAAACACATCCGCATGGCCGGTTTCCTGGCTGTGGTCGGCAATAAAGGTCATGCCTCCCTGCGTCGCATAAAATCTGCCGCCGCGCTAACGCGGTGACCCACTGCGCTTCACCGCGGACAGAGTGACACGTCACCGCCTGCATGCCCCGCGTAAGCACACCGCGCGCCATGCCCGCCCCACCAGCCAGGGGGCGGTCATACCGTTTGACGCAGGTAGTCATCCATTTCGGTTTTCAAATTATCGGATTGGGTACCGAAAATCGCCTGTACGCCGGCACCCACCACTACCACACCGCGGGCACCCAGCTGCTTCAGTCTGGTCTGATCGACTTTCGCCACATCCGCCACGCTGATGCGCAGCCGGGTGATACAGGCGTCAAGACTGGTGATGTTGGTTTTGCCGCCAAACGCCGCCACCAGCGCCGCGGCCCGTTCACTGCCGCCCGTTGACAGCGCCTCGACGGCCGCGACATCGCGCCCCGGCGTATTTAAATTCAGCTTGACGATCAGCAGACGGAACAGGCTGTAATACACCAGACCATAGGCGATGCCCACCAGGGGGAACAGCCAGATGCGACTGCTGTTGCCGCTTAGCACCACAAAATCAATCAGCCCATGAGAGAAACTGGTGCCGTCACGCATGCCGAGCAGAATACACAGCGGAAACGCCAGCCCCGCCAATATGGCATGAATGACATACAGCAGCGGCGCCACGAACATAAAGGAAAATTCGATAGGCTCGGTGATACCGGTCAAAAAGGCGGTCAGCGCGGCGGAAATCATCATACCGCCGACCCGGGCGCGGTTTTCCGGCCGGGCGGCGTGCCAAATGGCGATAGCGGCGGCGGGCAGACCGTACATTTTAAACAGGAAACCACCCGATAGCTTGCCCGCGGTAGGATCCCCCGCCATATAGCGTGGAATATCGCCATGAAAGACTTGACCGGCGGCGTTGGAGAATTCCCCCACCAGCATCTGGAAGGGTACATTCCAGATGTGGTGCAGGCCAAACGGTACCAACGCCCGCTCCACCACCCCGTAAATACCGAATGCCACCATCGGATTCTGATAGGCGGCCCAGTGTGAGAACTCCTGGATAGCGGCGCCAATCGGCGGCCAAATAAACGACAGCACCACGCCGAACACAATCGCCAGCAGGCCGGAGATAATCGGTACGAAGCGCTTACCGGCGAAGAAACCTAAATATTCCGGCAGCGTGATACGGTAGAAGCGGTTAAACATCGACGCGGCGATGGCGCCGGCGATAGTGCCACCCAGAACCCCCGTATCCGCCAGATGTTTGGCGACAACGTCGCCGGCAGAGAGATGCAAAATGAGCGGCGCGACCACGGCGATAGTTTTGACCATAATCCCGTACGCCACCACCGCCGCCAACGCCGCCACGCCGTCGTTATGAGTAAACCCCAGCGCCACGCCGACCGCGAATATCAGCGGCATATTGGCAAAAACCGAGCCCCCCGCCTCCGCCATGACGTCGGAGACCACCGCCGGCAGCCAGCTGAACGCCGCGGAACCCACCCCCAGCAAAATACCGGCAACGGGCAAGACGGAAACCGGCAGCATCAGCGACTTGCCGATTTTCTGCAGGTGGGCGAATATATTTTGTAACATGGTGTTTTTACCCCTGACTCAAAAATACTGCTGCATCAAAGTCCACGCCAGGTCAGACCGGCGGCGGTTTCTGTTAATTGGCGTCGCCGCCTTGCATAAAAAAGGGCGCGGGCTTTATCGGCGTTGTCATCTTGAAGAAGAGCGCGCGCCGCCCGCGTCAGCGTTTCCCGCCTGGCTTAGGAAAAACGGTCACAACACAGCGGGCATGGAAACAGCGGCGGGCAGCCGTACATCATCTGCCTGGCCCGCGCGCCCGCAATCGCGTAACGTAAGAGTAACACTATTTGAAGTTTATTTCGAGTATAATAATGATGATATTGACTTACATCAGTTGGCGTCGAGGTAGCGCTGCATCTCCACGTGAAACAGGCGGCTGAAATTATCGGTGGTGGCGGCAGCCAATTGCGTCAGAGAGACGCCCTTCAGCGCCGCCATAAACTCCGCCACATCGCGCACATAAGCCGGCTGGTTTTCCTTGCCGCGATAAGGTACCGGGGCCAGGTAGGGGGAATCCGTCTCCACCAGAAGGAGGTCGAGAGGAACATAGCGCGCCGCCTCGCGCAGCGCTTCTGCATTGCGGAAAGTGACAATACCGGAGAAAGAGATGTAGAAACCCATATCCAGTAACGCCTTGGCGGTCGCCTGATCTTCGGTAAAGCAGTGAAGCACGCCGCCGCAATCACTGGCCTGCTCCTCGCGCAAGATGGCCAGGGTGTCTTCACGGGCGCTGCGCGTATGTACGATGACCGGTTTATTCAGCGCGCGTCCCACGCGAATATGTTCGCGGAACACCGCCTGCTGCTGCGCCTTGTTATCCTGCTGGTAATAGTAATCCAGACCAGTTTCGCCGAGCGCCACCACGCCCTCACCCGCCGCCAGACGCCGCAGCTCGGCGAAATCGTAAGGTTCATCAAGATTCAGGGGATGGATACCGCAGGAAAACAGCACATCATCGCGACGGCCGATCATAGCCGTCATGGCGTGAAAGCCCGGCAATGTGGTACAGACCGCCAGCATCAGTTTCACGTCGCGCGCGCGCGCCTTGGCCGCGACATCCGCCACATCCCGATGCAGCGCTTGGTAATCCAGGCCATCAAGATGGCAATGGGAATCCACTAAAAACATAGTTCAACCTTATCCTAGATCACTGGGAAGCATAGGTATGGGCAACGCCCTGCTTCCAATTAAGCAAATGGTGGGTCAGCAATAATTCGCGATTAACGCCGCTTATCTCCTGGCACTGGCGCAAACATAGCAACCACTGTTGCCACTGCGCGTGCAGTACGCCGGCCGGCCAGCGCGCCGCCAGCGCGGTAACCAGCGACGTCCTGTCGGCGTTGACCAGAAATTCCTGCGCGCCCTGCTGCCACTTCAACGCATCGGTCAGCAGGCTAAGCAGCCAATGCAGCGGATCGTCGTCTTTATCCCGATACAGCGCCGGCAACAGCGCCAGAAAATCGCCGTTGGTCAGCGCATCCTGCAACGCCTCGCACAGCGCCAGCCGCGCCTGCCAGCGCGCCGGCTGAAGTAACGCTTCCGCCGCCAGCGGCGCGTTAGCGCACAGGCGCAGCGCGGTGCAAGCGGACAGTGAGTCGTCAAAACCCGCCTGTCGTAACCAGCGCAGGCCCAGCGCCTCATTCGGGGCCGGCAGTGGCCAATAGAGGCATCGGCTTCTCAGCGTGGGCAACAGACGCGCCGGCGTTTCACAGACCAGCAGAAAATAGGTGTCCTCCGGCGGCTCTTCCAGGGTTTTCAACAATGCGTTGGCCGCCTGCTCGGTGAGTTGCTCGGCGTGGGGCAGCCAGACCACTTTCACACCCCCCTGGCGGGCGCGGCCATAGACGCTATCGATAATGGCGCGGATACTGTCCACCCCCAGAGTCTGTCGCCCCTTTTCCGGCTCCGGTTGATAAAAGTCGGGATGATTGCCGGCCATCATCAGCCGGCAGCTGTGACAGACCCCGCAGCTTTTGCTACCGTCCGGCTGCCGGCACATGAGCCAGCGGCTGAGGGCGTAGCACAGCGACGCCTCGCCGTTGCCGGGCTGGCTATGCAGCAGCAGGGCGTGATGCCCGCGCCCCTGCTGATAACGAGACAGGATTTGTCGGTAGGGGGCGTTGAGCCAGGGATACCATTTCATGGCGACGGCACCTGCGCGCGTAGCCATTGCGTCAGGCGGGCGTGGATCGCGGCGCTCACCGCGGCGAGCGGCTGGCTGGCGTCAATGGTCACGATACGCGCGTCCGCCGCCAGCGCCTGATAACGGGCGCGGGTGCGCTCGAAAAACGCCAGCGACTCCACTTCGATCCGATCCAGCTCGCCGCGGGCGCGGGCGCGGGCCAGACCCAGCGCCGGCGGAATGTCCAGATACAGCGTCAGGTCGGGGCGGAACTCGCCCAGTACCGCATCGCGCAGCGTTTGCAACAGGCGCGTATCCATGCCGCGTCCGCCGCCCTGATAGGCCTGGGACGAGAGATCGTGGCGGTCGCCCACCACCCAGGCGCCCCGGGCCAGCGCCGGCTTGATAACCCCTTCCACCAGCTGTACCCGCGCGGCATAAAGCATCAGCAATTCCGCACGGTCGGTGACGGGCTCATCGCCCACGCCGTCTTTAATCAGCGTGCGCAGCGCCTCCGCCAGCGGCGTACCGCCCGGTTCGCGGGTAAATACCACATCGCGAATCCCCTGCTGACGCAGAACGTCGACCACCTCGGCAATCGCGCTGGTTTTGCCGGCGCCTTCCAGCCCCTCGATCACGATGAATTTACTGTTCATGATTTTCCTTTGCGTTCTGCCGCTGGCGATAGTGCTGTACCGCCTGGTTATGGCTCGCCAAATTGGTGGTAAACACATGACCACCGCTCCCGTCGGCGACGAAATAGAGGTAGACGCTTTTCACTGGGTGCGCAGCCGCCTCCAGTGAAGCCTGGCCGGGCATCGCAATCGGCGTCGGCGGCAGCCCGGTAATGATATAGGTATTATACGGCGTCGGCATCGTTAAATTCTGCCGCGTAATACTGCCGCGATAATTTTCGCCCATACCGTAGATAACCGTCGGGTCGGTTTGCAGTTTCATGCCGATACGCAGCCGGTTAATAAACACCGACGCAACGCGCGCGCGCTCCTCTTTCACCCCGGTCTCTTTCTCAACGATGGATGCCATGGTCAACAGCGCCTGCTGCGTCTTGTACGGCAGGCCCTCGGCCCGTCCCTGCCAGATCTGCGCCAGGGTAGTATTCATGCGCTGGCGCGCGCGCTTGAGAATCGCGCTTTCGGGAGTATTGGCGGTATAAAGATAGGTGTCGGGATAAAACTGCCCCTCCAGCACGCTATCCGCCGCCTCACCGAGTTTCGCGCCCAGCGTCTGCGCGGTGGCGCCCTGCAGATCGTGTTTCATATACGGCGCCCGTCCGAGAATGCCCAGCCACTCTTTCAGCGTTGATCCTTCAATAAAACGGATGGAAAACTGCGCCTCTTTGCCGCTGACCAGCAGTTGCAGCAGATCGCGCACCGTCATTCCCGGCTTCAGCCGATAGGTGCCGGCCTTGACCGGCGCCAACGATGGCTCCAGCTCCATCAGCCACGGCAGCCAGCCGAGATGTCGCGCCAAATGCTGTCGACGCAGCAACTGTTGCAGACCGTCGCGACCGGTTCCGGCCGGCAAGGTAAAAATTGTTTCCTGCTTGAGGATCAATGGCTCAGCGGCAAAATGTTTGATCCGCAACAGGCAGCCGACGGCCAGCGCTACCAGCACCAGCGGCAGGATGATGAGAAGCCTTTTCTTTTTCATCGATAAGTTCACGTTCCCTTCCAAACCAACAGGCCGGTCGCACACCGGCCAAAAATCAACATAACGACCTCACGTCCGGCGTCGGTCAACACAGCGGGCTAAGCTGCAAGTAGAGCGTTCTGTCGGCATACTGCCGGGTGTCTATCGCCTGCACCGGCACCACCGGCAACAGGGCGTTGGTGATAAACACCTCATCCGCCGTGGTCAGGGCGTCGGGCCCGACGCTCACTTCCTCCAGCGAGTAGCCCAGCGCCGGCAGCAGCGACATGACATGGCGACGCATCACGCCGGCGACGCCGGCATAACGCAGCGCGGGCGTGAACACCTCTCGCCCTTGGCGCCAGAAAAGATTGGCGCTGCAACACTCCACCACAACACCCTCGGTGTCCAGCACCAGCGCCTCGTCCGCGCCGTCGCGGTCCAGGTGGGCGCGCACGAGCACCTGCTCCAAACGGTTATTGTGCTTGATACCCGCCAGCAGCGAATTACGCGCCAGGCGCACCGAGCTTAGGCTAAGCCGCACGCCTTCCTGGCGCCAGCGGGGATACTGCGCCGGCGCAGGGGTGCGCGCAACGATGCGCTGCGGCGCGTCGCAGCCGCGAAAGCTATAGCCCCTGCCGCCGCTGCCGCGGCTTATCAGCGCTTTGATCACGCCATCGCCGCCGCCGTGTGCCGCCGCCAGCATTTCACGACGCAGGGCGTCGACATCGAATGGCGCGAACAGTAACCGCTGCCCCGCCTGCGCCAGCCGTTCGAGATGCCACGTCAGTAGAGGAATGTCTCCATCAAGCAACCGGGCGGTGGTGAAGAAACCATCGCCGAAATGTACGGTGCGATCGGTGAGCGGCAATTGTGCCTGCGGGATACCGTTGATCCAATACATTTCACCTCCTCTGGGCCGGTCGCGGAAGACTAAAAAAAAATGGCCCGATAACGGGCCATTAAGCAACATGCTACGATTAAATCGCGCGGAACACCAGCGAGCCGTTGGTCCCGCCGAAGCCGAACGAGTTGCACAAGGTGTAATCCATCCCCTTGACCTGACGCGCTTCTTTCGGCACATAGTCCAGGTCGCAACCTTCGTCGGGATTATCCAGGTTAATGGTCGGTGGAATCGCCTGATCGCGTAACGCCAACACGCTGAAGATTGCTTCGATAGCGCCGGCCGCCCCCAGCAGATGCCCCGTCATCGACTTCGTGGAGCTCACCATCACTTTGCCGGCGGATTCGGCGAATACCGCTTTCACCGCCTGGGTTTCGGCTTTATCGCCGGTGGGCGTCGAAGTACCGTGCGCATTGATATAGGCCACCTGCGCCGGCGTTATGCCCGTATCGCGTAGCGCATTGATCATCGATCGCGCGGCGCCGGCGCCGTCATCCGGCGGCGAGGTCATGTGGTACGCATCGCTGCTCATGCCAAATCCGACCACTCCGGCGTAGATTTTCGCGCCGCGCCGTTTGGCATGCTCATACTCCTCCAGCACCATCACGCCCGCGCCGTCGCCAAGAACGAAACCGTCGCGGTCGCGATCCCAAGGACGGCTTGCGGCCTGGGGATCGTCGTTGCGGGTCGACAGCGCCCGCGCCGCGCCAAAACCGCCGACGCCCAGCGGCGTGCTGCCTTTCTCGGCGCCCCCCGCCAGCATCACGTCCGCGTCGTCATAAGCGATAATGCGCGCCGCATGGCCGATATTATGCACGCCGGTGGTACAGGCGGTGGCAATGGAGATGCTCGGCCCGCGCAGGCCACACATGATGGACAAATGGCCTACCACCATATTGACAATGGTCGAGGGCACGAAGAACGGACTGATTTTGCGCGGTCCGCCGTTCACCAGGGCGCTGTGGTTCTCTTCAATCAGCCCCAGGCCGCCGATACCCGAACCGATGGCCGCGCCGATACGATCGGCGTTTTCTTCGGTTACCACCAGGCCGGAGTCCTGCATTGCCTGAAGGCCGGCGGCGACGCCATACTGGATGAAGGCATCCATCTTGCGGGCTTCTTTGCGCGACAGATAATCTTCAGAATTAAAATTTTTAACTAAGCCTGCAAAACGTGTTGCATAGGCAGTAGTATCAAAATGGTCGATCAGGCCGATGCCACTCTGTCCGGCAAGGAGCGCGCTCCACGTAGATTCTACGGTATTGCCGACAGGAGACAACATGCCAAGTCCGGTCACAACTACTCGACGCTTAGACACGTTTGTCCTCCAGGGAGGGAAAATAGTTTACTGTGGGACTAAAAACTTAGGCGGTCGAGTGACCGCCTAGGGATGTTCGCTTACTGCTGGCTTGCCTGAATAAAATCAATTGCTGCCTGAACAGTAGTGATTTTCTCAGCTTCTTCGTCCGGAATTTCGGTATCGAACTCTTCTTCCAGCGCCATTACCAGCTCAACGGTGTCAAGAGAGTCAGCGCCGAGGTCGTCAACGAAAGAAGCATTATTTACGACTTCTTCTTTCTTAACGCCCAGTTGCTCAGCGATGATTGCCTTAACGCTTTCTTCGATAGTGCTCATACTCTTAAATTTCCTATCAAAACTCGCTTACGCGATGGTTTTCGTAGTGTATAAAATGTTGAAAAAGATGCAACTCAATCCCGGCTGGTCGAACCACGATTTTATGCTATTTTGCGGTTTTTACCACAAATAACGCAAATGATTTTCGTGCTTTTTACAGCATATACATGCCGCCATTGACATGTATCGTTTCGCCGGTAATATATGCTGCCTCCTCAGAGGCGAAAAAAGCGACAGCACTGGCGATTTCTTTCGGATAGCCGAGACGATTTGCCGGAATCTGGGACAAAATGCCCGCACGGTGCTCATCTGTCAACGCTTCGGTCATATCTGTCGCGATAAATCCCGGCGCCACCACGTTGACCGTAATGCCGCGCGAGGCGACTTCACGCGCCAGCGATTTACTAAAGCCAATTAACCCCGCCTTGGCGGCGGCATAATTGGCTTGTCCCGCATTGCCCATGGCGCCAACAACAGAACCGATTGTAATAATTCTGCCGTAGCGCTTTTTCATCATGGCCCGCATTACCGCTTTCGACATGCGGAATACGGACGTCAGATTAGTATCAAGAATAGACTGCCATTCGTCTTCTTTCATGCGCATCAGCAGATTATCACGCGTAATGCCCGCATTATTCACTAAAATATCCGCGTCGCCAAATTTCGCGCGCATTTTCTCTAAAAAAGCCTCGATGGAATCGTTACTGGAAACATCCAATTCCATTCCTTTACCGCTGTCGCCCAGATAGGCGCTGATAGCGGCCGCGCTCGATTCAGTGGTAGCGGTACCAATCACAGTCGCACCACGCGCCGCGAGCGTTTCCGCTATCGCGCGGCCAATACCCCGGCTAGCGCCGGTCACCAGCGCAATTTTACCTTCAAAGCTCATCTGTAACCCCAATGTTAAAGTTCAATCGCTGCGGCCAGCGAGGCAGGATCGTTCACCGCCGCGCCCGACAGGGTGCCGACTATACGTTTGGTCAGTCCGGTAAGCACCTTGCCCGGGCCGACTTCCAACAACACCTCTACGCCCTGGGCCGCAAGGTACTCCACGGTTTCAGTCCAGCACACCGGGCTATAAAGCTGGCGCACCAATGCTTGACGGATGGCCGCCGGATCCTGCTCCGCGCGTACATCAACGTTATTGATCACCGGGATCTGCGGTGCGACAAATGTTACCGCTTCCAACGCCTGCGCCAGTTTTTCCGCGGCGGGCTTCATCAGGGCACAATGGGACGGCACGCTGACCGGCAACGGCAACGCGCGCTTGGCCCCGGCTTCCTTACAGAATACGCCGGCCCGTTCCACCGCCTCCTTATGCCCGGCGATAACCACCTGACCCGGCGAATTGAAATTCACCGGCGAAACCACTTGCCCCTGAGCCGCCCGCTCACAGGCGGCGGCGATAGCATCGTTGTCCAGCCCGATGATAGCGGACATTGCGCCGCTACCGGCCGGTACCGCTTCCTGCATTAGTTTGCCGCGCAGCGCCACCAGCGCAATTGCCGCGGTGAAATCCAGACTGCCGGCGCAAACCAGCGCCGAATACTCGCCCAAACTGTGGCCAGCCAGCAGCGCCGGCGCTCGTCCGCCCTGCTGCTGCCAGACGCGCCACAGGGCAACAGATGACGCCAATAATGCCGGCTGGGTCTGCCAGGTTTTGTTCAGCTCTTCAGCCGGGCCTTGCTGCACCCGCTGCCACAAATCATAGCCCAGAGCGGCGGAAGCTTTGGCGAACGTCGCCTCGACCACCGCGTGATCTACCGCCAGCTCCGCCAGCATCTCCACCGTCTGGGAGCCCTGTCCTGGAAATACCATGGCAAAAACAGTCATTATTATGCTTCCTGTAGATTAAAACCGTAACAGCACCGAACCCCAGGTGAAACCGCCACCAAAGGCTTCAAGCAGCACCAGCTGTCCCGGCTGAATGCGACCGTCGCGCACCGCTTCATCGAGCGCCAGCGGCACCGAAGCGGCGGAGGTATTGCCGTGCCTATCCAGTGTGACCACCACTTTTTCCATGCCCATTCCCAGGCGTTTGGCGGTGGCGGTAATGATGCGCAGGTTGGCCTGATGCGGCACCAGCCAGTCCAGCTCGCTGCGATCGAGCGCGTTGGCGCTGAGCGTTTCATCAACGATATGCGCCAGTTCGGTGACCGCCACCTTGAACACATCGTTACCCGACATCGTCAGGTAAGCGGAAGCGGCGGGATCCAGGCGATTATGATACGGAAGCGTCAGCAGATCGCCATAGCGGCCATCGGCGTGCAGATGCGTGGAAATGATGCCCGGTGTCGCCGAGCGTCCGAGTACCACCGTGCCCGCCCCGTCACCGAACAGAATCAACGTACCGCGATCCTCGGGGTCCAGGGTATGGCTTAACGTATCGGACCCTACCACCAGCGCATACTCGACCGCGCCGTTTTTGATATAGGTGTCCGCCACCCCGAGCGCATAGGCAAAACCGGCGCAGGCCGCCGCCATATCGAAAGCGATGCAGTCGTTGATCCCCAGGTCGCGCTGAATCTGACAGGCTGAACTGGGAAAAGCGTGGCTGGACGAGGTGGTGGCGACAATCACCATGCCGACTTTCTCCGCCTCGATGCCGGCCATATTCAGCGCTAGTTCAGCGGCATGACGCCCCATACTGGAGACAGTTTCATCGGCACTGGCGATGCGGCGTTCGCGGATGCCGGTTCGGGTGACAATCCACTCATCCGAAGTGTCCACCATTTTTTCCAGGTCGGCGTTGGACCGGATTTGCGCCGGAAGACAGCTCCCGGTGCCGAGAATCTTAGTAAACATGTACGCTTAATCACTCTTGGGTAGTACCGTATCCAGGCGTGCGGCAATCCGCTCCGGGATCTGCCGCTCCACCGCTTGCATTGCCTGTTCGATAGCGGCGGTAAACGCGCGCTGATTTGCCGCACCGTGACTTTTAATTACGGTGCCTCGCAAACCTATCAGGCAAGCGCCATTATATTGGTCGGGATTCAGTTGCCCGAATTGACGAATCAGGCGACGTTTCATCCAGCGCTTGACCCATTGCATCAGCCAACCCTGCCTGCCGCTTTCCCCAGAGGATTTCAGCAATGACAGAAAAACTCTTATCACCCCTTCCATGGTCTTTAATGTGACGTTACCAACAAAACCGTCACAGACCAGGACATCGGTTTTTCCCGTCAATAATTCATTGGCTTCAAGATAGCCTATATAATTGATTGACGGAACATCTCGTAACAGTGCCGCCGCGTGCTGAATAGGGTCGAGGCCCTTGGTTTCTTCCTCACCGATATTCAAAAGCGCTACGCGCGGGTTATTCACCCCCACGATGTGCTCCGCCATCACCGCGCCCATGACGGCGAATTGCGCCAGCATCGAACCATCGCAGGCGACGTTGGCGCCCAAATCCAACACCACCGTTTTGCCCTGCTTTTGATGGGGCAAAACCACCATCAGCGCCGGCCGCTCAATACCGTCAAGGGGTTTTAGCACCAGCTTCGCCAGCCCCATCAGCGCGCCGGTATTGCCGGCGCTGACGCAGGCCTGGGCGCGGCCGTCCTTGATAAGCTCCAGCGCAACGCGCATGGATGTCCCGCGGCTGGCCCGTATGGCCTGCGACGGTTTGGCGTCACTGGTAATAACCGATTCAGCGGGTATGACCGTCAATCGCTCGCGCAGAACGGAATCGGTTTTTACCAGTAAAGGATTAATCGCTGCGGGATTGCCGACGAGCAGCAGTTCAAGTTGCGGATATGAGACCAGTGCCTGCAATGCTGCAGGCACCGTCACGGCGGTACCAAAGTCACCGCCCATTGCATCTAACGCAAGGGTTAGACGTCTCAATGTATCGCCTTGGGAATTACTTGGCGATAACTTTACGACCGCGGTAGAAACCGTCGGCGGTGATGTGGTGACGCAGGTGGGTTTCACCGGAAGCGTTGTCCACTGATACAGTGGAGGTGGTCAGCTCGTCGTGAGAACGGCGCATACCACGTTTGGAACGGGTGGGTTTATTTTGTTGTACGGCCATGGACCTTACTCCTCGATTACTTATGCTTTAAACTGGCTAATACGGAAAATGGATTAGGTTTTTCCGCCTCGGCGGGTAGTTTACCAAATACCTGTTCCGTTGCGGACACTTCACAGTGTTCAGGATCATGCACCGGCGCGATAGGCAAAGAGAGAATAATTTCATCTTCAATCATTGCCAACAAATCCATCTCGCCAAATTCATCGACGTAGACCGCCTCATACGCTTCCGGCAACGCCTCAGCCTGCTCGTCGCTGACGACCGGACTGAAACTGAATGTCGTGTGAACCTGATGCGCAAACGGCTGGTTGCAACGCTGGCAGCGCAGAGTCACCTCTACGTCCGCGTGGCCGCTAATCACCGCCAGGCGCTGGTTATCGATTGCGAACGACAACGCGGCCTCGACATCACTCTCCACACTCACCACGGATTCGGCAACACGCGTTACCCGCTCAGGCGCATAGGCTCCAGCGTAGTCCAGGCGTTTCTGAGCGGTGCGTACCGCATCAATGGTCAAGGGTAATTTTACATTTTGCATAGGGCGCGCATATTAACTTTGTAACGGGCGGGAGTCAAAGAAAAAGGGTGTTTTGCACCGCTTTTCCCCCATATTCGCATTATTGACGCCGGACAGTTTAAAATGCTGCAGTCATTTTCGCCATAGTGCGGGTAACAGTGTCATGAATAAAATTGTGTTGGCCTCCTCTTCCCCTTACCGCCGCACGCTGCTGGAGAAACTGAAAATACCGTTTGATTACCTGGCGCCAGATATCGATGAAACCCCGCTCGCCGGCGAAACGGCGGCGTAAATGGTGCAACGTCTGGCCAGCGCGAAAGCGCAGGCGCTGGCCGACAGATATCCCCACCACCTGATAATCGGTTCCGATCAGTGCTACGTGTTAGCGGGCCAGATCACGGGCAAGCCGTTAACGGAAGCGAATGCCATTGCGCAGCTCACCCGCGCTTCCGGTAAAGCGGTAACGTTCTACACCGGTCTGGCACTGCATAACAGCGCCAGCGGGCGGCTACAGATGTGTATGGAGCCCTTTGTCGTCCATTTTCGGACGCTGGAGGACGCGGAAATCGCCGGCTATGTGCGTTTGGAACAACCTTTGCAGTGTGCGGGCAGTTTTCAGTGCGAAGGCTTGGGGATCGCGCTGTTCGAGGCGCTGGAAGGCCGCGATCCCAATACCTTGATCGGGCTGCTGCTGCTGACACTAGCCGACATGTTGCGCCGGGAGGGGGTGAATCCGCTGCGGGCGTAACCGTTAACAGCGGGCGCGCGCCCGAAACGGCTATTTATGATGGGCGCGCAGATACAGCAGGCATTGGCGCAGCGGCGCATCCAGCGGCGCTTCTATCCGCAGCGTTTCGCCGCTGCCGGGATGATCAAAGCGCAGCGCGGCAGCATGCAAAAACAGGCGATTCAGGCCGCACACTGTTAGTTGCTGATCGAACGCGCCGTCGCCGTAGCGATCGTCAAACGCAATGGGATGGCCGGCATGTTGGGCATGAACCCGAATCTGATGGGTGCGCCCGGTGATTGGACTCGCCCTGACCAGCGTGGCCAGCGTAAACCGCTCTTCCACCTTGAAACGGGTTTCCGACGGTTTTCCCTCGCTGTTTACCCGCACGATGCGCTCGCCGCTGGCGAGGATATTCTTCAGCAGCGGCGCCGCGACCGTTTTAACGTGGGACTGCCACTGACCGCACACCAGCGCCAGATAGTCCTTTTGCATCCCCTTGGCGCGCAATTGCTCATGCAGCGCGCGCAGCGCCGAACGTTTCTTGGCCACCAACAGCACGCCGGAGGTGTCCCGATCAAGGCGGTGAACCAATTCCAGAAAGCGCGCATCGGGGCGCAGGGCGCGCAGGCCTTCAATAACGCCAAAACTCAGACCGCTGCCGCCATGTACGGCCGTGCCGGCCGGTTTATTCAGGATCAGCAGATAATCGTCTTCATAAAGCACGGCGTCATTTAACACGGCGACTTTATCGATCCCGGCGGAAACAGGCGCCTGCTCGTCATCCGACCGTCGTACCGGTGGAATACGCACTTCATCATCATTTTGCAGTTTGTATTCCGGTTTTACCCTTTTTTTATTGACGCGTACTTCACCTTTACGCACGATGCGGTAAATCATGCTTTTCGGCACCCCTTTGAGGTGCGTACGCAAAAAATTGTCTATCCGCTGACCGGCTTCGTCTGCGGTGATGGTGATAAAATGTACGCCGGGATTATTCTCATTCATGGGCCGGGATTCTAAATATACCGATACCATAGCGCCACTTCTTTTTATGTGCTTAACTGTGGTTTCATCGGTAAAAGGTTTTTTCTGGTCCGGTGGCCTCGTTACGCTATTCTGTGAGAAGCCATCAGGATGGGTCTGAAACTTGTCATCGATGGCTAAAGTTGTCTTGCTATATGCGTGTCAGCAGTGGAATAATGCATTTACTTTCCACGCTTTCGCGTCTAGGACGAGTAATCGAGGAATTTTGAATTTGTCTGGTTTAGCCTAAACGCGGCAATGGCGTAAGACGTAATGGCTAATTCGGGCAGTTAGCGGGCTGCGGATTGCAGCTTGGTCGGCAAAAGGAATCCGTTCTGGCAATAACCATCAGACGTTATTCCCCTGTAAAAGTGCTCTTTTCCGTTATGGGAAACAGGCTACCGAAATAATGCGCCCCTTAGCAAGCGACAACCGTGAGGTTGACGGCTTTGCGCCAAGTCACGGGGTCGTCGGTGATTACCCGGCCATGCGGTTTTTTGCCCGCAGCTCTGATGCCAATGCATAAAAAATGAGTAAGTTACGATGAAAAGAATGTTAATTAACGCAACTCAACAGGAGGAGTTGCGCGTTGCTCTGGTAGATGGCCAGCGGCTGTATGACCTAGATATTGAGAGCCCCGGGCATGAGCAAAAAAAAGCCAATATCTACAAGGGTAAAATCACCCGTATTGAACCCAGCCTGGAAGCGGCGTTTGTGGATTATGGCGCCGAGCGCCACGGTTTCCTTCCTCTTAAAGAAATTTCCCGCGAGTACTTTCCTCCTCAATATTCTTCCCATGGCAGACCCAATATCAAGGATGTGCTGCGTGAAGGTCAGGAAGTCATCGTGCAGGTGGACAAAGAGGAACGGGGTAATAAAGGCGCGGCGCTGACCACCTTTATCAGCCTGGCCGGCAGCTATCTGGTGCTGATGCCGAACAATCCGCGCGCGGGCGGGATTTCGCGCCGTATCGAAGGCGACGACCGCACCGAGCTGAAAGAAGCGCTGTCCTCCCTTGAACTACCTGACGGTATGGGGCTTATCGTCCGCACCGCCGGCGTCGGCAAATCGGCCGATGCGCTGCAATGGGATCTTGCCTTTCGCCTCAAACACTGGCAAGCGATAAAGAAGGCCGCCGAAGGGCGCCCGGCGCCGTTTTTGATTCACCAGGAAAGTAATGTTATCGTCCGCGCTTTCCGCGATTATTTACGGCCCGATATTGGCGAAATCCTGATCGATAATCCCAAAGTGCTGGATCTAGCGAAGGAGCATATCGCGTCGCTTGGCCGCCCGGATTTTACCAGTAAGATTAAACTTTACAGCGGTGAAATCCCCCTGTTCAGCCACTACCAGATCGAATCACAGATTGAATCCGCATTTCAGCGTGAAGTGCGATTGCCCTCCGGCGGTTCCATTGTCATCGACACCACCGAGGCGCTTACCGCTATTGATATCAACTCCGCACGTTCAACCCGCGGCGGCGATATTGAAGAAACCGCTTTCAATACCAACCTTGAAGCGGCCGACGAAATCGCCCGTCAGCTGCGTCTGCGCGACCTGGGCGGTCTGATCGTTATCGACTTCATCGATATGACGCCGGTGCGCCATCAGCGGGAAGTGGAAAATTGCCTACGCGAGTCGGTGCGCCAGGATCGTGCCCGTATTCAAATAGGCCGCATCTCCCGCTTCGGTCTGCTGGAGCTCTCCCGTCAGCGCCTGAGTCCGTCACTGGGTGAATCGAGCCATCACGTCTGCCCCCGCTGCGGCGGCACCGGCACCATCCGTGATAACGAATCCCTTTCCCTTTCCATACTGCGGCTTATCGAAGAAGAAGCGCTGAAAGAGAATACTCTCGAAGTTCATGCCATTGTGCCGGTTCCCATCGCCTCCTATTTGTTAAACGAGAAGCGCGAAGCCGTCAACGCCATCGAGAAACGTCAAGGCGGCGTACGGGCGATTATCGTCCCGAACGATCAAATGCAGACCCCGCATTATGCGGTGTTGCGCGTGCGCAAAGGCGAAGAGGCCCCGACGCTGAGCTATCTGCTGCCACAATTGCACGAAGTGGAAATGATCCAGCCGTCGGAGGAGCCCGCCGCAGAGCGCAAGCGCCCCGAGCAGCCGGCGCTGGCGGCCTTTGTCATGCCCGATCCGCCGCTGGCCAGCGAGAAACCCGCCGCCGCTGAAACCGTGGTGCAGGCAGCGCCTGCCGCCGCGGTAAAGGCCGCGGGCGCTTCCCGCGGCTTGTTCGGCCGCCTGGTCGCCGGCTTCAAATCCCTCATCGGTACGCCGGCGCAGCAGACGGAAACCAACGCCGCCGAAGCGGTTGTCGTTGAGATGCCGCCCGAAACGGAAACGCCGCGCCGTCAGGATCGCCGCGGTCAACGCCGTCAACCGAGTGGCCGACGCGAGCACAATAACGAGTCGACCCGCGCCGGTCAGGAAAGCCGTCAGCCGCGCGAAGGTCGCGACGATACGCGCCGCAAGCGTCCCCAGGCCGTCACCGAGACGGAGACCGAGGGCGAGATGATTGGCGAGACTCAGCAGGAAGGGCAGGTGCAACAATCGCGCCGTGAACCCCGCCAGGATCGCCAACGGCGCCGTCAGCAGGAGCCGAAAGCGCAAGTCGCCGAGCAGGAGTTGAAAACGCTGCCGGCCGAGATAGCGCCAGACGACACCGCCAGCGAGGAAGATAAACCGATTCAGGCCCAGCCGCGCCGCCAGCGTCGCGCGCTGAACCGCAAAATCCGCGTCGGCGATCGGGCAGCGCCGACATCAGACGCGGCGGAAAGCGCTACGGCCGCCTTCAATGCGGCGGTGGAAAGCCAAGATGACGATATCGGCGGTTTGCAAAGTGAAAATGATGTCGCGCTCGAGGCCGGCAATGCCGACGGCGGACGTAACGGCAACGAGGCGGGCTTGCCGCGCCGTTCCCGCCGTTCACCCCGTCATCTGCGCGTCAGCGGTCAACGCCGTCGCCGCTACCGTGACGAACGTTATCCGCTCTCATCGCCGGTACCGCTTACTAGCGCGGTAGTGTCGCCGGAAATGGCCTCGGGTAAAGTCTGGGTGAGCTATCCCGTCACCCCCATTGAGCAACCGGAACATGACGCCGGCGCCGATGTGGCCGCGGGTACCGATGCCACCGTGGGTCAGAAACAGGCGGCGTTTGCCGTTACGCCGGCGGGCGAAGCCGCAGCCGCGACGGTCAGCGAGGCGCTGAACAGCCAACAGCTGCCGCCGTCAACGCTGATACCGTCACCTGCGCAGGAAGCTGCCGCTGATGACGTACCGCCGGTGATCGCCCCAGGCGAGCAGCCGATGGCGCAGCGGCAGATCGAGCGGGCCGAACCGGCTGCCGGCAGCGCCGTGACGCCAACGGCTGATGATGGCGACGATGTATCGCAAGCGCCAGCACAGCCTATTGCCGCACCGGCCACCCCCAACGCCGAAACCGCACCGCTGTCGCTTGAACAACGCGATGAAGAACGTCATGCCGATTCGGTGCCGGCGTCGCAGCCAGTCACGGTTCACGAAGAGGAGCGTTCCGCCGATTTGGCATCACCGTCGCAGCCGGTCGCGTCCCATGACGACGAACGTCCGGTCAACTCGGCGCAGGACGTTACGCCGCCTGAGACGCACGATGCGTCACGCCCTGACGACACAGCCAATGCGGACGCCGTCGCCGTCTCCGAGCCGTTCCTCGGCGCTGCATTGCCCCCGGTCGTTCCGGCCGCGGACGGTCAGAATGTCGGCACCGCGCAGCCAACGCCATCCGCTGCGGCTGAAGACGCCGCCCGTCATATGCCGCCGCCCGTCAGCCCGCCGCTGACGCAGGAAGGACGTCCGTTGCCGGTATCGCCAGACACCCCCGCAATGCGCTTCAAGCATCATGCCAGCGCGCCGATGACCAAAGCGCCAGCGCCGGCCTATACGCCTTCGCCGCTGCCGGTCAGCGACTGGCAACGGCCAGATTATCGGTTCGACGATCATGGTGCCGCCGGCGGCCACGCCGCGGATAAGCAGGCGACCGCCCCGGCAACCCGTCCTGACACGCCGGATCCGCTGTAACGCCTCGTAACCCAGACCCGACCCTGTACACGATTCTGTGTAAATGCCTTTTCTCAGAAGTGACCGTCCAGGCGGTCACCGAACTCGGTAATAAAGCGGCTCATTGCCATGCGCCAGTCCCTCAAAGGCATTGTCCATTTCTGTGAGGCCGCCTGTATCGTCAGCCACACCACCTTTTTCACTGCGTCGTCGGTCGGGAACACCTTGCGCTTTTTGATGGCATGCCGGATCACGCTGTTTAACGACTCGATGGCGTTGGTCGTGTAGATCACCTTGCGGATGTCCGTTGGGTAGGCAAAGAACGTGGCCAGATTGGCCCAGTTTGCCTGCCAGCTTCGACTTATTTGCGGGTAGCGGATGTCCCAGGCACTGGAGAACGCTTCCAGCGCCTGCAAGCCGGCTTCTTCCGTAGGGGCCTGATAGATAGCTTTCAGGTCGCGTGTGACGGCCTTGTAGTCCTTCCAGGAGACGAACCGCAGGCTGTTGCGCACCATATGTACGATACACAGCTGGAGCCGCGCCTCCGGATACACCGCGTTAATAGCGTCAGGGAAACCTTTCAGCCCGTCTACGCAGGCGATAAGGATATCGTTCAGGCCGCGGTTTTTCAGCTCTGTCAGCACGTTCAGCCAGAACTTTGCGCCTTCATTTTCGGCCAGCCACATACCTAGCAACTCTTTCTGGCCTTCGATGTTGATGCCCAGCGCCAGGAACACAGATTTGTTGATGATGCGGCTGTCCTGCCGGACTTTTAGAACGATACAGTCAAGATAAACAATGGGATAGACTGCATCCAGAGGCCGGTTTTGCCATTCGACAACCTGCTCCATGACCGCATCGGTGACCTTTAAGACCAGCGCCGGCGAGACATCGACGTCATACAGCTCTTTGAACGCGGCGGCGATCTCGCGGGTGGTCATCCCTTTGGCGTACAACGATAAAATCTGGTTATCCATCCCGGTAATCCGGGTCTGGTTCTTCTTCACCAGTTGCGGTTCAAAGGAACCGTCACGATCGCGCGGAGTACGCAGCGCCAGCGGGCCATCGCCAGTGGTAACGGTTTTTGTGGAATAGCCGTTGCGGGCGTTGGTCCCCGGTTTAGGCTGATTTTTATCGTAGCCGAGGTGATGGGTCATTTCGGCATTGAGAGCTGCTTCGACGCTAATTTTTTTCAGCAGCCGATCGAAGTGACTGAGATCTTCAGGGGTTTTGAGATTTTTGGCCAGTTCGTTAGCCAGAGCCTGCAACTGTTTTTCGTCCATAAATTAACCTGTTTTTGATGTTGGATTGAACATATCAAAATCAGGCAAATACACAAATTTCTAAACAGGCTCCTAAAATTGAGTATTGTAAGCATCTCGGTATCACGGCCAGCAATCTTTCAATGCGCTATAAAAAAGATTTATACCCTTCTGATTTAGTGGTCAAATGCCTGGCGGATACGGGCGTCCGTCTGGAATGGCTCACCGGCGGTCAGGGAGATATGTTTGCCGGTCCGAACGCGCGCAATCAAAGTCAGCAACAAACACTCGAAGTCCCGGCAAGTAACCTTATCAAGGGGCTTTGTTGAATAAATCGAACTTTTAGGTGACTGGCGGCTCTGATCACTACATTCGTTTCAACATCAGGTCCCCATGGCAAAGCAAAAGTTTAAAATCACCAACTGGCCCGCATATAACAATGCGCTCAGGCAGCGGGGGGACCTGACAGTATGGCTTGATGAGTCAGCCATTGCTGCATGGACTGAGAGTACACCACCTGAACATCGTGGCCGGCCGCTTCACTACACCGATATGGCCATTACCACGGTTCTGATGATAAAGCGCGTGTTTAACCTTTCGCTCCGGGCGTTACAGGGTTTCGTTGACTCGATTTTTAAACTGATGGGGCTGTCGCTGCGCTGCCCAGATTACTCTCTGGTCAGCCGGCGAGCAAAAACCGTCGACATCAGCATAAAAACGCCAACCCGCGGCGAAATCTCACACCTGGTCATCGATGGCACCGGCCTGAAAATCTTCGGCGAAGGCGAATGGAAAGTCAGGCAGCATGGGGCTGAGAGGCGCAGAGTATGGCGCAAGCTTCATCTGGCAGTAGATAGCGCGACACATGAAATTATCTGTGCCGATTTATCGCTAAGCGGTACGACAGATGCGCAGGCGCTGCCCGGGCTGATTAACCAAACCCACCGGAAAATCAGGGAAGCGTCGGCTGACAGTGCTTACGATACGCGTTACTGTCATGATGCTCTGCTGAGGAAAAAAATAAAGCCGCTTATCCCACCGCGAAGTGGTGCGCAATATTGGCCAGCTCGATACCATGAGCGTAACCATGCGGTGGCAAATCAGCATCTGAGCGGCAATAACGATACCTGGAAAAAGAAAGTAGGTTATCACCGGCGTTCACTGGCTGAAACGGCCATGTTCCGGTTTAAAATACTTCTGGGTGGTCATCTGAGTCTGCATGACTATGACGCGCAGGTAGGTGAGGCTATGGCAATGGTCAAAGCGCTTAACCGGATCACGTTGTTAGGAATGCCAAACAGCGTCCGCATCATGTAACAATCGCCCTGATAGGGAGGAAGTCGTCACAAATTTCGGATTTATTCAACAAAGCGGTTTTTATGCTGATGTCGACGGTTTTTGCTCGCCGGCTGACCAGAGAGTAATCTGGGCAGCACAGCGACAGCCCCATCAGTTTAAAAATCGAGTCAACGAAACCCTGTAACGCCCGGAGCGAAAGGTTAAACACGCGCTTTATCATCAGAACCGTGGTAATGGCCATATCGGTGTAGTGAAGCGGCCGGCCACGATGTTCAGGTGGTGTACTCTCAGTCCATGCAGCAATGGCTGACTCATCAAGCCATACTGTCAGGTCCCCCCGCTGCCTGAGCGCATTGTTATATGCGGGCCAGTTGGTAATTTTAAACTTTTGCTTTGCCATGGGGACCTGATGTTGAAACGAATGTAGTGATCATAGCCGCCAGTCACCTAAAAGTTCGATTTATTCAACAAAGCCCCTCAGATGCTGATTTGCCACCGCATGGTTACGCTCATGGTATCGAGCTGGCCAATATTGTGCACCACTTCGCGGTGGGATAAGCGGCTTTATTTTTTTCCTCAGCAGAGCATCATGACAGTAACGCGTATCGTAAGCACTGTCAGCCGACGCTTCCCTGATTTTCCGGTGGGTTTGGTTAATCAGCCCGGGCAGCGCCTGCGCATCTGTCGTACCGCTTAGCGATAAATCGGCACAGATAATTTCATGTGTCACGCTATCTACTGCCAGATGAAGCTTGCGCCATACTCTGCGTCTCTCAGCCCCATGCTGCCTGACTTTCCATTCGCCTTCGCCGAAGACTTTCAGGCCGGTGCCATCGATGACCAGGTGTGAGATTTCGCCGCGGGTTGGCGTTTTTATGCTGATGTCGACGGTTTTTGCTCGCCGGCTGACCAGAGAGTAATCTGGGCAGCGCAGCGACAGCCCCATCAGTTTAAAAATCGAGTCAACGAAACCCTGTAACGCCCGGAGCGAAAGGTTAAACACGCGCTTTATCATCAGAACCGTGGTAATGGCCATATCGGTGTAGTGAAGCGGCCGGCCACGATGTTCAGGTGGTGTACTCTCAGTCCATGCAGCAATGGCTGACTCATCAAGCCATACTGTCAGGTCCCCCCGCTGCCTGAGCGCATTGTTATATGCGGGCCAGTTGGTGATTTTAAACTTTTGCTTTGCCATGGGGACCTGATGTTGAAACGAATGTAGTGATCAGAGCCGCCAGTCACCTAAAAGTTCGATTTATTCAACAAAGCCGTCACCACAATGAAAAAATTGAATGTGGCGGTGGAATTCTTCAGCGCCGATTTCGATCTGGGTAAGCGCAGTATTATCCAGGCATGGCATTCAAAACATAATCATTCACCCTGCCATAAATGGTTGCGGGATTTGACCAAAGGCATGTTTATTGACAGCATGAAATAATTTTCCGCTGTCGGCATGACACAGCATTAGGGTCCAAAATGAAAGCCGCGGCAATAAAAAACGACGCTGACGGTATTACCCAACAGCGCCTCACCAGGGAATAATTACCGCGTCATCGACGCCTTAACAGTGCTTTGTTGAATAAATCCGAAATTTGTGACGACTTCCTCCCTATCAGGGCGATTGTTACATGATGCGGACGCTGTTTGGCATTCCTAACAGCGTGATCCGGTTAAGCGCTTTGACCATAGCCTCACCTACCTGCGCGTCATAGTCATGCAGACTCAGATGACCACCCAGAAGTGTTTTAAACCGGAACATGGCCGTTTCAGCCAGTGAACGCCGGTGATAACCTACTTTCTTTTTCCAGGTATCGTTATTGCCGCTCAGATGCTGATTTGCCACCGCATGGTTACGCTCATGGTATCGAGCTGGCCAATATTGCGCACCACTTCGCGGTGGGATAAGCGGCTTTATTTTTTTCCTCAGCAGAGCATCATGACAGTAACGCGTATCGTAAGCACTGTCAGCCGATGCTTCCCTGATTTTCCGGTGGGTTTGGTTAATCAGCCCGGGCAGCGCCTGCGCATCTGTCGTACCGCTTAGCGATAAATCGGCACAGATAATTTCATGTGTCGCGCTATCTACTGCCAGATGAAGCTTGTGCCATACTCTGCGCCTCTCAGCCCCATGCTACCTGACTTTCCATTCGCCTTCGCCGAAGATTTTCAGGCCGGTGCCATCGATGACCAGGTGTGAGATTTCGCCGCGGGTTGGCGTTTTTATGCTGATGTCGACGGTTTTTGCTCGCCGGCTGACCAGAGAGTAATCTGGGCAGCGCAGCGACAGCTCCATCAGTTTAAAAATCGCGTCAACGAAACCCTGTAACGCCCGGAGCGAAAGGTTAAACACGCGCTTTATCATCAGAACCATGGTAATGGCCATATCAGTGTAGTGAAGCGGCCGGCCACGATGTTCAGGTGGTGTACTCTCAGTCTATGCAGCAATGGCTGACTCATCAAGCCATACTGTCAGGTCCCCCCGCTGCCTGAGCGCATTGTTGTATGCGGGCCAGTTGGTGATTTTAAACTTTTGCTTTGCCATGGGGACCTGATGTTGAAACGAATGTAGTGATCAGAGCCGCCAGTCACCTAAAAGTTCGATTTATTCAACAAAGCCGATATTCGTTAGTGAACGAATATTAAGGAATCCAAGTCATTAAACGTCCTTGACAAGGTCGTGAACGAAAATAACATTGGGCGCGATAGTTAACTGCTTTTGGTAACTAATGATTCTATCTTTGATTTTTTAATTATGACAACATTAAATTAACCTTCCCCTCTGGTCCAGAGTTATCGCTTTGCCAGCCAATCCCCCCGCAGCGGGCGCTATTACTGGCTTGTCCTCCTTTTTGACCTGTGGGGAATAATGTTATTGTCCTCGGGTAAATAGTAGGTTATTTATTTTAATGCACATGACATAAATTAAATCCTCCCGCCGCAGGGCCATTTTAATGCTAGTAAATATATTATTAATTTGTGAATAAATTAATGAAAGGCCCCTCTCGCAGGCGGGGGCGCACCCTTTCCACCAGACTCTTTCTGATGACCTATGATTGTTTCGCTGCCCGAGCCGCAGCGCATGTTGCTGACGGTGCCGCCGCCGCTACTTACGCTATTACCATAGCGACTGTCGACACAGCTCCCAGTGTAAACGCTGTCTGCGTCGGCGCCAAACCTTGCATGATGAACTATTCTTAGGGTAAAGATAGCTGAGAAGGGAGAGCGACTATGACCACACTCGCCAACGCCTATGGCCTGATTGCCGTTGACAAGCAAGGCTCAAACGTTCTGTTCCTCGATGCTGACAGCTATGTTGTACAGCAAAGGCTGAACGGCTTTCCGCCCCGTCCGCACGAGTTGGTGATTGCGGCAGCGAAAATGAAGGCCTACGTTCCCTTGTACGGCGACGGCGTGCATGGAGACAATCCGCATCCAGGACACAAAATCGCCGTCATCGACCTGGCGCGGCGCACCCTACGGAGTTTTATCGACATCAGCCCGTTGCAATCTCCCCATACCGGCCGTATTGGCGATGATGGGCGCTTTTATCTCTGCTGTGAAAATAGCCGCGCCATCGTGGTGATCGACACAGATGATGACCGGGTGGTTGAGCGGATAGCTACACCTTCAGCCAACACGCACCGCCTAACCATTACGCCGTCGGAGAAAAAGCTGTTCACCGAAAATGAAGAGGACGCCAGTATTATCGTGGTGGATATCGCCGTCTCGCCGGGACAGGTGCTGGATACGATTGCCATGCCGGGACCGATCGGCGGTATCGCCGCCCCGCCATCTCTATGTGGTGGCCACGGCCGCCGACCGTCCGGCGCTGTATATTGTCGATAGCGACAGCCATCAGCTGCGCGGCACGCTACCTCTTAATGATCACCATCACAACGCACAGGTCGTCCGCTTTAATCACGACGGTTCGCTGTTGGCGGTCGTGGGCGACGGCGAGCCGGTGGTGACACTCTTGGACGGTGAACTCACGCCGCTGGCCAGCTTTCGCGTCGGCAATAAACCGATGGATGGTTGCTTCAGCCCCGATAACGCGCTGTTGCTGATTGCTAATGAGGATGACGGCACCCTGAGCGCGATCGATTTGCACCTGCTGCAAGTGATTGCCACACCTCGGGTGGGTGAGGGCTGCGAGGCGCTCGGCTATTTTCCCCTGGCGGATGTGTAGCGGCAAGCGCCAGGGTTTCCCAAAGCGAGGCTGTGCAGCGGGCAGAGGTTGCCCAGTCCCGCCCAAGGGTGAACCTCGCGCTGGCGCTGCTTCAGCCCTGGGCTGCTGAATCACCTTCACAACGCGCAAAGCGGGCGGTTAATGGCCATTGCGCTGAAGCGTGTTTAGCGGTGGGCTGCTATAGCACCCCAAGCTTTTCAAGTACGCGAATCTCGGTCTTCATGATGACGTTTCTTTTATAGCGGATGGCTGAATCATCCTCATGTTCCCCCAGGCGGGCGATGAGTGGCTGGCACGCTGATGCTTCTCCAGCGGTGAGCGCCTTTAAGTCGTCTGCTTCGTGAGGCGGTAGTATCCCGGCTCGCATGCTAGCATGCCTTCCGCTGGGGCGTGCAGCGGCACCCCGCCGGTACACGCGTCAGGAAATAAAGTTTTTGCTCTGCTTAAGGACCAAATCGCAGGCTTTGGTTTTGAACTTTTCAGTCAGCTGTGAAGTGCTAAGGGCATTCAAATTCACGGTGTTACCCTGACTGGTATTCAAGATCCCCGCCAGACCGGACTGGTAATCCTGCGTTTTCACAGCGGAGGCGGTGGTCGATGCGTTATTGTTAATGCCAAGCTTATCCAACAGCTGATCTTTTACCGTGGAAGTACTGCCGGCGGACAGTAAATTATTTTTAACACAGTATTGCAGCACGCCGGCGGCATTAGTCATTGAACCGGAACTTAACGCCTTATCGCCGCCGTTCAGCAGCCCGGCGAGCGAACTTAACGAGGTACCCTTATTATTGGTAGCGGTGGAATTTTGCCCGCCGCTGTTGGCGTTCGATTGTTGCAAACTGTTGGCCACGTTCGCGGCAGAATCCATCCAGCTGGCCGCTTGTGCCACACCGCAAGACATGGCGGTACAGACGCTCAGCGCGCATAACAGGCGGCGGGAAGGGGTCATCATAATAAGCTCCTGAATTAATAGCCGATCACGGCACCTTCATAAGCGTCGCAACCCTGTAGGCGCATCGACACAGTATGCCGCATCAATGCCTGCCAGGCAGCGAAATATCGGAGAAACCTACCGTAAACTGCCATTTTGGGACTATTCCTGCCGGTGGCAACGGTATTAGCTAAGTTGATGTGAAGCCTGTCGCGATCCGTCCTTAACCAACTTGCGACGCAGCGACCAGGTGTAAGGGCGGTAATTCACGTCCTTGCGCTTCGTTCGGCCGCCGCTATCGATTAATGGAACGGCGGCGACAGCTAGGCAAAGCGCTTCTCAATCCGCAACGGTTACATCACGCGTGGTCGCCAGCGACAATCGGTACGCGCCTTCGACGCCGGGTAGAGTCTCAGGGGAAATGCCGGGACGGGTTTACTTGAGTTTCGCTTAGACGACTTTTCCCGCCGGGTGCTATCATCAGCATGCAGCCTGATTGAAGGGAGGGGAAAATGCCAGAAGGACCGGAAATACGTCGTGCAGCCGATGGCTTGATGCAGGCGATGTCCCATTTACCGATTACCCTGGCGTGGTTTGCCTTTCCTCATCTGAAACGCTGGGAGACGCAACTGACCGGGCAAACCATCGACAAGATCGAGGCGCGGGGTAAAGCGCTGCTGACCTGGTTTTCCAATGGACTGGTGCTCTACAGCCACAACCAGCTGTACGGCGTCTGGCGGGTGGTCAAAGCGGGGGAAACGCCGGTGACGAAACGCGACCTGCGAGTACGGCTGGAGAATCACAACGCCGCCATCTTGCTCTACAGCGCATCAGAAATCAGTATGTTAAGCGCTGACGAGGTTACCGAGCACCCCTTTTTGCTGCGCATTGGCCCAGATGCATTGGACTTGCAACTGACGGTGGAAACCGTGCAGGCGCGGCTGATGTCCAAGCGCTTTTGCGGCCGCCAGCTTGGCGCGCTGCTGCTGGACCAATCCTTCATTGCCGGCCTGGGCAATTATCTGCGGGTGGAAATTCTATGGCAAGCGCGGCTGGCGGCGCATCATCGACCGCGCGATTTAAACATAGAGCAGCAACGGCTTTTGTGTCAGGCTATTCTCGACATTCTGCGCTTATCTTACACTACCCGCGGCCAGCCGGGCGCTAAAGATCACCATGGCGCCACGTTTCGCTTTCGCGCCTTTCACCGTGCAGGCAAAGCCTGCGAGCGCTGTGGTCACGCAATTGAGAAGACCACGTTTTCCGGCCGACCGTTTTATTGGTGCCCGGGATGCCAGCAATAGCCAGCAAGCGCGGGAGAAATGTAAACCGGCGTCCAGCCAGATTAGCTAGCAGGCACGCGGGCAACGTGGATGCTCCGGCTGCTAGCGTTAGCCAACAGATGCGCGGGGGGAAGAGTTGCTTCGCCTGCCCACCTACCCACCTTAGCCAACAGGTGCCAAAATGCACCGTAAGGCCGTTTTTTCAGCAGTTGCGCACCGGAGAGGCGGATTAGTATTGCGCCGGGATCTGTTAACGGTATAATGCACCTCGCTATCCGTACCCCTATCAGTGCCGAAGTGGCGAAATCGGTAGACGCAGTTGATTCAAAATCAACCGCCTTCGGGTGTGCCGGTTCGAGTCCGGCCTTCGGCACCATTTAGTAGTACTTCCAAGACCATCCGAGAAAGTCCAATTATCCCTTAAAAATCTATGATTGCAGGGATTTTTACGTCCTGAGTCGTCCGAGATAGTCCGTTGAAACCCGTATGTCATTGGGGGCATCTTAACTTCGATTAGAAATGTGCCCCCCAAATGAAGCTCAACGCCAGACAGGTAGAGACCGCAAAGCCAAAAGACAAAACCTACAAAATGGCCGATGGCGGCGGTTTGTATCTTGAAGTTTCGGCCAAGGGATCCAAATACTGGCGCATGAAATATAGACGTCCCTCTGACAAAAAAGAGGATCGCCTCGCTTTTGGTGTTTGGCCTACCGTGACTCTCGCTCAGGCTAGGGCAAAGCGCGATGAAGCCAAAAAGTTGATAGCGCAGGGCATCGACCCAAAAGCGAAACAGAAGGAAGCTCAGGCTGAGGATTCGGGAGCCTATACTTTCGAAACTATTGCTAGCGAATGGCACGCCAGTAATAAGCGCTGGAGTGAAGGAGCATGAGCCTGTTTAGAAATGTTCAATCCAACATCAAAATCAGGCAAATACACAAATTTCTAAACAGGCTCTCACCGGCTGAAACGGCCATGTTCCGGTTTAAAACACTTCTGGGTGGTCATCTGAGTCTGCATGACTATGACGCGCAGGTAGGTGAGGCTATGGCAATGGTCAAAGCGCTTAACCGGATCACGCTGTTAGGAATGCCAAACAGCGTCCGCATCATGTAACAATCGCCCTAATAGGGAGGAAGTCGTCACAAATTTCGGATTTATTCAACAAAGCGCCTTAACAGCATAACGATACTGATGATAAGAAACGCCATACTGGGTAGCAAGGCCCCGAATACCGGCGGCATGTTGTACACCAGACTCAACGGCCCGAAGATCTGATCCAGCACGTAAAACAAGAAACCGAAGCTTATCCCGGTGACGACCCGTACTCCCATAGGTACGATGCGCAGCGGTCCGAAAATAAACGACAGCGCCATAAGCATCATCACCGCCACCGAGAACGGCGAGAAAACCTTGCTCCACATATTTAGCTGGTAACGGTTGGATTCCTGCCCGCTCTGCTTGAGGTAGTTGACGTAATTATACAGCCCCGAGATAGACAACGAATTTGGTTCCAGCGCGACGACTCCCAGTTTATCCGGCGTCAGGTTGGTTTTCCATTCGCCGTTCAGGGTTTGCCGGCCAGTTATCTGCTTGTCGTTGGTTAAATCCGATTCGTCCACCTGCGACAATTTCCAGCTGCCGTTGCTGAAGGTGGCCGTGGCGGCATAGCGTAGCGATTGCAGCCGTTCGGCCTTATCGAAATGATAAATATTGACGCCGGCCAGCTCATCACTGCCCACCACCCGCTCGATGAAAATAAAGTCATTACCGTCCTTGGCCCACAGCCCGTTCTGGGTTGAGAGCATGGAGCCGCCGTAAATCGCCTGAGTGCGGTAGCTGTAGGCCATTTGCTCGCCCGCCGGCGCCACCCATTCGCCGATGGCCATGGTCAAGAGCACCAGCGGAATGGCGGTTTTCATCACCGAACCGGCCACCTGCAGCCGGCTGAAACCGAATGCCTGCATCACTACCAGTTCACTGCGGGTCGCCAGCGAACCCAGTCCCAGCAGCGCGCCCAGCAGCGCCGCCATCGGGAAGAAGATTTCGATATCCTTGGGTACGCTGAGCAAAGTAAACAGGCCCGCGCCCAGCGCCGAGTAGCCCCCCTGTCCCACTTTGCGCAGCTGCTCGACGAATTTGATAATGCCCGACAGCGACACCAGCATGAACAGGGTCATCATGATGGTATTGAAAATGGTTTTACCGATATAGCGGTCCAATACGCCAAACATTAGGCCGCTCCTCTTGCATGCAGCCGCCCGCGAAGCCTGCGCGCCGGTACGCTGTCCCATAAATTCAGTACCAGCGCCAGCGCCAGGTACGCCACATTGGTCAGCCACATCCACAACATCGGGTCAAGCTTGCCCTTGGCGCCGTTGGAGCGCAGCGAGGTTTGCAGCAGGAAGAAAATCAGATACAGCAGCATCGCCGGCAGCATGCTCAGGACCCGGCCCTGCCGTGGGTTGACCACCGATAGCGGCACCACCATCATCGCCATAATCAGCACCGACACCACCAGCGTGAGCCGCCAGTGCAACTCAGCGCGCGCCTCCGGTTCCGGCGAGCGCCACAGCTGGTGCAGCGTCATCTGCTCGGCGTCGGTGCTGTCCACCGCCACCGCCCGATGGCCGATAACCGCCTGATATTGTGTAAAATCGGTAATGCGGAAATCGCGCAGCAGCGCGGTCCCCTCATAGCGGGTGCTCTTATCCAGCATGACCAATTGCGATCCGTCCGGCCGCTGGGTCATATGACCACGGTCCGCGATAACCACGGAAGGACGCGCATTGCCGTTCGGCTTGAGCTGGGCCAGAAACACATGTTCAAACCCTTTATCTTTCACGTTGCCGACGAACAGCACCGAATTGCCGTTTTCCGCCGGTTTGAATTGCCCCTCGACCAGCGCCGCCATGCTCGGGTTGGCCTTGGCTTCCGACATCACCAGATCCTGATGGCGCGACGACCAGGGCGAAAGCCATACCACATTCACCGCCGCGACTATCGCGGTAATCAGGCTGAGCACAAGCGCTGCGCGAATCAACACACTTTTACCTAGCCCGCAGGCGTGCATAACCGTAATTTCGCTTTCGGTGTACATACGGCTCAGCGTCATCAACAACCCCAGGAAGAGACTCAGGGGAAGGATCAATTGCGCCATTTCAGGCACGCCCAAGCCGAGTAAAGATAAAACCAGCTTTGTCGGAATATCGCCATCCACCGCCGCGCCCAAAATCCGCACCAGCTTTTGACAGAAAAAAATCAGCAGCAGGATGAACAGAATGGCAAGCTGGCTTTTAAATGTCTCCCGAACCAGATATCTAGTAATTATCACGCTTATTTCGCCTGTGAAAACTTGTCTTTTTGCAGGAAAATCGATAATTTCATCGCTAATCCACCATTAATACGTATCAAACAGCCACCTTTATCGCTAGATAGAGTATAACAACATTAAGCATTCGGCCGAGCCATGAGAACGCACTGATTGTCGACAGAATAGCGTCCTTTGCGTCGTTCAGATTAACACATAGAGTGAATGCAAAGGCGGGACGATGACGGGAAAGTCTATTTTATCCCGCGCAACCGTCTTTGCCTTTAAGATTCAGGAGAGTGCATGGAGTTCAGTGTAAAAAGCGGTAGCCCGGAAAAACAACGCAGTGCCTGTATCGTCGTCGGGGTTTTTGAGCCGCGCCGTCTGTCCCCGATCGCCGAACAGCTCGATAAAATCAGCGAAGGCTATATCAGCGCGCTGCTGCGCCGTGGTGAACTGGAAGGCAAGGTCGGGCAGACGCTGCTGCTGCATCATGTCCCGAATGTGTTGTCCGAACGTATTCTGCTTATCGGCTGCGGTAAAGAGCGCGAGCTGGATGAACGCCAGTATAAGCAGGTTATCAACAAAACGATTAATACGCTCAACGACACTGGCTCCATGGAGGCCGTGTGCTTTTTGACCGAGCTGCACGTCAAGGGGCGTAACACCTACTGGAAAGTACGCCTGGCGGTGGAGACGGCGAAAGAGACGCTTTATACCTTCGATCAGCTGAAGAGCAATAAAACCGAGCCGCGCCGGCCGTTGCGCAAAATGGTGTTCAATGTGCCGACGCGCCGCGAATTAACCAGCGGCGAGCGCGCGATTGCGCACGGTCTGGCTATCGCCGCCGGTATCAAAGCCGCTAAAGATTTGGGCAACATGCCGCCCAATATTTGCAATCCGGCCTATCTGGCCTCGCAGGCGCGCCAGCTGGCCGACGGCTACGGCAAAACCACCACGACCCGGGTCATCGGCGAACAGCAGATGAAAGAGCTGGGCATGAACGCCTATCTGGCGGTCGGTCAGGGTTCGGCCAATGAATCGCTGATGTCGGTGATTGAGTATAAAGGCAGCCCCGACGCCGAAGCGCGGCCGATTGTGCTGGTGGGGAAAGGGCTGACCTTTGACGCAGGCGGCATTTCCATCAAGCCCGCCGACAGCATGGATGAAATGAAATACGACATGTGCGGTGCCGCAACGGTCTATGGCGTGATGCGCATGGCGGTGGAGCTTAATCTGCCGTTGAATATCGTCGGCGTGTTGGCCGGTTGCGAAAACATGGTGGACGGTCGCTCGTTTCGGCCCGGCGATGTGTTGACTACCCTCTCCGGCCAAACGGTGGAAGTGTTGAATACCGACGCCGAGGGCCGGCTGGTGCTGTGCGACGCCCTCACCTATGTCGAGCGCTTCGACCCGGACGTGGTCATCGATGTCGCTACGCTAACCGGCGCCTGCGTTATTGCCCTGGGGCATCATTTGACCGGGCTGATGTCGAATCATAACCCGCTGGCCCATGAGCTTATCGGCGCCGCCGAGCAGGCCGGCGACCGCGCCTGGCGTTTGCCGCTGGGGGATGATTTTCAGGAGCAGTTGGAGTCGAATTTCGCCGATATGGCGAACATCGGCGGCCGGCCCGGCGGCGCGATAACCGCCGGCTGCTTCCTGTCGCGTTTTGCGCACAAATATAATTGGGCGCACCTGGACATCGCCGGCACCGCCTGGCGCTCCGGTAAAGCCAAAGGCGCCACGGGACGGCCGGTGGCGATGCTGTCGCAATTCTTGCTCAACCGCGCCGGACTCAACGGTGACGAGTAACCGCAAAAAAGGTATGCTTGCACGGGCGGCCCTTGCCGCCCGTTGTTTTTTCCGTCATCCCCTGGTTAACAAAACGGTACATGAAAAACGCAACCTTCTATTTGCTCGACCAACGCGCCACCAGCGACGGCCTGACCGCCGTGGAGCGGCTTGCCTGCGATTTGGCGGCCGGTAAATGGCGGGAGGGGAAACGGGTGCTTATCGCCTGTGAGGACGATGCCCAAGCGTTCAGACTGGACGAGGCGCTGTGGGCGCGCGATCCCGATGCGTTCGTGCCGCATAACCTGGCGGGTGAAGGCCCGCGCTACGGCGCGCCGGTGGAAATTTGCTGGCCGCAGCGCCGCGGCAACGCGCCGCGGGATCTGCTGATAAGCCTGCTGCCAGCCTGCGCGGATTTTGCCTCCGCTTTCCATGAAGTGATAGACTTCGTCCCGGATGAAGACGCTTTGAAACAGCTGGCGCGCGATCGTTATAAAGCGTATCGCAGCGTCGGCTTCCAATTGACTACGGCCACGCCGCCAACGCAGTGATTAACGACGCATAATGGACAAAACATACAATCCCAAAGATATCGAGCAGCCGCTGTACGAGCACTGGGAGCAGCAGGGCTATTTCAAGCCGAACAATGATACCCGGCAGGATAGCTACTGCATCATGATCCCGCCGCCGAACGTCACCGGCAGCCTGCATATGGGCCATGCCTTCCAGCAGACCATTATGGATACCCTGATTCGTTATCAGCGTATGCAGGGTAAAAATACCCTGTGGCAGGCGGGCACCGATCACGCCGGCATCGCGACGCAGATGGTGGTGGAGCGCAAAATCGCCGCCGAAGAGGGTAAAACCCGCCACGATTACGGCCGCGACGCCTTTATTGACAAGATTTGGCAATGGAAAGCGCAATCCGGCGGCACCATTACCCACCAGATGCGCCGGCTGGGCGATTCGGTGGATTGGGAACGCGAGCGGTTCACCATGGACGACGGGCTGTCCAACGCGGTGAAGGAAGTCTTCGTGCGTCTGTATCAGGACGATTTGATTTACCGCGGCAAACGCCTGGTGAACTGGGATCCGAAATTACGCACCGCGATTTCGGATCTGGAAGTGGAAAACCGCAAGTCGAAGGGTTCTATGTGGCACCTGCGTTACCCGCTGGCCGACGGCGTGTGCACCGCCGACGGTCTGGATTACCTGGTGGTCGTCACCACGCGGCCGGAAACCATGCTCGGCGACACCGGCGTGGCAGTCAATCCAGAAGATCCGCGCTATCGCGATTTGATTGGAAAGTTCGTCATGCTGCCGCTGGTCGGCCGCCGTATCCCGATTGTCGGCGACGAGCACGCGGATATGACCAAAGGCACCGGCTGCGTCAAAATCACGCCGGCGCATGATTTTAACGACTATGAGGTCGGCAAGCGTCATGCGCTGCCGATGATCAATATCCTGACCTTTGACGGCGACATCCGTCAGGAAGCCGAGGTGTTCGACACCAACGGCGAGGCCAGCGAGGCGCTGTCTGGCGATATCCCGACGGCTTTCCGTGGCCTGGAACGTTTCGCCGCCCGCAAGGCGATCGTGGCGGAATTCGACCGCCTGAGCCTGCTGGTCGAGGTCAAGGCCCATGACCTCACGGTCCCGTATGGCGATCGCGGCGGCGTGGTTATCGAGCCGATGTTGACCGATCAATGGTACGTGCGCGCCGCGCCGCTGGCGAAAGTGGCGGTGGCAGCGGTGGAACAGGGCGAGATCCAGTTCGTGCCGAAGCAGTACGAGAACATGTATTTCAGCTGGATGCGGGATATTCAGGATTGGTGTATTTCCCGCCAGCTGTGGTGGGGCCACCGCATTCCAGCCTGGTACAATGCCGAGGGTCGGGTCTATGTGGGCCGCAGCGAGGCCGAGGTGCGCCAGCAACATCAGTTGGCGGACGACATCCCGCTGCGCCAGGACGACGACGTGCTGGATACCTGGTTCTCCTCAGGACTATGGACCTTCTCCACCCTTGGCTGGTCGGAAAACACCGACGCGCTGCGCACGTTCCATCCCACAAGCGTAGTGGTGAGCGGCTTTGACATTATCTTTTTCTGGATAGCGCGCATGATCATGCTGACCATGCATTTCATCAAGGATGACAACGGCAAGCCGCAGGTGCCGTTTAATACCGTCTATATGACCGGTCTGATCCGCGATGAAGAAGGGCAGAAGATGTCCAAGTCCAAAGGGAATGTTATCGACCCTCTGGACATGGTGGACGGCATTTCGCTGGCCGATTTGCTCGAAAAGCGCACCGGCAATATGATGCAGCCGCAGCTGGCGGATAAGATCCACAAACGCACGGAAAAACAGTTTCCGAACGGCATCGAGCCGCACGGTACCGATGCCCTGCGTTTCACGCTGGCGGCGCTGGCCTCTACCGGCCGCGATATCAATTGGGACATGAAGCGCCTGGAGGGGTATCGCAATTTCTGCAATAAATTGTGGAACGCCAGCCGTTTTGTTCTGATGAATACCGAAGATCAAGACTGCGGTTTCAACGGCGGGGACCAAGTGCTGTCGCTGGCGGATCGCTGGATCCTGGCGGAATTTAACCAGACGGTGAAAGCGTTTCGCGAAGCGCTGGACGCTTACCGTTTCGATTTGGCGGCCGGGATTTTGTACGAATTCACCTGGAACCAGTTCTGCGACTGGTATCTGGAGCTGACCAAACCGGTGATGAGCGGCGGCAGCGACGCCGAGCTGCGCGGTACCCGCCATACGTTGGTCAACGTGCTGGAAGGGTTGCTGCGCCTGGCGCATCCTATCATTCCGTTTATTACCGAAACCATCTGGCTGCGGGTGAACCCCCTCACCGGCGAACCGGGTGAAACTATTATGCTGCAGCCTTTTCCGGCCTATGATGCGGCGCTGGCGGACGCCGACGCACTCACCGACCTGGAATGGATCAAGCAAGCTATCGTCGCGGTGCGCACGATTCGCGCCGAAATGAACATTGCGCCCGGTAAGCCGCTGACGGTGCTGCTGAGCCAGGCTTCACCGGCGGTGGCGCGCAGGGTGAACGAAAACTTGAGCTTTATACTCACCCTGGCACGGCTTGACAGCATTACCCTGCTGCCGGCGGACGATAAAGGGCCGGTTTCCGTCACCCAACTTATTGACGGCGCCGAGCTGCTGATCCCGATGGCGGGCCTGGTCGATAAAAACGCCGAGCTGGAGCGTCTGGCCAAAGAAGCGGCGCGCATCGAAGGCGAAATCGGCCGTATCGCCGCCAAGCTCGGCAACGAGGGCTTTATCGGCCACGCGCCGGAGGCGGTGGTGGCGAAAGAGCGCGAGAAGCTGGAAAGCTATCAGCAATCCAGGGCAAAATTGCTCGAACAACAAGCGATCATCGCCGGCTTGTAATCGCGCTGATGTCAGTTGGCAAGCGCGCGACTCCCGGTCGGTAACTGTGCTATCGCCGGGGACCGTTACGCTAGCACAGGTTTACCAGTGAACTATCGCCAGCGGTCATCACGCTAATGCCGGCGGTTAAGCACGTTATCGCCGGCGAGTGATTCGTTCCCCGGTCACCGCGCTCCGTCAGGCGGCGGCCGTCCCCGACCATCGCCCAGGCGCCCTCGGCGGTTTCAGTTGCATCGCCAGGCCCTGCGGTGCTATTACTTTTAATCCATCGTGCCTTTATGTATGACTATCCGGATCATGACCATGTCCACTACCTCTGCAGATGCCATACGGGTGCGTCCAATAACGTCGGCAGACAATAACGCTATCGCGCAGGTGATCCGTCGGGTTTCCGCCGAATTCGGCCTGACGGCGGATAAAGGCTATACCGTTTCCGATCCCAACCTCGATCATCTCTATGAGCTCTATAGCCAGCCACGCAGCGCCTATTGGGTCATTGAGTTGCACGGGCAGCTGGCGGGCGGAGGCGGCGTGGCGCCGCTGAGCGGCGCAAACGAAGAGGTTTGCGAACTGCAAAAAATGTATTTCCTGCCCGAACGGGGGGTGGCGTGGGAGCTGGCGCAGCGCGCGCTGATGCTTGCCCGCGAGCAGGGTTTCCGCCATTGTTATCTGGAAACCACCGCCCCCCCTGGATCGCGCTATTGCCCTCTATGAGCAGCTGGGCTTTTGCCATATCACTGGCCCGATGGGCAATACCGGCCACGTCGACTGTGAAGTCACCATGTTGAAAACATTATAAACCGTCTGGGTGGACGCGAATAGCGCCGGCGACGAGCCTGTTTAGAAATTTGTGTATTTGCCTGATTTTGATATGTTCAATCCAACATTAAAAACAGGTTAATTTATGGACGAAAACAGTTGCAGGCTCTGGCTAACGAACTGGCCAAAAATCTCAAAACCCCTGAAGATCTCAGTCACTTCGATCGGCTGCTGAAAAAAATCAGCGTTGAAGCAATTCTCAATGCCGAAATGACCCATCACCTCGGCTACGATAAAAATCAGCCTAAACCGGGGACCAACGCCCGCAACGGCTATTCCACAAAAACCGTTACCACTGGCGATGGCCCGCTGGCGCTGCGTACTCCGCGCGATCGTGACGGTTCCTTTGAACCGCAACTGGTGAAGAAGAACCAGACCCGGATTACCGGGATGGATAACCAGATTTTATCGTTGTACGCCAAAGGGATGACCACCCGCGAGATCACCGCCGCGTTCAAAGAGCTGTATGACGCCGATGTCTCGCCGGCGCTGGTCTCAAAGGTCACCGATGCGGTCATGGAGCAGGTTGTCGAATGGCAAAACCGGCCTCTGGATGCAGTCTATCTCATTGTTTATCTTGACTGTATCGTTCTAAAAGTCCGGCAGGACAGCCGCATCATCAACAAATCTGTGTTCCTGGCGCTGGGTATCAACATCGAAGGCCAGAAAGAGTTGCTAGGTATGTGGCTGGCCGAAAATGAAGGCGCAAAGTTTTGGCTGAACGTGCTGACAGAGCTGAAAAACCGCGGCCTGAACGATATCCTTATCGCCTGCGTAGACGAGCTGAAAGGTTTCCCTAACGCTATTAACGCGGTGTATCCGGAGGCGCGGCTCCAGCTGTGTATCGTGCATATGGTGCGCAACAGCCTGCGGTTCGTCTCCTGGAAGGACTACAAGGCCGTCACCCGCGACCTGAAAGCTATCTATCAGGCCCCTACGGAAGAAGCCGGCTTGCAGGCGCTGGAAGCGTTCTCCAGTGCCTGGGACATCCGCTACCCGCAAATAAGTCGAAGCTGGCAGGCAAACTGGGCCAATCTGGCCACGTTCTTTGCCTACCCAACGGACATCCGCAAGGTGATCTACACGACCAACGCCATTGAGTCGTTAAACAGCGTGATCCGGCATGCCATCAAAAAGCGCAAGGTGTTCCCGACCGACGACGCAGTGAAAAAGGTGGTGTGGCTGGCGATACAGGCGGCCTCACAGAAATGGACAATGCCTTTGAGGGACTGGCGCATGGCAATGAGCCGCTTTATTATCGAGTTCGGTGACCGCCTGGACGGTCACTTCTGAGAAAAGGCATTTACACAGAATCGTGTACAGGGTCCCGGCGACGACCGTTATTCGCATCATCCTTCAGCCGACCTTCGCGGTCAGCGGCGGGGGGGCAATCAATGGCGTGTGGCGGGCACCTCGTCGCTATCCGCCGGGTCGTCGTCTTCGTCTTGATCGAACTCATCGCCTTCTTCATCCTCTCCGTCAGGATCCTCGAAATAAGTGCCCCAGCCGTCGTAATTTACCCCCAGGCGCTGCGCCAGGGTAAAGAGCTGTTCTACCTGTGCATCGATAAGCTCCGCCTGCAATGCGACTTCACTGACCGCATCACAGCACATCAGCGTTTCGCCGCCTTCCACTTCCAGCTCTTCGGCATCGGTGACTTCGTAACCCAGTTTGAAGGCCTCTACCGCGACTTTCTCCAGGGTGTCAAAATTGTCCGCGGAGAGATGATGTTCGATGGTATAAAGCGCCTCAGGATCGCTGCCGTCTTCCAGCAGTTCGTCAATAATTAGACGCGTCTCTTCGCGTTGCTCTTCAAGAAATGAATGTGCCATGCCCCTGTCCTCAATACGTCGGCCTGTAGGAGGGCTATTTTCACACACCGACGGGTGCGGCTCCAGCTTAATGGTGAAAGATTTGCTGTTAGCACTTGAATTTGAATATTAATACATATAAAGTGAATTTTAATTCAACCTGTTTGACAGGGTATTCATGAAGAAACGGATGATGAATCAGTTAGTTCAACGCAATTTGCTGAGGTTAATGGATTTTACCTCTGCTGAAATTAATCAGTTACTGATGCTGGCCGCCGACCTGAAGCGCCAGAAGCGCGCCGGCGGCGAGACGCCGCGCCTGGCCGGTAAAAATATTGCGCTCATCTTCGAAAAAGATTCGACCCGTACCCGCTGCTCTTTCGAAGTTGCCGCCTTTGATCAGGGTGCCCGCGTTACCTATTTGGGGCCGAGCGGTAGCCAGATAGGCCATAAAGAATCCATAAAGGATACCGCTCGGGTACTAGGCCGTATGTATGACGGAATTCAATACCGCGGCTATGGCCAAGGGATCGTCGAAACGCTGGCGCGTCATGCCGGCGTGCCGGTATGGAACGGGCTTACGACCGAGTTCCATCCTACCCAATTGCTGGCTGACCTGATGACCATGCAGGAATATTTGCCGGAAAAAACTTTTAATCAAATGTCACTGGCCTATGTCGGCGATGCGCGCAATAACATGGGCAATACGCTGCTGGAAGCGGCGGCGCTAACCGGTATCGATTTGCGGTTGGTGGCGCCGAGCGCCTGCTGGCCGGATCAAGAGCTGGTGACAACCTGTCGTCGATTGGCGCAGCAAAACGGCGGCGATATTACCCTTACCGAAGATATCGCCGCCGGCGTGCAGACGGTGGACTTTATCTATACCGATGTGTGGGTATCCATGGGCGAGGACAAAAGCATATGGCAGGAACGCATCACGCTTCTGCGCGCCTATCAGGTCAATATGGCCATGCTGCGTCAGACCGGCAATCCACGGGTGAAGTTTTTGCACTGTCTGCCCGCGTTCCATGACGATCAAACCACCCTCGGCAGGCAAATGGCGGAACAATACGGCTTGGCGGGCGGCATGGAAGTGACCGACGAGGTATTTGAGTCCGCGCACAGCGTGGTGTTCGATCAGGTGGAAAACCGCCTGCATACCATCAAAGCCGTCATGGTGGCGACGCTGACGCAGCCGTCAGCCGGTTAATTAGCGCCCGCTTATGACGCCGAATGACTGCCGCCAAAATCCGGCGATTGCCTTTATTGCTGGCGGCGCACAACGCCGCCAAGCGCGGATCAGCGTCGTTGTTTCTGCTGCTACACTACTGCCGCACGCAGTGGGGCATCCTTTGCGCTCAAGCTGATGTTGGGAAACCGCGCCGCGGCCCACGGCGACGAGGCGCCAAGGGTAACGCGGTAGCACACCTCGGGCCGGCCGCGGCGGAGGTCGGCGTCGCGCTTAAATCGCCCGCGCCGCGTCGATTTTTATCACCGCCTTGCGAATATTCGCCGGCTTGCCCACCGCGCACAGCGGCGTATGCACTTCACCGGGGAAATACACCACGAAATCCCCCGCCTGCAGCACTACCTGTTTTTCATGCTGGCCCGACGGCAGAAAGGCGATATCTTTTTCTTCCAGCCGGTCGGTATCCGGTTTACCCGCCGGCAGCGTGCTGTAGCATTGCGCTTCGGTACCACGCAGCAAAATCTGGATATCAAGATATTTGGCATGATATTCGGCACGGCGCGCCTGGCGCGGTTCCGTCACATCATTGGAAACGATAACAAACACTTCATTGCCCTCGATATCATGCTTGCCCAAGGGCGTCTCATCATTAATGTGGCGTTTGACGTAATCGATGGCGGCGCGCAATTTGGCGGGCAGATACGGAATGAATTCAAGATGATTGACGTTACCGGTGATCATAATAGTTCCCTGAAAATGAAAAGTCGTTTTAGTGTAAAATAAGAAATGGGTGAAAGGTGAGAGCAATCCGTCAGTTATTTTACCGCGCCGACTAAATGGTTCCTTTTCGTTGCCGTCGGACAAGATTTAGGCTTGAAGTAGAAAACCACCTGCGTATAATGCCGGGCAATTTGCCGGGAGGAATCATGCACAGCATCAGCACGTTGGCTTATATTCAGCTGCATACGTTTCACGCTGGCGACCAGGCGCCACGGCTGCTCCCGTTATATTCTGTTATTATCGCCCCTCAATGAGGGGCTTTTTTTTGGACGCAAATCGGCTCGCCCTACGTCACCCGACGGCATTACCGGCACCTATAAGGAGGAAGGAAAGATGGTGAATCCCCTTTATCAAAAGCATCTCATTTCCATTAACGACCTGAGCCGCGGGGAGTTGGAAATGGTGTTAACCACCGCCGCCGCGCTTAAGGCCCGGCCGCAGCCGGAATTACTGAAACACAAAGTCATTGCCAGCTGTTTTTTCGAGGCTTCGACCCGAACCCGCCTGTCGTTTGAAACCGCTATTCACCGGCTGGGCGCTTCGGTCGTCGGTTTCCCCGATGCCGACAATACCTCGCTCGGTAAAAAAGGCGAGACGCTGGCCGACGCCATCTCGGTCATCAGCACGTATGTCGACGCCATCGTGATGCGCCATCCGCAGGAAGGGGCGGCCCGGCTCGCCACCGAATTCTCCGGACAGGTGCCGATTTTGAACGCCGGCGACGGCGCCAATCAGCATCCGACCCAGACCCTTTTGGATCTGTTCACCATTCAAGAAACCCAGGGTCGTCTGGATCATCTCAGCATCGCTATGGTAGGCGATCTAAAATACGGCCGTACCGTGCATTCACTGACTCAAGCGCTGGCCAAATTCGACGGCAACCGCTTCTATTTTATCGCGCCGCAGGCGTTGGCGATGCCGGCCCACATCCTGCACATGCTGGAGGAAAAGGGAATCGCTTACAGTCTCCACACCAGCATTGAAGAAGTGGTGCCGGCGCTGTATATCCTCTATATGACCCGGGTGCAGAAAGAGCGGCTGGATCCCTCGGAATATGCCAACGTGAAAGCACCGTTCGTGCTGCATGCCGGCGATTTACAACAGGCGCGCGCTAACCTGAAGGTTTTGCATTCGCTGCCGCGAGTGGATGAAATCGCCATTGACGTGGACCGCACGCCGTATGCGTATTATTTCCAGCAGGCCGGTAACGGAATTTTTGCCCGTCCCGCGCGGCGGCCGGCGTTCTCGCCCTCGGAGGGTGATGCTGTCCGGCGCGCGATTGCCGATAGACACCCGGACACCATCCGGCTAGCATAACAGCGCGTATCGTTGGTGCTGCGCCGGGTCAGCGGTTGACGCGGCGCTTACGGTCTGGTGCGCTACGGCTGCAAGGTTTAGGCCGCCGGCTGAGATGCGCCGCCCGTGCCCTTCGCCAGCCCGCCGGCACGGTGTGGCCCGATAGCCGCCGCGCCCGGCTGACGGGGATCAGGACCACCGGCGACGACGCTGCATACTGAGTAAACCGCCTGATCAAAAGCAGGCGCATAAGGGGGAATCACCCATGACGCAAGATAATAAACTACAAGTCGAAGCGATACGCCGCGGCACGGTCATCGACCATATCCCGGCGCAGGTGGGCATGAAATTGCTGAGCCTGTTTAAGCTGCCCGCCACCGATGAACGCATTACCATTGGTCTTAATTTGCCGTCCAACCAGCAGGGTAAAAAGGATCTTATCAAGCTGGAGAATGTCTTTTTGACTGAAGAACAAGCCAACCAGCTGGCCATCTATGCGCCGCACGCCACGGTTAACCGTATTGATAATTACGATGTGGTGCGTAAACAGACGCTGCAATTGCCGGAGCGTATAGATGGTGTGCTCACCTGCCCCAACAGTAACTGTATTAGCCGCAGCGAGCCGGTGGCCTCCGGTTTTCGCGTCAAGGTCCGCGGTCAGCAGGTGCACTTACAGTGCAAATATTGCGAGAAGGAATTTGAACACCAAGCGGTGATTCAAAGCGCCTGATCTCTTCGCAGCGGCCGGCCTATGGCCTATGCTGGCCGGCACCGTTATTTCGCTTAATGTTCAATCATCAGGAGTAGCCATGACCCGCATAATCAATACGGAAAACGCGCCCGCAGCCATTGGTCCTTATGTGCAGGCGGTCGATCTCGGCAGTATGATCCTTACCTCCGGCCAGATCCCGGTGTGCCCGAAGAGCGGCCAGGTAGCGGAAGCGGTTGCCGATCAGGCGCGCCAGTCGCTGGAGAATGTCAAAGCTATCGTCGAGGCGGCAGGTTTACAGGTCGTGGACATCGTAAAAACAACGGTGTTTGTCAAAGATCTTAACGATTTCGCGACGATTAACGCCACCTATGAAGCCTTTTTCACCGAACATAACGCGCCGTTTCCGGCCCGCTCATGCGTGGAAGTCGCACGGTTGCCGAAAGACGTGAAAATCGAGATTGAAGCTATCGCCGTACGCCGCTAGGCGCAGCGCCGGCGGGGCGTTGCCTGCCGGCGTCATCATGCCCCCTCCGCTGTGGCTCCGGCAACATCGTCACTAATGACAAGAAAGACGCCTTTGCCCATGCCGGAAGGCTCGCGCAGGTAGGATGGGCAAAAGTGGAGTACTAACCTGCCTGCCTCTTGATCGACGATGCGCGATAATAACGCGGTCACCGCTCACGCCGTACCAGATAGCGTGAGTTATCACTACCTGAATAAAAACAATGATGTCTTGCAGTGAATACTTACGTCCGATCGTCAGTGGAAGACGGTTGCGACCTACGCTGCCCTCGAGCCCAACCCAGGGGCCGCAAGGCGACTAAGGCGTGAAACGAGATGGAGCGGCAGCGCGCTATGTGGTAGGTTGAGCGGCACATGCGACAATATGGAAAACCCGTGTTCGCCGATAAAATAGACCTGACACTTGAGCATATGTGGGCAGAAGCCGCCAATTTCGCCGAAATTGAGAGCAAGTATGATGAGCCGGCGTTATACGGAGTAACGGACGGCAAGGCGATCGGGACCTATCTTGAGCACAAATTCACCTCCCATCTCATGGAGCGTTATTGGTTCGGCGCGGGTAATACGGCCAACGGCATCGATCTGCCGAGCTTGAATGTTGATATCAAGGTTACGTGCATCCGCCAACCGCAGTCCTCCTGCCCCTATAAGTCGGCGCGTCAGAAGATCTATGGTCTCAGCTACCACCTCATTGTGTTTGTCTATGAGAAAGTGGACGATCCGTTCGCCCGTACGGGCCGGCTGAACATGATGCATACGATTTTCGTGGACAAGGGCCGTACCGCCGACTTCCAGACGACGCACGGCCTGCGACAAATTATTGCTAATGAGGGAAATGCTGACGATATTGTGGCCTTTCTCCAGGATAGAAACTTGCCCGTTGACGAAATCGAAGCGCGTAACATTGCCGAAACCATTTTGGCTGAACCGCCGCTGCAAGGTTACCTCACTATCTCAAACGCACTGCAATGGCGGCTCCAGTACAGTCGGGTGATAATACAGGCGGGTACCGTGGACGGCCTGGAAAGGGTGCGCTGACCATGGCCGGCAAAAAAGAACGGAACGTCTGGCAATTCGGGGATTTTCAAACCCCGCTGGGTCTGGCGTGCGCTGTGTGTGCCGTCCTGACTCGACGCGGCATTTCCCCCGGCGCCGTGGTGGAGCCCACCTGCGGCCAAGGCGCTTTCCTTGAGGCCGCCGTTGCGCATTTCCCTGCGGCGCGGCATGTGCTGGGCCTTGAAATCAATGCGGCATACGTGAAGGAAGCCCGGATGCGTCTTGGACGCGCCGCCCGGGTGGACCAGGGCGATTTCTTTACCCTCGACTGGGACGCGGTGCTGTCTGGCGATCCGGGGCCATGGTTAGTATTGGGTAACCCCTCTTGGGTCACCAATGCCGAACTGGGGCTGCTACAGAGCGTCAATCTGCCCTCGAAAAGTAATTTCCAAGGGCATAAGGGACTGGACGCACTGACCGGCAAAGCCAACTTCGATATTTCCGAATGGATGCTGCTCAAGCAGTTGGAATGGCTTCGGGGACGCTCAGGCTGGATAGCTATGCTCGTCAAGACCTCGGTGGCGCGAAAATTGCTGCGGCAAGCGTGGCGGCGAGGCGACCCGGTCGGTCGAGCCGCCATCTATAAGATCGATGCCATGCAGCATTTTGGCGCCGCCGTCGAAGCCTGCCTTTTTGTCCTGCCGGTCGCCGTTGGGGATGACTCGCAAGACTGTGATGTCTTTGCCAGCCTTGAAGCCTCGGCGCCGGAGTCCACCATCGGTTTTCACGATCAGTTTCTGGTCTCCAATGTCGACTCGTACCTCCGCCATCGCGATCTGATTGCCACCAACATGCATTACGTCTGGCGCTCCGGCGTGAAGCACGACTGTTCAAAGGTCATGGAGCTGTCCAAGGGGGTTGACGGTCTGCTGACCAATGGCCTGGGAGAGTGCGTGGATCTTGAAACCGGCATCGTCTTTCCGCTGCTCAAAAGCTCCGATGTGGCGAAAGGCAGGAGCCGTGCGGACCGCGTCATGATCGTCACCCAGAAAGAGATCGGCGAGGATACCGCTACGCTCGCCGGCACGGTGCCGAAGACCTGGCGATACCTGATGGATCATGGGGATAGACTCGATGCCCGGGGCAGCGTTATCTATCGGGGAAAGCCGCGTTTCTCGGTATTTGGCGTCGGCGCCTATACCTTCGCGCCCTGGAAAGTCGCCATCTCAGGCTTCTACAAGTCGTTTAATTTCATGAAGGTGGGGCCTATTAATGGCAAGCCCGTGATGCTGGACGACACCCTTTATTTCCTGCCTTGTCAGCATGAATCGGAGGCGGATTTCATCATGACATTGGTGCGATCACAGCCGTTCACCGAGCTTCTCGGCGCGATGGTGTTTAACGACGAGAAGCGCCCCATCACCGCCGAACTGTTAAAGCGCGTTTCCCTTGAGCGCGTGGCGGGCAAATTGGGCATGAGCAAAGCATACGACGCCATCACCCGGCAGCATCCACCGGCGCCGCCTCGCCGTAGGATCACCGCGGCACAGCCTTAATCGCTGACAAGGTCCCTTTTCTCTTTATCGCCCATCGCCGCTGCGCCAGGTGCCGGGGGTGGCGTTGCCTCAGCGCACCGCCGATTTATCACCGCCGTCAAGTCCAAATTTGCTGCCGGGAAAGGGGCAAAATTCGCCTACCTCCCCTTTTTCCAGCTATTTCAAGCGATACCGCGCGGACGGGTAAAAATCGCGCTGACCAGCAATTCATTCGAACATAAACTTTATTGCGCAAAGTCAATTTTTAGTGCGATCGTTGCGACGATTTTCTACATCTTGTGCCAAAATCACATCACAAAGACTACATATAGTGCCATGCGATGCATCGCACACACTGCCGGCAATCGGCCGCTTCGTCGCATCACGGATTATTACTGGCCGGCACGCGCGGTTTGCGCGCGTAAACGCTCCGCGGCGTAGCCGACCGTTGGCAACATGAGCAATTGTCTTTTTCAGGCGCTGCCCGCAGGTGCGGCGCTTAACCTCTCTCGGCATACAAGGAGTCACATCGTGCAACCGGTAGTGATCAAATGGGACGGATGTCAGGTCAATTTCGATGAACAGCGTATTTTCCAGGCGGTTTTGCATGCCGCACAGGCGGCAGGCGTAGGCGACGCGAATTATTGCGCGACCGTCGCCGCACAGGTCGCGCGGCAAATGGCGTCCCGCTCCCATGTGGATATCCGCGATATCCAGGACGCGGTGGAAAATCAGCTGATGGCGGGTCCTTATAAAACCCTCGCGCGGCTGTACATCGAATACCGTCACGATCGCGACGTGGCGCGCGAGCAGCGCGGCCGGTTGAACCAGGAAATCCGCGGGCTGGTGGAGCAGAGCAATATGGCGCTGTTAAACGAAAACGCCAATAAGGACAGCAAAGTGTTCCCCACCCAGCGCGATTTGCTGGCCGGGATCGTCGCCAAACATTACGCCCGGCAACACATCCTGCCGCGCGACGTGGTGCTGGCCCACGAACGCGGCGAGATTCATTATCACGATCTGGATTACTCGCCGTTCTTTCCCATGTTCAACTGCATGCTCATCGATTTACAGGGCATGCTTACCCAAGGTTTTAAAATGGGCAACGCCGAGATAGAGCCGCCGCGCTCGATCTCCACCGCCACCGCGGTCACCGCGCAAATTATCGCCCAGGTCGCCAGCCATATTTACGGCGGCACCACCATTAATCGGATAGATGAAATCCTAGCGCCCTATGTCGCCGCCAGTTATGACAAGCACCGTAACACCGCCAGTGAATGGCATATTGCGGATGCGGAAGGCTATGCCCGCGCTCGTACCGAAAAAGAGTGTTTCGATACTTTCCAGTCGCTGGAATATGAGGTCAATACTCTGCACACCGCCAACGGTCAGACGCCGTTCGTCACCTTCGGCTTCGGGCTGGGCACTAGCGCGGAATCGCGGCTGATTCAGCAGTCCATACTGCGCAATCGCATCGCTGGTCTGGGTAAAAACCGGAAAACCGCGGTGTTCCCCAAGTTGGTGTTCGCGATTCGCGACGGCGTCAATCATAAATTCAGCGATCCTAACTACGATATCAAACAGCTGGCGCTGGAGTGCGCCAGCAAACGGATGTACCCCGACATCCTCAATTATGACCAGGTGGTGAAGGTCACCGGATCGTTTAAAACGCCGATGGGCTGCCGCAGTTTCCTCGGTGCCTATGAGGAAAATGGCCAACTTGTCCACGATGGCCGCAATAATCTTGGCGTCATCAGCCTCAATTTGCCGCGCATTGCGCTGGAGGCTGAACGCGACGAAGCGCGCTTCTGGTCATTGCTGGACGAGCGGCTGCGGCTGGCCAAAAAAGCGTTGATGACACGTATCGCCCGACTGGACGGCGTGAAAGCGCGGGTCGCGCCGATACTGTATATGGAAGGGGCCTGTGGCGTGCGCCTGAAGGCGGATGACAACATCGCCGAGATCTTTAAACACGGTCGCGCCACCATTTCGCTGGGCTATATCGGCATTCACGAAACCATTAACGCGCTATTTGGCAACCGCACCCACGTTTACGACAGCGTCGTGTAGCGATGCAAAATATTCTGGACTAATTTGCAGACAATTCTGGACCCCTTTAAATCCTAAAAAATGGCTATTTTGGACAGTCCAGAATTGTTTGCAAAAAAATTATCAAGCAAAATTGCAGATGATTAACTCGCGCTTGCGCTGACGATTGCTACCCAATCAGTATTTCAGGTCAACAATGTTGAATGAAGCAGGCTATCCATGCTTGCGTATTGCTCCAGAGCGAATGCCATCCATAGTCCTGAGTTCGCCAACAGATAAAGTGGATGAAAAATTGCCGCCTTCCTCTCCAATGCCGGACTAAATCAATTCCCATAAAAATAGATTTCTATAGATCATTTGCATCATGATCTATAGAGTTATGATGCTATCTAATATTTATTAAATCTTTCTGATATCCCAATTAACTTGAAGATGCAGGCAGAGAAAGCACAATGACCTTACTGCCCGAGTCTTCTGCTGGATAGGCAACTGCATCTTGAAGTATTTTTAGTATATGTCATTGTCATCTACATAAGATAAAAGTCTTATAAAACAATATCTTGCATGTTTAGGGTTTTTTCGTGAATTTTGATTTATAATTTACATTTTGATTTATATAAGTAGATAGCTACATGCTATTAAATTTACATGAAATTAACACATGGTAAACATAATGACTATTTCCTTATCTATCGTTGTTGCAGTTCATAACCTTGAAAAGTACGTATCTGCATGTTTAGATAGCGCGTTATCAGCGATGAAAGATGAACATGATTATGAAATAATATTCGCTTTGTTGAATAAATCCGAAATTTGTGACGACTTCCTTCCTATCAGGGCGATTGTTACATGATGCGGACGCTGTTTGGCATTCCTAACAGTGTGATCCGGTTAAGTGCTTTAACCATTGCCATTGCCTCACCTACCTGCGCGTCATAGTCATGCAGACTCAGATGACCACCCAGAAGTGTTTTAAACCGGAACATGGCCGTTTCAGCCAGTGAACGCCGGTGATAACCTACTTTCTTTTTCCAGGTATCGTTATTGCCGCTCAGATGCTGATTTGCCACCGCATGGTTACGCTCATGGTATCGAGCTGGCCAATATTGCGCACCACTTCGCGGTGGGATAAGCGGCTTTATTTTTTTCCTCAGCAGAGCATCATGACAGTAACGCGTATCGTAAGCACTGTCAGCCGACGCTTCCCTGATTTTCCGGTGGATTTGGTTAATCAGCCCGGGCAGCGCCTGCGCATCTGTCGTACCGCTTAGCGATAAATCGGCACAGATAATTTCATGTGTCACGCTATCTACTGCCAGATGAAGCTTGCGCCATACTCTGCGCCTCTCAGCCCCATGCTGCCTGACTTTCCATTCGCCTTCGCCGAAGACTTTCAGGCCGGTGCCATCGATGACCAGATGTGAGATTTCGCCGCGGGTTGGCGTTTTTATGCTGATGTCGACGGTTTTTGCTCGCCGGCTGACCAGAGAGTAATCTGGGCAGCGCAGCGACAGCCCCATCAGTTTAAAAATCGAGTCAACGAAACCCTGTAACGCCCGGAGCGAAAGGTTAAACACGCGCTTTATCATCAGAACCGTGGTAATGGCCATATCGGTGTAGTGAAGCGGTCGGCCACGATGTTCAGGTGGTGTACTCTCAGTCCATGCAGCAATGGCTGGCTCATCAAGCCATACTGTCAGGTCCCCCCGCTGCCTGAGCGCATTGTTATATGCGGGCCAGTTGGTAATTTTAAACTTTTGCTTTGCCATGGGGACCTGATGTTGAAACGAATGTAGTGATCAGAGCCGCCAGTCACCTAAAAGTTCGATTTATTCAACAAAGCCAATAATATTAGTCGATGATTCATCTTGCGATGATTCTCCTAAAATTAGGAAAGAGTATTCCATAAAATATTCGCAGATCCACTATTTCCGTGTTGAGTATAAGAACATAGGAAGAGTAAGACAATATGCATTAAGTCAATGTCAAGGAAAATATTTTACCATCCTTGATGGTGATGATACTGTTTATGGGGTTTTTTTAAAAAATATACTTCCTTTTTTAAGGATGAAAGATTTTGACTTACTCGCTACACCAATAGAAGGAGACTGTATCAAAAATTATACTATCCCAAAATACGTACGGAAAAAGGATTTTATAAATATGTACTTGAAAGGAAAGAAAATTCAGGGACATTTTGCAGGTAAATTTTATCGGACGTCATTACTAAAAAAAATTGGAATAGTGGAAAAAAATATTATGAAGATGAATACACTTTACTTAAAGCACTTCCTTTAATTAAGGATGTTTTCTTTTCAAAAAGCAGCTTTTATAGTTATTTCAAAAGAGAAGATAATTTAACTAATAGTTTAAATACCAAGCAGATTACTGAACGAATGAATTTAGAAAAAATAAAAATCCAAACGCTAAAGAGACAAGGGCCAATTGCCTATTGTAGCGCAATAAATGAACTAAGAAAGTTGCCTCCTGAGTATTTGCATGAAGAATCCATCAAAATCCTCATTGACACGTGCAAAGAAATATCAATGCCGAGGTTCATTTTATCACCATTTATTAGAGTTAGTGATAAGAAAAAATATTTGAAATTGAAGGCAAGTAAATTATTGTAACCATGAGTGATTTGTCCATGAGTGAAAAACATAAAGAGTCAATGAAAAAATACATCGCTAAACGAGCCTGTTTAGAAATTTGTGTATTTGCCTGATTTTGATATGTTCAATCCAACATCAAAAACAGGTTAATTTATGGACGAAAAACAGTTGCAGGCTCTGGCTAACGAACTGGCCAAAAATCTCAAAACCCCTGAAGATCTCAGTCACTTCGATCGGCTGCTGAAAAAAATCAGCGTCGAAGCAGCTCTCAATGCCGAAATGACCCATCACCTCGGCTACGATAAAAATCAGCCTAAACCGGGGACCAACGCCCGCAACGGCTATTCCACAAAAACCGTTACCACTGGCGATGGCCCGCTGGCGCTGCGTACTCCGCGCGATCGTGACGGTTCCTTTGAACCGCAACTGGTGAAGAAGAACCAGACCCGGATTACCGGGATGGATAACCAGATTTTATCGTTGTACGCCAAAGGGATGACCACCCGCGAGATCGCCGCCGCGTTCAAAGAGCTGTATGACGCCGATGTCTCGCCGGCGCTGGTCTCAAAGGTCACCGATGCGGTCATGGAGCAGGTTGTTGAATGGCAAAACCGGCCTCTGGATGCAGTCTATCCCATTGTTTATCTTGACTGTATCGTTCTAAAAGTCCGGCAGGACAGCCGCATCATCAACAAATCTGTGTTCCTGGCGCTGGGCATCAACATCGAAGGCCAGAAAGAGTTGCTAGGTATGTGGCTGGCCGAAAATGAAGGCGCAAAGTTCTGGCTGAACGTGCTGACAGAGCTGAAAAACCGCGGCCTGAACGATATCCTTATCGCCTGCGTAGGCGGGCTGAAAGGTTTCCCTGACGCTATTAACGCGGTGTATCCGGAGGCGCGGCTCCAGCTGTGTATCGTACATATGGTGCGCAACAGCCTGCGGTTCGTCTCCTGGAAGGACTACAAGGCCGTCACCCGCGACCTGAAAGCTATCTATCAGGCCCCTACGGAAGAAGCCGGCTTGCAGGCGCTGGAAGCGTTCTCCAGTGCCTGGGACATCCGCTACCCGCAAATAAGTCGAAGCTGGCAGGCAAACTGGGCCAATCTGGCCACGTTCTTTGCCTACCCAACGGACATCCGCAAGGTGATCTACACGACCAACGCCATCGAGTCGTTAAACAGCGTGATCCGGCATGCCATCAAAAAGCGCAAGGTGTTCCCGACCGACGACGCAGTGAAAAAGGTGGTGTGGCTGGCGATACAGGCGGCCTCACAGAAATGGACAATGCCTTTGAGGGTGCTGGTTCCGGTCACATCCGATCACCGATTCCGATTTCACCCGATCACTAATTCTGATTTCATCCGATCACTGATTCCGGTCGCCCGATCAGCGATTCCGATTCTGTCCGATCGCTCATCTTCTGTTCCGCCATACTCTGGAGACTTTTAGCTTCTGGGGGCATGGCATGGCACGTAAAAAGAAGAAAGCGAGAACGGAAATGTGCATCTATATTAATGTCTTACGTATGAAATTCGAGCAGCGTCGCTCAAATCGCACTATCGCAGCAGCGCTCGGCATAGGCTGTACTACCGTGCACGATATCCTCGGCCGATTCACGGTAGCTAACCTGGTCTGGCCATTGCCGGCGGAACTGTCTCCCGTCGACCTCGACCGCCTGCTCTATCCCGGCAAATCCGGAAAAGTTATCAATACCTTACCCAGCTGGCTTGATATCGATACCGAGTTAAGCCGCAAGGGCATGACCAAGCAGCTGCTCTGGATGGAATATCAGTCCGCCGTGGGCGGTGATGCCCTCGGTTACTCACAGTTTTGTGCACTGTTCCGTGACTGGAAAAAGAAGCAGCAGCGTTCCATGCGCATGGAACACAAGGCTGGCGAAAAGCTCTTCATCGACTTCTGTGGCCCCACCGTACCTATCGTCAACCCTGCGACCGGTAGCGTACGCTAGGTCGCTATCTTCGTCGCTACCATGGGCGTGTCAGGCTATGCGTATATCGAAGCCTGCGAAGGCCAGGACATGGCATCGTGGCTCAATGCCAATAGCCGCTGCCTGCACTTCATGGGTGGGGTTCCGGAGCTGATGATACCTGATAATCTGCGCAGCGCTGTCAGCACCCCTGACCGCTATGAGCCGGTCATAAACCAGAGCTACCAGGCGCTGGCAAATCACTATGAGACAGTGGTGCTACCGGCGCGCCCGAGAAAACCGAAAGACAAGGCGAAGGCAGAATCAACTGTGCAGCTGGTAGAACGCTGGGTTTTGGCCCGGTTGCGTAAACGTAGGTTCTACTCGCTGGCCGAACTCAACCAGGTGATACGAGAACTCAATCATGAGTTGAATTTGCGCCCGATGCGTCATTACGGCGGACAAAGTCGCCTTTGAACGCTTCGAGCAGCTGGACAAACCGGCTCTTGGGCCTCTACCGCCCACACAATGGGAATACAGTGAGTATCTCGTTGCCCGAGTGGGACCTGATTACCACATAGACTACGGCAAAAACTGGTACTCGGTGCCGCATCCGCTGGTTGGCGAGCGCGTTGACGTCATCGCCACCCAACGGCTGGTGCAAATCCACCATAAGGGCGTCTGCGTGGCTACGCACCCTCGCAGCGATAACGCCTATAGGCACACGACTCAGGCGGCGCACATGCCGGCTAACCATAAGGGGCAGAGTCAGTGGACGCCGGAAAAGCTGTGCAGTTGGTCGCTGTCGGTGGGTGTGTGCACACTGAAAGTGGTCGAGTCCATCCAAAAGAGCAAAGCCCATCCGGAGCAGGCTTACCGCTCCGTGCTGGGGCTACTCAATCTGCAACGGCGCTATGAGACGACGCGACTGGAGAAGGCCTGCGCGCTGGCGTTGGAGAAAGGGTGCATTAACCGCTCTTTCATAGCCAACGTATTGAAACACGGTCGTGAAAGTGAGGTCACCCAGGACGGAGCCGGCGTATCAATGCTGGTTCACGAAAACCTCCGAGGTCCGGACAGTTATCACTAAGGAGAATAAATATGGATACACTGTTAATGGCTCTGCGAGAGCTGAAGTTGTCGGCAATGGTCCAGGCGTTGGAGACGCAACGCGAACTCCCGGGGAGTTATGGGGAGCTGGGGTTCGAGGAGCGGTTGTCGCTGATGGTAGAAGCGGAAAATTTGCATAGAAAAAACAACTACATATGCCGTATGCGACGGCAATCGCAAATGCGCTTGCAGGCAAAACCGGAAGATATCCGCTATATCCCTAGCCGAGGAGTGACACCGGAACAGATGCGAGATCTGCTAGGGGGACAATATCTGAAATATCAGAAAAGCATACTCATCACGGGGCCAACAGGTACGGACAAAACCTGGCTCAGTTGTGCGCTTGGTGAGCAGGCATGCCGGCAGCAATATAGCGTGCGTTACTGGCGAGTGGGTCGGTTGCTGGCCCATCTTCACCAGTGTCAGGTAGACGGGACCTATCTAAAACAGCTTAAGCAGTTAGAAAAAATAGAGTTACTGATCTTGGACGACGTGGGCCTAGAATCAATAAGTCCGATGCAGGCAACGATGCTGTTGGAGGTGATGGAAGATCGCTACGACAAAAGCAGCAGCATCCTGATCAGTCAACTGCCGGTGAAAAAATGGTATGGACTGATAGAAAACCCCACGACAGCTGACGCGTTACTCGATCGGTTAGTACACCCCAGCTATAGACTGGAACTTAAAGGCGAATCACTACGCAAAGAGCAAGGAGTAGCCAGCACAGGAAAAATAGACTAAACCCGAGTCAGAAGATGAGCGAACACGTGAACGAATATCACTGAAATGGGTGATCGGAAAATATCGGAATAACTGATCGGATGTCGCCGGAACAGCTGATCGGATACGTCGGAATCTGCAGCTTGCGCACCAGTTCGCGGGCGCGGGTAGCGGCGATGCCATAGCGCGGGCACAATAGCGTCAGGGCCATGGTGGTGGACTCCCCTTGCGCCCGCAGCCGGTCCAGCTCGGCCAGAAAGCAGCGGTTACGCCAGGCGCGCCACGCCTTGTCGCAGCGGGGGATATACAGCTCCTCGCCGCCAAAATGGCGCATCAGCAGCGCCACCTGAGAGGGCGTCAACACGTCCTGCAGCAGGGCAATGCGTCGCTCCCCGCGCCACGCAATCCCTTGCCGATGCGAAACGGCACCCCGCCGAAATGGCGAATAAGCGACTCGGTGGCTGGAAAGCCTATCAGGCCGGCAATCTGCTGCACCGACTCTGGCAGCAATGCCTGCACCTCGGCGTAATCGGGCTGCAATGACGGTTGCATCACAGCCTCCCGTGCCGTTTGGCGTCCATAATCAGCATTTGCATCAGCCGGCGCACCTGCGCATCATAGAGCCATTCTACGGGCTTTTTTTCGCCCAGCATACGCGCAATCATGCCATCGAGGGAGCCCCAGGGCCGCCCGGCGCTGGCGAGCAGCGCCTCAATCTTATTAAGCATACCCTGGCGTCCCGCCGCCACACGCGGCTTGCAGCCCTGTTGGAGTAACGTGGTAAAGCCCTGGCTGCGCATATAGCGCACCACCCGCGCCAGCTCGGCGGCCGTACACACTCCTTGGCGCTTCGCTTACCGGTCTCGCGCAGCAGGACGCCCCGGTAGGTCTCTTCATCCCAGCCGAGTGTATTTTTACCCGTATGCACAATCTTAATCAGATTTTTCATGAGCATCACTCCGAAGGTTCACCGCATGAGAATGTTGTCCCGGTAAATGCCTCTCCCTCTCACTGAAGAAAGACACTGGGGGCAATAACCCCAGGGCGGTCAAGGCTCGCTTGCATTGGGTGAGCTGGTATTCGGTGACTGACGCATAAGACTGGCCCTCATCAGGAAATAATCGTTGCCAGGCGGTATGCGCTATCTTGACCTGGTGCAGCGCATCCGCCAGTGCATGATGCTTTTCACCGGCAAACGGGATGGCGCGCACATCAATGCCTGACAGCCGTACCAGCGTGCGCAGGTCGGCGACATCCCAGAATGACCAGGGGTAGCGGTCATTGCCCTGGTCGTCTTTTTGCGGGTCAACGCGGTCGAACCAGCTTTCCAGCAGGGCAATATCGAATATCGCGCCGTTACCCCAGGGTACGCGAGGTTTGGCGCAGTGGGTGGCAATGAACGTCCGCAAGGCGCGCGCCACAACATCGGGACGCGCTTTACCGCCAAAGGCCTCCTGACGCGCCTCATCGCTCTGTTTTTGCCACCACAGCAGGGTCTCTTCCTCTGGCTGGCCGTATTGACGTGCGGCCTGATAATCGATACGCGCATAAAACGTCTGTCCAACCCGCCCCGTTGCCGGCTCAAACAACACCGCCGCTACCGACACTATCGGGCAGCTGGCTTTTTTACCCAGCGTTTCGATATCGAGCATCACGTTATTCATGGGTCTGTTCATGATTTTTCCTCAATGCTGTTTTTTATAGCGCATGACCGCCTGTTTCATTTGCTGGCGAATAGCGTCTGAATAAATCATGCATTGCCGTGCGTCCGCTTTGTTGAATAAATCCGAAATTTGTGACGACTTCCTTCCTATCAGGGCGATTGTTACATGATGCGGACGCTGTTTGGCATTCCTAACAGTGTGATCCGGTTAAGTGCTTTAACCATTGCCATTGCCTCACCTACCTGCGCGTCATAGTCATGCAGACTCAGATGACCACCCAGAAGTGTTTTAAACCGGAACATGGCCGTTTCAGCCAGTGAACGCCGGTGATAACCTACTTTCTTTTTCCAGGTATCGTTATTGCCGCTCAGATGCTGATTTGCCACCGCATGGTTACGCTCATGGTATCGAGCTGGCCAATATTGCGCACCACTTCGCGGTGGGATAAGAGGCTTTATTTTTTTCCTCAGCAGAGCATCATGACAGTAACGCGTATCGTAAGCACTGTCAGCCGACGCTTCCCTGATTTTCCGGTGGGTTTGGTTAATCAGCCCGGGCAGCGCCTGCGCATCTGTCGTACCGCTTAGCGATAAATCGGCACAGATAATTTCATGTGTCACGCTATCTACTGCCAGATGAAGCTTGCGCCATACTCTGCGCCTCTCAGCCCCATGCTGCCTGACTTTCCATTCGCCTTCGCCGAAGACTTTCAGGCCGGTGCCATCGATGACCAGGTGTGAGATTTCGCCGCGGGTTGGCGTTTTTATGCTGATGTCGACGGTTTTTGCTCGCCGGCTGACCAGAGAAGTAATCTGGGCAGCGCAGCGACAGCCCCATCAGTTTAAAAATCGAGTCAACGAAACCCTGTAACGCCCGGAGCGAAAGGTTAAACACGCGCTTTATCATCAGAACCGTGGTAATGGCCATATCGGTGTAGTGAAGCGGCCGGCCACGATGTTCAGGTGGTGTACTCTCAGTCCATGCAGCAATGGCTGACTCATCAAGCCATACTGTCAGGTCCCCCCGCTGCCTGAGCGCATTGTTATATGCGGGCCAGTTGGTAATTTTAAACTTTTGCTTTGCCATGGGGACCTGATGTTGAAACGAATGTAGTGATCAGAGCCGCCAGTCACCTAAAAGTTCGATTTATTCAACAAAGCCCCGTGCGTCATAAAAACGCAGGCTGAAGGGCACCGGGACGAGGCGTGACTCCTGCACCAGACTGCGGTCATTAAGATAATAAACACAGCGATTACCGTTATCCCTATATTCACATTTAATCACACGATATAACATGTTTATGTCCTCCCGGGTGGGTTGAGAAAAAAGGCATGACGTTTATTTGGCGCACGCCAGCACCGGCGGATTGACGCCATTATAAAACAAAGCATTAATGCATTATTTATTCAGCGTTTCGGCGTCAGCCACAGAATATTCGCAAAATAAGGTGCGCAGTTAATTTCAACCACAGTACAGGTGGTTAAATCTTTTGCTCTGTCCAGTGTCCTTATTAAGGTGCCATTTTTTAAAATCCGGTTAGGTTGATAAATAAAAGTCGCGCCGACCGGATAGCACTGATTAAACTGTTCTGCCTTCATGATTCATACCCTGGCGATATCCAGCGACAACGGCCGATATTGCCCGGTCTCGTCGATGCGCTCATAAAGGCGGATATAGCTCTTGCTGCTGACCACCTGCACCACTTCCGCCAGCGCATCCATTGCCCGCAACCAGCGTGGGTCGGTGATATCATGGCGACGCAGCTGCAGAATACGGGCCGGATTAATATCACCGTTCTTGTCGGTGGAAAACGCCTGGTCAATAATGGCTAGCAGCTCCGGGCGCGCATTCTGCGTCCATTCCGTCATACAATCATCAATCAATGCCTTGGCGGCCTGGATACGCTCATCAAAGGTAATGCGGTCCTGCAGGGCACGGATAACCTTGTAGTGACCATCAAAGGAATACAGCGTCACATTGCCTTTTCTACCGCCACACTTTACCCCGTACTGCTCAATCGACAGGTCAATCAATGCCTGGATATCGACAAACGCGCGGTGTTTAAAGTCTCGCAATGCCTCATGCAGCGGCCGGGCGCGCGCCACAATATCTTTAACCAGCGCGTCGCGCTCCTTATCAATGGGTTTTACCATGGCGTCGGGTATCAATACGCCTTTGGCGTCCTGCCAGTAGCCGGCGGGTACTGTATTGTCATGTGAGTTAGTGGACATGGGGGGCTCCTTTAATCCTGTTTTCGTTTTCACCTATTTCAGAGAAATACATCTCTATCAGTTTAAGTAATAGGCGTGCACATTTATCTTCATGTGGTGTAACCTTTTTTTGTTTAGCACGGACATTCGCATGAGTGCCTTTTTCATCATCCAGAAGAGTCACTGTTATTTTAATTGGCATGATAGCCTCAATGTAATGACGTTGACCAAATCACCTTGCACCCACCTTTCATGAATGCCCCTTGCTTAAAATCACCCCGTGCGTTTTTGCCCACGGTGATATAATTCGCCTGGCCCTGTTTTAATAACTGCTCACAGAGCGGATGGTGTGCAATACGGATAACGGGTTTGCAATTATGCAATATCACGCTTTTTACGCTCACGCCTCTTATCGTCAAATAATGAATAACAGCTCCTGCCTGCGTCATCGCGGCGATAAGATGAGTGTTGGACGATGCCGCTTTATGATGGACTGACATACTTTCCTCCTTCAATGAATTAGCATTTCTGCATAGCGGTCGATTAACGTCACGGACATCCCCTGATTGCCGATAGCGCTTGTCCGGGCCACCCCGCGCGCTAGTTTAAACAGGCGGCGATAATTGCCCCGTGAATGCTTGCGAAAGGCGGCGGCAATCTCCGGCGCAAGCGGTTTATCCGAGACCCCGCCGTTCGATAGCAGGCTGCCCAGAATGGCACTGAAATCCTCGGCTTCACTGTCTTTCTTACGAGATTCCAGGTCTAACGCCATGCCCACCCGGCTATAGAGCTGGGCGTATTCCCCGCGTGAGCCTTTCAGATTGAGCAGCAGGCGTGGCATGCCCGCCAATACAATGGCCACCCCGGAACGGTCGTGAATGCGGCGCAAGACCTCAAGCACCCTGTAGGGCAGCAGCTCGGCCTCGTCAACCAGGACCAGCCAGTTTTTGTCGCGCAGCCCCTGTACGCACTCCTCGACCAGCTCGTGGATATTGCCGGTTTTGCGCAGACCCAGCCGGGCGCACAGCGCCTGCAATAACACCTTGGCGGTATAGCCCGGGGTCGGCTTCAATCAGGATGACGCCTTTATTGGCGCTGTTGGCGCGCACATACTCTTTCAGTACCATGCTTTTCCCCATGCCGGCTGGGCCGTATATCACACCGATATCGCCGAAGTCGTGCGTGGCACTAATCAGGTCCAGCGCCACCCTGGCCAGATGGGTCGGCACAAAATGCACCTTGATATCCCGCCGGTGAGCGCGCTCTGTCTCGCGATCAAGAAAATCCCGCAGCGTACCCTCGACGTTATCAATATTGCCGTTGTAAACCCCCTTTAAATATTGTGAAATGGTCGCGCTGCTTAATCCGGTTTTATCGGCCACCTTGCGCTGGGTGTAGTCTGACCGTTCCATCAGCTGGAAAATACGTTCTCGCGTTGTCATACAATATATCCTTAGCGGTTATTACCGACCTGCTTGATATCGTGCTCGTATTCAGATTCAAATAAATACACCTTCTCTTTTTCGGGTTCCGCTGCCTTGGGTACCAGCAGGGGCTTTGTTGAATAAATCGAACTTTTAGGTGACTGGCGGCTCTGATCACTACATTCGTTTCAACATCAGGTCCCCATGGCAAAGCAAAAGTTTAAAATCACCAACTGGCCCGCATACAACAATGCGCTCAGGCAGCGGGGGAACCTGACAGTATGGCTTGATGAGTCAGCCATTGCTGCATGGACTGAGAGTACACCACCTGAACATCGTGGCCGGCCGCTTCACTACACCGATATGGCCATTACCACGGTTCTGATGATAAAGCGCGTGTTTAACCTTTCGCTCCGGGCGTTACAGGGTTTCGTTGACTCGATTTTTAAACTGATGGGGCTGTCGCTGCGCTGCCCAGATTACTCTCTGGTCAGCCGGCGAGCAAAAACCGTCGACATCAGCATAAAAACGCCAACCCGCGGCGAAATCTCACACCTGGTCATCGATGGCACCGGCCTGAAAGTCTTCGGCGAAGGCGAATGGAAAGTCAGGCAGCATGGGGCTGAGAGGCGCAGAGTATGGCGCAAGCTTCATCTGGCAGTAGATAGCGCGACACATGAAATTATCTGTGCCGATTTATCGCTAAGCGGTACGACAGATGCGCAGGCGCTGCCCGGGCTGATTAACCAAACCCACCGGAAAATCAGGGAAGCGTCGGCTGACAGTGCTTACGATACGCGTTACTGTCATGATGCTCTGCTGAGGAAAAAAATAAAGCCGCTTATCCCACCGCGAAGTGGTGCGCAATATTGGCCAGCTCGATACCATGAGCGTAACCATGCGGTGGCAAATCAGCATCTGAGCGGCAATAACGATACCTGGAAAAAGAAAGTAGGTTATCACCGGCGTTCACTGGCTGAAACGACCATGTTCCGGTTTAAAACACTTCTGGGTGGTCATCTGAGTCTGCATGACTATGACGCGCAGGTAGGTGAGGCTATGGCAATGGTCAAAGCGCTTAACCGGATCACGCTGTTAGGAATGCCAAACAGCGTCCGCATCATGTAACAATCGCCCTGATAGGGAGGAAGTCGTCACACAAATTTCGGATTTATTCAACAAAGCAACCAGCAGGCTGTAATCGTTCTCCTTGGGCGCATCAATCACCGGACGTAATTCGTCTTTCGCATCCTGAATTTTATTTTCAGCCAGTTTAATGCGACGTTTAGCGCGCGCTTCCAGGGCTTTTTCCACCCGCGAGACCGGCACCGGCGAGACGGTATTGCCATTCCAGAGCGCGGTGCAAAGATAGGCCCCGTCCATCTGGCGAATAATCACTTCATTAGGATTATGGATATCGTAGGCCACCCGCACCGTCTGGCGATCTACCTCAATCAGCTCCCGGGCAAAATACTGGTTGTTCAGTAATTCAACCCAGCCGCGCTGGGCTACCCGTTTTTCTTCTGGCATAAACATCTCGCGCAACTCGCCCAGCGTCAGGTATTCAATATTATCCCCCTCCTCGGCCAGCAGGGCCTTGCGGTAAGCAGCCGGCGTCATCGATTTACCGTTGACCTTGGGCAAGGCGCTATGCTCGTGGCTGTGGTTATAGCGCTGCACTTCTTCCTCGATGGCGTCTATCAGCTGCCGCCAGCTGGGCAATATCGCCAGCGTCTTCTGCTGCGTGGCGTTCAGCTCCTTCCCCTGACGCAATGCATTCGACAGACTCAGCAGTTTTTGCCCCTGCACCCGTACCCCGTTAGGGTCGGCGCTCAATCCGTTATAGGTCTGAAAGCGCAGTGCCAGCCGACGTGGGAGCACCCCGTTCAGCCGCTCAATAATGCCCCGCGCCTGCGGATTACCGGGGATACCGGTAATATGCTCTATGCCCAGCCGGGGAAAAATCCCGGTGATATCCGCATCCAGCATCTTGTTGGTCTCGCCGCCGCCGTTATCGGAGTAGGCAAACAACGGCTTGCCGTGGTGCTGGATGGCATAACGCCACGCATCCGCTACCGCGATGGCGTTTTCCGCCAGTGACAGGCTCCAGCCCACCAGATACCGGGTACGCCCGTCGAGCACCAAAGTCAGCTCTGGGGTAAAGGGCCGCCCGTGTATCGGATGCGCCACTTTCATGTTTACCGACTTACCGTCGGCTATCCAGCAGCCATTCACCGGCATCTGTGCCCAATCCCGCTGCTGGTACACCTGATACGCCTTGAGCGCCGAACCGGTGACCCGGCCCTTGACCCGTCGGTGAGGTGCCACCCTCTTGACCATGCGATTGACCTTGTCGTAGGTCGGCAGGGCCGCCAGCATGGCAGGTTGGTCATGGTATTTGCCCTGCCAGTCCGCCTGAAATGCGCGGTAGGCTTCCAGCACCGTCGGGCCACAGGCCCGGGCATAATGCGGCCAGAAGAGCGTATAGAACCACGTCATGTCCTCGGGACGCTGCTTCTTCGGCTGACCGGGAGCCAGTATCGCCAGGCGCTCCTGGGGCCGCTCAACGCTAAGATAGAGACTCACCCATTCCTGCAGGCTACTTTTGCCCACCCCTTGCCGGGTGCGGCCCTTTTTGGCGTTGGCCAGCGTGGCGGCGCGCTGCAGTGCCTCGGGCAATGTGCCGGCCTTTGACTCCTCGACGATAAAGGTCACCGCCGCAATGCGGGTCATGCCGGCCTGCTGCAATCGGATCACTTCCTGTGCCAGCATCATGCGTGCATCGGCAATCTGCTTTTGGTGATCGTTCAGGGACTGCACCTTGCGGTCAAGCAGGGCTGGACATTGACGCATGATCGCCAGCTCATCACGCGACTTGATGGCGGTGCCGCGCTTGACCGACTCATCAACCGGCTGGGCCGGGGCTTGCGCTATCAAGGATTTATAGTGTCTCTGCTTGACGATCTCGCGCGCTTGCTCTGGCAGACAATCGATGTGGTACTCGAAAGCCTTAGTACCTTTACGCCGACGACGTAATTCAGCACTATTACCTGTTGCTTTATCTAGTCGGCTATGAATATTTTGCTGCATGCGTGGCAAACCGGGCAAAGATACACATTCCTTGGCTGTTAGCCAGATAGACATTTTTGATATTCTCCAACTAAGCAGATTTATGTTTCTCGCGATGGTAACGGCTAGGCCAAATTACTGCCGGGTTAACTCCAATAGCTTGAGCTATAGCCTCTTGATAACAATTAACTCTTCTATAGAAAACATTGCGAATTGAGTTTGCACGCAAACCTAGCTCCTGCTCCAGTGTACGTAAACTGACGCCTTTCTTATCCAATGCCGTGATGATCGCTTTACTAGACCAGTCATGCCCCATATCAACGAACAAGCTGGTCATGTCTTGTCTCGGCAACTGCATTGTGTGATCCTCTAAAGTTTATCAAAGGCGATAATCAGATGTGATTATCATCTCGTATAAATATGCGCGCATAAAAATCCAAAACCAACACAATAGTGCGGATTATTCGCACGATTTATTCTAGTGCAGCCTGATAAGAGAAATCATAATGAATTCATTTGATTACGACCAAAAATCCGCGACGAATACAAAAATCCGTGAACGGATTTTTACAGAGTCGGGAATAATCCGTTTTCCCGAGCGCCTGAAAGAAGCCATGGAAAAAGCTGGATCCCTTAGCAATAGCCTATTGGCCAAAAAATCCGGCATGTCTGAAGCCGTCATAAGGAAGTATTTAAAAGGAGAGTCCTACCCCACGCTTGAACGCCTCTCTTTGCTTGCTAATACTTGTAATTGTACTATTAATTGGTTAGCAACAGGAAAGGAGAGTGGATACGGTGACCGCATGAATAAAACAGGAGGTGTCGTACATTCGTGCGACTCCGTTACGGGAGAGTTTCTTTCGGTATTATCACGAGTAAGTCAGGAGCAGAGAGAGGAACTGCTTACCGTCATCTACGCTAGGGGAATAGCATCACTTCTTAGCCTAAGTGATGATATGAACATAAAAATCTTACAGCTGCCTCCTGAAGAAAAAGAGCGTCTAATGCGGCTCTATGACCAAATCAAAAAGGGGACTAGTGAGGTTGGTGAAGTAGCATCAGAAGATAGCCTAGCAAGCGAACGCACGAACGCAAAAGGGCCGTTTAAAAAACTATAAATTTCTTGTTTATATTTAGTAACACAATTGTTAATAAGAGAATTTTTAAACGGCTTTCAAACTTACCCAAATTACAATCAACCCAGTCCAGAATATAGTGCAAAAAAATCATTTTCCGCTCATTTTTTTGCGACGAGTCCAGAATCAATAAAATCACTGTAAGCCGCGCCAGTAAAGGGCTTCCGGCTAATCCATCGTTCCCCTAGAGAGTCCAGAAATGCTTGCCACCCCACAGTCGAGCTGCGGGAGAAAGCGCTGGCGATCGTCGCACGGTTGCAGGCGGCGACCGAACGTTGGAAGAAAGAAACCGGTTATGGTTTCAGCCTCTACAGTACGCCGAGCGAAAACCTGTGCGACCGTTTTTGCCGCCTGGACGCCGCCGAGTTCGGTATTATCGACGGCGTCACCGATAAAAGGTATTACACCAACAGTTTCCATCTGGACGTGGAAAAGAAAGTGAATCCCTATGACAAGTTGGATTTCGAGGCGCCCTATCCTCCGCTGGCGAGCGGCGGCTTTATCTGTTACGGCGAGTACCCTAATCTGCAACACAACCTGCGCGCGCTGGAAGATGTCTGGGACTACAGCTATCACCGCGTGCCTTACTACGGTACCAATACCCCTATCGATGAGTGCTACGAGTGCGGTTTTACCGGCGAATTCGCCTGCACCAGTAAGGGCTTTACCTGCCCGAAATGCGGCAACCATAACCCGGCGCGCGTGTCGGTGACCCGACGAGTCTGCGGTTATCTGGGCAGCCTGGATGTGCGGCCGTTTAACGCCGGTAAACAGGAGGAAGTCAAACGGCGCGTCAAGCATCTCTCGACCGGCGAGCTGGGTTAAGGGACGATGAATTACCATCAGTACTACCCGGTGGACGTCATCAATGGCCCCGGTACGCGCTGTACGCTGTTCGTCTCCGGCTGCGAGCACTAATGTCCGGGGTGCTACAACAAAAGCACCTGGCGGCTTAATTCCGGTTTACCCTTTACCGCGCAGATGGAGGATCGCATTATTTGCTATTTGCAGGATACGCGTATCCAGCGGTAGGGTTTATCCCTGTCGGGCGGCGATCCGCTGCATCCGGCAAATCTGGCGCCGATTCGCCGTCTGCTGCAACGGGTACGTCGGGAATGCCCCGATAAAGATGTTTGGATGTGGACCGGCTATACCCTCGGGACGCTAACCGAGGCGCCGCAGCAGGTGGTAGCGCTAGTGGACGGCAAATTCGTGAAGGATCTGCACGATCCCGCGCTAATTTGGCGCGGCAGCGGCAATCAGGTGATCCACGATTTGAATGCGCAGCGCAGGCTACAAGGCGCGAGCTTGCGGGCGTCGCTCAACGCGGCGGAGATAACCGAAGCGATGGAGACCGGCGACACGAGGGAGTAACCAAACCGATAGGGGCCGCCGACGCGGGGAGGCAGCCACTTTCACCAGCGCCGCCGCAGAGAGAGAGGCGGCCAATTTACCCATGTCGCCGCAGTGAGAGAGGCATCCATACCTACTAGCGCTGCCGGATCATTTTCGCGGCGCCGATGGCTTAAGCGCCGCCCGGCCGGCGGTGCTCCCTGACCTTGCCCGCGGGTATCACGCCGGTTCGTTGTGGTGCGCCAAGCCGCCGTAGCGCCAGAGAACAGGGTGACGCTCACGCGTAAGCCGTGTCGGTTATTACGGCGGCGAATTGTCAATAAGCGCAAATTTGCTCATGTAGCGGGTGTTTATCCCGATAATATTGATGCGTATCAATAAGCCTGGTGTGTTTTTCACGTTTACTTAAGCCTGGCCAACTTATTTATCAATAACTTGAAATAGGAGTTTCATGTGCGTTTGTGTTCGTCCCACTCGATTCAGCCATCTGCTTCGCAGCCGCTGCCGGTGGATTGCCTGGCAGTGCATGCTGTTTATCTGGCTGTGGATGAACGCGCAACTGGCGCTGGCCAGCCACGATTGCAATCTCAAACCCATCTCGCTGCCGCCCAGTATTCAGCACAGTGAGGGCATGATCCATAGCGTCATCCCGCCGCCGGGCCACACCAGCACCACCGAACCGATCTGCGGTAAACACTGCCTGCCGGATTCGGCGCAGCAGGAAAACCACCACGCGCCGATTATCGCGCTGCCGAACAGCGCCAGACTCAGTCTAATCGACCGGCATGAGCCGCCACGGCAACAAATCGTTGCCTGGCTGATGCCTCCCATCGCGGGGCCGCCGGCGGAAAAGAAGTTCTGTCGCTACCGAGAATAACCACCTGACAAAACGCAATCGGTTGTCGACGCAGTCATTGCGCCGGCAATTATTGACTTTTGTTCAGGAATTGTCCTCATGCGTACTTTATCGCTCAGCGTTAGCGCTGTTGTAAGCCTGTTTTCCCTTTTTTTGCCGCTGGCGGCCAAGCCGCTCGTCACAGGCACCGCGGTGAATTTCAGCTTCCGCTTGCAAAACGGCAGCTATACCGTCACCGCCATTCAGCCCGTCCAGCCATAAGCGAGGAATATCATGCTGTTACCGTGCCGTTATCCACGGGCATGGCTGGTCTTCGCGCTCCTTTTCTCCACGGCCGCCGGCGCCGAAGAGATGGGGCTTGCGGAGTCACTGGCCCGAGCCGAACGCTACTCGGCGGATTTATCCGCCACCGTTTATCAACGTCAGGCGCTGGAAAATCAGGCCGACACCGCCAACCAGCTGCCGGACCCGCAGCTTAAGTTCGGTATTGAAAATGTCCCGGTGGGCGGCAGTAACGATCGCCGCTTCAGCCGGGAGGGGATGACCATGAAGCGCGTGGGCATCATGCAGGAGTATATCAGTCAGACCAAACGTGACCACAAGGCGGACGCCATCCGCGCCGAGGCGGACGCCGTCTCGGCAAACTATCAGCGTCTGCGCGCGCAGCTCCAGCGCGATACCGTCACCGATGCCCGCCGGGATGTGGTGCTGGCCCAAGCGCGTATCACGCAACTCACCGGCGTCGCTCAAGTGCAACCTACAGGCGCGCTGCCGCGCTTTGAGCGCCTACCGGCGGATGTGGCCGTGCTCACTCAGGGTATCTCGCAGCACCTCGAAATTCTGCAGGCGCGTCGGGAGGCGGACGTCGCGCAGGCTCGCTCGGCCCAATCGGCCGTCGCTGCGCTGCCCGATGTCGGCGTGGAGGTGTACTACGCCCAGCGCGCCAGCGGCTATGACGATATGGCCGGCATCATGTTCACGGTCGATTTGCCGCTATTTCAGTCGCAGCGCCAGGACAAGGATCACGCGGCCGATCGGGCGCGCACCTTTGAGGCCAATGATCGGCTGGCGCTCACCATTCGCGATCATACCGCGCAATTACAGGCGCTGATCGCCCGCTATGAAGCATCCCAAAGCCGCTGGCGGCGGCAAACCCAGGAGGTCTTGCCATTGCAGCGCCAGCGCATCGCGCTTGTGCAGGCGCAATATCGCAGCGGTACCGCCGGGTTGGGCGAGCTGCTTGAGGCACGCCAGGCGCTATTGAGCAGCGAGCTCGAGGAAAGCCGTGCCGCCAGACAACTGGCCCAGGACTGGGCCGCCATCCGCTATCTGATCCCCGAGGAGAATAGGCTATGAGCCTCTCTGCTACCGGCCGTACCGGCGTCATCGCGCTGGCGATCGCCGGGTTGATTGCGGCGTTCGCCGCCGGCTATGCGCTGCACCCAGCCGCGCCGGAGCAGGTCGTCACGGCGCAGGACGCGCGTCCTGACGACCATCGCAAAGTATTATATTGGTACGATCCCATGGTACCCGGTCAGCGTTTCGACAAGCCCGGCAAATCACCGTTTATGGATATGCCGCTGACGCCCCGCTATGCCGATCAGTCGCAGGATAGCGGCGGGATAACCCTCAGCGCCCGCCAACAGCAAAACCTGGGCGTGGCGGTCGCGACGGTGCAAAAAAGTACGCTGTCGCGGGACCTGGACGCCTTTGGTACCGTCAATATCGACGATCGTGGCCTTCGCGTTATTCCGGCGCGGGCCGGCGGGCTGGTGGATAAATTATACGTGCGCGCCGAACAGCAGCGCGTCACGCAGAATCAGCCGCTGGCGCGGCTGTGGATCCCCGAGTGGAATGCCGCCCAACAGGAATATCTGGCGATAAGGCAACTGGGGGACCGCGCATTGACGGCCGCTGCGCGCCAGAAACTGCAATTGCTGTTAATGCCGGAGGAGGTCATACGCACGGTTGAGCGAAGCGGGCAACCACAGACCCGCATCACCCTGCGCGCGCCTGCAAGCGGCTTTATCAGCCAATTGTCGGTCCGTGAGGGTAGCCAGGTCACCGCGGCGCAGCCGCTGTTTGAGCTGGCATCGTTGGATCCCTTGTGGTTGGTGGCCTATTTCCCGCAGGCGCAAGCCGGTGCCGTGGCGGCGGGGGATGACATTGTCGCCACCACCGCGCGCTGGCCGGACATGCGTTTTCACGGGCGTGTCGAAGAGTTGCTGCCGGTCGTGGATAACAGCACCCGCACCTACCGGGCGCGTATCGCCATCGATAATCATGACGCCCGCCTACAGCCGGGCATGTACATGCGGGTGCAGCGGGCCGACGGCGGCGGTACAGGTGAAACGGTGCTGACGATCCCCCAGGACGCGTTACTACAGACCGGCAGCCGCAATACAATGCTGCTGGCCGAGGGTGACGGCTATTTCCGACCGGTTGCGGTCACTGCCGGGCGCAGTTTGGGCGACCGGGTTGAAATCGTCAACGGGCTGCACGACGGGGATAAAGTCGTCGTCGCCGGGCAATTCCTCATCGACTCCGAGGCCAGCCTGCGCGGCGCGCTGTCGCAGCTAGCTGGTGCGCCGGCCGATGGCCAGGGCGCCTCATCGCCCATGCCGGCAACGCCATTAGGCAATGACAGCGCCGGCGGCGCATCGGTCCCGCCACAGGCACATCATGATGCCGGCAGCCAAGACGCCTCGCCGCAAACCTATCGGGGAGAAGGGACGCTGAAAGCCCGTCATGACCGGCGGGTGACCCTGGCCCACGGCGCCATCGCGGCGATGACCATGGATTTCACGCTGCCCGAGAGCGGTTTACCGCCGTAGGTCAACATCGGTAGCCGGGTGCAATTCGCCTTTATCCTGAACGACAGCGGCGCGCAACTCACCACTATCGTACCGGTAAGGGGCGACCAATGATCGCTTTCACTATTCGCTGGTCGCTGCGCAACCGCCTGCTTGTCATCTTGGCGGCGCTGCTGCTGGCGGCCTGGGGCATTTGGTCTCTACAACGTACGCCGGTGGACGCGCTGCCGGATCTGTCCGATGTTCAGGTCATCGTTCGGGTCAGCTATCCCGGCAAAGCGCCGCAGGTCGTAGAAGATCAGGTCACCTGGCCTTTGACGACCACGATGCTGTCGGTTCCCGGCGCGACCACTGTGCGCGGCTTCTCCATGTTCGGCGATGCTTATATCTATGTCCTGTTCGCCGATGGTACCGATCCCTATTGGGCACGATCGCGGGTGCTGGAATACCTGAGCCAGACGCAAGCGACGCTGCCGGCGGAGGCCCGCGCCGGCCTGGGTCCGGACGCAACCGGCGTCGGCTGGGTTTATGAGTACGCGCTGGTGGATCGCAGCGGCCGGCACAATCTGGCGGAGCTGCGGGCGTTGCAGGATTGGGTCCTTAAGTTTGAGTTGAAAACCGTGCCCAACGTGGCGGAAGTCGCGAGCCTCGGCGGCATGGTGCGGCAATACCAGTTGGTGCTGCAGCCGGACAAGATGCGCGCATTGAATATCAGCCATCAACAAATCATCGAAGCGGTACAGCAGGCCAACCAGGAGGGCGGCGGCTCGGTGCTGGAGATGAGCGAAGCCGAATATATGGTACGGCACCGCCGGCTATTTGAAAACGCTGGCGGATTTCAATCACATTGTCATCGACGCCCGCGGCGGCGTGCCGATATTGTTGTCCGATGTGGCGCAGGTCCGCCTCGGATCTGAGATGCGACGCGGCGTGGCGGAACTGAACGGGGAAGGAGAAGTCGCCGGCGGGATCGTCATTATGCGCTACGGTAAAAATGCGCTGGATACGATCAACGGCGTTAAAAACAAGCTGGCGGACATCCGCCTCAGTCTGCCGCCGGGCGTAGAAATCGTGCCGGTTTACGACCGTTCCCACTTGATTGAACAGGCCATTGATTCGTTATCCCATAAACTGCTCGAAGAGTTTATCGTCGTGGCGCTGGTGTGCAGCCTGTTTTTGTTTCACTTCCGCTCCGCGCTGGTGGCGATAATCACCCTGCCGCTCGGCATATTGGGCGCCTTCATCGTCATGCGTTATCAGGGAATTAACGCCAATTTCATGTCGCTTGGAGGTATCGCCATCGCCATCGGCGCCATGGTCGACGCCACCATCGTGATGATAGAGAACATGCACAAAGTGCTGGAGCAGTGGCGCCATGATCATCCCGGCAAGACGCCGTCAAACGAGGACTATTGGCACGTTTCCGCCCGCGCCGCCACCGAAGTGGGGCCGGCGCTTTTCTGTAGCCTGCTGATCATCACCTTATCTTTCATTCTGGTTTTCTCGCTGGAGACGCAGGAGGGCCGGATGTTCAGCCCGCTGGCGTTCACCAAGACCTACTCCATGGCGATCGCCGCCGGCCTGGGAATCACGCTGGTGCCGGTACTGATGGGGTACTTTATCCGCGGCCGCATTCCGGACGAGAGGGCCAATCCCCTTAACCGTTGGCTGATTGCGCTGTATCGCCCCGTGCTGGCCAGGCCCTGGGCCACGCTCGGTCAATCGCTGGCGCTGTTGTTGGTTACCCTTTATTCCCTCAGCCGGCTAGGCAGCGAGTTCATGCCGCCGCTAGACGAAGGGGATTTGTTGTACATGCCCTCGACTCTGCCCGGCATCTCGGCGCGCGAAGCCGCTCGGCTACTACAGCAGACCAATCGGCTTATCAAGACCGTGCCGGAAGTGGAGACGGTATTCGGCAAAGCGGGCCGGGCGGATATCGCGACGGATCCGGCGCCGCTGACCATGCTGGAAACCACAATTCATTTCAAACCCAAGCAGCAGTGGCGACCGGGGATGACCATGGATAAATTGGTGCGCGAGCTGGATAACGCCGTCTCCCTGCCCGGCATTGCCAATGTGTGGGTACCGCCCATCCGCAACCGGCTGGATATGTTGGCCACCGGTATCAAGAGTCCGGTGGGCATCAAGGTCAACGGCAATAACATTGACCAGATTGAAGAGGTCGCACAGCAAATCGAACGGGTGGTACGGCAGGTGCCGGGCGTCACGTCGGCGCTGGCGGAGCGCTTGAAAGGCGGACGCTATATCGATGTGGATATCGACCGGGTGCGCGCCGCGCGCTATGGCGTAACGGTGCAGGCGCTACAGACCCTGGTCGCCGCGGTCGTCGGCGGAGAGAACATCGGCCAAACTATCGAGGGGCGCGAACGTTATCCCATTAATGTGCGCTATCCGCGCGAGCTGCGGGATTCGGTGCAAAAACTGCGCGACCTGCCCGTTATCACCGCGGCCGGCGCGCAGGTTATGCTGGGGGATTTGGCCTCCATCCGCGTTAATGACGGGCCAGAGCCTGTTTAGAAATTTGTGTATTTGCCTGATTTTGATATGTTCAATCCAACATCAAAAACAGGTTAATTTATGGACGAAAAACAGTTGCAGGCTCTGGCTAACGAACTGGCCAAAAATCTCAAAACCCCTGAAGATCTCAGTCACTTCGATCGGCTGCTGAAAAAAATCAGCGTCGAAGCAGCTCTCAATGCCGAAATGACCCATCACCTCGGCTACGATAAAAATCAGCCTAAACCGGGGACCAACGCCCGCAACGGCTATTCCACAAAAACCGTTACCACTGGCGATGGCCCGCTGGCGCTGCGTACTCCGCGCGATCGTGACGGTTCCTTTGAACCGCAACTGGTGAAGAAGAACCAGACCCGGATTACCGGGATGGATAACCAGATTTTATCGTTGTACGCCAAAGGGATGACCACCCGCGAGATCGCCGCCGCGTTCAAAGAGCTGTATGACGCCGATGTCTCGCCGGCGCTGGTCTCAAAGGTCACCGATGCGGTCATGGAGCAGGTTGTCGAATGGCAAAACCGGCCTCTGGATGCAGTCTATCCCATTGTTTATCTTGACTGTATCGTTCTAAAAGTCCGGCAGGACAGCCGCATCATCAACAAATCTGTGTTCCTGGCGCTGGGCATCAACATCGAAGGCCAGAAAGAGTTGCTAGGTATGTGGCTGGCCGAAAATGAAGGCGCAAAGTTCTGGCTGAACGTGCTGACAGAGCTGAAAAACCGCGGCCTGAACGATATCCTTATCGCCTGCGTAGACGGGCTGAAAGGTTTCCCTGACGCTATTAACGCGGTGTATCCGGAGGCGCGGCTCCAGCTGTGTATCGTGCATATGGTGCGCAACAGCCTGCGGTTCGTCTCCTGGAAGGACTACAAGGCCGTCACCCGCGACCTGAAAGCTATCTAATCAGGCCCCTACGGAAGAAGCTGGCTTGCAGGCGCTGGAAGCGTTCTCCAGTGCCTGGGACATCCGTTACCCGAAAATAAGTCGAAACTGGCAGGCAAACTGGGCCAATCTGGCCACGTTCTTTGCCTACCCAACGGACATCCGCAAGGTGATCTACACGACCAACGCCATCGAGTCGTTAAACAGCGTGATCCGGCATGCCATCAAAAAGCGCAAGGTGTTCCCGACCGACGACGCAGTGAAAAAGGTGGTGTGGCTGGCGATACAGGCGGCCTCACAGAAATGGACAATGCCTTTGAGGGACTGGCGCATGGCAATGAGCCGCTTTATTATCGAGTTCGGTGACCGCCTGGACGGTCACTTCTGAGAAAAGGCATTTACACAGAATCGTGTACAGGGTCCCCGGCCACTTCCACCTGCTGGTAGTGTCCTTCGCTGAAGTCCGCCGCCGCGTACTGATTTTTCTTCTCTTCGATAATATGGTACGCCGGCGAGGTGGTGTAGCTAAGCACCATGTCCGCTTCCCCTTTCAGGAACAGGCCATAGGCTTCGCTCCAGCCTTTGGTCACGGTAACGGTTTTCGCGGCCAGTTTTTCCCAGGCCGCCTGCGCGCCGTCGCCATAGATTTTCTGCACCCACAGCAGCAGCCCCAGCCCAGGGGTGCTGGTGCGTGGATCTTCATAGATGATTTTTAATGATGCGGGGCCATCCACCAGCTCATGCAGGCTGCGGGCGGGTTTTTAAGTTTGGTCTGGTTATAGACAAACGCGAAATAACCGTAGTCGTAGGGAAGGAAAGTGTCGTCATGCCAGCCGCCGGGCAGCGTAAGCGCGTCGGTAGCGACCCGATGGGGGGCGAATAGGCCGGTATCGTGCGCCGCCTGCAGCAGGTTGTTATCCAGGCCCAGCACGATGTCAGCACGGCTATTGTTGCCTTCCAGGCGTAAGCGGTTCAGCAGCGCCACCCCGTCTTCCAGCGCGACGAATTTCAGCTCGCAGCCGCACTCTTTTTCAAACGCCGTTTTTATCGCCGGCCCCGGGCCCCATCCGGAAGAGAACGAGTCATAGGTGTACATCGTCAGGGTCGGTTTGGCCCACGCCGGCGCGGCGGCGGCCAGTAACAGACAGAACAACCATTTTTTTCAACACCTTGCACTCCTGAGATAAGGGTGGCAAAGGTCTTTGAGGCAGAAGCGCACTCTCAAATCCCTTCGCCGGTATTAACCGGATCAGGTTCGGCGGGTCTTCTCTCAGCTGACTCCGGTCGCGGCGGGCGGCGGGAGTGGGCACCCCGTTGAGAACGGCATTGATTGTAAACGCTTACGAGTCGGGTTAACAGTAAATCCCGCCATTGGCGCCGGAAATACGGAAAACAAGGGAAACGGTAACCAGGGTGCCGATAGCCTGCGCGTAGCTAGGGTGCCGGCGGCGCGAACCAGGCCGATTTGAAATCGAACCAGCCCAGGGTGTTCATCCGGATCCCGCGCATGCTACGGCTGCCCTTGCAGGCTGAGCCAGTTGTGGTACAGCGGATGAAACCAATGTTCGTCAACCAGCGACCGGCACCACTCCGCCATCGGCAGTTGACGATGGCGCCAACGTTCGGCCGCGTCGTGAAGCGTCGGCGGCAGGCAACGATGCAGCAGCGGTATTTCATACAGGGTGGCAAACAGCGAAAACGCCTGCGGCAGCGAGAAATTGGCGCTGCCTAGCCAAATATCCGCGGTGGCGTCGCCGCGGTACCATTGGTCATATTCCACCGCGTTGATGTCCAGCTGGATGGACTGCGCCGCCAATAGCGCGGTCAGCGCGGCGGCAAGCACGTCGAATTCCGAATGGTTGCGGTATAAGGTGAGGGTCAGTCGGGTCAGTTCTGGTGGTTTAGCCGCCGGCGGTTCATGGCGGCGATGGTGCTAGCGCGGCAACAGTCCGTAAGCCGGCGACCAGAAGTGCTGGCTTGCGGGCGGGGTATAGGGCAGCAGCGCCAGAGGGTTGAGGTAGTCGCAGAGCCAGCGGCGTATTTCCGGGCATTGCATCAGCGGCGAGCGCTGGTCGTAAAGTAAAAAGTAACACCCCTCTTCCTGACGTATCTCCGCAGCGGCGTCGCTGCTGCCGTCTTTCCCCGGCGGCATAGCCACGTTTTGCAGCTGAACGCCGCTATAGCTAAGCTCATGGGACAGCTCCGGCAGCACCCAGATATTGACCTCATCAATCAGCGATCGGTAGCCGAAGTAATCGTCGAACGCGCGGATGGTCAGCTGGCTCGGGTGGTTGCGCACCACGCTATAGGGGCCGGTGCCAACGGGCCGGCGGGCGAAATCCGGCAGAGTACGCCATTCGGCGGGCAGGATCATCGCCGATACGCTCGCCAGCAGCCAGGGCAGCCAATCGTCACGCCCGGCGAGCTTAATATCCAGCGCATGGGGAGCGGGGGAATGCAAAGACAGGATCGGGGCAAATAGCGGGTTGCCGGTCATGCGCGACAGCGACTGGATGACATCGTCGACGGTCACTCCTGGCCGTGGTGAAAACGCACCGCTGGACGTAGATAAAAACGCCAATGATCGGGGGCCAGCGCCTGCCAGTGATGGGCCAGATCCGCCTCGAGTTCCCCATTTTCCTCATTTATACGCGTCAGGCCGCTGAAGATCTGCCGGACAATATGATTGTCCGAGCGCCGCGGCGGCGTACCGGGTAACAGATTGCTCAGCGGACGGTAGTAAAGCACCCGCAGGATATGTTTCCCCTGACGGAAACCGCGGCCCAGGTGGGAAAGCAGCATGTTTCTGAGGCTCTCGCGATCCCCCACCAACTGCACCAGTTGATCAATGCGATCTTGCTCGAGGAGTTCGCTGGCGCGCTGCTGCTGGAGCCCGAGACCGGTATAATGGAAGTCCAGCCGAGAGTGTTTACTGCGCCCGGCCTGGGAATGCCAACTGAGCCAGCCCATGTGCTGCATGCTTTTCAGTAGCGATCGGACGTGGCGGCGCGAGCAATTGAGCTGTAACGCCAGTTCGCTGAGCGTGGTATCGCGGGATTCGCCCTGGCAGCTTTGCCACAGGCGTATGAATTGCTGCTGTAAACGCGGTGAGGCCATAAAAGGGGAACCCTCTCTGAAAAGTCATCTATTTTTCTTTCCGTATATTACGCCGATACTCACTAAGCCGAAAGCGCGGCAGGATGCACCTCCGCTGCGCCGCGGCAGAGCGGCTGTACCTCCTCAACGCTTGGTTGGTGGGCCAGCCAGCCGGCAATGCCGCGGTGCAAACGATGCAATGGACAAGCGCCTAGACACCCTAATTCTTGAATCAGGTGATGATCACCAGCCGGCGACGCATGGCGCCGGCTTTTTTTTGCGCGCAGGACGTCGCGCATCGCGCATTAGCGCGCTGCGTTTCCGAGCGGTAGCGCAGAGTGTCGCGCGGCGGTCGTCATCAGGGCCAATCGGAGTCGGGCTGGTCAATAACGACACCACAACGTTAAGAACGCGACGACCGTCGCGGTAAGCAATAAAGAGGCGCGGAGCCGCGGCGGATAATGGCCATCATTGCCGCGTTCGCTAACTATCAACGCCGCACCCGTTAGGGGCGGCGTCTAGGGGCTGTCAGTTCAGAAAGGCCGGCTGACGGCTTTCGTATTGGCTTATCGCGTCATCATGCATCAACGTCAGGCCAATACTGTCGAGGCCGTTAATCAGGCAATGGCGGCGGAAGCTGTCTATCTCGAAGAGATAAACCTCATTACCGGCCACCACCTGTTGCCGCTCCAGATCAACGGTGAAGGTCATCCCTTCCTGCGCCGCCACCATGGCGAACAGCGTGTTTATCTGATCTTCCGGCAGCGTAATCGGCAGCAGCTGATTGTTGAAGCTATTGGAGTAAAAAATATCGGCAAAGCTCGGCGCTATCACTGCATGGAAGCCATAATCGGTCAACGCCCAGGGCGCATGCTCACGGGAAGAGCCGCAGCCGAAATTTTCCCGCGCCAGCAGAATGCTGGCGCCGCGGTAACGTGGCTGATTCAGCACGAAATCCGGGTTGGGCTGTTGCCCGGCGTCATCTAAAAAGCGCCAGTCGTTAAATAAATGCTGTCCGAAACCGGTGCGGGTCACTTTTTGCAAAAACTGCTTGGGGATGATCGCATCGGTATCCACGTTAGCGGCATCAAGGGGCACCACGATACCGGTATGTTGCGTAAATTTAGCCATCACTCTTTCCTTAATTCAATTTGCGGATATCGGCGAAACGGCCGGCCGCCGCCGCCGCCATCGCCGGGCTGACCAGATGGGTACGTCCGCCGCGGCCCTGACGGCCTTCAAAATTGCGGTTGCTGGTCGAAGCGCAGCGTTCCCCGGGGTTCAGGCGGTCATTGTTCATCGCCAGACACATCGAGCAGCCGGGCAAGCGCCATTCAAAACCGGCTTCGAGAAAGATCCTGTCCAGCCCTTCCGCTTCCGCTTGCGCTTTGACCGGCCCCGAGCCGGGCACCACGATCGCCTGCACGCCGGCGGCGGCGGCGCGCAAGTCTTCGATGCGCGAGTTGGTACAAGATCCGATAAAGACCTTGTCAATCGTCACGTCGGTCAGACGGATGCCGGGCTGCAAATCCATATAGGCCAGCGCCTTGGCGGCGGAGTGGCGCTCCACCGGATCGCTGAACGACTCCGGCGACGGGATAAGCTGATTGACGGCAATGACCTGTCCGGGGTTGGTGCCCCAGGTGACCTGCGGCGCGATATCTTGCGCATCCAGCGTCACCACCTTGTCGAAATGGGCATCATCGTCGGATTTCAGGGTGTCCCAATACAGGACGGCTTGGTGCCAATCGTCGCCCTTGGGCGCGAATTGCCGGTTCTACAAATAGGCGTAGGTGGTGTCGTCCGGTGCCACCAGGCCCGCTTTGGCGCCCATCTCGATAGCCATGTTGCAAAGGGTTATGCGGCCTTCCATGCTGAGCGCGCGGATGGCGTCGCCGCTGAATTCCACCACGTGGCCGGTCCCGCCGGCGGAGCCGATTTTACCGATTATCGCCAGGACGATATCCTTGGCGGTAATGCCGGGGGCGGCGTGGCCGGTCACGTCCACTTTCATGGTTTTGGCCCGGCACTGTTTCAGCGTCTGGGTCGCCAGCACATGTTCCACTTCCGAGGTGCCGATACCGAACGCCAGCGCGCCAAAGGCGCCGTGGGTGGCGGTATGGGAATAGCCGCAGACGATGGTCATCCCCGGCAGGGTCATTCCCTGTTCCGGGCCTATGACATGCACAAGCCCCTGATAGGGGTGATTCAGGTCATACAGCTACACGCCGAATTCCGCGCAATTTTTCATTAATTCCTGCATCTGGATGCGGGCTATTTCGCCGCAGGCGTTGATATCTTTGGTTTGAGTGGACACATTGTGGTCCATGGTGGCAAAGGTTTTGCCCGGCTGGCGGACGGTGCCCACCGCGCTGCCGCCGCCGGCCAGGTCGGCGGTGCGGTGCCCGGCTTCCAGCGCCTGATTGACCGCGCGCTCAATGGCGTCCGCGGCGTCGTCCAGCCCCAGGCTGTAACGCAACAGCAGGGCGGTGGACAGAATCTGCGCCACCGGGTTGGCGATATCTTTGCCGGCGATATCCGGTGCCGAGCCGCCGGCGGGCTCATACATGCCGAAGCCCTGTTCATTCAGACTGGCCGAGGGCAACATGCCCATCGAGCCGGTAATCATGGCGCATTCGTCGGAGAGAATATCGCCGAACAGATTGGAGCACAGCATCACGTCAAACTGGGACGGATCTTTAATCAGTTGCATGGTGGCGTTATCGATATACAAATGCGACAGCGCCACCTCCGGGTAGTCCTGCGCCACCTGATTTACCACCTCGCGCCACAGAATAGAGCTTTGCAGCACGTTGGCCTTATCGATGGAGGTCACTTTGTTGCGCCGTTTGCGCGCCGATTCAAAGGCGATGTGGGCGATACGCTCAATCTCGAACCGGTAGTAGACTTCGGTATCAAAAGCGTGCTCGGGCGAGCCGCTACCTTCGTGGCCTTTCGGCTGACCAAAATAAATCCCGCCGGTCAGCTCGCGCACGCACAGAATATCGAACCCGCGTTCGGCGATATCGGCCAGCAGGGGACAATATGCCTCCAGCCCCGGATACAGGCGCGACGGCCGCAGGTTGGAAAACAGCTTGAAGTGTTTACGCAGCGGCAGCAGCGCGCCGCGCTCCGGCTGTTCTGCCGCCGGCAGATGTTCCCATTTCGGGCCGCCCACCGAACCGAACAGAATCGCGTCCGCCTGCTCGCAGCCGGCCAAAGTGCCTGCGGGCAGCGGGCTGCCGTGACGGTCGATAGCCACGCCGCCCACATCATATTCGCTGGTGGAGATACGCACGCCGAACCGCTGGCTCACCGCATTGAGGATCTTATAGGCTTGCGCCATGACTTCCGGGCTGATACCGTCGCCGGGTAAAACCGCAATATGGTAAGTCTTGCTCATCATTACACCGTTTCCTGCATATCCTGACTGTTGTTGTGCTGGTGCAGGCGACGCAGTTCGATACCGACCTGCCGCGCGCGCCAAATGTTGTTCATCGCATTGACCATCGCCTGGGCGGAGGATTCGATAATATCCGTGGCCAGACCGACGCCGTGGAAGCGGCGTCCCTCATACTTGACCACGATATCTATCTGGCCCAGCGCATCCCGGCCGTGGCCCTTGGCGGTCAACTGGTACTTCTCTAACTGAATGGAGAACTGTGTAATGCGGTTCAGTGCCTCGTAGACGGCATCTACCGGGCCGTTGCCGGTGGCGGCTTTGGCGTGGAGCTCGTCACCGCAGGCCAGTTTCACCGAGGCGGTGGCGATATCGGAGGAGCTGGACTGAACGCTGAAATAGTCTAGGCGGAAATGCTCCGACAGTTCCTGCTGATTGTTGATAAACGCCAGCGCTTTCAGATCGTAGTCGAAGACTTGGCCCTTTTTATCGGCCAGCTTCAAGAAAGCGTCGTACAGCTCGTCCAGGGAGTAATCGCTTTCCTGATAGCCCATTTCCTGCATGCGGTGTTTCACCGCCGCGCGGCCGGAACGGGAGGTCAGGTTCAGTTTCACCTCTTTCAGACCGATGGTTTCCGGCGTCATGATTTCGTAGTTCTGGCGATTTTTCAGCACGCCGTCCTGATGAATACCGGAAGAGTGGGCGAAGGCATTGGCGCCTACCACCGCTTTATTGGCGGGAATCGGCATATTGCACAGCTGGCTGACCACCTGGCTGGTGCGGTAGATTTCTTGATGATGAATGCCGGTGTGGACGTTCAGCAAGTCCTGGCGCACTTTGATCGCCATTATCACCTCTTCCAGCGCGGTATTACCGGCGCGTTCGCCGATGCCGTTGAGGGTGCCTTCCACCTGGCGGGCGCCGGCCTGGATCGCGGCAATGGAGTTGCCTACCGCCATGCCCAGGTCGTCGTGGCAATGGACCGAAATAATGGCTTTGTCGATATTCGGCACCCGTTGGAACAGCGAGGTGATGATGCCGCCGAACTGATTCGGGGTGGTGTAGCCCACGGTATCGGGAATATTGATCGTGCGCGCGCCGGCGTTGATGGCGGCTTCGACGATACGGCACAGGTTATCGATCGGGGTACGGCCGGCGTCTTCGCAGGAAAATTCCACGTCATCGGTATAGTTGCACGCGCGTTTCACCGAGTGCACCGCCATTTCAACCACCTGGTCAAAGCTCTTTTTCAGCTTGGATTCCACATGCAGGGTCGAGGTGGCCAGGAAAACATGGATACGGAAGGCCTCCGCCACGCGCAGCGTTTCGGCCGCGACATCAATATAGCGATCGACGCAGCTCGCCAGGCCGCAGACGCGACTGTTTTTGATCTGGCGGGCAATGGTTTGCACGGATTCAAAGTCACCTGGGGAGGACACCGGAAAACCCACCTCCATGACGTCAACGCCCATTCTTTCCAGCGCCTGCGCAACTTACAGTTTCTCTTTCACGCTCAAGCTTGCCTGCAATGCCTGTTCACCATCACGCAGCGTCGTATCGAAAATAATGACTTGTTGGCTCATGGTCGATCCTTATTCTGTAGGTTTCCGCACACGTCAGGCATAAAAAACCCGCGCAGTGCGCGGGTTTTTATCTGGAGTGGCCCGAATTCAATTCTGAATACCGTGCACCAGCCTGCCGCGCATCATTTCTGCGTGTAGGTAGTAGGCTTAATAGACGGATAGACGTGAACATAAACTCTCTGCATTCCAATAGTGAATTCGTTTAATAGGCTTATTGGTACCGCATTCGGCGCGCGCGGTCAACCGTTCATCGCGTCCCTGCGGCGCTAGCGCGGGATTTGCCGGCGCGTGCTTTTACGCACCCCTGCTAAAATTGACCTACAGACAGAAATAACCCGTCAAAAATAGTGGGATAACCAGTGGAATATCTTGCGGTGGCGCGGCGCGATAGCGTAATAAATAGAGCCGTTATTCGCGCGGGAATTTTTGCTGTTTGCCTGCATCATTAACAGGCGCTATCGTAATCGGCCATAAAATATAACAACACCGTATTCAGGGTGCTTATTCCTTGTCCCTCACGACAATCGGAAAGGCGTTCCGCTGTCGGCGTAACACTGTAAGCCAGGAGGCAAACCATGGAGATGTTGTCAGGAGCCGAGATGGTCGTCCGGTCATTAATTGATCAGGGCGTAAAGCAGGTATTCGGTTATCCCGGCGGTGCCGTGCTGGATATTTATGATGCATTGCATACGGTCGGCGGGATCGATCATGTGCTGGTGCGTCACGAACAGGGCGCGGTGCACATGGCCGATGGCTACGCCCGCGCCACCGGCGAGGTCGGCGTGGTGCTGGTGACCTCCGGTCCCGGCGCCACCAATGCGGTGACCGGCATCGCCACCGCCTATATGGACTCGATTCCGCTCGTGGTGCTGTCAGGCCAGGTGGCCAGCTCGCTGATTGGTTACGACGCCTTTCAGGAGTGCGATATGATAGGGATCTCGCGTCCGGTGGTGAAACACAGTTTTCTGGTAAAGAAAACCGAAGATATCCCGCAGGTGCTGAAAAAGGCTTTCTATCTCTCGCCGCCAGCGGGCGACCGGGGCCGGTGGTTATCGATCTGCCCAAGGACATCCTGAGTGCCGCGCACAAGCTGCCCTACCTCTATCCCGATTCGGTGTCGATGCGCTCGTACAACCCCACGGTCCAGGGCCATAAAGGGCAAATCCGGCGCGCGCTCACGACGCTGCTCGCCGCCGAGCGGCCGGTGGTTTACACCGGCGGCGGGGCCATTACCTCCGCCTGCCACCGCGAACTGCGCCAGTTGGCGGAACAGCTGAATCTGCCGGTGGTGAGCTCGCTGATGGGGCTGGGCAGTTTCCCCGGCAGCCATCGGCAAAGCCTCGGTATGCTGGGCATGCACGGTACCTTCGAAGCGAATATGGCGATGCATCGCGCCGACGTGATTTTCGCCGTAGGGGTGCGCTTCGACGATCGCACCACCAATAACCTGGCGAAATATTGCCCGGATGCCACGGTGCTGCATATCGATATCGATCCGGCGTCGATCTCCAAAACCGTCACCGCTGACGTGCCGATCGTCGGCGACGCCCGCCATGTTCTCGAACAGATGTTGGAGCTGCTGGAGCAGGGCGAGAGCCGCCAGCCGTTCGACGCGCTGCGCGACTGGTGGCGGGATATCGAGCAGTGGCGCGCCCGCGCCTGCCTGAAATACGACAGCGGCAGCGATAAAATCAAGCCCCAGGCGGTGATAGAGACGCTGTACCGGCTGACGCAGGGCAACGCTTACGTCACCTCCGATGTGGGTCAGCATCAGATGTTTGCCGCGTTGTATTATCCGTTCGATGAACCGCGGCGCTGGATTAACTCCGGCGGCCTGGGCACCATGGGCTTTGGCCTGCCGGCGGCACTCGGGGTGAAAATGGCCTTCCCGCAGGAAACGGTGCTGTGTATCACCGGCGACGGCAGTATTCAAATGAATATTCAGGAGCTGTCCACCGCCCTGCAATACGATTTGCCGGTGGTGGTGGTCAGTTTGAACAACCGCTATTTGGGCATGGTAAAGCAGTGGCAGGACATGATTTATTCCGGACGCCACTCCCAATCCTATATGGCGTCCCTGCCGGACTTCGTGAAATTGGCGGAGGCCTATGGTCATGTCGGCATCGCGATTGAGCGGCCGGACGAGCTCGAATCCAAGCTGGCGCAGGCGCTGGCGGTGAAAAACCGTCTGGTGTTCGTGGACGTGATGGTGGATGGAACGGAACACGTTTACCCCATGCAGATCCGCGGCGGCGGTATGGATGAAATGTGGTTAAGTAAAACGGAGAGGACCTGATCATGCGCCGTATTGTATCGGTATTACTGGAAAACGAATCCGGCGCGTTATCCCGGGTGATCGGGTTGTTTTCCCAGCGCGGCTACAACATTGAAAGTTTGACCGTGGCTCCCACCGACGATCCGACCCTTTCGCGCATGACCATCCAGACCATGGGCGATGAGAAAGTGCTGGAGCAAATCGAAAAGCAACTGCACAAACTGGTGGATGTGCTGCGCGTCAGCGAACTGGGGCAGGGGGGCGGCAGTCATGTGGAACGGGAGATTATGCTGGTGAAAGTACAGGCCAGCGGATTCGGGCGCGAAGAGATCAAACGCTGTGCTGAAATCTTCCGCGGTCAGATTGTCGACGTCACCCCGGCCATTTATACCGTACAGCTTGCGGGCACCAGCGAGAAATTGGACGCGTTTCTCGCCACCGTGCGCGAAGTGGCGGAAATCGTTGAAGTCGCCCGTTCGGGTATTGTCGGGCTGTCGCGCGGCGACAAAGTGATGCGCTGAACGCTTGACTAACGGTGGCCGCAGTTGGCGTTATCGGCTAAGCGTCCCTTAATGCGCCGGGCGCAAAGGTTGTAACGCCCGGCGCATGAGGGCTTTAACGCCGAGCTGAATCCTGCACCGGCGCGTTTCCCCCGAAGCGGCAGGGTAGGCTGTAAGGCCGTATCTGGCCGGGTTTACCGGGGACGGAGGGGACCCCTGGCCGGCCTGATAGCTCGCTGAGCAGCGCTGCGCTGACGCCTTCATGGTTAGCCCTACCTGGCCTGATACCGTGCCGTAGTTCTGTTGCCGTTTCTTCCACTGCATTCATGATGTCAGCCACGTCAGCCAAGCGCTTACGGCGCTCGCGACGGACCGCTGGATTTTCCCTTAGCATTTTGTGCTGATAGTTGTAGCATGGTTGAATTCCCCGGTGCGACTATGGACATTCGGGCAAAGGGTTAATTGATAAGCATAAAGGGGTCTATGTGAAACTGGATGAAATCGCGCGCTTGGCTGGTGTTTCGCGCACAACCGCCAGTTATGTCATTAACGGCAAAGCGAAACAATACCGCGTCAGCGATAAAACCGTGGAAAAGGTTATGGCAGTGGTCAGGGAACATAATTACCATCCAAATGCGATCGCCGCCGGCCTGCGCGCCGGGCGCACCCGCTCCATCGGCCTGGTTATCCCCGATCTGGAAAACACCAGTTATACCCGCATCGCCAACTATCTCGAGCGCCAGGCGCGTCAGCGCGGCTATCAGCTATTGATTGCCTGTTCGGAAGACCAGCCGGACAACGAGATGCGCTGCGTAGAGCATCTGCTGCAGCGGCAGGTGGACGCCATTATCGTCTCTACCGCCCTGTCGTCGGAGCATCCGTTCTACCAGCGCTGGGCCAATGACGCCTTCCCCATCATCGCACTCGATCGCGCGCTGGATCGCGAGCACTTTATCAGCGTCGTCGGCGCGGATGAGGAAGATGCGAAAATGTTGTCCCAGGAGCTCAGCCAGTTTCCGGGGGAGCACGTGCTGTATCTTGGCGCGCTACCGGAGCTGTCGGTGAGTTTTCTGCGCGAACAGGGCTTTCGCCGCGGCTGGGGTCAGGATCGGCGCAAGCCGGACTTTCTCTATGCCAACAGCTACGAGCGTTCAGCGGCGGCGGGGTTGTTTGGCCGCTATCTGGAGAGCAATCCGATGCCGCAGGCGCTGTTCACCACATCGTTTTCACTGCTGCAAGGTGTGATGGACGTGACGCTGAAACGCAGCGGTCGGCTGCCGACCAATCTGGCTATTGCCACGTTCGGCGATAACGAGCTGTTGGATTTTCTCGAATGTCCGGTGCTGGCGGTTGCCCAGCGCCATCGGGAAGTGGCGGAGCGGGTGCTGGAGCTGGTGCTCGCCAGCCTCGACGAGCCCCATCGACCCAAGTCGGGCCTGACGCGTATTCGCCGCAGTCTGTTCCGGCGCGGTCAGCTAAGCCGGAATTAATCACGCGCCGCCGAACCGGGCGTCGACGTAACTGTCGGGACGGCGCTGAGGTGACCGGCAATGTCCCGGTCACCCGGAACAGCCGGCGGCAATATTCCAAGAAGTAGCCGTACACCACACCAAGCACCATAGAGGTCACCGCATTGCTGGCCACCGCCGCTATCAGCTGCTGCCATTCCACCCCCACCGCCAGAAGAATGACCGCGTAAACCGGTGATTGAAAGCTGGCATATGCCAGCAAATCCGCCAAATTACGGGTCCAGAATTGTTTGGGCCCGTGCAACCACGCCAGACGCAGCACCGCGTCGCGATACTGGCCAAATGGCCAGGCGATAATCACATTGACCGGAATCGCCAGCAGCCGCGACGACAGCGACTGCTGTAGGCTCATGCCGGACAGTAGGATCTCAATCGCCATCCCGGTAAAAAAACAGTACACCACCAGCGCAAAGGTATCCGCCGCGGCACTACGTAAACGGGATGATTCAGCAAACATAACGTAACGGCTCCAGCGCGAAAAGATCATGGGCGTGCGGCGAGGGAAGCGGCAGCCAAAGTGATTTGTAAGGTATTATTTATGCTGCGTAGAGTACATCACTACTTGTGTTAAGTGAAGTAGATTATAATTTTTATTTAAATGTTAAATGTCGATATTTGTGCCAATAAAATGACCGCTGGGGGGCTTCGGGACGATTTCTCGCCGTCAGTTAATAAAAAATAATGATAATCAATTGGTTGGAGGTGATGGGTTTGCCGCTGACCCTGCCGACGTTTTAACGCGCCAGCGCGGTAAGAAAAATGAATTGCGTCGCTTTTAGGAATAGTCTGGCGATAAAATAAAGCGGGCGTTTAACCAATAAACATTTGATGATAAAATCAACAAAGATTAGGGCATATAAAAGCGAAGGTGTATTTTAAGCCGCCGAACAGAACGCTTCCGCCCGATTAATAAAGACGTTAAAATAACTGCGCAGTATGAAAAAAGAGGAATGGTAAACCCTTCTGTTACTCCCCCCTTGCTTCATCCGCCCAAGCGTCGCGCGGCGCTTTCCCGCTTCCTGTAAGTCCATTATACCCGATTTTTGGCCGTCAGGGGTTTGGTAGGCGCGAATATTTATATTTTTAATTTGTACAGAATGAAGATGAATAGAGTGATGTTATTTTTAGCTTTTTTTGCGATGTATTACGCATTTACCTGCCAAATGGTAATTACCGATGTAAATAATCCCTTCTGAGTCATTTAGTCGCTTGACAATGTTTTGACACCATTCGTACACTCTTTTGCGTGGGAATTTGTGGGGCAAAGTGGTGATTAAGGTTTTTAAGGGGTAAACGGACGCATGTTTCGTGGCGCAACCTTGGTTAACCTTGACAGCAAAGGCCGGCTAGCCGTGCCTACCCGTCATCGGGAAAAGCTGAATGAGGAATCGGCAGGTTTAATGGTGTGTACCATTGACCTCCATCAGCCATGTCTGCTGCTTTACCCCCTGCCGGCCTGGGAAATCATTGAACAAAAGCTGTCGCGATTGTCGAGCATGAACCCCGCGGAACGCCGGGTGCAGCGGTTGTTGCTGGGGCATGCGAGCGAGTGCCAGATGGATGGCGCAGGCAGAATACTGCTCGCGCCGACGCTCCGGCAGCATGCCGGACTGTCAAAAGAAGTGATGCTGGTTGGGCAATTCAATAAGTTCGAGTTGTGGGACGAACAGACCTGGTATCAACAAGTCAAGGATGACATCGACGCTGAGCTGTCGGCGGAGCTACCGCTTACCGACCGGCTGCAAGACTTATCGCTATAGCCATGTCAGAGAATTATTTACATACCACCGTGTTGCTGAACGAAGCGGTGAAGGGGCTGAACCTCCGGCCAGATGGCGTCTATTTGGACGGAACCTTCGGACGCGGCGGGCATTCACGTCTTATTTTGTTAAAGCTGAATGCGCAGGGACGACTGTTCGCTATCGATCGCGATCCCGCGGCCATCGAAGCGGCGCGGGCCATTGAGGATGCGCGTTTTACCATTATCCATGGGCCATTTTCCGCCATGGCGGATTACATGGCGGAAAGGGATCTGCTGGGCCGGGTTGACGGCATATTGCTGGATCTGGGCGTCTCGTCGCCGCAGCTTGACGATCCGGAACGCGGCTTTTCGTTTATGCGCGACGGACCGCTGGATATGCGCATGGACATCACGCGCGGTCAGTCCGCCGCGCAGTGGCTGGCGCAAGCGTCGGCGGAAGATATTGCTTGGGTGTTGAAAACTTTCGGCGAAGAGCGCTTCGCCAAGCGCATTGCTCAGGCCATCGTGGCGCGAAATCGCCAGCAGCCGATGACCCGCACCCGCGAACTGGCGGCGTTGATTGCCGACGCCAGTCCGTTTCGCGATAAGCATAAACATCCGGCGACGCGCAGTTTCCAGGCGATCCGCATTTACATCAATAGCGAGCTGGAAGAGATCGAACGGGCGCTAGACAGCGCGCTGACGGTGCTGGCCCCCGGCGGTAGGTTGTCGGTTATCAGCTTTCATTCGCTAGAGGATCGGCTGGTGAAACATTTTATCCGTCAGCACAGCCGCGGGCCGCAGGTGCCGGCGGGTCTGCCGCTCACGGAGGCGCAGATCGCCGCGCAGCATCAGGATCGGCGCCAACTGAAAGCGGCCGGGAAAATGCAGCCGTCGGCGCGGGAGATTAACGATAACCCGCGCGCGCGCAGTTCGATGCTGCGCTTCGCCGATAAGCTGGCGCCATGATCGGCAACGAGCGGCACGGCCTTATCGGGATCATCGGCAGCGATCTGTTGCGCCACGGCAAGCTGCCGCTGCTGCTGTTGATTGCGGTCCTGGTCTCGGCGGGTCTGGTGGTGACCACCACCCACCAGACCCGGCGGCTGACCGCTGAACGTGAGCAGATGCTTCTGGAGAAGGACACGCTGGATATTGAGTGGCGCAACCTGATCCTGGAGGAAAACGCGCTGGGCGATCACAGCCGCGTTGAGCGTATCACCACCGAGAAACTGCAAATGCAGCATGTGGATCCGTCGCAAGAGAATATTGTGGTTCAACCGTAATCTACACAGGGATCGCTAACGATACATGAAAGCCGCAGCACGCACGATGAAACTGAAACGCCAGGAGAATCAGACCAGCTTTGTCAGCTGGCGTTTCGCCTTGCTGTGCGGTTGCATCCTGCTGGCGCTGGTGGGGTTGATGCTGCGGGTGGCCTATTTGCAGGTCATCAATCCTGACAAACTGGTGCGTGAAGGAGATATGCGCTCGCTGCGCGTGCAGCAAGTCCCCACCGCGCGCGGCATGATAAGCGACCGCGCCGGCCGTCCCCTGGCGGTAAGCGTGCCGGTCAACGCCATCTGGGCCGATCCGAAAGAGCTCAACGATCATGGCGGTATTAGCGCCGACAGCCGCTGGAAAGCGCTGTCCGATGCGCTTTCCATTCCCCTCGATCAGCTCTCCTCACGCATCAACGCCAATCCCAAAGGGCGTTTTGTCTATTTGGCGCGCCAGGTTAATCCTGCTATCGGCGATTACATCCATAAACTTAAACTTCCCGGTATTTATCTGCGTCAGGAGTCACGGCGCTATTACCCCGCCGGTCAGGTAACCGCGCATCTTATCGGCGTGACCAATATCGATAGCCAGGGCATTGAAGGCATCGAAAAAAGCTTCGACCGCTGGCTGACCGGCCAGCCCGGCGAGCGTACGGTGCGTAAAGACCGGTTCGGCCGGGTCATCGAGGATATCTCCTCGGTGGACAGTCAGGCGGCGCACAACTTGGCGCTGAGTATCGACGAACGGCTGCAGGCGCTGGTGTATCGCGAGCTGAATAACGCCGTGGCGTTCAATAAGGCCGAATCGGGTACGGTGGTTCTGGTGGATGTCAACACCGGCGAAGTGCTGGCCATGGCCAACAGCCCCTCCTACAACCCCAATAATTTGACCGGCACCACCATGGACGTGATGCGCAACCGCGCCATCATCGATATTTTCGAGCCGGGTTCGACGGTCAAGCCGATGGTGGTGATGACCGCGCTGCAGCGCGGCGTGGTGCGGGAAAACAGCGTACTCAATACGCTGCCCTACATGATTAGCGGCCACCAAATCAAGGATGTGGCGCGCTATGCCGAATTAACCGTGACAGGTATTTTGCAGAAATCGAGTAACGTCGGTGTGTCTAAGCTGGCGTTAGCGATGCCGTCCTCGGCGCTGGTAGAAACTTACTCGCGCTTTGGATTGGGTAAGGCGACCAATTTGGGGCTGGTCGGAGAAAGCAGTGGCTTATATCCCCATAAACAACGGTGGTCCGACATGGAGAGGGCCGCCTTCTCTTACGGCTACGGGCTAATGGTAACGCCGTTACAATTAGCGCGGGTCTACGCCACGATCGGCGGTATGGGCATTTTACGCCCGCTTTCCATTACCCGGGTCGATCCCCCGGTGGCGGGAGAGCGGGTGTTTCCCGAATCGCTGGTGCGTACCGTGGTACACATGATGGAAAGCGTGGCGCTGCCGGGTGGCGGCGGTACCAAAGCCGCGATCAAGGGCTATCGCATCGCCATCAAGACCGGTACCGCCAAAAAGGTCGGGCCGGACGGTAATTATATCAATAAATATATCGCCTATACCGCCGGAGTCGCGCCGGCCAGTAATCCGCGCTTTGCGCTGGTGGTGGTGATAAACGATCCGCAGGGCGGCAAATACTACGGCGGGGCGGTCTCCGCGCCGGTATTTGGCGCCATCATGGGCGGCGTACTGCGTACAATGAACATAGAGCCGGATGCGTTGCCGCAGCCCGGCGAGAAATCCGACATGGTCGTCAATAATTGAAAAGAGGCATCAGGTGACCGATCGTAATTTGCGTGAGCTGCTCGCGCCCTGGGTGCCTAACGCGCCGGGACGCGTGCTGAGGGAAATGACGCTGGACAGCCGCACCGCGACTGCGGGCGATCTGTTTGTGGCCGTCGCCGGCCATCAGACGGACGGGCGTCGCTATATTCCCCAGGCGATCGCGCAAGGCGTTGCCGCCGTCGTGGCACAAGCGGAAGGCGAAGCCGAAGAAGGTGAAATGCGTGAGCTGCACGGCGTGCCGGTCATCTATCTTCACCGGCTGCAAGAGCGGTTATCGGCGCTGGCGGGGCGCTTTTATCAGCAGCCGTCGCACGTGCTGCGCCTGATTGGCGTCACCGGCACCAACGGCAAAACCACCACCACGCATCTTTTGGCTCAATGGGCGCAGTTATTGGGCGAGACCAGTGCGGTGATAGGCACCGTCGGCAACGGCGTGCTGGGCCACATCCATCCGGCCGACAACACTACCGGCTCACCGGTCGAAGTCCAGCAGCTGCTGTCGCAGTTGCAGCGCCAGGGCGCGACCTTCGCGGCGATGGAAGTCTCGTCCCACGGCCTGGTGCAGCACCGGGTCAGCAGTCTGCATTTCGCCGCTGCGGTCTTTACCAATCTGAGCCGCGACCATTTAGATTATCACGGCGATATGGCGCAGTACGAAGCGGCCAAATGGCGGCTGTTCGGCGAGCTTGACGTCGGTCAGCGCATTATCAACGCCGATGACGCCACCGGCCGGCGCTGGCTGCACCAATTGCCGCAGGCGATCGCGGTAGCGGTCAGCGGCGCGCTGCCGCCGGAACGGCAGGGCGACTGGCTGTGTGCGGGCGAGGTACGCTATCATGCGCGCGGCGCGGATATTCCCTTCCGCTCCAGCTGGGGAGATGGGATCGTCCACAGCCAATTAATCGGGGAATTCAACGTCAGTAACCTGTTACTGGCGCTGACCACGCTGCTGGCGCTCGGCTACCCGCTGTCGGCGCTGTTTGACAGCGCCAGCCGCCTGCAATCGGTTTGCGGCCGCATGGAAGTCTTTCACGCCGAAGGCCGTCCCACGGTGCTGGTAGATTATGCCCATACCCCTGACGCACTGGAAAAGGCGCTGACGGCGGCCAGACTGCATTGCCACGGTAAACTCTGGTGTGTGTTCGGCTGCGGCGGCGATCGCGATAAAGGCAAGCGGCCACTGATGGGCGCTATCGCCGAACAGTACGCCGACCGGGTAATTATTACCGACGATAACCCGCGCGGGGAAGCGGCGCAGGACATTATCAACGACATTAAGAGCGGTCTGCTGGATGAGGGCCGCGCCCAGACGATTTCAGGCCGCGCCGAGGCGGTAACCAGCGCCATTATGCAGGCCGCGCCGGCGGATCTGGTGCTGGTGGCCGGCAAGGGCCATGAGGATTACCAAATCATCGGTCAGCAGCGGCTGGACTACTCAGACCGCACCACCGTGGCGCGGCTGCTCTGGGGGTGATGGCATGATCCCCTTTACTCTCAGCGCTATCGCACCGGTGATCAACGCCGAACGGGTGGGCGACGATCGCACTATCCTGTTTGTGGTCACCGACTCGCGGGCGCCGAGCGCGGCCGAAGGCAGTGTATTTGTCGCGCTGAAGGGCGAGCAGTTCGACGCCCATGATTTCGCCGAACAGGCGGTCGCCGCCGGCGCCGTGGCGCTGCTGGTCAATCGCCGGCTACCGCTGGACGTGCCGCAGCTGATTGTCGCCGATACCCGCCGCGCGCTGGGGCAATTGGGCGCCTGGGTGCGCCAGCAGGTGCCGGCGCGGGTGGTGGCCCTGACGGGGTCCTCCGGCAAAACCTCGGTCAAAGAGATGACCGCCGCTATCCTGCGCCAGTGCGGGCGCGTGCTGGCGACCGAGGGAAATTTCAATAACGATATCGGCGTATCGCTGACGCTGCTGCGTCTGACGCCGGAGCATGATTTCGCGGTGATTGAGCTGGGCTCCAATCATCTCGGCGAAATTGCCTGGACGACCGATCTGGTGCGGCCGGAAACCGCGCTGGTAAACAACCTTTCCGCCGCGCATCTGGCCGGGTTCGGTTCGCTGTCGGGCGTCGTGCAGGCCAAGGGTGAAATTTTCGCCGGACTGCCGGCCAACGGCCGCGGCATCCTCAATGCCGATAGCCACGACTGGCCGCACTGGCAACAGATGCTGGGCCACAAAGCGGTCTGGCGTTTTGCCGTACACGCTGCCGAAGGCGTGGATTTCTTTGCCAGCGACATCGTAAGCGATCAGCAGGGGGTGAGTTTCATCCTGCACAGCCCGCACGGGAAGTGCTCGGTGCGGCTGCCGCTGCCGGGACGGCATAATGTCGCCAATGCCTTGGCCGCCAGCGCGCTGGCGCTGTCGGTGGGCGCCGGACTACCGGCCATCGCCGCCGGCCTGGCGCAGCTCAAGGCCGTGCCGGGACGGCTGTTCCCCATCGCGCTCGGCGCCGGGCAACTGCTGCTGGACGATAGCTATAACGCCAACGTCAGCTCCATGACCGCCGCTGCGCAGTTGCTGGCGGATATGCCGGGCTACCGGGTGATGGTGGTGGGCGATATGGCGGAGTTGGGCGACGAAGCGGCCGAGTGCCATCGGCAGGTGGGCGAAGCTGTCGCCCTGGCCGGTATCGACAAGGTATTAAGCGTCGGCAATCTGAGCCACCTTATCGGTGAGCCTAGCGATCGGGGCGAGCATTTTCAGGACAAAGCGGCGCTCACCGCCCGTCTGGCGCAGTTGTTGTCAGAGCAGGCGGTAATGACCGTATTAGTGAAGGGTTCACGTAGTGCCGCAATGGATCAAGTGGTGCGCGCGTTACAGGAGAAAGCACCATGTTAGTCTGGCTGGCCGAACATCTGGTCCAATTTTATTCGGGGTTCAACGTCTTTTCATACCTGACGTTCCGCGCCATCGTCAGCCTGCTGACCGCGTTGTTCTTGTCGCTCTGGATGGGGCCGCGCCTTATCGCCTGGCTGCAAAAACTGCAAATCGGGCAAGTGGTACGCAATGACGGCCCGGAATCGCATTTCAGCAAGCGCGGTACACCGACCATGGGCGGGCTGATGATCCTCACGTCGATCACGATTTCGGTGCTGATGTGGGCCTATCCGTCCAATCCCTATGTGTGGTGCGTGCTGTTTGTTCTAGTGGGTTACGGCATCGTGGGTTTTATCGACGACTATCGCAAAGTGGTGCGCAAAGACACCAAGGGGCTTATCGCTCGCTGGAAGTATTTCTGGCAGTCGGTGATAGCGCTGGCGGTGGCGTTCACCATGTTCGCGGTGGGAAAAGATACGCCGGCGACCCAGCTGGTGGTGCCGTTTTTCAAAGAAATTATGCCGCAGCTGGGGCTGTGGTATGTGTTGTTGGCCTACTTCGTTATCGTCGGCACCAGCAACGCGGTCAATCTGACCGACGGTCTGGACGGCCTGGCGATTATGCCGACGGTGTTCGTCGCCGCCGGCCTGGCGCTGGTGGCGTGGGCGACCGGTAACATGAACTTCGCAGGCTACCTGCATATTCCCTACGTGCGTTTCGCCGGGGAGTTGGTAGTGGTGTGTACGGCGATCGTCGGCGCCGGTCTGGGGTTTTTGTGGTTCAACACCTACCCGGCGCAGGTCTTTATGGGCGATGTCGGCTCGCTGGCGCTGGGCGGCGCGCTCGGCACTATCGCCGTGCTGCTGCGCCAGGAATTTTTACTGCTGATTATGGGCGGGGTGTTCGTGGTGGAAACCCTGTCGGTGATTTTACAGGTGGGGTCGTTCAAATTGCGCGGTCAGCGCATTTTCCGTATGGCGCCCATTCATCACCATTATGAATTGAAGGGCTGGCCGGAGCCGCGCGTTATTGTGCGCTTCTGGATAATTTCGCTGATGCTGGTCCTTATCGGGCTGGCGACGCTGAAGGTGCGGTAATCATGACGGACTATCGGGGCGAACAAGTGGTCATCATCGGGCTGGGGCTTACCGGCCTTTCCTGCGTTGACTTCTTTCGCCGCCGCGGCGTGACGCCGCGGGTGATGGACACCCGATTTACGCCATCGGGTCTGGAGAAGCTGTCGGCCGATGTTCCGTGCCACCTGGGATCGTTGAACGAGGCGTGGCTGCTCGACGCCACGCTAATCGTCGCCAGCCCCGGCATCCCGCTGTCGCATCCTGCGTTGTCCGCGGCGGCGGCGGCCGGCATCGCTATTGTCGGCGATATTGAGCTGTTTGCGCGCCAGGCGCAGGCGCCGGTGGTAGCGATAACCGGCTCCAACGGCAAAAGCACCGTCACCCGCATGGTGGGCGAAATGGCCGCTGGCGCCGGCTGGCAGGTGGGCGTCGGCGGTAATATCGGCCTGCCGGCGCTGATGTTGCTGGAAGCGCCCCGCCAGTTGTATGTGCTGGAGCTGTCGAGTTTCCAACTGGAAACCACCCACAGCCTGAAAGCGGCGGCGGCGACCGTGCTCAATATCAGCGAAGATCATATGAACCGTTATCCGCTTGGCCTGCAACAGTATCGGGCGGTCAAACTGGAAATTTATCACAATGCCGCGGTGTGCGTGGTCAACGCCGACGATGCGCTCACTCTGCCGGAACGCGGACATGACGCGTGCTGCGTCAGCTTCGGCGTTGAGTGCGGCGATTATTATCTTAGCCAGCGCGCGGGCAACACCTGGTTAATGGCGCGCGGCGAACCGCTGTTGGATTGCGCCGAAATGACCGTCGGCGGCCGCCATAATTACACTAATGCCCTGGCGGCGTTGGCGCTGGCGGACGCCATTGGTCTTCCGCGGGCGGCCAGCCTGGCGGCGCTGCGGCAGTTTCGCGGTCTGGCGCATCGCTTTGAGCTGGTGCATGACCGCCACGGTGTACTCTGGATTAACGACTCCAAAGCCACCAACGTGGGCAGCACGGAAGCGGCGCTGAACGGGCTGGCAGTGGCGGGTACGTTGCATTTGCTGCTGGGCGGCGATGGCAAATCCGCCGATTTCACCCCGCTTTCGCCTTTGGTGCAGGGCGACCGGGTGCAGCTGTACTGTTTCGGGCAGGACGGCGCGCAGCTGGCGTCCCTGCATCCCGACGCCGCCACCCTCACCGAGACGCTGGAGCAGGCGATGCGTATCATCGGCACGCGGGTGAGGGCAGGGGATTTGGTGCTGCTGTCGCCGGCCTGCGCCAGCCTGGACCAATTTAGCAATTTTGAAGTGCGCGGTGAGGTCTTCACGCGCCTGGCGTGGGAGGTGGGCTGATGCGCATTCCCGGTTTAGGATTGATTCCCCGCCTGAAGGCGTGGGTGATGGGGGCGCGCGAGCCGGAAGCGCCGACCCATGTGCTGTATGACCGCACGTTGCTGTGGCTGACGCTGGGGCTGGCCGGTATCGGTTTTGTGATGGTGACCTCGGCGTCGATGCCCATCGGGGTGCGCCTGTCGGACGACCCGTTCTATTTCGCCAAGCGCGATGCCTTCTACCTCGGTCTGGCGTTTGTGCTGTCGCTGGCAACGCTTAGGATCCCGATGGCGGTCTGGCAGCGCTACAGTTCAGTAATGTTGCTTATCACCCTGGTGATGCTGCTGGTGGTGCTGGTGGTTGGCAGTTCGGTTAACGGTGCGTCGCGTTGGATTGCGCTCGGTCCGCTGCGTATCCAGCCGGCGGAATTGTCAAAGCTGGCGCTGTTTTGCTATCTGGCCAGTTATCTGGTGCGCAAGGTGGAGGAAGTGCGTACTAACTTCTGGGGGTTTTGCAAACCCATGGGCGTGATGGTGCTGCTGGCGGTACTGCTGCTGGCGCAGCCCGACCTCGGGACCGTGGTGGTGCTGTTTGTCACCACCCTGGCGATGCTGTTCCTGGCCGGCGCCAAACTGTGGCAATTTTTATCGATTATCGGTTCGGGCATTTTCGCGGTGGTGCTGCTGATTATCGCCGAGCCGTACCGTATGCGGCGCGTGACCTCGTTCTGGAACCCGTGGGATGATCCTTTCGGCAGCGGGTACCAGCTTACTCAATCGCTGATGGCCTTTGGCCGCGGCGAGTTTTGGGGGCAGGGTCTGGGCAATTCGATACAGAAACTGGAGTATTTGCCGGAAGCCCATACCGACTTTATTTTCGCCATTTTGGGGGAAGAACTGGGTTATTTCGGCGTGGTGCTGGCGCTGCTGATGGTCTTTTTAGTCGCGTTCCGTGCGATGTCCATCGGCCGCAAAGCGCTGGAAATCGACCGGCGCTTTTCCGGTTTCCTGGCCTGCTCCATCGGTATCTGGTTCAGCTTCCAGGCGCTGGTCAACGTGGGTGCCGCCGCCGGCATGCTGCCCACAAAAGGGCTGACGCTGCCGTTAATCAGCTACGGCGGCTCCAGCCTGCTGATTATGTCGACGGCGATTGTACTGCTGCTGAGAGTGGATTTTGAGACGCGCCTGGCCAAGGCGCAGGCGTTTGCTAGGGGACCGCGATGATGGAAAAGACCAGGCGGCTGATGGTGATGGCGGGCGGTACCGGTGGACATGTGTTCCCGGGGCTGGCGGTTGCCCATCACCTGATGGCGCAGGGCTGGCAGGTTCGCTGGCTCGGCACCGCCGATCGCATGGAGGCCAGTTTGGTGCCGCAGCACGGAATCGACATCGATTTTATTCGCATCAGCGGCCTGCGCGGCAAGGGTATGAAAGCGCAGCTGATGGCGCCGGTGCGCATCTGGCTCGCCTGGCGTCAGGCGCGGCGCATCATGCGCGCTTGGCGGCCGGATGTGGTACTGGGGATGGGCGGCTATGTCTCCGGACCCGGCGGTCTGGCGGCCTGGAGCTGCGGCATTCCGGTCGTGCTGCATGAGCAGAACGGCATCGCCGGCCTGACTAATCGCGGTCTGGCGAAAATCGCCCGCAAAGTGCTGCAAGCGTTTCCTGGCGCGTTCCCCCATGCCGATGTGGTGGGCAATCCGGTACGCGATGCGGTACTGGCGCTGCCGGCGCCCGACGTGCGCTTTCTCGAACGCACCGGCCCGATTCGGGTCTTAGTGATCGGCGGCAGCCAAGGCGCGCGGGTGCTGAATCAGACCATGCCGGCGGTCGCCGCCCGCTTGGCGGGCACCTTGACCCTGTGGCATCAGGTGGGCAAAGGGGCGCTGGAGGAGGTCAACCGGGCCTACGCGGCGGCCGGCGAGACGCAGCACCTGGTGGTGGAGTTTATCGACGATATGGCCGCCGCCTACGCTTGGGCGGATGTGGTGGTATGTCGCGCCGGCGCGCTGACGGTGAGCGAAATCGCCGCCGCCGGTCTGCCGGCGCTGTTTGTGCCGTTTATGCACAAAGATTGTCAGCAGTATTGGAACGCGCGGCCGCTGGAGCAGGCGGGCGCGGCGAAAATCATCGAACAGCCGGCCTTTACCGCCGAGCGGATCAGCGACGTGCTGGCAGGCTGGGATCGGCCGATGCTGCTGAGTATGGCGCAGCGCGCCAGGGCGGCGGCTATTCCCGACGCGACGGAGCGGGTGGCGCGGGAAGTGGCGGCGGCGGCGGGTGTCTAAGCCGCGCGCCGACAAGACCGGACGGGCCGTCCAGAGCGTTTTTTTTGACTTAAGCGATAATACTGTGACTACACAACAACTGGCTAAACTGCGAACTTTTGTCCCCGAGATGCGCCGCGTCAGGCAAATCTATTTTGTCGGCATCGGCGGTGCCGGCATGGGCGGTATCGCGGAAGTGCTGGCAAACGAGGGCTATCAAATCAGCGGTTCCGATCTGGCGCCGAGCGCGGTGACGCAGCAACTGACCGACCTGGGCGCGCAGATCTATTTTAACCACCGCCCGGAAAACATCAGCGACGCCAGCGTGGTGGTGGTGTCGAGCGCTATCGCCCCCGATAACCCGGAGATTGTGGCGGCCAAAGAGGCGCGTATTCCGGTGATTCAGCGCGCGGAAATGTTAGCGGAGTTGATGCGTTTTCGTCACGGTATCGCCATCGCCGGCACCCACGGCAAAACCACCACAACCGCGATGGTGGCCAGTATTTACGCCGAGGCCGGTCTGGATCCGACCTTTGTTAACGGCGGCCTGGTGAAAGCCGCCGGCGTACATGCCCGCCTGGGCTGTAGCCGTTACCTGATTGCCGAGGCCGACGAAAGCGACGCCTCCTTCCTGCATTTGCAGCCGATGGTGGCGATTATCACCAATATCGAAGCCGACCATATGGATACTTACCAGGGCGACTTTGAGAATTTGAAGCAGACATTCATCAACTTTCTGCACAATTTGCCGTTTTACGGCCGCGCGGTGATGTGTATCGACGATCCGGTGATCCGCGAACTGCTGCCCCGCGTTGGGCGACAGATTACCACCTACGGTTTTAGCGACGATGCCGATTTGCGCATTACCGATTACCGTCAGGACGGCGCGCGCGGCAGTTTTACCCTCACTCGGCAGGATAAGCCCGATTTGCGCGTGGAGCTCAATGCGCCGGGCCGGCACAACGCGCTGAATGCGGTGGCGGCGATTGCGGTGGCGACCGAAGAGGGCATCAATGACGAGAGTATTTTGCAGGCGATGCTGCAATTTCAAGGGACGGGCCGCCGCTTTGACGATTTGGGCAGCTATGATTTGACCCACGTCAACGGTAAAACGGGTGAGGTCATGCTGGTTGACGATTACGGTCATCACCCGACCGAAGTGGATGCCACCATCAAAGTGGCGCGGGCGGGCTGGCCGGACAAACGGCTGGTAATGGTGTTTCAGCCGCACCGTTACACCCGCACGCGGGATTTGTACGACGACTTTGCCAACGTATTGTCCGGTGTGGATGTGCTGTTGATGCTGGATGTGTATCCCGCCGGCGAAGCGCCGATCCCCGGCGCCGACAGCCGTTCCCTGTGCCGCACCATACGCGGGCGTGGCAAGGTGGACCCGATTTTGGTGCCGGATATGGATGCGCTGCCGGCGACGCTGGCGCAGGCCTTGGAGGATAACGATTTGGTGCTGATGCAGGGTGCTGGCACGGTGGGCAAAATCGCCCGTAAACTGGCCGATAGCAGGCTGCAGCCGCAGCCGGGCGAGGGACGTCATGGTTAAACGGCCAGGCCGGTGCCGGCATGCGCCGACGGTCGTCGCGGCGGGAGCGGCCTGACATGTCGCAGGCGGCGATAAACGTACGCAACCGTGAGACGGAGAGGGCCGCTGCGGGACGCAGCAACGGCGGCCAGCTCGCGGGATTGATCTTCCTGTTGATGGTGCTTAGCACCATCGTCTGGGGAGGCTGGATGGTTGTGGGCTGGATGAAAGACCCCCATCGTTTACCGCTGTCCCGGCTGGTGGTGACCGGCGAGCGTCATTACACCACCAATGACGATATTCGCCAGGCGATTCTGGCGCAGGGAGCGCCGGGTACTTTTATGACGCAGGACGTCAACGTCATCCAGCAGCAGATAGAGCGCATGCCGTGGATTAAGCAGGTGAGCGTGCGTAAACAGTGGTCGGACGAGTTGAAAATCCACGTGGTGGAATATGTGCCGGTGGCGGGCTGGAATGATTTACATCTGCTGGACGGCAGCGGCAAGGTGTTCAGCGCGCCGGCGGAGCGCATCGGCAATCAGCCCATGCCGATGCTCTATGGCCCGGAAGGCAGCGAGCAAGACGTCTTGACCGGCTACCGCACTATGAATGAGGTGCTGACGGCCGCCAAGTTTCAGCTCAAGGCGGTCAGCATGAGCGCCCGCCATTCATGGCAGTTAACGCTAAAGGACGATACTCGGCTGGAGCTGGGCCGGGACGACAGAGCCAGGCGCCTGCAGCGCTTTATCGGGATTTATCCGGTTCTGCTCCAGCAGGCCCGGAACGATAATAAGCACATAAGTTACGTGGACCTGCGCTATGACTCGGGCCTGGCCATCGGATGGGCGGCGGCCTATATCGAGCCGGAAAACAGTAATCAGCAACAGACTCAGGCACAGGCAGAACAACAATGATCAAGACGACGGACAGAAAACTGGTAGTAGGACTGGAGATCGGCACGGCCAAGGTGGCCGCGCTGGTAGGGGAGGTGCTGCCCGATGGTATGGTGAATATCATCGGTGTCGGCAGTTGCCCGTCGCGCGGCATGGACAAAGGTGGCGTTAACGATTTGGAATCGGTGGTGAAATGCGTGCAGCGCGCCATCGATCAGGCGGAGTTGATGGCGGACTGCCAGATCTCGTCGGTGTATCTTGCCCTGTCCGGCAAACATATCAGCTGCCAGAATGAAATCGGTATGGTGCCGATTTCCGAAGAAGAAGTGACGCAGGAAGACGTCGAGAATGTGGTGCATACCGCCAAATCGGTGCGGGTGCGCGACGAGCACCGCATCTTGCACGTGATTCCGCAGGATTACGCGATTGACTATCAGGAAGGAATAAAAAACCCGGTTGGCCTGTCCGGCGTGCGGATGCAGGCCAAAGTTCACCTGATTACCTGCCATAATGATATGGCGAAGAACATTGTCAAAGCGGTTGAACGTTGCGGGCTGAAAGTTGACCAACTGATTTTCGCCGGTCTGGCATCAAGCTATGCGGTGTTGACGGAAGATGAACGCGAGCTGGGCGTGTGCGTCGTGGATATCGGCGGCGGCACCATGGACATGGCGGTCTATACCGCCGGCGCGCTGCGCCACACCAAGGTGATCCCCTATGCCGGCAACGTGGTCACCAGCGACATCGCCTATGCCTTCGGCACGCCGCCCACCGACGCCGAGGCGATCAAAGTTCGCCACGGCTGCGCACTGGGGTTGGTGGTCAGCAAGGACGAAAGCGTTGAAGTGCCGAGCGTCGGCGGACGGCCGCCGCGCAGCCTACAGCGCCAGACCCTGGCCGAGGTGATCGAGCCGCGTTATACCGAGCTGCTGAACCTGGTCAACGATGAAATTTTACAGCTACAAGAACAGCTGCGGGCGCAGGGGGTAAAGCACCATCTGGCCGCGGGCATCGTGCTGACCGGCGGCGCGGCGCAAATCGACGGTCTGGCGGCCTGTGCGCAACGGGTATTCCATACCCAGGTGCGCATCGGCCAGCCCCTGAATATCACCGGTCTGACGGATTATGCGCAGGAGCCCTATTATTCGACCGCCGTTGGGCTGCTGCATTACGGTAAAGAATCACATTTAAGCGGCGAAGTGGATGTGGAAAGACGAACGTCGGTCAGCACATGGTTTAAGCGGTTCAGCGGCTGGCTGCGCAAAGAATTTTAACGATTTTCAAGACGGAACCCGGCTGTGCAGGCGGCCGATTCCGAAGCGACAGGAACAAAACGGAGAGAAATTATGTTTGAACCTATGGAATTAACCAACGACGCGGTGATTAAAGTCATCGGCGTTGGCGGCGGCGGCGGCAACGCGGTCGAGCATATGGTGCGCGAACGCATCGAAAGCGTGGACTTCTTCGCGGTGAATACCGATGCGCAGGCATTGCGTAAGACGGCGGTGGGCCAGACTATCCAGATCGGCAGCGGTATCACCAAAGGGCTCGGGGCCGGCGCCAATCCTGAAGTCGGCCGCAACTCCGCCGAGGAGGATCGCGAAGCGCTGCGGGCCGCGCTTGAGGGCGCCGACATGGTGTTTATCGCCGCCGGCATGGGCGGGGGTACCGGCACGGGCGCCGCGCCGGTTGTCGCGGAAGTCGCCAAGGATCTGGGTATCCTGACCGTTGCCGTGGTCACCAAGCCCTTCAACTTTGAAGGCAAAAAACGCATGGCGTTCGCCGAGCAGGGCATCGCTGAACTCTCCAAGCATGTCGACTCGCTTATCACCATCCCCAATGATAAGCTGCTGAAAGTCCTGGGCCGCGGTATTTCGCTGCTGGACGCTTTCGGCGCCGCCAACGACGTACTGAAAGGCGCGGTGCAGGGTATCGCCGAGCTTATCACCCGTCCGGGCCTGATGAACGTCGACTTCGCCGACGTGCGCACCGTCATGTCGGAGATGGGTTACGCCATGATGGGGTCCGGCGTCGCCTGCGGCGAGGATCGCGCGGAAGAAGCGGCGGAAATGGCGATTTCCAGCCCGCTGCTGGAAGATATCGATCTGTCCGGCGCCCGCGGGGTACTGGTCAACATCACCGCCGGCTTCGACCTGCGTCTGGACGAATTTGAAACCGTGGGTAACACTATCCGCGCTTTCGCCTCCGACAACGCCACCGTGGTCATCGGTACCTCGCTGGATCCTGATATGAACGACGAACTGCGCGTTACCGTCGTGGCCACCGGCATCGGCATGGACAAGCGCCCGGAAATCACGCTGGTGACCAACAAGCAGAGCAGCCAGCCGGTCATGGATAACCGCTACCGCGATCACGCCGCGGGCTTGTCTTCGCTCACTCAGGAGCAGAAAACGGCGGCCAAGGCGGTCAATGAGCAAAACGCCCAGGGAAGTAAGGAACTCGACTACCTGGATATTCCGGCGTTCCTGCGTAAACAGGCGGATTAAACCGTGCCATTTTGGGAAATGCCGCTCTTTGTGCTAAACTGGCCCGCCCACTCTCCTCTATACTGGGCAGAGTAGGCGGCATGGTTAAACATTGCGAGAGAAACCGATGATCAAACAGCGGACATTAAAACGTATCATGCAGGCCACCGGTGTGGGGTTACATACAGGCAAAAAGGTCACACTGACACTACGCCCTGCACCGGCAAACACCGGGGTCATCTATCGTCGAACCGATTTGAACCCGCCGGTGGATTTCCCCGCGGACGCCCGGTCGGTGCGCGACACCATGCTGTGCACCTGCTTGGTGAACGAGCATGACGTGCGCATTTCCACCGTTGAGCACCTGAACGCGTCGCTGGCGGGGTTGGGGATCGACAACATCATCGTTGAAGTGGATGCACCTGAAATCCCGATCATGGACGGCAGCGCCAGCCCCTTCGTTTACCTGCTGCTGGATGCCGGCATTGAGGAGCTTAACTGCGCCAAAAAATTCCTGCGTCTTAAACAGGCGGTGCGCGTCGAGGATGGGGATAAATGGGCCGAGCTGGCGCCGTATAACGGCTTTACGCTCGATTTCACCATCGACTTCAAACATCCTGCGATTGATGCCAGCTCGCAACGTTATTTCCTGAACTTCTCCGCGGAGTCGTTCGTTCGCCAGATAAGCCGCGCGCGCACCTTTGGCTTCATGCGCGATATCGAGTACCTGCAATCTCGCGGCCTGGCCCTGGGCGGCAGCTTCGACTGCGCCATCGTGGTCGATGACTACCGGGTGCTGAACGAAGACGGCCTGCGCTTTGAAGATGAGTTTGTCCGCCACAAAATGCTCGACGCCATCGGCGACCTGTTTATGTGCGGCCATAACATCATTGGCGCTTTTACCGCCTTCAAATCCGGCCACGCCATGAACAACAAGCTGTTGCAGGCGGTGCTGGCGCGCCAGGAAGCTTGGGAACTGGTGACCTTCGAGGACGAGGCGGAACTGCCGCTGGCGTTCAAGGCGCCTTCCTTCGTTATGGCATGAGCGTCGTCGGCGGACGGTGGAGCAGCGCCTCACGGCGGCGTCCCGGCTTACGCCGGCAGGGTTAGCAGTTAGGCGTCTATTTCCCGCGACGGGCGGGGTTGGCACTCTCTCCGGCCAGCTCCGCCAGTCGTTCCAGCGCGTTCTTTAATTTCCCTTCGCTGCGCGCCGCCACATGACGAATAGACGCCGCGCTCTGTACGCTCAATTGCCGCGGCTTTTCCCCGAGCGGCCGGTGATGTTGCCGGCCGCTGTCGTTATTTTGCGCGTTCAATTCCTGTTTTCTCGCCAAGCCAGGGTTAATCCTGATGTCGATGGACGACAATGATGGTAGAATCTGCGCTCTTAACGCGGATAATAATTGAGGTTGTTCATAGCGTAACCGCATCTTCCAGCTGGCATTGGCGGTTTCCAGCACCATCACGCCCTGGCGGACGTTGGCAACGCGGCACCAGGGGCGCAGCGGTGCCGGCAACAGCGCGCTGACCGCGCGGTTGAGCTTAAGCAGCATGATGGCCCGCTGCTGAATCTTTGAGAGGGACACGCGGCCCGTCTCGGCGGCGTCGCCAAACAGGCTGTCGATGGGATGTGGACGACTATCGCGCATAACAACACTCCGGCGGAAGACATTATCGGGTAATGGGTATTTTAAATCGTTGGCGACAATTTGGCAGACGTTATTTCTGGTCGCATCTCCTGTGGGGGATGGTCGCGGCCGGATTTGGCGTGCCGTTATTGCCCGGCGGCGCTTAGGAGATGCTGCACCAGGCCGACAGCTGCGTCAGCCTCAGCCGGCAAAGCGTCTTCCAGGCCGGCTTCAGCCAGCTGGCGCGGCTGAAGGATGTCCCGCGTCGCCCCGCCTACGCCGTCGATTATTGGCACCAGCATGCCATACGCACCGTCATCCGTCATCTCTCCATTGCCTGGGTCCCCGCGCCGGTGCCCGAGGCCGTCGCGCCGCTGCGCGTGCAGCATCAAGTATTGCTTACCACTCTCGGCCTGTTGCTCAATCGCGAAGCGCGGCAGCCGATGCCGGTGCGCCGCCTGCGTCAAACGGGCCATGTCGTCTTCATCGACCACCGTACCGGCATCCGTCTGGCGCAGCTGCAGGGAATACGGGCCGGCCCGCGCGCGGCCGCCTGACCCTGAAGGACCGTAACTTTCCCGCAAACGACTTTTGGCCGCCGATGGACGGGGCCGTGATGAGATGTGACTGACTATGCTAGCAAAATTACTTACCAAAATTTTTGGCAGCCGTAACGATCGTACTCTGCGCCGCATGAGCACGGCGGTGGACGCCATCAACCAGATGGAACCGGCAATGGAGCAGTTGAGCGACGAACAGCTCGCGGCCAAAACCGTCGAATTCCGCGAGCGTATCGCCAAAGGGGCGACCGTCGACAGCCTGCTGCCGGAAGCCTTTGCCGTGGTGCGCGAGGCCAGCAAGCGCGTATTCGGCATGCGCCATTTCGATGTGCAATTGATGGGCGGTATGGTGCTTAACGATCGCTGTATCGCCGAAATGCGCACCGGTGAAGGGAAAACCTTGACCGCCACGCTGCCGGCTTACCTTAACGCCCTCAGCGGCAAAGGCGTCCATGTGGTCACGGTGAACGATTATCTGGCGCAGCGCGATGCGGAAAACAACCGTCCGCTGTTTGAGTTTCTGGGGCTGAGTGTCGACATCAACCTGCCGGGGCTACCGGCGCCGGCCAAGCGAGCCGCGTACGCCGCCGATATCACCTACGGCACCAACAACGAGTACGGCTTTGACTACCTGCGCGACAATATGGCGTTCAGCTCGGAGGAGCGGGTGCAGCGTAAATTACATTACGCGCTGGTGGATGAGGTGGATTCTATTCTGATCGATGAAGCCCGCACCCCCCTGATTATCTCCGGCCCGGCGGAAGACAGCTCCGATATGTATCGCCGCGTCGACAAACTGATCCCGCATTTGATCCCCCAGGACAAAGAGGATTCCGAAAGCTTTCAGGGCGAGGGCCACTTCTCGGTGGATGAGAAATCCCGCCAGGTGAACCTGACCGAACGGGGGCTGGTGCTGATTGAAGAGCTGCTGGTGAAAGCCGGTATCATGGAGGAGGGCGAATCGCTCTACTCCCCCGCCAACATCATGCTGATGCATTATGTGACCGCCGCTCTGCGCGCCCACGTGCTGTTCGCCCGCGATGTGGACTACATCGTCAAAGACGGTGAAGTTATCATCGTCGACGAACACACGGGCCGCACCATGCCGGGCCGCCGCTGGTCCGACGGGCTGCACCAGGCGGTGGAAGCGAAGGAAAACGTGGCGATTCAGAATGAAAACCAGACGCTGGCGTCCATCACTTTCCAGAACTACTTCCGCCTGTATGAGAAACTGGCCGGGATGACCGGCACCGCCGATACCGAAGCGTTTGAGTTCAGCTCCATCTATAAACTCGATACCATCGTGGTGCCCACCAACCGTCCGATGATCCGCAAAGATTTGGCCGATCTGGTCTACATGACGGAAAAGGAAAAAATCGACGCGATTATCGAGGACATCAAAACCTGCACCGAACGCGGCCAGCCGGTTCTGGTAGGGACCATCTCCATTGAAAAATCAGAGCTGGTTTCCGGCGAGCTGGAAAAAGCCGGCATCGCGCATAAAGTGCTCAACGCCAAATTCCACGCCATGGAGGCGGAGATCGTCGCCCAGGCGGGCCAGCCGGGGGCGGTGACCATCGCCACCAACATGGCCGGCCGCGGTACCGATATCGTACTGGGCGGCAGCTGGCAGGCGGAAATCGCGGCCCTGGAAGCGCCGGACGAGCAGCAGATCGTCGCTATCAAAGATGCCTGGCAGCCGCGCCATGAGGCGGTGCTTGCCGCCGGGGGCCTGCATATCATCGGCACCGAGCGTCATGAATCGCGCCGTATCGACAATCAGCTGCGCGGCCGCTCCGGCCGTCAGGGCGATGCCGGCTCATCCCGTTTTTACCTGTCGATGGAAGATGCCCTGATGCGTATTTTCGCATCAGATCGCGTCTCCGGCATGATGCGTAAATTGGGCATGAAACCGGGTGAAGCCATTGAGCACCCGTGGGTCACCAAGGCGATTGCCAATGCCCAGCGTAAGGTGGAAAGCCGCAACTTTGATATCCGTAAGCAACTGCTGGAGTATGACGACGTCGCCAACGATCAGCGCCGCGCAATCTACACCCAGCGCAACGAATTGCTCGACGTCGCGGACATTAGCGAGACCATTAAGAGCATCCGCGTGGATGTGCTGAAAACTATCCTCGATAGCTACATTCCGCCGCAATCGCTGGAAGAAATGTGGGATGTGCCCGGGCTTGAGCAGCGCTTGAAAGATGATTTTGATCTGGAGATGCCTATCGCCCAATGGTTGGACGACGAGCCGGGCCTGCACGAAGAGACCCTGCGTGAGCGCGTGCTTGAGCAGTCGTTGGTTCAATATCAGCGTAAGGAGGAGATCGTCGGCAGCGATATGATGCGCAATTTCGAGAAAGGCGTCATGTTGCAATCGCTTGATTCCCTATGGAAAGAGCATTTGGCGGCGATGGACTATTTGCGTCAGGGCATCCATCTGTGCGGCTATGCGCAAAAAGATCCGAAGCAGGAGTACAAGCGCGAATCCTTTGTGATGTTCGCCGCCATGCTGGAATCGTTGAAATATGAAGTGATCAGCACCCTTAGCAAGGCGCAGGTGCGCATGCCGGAAGAGGTAGAAGCGATGGAGCAGCAACGGCGCGAAGAGGCCGAACGTCTGGCTAGACAGCAGCAGCTAAGCCATCAGGCGCCGGTGGCGGAACTCGCCACCGGCAGCGCTTCTTCGGCGCAGGAAGGCAGCAAAGTCGGGCGCAACGATCCTTGCCCGTGCGGTTCCGGCAAGAAATTCAAACACTGCCACGGCAAATTGCAGTAAGCCGATGCCAAGCGGCCAGCAGTCGTTCGTCACGCCCGGTTCGCCGGGCGTTTTATTGAAAAGAGGTTACACTTTTTTTAAGACGCGCGGCCTAGCCGTGCGGGATAACCTTAAGGAGCGCTGACAGCTATGACGATACGAACCATCGCGGTGGGTATCATCCGTAACGCCCGGCGGGAAATATTTATCGCCCGCCGCCCGGCGGAAGTCCACATGGGCGGCTTTTGGGAGTTCCCCGGCGGCAAAGTCGAGCCGGGAGAGAATCCCGAACAGGCGCTGTATCGCGAACTGCGTGAAGAGACCGGTATTGATGTCGAGCAGGCCCATTTGCTGGCGACGACCCAGCATCACTTCGCCGAGCGGCAGCTGGCGTTTTATTTCTTTCTGGTGGAGCAGTGGCGCGGCACTCCCTGCGGCAACGAGGGAGTGCCGGTGCGTTGGTGCCCGCAGCAGGCGCTAAAGGCTGAAGAGTTTCCGCCGGCCAACGCGGCTATCATTCGCCAACTGACGGCGGATTAATCCCGCGCTATTGGCCAGCGTGCGGCAGCGCGATGCTGAGTGGTGGTCAACGGAGGGCGGACTGGCACGCTCCCTTTCTCAGCGGGCGGGGACTCGATGCGGCGCGATGTCTCGGCGGGCGGCGGTCCCTCTACGGCAAACGTGTTTATTTCTCGAAGGATTGGCGTGACGTTAGTGGTTCGATGAAAAGAAGACCGAGGGAAAAAAGAGGTGCCGGACGCGACATCTACCGCCAAGATGTACCGCCAGCGACGGTGACGTATGTCGCTGCGGGCGCCGTTCGCTCAGTGTGCTGGTTCCGGTCACATTCGATCACTGATTCCGATTTCACCCGATCACTAATTCTGATTTCATCCGATCACTTATTCCGGTCGCCCGATCAGCGATTCCGATTCTGTCCGATCGCTCATCTTCTGTTCCGCCATACTCTGGAGACTTTTAGCTTCCGGGGGCATGCATGGCACGTAAAAAGAAGAAAGCGAGAACGGAAATGTGCATCTATATTAATGTATTACGTATGAAATTCGAGCAGCGTCGCTCGAATCGCACTATCGCAGCAGCGCTCGGCATAGGCTGTACTACCGTGCACGATATCCTCGGCCGATTCACGGTAGCTAACCTGGTCTGGCCATTGCCGGCGGAACTGTCCCCCGTCGACCTCGACCGCCTGCTCTATCCCGGCAAATCCGGAAAAGTTATCAATACCTTACCCAGCTGGCTTGATATCGATACCGGGTTAAGCCGCAAGGGCATGACCAAGCAGCTGCTCTGGATGGAATATCAGTCCGCCGTGGGCGGTGATGCCCTCGGTTACTCACAGTTTTGTGCACTGTTCCATGACTGGAAAAAGAAGCAGCGGCGTTCCATGCGCATGGAGCACAAGGCTGGCGAAAAGCTCTTCATCGACTTCTATGGCCCCACCGTACCTATCGTCAACCCTGCGACCGGTAGCGTACGCCAGGTCGCTATCTTCGTCGCTGCCATGGGCGTGTCAGGCTATGCGTATATCGAAGCCTGCGAAGGCCAGGACATGGCATCGTGGCTCAACGCCAATAGCCGCTGCCTGCACTTCATGGGTGGGGTTCCGGAGCTGATGATACCTGATAATCTGCGCAGCGCTGTCAGCACCCCTGACCGCTATGAGCCGGTCATAAACCAGAGCTACCAGACGCTGGCAAATCACTATGAGGCAGTGGTGCTACCGGCGCGCCCGAGAAAACCGAAAGACAAGGCGAAGGCAGAATCAACTGTGCAGCTGGTAGAACGCTGGGTTTTGGCCCGGTTGCGTAAACGTAGGTTCTACTCGCTGGCCGAACTCAACCAGGTGATACGAGAACTCAATCATGAGTTGAATCTGCGCCCGATGCGTCATTACGGCGGACAAAGTCGCCTTGAACGCTTCGAGCAGCTGGACAAACCGGCTCTTGGGCCTCTACCGCCCACACAATGGGAATACAGTGAGTATCTCGTTGCCCGAGTGGGACCTGATTACCACATAGACTACGGCAAAAACTGGTACTCGGTGCCGCATCCGCTGGTTGGCGAGCGCGTTGACGTCATCGCCACCCAACGGCTGGTGCAAATTCACCATAAGGGCGTCTGCGTGGCTACGCACCCTCGCAGCGATAACGCCTATAGGCACACGACTCAGGCGGCGCACATGCCGGCTAACCATAAGGGGCAGAGTCAGTGGACGCCGGAAAGGCTGTGCAGTTGGGCGCTGTCGGTGGGTGTGTGCACACTGAAAGTGGTCGAGTCCATCCAAAAGAGCAAAGCCTATTCGGAGCAGGCTTACCGCTCCGTGCTGGGGCTACTCAATCTGCAACGGCGCTATGAGACGACGCGACTGGAGAAGGCCTGCGCGCTGGCGTTGGAGAAAGGGTGCATTAACCGCTCTTTCATAGCCAACGTATTGAAACACGGTCGTGAAAGTGAGGTCACCCAGGACGTAGCCGGCGTATCAATGCTGGTTCACGAAAACCTCCGAGGTCCGGACAGTTATCACTAAGGAGAATAAATATGGATACACTGTTAATGGCTCTGCGAGAGCTGAAGTTGTCGGCAATGGTCCAGGCGTTGGAGACGCAACGCGAACTCCCGGGGAGTTATGGGGAGCTGGGGTTCGAGGAGCGGTTGTCGCTGATGGTAGAAGCGGAAAATTTGCATAGAAAAAACAACCACATATGCCGTATGCGACGGCAATCGCAAATGCGCTTGCAGGCAAAACCGGAAGATATCCGTTATATCCCTAGCCGAGGAGTGACACCGGAACAGATGCGAGATCTGCTAGGGGGACAATATCTGAAATATCAGAAAAGCATACTCATCACGGGGCCGACAGGTACGGGCAAAACCTGGCTCAGTTGTGCGCTTGGTGAGCAGGCATGCCGGCAGCAATATAGCGTGCGTTACTGGCGAGTGGGTCGGTTGCTGGCCCATCTTCACCAGTGTCAGGTAGACGGGACCTATCTAAAACAGCTTAAGCAGTTAGAAAAAATAGAGTTACTGATCTTGGACGACGTGGGCCTAGAATCAATAAGTCCGATGCAGGCAACGATGCTGTTGGAGGTGATGGAAGATCGCTACGACAAAAGCAGCAGCATCCTGATCAGTCAACTGCCGGTGAAAAAATGGTATGGACTGATAGAAAACCCCACGACAGCTGACGTGTTACTCGATCGGTTAGTACACCCCAGCTATAGACTGGAACTTAAAGGCGAATCACTACGCAAAGAGCAAGGAGTAGCCAGCACAGGAAAAATAGACTAAACCCGAGTCAGAAGATGAGCGAACACGTGATCGAATATCACTGGAATGGGTGATCGGAAAATATCGGAATAACTGATCGGATGTCGCCGGAACAGCTGATCGGATACGTCGGAATGAGCCTGTTTGAGCCTGTTTAGAAATTTGTGTATTTGCCTGATTTTGATATGTTCAATCCAACATCAAAAACAGGTTAATTTATGGACGAAAAACAGTTGCAGGCTCTGGCTAACGAACTGGCCAAAAATCTCAAAACCCCTGAAGATTTCAGTCACTTCGATCGGCTACTGAAAAAAATCAGCGTCGAAGCAGCTCTCAATGCCGAAATGACCCATCACCTCGGCTACGATAAAAATCAGCCTAAACCGGGGACCAACGCCCGCAGCAGCTATTCCACAAAAACCGTTACCACTGGCGATGGCCCGCTGGCGCTGCGTACTCCGCGCGATCGTGACGGTTCCTTTGAACCGCAACTGGTGAAGAAGAACCAGACCCGGATTACCGGGATGGATAACCAGGTTTTATCGTTGTACGCAAAAGGGATGACCACCCGCGAGATCGCCGCCGCGTTCAAAGAGCTGTATGACGCCGATGTCTCGCCGGCGCTGGTCTCAAAGGTCACCGATGCGGTCATGGAGCAGGTTGTCGAATGGCAAAACCGGCCTCTGGATGCAGTCTATCCCATTGTTTATCTTGACTGTATCGTTCTAAAAGTCCGGCAGGACAGCCGCATCATCAACAAATCTGTGTTCCTGGCGCTGGGCATCAACATCGAAGGCCAGAAAGAGTTGCTAGGTATGTGGCTGGCCGAAAATGAAGGCGCAAAGTTCTGGCTGAACGTGCTGACAGAGCTGAAAAACCGCGGCCTGAACGATATCCTTATCGCCTGCGTAGACGGGCTGAAAGGTTTCCCTGACGCTATTAACGCGGTGTATCCGGAGGCGCGGCTCCAGCTGTGTATCGTGCATATGGTGCGCAACAGCCTGCGGTTCGTCTCCTGGAAGGACTACAAGGCCGTCACCCGCGACCTGAAAGCTATCTATCAGGCCCCTACGGAAGAAGCCGGCTTGCAGGCGCTGGAAGCGTTCTCCAGTGCCTGGGGACATCCGCTACCCGCAAATAAGTCGAAGCTGGCAGGCAAACTGGGCCAATCTGGCCACGTTCTTTGCCTACCCAACGGACATCCGCAAGGTGATCTACACGACCAACGCCATCGAGTCGTTAAACAGCGTGATCCGGCATGCCATCAAAAAGCGCAAGGTGTTCCCGACCGACGACGCAGTGAAAAAGGTGGTGTGGCTGGCGATACAGGCGGCCTCACAGAAATGGACAATGCCTTTGAGGGACTGGCGCATGGCAATGAGCCGTTTTATTATCGAGTTCGGTGACCGCCTGGACGGTCACTTCTGAGAAAAGGCATTTACACAGAATCGTGTACAGGGTCGTCGGAATCTGCACAGTGGCGGGTTTCATCACTCCACTCGTCGCTGTCGGTGATTTGCACATCGCTTGGAATACGCTTTTCCTCTTCCGCCCATTCGCCAAGATCTATCAACTGGCAGCGTTTGCTGCAAAACGGCCGGAACGGGCTTTTCTGGCTCCACTCTACCCCTTTGCCGCAGGTTGGGCAGGTGACGTTAACAATATCGTCGCTCATGATTAATTGCTCCTAACAACAGGCCAGTTCAAACGGCAGGCGGTTCGGCACCACGCCGTTCTCGCTGTCCAGGGATAAAAAACGGATAGCATAACGGGTTTTATGGCCGGAAACTTGCGGATAGAGTTGATGCTCGACAGGGATGCGCAACCGCAGCAAATCCCCCTCCTCGGCGTTATCCTGGAAGAAGCCGTTTAAGCTGATTTGGTTTTTGAACGGGCCTGAATGGCGCACGATATCCAGAATGCGGGTCAGCGCGGCGTTGAGCGGATCCAGGGTTTGGAGCCAGCCATCCACCTGGGCGTCGCGCTGCGGCTGCGGCAGATGCAGCCAGATATGCAGCGCCGGCAGGTCAAAACTACAGCCGCCGCCGGGTATGGATAGCCGCTGGCGCACGGCGCCGATCAGGCGATCCTCACGCAGCGCTTGGCCCAGGCGCGGGGCCGCCATCAGCGTGGTGGCGCAGCGTTTGAAATCGGTGCGCAGGGCGCTAACGCGTTCACTGTCGACGCCGGGCACGCCTTCCCACTGCAGCAATTTTTGCTGCTGGCGGTCCAGCTCTTTGATCATTTCGCTGCGGATGTCGCCACGTTCGAGGACGTCCAGCAGATCGGCTAAAGTACGGAAAAACGTCAGCGCGTTGGCGATTTCGCTTAAAGCCGGATGCCGGTAAAGCTGCTGTAGTAGGAACTCCAACCGCAGCCAAGTCCGCATTTTTTCATTTAACGGGTGTTCAAACAGCACCGTTGCCGAGTAAACGTCACTCATGGTGATTTATCCTGTCGGGTTGCTGATGCCGCAAGCGTAAGATAGCGTCGATGCAAAGTAGCAACGCGATCCGTTATCTCCTCGGGGCGCCCGCTATTATCAATAATATCGTCCGCACAGGCCAGACGCCGCTGACGCGGCACCTGCGCCGCCAAAATGTTCTCCACCTGCGCGCGGCTGACGCCGTCCCGGCTGAGCGTGCGCGCGATCTGGACCTCGCGCTCCACATCCACCACCAGCACCCGATCGGCGCGCTGTTGCAGGTTATTCTCAATAAGCAGCGGCACAACCCACAACACGTACGGCGCGCGGGCGGAGCGCAGTTGCTGCTCGGTTTGCCGTTTAATAAGCGGATGGAGCAGACCGTTAAGCCAGGCTTTCTCTTTCGGATCGCTGAAAATACGCGCTCTAAGCGCGGCGCGATCCAGCGACACGTCCGCGTTCAGCACCGCCGGACCAAATCGTTGCTCGATGGCACGCAGGGCCGGGCTGCCCGGCTCGACCATCTTCCGTGCGATCACGTCGGCATCCACCAGGGGCACGCCGAGGGCGGCGAAGGCGTTGGCCACCGTGCTTTTACCACTGCCGATACCGCTGGTCAGGGCAACAATGTATTGCGTCACGTTAACTGCCTCACCCTGAAGGGACTCTCCCGGCCCAAGGTAAATTGGTACGATTGTAGCGTAAAATGGGCAGATTCTGCAGTCTTGCCCTAACTTTAATCCCGCGTATGATACCGCTACTGGAATAGGCAAATTGTATCCAATATTGATTAGCGACTCGTCGCCTTTTACCAGGAAAACCCTATGCGTATAGAAGAAGATGTGAAGTTAGGTTTCAAAGATGTGCTTATCCGGCCGAAACGCTCCACGCTGAAAAGCCGCTCCGATGTTGAACTGCAACGCGACTTTACCTTCAAACATCCTGGCCTTCACTGGTCCGGCGTGCCGGTTATCGCCGCGAACATGGATACCGTCGGCACTTTTCACATGGCAGAGGCGCTGGCCGCCTTCGACGTGCTGACCGCGGTGCATAAGCATTATAGCGTGGATCAGTGGCGCGAATTTGTGGCGCGCGCGCCGGAATTGGTACTCCGTCATGTGATGGTTTCCACCGGCACCTCCGCGGCCGACTTCGAGAAAATAAAGCAGATCCTGGCGCTGTCGCTGCAGCTGAATTTTATCTGCATTGATGTCGCCAATGGCTATTCGGAACATTTTGTGACCTTTGTTCAAAAAGCTCGCGAAGCCTGCCCGGATAAAGTGATCTGCGCCGGCAATGTGGTCACGGGGGAAATGGTGGAAGAGCTCATTCTCTCCGGCGCCGATATCGTCAAAGTCGGTATTGGTCCTGGCTCGGTGTGCACCACCCGGGTCAAAACCGGCGTCGGCTATCCTCAACTGTCGGTGGTAATCGAGTGTGCCGACGCCGCCCACGGGCTAAGCGGCCAAATAGTGAGCGATGGCGGCTGCGCGGTACCAGGCGATGTGGCCAAGGCGTTCGGCGGCGGTGCAGATTTCGTGATGCTTGGCGGTATGCTGGCTGGGCATGACGAGTGCGAAGGCACCATCGTGGAGGAGAACGGCGAGCGCTTTATGCTGTTTTACGGCATGAGCTCCGAGTCGGCAATGAAGCGGCATGTTGGCGGAGTGGCCGATTACCGCGCCGCCGAGGGCAAAACCGTCAGGCTGCCGTTGCGTGGCCCGGTGGAATATGCCATTCGTGATATTCTCGGCGGTCTGCGCTCCGCCTGTACCTATGTTGGGGCGTCGCGCTTGAAGGAGTTGACCAAACGCACCACTTTCATCCGTGTCGCCGAGCAGGAAAATCGGATCTTCACCCAGCTGTAACCCGCGCCGGGCGCTGCCGCATCGGCGTGCGTCCGGGTGCCGCAAGCCCGGCGTCGGCGAACGCGGCCGTGGCGGCCCTTGCGCACCTGGATGTGGCGTTGGCGCCCCAGCTGCCGTTTACCTCAGCCATGTTGGCGCCGCCGAGCTCACGCGGGGAAATGCGGCAAAAGCGTGCTTGACCTGCATCTCTTAGCTCGCCGCCGAGCGCGGCCGCCGCGGCTGTCCCGCGCTTAAAATTGGCTAAAAACTTCCCCCCCAACTGCAGCAGCGGTACATAAAGTATTACCGCCAGTCCGCACACCATGGCACCCGTCAGCAGCAGCGCGGGCTCGGCCAGTTGCGCCAGCTGTTCGGCCTTTTGCCGCGCCTGCTCGCCGTGACACTGCGCCAGGATCTCATCCAGCGTGCCGGTAAGCTCGCCGCTGCGAATGAGCCAGCGGCAGTGCGCCGGAAACAGCGCATCCGGCGCCTGATGCAATGCCTTGCCGCGACGCAGGTCGTGCCGACAGCCGACAGCGTAGCAGCGCCTGACGATAGCGGGGATGCCCCACGGCGCGAGCCGCCACCGCGAGCGCCCGATCCAGCGCTGTGGCACATCGACAGCGTCTGGAACAGCTGATGAAGCGCGTGGTGGCGCAACAGGGGGCCCGCCAGCGGCAGCCACAGCAGAGCCGCGCGCAGCCGGCGACGCCAGCGCGGATGGTAATGGCAAAGCCGCCGCTAGGGGGGGCTTTTCAGGTTTGCAATAACATTGGCGCCGGGCCACGGCTGTTAGCCGTAGATGTTGGCGCGATCGCGCAACTCTTTACCGGGTTTAAAATGCGGAACATATTTGCCTTCCAGCTCCACTTTATCACCGGTTTTCGGATTGCGGCCGACGCGCGGGGCACGGTAGTGGAGAGAAAAACTGCCGAAACCGCGGATTTCGATGCGCTCGCCGCTGGCGAGCGTCGTCGCCATATGCTCAAGCATCTCTTTCACTGCATCCTCAACCACTTTTGCCTGGATATGAGCGTGCTGGCCAGCTAGTCTTTCAATAAGCTCAGACTTGGTCATAATTCCTCCAAGTTTACGCGGCTCTCTTCAAGAGCAGCATAACAACTTAATTACCGTCCAGGAGCAGAGTCGCCTCCGCTCCCTTGTTATTATTACTCGCCTTTGGTCGCCGCTTTAAAGGCTTCAGCCATTGCGTTGGAGAAGTTGCCTTCTTCCTGGTTGTTGTTCACGGTGCTGATAGCTTCTTTCTCGTCCGCCTCGTCCTTGGCACAAACGGACAGGCTGACAACGCGATTTTTGCGATCGACGCCGGTGAATTTGGCTTCCACATCGTCGCCGATGTTCAGGACCAGCGTAGCGTTTTCCACGCGGTCGCGCGAAGCTTCAGAGGCGCGCAGATAACCTTCCACTCCACCCGCTAATTCAACTGTAGCACCTTTTGCGTCAACTGCTATGACTTTACCGGTAACAATAGCTCCTTTCTTGTTCAAAGACAAATAGTTATTGAACGGATCTTCAGCCAGTTGCTTCACGCCCAGGGAGATACGCTCGCGCTCTGCATCAACCTGCAGAACCACGGCCGCGATTTCGTCACCCTTCTTGTATTCGCGCACGGCTTCTTCGCCGGCCACGTTCCAAGATATGTCGGACAGATGAACCAGGCCGTCGATGCCGCCGTCCAGGCCGATGAAGATACCGAAGTCGGTGATCGACTTGATTTTGCCTTCAACGCGGTCGCCCTTGTTATGGGTTTCAGCAAACTGCTGCCACGGATTGGCTTTGCACTGCTTCAGGCCCAGGGAGATACGACGACGCTCTTCGTCGATGTCCAGCACCATAACTTCCACCACGTCGCCCACGTTAACCACTTTGGACGGATGAATGTTCTTGTTGGTCCAGTCCATTTCGGAAACGTGCACCAAGCCTTCAACGCCTTCTTCGATTTCAACGAAGCAGCCGTAGTCGGTCAGGTTGGTCACGCGGCCGGTCAGGCGGGTGCCTTCCGGGTAGCGTTTCGCGATAGCGACCCACGGATCTTCGCCCAGCTGTTTCAGGCCCAGGGAGACACGGGTACGCTCACGATCGAATTTCAGTACTTTAACGGTGATTTCGTCGCCAACATTCACGATTTCGCTCGGATGCTTCACGCGCTTCCAGGCCATATCGGTAATGTGCAGCAGGCCGTCAACGCCGCCCAGATCAACGAAGGCGCCGTAGTCGGTCAGGTTCTTGACGATACCCTTGACTTCCATGCCTTCCTGCAGGTTTTCCAGCAGCTGATCGCGCTCGGCGCTGTTTTCGGATTCAATAACGGCACGACGGGAAACCACCACGTTGTTGCGTTTCTGATCCAGCTTGATCACTTTAAACTCAAGCTCTTTGCCTTCCAGATGCAGAGTGTCACGAACCGGACGCACGTCGACCAGAGAACCCGGCAGGAACGCACGGATACCGTTCAGTTCTACGGTGAAACCGCCTTTGACTTTCCCGTTGATAACGCCGATCACGGTGGCCGCTTCTTCGTATGCTTTTTCCAGCATCAGCCAGGCTTCGTGGCGCTTGGCTTTTTCACGGGACAGCAGCGTTTCGCCGAAACCGTCTTCGACTGCATCCAGAGCGACGTCAACCTGATCGCCCACTTCGATTTCCAGCTCGCCCTGGGCGTTGCGGAACTGCTCGACAGGAATGGCAGATTCGGATTTCAGGCCGGCGTCAACCAGAACCACGCCTTTCGCGATGGACACAACGGTACCGCGAACGATGGAACCCGGGCGGGTTTCGATTTCTTTCAGGGATTCTTCAAAGAGTTGAGCAAAAGATTCTGTCATATTTGATAATCTTCAGATTTTTTGATTAACGTCCATCCGGCATCCTGCCTGATGGGGTTGTTATACACGCCCCGCTGCCTTTCCTCGCTGCGGGGTAATTTAATGACGATATCGTTACGATAGCGCCAGAATTTGCCTGGCGCGCGCCAGCGCTTTGGCTATCACTTCATCGATAGTCAGGCGGGTGGAGTCAAGCACCAGCGCGTCAGCCGCCGGCACCAATGGCGCCACCGTGCGATTGCGATCGCGATCGTCACGTTCTTTTATCTCGGATAAAAGGTGTTCAAAGCTAACACTAAAGCCCTTTTCCTGCAACTGCCGCATGCGGCGGTGCGCCCTTTCTTCCGACGACGCGTCCAGAAAGATTTTTACCGGCGCATCGGGAAATACCACGGTTCCCATGTCGCGGCCATCGGCGATGAGGCCCGGCGCGGCGCGAAATGCGCGCTGACGCCGCAGCAGCGCTTCACGCACGCGCGGAAACGTGGCGATTTGCGACGCGGTATTGCCGACGGTCTCGTTGCGAATGGCTTGGCTGACGTCTTCCCCCTCCAGCACCACTGTCAACTGACCCTGTTCAACCTCGAAGCGGACATCGAGATGAGCGGCGAGCGGCACCAACGCCTCCTCGCTGTCGATGGCTACCTGGTGATGCAGGGCCGCCAGCGCCAACACCCGGTAGATCGCGCCGGAATCCAGTAAATGCCATTGTAACGCTTCCGCCAACGCTTTGCAGAGCGTCCCCTTCCCTGCACTGCTCGGTCCATCGATGGTGATTACCGGAGCTATAACCGTCATTGTCTTCTCCTTTAAGCGCAACGGGTAAGAAAGCCTAAGGGATCCCTTAGGCTTCATTAGGCGTCATTATACCCTTCATTACGCGTAAACGTTACTTTTACCCGTTATCATATCGCCGAATGCGATGAGGCCGGCGTGCTTAACGCCGCCAGTCGGGCAAAAAAGTCCGGGAAGGTCTTGTGGGTACATTGCGGATCGAGAATCGTCACCGGCGTATCGGACAGCGCCACCAGCGCGAAACACATCGCCATGCGGTGGTCGTTATAGGTACCGATGCGGGCGGCGGTCAGTTTGGTGGGCGGCGTGATGGACAGATAATCCTCCCCTTCGGTGACGGTGGCGCCCACTTTGCGCAGCTCGGTGGCCATCGCCGTCAGCCGGTCGGTCTCTTTGACGCGCCAATTGGCGATATTGCGTAACGTGGTAGTGCCGCCGCTGGCGAACAGCGCGGTGGTGGCGATGGTCATCGCCGCGTCGGGGATGTGATTCATGTCCATATCAATAGCGTGCAGCGTAGCGCGGCTGCATTCGATGTAGTCGTCGCCCCAGCGAAGGGTGGCACCCATGCTCCCCAGCACATCGGCGAAGCGGATATCGCCCTGCACGCTGTGGCGGCCGATGCCGGTGACCCGCACGATGCCGCCGCGGATCGCCGCCGCCGCCAGAAAATAGGACGCGCTGGAGGCATCCCCTTCCACCAGATAATCCCCCGGCGAACGGTAGACGCCGTTGCCGGTGAGGTAAAACACCTGGTAATTATCGTGGCGCACCGTAATTCCGAAGCTTTTCATTAACGCCAGGGTGATATCGATATAGGGTCGGGACACCAGTTCACCCTTGATGCGGATGCGGCTGTCCTGCGGCGCCAGCGGCGCCATCATCAATAGCGCGGTGAGAAACTGGCTGGAGACGCTGCCGTCGACGGTGATATCGCCGCCTTGATAGCCGCCGCGTAAACGCAGCGGCGGATAATGCTCTTGTTCGAGATAATCAATTTGCGCCCCGCCCTGGCGCAGCGCGTCCACTAGATGGCCAATCGGCCGCTCTTTCATGCGCGGCTCGCCGGTCAGCGTCACATCCTGCGCCTGTAGGCACAGCGCGGCGGTCAGCGGGCGCATGGCGGTGCCGGCGTTGCCGAGAAACAGCGTCAGCGCATCATCCGCGCGCAGCGGGCCGCCGAGGCCGTCAATTTCACAGCTGCGGCGGTCCGCCGACAGGCGGTAATTGACGCCGAGCTGGCCCAGGGCCGTCAGCATATGGCGGACATCGTCGCTGTCGAGCAGGTTGGTCAGGCGTGTGGTGCCGATGGCCTGTGCCGCCAGCAACAGGGCGCGATTGGAAACGCTTTTGGAACCCGGCAAATTGAGGGTGCCATCGACGCGCGCGATGGGATTTAAGGTCAGGGAATCCTGCATGTGTAACACGTTCTCCAGCAAACAATAACGCCTGGCGCCGGCAGCCCCTCGGCGCCAGGATGATTCGGTAGCGGCCGACCCGAGGCCGGCTTCGCCCTTATAAGGAAAATACTTTGCAGCAACGCCGCAACGATGGCGGCAAACCAGGACTACGCGGGTAACGCGCACCCCGCCCGGCGACAAATCGAGGCCCCAGGCAACGCAAGCGGAACACAACGCACCGGCAACAGCCAACGCCGTTCGGCTGACAGACCGACACACCGCGCAACGGCGCGGTCTAAGGTTAACGGTCAGTGGTCTACGCTTTACGGTCTACGGCCAATGGTCAACGGGCATCGGACTACAGCGTGGGCAACGGGCAACCCGGCTCGGCAAAGCGGCCACACCGCCGCGTGCTGCCCACGGCGCGGCGGCGAACGTTACCCGTGGCGGCGGGCAAACCCCAGCATAAAGTCCACCAGCGCCTGCACGCCTGCCAGCGGCATGGCATTGTACAGCGATGCGCGCATGCCGCCCACCACCCGGTGTCCCTTCAGGGCATGCAGGCCGGCGGCCTGGGCCTCCTGCAAGAACAGCGCGTCCAGATAACTGTCCGCCAATTGGAACGGCACATTCATGCGCGAACGGTTGGCCGGCGCGACGGTATTACGATAAAAATCGCTCTCGTCGATGGTGCGGTACAGCAAGGACGCCTTGGCCTGATTGCGTTTATCCATTTCCGCCAGCCCGCCCTGCGCTTTCAGCCATTTGAACACCAGCCCCGAGAGATACCAGGCGAAGGTCGGCGGCGTATTGAACATGGAATCGTTTTCGGCCAGCACGCTGTAATCAAGAATGGACGGCAACGCTTTGCTCGCGCGGCCCAGCAGATCCTCGCGCACGATGACCAGCGTCAGCCCGGCCGGCCCGATGTTTTTCTGCGCGCCGGCGTAGATTACGCCAAAGCGGCTGACGTCCAGCGGGTGCGACAAGAGCGTGGAGGAGAAGTCCGCCACCACCACCCGATCGCCGAAATCCGGCAATTCATCAATGGCCAGGCCATCAATGGTTTCATTCGGGCAATAATGGACATAGGCGCCGTCAGCGGATAAGGCCCAGTCGCGCATCGGTTTAATCGCACGCAGGCCGTCTATTTCGGTGGTGACATCAATCACCCGCGGGTCGCAATATTTTTGCGCTTCTTTTATCGCGCTGTGCGCCCAATAGCCGCCATCAATATAATCGGCGCTGGCGGCATCCCCCAGCAGATTCATCGGCACCGCGGCGAATTGCGCGCGCGCGCCGCCGTGGCAAAACAGAACATTATAATTGTCGGGGATCGCCAGCAGCTCGCGCAGGTCTTGTTCTGAGGATTGCGCCACTTCGAGAAATTCTTTACTACGATGGCTGATTTCCATGACCGATGTGCCCAGGCCATGCCAATTACACAATTCCTGCTCCGCCTTGCGCAACACTTCCGCCGGCAGCATTGCCGGGCCAGAGCTAAAATTAAACACCTGATTCATTTTCCCTCACCACGATTTGCCAGTAATACCGCAAAATAACCTACCATGGTTGTAACACCGCCCACGGCCGGCCGCAACGCCTAATGCTTAATGCTTAATGCTTAATGCTTAATGCTTAATGCTTAATGCTTAATGCTTAAGAGAATACATGGAGCCGGGGGAGAAAACACCGTATTATGGCGGTTTCCGTTGATAATAAGTGACCCTGATGACACAGACCTTTATTCCAGGCAAAGATGCGGCGCTGGAAGACTCCATTGCCCGCTTTCAGGCGCACTTGGCTTCACTATCGAAGAAGCCTCCTGGCTTAATCCCGTGCCCCATATCTTGTCGGTGCATATCCGCGATCGCGACTGCCCGCTATGCTTTACCAACGGCAAGGGGACGACCCGAAAAGCGGCGCTGGGCGAGTATTTTGAACGCCTCTCCACCAACTATTTTTTCGCCGATTTTTATCTTGGCGCTACGGTCGCCGGCGGCGAGTTTGTGCATTATCCCAACGAGCGCTGGTTCGCGCTTCCGACCGACGGCGGGCTGCCGGACGGCATCCTGGACGATCATCTGCGCGCCTTTTACAATCCGGACCAGGAATTGACCGGGCGCGATCTGGTGGATTTGCAGTCCAGCCATACCGAACGCGGGATTTGCGCACTGCCTTTCAGCCGCCAGTCCGACGGCGCCACGGTCTACATTCCGATGAACATTGTCGGTAACCTGTATGTTTCCAACGGCATGTCGGCGGGCAATACCGCCAGCGAAGCCCGGGTGCAGGCGCTGTCTGAGGTGTTTGAGCGCTACGTCAAAAACCGCATCATCGCGGAGGCTATCAGTTTACCGGCCATTCCGCAGCCGATTCTGGCGCGCTATCCCGGCGTAGTGGAAGCCATCGCCACCCTTGAGGACGAGGGGTTTCCCATTTTTGCCTTCGATGCCTCGCTGGGCGGGCAATTTCCCGTTATCTGCGTCGTGTTGTTCAACCCCGCCAACGGTACCTGTTTCGCCTCGTTTGGCGCCCATCCGGATTTCGGTGTGGCGCTGGAGCGCACGGTAACTGAGCTGCTGCAGGGGCGCGGCCTGAAAGATCTCGACGTCTTCACGCCGCCGACGTTCGATAATGAAGAGGTCGCCGAACAGACCAATTTGGAAACCCATTTTATCGACTCCAGCGGCCTGATTTCTTGGGATATGTTTAAGCAGGAGGCGGATTATGCCTTCGCGGACTGGGATTTCAGCGGCACCACCGCAGAAGAGTTCGCCACGTTAATGGGGATATTCCAAGCGCGCGGAACCGAGGTTTATATCGCCGATTATCAGCATCTGGGGGTTTATGCCTGCCGTATCCTGGTTCCGGGTATGTCTGACATTTATCCGGCGGAAGATTTGTTGCTGGCCAACAATGCCATGGCCATCGATCTGCGCGCCACCCTTTGCCAACTGCCCGCCAGCCGGTGGCCCCAGGCGTGCTATCTGGCGCTTATCGAGCAGATTGACGCGCTGGGTCTGGACGATTTCGCCCGGGTGCGGGAACTCCTGGGTCTCGCCACCGGCAGGGATAATGGCTGGTTTACCCTGCGGGTGGGTGAATTGAAAGCCATGCTGGCGCTGGCCGGCGGCGACCATGTACAGGCGCTGCTGTGGACCGAATGGACACGGGATTTCAACGCGTCGGTGTTCAGCGCGGAGCGGGATAATTATTACCGCTGCCTGCATACGCTGCTGCAATTGAAAAACGAGGGCGGGCGCGCGGCGGCATCCTACCAGCACGCCTTCGCCCGCATGTACGGCGCCCAGACGCTCGCCGCCAGTTTTCGTGCGCTGAGTTGACTTAAGCCACGCGACACTTTTATAGGTGACAGGGGCTTTGTTGAATAAATCGAACTTTTAGGTGACTGGCGGCTCTGATCACTACATTCGTTTCAACATCAGGTCCCCATGGCAAAGCAAAAGTTTAAAATCACCAACTGGCCCGCATACAACAATGCGCTCAGGCCGCGGGGGGACATGACAGTATGGCTTGATGAGTCAGCCATTGCTGCATGGACTGAGAGTACACAACCTGAACATCGTGGCCGGCCGCTTCACTACACCGATATGGCCATTACCACGGTTCTGATGATAAAGCGCGTGTTTAACCTTTCGCTCCGGGCGTTACAGGGTTTCGTTGACGCGATTTTTAAACTGATGGGGCTGTTGCTGCGCTGCCCAGATTACTCTCTGGTCAGCCGGCGAGCAAAAACCGTCGACATCAGCATAAAAACGCCAACCCGCGGCGAAATCTCACACCTGGTCATCGATGGCACCGGCCTGAAAATCTTCGGCGAAGGCGCATGGAAAGTCAGGCAGCATGGGGCTGAGAGGCGCAGAGTATGGCGCAAGCTTCATCTGGCAAGTAGATAGCGCGACACATGAAATTATCTGTGCCGATTTATCGCTAAGCGGTACGACAGATGCGCAGGCGCTGCCCGGGCTGATTAACCAAACCCACCGGAAAATCAGGGAAGCGTCGGCTGACAGTGCTTACGATACGCGTTACTGTCATGATGCTCTGCTGGGGAAAAAAATAAAGCCGCTTATCCCACCGCGAAGTGGTGCGCAATATTGGCCAGCTCGATACCATGAGCGTAACCATGCGGTGGCAAATCAGCATCTGAGCGGCAATAACGATACCTGGAAAAAGACCCTGTACACGATTCTGTGTAAATGCCTTTTCTCAGAAGTGACCGTCCAGGCGGTCACCGAACTCGATAATAAAGCGGCTCATTGCCATGCGCCAGTCCCTCAAAGGCATTGTCCATTTCTGTGAGGCCGCCTGTATCGCCAGCCACACCACCTTTTTCACTGCGTCGTCGGTCGGGAACACCTTGCGCTTTTTGATGGCATGCCGGATCACGCTGTTTAACGACTCGATGGCGTTGGTCGTGTAGATCACCTTGCGGATGTCCGTTGGGTAGGCAAAGAACGTGGCCAGATTGGCCCAGTTTGCCTGCCAGCTTCGACTTATTTGCGGGTAGCGGATGTCCCAGGCACTGGAGAACGCTTCCAGCGCCTGCAAGCCGGCTTCTTCCGTAGGGGCCTGATAGATAGCTTTCAGGTCGCGGGTGACGGCCTTGTAGTCCTTCCAGGAGACGAACCGCAGGCTGTTGCGCACCATATGTACGATACACAGCTGGAGCCGCGCCTCCGGATACACCGCGTTAATAGCGTCAGGGAAACCTTTCAGCCCGTCTACGCAGGCGATAAGGATATCGTTCAGGCCGCGGTTTTTCAGCTCTGTCAGCACGTTCAGCCAGAACTTTGCGCCTTCATTTTCGGCCAGCCACATACCTAGCAACTCTTTCTGGCCTTCGATGTTGATGCCCAGCGCCAGGAACACAGATTTGTTGATGATGCGGCTGTCCTGCCGGACTTTTAGAACGATACAGTCAAGATAAACAATGGGATAGACTGCATCCAGAGGCCGGTTTTGCCATTCGACAACCTGCTCCATGACCGCATCGGTGACCTTTGAGACCAGCGCCGGCGAGACATCGGCGTCATACAGCTCTTTGAACGCGGCGGCGATCTCGCGGGTGGTCATCCCTTTGGCGTACAACGATAAAATCTGGTTATCCATCCCGGTAATCCGGGTCTGGTTCTTCTTCACCAGTTGCGGTTCAAAGGAACCGTCACGATCGCGCGGAGTACGCAGCGCCAGCGGGCCATCGCCAGTGGTAACGGTTTTTGTGGAATAGCCGTTGCGGGCGTTGGTCCCCGGTTTAGGCTGATTTTTATCGTAGCCGAGGTGATGGGTCATTTCGGCATTGAGAGCTGCTTCGACGCTGATTTTTTTCAGCAGCCGATCGAAGTGACTGAGATCTTCAGGGGTTTTGAGATTTTTGGCCAGTTCGTTAGCCAGAGCCTGCAACTGTTTTTCGTCCATAAATTAACCTGTTTTTGATGTTGGATTGAACATATCAAAATCAGGCAAATACACAAATTTCTAAACAGGCTCTGGAAAAAGAAAGTAGGTTATCACCGGTGTTCACTGGCTGAAACGGCCATGTTCCGGTTTAAAACACTTCTGGGTGGTCATCTGAGTCTGCATGACTATGACGCGCAGGTAGGTGAGGCTATGGCAATGGTCAAAGCGCTTAACCGGATCACGTTGTTAGGAATGCCAAACAGCGTCCGCATCATGTAACAATCGCCCTGATAGGGAGGAAGTCGTCAAAAATTAAGGATTTATTCAACAAAGCGTCATGCTGACTCAGATGACCACCCAGAAGTGTTTTAAACCGGAACATGGCCGTTTCAGCCAGTGAACACCGGTGATAACCTACTTTCTTTTTCCAGGTATCGTTATTGCCGCTCAGATGCTGATTTGCCACCGCATGGTTACGCTCATGGTATCGAGCTGGCCAATATTGCGCACCACTTCGCGGTGGGATAAGCGGCTTTATTTTTTTCCTCAGCAGAGCATCATGACAGTAACGCGTATCGTAAGCACTGTCAGCCGACGCTTCCCTGATTTTCCGGTGGGTTTGGTTAATCAGCCCGAGCAGCGCCTGCGCATCTGTCGTACCGCTTAGCGATAAATCGGCACAGATAATTTCATGTGTCACGCTATCTACTTGCCAGATGAAGCTTGCGCCATACTCTGCGCCTCTCAGCCCCATGCTGCCTGACTTTCCATTCGCCTTCGCCGAAGACTTTCAGGCCGGTGCCATCGATGACCAGGTGTGAGATTTCGCCGCGGGTTGGCGTTTTTATGCTGATGTCGACGGTTTTTGCTCGCCGGCTGACCAGAGAGTAATCTGAGCAGCGCAGCGACAGCCCCATCAGTTTAAAAATCGAGTCAACGAAACCCTGTAACGCCCGGAGCGAAAGGTTAAACACGCGCTTTATCATCAGAACCGTGGTAATGGCCATATCGGTGTAGTGAAGCGGCCGGCCACGATGTTCAGGTGGTGTACTCTCAGTCCATGCAGCAATGGCTGACTCATCAAGCCATACTGTCAGGTCCCCCCGCTGCCTGAGCGCATTGTTATATGCGGGCCAGTTGGTAATTTTAAACTTTTGCTTTGCCATGGGGACCTGATGTTGAAACGAATGTAGTGATCAGAGCCGCCAGTCACCTAAAAGTTCGATTTATTCAACAAAGCCCCTCGTCGGTACTGATTGTCGTGGCCCGGGCTAGCGGCCGTATTAGTTGGGCGCAGCTGGTGCGTAACTGGATCAATGTTTATATCGGCAACCTGATAGGCGCACTGTCTATTTGTGGCCCTCATCTGGTTTGCGGGTCAGCATATGGTCGCCAACGGCGCCTGGGGTCTGAACGTATTGCAGACCGCCGATCATAAAATGCATCACACCTTTGTTGAGGCGGTCTGCCTCGGTATTCTCGCAAACTTGATGGTTTGCCTGGCGGTCTGGACCAGTTATTCCGGTCGCAGCATGTTCGATAAAATGTTCGCCATGATTATGCCGGTCACGATGTTTGTCGCTAGCGGGTTTGAGCATAGCATCGCCAACATGTTTATGATTCCGACGGGGATCGTTATCAAGAATTTTGCCCCGCCAGCGTTCTGGCAGGCCATTGGGACGGCGCCGGAGCAGTTCTCCAACCTGACGGTCGCCAATTTCATCACCGACAATCTGATTCCGGTTACGATCGGCAACATTATCGGCGGTGGTTTACTGGTAGGGTTAACGTATTAGGTAATTTATCTGCACGGTGACAACCAGCACTAAGTTGTGCCGCCAAAGCCGGATTGTCGAAATCCACATTAGAAGGTAGGTGTATAATGACCGATCTGAATAACAAACTGTCCACGGCCTGGGAAGGTTTTGCCGCAGGCGACTGGCAGAAAGAAGTCAACGTGCGTGACTTCATCCAAAAAAACTACACTCCCTATGAAGGCGACGAAGCTTTCCTGGCGGGCGCCAGCGCCGCCACGACGTCGCTGTGGGAAAAAGTGATGGAAGGGATCAAAATCGAGAACCGCACTCATGCGCCGGTCGATTTTGATACCGATGTCGCCACCACCATTACCTCCCATGACGCCGGCTATATCAATAAAAAACTGGAAAAGATCGTCGGCCTGCAAACCGATGCGCCGCTTAAACGCGCCATCATTCCGTTCGGCGGCATCAAAATGGTGGAAAGCTCCTGCAAAGCGTACGATCGCGAGCTGGATCCGGGCCTGAAGAAAATCTTCACCGACTACCGTAAAACCCATAACCAGGGCGTTTTCGATGTTTACACCCCCGACATCCTGCGCTATCGTAAAGCGGGCGTGCTGACCGGTCTGCCCGACGCTTACGGCCGTGGCCGCATCATCGGCGATTACCGTCGTGTTGCCCTGTACGGTATCGACTATCTGATGAAAGATAAATTCGCCCAGTTCCAGTCGCTGCAAACCAAACTGGAAAACGGCGAAGATCTGGAACAGACCATCCGCCTGCGCGAAGAAATCGCCGACCAGCACCGCGCACTGGCTCAGATTAAAGAGATGGCCGCCAAATACGGCTGCGATATCGCCGGACCGGCCACCACCGCGCAGGAAGCCGTGCAGTGGACCTACTTCGGTTATCTGGCCGCCGTGAAATCCCAAAACGGCGCCCTCATGTCCTTCGGCCGCGTGTCCACCTTCCTGGACGTGTTCATCGAACGCGATCTGAAGGCCGGCAAATTGACCGAAGACCAGGCTCAGGAACTCATCGACCATCTGGTCATGAAACTGCGTATGGTGCGCTTCCTGCGTACACTGGAATACGACGAACTGTTCTCGGGCGACCCGATCTGGGCAACCGAATCCCTCGGCGGTATGGGCGTCGATGGCCGTACCCTGGTAACCAAAAACAGCTTCCGTTTCCTGAACACCCTCTACACCATGGGGCCGTCACCGGAACCGAATATGACCATCCTGTGGTCGGAAAAACTGCCGATGAACTTCAAGAAGTTCACCGCGAAAGTGTCCATCGACACCTCGTCCGTGCAGTATGAAAACGATGACCTGATGCGTCAGGACTTCAACAACGACGACTACGCTATCGCCTGCTGCGTCAGTCCGATGGTGGTCGGCAAACAAATGCAGTTCTTCGGCGCTCGCGCCAACCTGGCGAAAACCATGCTGTACGCTATCAATGGCGGCGTGGATGAAAAACTGAAAATGCAGGTCGGTCCGAAATGGGAACCGCTGGTGGACGAAGTACTGGATTATGATCGCGTGCTGGAACGTACCGACCATTTCATGGACTGGTTGGCCAAACAGTATGTCACCGCGCTGAATATCATCCATTACATGCATGACAAATACAGCTACGAAGTCTCGCTGATGGCGCTGCACGACCGTGATGTCTAACGCACCATGGCCTGCGGCATCGCAGGTCTGTCCATCGCCGCCGACTCGCTGTCCGCTATTAAATATGCCAAAGTCACCCCTATCCGCGACGAAGACGGCCTGGCTATCGACTTCAACATTGAAGGCGAATACCCGCAGTTTGGTAATAACGACCCGCGCGTCGACGACATCGCCTGCAACCTGGTTGAACGCTTCATGAAGAAAATCCAGAAGCTGACCACCTACCGCGGCGCCGTCCCGACCCAGTCGATTCTGACCATTACCTCCAACGTGGTGTATGGTAAGAAAACCGGTAATACCCCGGACGGCCGTCGCGCCGGCGCGCCGTTTGGACCGGGTGCCAACCCGATGCACGGCCGTGACCAGAAAGGCGCCGTCGCCTCGCTGACCTCGGTGGCAAAACTGCCGTTCGCCTATGCGAAGGACGGGATTTCCTACACCTTCTCCATCGTGCCGAAAGCGCTGGGTAAAGACGACGACGTACGTAAGGCCAACCTGGCGGATCTGATGGATGGTTATTTCCATCATGAAGCCGGCGTTGAAGGCGGTCAGCATCTGAACGTCAACGTGATGAACCGGGAAATGCTGGTGAAAGCCATGGAATATCCGGAAGATTACCCGAACCTGACCATTCGCGTGTCCGGTTATGCGGTACGCTTCAACTCGCTGACCAAAGAACAGCAGAAGGACGTCATCACCCGTACCTTCACTGAATCAATGTAATTTCCCACACCGTCTTAAAGGGCGTAAAATAAAGGCTCCACGAAAGTGGGGCCTTTTTACTCGGCGCGGCGCGCCCAATGGAACAGCGCGTTTTGTCTGACGGCTATACTTACCGTAAGCAGGCTTTCAGCCAAAATTTATTATTCCATTATCAATGGAGAACTCCCTGCCATGTCTGTTACTGGTCGTATCCATTCCTTTGAATCCTGCGGTACCGTCGATGGCCCCGGCATTCGTTTTATCATTTTTTTCCAAGGCTGCCTGATGCACTGTCTGTATTGCCACAATCGCGATACCTGGGATACCCACGGCGGGCGGGAGATCACCGTTGAGGAGATAATGCGCGAGGTGATCACCTATCGCTATTTCATGAACGCGTCCGGCGGCGGCGCTACCGCGTCCGGCGGCGAAGCGATTTTGCAGGCGGAGTTCGTGCACGACTGGTTCCGCGCCTGCCATGCCGAGGGCATCAACACCTGTCTGGATACCAACGGTTTTGTTCGTCGCTACGATCCTGTGATTGACGAACTGCTGGAGGTCACCGATTTGGTGATACTGGATATCAAAGAGATGAATGACGATATCCACCAGAATCTGGTCGGGGTGTCCAATCACCGTCCCCTGGATTTCGCCCGCTATCTGGCCAAGATCAACAAGCGTACCTGGCTGCGTTATGTGGTGGTGCCGGGCTGGTCGGACGACGATAAATCGGTCCATATGCTCGGCGAGTTTACCCAGCATATGAGCAATATCGAGAAAATCGAGCTGCTGCCTTACCACGAACTGGGCAAACATAAATGGATCGCCATGGGCGAGGAGTACAAGCTGGAAGGCGTTAAACCGCCCACTACCGAAACCATGAATCGCGTGTGCGATATTTTGGCGGGCTATGGCCACAAGGTGATGTACTAAGGCGAGCGCGCCGAGCGACAGCCCGCCGTGGGCGGGCCGCGACCTGTCTCCCCCCCGTGACGCGCTCTGGCGTTTCGCCAACCCCGGTGTATTACATGTTTACTTACTAATCCTGCAAATTTATGAACAATACATAATGTATAATGTCATATCGTATTTGTTTGAACAATAAATGTGATTAGAGGTTATGAAAGCAAACTACATTAAAGCAGCCCGCTGGCGGGACATTTGGCGGCTAATTGCGCCGTATTGACGTTCAGAAGAAAAATGGCGAGCCTGGGGCCTGTTGGCCGTATTATCATTCTGTCTTTGGCTATCGTTTATTTAAGCGTGTTATTCAACCAATGGAACCGGGTGTTTTATGACGCGCTGCAAACGAAAAACTTCCCGGTGTTTAAAAGCCAACTGTTCAAATTCACCTGGCTGGCGCTGCTGTATATCCTGCTTTCCATCTATAAGATCTATCTCACCCAAGGGTTGCAGATGCACTGGCGCCGCTGGATGACCCGGCAGTACATGGAAAAATGGTTGTCTCATCACGTTTACTATCATACGGAACAGCAGCAAACGGTGGATAACCCCGATCAGCGTATCGCCGAAGACTTGAACGCCTTGACCAACGGCACCCTTTCGCTGACCCTTGGCCTGCTGTCCAGTGTGGTCACTTTCGTCACCTTTATTTCAATTCTTTGGTCGGTAAGCGGCCCGCTGAGTTTTGTGTTCAGCGGCCATTACGTGACCATTCCGGGCTATATGGTCTGGTTTGCCATTTTGTACGCCGGCGTCGGTTCCCTTATCATTTGGAAAGTGGGCCGCCCTCTGGTGAGTTTGGGCTTTATGCAGGAGAAGTTTGAGGCAAATTTCCGTTTCGGGCTGATCCGCATTCGCGAAAACAACGATGCCATTGCGCTTTATCAAGGTGAACCGCGCGAGGCTAAACAACTGGACGACCGCTTCGCGTCGATCAAGGATAACTGGTGGTCCATCATGCGTGTCGGTCGCCGGCTGAACGTCGCCAGCAACTTTTATGGGCAGTTTGCCATTATCTTTCCCATCCTGGTGGCCGCCCCGCGCTACTTCTCCGGCGCTATCCAGCTCGGTACGCTGATGCAGATTAACTCCGCCTTCGGCCAGATTCAGGGCTCGCTGTCCTGGTTTATCGATGCCTTTACCCAATTGGCTAATTGGAAAGCCTGTATCAACCGTTTGGCGGGTTTTAACGCCACGGTAGACCGCCATAGCAGTCAAAATACGCCTATCGAACGTGCGCGAGACCCGCTTCAGGCGCTATCTTTGCGGGCGTTAACGCTCAACGTTCCCGACGGCCGCGCCCTTTTTGCGCCGGTCACCGCGTCCATTGCTCCCGGCGAGCGGGTGCTGGTGGCCGGGCCGTCCGGCTGTGGTAAATCCACGCTGCTGCGGGCCATAGCCGGCATTTGGCACTATGGCAGCGGCGGCATTTCTCTGCAAGAGGATCGTAAGCTGCTGTTTTTACCGCAGCGCAGTTATATTCCCATCGGCACACTGAAAGGCGCGCTGTGCTACCCCGATACCCGGATTACTTTACCGAAGCGCAAATGCATGAGGTGTTAGTACAGTGTCGCCTCAAACATCTGCTGCCGCGCCTCAATCACGAGGCCAATTGGAGCCACTGGCTTTCGCCCGGTGAACAGCAGCGGCTGGCGTTCGCCCGCGCCCTTCTGATAAAGCCGGAGATTTTGTTTCTAGATAAAGCGACCAGCGCGCTGGATGATGAGAATGAGCAGCTTATGTATCGTCTGCTGATTGACACCTTGCCGCACATTACGCTGGTCAGCGTGGCGCATCGCAATAGCGTCGCGCGTTATCACACCCGCTGCTGGCGCTTCATGCGTCACGATGATGACGAGCAGGCGCAAATGCAACCGAGCGCGCTGCCGCAAACGCTGGCGGAAAACGTTTAGTACCAGGACGCGGTGCCGCCCCCCTCAACCGCGCAACGGTGAGTCAGACCGCACTGGCTGCAAAAGCCGACGGCAGGACCGCCTCCGCGGCGTAAGCCAGCCGGCGCCAGAGCGGACTCGGGGGCGGCAGGCCTGGCCGTTTCTAACGCGAGAAAAGCGCGTCGGCGGCGAATCGGTACGCGGGGCAAAAGCATGCCGGCGCCGGGAGCAGACGCGCTCACGCCGGCTAAGTCATCGGCAGGATGTGCCTCAGCCGGCGTTGATCTCAGGCGGTGGCCACCGGCGTATGGTGGCGATCCGATTTGCGCAGCAGCATCACCAGGTACACCAGCGCCACCGCCGCAATCATGACAAACAGCAGATGATCCGAATAACGCTGCATCAGCATGGCGGTCATCGACGGACCGAACAGGCTGCCGAGGGTATAGCTGAGCAATAGCGCCGGGTTCATGGCGACCAGTTCATCCGGGCTGACCTTTTCGCAGGCCCAGGACATCGCCACCGGATAAAGGGTAAAACCGGAGCAGCCAAGCACAAACAGCGCCGGCGCCATCGCGGCATGACTCAGCATCGCCAGACTGCCGAGGATAACCATAAACACCAGCACCCGCAGCACCATCAGACGACCGTAGCGGTCCGCCAGGCGCCCGACCGGCCATTGGCCAAGGATACCGGCGCTGACCAGCAGCGCCATCCAATAGCCGACGTGGCCATCGCTCAGGCCGAGATGGGACAGATAAAGTGGCATCAGGCCGTACAGCGAGCCGAGCACGATGCCCGAAATGATACAGCCGTTGACGCCCAGCCTGGCGTTACGGCGCAACAGCATCGGCCAGAGCGCGACCCGCGGCGCACTCGCGCTGGGAGGCGCCAGTGGGGCGAACCACAAGGGGAGCATCGCGCTCACCATCAGGCTGACCGCCCACGGCAGTACCGCCGTCAACGCGGTGGCGACGCCGCTTAGCAGCAACTGCCCAACGACGGTGCCCAAATAATAAATCATCATATAGGCCGCCAGCAGCTGGCCGCGGGTATGAACGGTACCGCTGCGCATCAGCGCGCTTTCCACCACCACCCAAATCAGCGCGCAGGCAACGCCGGCCAGGAACCGCAGCAGCAACCAGCTAGGGAACCCATCCGCCAGCACCAACGCCGCGGTGGCCAGCGCGAACAGCAAACAGGCCATATGATAACTGTGGGTGAAGCCGAACCGTTTAATCAGCACCCCAGCGAGCAAGGTACCTGCCAGATTACCGGTAAAATAGGACGAACTGACCAGGCCGACCTGCCAGGTGGGCAGCGAGGCGTGGCTGAGCCAGAGCGGCACCAGCGTGTTCAGCCCGGCAATGGAAATCGTCAATAACAAGAGGCCCGCGAGCAGTAAGAGCACCGGGCGAGAATAGGCGGACATGGTATGGGAAACGCAGCCTCAGAGAAGAGATTGCGCGCATCATGCCACTACGGCATAAAAAGTCAATCGGCCAAAATCTGTCGCCGCATTTTTTGCGCAACAACAGGAAACAGGCCTGATGGTGCGCAAAAAAAACGCGCCTCGGCGGGCGCGTTGCGATCGTCGGACCCTTAACCGATATGGGTCAGCCCGTTCATGTAGGGCCGTAGCACCGCCGGTATTTCAATGCGGCCGTCGGACAGTTGATGGTTTTCCAGAACCGCCACCAGCGTGCGGCCAACCGCCAAGCCAGAGCCGTTCAGCGTATGCACCAGCTGCGGCTTTTTGTCGGTCCGGCTGCGGTAACGCGCCTGCATACGGCGCGCCTGGAAGTCCCCGATGTTGGAGCACGAGGAGATTTCGCGGTAGGTATTCTGCGCCGGCAGCCAGACTTCCAAATCGTAGGTTTTACAGGACGCGAAACCCATATCGCCGGTACACAGCAGCACTTTGCGGTACGGCAGTTGCAGCAATTGCAGCACCTTTTCGGCATGGCCGGTCATCTCTTCCAGCGCTTGCATCGACTGCGCCGGTTTGACCACCTGCACCATTTCCACTTTGTCGAACTGATGCATACGGATAAGCCCGCGGGTATCGCGTCCGTAAGAGCCGGCCTCGGAGCGGAAGCACGGCGTATGGGCGGTCATTTTCAGCGGTAGCGCGTCTTCCTCGATGATCTCGTCGCGCATCAGGTTGGTCAGCGGCACTTCCGCGGTCGGGATCAGCGCATAGGCGCTGGTTTCCGCTTCTTCGCTGAGCGGCTGGGTATGAAACAAATCCTCGGCAAACTTCGGCAGTTGGCCAGTGCCGTACAGCGAGGCGTGATTTACCAGATAGGGCAGATAGTGCTCCAGATAGCCGTGCTGCTCGGTGTGCAGGTCCAACATGAACTGCGCCAGCGCCCGGTGCAGGCGGGCGATTTGGCCGCGCATCACCACAAAGCGCGCGCCGGTCAGCTTCACCGCCGCGGCAAAATCGAGCCCGCCCGCCATTTCACCCAGCTCCACGTGGTCGCGGATGGGGAAATCGTACTGGCGCGGTTCGCCCCAGCGCGACACTTCCCGATTGTCATTTTCATCACGGCCGTCGGGCACCTCGTCGGCGGGGATATTGGGCAGCGACAGCGCGTAATCGCGGATCGCACCCTGCAGGGCGTCCAGTTCCGTCTTCGCGGCGCTCAAACGCTCACCCAGCTGATTGACCTCCTGGCGCAGTGGCTCAATATCTTCCCCGCGCGATTTAGCGGCGCTGATGGCCTTGGAGCGGGCATTGCGTTCAGCCTGCAGATTTTCGGTTTCCACCTGGAGCACTTTACGGCGCTCCTCCTGCTGGCGCAAGGTCGCCACATCCAGTTTGAATTTCCTGCGAGCCAATTTTTCGGCGACTGCGTCGAGCTCGTTACGCAGTAGATTGAGATCGAGCATGCTAGTCCTGTGATTATGATTATCTGATGTACGTTGACGATGTAAGTCTATGGCCGCGCGGCGCCCAGGGCGGGGCCGCGTCATGGATTCAGCACTGCTAACCTTACCGCAACGGTGGGGTTATCGGTAGCGTTTTGTCGGGCTATTTTGATCCAGCGCGCCCAGCCAGGCGAGCTTTTCAGCGATTTTGCCCTCCAGCCCGCGTGAGCTGGGCTGATAGTAACGGGTATGCGCCATTTCGGGCGGAAAATAGTCCTCGCCGACGGCGTAGGTGTTGGGTTCATCGTGAGCGTAGCGGTATTCGGCCCCCAGCCCCATCTCCTTCATCAACCGGGTCGGGGCATTGCGCAGATGCTCCGGCACATCGTAATCCGCCTTTTCGCGCGCATCGCGCATCGCCGCTTTGAAAGCGGTGTAGACCGCATTACTTTTCGGCGCGCAGGCCAGATAAACAATCGCCTGGGCGATGGCCCGCTCCCCCTCCGCGGGCCCCACGCGGGTAAAACAGTCCCAGGCGGCGATGGCGACCTGCATGGCGCGCGGATCGGCGTTGCCCACATCTTCCGAGGCGATAGCCAGCAGACGGCGCGCGACATACAGCGGATCGCCGCCGGCGGTGATTATCCGCGCGTACCAATACAGCGCCGCATCGGGGGCGGATATCCGCGCACCGATTTATGCAGCGCCGATATCAGGTCGTAATAGCGATCTCCTTTGTTATCAAAGCGCGTGTTGCGCTCGCCGGCTATCTCGTTTAACAGCGCGGGCGTGAGCACCCGTTGGCCCTCGGCGTCGGTTTCCGCCATGTCCGCCATCATCTCCAGGCTGTTGAGCGCCCGACGCGCGTCGCCGTTCACCCACGCCGCCAGCAGGCGGCGGGTTTCCGGTTGCAGCACAATATTCTGGCCGCCGTAGCCGCACTGGTTGTCCTGCATGGCCTGATCGAGAACCAGGCCGATGTCGTCGGCCGTCAGGCCTTTCAGCAGATAGACCTTGGCGCGGGAAAGCAGCGCCGAATTCAGCTCAAAGGAGGGGTTTTCGGTGGTAGCGCCGATGAAGGTGATGGTGCCCTCTTCGATATGCGGCAAAAAGGCGTCCTGCTGGCCTTTATTAAAACGATGCACCTCATCGACAAACAGGATGGTGCGTCGCCCGGCATCGCGATTGCACCGCGCCCGTTCGATGGCCTCGCGGATCTCCTTGATACCGGAGGTCACCGCCGACAGGCGCTCCACGTCGGCCTGGCCATAGCGGGCAATAAGTTCCGCCAGGGTCGTTTTGCCGGTCCCCGGCGGTCCCCATAAAATCATCGAATGGAGCTGGCCGTTTTTGATCGCCCGCTGCAGCGGTTTGTCCGCCGCCAGCAGATGGCTCTGACCGATATACTCCTCAAGCGTCGACGGGCGCATGCGCGCCGCCAGCGGTTGGAATGCGTTTTGGGAAAAGTCCAGGGACAGGTTACCCATAGTTACCTCACTGGCGCTGGTCGTCCAGCGTCACGCCTTTTGGCAGCGTAAAGTGGAATTTGGCCTCCTCCACCGGGCCGTTCTTTTGGCTTTTCAGCTCATAAGCACTGCGCTGGCCATCCTGCTCCACGGCGGTGAAACCTTCGATAGTGCCGTTGGCGGTCACTTTAATCGTAAACTGTTTCAGATTACCGTTATCGGACTTCGGCACCAGCGAAAAGCTGTCGCCCTGCTGCTTCACGTTGTACTGACGCCAATCGGCGGCGCTGTTGCGGGTTATCAGCATGAACGGCGTGTTGCCGGTGGCGTTTTTCAGCCAGTTGGCGGTCGCTTGTTCAACGAAAGGATTATAGAACCACAGGGTTTTGCCGTCGGAGACCAGCACGCTTTCATCCGGCGCGGTCATATGCCAATTGAACAGATTCGGCCGTTTCACCCACAGTTCCCCTTCACCCTCCTGGACCGCGCCGCCTTCGGCGCCGGTCACCCGCTGGGTAAAGCTGGCGTGGAAGCTATTAATCTGATTCAGGCGGCTTTGCAACGCGTCGGCATCGTCGGCAAAAGCCGGGGCCGCCAGCACGGCGGTAAACAGACAAGCGGTCATCAACCGTTTTTTCATTATGGGCATTCCTTGAAAGAGTGAACCCGCGCGCTCCCTTTCGAGGCGCGGCGACAGCGTTAACTTTATCGGAAGACGGGCGGGACGCCATAGGAATATCCTCTGAAACGTCCCGGTTTACGCATCTTTGCACGCGCGCTCCGGCGTGAGACCTACTCCTGTGACGGCGGGGACAACACTTCGCGGTTGCCGTTGTGCCCGGGCGAGCTGACAATGCCCTGCAATTCCATTTGCTCAACGATGCGCGCGGCGCGGTTGTAGCCGATGCGGAACTGGCGCTGCACGCCGGAAATCGACGTCCGGCGTTTGTCGATAACGAAAGCCACCGCCTGGTCGAACAGCGGATCCAGCTCTTCGTCGCCGCCCAGGCTGCCGCCCTCGCCCTCATCGCCGGCGCTGGTGATGCTGTCGATATATTGCGGCCGTCCGCGGGCTTTCCAGTCGTTGACCACCGCATGCACCTCTTCATCACGGACAAAGGCGCCATGGACGCGCACCGGCAGCGAGGAGTTGGGGGCCAGGTAGAGCATATCCCCCATACCCAGCAGCGACTCCGCGCCGGTCTGGTCGAGAATGGTGCGGGAATCGATTTTGCTTGAAACGGTAAAGGCAATGCGCGTCGGGATGTTGGCCTTGATAAGACCGGTGATAACGTCCACCGACGGCCGCTGCGTCGCCAGTACCAGATGAATACCGGCGGCACGCGCCTTCTGCGCCAGGCGGGCAATCAGCTCTTCCACTTTCTTGCCGACCGCCATCATCAGATCGGCGAATTCATCCACCATCACCACGATATAGGGCAGCTTCTCCAGCACCGGCGGCGTTTCCGCCATGCCGTCGCCCGGTTTCCAGAAGGGATCCGGCACCGACCTGCCCATGGCGTCCGCCTGTTCAATACGCTCATTGTAGCCCGCCAGATTGCGCACCCCGAGGGCCGACATCAGCTTATAGCGCCGTTCCATTTCGCCCACGCACCAGCGCAGCGCGTTGGCGGCGTCCTTCATATCGGTAACCACTTCGGTCAGCAAATGGGGGATGCCTTCATACACCGACAGCTCCAGCATTTTCGGGTCGATCATGATAAAGTGCACCTCCTTTGGCGTCGCTTTATACAGGATGCTGAGGATCATAGCATTGACCCCCACCGATTTCCCGGAGCCGGTGGTTCCCGCCACCAGCAGATGCGGCATTTTGCCCAGATCGGCAATCACCGGCTGACCGCCAATGTCTTTACCGAGCACCAGCGCCAGCGGCGAGGCGGTGTCGCGGAATTTCTCGCAATCCAGCACTTCGCGCAGATAGACCGTTTGACGCCGTTTGTTGGGCAATTCCAGGCCGACGTAGGGTTTACCGGGGATCACTTCCACCACCCGCACCGCCATCGCCGACAGCGACCGCGCCAGATCGCGCGACAGATTGGAGATGCGCGCCGCTTTCACCCCGGGGGCCAGATCCAGCTCGAAACGGGTAATGACCGGCCCCGGCGAAATGCCCACGACTTCCGCCTTGACGCGATAATCGGCCAGCCGGGCTTCCACCAGACGCGCCGTCTGCTCAAGTGCGAACATGTCCACCGGCTCTTCCTCGCGCGGCGGCGGCGTTAGAAGATCCATGGTCGGCAGCGGCGTGGACGGTTTTTGCCGCGGCTGCTCCTGACGCATCAGGAACGGATGAATCAGGCTGTCCATGGCCGGCGTCTGCGGCGCGGGCTGGCCGAAGGGGTTGTCCTGCGGCGGCGCATCATCGTCGTGCCAGGGAGCATCGTCGTCCGGCCAGCTATCGTCATCGCTCGGATAAGCGGCGGATTGCCCGCGTTCATCGTGGCGGGACGGCGTAAACCGCGTGTCCGGCGCCGCGAAACCCGCCTCATGGCGGCGATCCATACCGGCCGCCGGCGCAACAGCCGCTTCACGGCCGCGATCATCATCGCCCGCCGACGCAAACCCTGACTCAGGGCCGCGGTCATTGCCGGGCGCCGTCGATAGCGGCGAGGCGCCGTCGTCAAGATCACTGTCGTGCCTCGCCGGAGCGGCGCCGGGATAGCACTGCCTCTGCTGTTGGGCAAAATCTTCCGCCAGACGTTGCTGCTCATCCCAGGCCGCTGCTTCGTCCGGGGAGGCGAACGCCGGTCTCGGCGGGATGCGCACCGGTTTCGGGCGCGGCAGTTCCGGCCCGATGCCCTGTTTTACCTGCGGATTGTAGTCGTTGCCGCTGGCGGAAAAAGCCGGCATGAAGGTCAGCGGCGCGCCGCTTTGCCCCGCAGCGGCGGCGCTGGCCGCCAGCGCACCGCTGTTTTGCTGCTCTACGGTGAAATCATAAGGGGTGTGGGGTGCATCCAGATCCCGTTGCCAGTCGCCCAGACGCGGCCCGTCGTCCTCCGCGGCCGATGGCCGCAGCAGCGGATCCGGGTTTGCTTCCTGCGCCGCGTACGGACGCAACAGCGGGTCGCCGCCGCCGCCGAGGTGGCGCGCATCGTCCTCATCATCGTGCGCGGCGCGGGAGCGGCGGCCACCGTCATCCTCTTCATCATCGCGCCGGCTGCGGTTGGAGACAAAAGTCAGACAGCCCAGCACCACCGCGCCGATTTTTTCGGCGATGGTAAGCCACGACCAGCCGGTGAACAGGGTAAGCCCCGACGCCCAGACGCACAGCAGCGCGAGAGTGGCGCCGATACCGTTGAACCACAGCAGAATCGCGTTGCTCAGCAGGCTACCGATAACGCCGCCGGAGGCGAAATAGTAGAGATCGTCGACGTTAAGCGCGGCCAGGCCGCAGGAGGTGAGCAGCAGCGCCAGGCTGCCGATAAGCCGCAGCGACAGGCCGAATAAATCCACATAGTCACGTCTGTCGCGCTGGGTGAAAGCGCTCCAGCAGAAAAACAGCATGATAGGCGGCAGCGCATAGGCCAGCACGCCGAAGGTGAAAAACAGGGTATCGGCAAACCACGACCCTACCCCGCCGCCCAGATTGTGTATCGGGCCATGCCAGGCGATCTGCGACCAGCTCGGATCGGAGGCGCTGAAGCTGACCAACGCCACCATCAAATAAAACGCAAAAATACCCACAACAACCAGCACAGCCTCCAGTAGCCGGCGGCCGCTGCTGAGTTTTTTGAGGGCGATGTCTTTATCTTCTGTATATTCCTGGCTCAAGAAAGGCTCTCCAGGTTCCTGTTAACCGATATAATAACAGCGCCGAGATGCTGTCCGGCGCTGGGACTATATGAATTCACAGGAGTGTAACCAAAACAAACCGTATTTGCACCTGGAATGCTCCTTAACGCGTCTTTATGACCAGACGATTACTCTGTTTCACTTCTTCCATGACCACATAGGTCCGGGTGTCGTTCACGCCGGGCAGGCGCAGTAGCGTCTCGCCAAGCAGTTTACGATAGGCGGACATATCCGGCACACGCGTTTTCAACAAATAGTCGAAATCGCCTGAAACCAGATGGCACTCCTGAATTTCTTCCAGCTTCTGCACCGCGGCGTTGAATTGCTCGAACACATCCGGCGCGCCGCGGTTGAGCGTAATCTCAACGAACACCAGTAACGACGCATCCAGATAGTGCGGGTTCAACAGCGCGGTATAGCCCTGGATGAAACCCTGGCGCTCCAGGCGCCGCACGCGTTCCAGACAGGGGGTGGGCGATAACCCGACCCGCTTCGATAACTCGACATTGGAAATCCGTCCGTCTTTTTGCAGCTCGTTCAGGATATTGCGGTCGATACGATCGAGATCTTTCCCCGGGCGCTTTTTATTGTCTACCATCATTAGTGTCTCTCTCAATTCCTTCCCTGTACTTGCCATACCCTTACTAACTTCATTGTATCAGGGGTTGTCTAAAGACCTATTATCGGTTTTTTTTATGGTCAACCTTTTCTGGAACCATTTAGAACCTATCTGTCAACATACTAAACGGCATCAGGTAGCGCGTGACGCGCTGTAACGGCTTAACGTGCGCGGCAGCGCAAACCCACCGTGCTGCCCAGCACGGGCGGCCAGTCTCGGCCCGTTTATTTGCCCGCCTAGATGTTTTCGCAAAAGCGCAGCCGATTGTCAAAGTAAAACGTTAAAAATCAGAACAACATACTGATTGTTAGCGACAACCTTCGCCACGGGGCGGGTTTAGCGGGGTTTTTTCCCCGATTATGCCCTGCCGGCGGCATTGATAGCCGCGATTAATTGGAAAAATCGTTAACTACTTTTTGCATCCTTTTTTAACTCTGGTAATTTTCTTACAATGCCCTGGTTATTGAGGCGATGACAACGAGGAAAACATGTCTACGGTGAAACACAGTAAATTACTCATATTGGGTTCAGGGCCGGCGGGCTATACCGCCGCGGTCTATACCGCACGCGCCAATCTGAATCCGGTTTTAATCACCGGTATGGAGCAAGGCGGGCAGCTGACCACCACCACCGAGGTGGAAAACTGGCCGGGCGACCCCGAAGGGTTGACCGGGCCGCTGCTGATGGAGCGCATGTACGCCCACGCCACAAAATTCAACACGGAAATCATTTTCGACCACATTACCCAGGTGGATCTGCACAACCGTCCGTTCCGCCTGGTCGGCGACAGCGGCGAATACACCTGCGATGCGCTTATTATCGCCACCGGCGCCTCCGCGCGTTATCTGGGCCTGCCGTCCGAGGAAGCGTATAAAGGAAAAGGGGTGTCCGCCTGCGCCACCTGCGATGGCTTCTTTTACCGCAACCAGAAAGTGGCGGTGGTCGGCGGCGGCAATACCGCCGTGGAGGAAGCCCTGTATCTGGCCAATATCGCCGAAGAGGTGCATTTAATCCACCGCCGCGATACCTTCCGTTCGGAAAAGATCCTCATCGACCGGCTGATGGATAAAGTCAATAACGGCAATATCGTCCTGCATACCAACCGGACGCTGGAAGAGGTGTTGGGTGACGAAATGGGCGTCACCGGCGTGCGGCTGAAAGAAGTGGCCGGCACTGCTCATGAAGATTTGGCGGTCGCCGGGGTCTTTATCGCTATCGGCCACAGCCCCAATACCGCCATTTTCGGCTCGCAGCTGGCGTTGCAAAACGGTTATTTGCGCGTGCAGTCCGGGATTAACGGCAACGCGACCGCCACCTCGATTCCGGGCGTATTCGCGGCCGGCGACGTCATGGACCATAACTACCGCCAGGCGATTACCTCCGCCGGGACCGGCTGTATGGCGGCGCTGGACGCCGAACGTTATCTCGACGGACTGGCGCAGGCCGGCTCACTCTAACGCCGCAACGTCTGAGTGCGGCATGGCGAGTGGCGCATGCGATGGCCGCCTCGCTAGCAGGGCGGCCTCGGCCGCCTTTTCTTTATCTCTGCCTGGGCGGAACAACACGCCTACGCTCGGCCCCGACCGCCCTCGTCCGTGCTCTCTCCTGTGCGTTGCATGCGCCAAGGCGCAATAAACGGGTCCGGGCGCTCATCTTCACGGCCGCTTGGCGCGCGCCGGCGGAACGCTAGGTGGCGCGTTAAGATTATCCGAACGGTCAATGCCCCATCCGTCGACCGCGGCGCAGCTTGAAGGCCCCATCCGCGGTAATTGCTCGGCAATGATTTTCACCTCGCGCGCAACAGGGTAAGATATCGGCGCACCGGCAAGCTTAAGGTCATTCCGGTCTCGCTTCCCGGCATGGGATTTCCAATGTTAACCGCTTGCCGCTCCGGCTGGAAACTGACGTTCAATGAATAAGAATCGACAACACATCCTGGTACGCTGGCTCAGATCGCAAAGTCAGCGGGTGAACCGCTGGCTGCGCCTTTCCATGCTGCTCGGCCTGCTAAGCACCTTGATTATCGTTGCCCAGGCCTGGGCGCTGGCCGCCCTGCTACAGGCATTGATCATGGAAAATATCCCGCGCGCCAGCCTGACCGGCCACTTTGTGGTTCTGGCGGCGTTATTCGCGCTGCGCGCGGCGGTCAACTACGTTCGTGAGCGGGTAGGCTTTATCGCCGGCAGCGTGCTACGCCGCCAAATCCGCGCTCAGGTGCTGGACCGCCTCGAGCGGCTGGGGCCGGCCTGGATTCGCGGTAAACCCGCCGGTAGCTGGAGCAGCATGCTGCTGGAACAAATCGAGGATATGCACGACTACTACGCCCGCTATTTACCGCAAATGACGCTATCGGTACTGGTACCGTTAATGATCCTCATCGTGGTATTTCCCCTCAATTGGGCCGCCGGGCTGATTTTGTTTTTGACCGCGCCGCTGATTCCACTGTTCATAGCGTTGGTGGGCATGGGCGCCGCTGACGCCAACCGGCGCAACTTTCTGGCGCTGGCGCGCCTGTCGGGGTATTTCCTCGACCGGCTACGCGGGCTGGAAACCCTGCGGCTGTTTTTTCGCGCCGAGGCGGAAGCGGAGGATATCCGCCGCGCCACCGAGGCCTTCCGTCAGCGCACCATGGAAGTCTTGCGGCTGGCGTTCCTGTCGTCTGGCATATTGGAATTCTTCGCCTCGATTTCCATCGCCGTCGCGGCGGTTTATTTCGGCTTCTCCTACCTGGGCGAGCTGCATTTCGGCAGTTACGGCACCGGCGTTACGCTGTTCGCCGGCTTTTTGGTGTTGATCCTGGCGCCGGAATTTTTCCAACCGTTGCGCGATCTGGGCACCTTTTATCACGCTAAAGCCCAGGCGGTGGGCGCCGCGGAATCGCTGGTTTCCTTTTTGGAACACGACGACGCAAGCCAGGGCGCCGGCCAGGAAACGCCTGCCGCGGGGCCGGTCAGTTTACTCGCCCGCGATCTGTGGGTGCTGGCGCCGGACGGGAGCGAGCTCGCCGGGCCGCTGAATTTTTCCCTCGTGGCGGGCCAGCGTGTGGCTATCGTTGGCGCCAGCGGCGCGGGCAAGAGCTCCCTGCTCGGCGTGCTGCTGGGGTTCTTGCCCTACCGCGGCTCGCTGCAGGTCAACGGCCTAGAGCTGCGTGCACTATCGCCGCGCCTGTGGCGTGAACGGTTAAGCTGGGTCAGTCAGAGTCCGGCGCTGCCGGCGGCGACCCTGCGCGACAATGTTCTGCTCGGCGCCCCGGCGGCGACGGCCTCGCAGCTGGCGCAGGCGCTGGAGGAGGCCTATGTGGCGGAGTTCCTTGCGGGGCTGCCGGACGGCCTGGACAGCGCCGTCGGTGAAGACGCCGGTCTTCTGTCCGTGGGCCAGGCGCAGCGTGTCGCCCTGGCGCGCGCGTTAATCCGCGCCCCGGGGCTGCTGTTGCTGGATGAACCCACCGCCAGCCTCGACGTCCACAGCGAACGGCTGGTTATGCGCACGCTGGACAGCGCCACGCGTCGCCAAACCACGCTGCTGGTCACGCATCAGCTACAGGCCATCGCGGATTACGACGCCGTGTGGGTGATGGCCGGCGGTATCATCGCACAACAGGGCCGCTATGCCGACCTGACCGCCTGCGACGGGCCGCTGGCCGATTTGATTGCTTCCCGAGCACAGGAGTTGTAACCATGCGCGCCTTACTGCCCTATTTGACCCTCTATCGCCGCCATGGCGGCCAACTTGCCCTTGGCGTTGCGCTCGCTATCGTCACGTTGCTGGCCAGCATTGGTCTGCTGACCCTCTCCGGCTGGTTCCTCGCCGGCGCGGCGACGGCGGGCGCCGCCGGCCTCTACAGCTTCAACTACATGCTGCCCGCCGCCGGCGTGCGGGGCGCGGCGATTACCCGCACCGCCGGCCGCTGGGCGGAGAGGGTGGTCAGCCACGACGCCACCTTCCGCGTGCTACAGCATCTACGGCTTTATACCTTCAGCCGTATTCTTCCCCTTTCTCCCGGTGCGATTGCCCGCTTCCGTCAGGCGGAACTGCTTAATCGGCTGGTGGCGGATGTGGATACGCTCGATCATCTTTATCTGCGGGTGATCTCTCCGCTGGCGGGGGCGCTGGTGGTAACGCTTGCGGTGACGGCCGGCCTATGTCTGCTGGACCCGCGATCGGGACTGGCGCTCGGCACGGTAATGCTGGTGATTCTGGCGCTGTTCCCGCCGCTGTTTTACCGCGCCGGCAAGCCGGTGGGCGAAGCGCTGACCGCGTTACGCGCCGAATACCGCCTGCGGCTGAATGCCTGGCTTTCCGGCAACGCCGAACTCATGCTCTACGGCGCCGCCGAGCGCTACCGCAAACAATTGGATGCCACCGAGCAACGCTGGCAAGGGCATCAGCGCCGCCAGAGCGGCCTGGGCGCCGGCGCGCAAAGTTTGCTGCTACTGCTGACCGGTTTGACGTTAACGTTGGTGCTATGGCTCGCTGCCGGCGGCGTGGGCGGCGATGGATCGTCCGATCCTCTCATTGCGCTGTTCGCCTTCGCCACGCTCGCGGCCTTTGAAGCGCTGGGTCCGGTGGCCGGCGCGTTTCAACATCTGGGGCAGGTGATGGCCTCCGCCGCGCGCCTTAACGTGGTTATCAATCAGTCGCCAGAAGTGGTTTTCCCCACCGCCGGCCCTGCGCCGGCCGCGAGCGTCGCCCTCAGCGCCAGCCGGGTGCGGTTTCGCTATCCAGGGCAGGCGGCGCCCACCATCGATGAGCTGTCGCTGACGGTTGCCGCCGGCGAGCATATCGCCCTCCTCGGCCATACCGGTAGCGGGAAATCCACTTTGCTGCAATTATTGACCCGCGCCTGGGATCCCGAGGAGGGCGATATCGCGCTCAACGGCGTGCCGCTGCGGGAGTGGAGCGAAAGCGCGCTACGCGAGATGACCGCCGTGGTGCCGCAGCGCGTGCATATTTTCAGCGCGACATTGCGCGATAATCTTCGCCTGGCGGCGCAGGACGTCGACGATGAACAACTGTGCGCGGTCCTGCGGCAGGTCGGCCTGGAGAAGCTACTGGTGGGCGAGGGATTTAACGCTTGGCTTGGCGAGGGCGGCCGCGCGCTCTCCGGCGGCGAACAACGCCGCATGGGCATCGCCCGCGCGCTGCTGCACGCCGCGCCGCTATGGCTGCTTGACGAGCCTACCGAGGGGCTGGATGCCGTCACCGAGCAGCAGATACTGCAATTGTTGACCACACTCGGCCAGGGGCGGACGGTTATCATCGTCACCCATCGGCTGCGGGGATTGGAACGCTTAGACCGTATTTGTATTATGGATCGCGGTAACCTGATTGAACAAGGTAGCCATCAGGCGCTGATGGCGCAGCGCGGACTCTATTATCACTATCACCGGCCGCTAGAGAGAGAGACTCGACGGAGGATAGCCGACGCCCGTCGGTCTCGCCCCGCCGATTGTGTTCAGACGGATTGGAGTAATTAACGGCAGCATGCGACTTTACCGTCTTTCACCCGATTCTGTGCATTTTCCACCGCCGCAGACGGCGCTTAGCGAGCCCAACGGTCTGCTGGCCTTCGGCGGCGATTTGTCGCCACAGCGGCTGCTGGCGGCCTATCGGCAGGGGATTTTCCCTTGGTATTCCCCTGGCGACGCCATTTTGTGGTGGTCGCCGGATCTGCGCGCGGTGCTGTTTCCCCATGCGTTCCATCAAAGCCGCAGTTTTAGCCGCTTTGTTCGCCGCTGCCGCTGGTGCGTCACGTTGAATCAGGCGTTCGCCGAGGTGGTCTCCGCCTGCGCAGAACGCGGCGCGGAGGGAAGCTGGATCGGTAGCGAAGTCGAAATCGCCTATAATCATCTGCATCAGCTCGGCCACGCCCACTCGATCGAGGTGTGGGACGATGAGACGCTGGCCGGCGGCCTGTATGGTGTAGCGCAGGGGGCGCTGTTTTTCGGCGAGTCGATGTTTAGCCGACGGCCGAACGCATCAAAATTGGCGCTGGGGTGTTTTTGCCGTTATTTTATGCATCAGGGCGGAAAAATGGTAGACTGCCAAGTATTGAACTCGCATACCGCATCGTTCGGGGCGCATAATATTGCGCGCGGCGATTTTCTGGCTATGCTTACGCAATTACTACCTTTATCGCTGGCGGCCGGCTGCTGGCAACCGCAAACCCTCTTTACCGTCCTTCCTGATTCTGAAAGCCGCAGATGATGCGGCTTTCTTCATCATTTCTTTACATAATGAGGGTTTTTCGGCATTATCTTGCCGGTTAAAAACTATGGTATTCACACCTAGAGGATTCGATGGCCAAAGAAGACAATATTGAAATGCAAGGCACCGTACTGGACACGCTGCCTAACACCATGTTCCGCGTGGAATTGGAAAACGGACATGTGGTGACCGCACATATCTCCGGTAAAATGCGCAAGAACTACATCCGTATCCTGACGGGCGACAAGGTCACCGTTGAGCTGACCCCGTACGATCTGAGCAAAGGCCGCATTGTCTTCCGCAGCCGCTAAGATTGAGCCTGTTTAGAAATTTGTGTATTTGCCTGATTTTGATATGTTCAATCCAACATCAAAAACAGGTTAATTTATGGACGAAAAACAGTTGCAGGCTCTGGCTAACGAACTGGCCAAAAATCTCAAAACCCCTGAAGATCTCAGTCACTTCGATCGGCTGCTGAAAAAATTAGCGTCGAAGCAGCTCTCAATGCCGAAATGACCCATCACCTCGGCTACGATAAAAATCAGCCTAAACCGGGGACCAACGCCCGCAACGGCTATTCCACAAAAACCGTTACCACTGGCGATGGCCCGCTGGCGCTGCGTACTCCGCGCGATCGTGACGGTTCCTTTGAACCGCAACTGGTGAAGAAGAACCAGACCCGGATTACCGGGATGGATAACCAGATTTTATCGTTGTATGCCAAAGGGATGACCACCCGCGAGATCGCCGCCGCGTTCAAAGAGCTGTATGACGCCGATGTCTCGCCGGCGCTGGTCTCAAAGGTCACCGATGCGGTCATGGAGCAGGTTGTCGAATGGCAAAACCGGCCTCTGGATGCAGTCTATCCCATTGTTTATCTTGACTGTATCGTTCTAAAAGTCCGGCAGGACAGCCGCATCATCAACAAATCTGTGTTCCTGGTGCTGGGCATCAACATCGAAGGCCAGAAAGAGTTGCTAGGTATGTGGCTGGCCGAAAATGAAGGCGCAAAGTTCTGGCTGAACGTGCTGACAGAGCTGAAAAACCGCGGCCTGAACGATATCCTTATCGCCTGCGTAGACGAGCTGAAAGGTTTCCCTGACGCTATTAACGCGGTGTATCCGGAGGCGCGGCTCCAGCTGTGTATCGTGCATATGGTGCGCAACAGCCTGCGGTTCGTCTCCTGGAAGGACTACAAGGCCGTCACCCGCGACCTGAAAGCTTATCTATCAGGCCCCTACGGAAGAAGCCGGCGTGCAGGCGCTGGAAGCGTTCTCCAATGCCTGGGGCATCCGCTACCCGCAAATAAGTCGAAGCTGGCAGGCAAACTGGGCCAATCTGGCCACGTTCTTTGCCTACCCAACGGACATCCGTAAGGTGATCTACACGACCAACGCCATCGAGTCGTTAAACAGCGTGATCCGGCATGCCATCAAAAAGCGCAAGGTGTTCCCGACCGACGACGCAGTGAAAAAGGTGGTGTGGCTGGCGATACAGGCGGCCTCACAGAAATGGACAATGCCTTTGAGGGACTGGCGCATGGCAATGAGCCGCTTTATTATCGAGTTCGGTGACCGCCTGGACGGTCACTTCTGAGAAAAGGCATTTACACAGAATCGTGTACAGGGTCCTAAGATTATCTGAGCGCGTTGCCCGGCCGGTTCCGGTGACGATTATCCTCGGCATGATGCGCGATAATTCCCCCTGCCGCGACGCCGGTGAGTATTTCTACCCGCCATAACGGCTGAAGAAGGCGATGACCCCAGCACCGGCTATCCGGCTGCGCTATCCGGGCTATCGCCCCTCTCCGGCTTGAGGGCGTTGTGCCGCCCCGCTTTCCCCCTGACGCACGGCTTACCCGCCCGTCCTTCGCCGCCGAGCCGGTATTCCGCTTGAGCTGCTGTTTCGTTCGCCCCCGGAATCTTTCTGCATCCCCTTATGCATCGCGCCCTATACCGCCACCGCATTGTCACAGCCAACGCGCAGCAGATTGCGCGCTGGCGCTGGCGGCGCAACAATGCAGCAAACCTCGGTGCGGCAATGATGAAACCGGCGATGCCGTCCGGGGTATCGACGCTGCGGCAACGCGATACCAGCGGCGCAGCAAGGCGAAAGCCGCCGACAGGACATCGCCAAGGCCCCGGCGCTGGCATAAAAAAAGGCGATACCCTGAGGTATCGCCCTGCGTTGCTCCGGCTCAACCGTCGGGAGTTAGTGCACCGCCCCTTCGGCCTTACGTTTTTGCGCGCTGAAGAACTGGTATTTGAGCGTTTGACTCTCTTTGTCCAGTTCCACCCGCACTGAACCGCCATCCACCAGCGAACCGAACAACAGCTCGTTGGCCAACGGTTTTTTCAGATTCTCCTGCATGACGCGTGCCATCGGACGGGCGCCCATGGCTTTGTCGTAGCCTTTGTCGCTGAGCCAGTTGCGCGCGTCGTCGCTGACTTCCAGCGAAACGCCCTTGGCATCCAGCTGCGCCTGGAGCTCGACGATAAATTTGTCGACCACCTGCTGGATAACCTCGGTAGAGAGATGGTTAAACCAAATCACATTATCAAGACGGTTGCGGAATTCCGGCGTAAACACCTTCTTTATCTCCGACATGGCGTCCGTGCTGTTATCCTGCTGAATCAGCCCTATCGACTGGCGCTGGGTTTCCTGCACGCCGGCGTTGGTGGTCATCACCAGTATCACATTACGGAAATCCGCCTTGCGGCCGTTATTGTCGGTCAGCGTACCGTTGTCCATCACCTGCAACAGCAGATTGAAAACGTCCGGATGGGCCTTCTCGATTTCATCAAGCAGCAGCACGGAATGGGGATGCTTCAATACAGCATCGGTCAACAGGCCGCCCTGATCGTAGCCGACATAGCCGGGAGGCGCGCCAATCAGGCGGCTGACGGTGTGTCGCTCCATATATTCAGACATGTCGAAGCGCAGCAGCTCAATATCCAGCGCTTTGGCTAACTGCACCGTCACCTCGGTTTTACCGACGCCCGTGGAACCGGCAAACAGGAAAGATCCCACCGGTTTATGCTCCTGCCCCAGCCCGGCGCGGCTCATTTTGATCGCCTCGGTCAGCACCTCGATGGCTTTGTCCTGACCAAAAACCAGCATCTTCAGCCGGTCACCCAGATTTTTCAGCACGTCGCGGTCGCTCGCTGAAACCGTTTTCTCCGGAATACGGGCGATACGCGCCACTACCGACTCGATATCCGCCACGTTGACGGTCTTTTTACGCTTGCTGACAGGCATCAGTCGACTACGCGCGCCCGCCTCATCAATGACATCGATAGCTTTGTCCGGCAGATGGCGGTCGTTAATGTATTTCACCGCCAGCTCCACCGCTGCCCTCACCGCCTTGGCAGTATAGCGCACGTCGTGGTGGGCTTCATATTTGGTTTTCAGCCCGGTCAGGATCTGCACCGTTTCCTCCACCGTCGGTTCCGTAATGTCTATTTTCTGGAAACGACGCGCCAGGGCGCGATCTTTTTCAAAAATATTGCTGAATTTCTGGTAGGTGGTGGAGCCCATCACGCGGATTTTGCCGCTGGAGAGCAACGGTTTAATCAGGTTGGCGGCATCCACTTGCCCCCCCGAAGCCGCGCCGGCGCCGATGATAGTGTGGATTTCATCGATAAACAGAATGCTGTTCTGGTCCTGCTCAAGCTGTTTGAGCAGCGCCTTGAACCGTTTCTCGAAATCGCCGCGGTACTTGGTGCCGGCCAGCAGCGAACCGATATCCAGGGAGTAAATGGTGCAATCGGCGATCACCTCGGGCACTTCGCCGCGCACGATCCGCCAGGCCAGCCCTTCCGCGATGGCGGTTTTACCCACCCCGGATTCGCCTACCAGCAGCGGGTTGTTTTTCCGACGGCGGCACAGGACCTGAATGGCGCGTTCCAGCTCACGATCGCGGCCAATCAGCGGGTCGATGCCGCCGACGCGCGCCAGTTGATTAAGGTTGGTGGTGAAGTTTTCCATACGCTCCTCCCCGCCTGACTGCTCTTCGTTGACCGGCGTTTCAGGCCCGGGTGCCTGCGTCTCATCTTTTTTACGCGTACCGTGGGAGATAAAATTCACCACATCCAACCGGCTGACGTCATGCTTGCGCAGCAAATAGGCCGCCTGGGATTCCTGCTCGCTGAAAATCGCCACCAGCACGTTGGTGCCGGACACTTCGCTACGCCCGGACGACTGGACGTGGAAGACCGCGCGCTGCAGTACGCGCTGAAAACTGAGTGTGGGCTGCGTTTCGCGCTCTTCATCACTTGCGGGTAAGGTCGGTGTGGTTTGTTCGATAAAGGCTTCCAATTCCTGGCGCAGGGCCACCAGATCGACCGTGCACGCCTCCAGCGCTTCACGCGCCGCAGGGTTGCTGAGCAGGGCAAGCAGCAAATGTTCCACGGTCATAAATTCATGCCGGTGCTCACGCGCTCTGGCGAAAGCCATGTTTAAACTGAGTTCCAGTTCTTGATTGAGCATTGGCACCTCCCCAAATAGATTGCCCTTTCAGGCTTTTTCCAGCGTACAAAGCAACGGATGCTCGTTTTCCCGGGCGTAGCGGTTGACGTGAACCGCCTTGGTTTCCGCGACCTCAGCGGTATAGATACCGCAAACGGCCTTTCCCTGATAATGCACCCTAAGCATCAGTTGCGTTGCACGTTCAACATCATAAGAAAAGAACTTTTGCAATACGTCAATAACAAATTCCATTGGAGTATAGTCGTCATTGATAAGTATGACTTTATACATAGACGGGGGTTGTACCGCATCTTTCACCTGTTCTTCAGCTAGATGGCGCTCATCCAGCCTGTCGCTTGTCTTACCCATCGTGTTGTTCCAACGCTAAATCATCACCGCTGCGCTAGAGCAGCCCCTTTCTTTCATCTTACCATTGGATAATCAAAATAGCCGCCGGCGGCGTCAGAATTTTGTTTGGGTGTGCCGGCAACCGTCCGGAAAAAACGGGTTAAAGCGTTAACTGCTTCAAAGTTTGATAATGTCGTCAGCCAACTCTTTAGCCTTCGCTTGATCTCTTATCGCTATCCTCTAGAGTGTAGAGGCATAAGCGGATGCGGGTAATCAGCCGCTTACGACGTCAACTATCCTCATCACATAAAAGCTTCGGTTGCGAGGGATGTAGAAATATGGAGACGGGTAAAGTTAAATGGTTCAATAACGCCAAAGGTTTTGGTTTTATCTGCCCGGAAAACGGCGGCGAGGATATCTTTGCGCACTATTCAACGATCCAGATGGACGGTTACCGGACGCTGAAAGCGGGGCAAGTCGTCAGATTCGAGGTTCATCAGGGGCCCAAAGGGAACCATGCGAGCCTGATTGTGCCTGTTGAAGCCGAGACTGTTGCCTAATAACGCGCCTCACAATTAAAGGTGTCACCGCATGAAATGCCAGCCTAACGCTGGCATTTTATTTGCCGCTTGCGCCTGCATACTATCAAGTTATAACACTTTTCTTTTACGACGCAAGTTTAATTATGCGATAAATCCCCCCGACGCGGCGCCATCGCCGCCCCCTTATGGCCCCCGTGGAGGGTGAGGTGTTTTTTCCACAGCGCTGCCCTTTACAGCGCCGGCGCTTTTCGCTAGCGTGTGGCGGTCCGTCGCCTCGCGGCGTCATAAGGAAGTGGTCTGTTCATGTATGCCAGTCTGTTGCTCATTCTCGTCCCGCTGATTATCGGCTATCTGCTGCCCCGTCCGCTGGCTACAGGCCGTGAACCGAGCCTTAAGCGCCATGGTGTACGTTATCCTGTTTTTGATGGGCACCAGCCTGGCGTTTTTACCCAATCTCGCCAGCAACCTGCTGCGGATCGGCGTGATTATCGCCGTCAGCGCCCTATGTATTCTGGCGATGAATGCGCTGGCGCTGGCAGTGCTGGAAAAACTCCTGCCTTGGCCCGCCGCCACCGCTCTCGCGCCGCCGCCCTCACGCTGGCGCATGGTTCTAGACTCGCTCAAGCTTTGCGTCGTGGTGGTCGCCGGCTTCGCGCTCGGTCTCACGCATTGGTCCGGGTTCAGCCTGGCGACCCAGGCCAGCGAACTGCTGCTGATCCTGTTGCTGTGGCTGGTGGTCGCGCTAAGCGCCCTGGCCGCCATGCTGCTGGGGCTGCCGTTGACCACCGGGCTGGCTCTCGCGGCCGCCTATGGCTGGTATTCGCTATCGGGTATTCTGATGACCGATGCATTCGGGCCGGTTATCGGCAGCGCGGCGTTTTTCAACGACCTGCTGCGTGAACTGCTGGCGATTATACTGATCCCGCTGCTGATACGACGCCGACGCCATACGGCGCTGGGATTGTGCGACGCCACCTCGATGGATTTTACCTTGCCGGTGCTGCAGCGCAGCGGCGGGATGGAAATCGTGCCCGCGGCGATCGTACAGGGCTTTTTGCTCAGTCTGCTGGCGCCGGTCCTCATCGCCCTGTTTTCGGTGCACGCCGGCGGCTAAGCGGCCGCGGGCACCACGCCGCGCGGTCATATTGGCTTACCCCCATGCCGTCGATAAGGTCTACCCTATAACCAGACGGTCGCCCAGCACGGTGCTGCCGTGACATTCTCTACGGAGGTAGGCATGAAATACACTGTGGCGGCAATGATTGCCCACACCCTCGAATGGGCGGGGGTGAAGCGGATTTGGGGTGCCACCGGCGATTCGCTCAATGGTCTGAGCGACAGCCTTAACCGAATGGGTACGATAGCGTGGCAGGGCACGCGTCATGAAGAGGTCGCCGCGTTTGCGGCCGGCGCCGAAGCGCACGTGACCGGCGAGCTGGCGGTGTGCGCCGGCTCCTGCGGGCCCGGTAACCTGCACCTTATCAATGGGTTATTCGACTGCCACCGCAACCAAGTTCCGGTTTTGGCTATCGCCGCCCATATTCCCTCCAGTGAAATCGGCAGCGGCTATTTCCAGGAGACGCATCCCGAGTCGCTGTTTCGGGAATGCAGCCACTACTGCGAATTGGTGTCCAATCCGGAACAACTGCCGCAAATACTGGGCATCGCCATGCGCAAAGCCATTATCGATCGGGGCGTATCGGTGATTGTCCTACCCGGCGATGTCGCACTCAAGCCGGCGCCGGAAGGGCAACGGCCTGACTGGTACTCCCCGCGCGCGCCGCTGGCGGTGCCCCCGGTGGACGAACTCTCGAAGCTTGCCGCCCTGCTCAACGAGGCCGAAAATGTCACCCTGATGTGCGGCAGCGGCTGCGCTGGCGCACATGATGAGGTCGTGGCGCTGGCCCAGCAGTTAAAAGCGCCTGTGGTGCATGCCCTGCGCGGTAAGGAACATCTTGAGTGGGACAATCCGTATGATGTGGGCATGACCGGCCTTATCGGTTTTTCGTCCGGTTATCAGGCGATGATGAATGCCGATACGTTGGTGCTACTGGGAACCCGCTTTCCGTATCGCGCCTTTTACCCTCAAGATGCCCGCATTATCCAGATCGATATCGCGCCGGGCAGCCTGGGTGCCCATTGTAAGCTGGACATGGCGCTGCTGGGGGATATCAAGTCCACCCTGGCGGTGCTGTTGCCGCGGCTACGCGAGAAAACCGATCGGACGTTTCTCGATAAGGCGCTGGCGCACTACCGCGACACCCGCCGCGATCTGGATGCGCTGGCCCAGCCCAGCGGGGAGAAAGCGATCCATCCGCAATACGTCGCGCACGAAATCAGCCGGCTGGCGGCCCAGGACGCCGTCTTTACCTGTGATGTGGGAACGCCGACGGTGTGGGCAACCCGCTATTTGACGATGAACGGCCGCCGCCGGCTGCTGGGATCGTTCAATCACGGCTCAATGGCCAACGCCCTGCCGCAGGCGCTGGGCGCGCAGGCCACCTGTCCCGGTCGGCAGGTGGTGGCGCTGTGCGGCGACGGCGGCTTTACCATGCTGATGGGGGATTTTTTGTCGTTGGCGCAGATGAAATTGCCGGTGAAAATCGTTATCTTTAATAATAGTGTGCTGGGTTTTGTTGCGATGGAAATGAAAGCTGGCGGCTATCTGACCGACGGCACCGATCTGCAAAACCCCGACTTCGCCGCCATCGCCCGCGCCGCGGGCATCAAAGGTCTTCGGGTGGAAAAATCCGCCGCGCTGACAGAGGCGTTTGCCCATGACGGTCCGGTGGTGGTGGACGTGGCCACCGCCAAAGAAGAGCTGGCGATGCCGCCGCAAATTAAGTTTGAACAAGCCAAAGGCTTCAGTCTGTATATGCTGCGCGCCATCATCAACGGCCGTGGCGATGAGATTGTGGCGCTCGCCAAAACCAACTGGCTGCGTTAAGCGCCGGCCGGGATTGCCGTTTGCCGCAGTGCCGCCCCCCCCCCCTTGAGCGGCCTTCGGTCCAATACGTTAGGATGGGATTAGCATGATTGATTTACGCAGCGATACCGTGACCTTGCCCACCGACGCAATGCGTCAAGCAATGGCCGCCGCTGAAGTCGGCGATGATGTGTATGGCGACGATCCCACGGTAGCGGCACTCGAGGCCGACGGCGCGCGGCTGGCCGCCAAAGAGGCCGCGCTGTTTTTCCCCAGCGGCACCCAGGCCAATCTGGTGGCACTGATGACCCATTGCCAGCGCGGCGAAGAGTATATCGTCGGGCAAAAAGCCCATAATTATCTGTTCGAGGCGGGCGGCGCCGCGGTGCTCGGCAGTATCCAGCCGCAACCGCTGGACTTTACCGATGACGCGACACTGCCGCTGGACAAAGTGGCCGCCGCCATTAAACCGGACGATTTTCATTTCGCCCGCACCCGGCCTGAGCCTGGAAAATACCCACAACGGCAAGGTGGTCCCCCAGGACTATCTGCGCCAGGCGTGGGCGTTGACCCGCGAACGGCGGTTGGCCCTGCACATCGACGGCGCGCGGGTGTTTAACGCCGCGGTAGCGCAGGGCATTGCCCTTAGCGAGATAAGCCAATATTACGACACGCTGACAATATGCCTCTCCAAAGGGTTGGGCGCCCCGGTGGGATCGCTTCTGTGCGGCAGCGAAGACTACATCGCCCGCGCCAGACGCTGGCGCAAGATGGGCGGCGGCGGCATGCGCCAGGCGGGTATTCTGGCCGCCTGCGCCCGCTACGCGCTGGCGCATCATGTGACCCGTCTGCAGGAGGACCACGATAACGCCCGCTGGCTGGCGCAGCAACTGGCGCAACTGGGGGTCGACATTGTCGCGCCGGGCGCGCAGACCAATATGCTGTTTATCCGCCAGTCCGCCGATTTATCGGCCAGACTGACGCCCTGGATGCGCGACCACGATATCATTATCGCCTCGGGTACCCTCACCCGGCTGGTGACGCATCTCAACGTCAGCCGCCAGGACCTGGAGAAAGTGGTTGACTGTTGGCACGAGTTTCTCGCCCACCATGACAAATTAGCCGCCGCGCCGCTCACCGGCGTCTATTTCCAATAACGCCTGCAGGACCACCAGCGTCTGAGCATCCGGCAAGCCGCGGTAGTCGCTGGGTCGATAATGCATCTGAAACGCCCGCAGCGCCCGACGCTGCAGCGTTTGCGGCATATCGGGCGTGACGTCATAGCCCAGTTGCGCCATACCGCGCAGTATCGCCGCCGCCGGTACCGACGCCTGCGGGTCGCGTCCCGCCAGGAAGTAGCGCACCCGCGCCGCCTGCGGCCAGACGCCGATACCTGCCGCCGCCAGTTGCTGCCAGAGAAACAACGGGCCTGGGTCCTGCTTGCGTCGCCAGGCGATGTCGCTATGCCCCACGACATTGAGCGGCGTGATGGGATGGCGGCGCAGAATGTCGCGACACAGCGCCACCACCACCGCCACCTGCGGCACGGGCACCAGATAATGGGCGCTGACCGGGCCCTGGGCCAGCGTGGCCAGTGAGCGATCGAAGTCGCCAGCGGTATAGTGCAGCACCAGCACCGTAATGCGGTCATCCTGACTGCGCGCCTGATGCGACGTGTCCAGCCGGTAGTCGCGCGGCTGACAGCCGGCCAGTAGCCATAGCGCGATAAACAGCGTAAATCCCAGGGGGCGCCACGGCGCGCGCGGGAAGAAGGGTGACATAAGGTTCCTCATTTCACGGGCCTGGGGGGGCGGCCACCGGCGCGGGCGACAACGTGCGCAATAGCACGGCGGGTGCTACAACCCCCTGATAATTATCTATACTGTAGAAGAACAGGCTCCCTTACACTTCACTTTTAAGGCCGACAATGAAAAATAAATCGCTGGTCCTGTTTCCCGTGATGCTGGCCCTCAGCGCGTGTAGCGCGGTCGACCCCGCCTATCATGACGTGGGCAGCCGCAGCGCGCCCTGCGTGCAGGGCGGCCCCGATAGCGTGGCGCAGCAATTCTATGATTTGCGTCTGCAACAGGGCAATCAGGGCAAACCTGATGCCGTCACCCTGGCCCGCTATCGCCCCTATTTGAGTACCGCGCTCTACCAAAGCCTGGCCGAGGACGGCCACGGTACGCAAAAGCTGGCGCGTTTGCCGGCGATGGACATTTTCAGCGGCGACAGCCTGGGCCCTACGTCGGTGACGGTGCGCAGCGCGTCGCGTATACCCAATACCGGCGCTAAAAATATCCCGCTGCGGGTAGCTATGTCGCGGCGTCAGGCCGGCGACCGGCCGGATGTCGCTTGGCAGGCCGAAGCGCTAATGATCCGTGAAGGCACCTGCTGGGTGTTGGACGATGTGCGCTACCTGGGGGCCGCGCCGCCCGCGACGACCGGCACGCTGCGCCAAACACTGGAGACACGCTGACCTTTCTGTTTCGCCCCGGCGCACCGGGGCGCTATAGCGCGTTCGCGCCCGCCTGAAGCATAACCCGACGGAAAAACGGCCGTTGCTGCTGCTTTGTACTGTCATTCGTATTATTATCTTCCTAATTGTAAATTTTCAATGTGGTGAATTGCATCGACGCTGGCGCGACGGTACCATCTGCCCCCCCCCAATGGCTATTCAGTTTATTCGCATGAGTATTCAACTTAACCGCATCAACTGCTTTTATGGGGCGTATCAGGCGCTGTTCGATGTCACCCTGACCTGCCCGGCGGGTGAGACGCTGGTATTGCTCGGCCCGAGCGGCGCCGGGAAAAGCTCGCTGCGGCGCGTGCTTAACCTGCTGGAAATGCCCCGCGACGGTGAACTGGATATCGCCGGTAATCATTTCGACTTTCTCCGCACGCCGAACGTGAAGTCTATCCGCGCGCTGCGCCAAAATGTCGGCATGGTGTTTCAGCAATACCATCTGTGGCCGCATCTGACGGTGCGCCAGAGTCTGATTGAAGCCCCTTGCCGGGTCCGCGGCCTGGACCGTCCGGCGGCCAATGCCCGCGCGGACAAATTGCTGGTGCGCCTGCGGTTGCAGGATTATGCAGATCGCTTCCCGCTGCATCTGTCCGGCGGCCAGCAACAGCGTGTGGCTATCGCCCGCGCGCTGATGATGGAGCCGCAGGTGCTGCTGTTCGATGAACCGACGGCGGCGCTGGATCCGGAAATCACCGCGCAAATCGTCAGCATCATTCGTGAGCTGGCGCAGACCGGCATCACCCAGGTGATCGTCACCCATGAAGTGGAGGTGGCGCGCAAGACCGCAAGCCGGGTGGTGTATATGGAAAACGGCCGCATTGTGGAACAGGGCGACGCCAGCCATTTCACGCAACCGCAAACCTCCGCGTTTGCGCAGTATTTCTCGCATTAATCTTTTCGGGAATCACACCAATGAAAAAGACCGTTATTGCCGCGCTGCTGGCCGTTGTGTCCACCGGCGTTAGCGCCGCGCAAACCGTGCGTTTCGCCACCGAAGCTACCTATGCGCCGTTCGAGTTTGTCGGGGCCGACAATAAAATCCAGGGCTTCGATATCGACCTGGCCAATGCGCTGTGTAAGCAGATGGAAGTGGAGTGTACGTTTACCAATCAGGCGTTTGACAGCCTGATCCCCAGCCTGCGCTTCCGCCGCTTTGACGCCGTGATTTCCGGTATGGATATCACCCCGGATCGTCAAAAGCAGGTCGCGTTCACCCAGCCCTATTATGAAAATTCGGCGGTCTTTGTCGCCCTGAAAGGCAAATTCGCCGATTTGGCGTCCCTGGCCGGCAAACGCGTCGGGATGCAAAACGGCTCCACCCATCAGAAATACCTGGTGGATAAACACCCCGAAATCACCTCGGTGCCCTACGACAGCTATCAGAACGCGATCCTGGATCTGAAAAACGGCCGCCTGGACAGCGTGTTCGGCGATACCGCCGTGGTGAACGAATGGCTGATGAAGGACGCCTGCCTGGCGACCGTCGGCGATAAAGTGACCGATAAAGCCTATTTCGGCACCGGCCTCGGCATCGCCGTGCGGCTGAATAATACGGCGCTGGTGGATAAGTTCAATCAGGCGCTGGACAAGGTCAAGCAGGACGGTACCTATCAGAGCCTGTATCAGAAATGGTTTAAGCAGTAAGTTACTTTGATGACGGAACTCTACCCCATCGCCACCGCCGCGGGCACGACCCTCGGCCTGGCGCTGTGCGCGCTGGTCATTGTCTGCTATTGGCCATGGGCTTTGCCGCGCTGGAATCGGCGCGCTGGCGCTGGCTTGCGTTGAGTGGGACCGCGCTGGTCACGTTGCTGCGCGGTCTGCCGGAAATCCTGGTGGTGCTGTTTATCTACTTTCGGCGCCTCGCAGCTGCTGGTGACGCTGGCGGATGGCGTTACCTTATCTTTTGGGGTCATTGCGCTTCTCGCTCGCGCTGCCCATCGACAACTTCGATGTCAGTCCTTTTCTCTGCGGCGTCATCGCGCTGGCGCTGCTGTACGCCGCCTACGCCTCGTAGACCCTGCGCGGCGCGTTGAAAGCCATTGCGCAGGGTCAGTGGGAGTCGGGGCAGGCGCTGGGCATGAGTAACGGCGCGACGTTTTTTCGGGTGATTCTGCCGCAAATGTGGCGTCACGCCCTGCCCGGTCTGGGAAATCAGTGGCTGGTGCTGTTGAAGGACACGGCGCTGGTGTCGCTGATTAGCGTTAACGATCTGATGCTGCAAACCAAAAGTATCGTCAGCTTTACGCAACGGCCGTTTACCTGGTATCTGCTGGCGGCGGGGGTCTACCTGGTGATTACGCTGTTCAGCCAGGCCGTCCTGCGCGCCTGCGAACGGCGCGCCACGCGATTTGACAAGAGGGCATCCTGATGGCCGGTTATTTGCTGGCGCTGCTGCCCGGCCTACCGGTCAGCCTGTCGCTGACGGCGGCCGCGGTGCTGGTGGCGCTGTTGCTGGCGCTGCTGTTTACCCTGATCCTCTCGCTGCGTACGCCGGTGCTCTCGCCGCTGGTGACGGGGTATATCACGCTGTTTACCGGTACGCCGCTGCTGGTGCAGATTTTCCTTATCTATTATGGACCGGGCCAGTTCGCCCCCATTTTGGCACTAATAAAAACAAACAGTTAAATAAAAATCAGCAACTTACATGCCTGTAACTGCGTGCTTAAAACGAACATAGCGTGTACGTTTGGGGCAATTTGTGGATCATCAAAAAAGGTACTTGATTACTGCGATACCTAAACCAAGAGCGGTAAATACAATCCCTGCTATCCATTTCGTTTGGTTAGCAATCCGTTGATGAATAGTGGAGAATTCTTTGTGAAAAGCGCCAAACTCCTTGTTGATCAAGCCAAATTCTTTATTGATTTCAGCTTTAAGAGAGAGCAAATCACTTTTGGTTGAAAATTCCTCAGAGCGGATAGTAAGCTTTGTCAAATCCATTTTGATCTGGACTACGTCAGCCTCTAGGCGTTCAACTCGTTTCTCTAATCTGTCCTGCATACCTCCTCCCCCGTTACCACCACCAACTTCTAAAGTAGCTTGTTTTTTAATAGTATCATAATCATCTGCGAATAGTGGAACTAACTTTCCATATGCATTTTGCTCTAACGCATTCATTATTCTTCTTTCTCCTTGGCGTCATTATTTTTAGTAACCCAATCAATAACAGAATTAATTAGGTAACTAGCAATAAACCCGCAATTTTCGCATATTACGCGATATTTTAAATTGTAAATAAAATAAGGACCATCAGGATCAACTAACATGAATGATACATATTTAAAAGTTGAATCATCAATTTTTTTTGTATTGTTTCTGGAGAGTCTGAAGCAAGAAGCATTATTCCCGAATCAGCTTTTGGCGCTGTTTCTGTTGGAACAACAAGCTTACGAGCCCCACATGATAAACACTGCTTGCTTACGCCTTTAGAATCAAGAAAATTAGCAAAAAGCTTAGGGCTAAGATTTAATAAAAGAAGCTGCTCTTTTTCAGTTGGCACTTCATCTATTTTATTAAACCATTTTTTTAGCGTTTTTTTTGTCGACTCGGATAACGATTCATGTAGCGATATTTCTCTTTTTCCTATTATGTTACTCATGATTATTATTTCCAATCAACGGATTAAACTTAACTGCATCTTGTAGATAATCAGGCGCGAAATGCGCATAAGCCATTGTTTGCAAAATGCTTGAATGTCCCAAAATTCTTTGTAGTGCTAAAATATTGCCTCCGTTCATCATAAAGTGACTAGCAAAAGTATGCCGCAAAACGTGAACCGCTTGGCCTGCTGGAAGGTTGGGGGCGATTTCCTTAATACGGTCTCTTATGTATCGATAGTTGAGATTTGCAAATAGTCGATCGTTCTGGATACTGTCTGTAATTTGGGCACAAAGTTCAGTGGAAATGGGAACCGTCCTATTTTTGTTATTCTTTGTGTTGAGATAGGTTACCTTGTTTCCTATCACCTCTTCCCGTCGAAGTTTGACCACCTCTCCCCAACGTGCTCCAGTTGCCAAGCAAAGCTTTACAGCTTTAAGCTGATCTCCCTCTAATCTAGCGAGTAACGAGTTAATTTCCTCACGAGTTAAGAACCCCATTTCTTGAGCTGGTAGCTTGATTTTTTTCATTTCTTTGAGTGGGTGCTCGCCATGGTAATGCCCCAACTCAATCAGAACGGAGAATACGGCTCCTAATTTTTCTTGATCAAGATTAATGGTTTTTGCTTTTTTTCCTTCAGCAAGGCGTAGCACTCGATAGTCAGAGAATGAAGCTTTTGTAATTTGGCTGGCTTTGGGATCTCCCATCTTAGCCGCCATCAATCGCAACTTGTGCACAGTCTTTAAGCCATCTTTAAGGTTTTGGCCGTGATGTTGAAACCAGAGCTCTATCAATTCTGTTAATGCTCGTTGGTCCGCTGGTTTTGCCACCCAATCCTTATTGTTTTGCGTCGCAATTATCCAGCGCTCAAACTGCTGTGCTTCTGCCTTGGTTTTGAATTTTTTGCGAATGCGCCTACCTTGCCGACCTTGTGGGCGAACATCTACCATGTATCCCTCACCATTGAGAGGTTTAATGCTCATTGCACAAGATCTCCTAACGTCACCATTCCACCTTTACCCCAAGATTTTTTGAGCCGGCAAGCAATTAACCAGCCTCTTGAAGTTTTTGGGATCTGGATGTGCTTACGTGCCCATCAGGGGAGAGAGCCGGGTCAACTTGCCCCGATTCCGGAGCTATGTTTCCCGTCATTAACCACAGCGTGTATTTAGTAAATCGTGGATGATTTGTCACTTTATCTAAAATCAATGCACCAACACCTTTTATGCCTGATTCATAGTTTTTGATTGTTCCTAGGCCAATCCCCAGAGCTTCAGCAAATTCGCTTTGCGTCATGCCCTCAGCTTGTCTTATTACTTTAAGTTTTTTTGCATGCGCCATTGACAAGGTCACCATAAGGATCCTATCCTCTGCGTTAGGTCACCCATGGGTGACATTTAGTAACGTTAAACTGCGTGAATTTAAAGGGTATCACTATGGGTAAAAACCGACAAAAAAAGCTTATGCATGTGAGGGTGGAGGATCTCCCATCTGACGACCCCTATGGTGAAATTTTGGAGGAGTCAATCTCCTACTATGCGAGACGCATCGGGAAAAATAAGCAAATAGTTCGTACTCAGGCGGATGTTGGTGACCTTCCCATTCTCCAAACTAGACCTGGAGCCAAGCGGCGCGTAAATCTTTACGCTATTTATTTGAATGCTAAACGTAATGCTGAGCGCTACGTCGAGAGGATGGGCAGGTGAAAGGTAAATGCGTCATGCAAGGTTTTGTATGAAAGACATCATCTTCATTTTGGGCATTCTTCCCTTTCCCTGCTTCATGCTCTATGTGCTTTTCAGCAGGCTGATAGAACATATCCAGCAGAAACGCGCCGACGACATGCGCAAAGCCTATCAAGCCCGCAAGGCAGCCGTTGAGCGCTACGCCCGCCAACGTTTGTAGGAGAAAGCCAATGCAACCGGCCTACGCCACATTGATAAACGAACTCGTGCAGGAATATCACACCAAGCGGGCGAACCTCCGCGCTGCGACAGCCACGCCGCCCGAGTTGCAACAGTAGTTAGACGACGATTACGCTTACTGGCTAAGTATTGGTCTGGAGGATGCATTAGACGATGCCTGGGCCGCCGGAGATATCGACAGCGCCGCGCAGATAGACCGCATTATCAGACAGTTTTACACCGGTCATCTGCCGGAGCCGCAAGTATGGCAGGTTGCCGCATAAGCAGCGCCAGAAGACTCAGTGGAACGGCATAGGAAACGGACGGACACCAGAGCATGATGCAAACGTTAATCAGAAAAAATCGCTACATGCATTGCTATAAGGGGTTTTTGTCGACCCTGTACACGATTCTGTGTAAATGCCTTTTCTCAGAAGTGATCGTCCAGGCGGTCACCGAACTCGATAATAAAGCGGCTCATTGCCATGCGCCAGTCCCTAAAGGCATTGTCCATTTCTGTGAGGCCGCCTGTATCGCCAGCCACACCACCTTTTTCACTGCGTCGTCGGTCGGGAACACCTTGCGCTTTTTGATGGCATGCCGGATCACGCTGTTTAACGACTCGATGGCGTTGGTCGGTGTAGATCACCTTGCGGATGTCCGTTGGGTAGGCAAAGAACGTGGCCAGATTGGCCCAGTTTGCCTGCCAGCTTCGACTTATTTGCGGGTAGCGGATGTCCCAGGCACTGGAGAACGCTTCCAGCGCCTGCAAGCCGGCTTCTTCCGTAGGGGCCTGATAGATAGCTTTCAGGTCGCGGGTGACGGCCTTGTAGTCCTTCCAGGAGACGAACCGCAGGCTGTTGCGCACCATATGCACGATACACAGCTGGAGCCGCGCCTCCGGATACACCGCGTTAATAGCGTCAGGGAAACCTTTCAGCCCGTCTACGCAGGCGATAAGGATATCGTTCAGGCCGCGGTTTTTCAGCTCTGTCAGCACGTTCAGCCAGAACTTTGCGCCTTCATTTTCGGCCAGCCACATACCTAGCAACTCTTTCTGGCCTTCGATGTTGATGCCTAGCGCCAGGAACACAGATTTGTTGATGATGCGGCTGTCCTGCCGGACTTTTAGAACGATACAGTCAAGATAAACAATGGGATAGACTGCATCCAGAGGCCGGTTTTGCCATTCGACAACCTGCTCCATGACCGCATCGGTGACCTTTGAGACCAGCGCCGGCGAGACATCGGCGTCATACAGCTCTTTGAACGCGGCGGCGATCTCGCGGGTGGTCATCCCTTTGGCGTACAACGATAAAATCTGGTTATCCATCCCGGTAATCCGGGTCTGGTTCTTCTTCACCAGTTGCGGTTCAAAGGAACCGTCACGATCGCGCGGAGTACGCAGCACCAGCGGGCCATCGCCAGTGGTAACGGTTTTTGTGGAATAGCCGTTGCGGGCGTTGGTCCCCGGTTTAGGCTGATTTTTATCGTAGCCGAGGTGATGGGTCATTTCGGCATTGAGAGCTGCTTCGACGCTGATTTTTTTCAGCAGCCGATCGAAGTGACTGAGATCTTCAGGGGTTTTGAGATTTTTGGCTAGTTTGTTAGCCAGAGCCTGCAACTGTTTTTCGTCCATAAATTAACCTGTTTTTGATGTTGGATTGAACATATCAAAATCAGGCAAATACACAAATTTCTAAACAGGCTCGGTTTGTCATTCACTACCGCCCCAAAATCGCCGCGCACCGCGTCGCGCGTTATGAAGTGTTCTGCGGTGATCAGTCGTTCGGCTTGTTTGATGGCAAGGCGCAAGCGATCTGCTACATCGACCAACTTTACCAGATGCAGCGCCTCGGGGGTGTTGGAAAGAGAATGTGTGCATCATAAAAAAATGCAAGCTCAATGGAGCATGAAAGATTATTTCAACGCGAATTAACGGCGTTAACTAATTCGGCACACCGCCGACCAAACCAGACACGGCACGCTCAGTAATGGAAAGTTTTTCCATATGTTTTTTATCAAGACCAAGAGAAAATAGTCGCCCGATTTCTGGCTGGATTAAAAAGGCAGGAAAGCGCCGGGCTATAGAATTCCTCAAGAGTAGAGCCTGTTTAGAAATTTGTGTATTTGCCTGATTTTGATATGTTCAATCCAACATCAAAAACAGGTTAATTTATGGACGAAAAACAGTTGCAGGCTCTGGCTAACGAACTGGCCAAAAATCTCAAAACCCCTGAAGATCTCAGTTACTTCGATCGGCTGCTGAAAAAAATCAGCGTCGAAGCAGCTCTCAATGCCGAAATGACCCATCACCTCGGCTACGATAAAAATCAGCCTAAACCGGGGACCAACGCCCGCAACGGCTATTCCACAAAAACCGTTACCACTGGCGATGGCCCGCTGGCGCTGCGTACTCCGCGCGATCGTGACGGTTCCTTTGAACCGCAACTGGTGAAGAAGAACCAGACCCGGATTACCGGGATGGATAACCAGATTTTATCGTTGTACGCCAAAGGGATGACCACCCGCGAGATCGCCGCCGCGTTCAAAGAGCTGTATGACGCCGATGTCTCGCCGGCGCTGGTCTCAAAGGTCACCGATGCGGTCATGGAGCAGGTTGTCGAATGGCAAAACCGGCCTCTGGATGCAGTCTATCCCATTGTTTATCTTGACTGTATCGTTCTAAAAGTCCGGCAGGACAGCTGCATCATCAACAAATCTGTGTTCCTGGCGCTGGGCATCAACATCGAAGACCAGAAAGAGTTGCTAGGTATGTGGCTGGCCGAAAATGAAGGCGCAAAGTTCTGGCTGAACGTGCTGACAGAGCTGAAAAACCGCGGCCTGAACGATATCCTTATCGCCTGCGTAGACGGGCTGAAAGGTTTCCCTGACGCTATTAACGCGGTGTATCCGGAGGCGCGGCTCCAGCTGTGTATCGTGCATATGGTGCGCAACAGCCTGCGGTTCGTCTCCTGGAAGGACTACAAGGCCGTCACCCGCGACCTGAAAGCTATCTATCAGGCCCCTACGGAAGAAGCCGGCTTGCAGGCGCTGGAAGCGTTCTCCAGTGCCTGGGACATCCGCTACCCGCAAATAAGTCGAAGCTGGCAGGCAAACTGGGCCAATCTGGCCACGTTCTTTGCCTACCCAACGGACATCCGCAAGGTGATCTACACGACCAACGCCATCGAGTCGTTAAACAGCGTGATCCGGCATGCCATCAAAAAGCGCAAGGTGTTCCCGACCGACGACGCAGTGAAAAAGGTGGTGTGGCTGGCGATACAGGCGGCCTCACAGAAATGGACAATGCCTTTGAGGGACTGGCGCATGGCAATGAGCCGCTTTATTATCGAGTTCGGTGACCGCCTGGACGGTCACTTCTGAGAAAAGGCATTTACACAGAATCGTGTACAGGGTCCAAATTGGTCATAGGCATTATCCCCTTCGTTTTGACTCCATTTAGGCGCTCAAACTGAGCTATGCCGTGGGGAGAGTCGCCAGCTCGCACACCCGTTGCAATGCTGTTACTTACAGACAGCATTCTCACAAGATTGTGTTTTTGCAGAATGATGAAAGGTTTTTCAGTGTGTGAGGCGAGCATTGTCGTTTACCAAAGACAAAAGTCGCGGCCGCACGGCATACCGTCCAGGCGCTTGCGCGGGATAGCCGCTCCCCAATGCCGGCGGCCGACACCGCCGGGCGTCACTCCTGACAGGGGTTCACAGACCCAACGCGTAGCGCAACACCCGCTGCTTAATGCCGCCGGCGTGCTCAGCCAGCATCAGGCCGAGGTTGCGCGCCAGCATCAGCGGCGGCAGATCGTTGCTGAACGCCGTATAGAACGCATCCATTCCCGCCTGCATCAGCAGGTTATCGCCGCGCCGGCGGCGCTGGTAACGTTGCAATACCGCCAGCGTATCCCAGGGTTCATCACGACGGCGAGCCTCGATCAACACCTCCGCCAACGCCTCGGCATCGCGAAAGCCGAGATTGGCCCCCTGCCCCGCCAGCGGATTAATGGTATGCGCGGCATCGCCAACCAGCGCCAGCCCCGGCTTGACGTAGTCGCGGGCATGCTGACGCGTCAGGGGAAACGATGCCGCGCCATGCAGGGTGAACACGCCGAGCCGCGCGGGGAAGGCCGCCTGCACTTCCCGCGCCAGCGCCGGCAGCGAGAGTTTCTCCAGTTGGCGGATACGCGCCGAGCCGTCATACCATACCAGCGACGCCCACCGGCCGTAGAGCGGTAAAAACGCCCGCGGACCGGAGGGATGGAACGCCTGCCAGGTCACGTCCTGTTGCTCGCCCTCGGTTTCCACGCTGAGCAGCAGGCAGGATTGTCGGTACTGCCAGCCGCTGACCGCGATGCCCGCCTGCCGCCGCACCCAGGATTGCGCGCCGTCGGCCCCGACCACGACCCGGCTCGTGACGGTACTGCCGCCACTCAGCGTCAGCCGCCAGCGGCCGCCCTCATGGACCATGGCGTCGAGCGAGGCCGTGCAACGCAGCGTCAACGGGCCGCAATCGGCGAATCCCTGCCACAACGCCTGCTGCAGCCGGCGGTTCTCCACCATAAAACCCAGCTCCGGCAGGCTCAGGGAGGCGGCATCGAACGCCACTCTCGAGGACGGCCACTCCCAGGTTTCCAGGCGGCGGTACGGTACACAAAAACGGTCGTCGATGCGCTGCCAGGCCTGGATGCGACGCAGCAGCGCCACAGAGGCGCAACTGATGGCTGACACCCGTAAATCCGGCGGCGCGTCGTCGGCCACGGACGTTGGCAACGCCGGGTCGACAACCAGCACCCGAAATCCCGCCTGGGCCAGCGCCAGCGCCAGCGCCCCCCCCACCATGCCGCCGCCGGCCACCACTACGTCATAGCACGCTTCGCTCGTCTTCATTTCGGCCAATGCCTACGCTATTATTTTTCAGATTCCGGTAGTGTACCGCAAAATTGGCCCTTCATAGCGGCGTCGTGCGCGCTAGACTGGTCACAACACCGGCAAAGGATTACAATACGCGCCCTGCGCAAGCCTGCGGGCTTTTTAATACTGCATTGAGTAATAGCAAGCTGATGACCAAAAAACTCCATATCAAAACCTGGGGCTGTCAGATGAATGAATACGATTCATCCAAGATGGCCGACTTACTGGACAGCACCCAAGGCTACCAGTTGACGGACAATCCCGAAGAGGCGGATGTCCTGCTGCTCAATACCTGCTCCATCCGGGAAAAAGCGCAGGAGAAGGTATTTCATCAGCTGGGCCGCTGGCGGATGCTGAAGGAAGCCCGGCCGGATTTGATTATCGGCGTTGGCGGCTGCGTGGCGTCTCAGGAAGGCGCCCATATCCGCGAACGGGCCAACTATGTGGATATCATTTTCGGGCCGCAGACCCTGCATCGCCTGCCGGAAATGATTAATCACGTCAACGGCACCCGCAGCCCGGTGGTGGATATCAGCTTCCCGGAAATTGAAAAATTTGACCGGCTGCCGGAGCCGCGCGCGGAAGGGCCGACCGCCTTTGTCTCGATCATGGAAGGCTGCAACAAATACTGCAGTTTCTGCGTCGTACCCTACACCCGCGGCGAGGAAGTGAGCCGTCCGTGCGACGATATTCTGTTCGAGATTGCCCAGTTGGCGGATCAGGGCGTGCGCGAAGTCAACCTGCTGGGGCAAAACGTCAACGCCTATCGCGGCGCCAGCTATGACGGCGGTATCTGCACCTTCGCCGAACTGCTGCGGCTGGTGGCGGCCATCGACGGAATCGACCGTATCCGGTATATCACCAGTCATCCCATCGAGTTCACCGACGATATTATCGATGTCTACCGCGATACCCCGGAGCTGGTCAGCTTCGTGCATCTGCCGGTGCAAAGCGGCTCCGATCGCATTCTGACCATGATGAAACGCGCCCATACCGCGCTGGAATATAAATCAATCATCCGCCGGCTGCGCCAGGCGCGCCCGGATATCCAGATCAGCTCGGACTTCATCATCGGCTTCCCGGGCGAAACCCAGCATGATTTTGAGCAAACGATGAAGCTTATCGCCGACGTGAATTTCGACATGAGCTTCAGTTTTATATACTCCGCCCGTCCCGGTACGCCCACCGCCGATATGGTGGACGACGTCAGCGAAGAAGAAAAGAAGCAGCGGCTGCATATTTTGCAGGAACGCATCACGCAACAAGCCATGCAGTTCAGCCGCCGCATGCAGGGCACGGTGCAGCGTATCCTCGTGGAAGGCACATCGCGCAAAAATGTGATGGAACTGTCCGGACGCACCGAGAACAATCGGGTCGTCAATTTTGAGGGCGCGCCGTCCATGATAGGCAAATTCGTCGATGTGGAAATTGTGGATGTCTATCCCAATTCGCTGCGCGGCGTGCTGTTGCGCACCGAAGATCAAATGGCATTGCGCAGCCATGAAAGCCCGGCGTCGGTCATTGCCCGCACCCGTAAAGAGAACGAAATGGGCGTGGGCATTTACCAGCCGTGAGCCCCCCTGCCCGCCATCACGCCGGGGCGGCTCGCCATTGCCCTGGTTGCATTGCACTAATTGTGCCCCAATATACATATAATGGTCTTTGCCCTTGACGCATGGGCGGGGATGCTTCATTTATTAGCCATGTGCCCCGGTGCCGACCCCCCGGCTCCCGGCCTGTGGTTCACCCTGTAATGGCTTTTGTGCCGAGAGGAAAGATTTGAACGTCGAAACCAAAGAAATCATGCTGGAACCAGCAGACAACAACCGTCTATTGAGCCTCTGTGGGCCGTTTGATGACAACATCAAGCAACTTGAGCGCCGGTTGGGCATTGAGATCAATCGGCGTGACAATATTTTCAAGCTGGTGGGCAAGCCGCTGTGCGTCGACGCCGCCGCGTTCATTCTCACCTCGCTGTACGTCGACACGGCGCCGCTACGGGGCATCATTGCCGATATTGAGCCGGAACAAATCCATCTGGCCATCAAACAGAGCCGGGTACTGGAACAAACGGCGGATAGCGTGCCCGATTATGGCCGCGCGGTGAATATACAAACCAAACGCGGCATCATTAAACCGCGTACCCCGAACCAGGCGCAATATATCGCCCACATTCTCGATCATGACATTACTTTCGGCGTCGGTCCGGCCGGGACCGGTAAAACCTATCTGGCGGTGGTGGCGGCGGTAGATGCGCTGGAGCGGCAAGAGATCCGCCGTATTCTCCTGACCCGTCCGGCGGTGGAAGCCGGGGAGAAGCTGGGTTTCCTGCCCGGCGATCTCAGTCAAAAAGTCGACCCTTATCTGCGCCCGCTTTACGACGCGCTGTTTGAGATGCTGGGTTTCGAGCGGGTGGAAAAACTGATTGAGCGCAATGTCATCGAGGTCGCGCCGCTGGCCTACATGCGCGGGCGTACGCTGAACGACGCTTTCATTATTCTTGACGAGAGCCAGAACACCACCATTGAACAAATGAAGATGTTCCTGACCCGCATCGGTTTCAATTCCAAAGCGGTGATAACCGGCGACGTCACGCAGATAGACTTACCGCGCAACCAGAAATCAGGGCTGCGTCACGCGGTGGAAGTGCTGGCGGAAGTCGAGGAAATCAGCTTCAATTTCTTCCACAGCGAAGACGTGGTGCGCCACCCGGTGGTGGCGCGTATCGTCAATGCCTATGAAGCCTGGGAAAGCGCTGACCAGAAACGCAAAGATCAGCTGGCCGCCAAGCGTAAACGCGAGTCCTTGGGCCAGAGTAACGGCGCAGCACAGGGCGGTTCAGGTTCGCCGTCCGCCGGGGAGCATAACGCATGAGCGAGGTGATACTGGACCTGCAGCTGGCCTGCGATGACGCGCGCGATCTACCCGCCGAAGCAGATTTTCTGCGCTGGTTGCAGGGCGTGTTGCCTCTGTTTCGCGACTGCGCGGAAGTCACCGTGCGCCTGGTGGACGAAACGGAAAGCCATGAACTCAACCTCACCTACCGCGGCAAAGACAGGCCCACCAACGTGCTCTCCTTTCCCTTTGAAGCCCCGCCGGAAGTGGAACTGCCTCTGCTGGGGGATTTGGTTATCTGCCGCCAGGTGGTGGAACGCGAAGCGCAGCAGCAGGAGAAAGCGTTAGAGGCGCATTGGGCGCATATGGTTGTTCACGGTTCGCTGCATCTGTTAGGGTATGATCATATCCTGGATGAGGAAGCCCTGGAGATGGAATCGCTGGAAACGGAGATTATGCAAAAGCTCGGTTACCCGGATCCCTATCTTGCGGAAAAAGACGCGTAATCTCCCTTTCCCTTTAATTATTAGAGAGTGAAACTAACTTAACGCTATGAGCGACGACCATTCGCAGAGCAACGACAGCCCCAGTCCCAAGAAGGGCTTTTTTACCCTGATGCTAAATCAGCTGTTTCACGGTGAACCGAAAAACCGTGACGATCTTTTGGAACTTATCAGGGATTCCGAACAGAACGAGCTTATCGACCCCGATACCCGCGATATGCTGGAAGGCGTCATGGATATCGCCGAACAGCGGGTGTGGGATATCATGATCCCCCGCTCGCAGATCATCACGCTAATGAAAAACCAATCCCTACAGGAGTGCCTTGACGTTATCGTCGAATCGGCCCATTCTCGCTTTCCGGTCATCAGCGAAGATAAAGATCATGTGGAAGGGATCCTGCTGGCCAAGGATTTGCTGCCGTTCATGCTCAGCCACGACGAACCCTTCAGCATCGAGAAGATCTTGCGGCCGGCGGTCGTGGTGCCGGAAAGCAAGCGGGTGGACCGCATGCTCAAGGAGTTCCGCTCCCAGCGCTATCACATGGCCATCGTCATAGATGAATTCGGCGGCGTGTCCGGTCTGGTGACCATCGAGGATATCCTGGAGCTTATCGTCGGCGAAATCGAAGATGAATACGACGATGAAGAGGATCGGAATATCCGCCAACTGAACCGCCACACCTTCACCATCCGCGCGTTAACCCCCATTGAGGATTTTAACGACGTCTTCAATACGCACTTCAGCGACGAGGAAGTGGATACCATCGGCGGCTTGGTGATGCAGGCCTTTGGTCATTTGCCGGCGCGCGGCGAGGCCATTGACATCGACGGCTACAATTTCAAAGTGGCGATGGCCGACAGCCGACGCATTATCCAGGTGCATGTCAAAATACCCGAGAATTCACCGCAACCCACCATGGAAGATTAAATTCCCAATGGCCATCCCCCCACTGTTTGCATGCCAGCGGCTCCGCGCGCTGCTGGCGCTCGTTACCGGCGCCTGCGGCACCCTGGCATTTTCCCCGTACGATTTCTGGCCCGCGGCCATTCTCTCGCTCGGCGGCCTGCTGGCGGTCACGCTCAACCGCAGCGGCCGGCAGGCCGGCTGGCTGGGCTTTGTCTGGGGCTTTGGCCTGTTCGGCACCGGCGTTAACTGGGTCTACGTCAGCATCGCGCAATTCGGCGGTCTGCCTGGTCCGGTAAACGTGGCGCTGGTGGTGGTGCTGGCCGCCTATCTGGCGCTCTACCCCATGCTGTTTGCCGCTCTGCTGGCACGGCTGTGGCCGCGTACCAGCCTGTGGCGGCTGGCGCTCGGCGCGCCGGTGCTGTGGTCGGTCACCGAATTTCTGCGCGGCTGGGTATTGAGCGGTTTCCCCTGGCTGGAATTTGGCTACAGTCAAATTGATGGACCGTTAAAAGGGATCGCGCCGCTCTTGGGCGTACAGGCTATCACCTTCATGCTAATGATGATAAGCGGCCTGGCGGTCTTTGCGCTGGCGCGGCGGCGATGGCTGCCGGCGCTGGGCGCGCTGGCGCTGCTGCTGCCCTGGCCGCTGTGCTCGTTACAGTGGTACCAGCCTCAGCCGGCGCGGGCCATTGACGTGGCGCTGGTGCAGGGCAATATTGCCCAGTGGATGAAATGGGAGGCCAGTCAGGTCGGCCCGACGCTGGATATTTACCTGCAGCGTACCCTGCCGGCCCTTGGCAAGGAGCAGATGGTCATTTGGCCGGAGTCGGCCATCCCCGACGACGAGATTGCCCAGAACGCGTTCCTGACTCGGCTCGATGAACAATTGCGGCAGGGGCATACCCGTTTAATCACCGGCATCATCGACGCGCGGCCTACGCCGCACGGCTACGATTATTACAACAGCATCGTGGTGTTGGGCGAAGACACGCCTTACCGTTATCCCTCGAGGGATCGCTACAACAAGCATCATCTGGTACCCTTGGGCGAAACCGTGCCGTTTGAGCGTCTCCTGCGGCCGCTGGCGCCGCTGTTCAATCTGCCGATGTCCTCCCTCAGCCAAGGAGAGTATTTGCAGCCGCAGCTGCAGGTGGCCGGCATGAAACTTACCGCCACCGTCTGCTACGAGATTATCCTGGGCGGCCAGGTGCGGGATAATTTCCGTCCCGATACCGACTTCCTGCTGACCGTGTCCAACGACGCCTGGTTTGGCCATTCCATCGGCCCGTGGCAGCATTTCCAAATGGCGCGCATGCGCTCGCTGGAGCTGGGGCGGCCGCTGCTGCGCAGCACCAATAACGGCATCACCGCGGTTATCAACGCCGACGGGACGCCGCTGGCGCAATTGCCGCAATTCACCCGTGATGTGCTCAACGTCCACGTCACCCCGACGCGGGGGCTGACCCCCTACGCCCGTGCCGGCTCCTGGCCGCTATGGATTGTTACGCTGCTGGCCGGATTGACCGCGCTGGTGTTTGATCGCCGCCGACCCGCCTGAGGACATGGCATGCTGCTTGATGAACGCTATATTTTGCAGGACAGCACGCAGTTGCGCGACTATTACGCCGCCCCCATCCCGGCGTGCTGCATAAACAGATTGATCATCTAGATGATCATGTGCGGCGGCTTATCGCCCTGTCGCCGTTTGTGGTGTTGGGTACCCAAGGTCCCCGTGGGTTCGACTGCTCGCCCAAGGGCGGTGAACCGGGATTTATCCAGGTAAAGAACGACAAAACGCTGCTACTGCCGGATCGGGGGGGCAATAATCGTCTGGATGGCTTGACCAATCTGCTGCATCACCCGTTTGCCGGCCTGCTGTTTTTGATTCCGGGCTGGTCGGAGTGTTTTCGCGTGAATGGCCGGGCGCAGATTTCCGTGGACCCGGCGCTGTGCGCGCTATTGGCTTCGCCGGTCTGTGGGAAAGCGGTAGACAGCACGATCCGGCGCAGTTGCCGAAGGCGCTGGAGGTGTTCAAGGCGCACGTTGCCCTGCATAAGGCGGCGCAATAGCGAAAGCGCCCTCAGCGCGCGGCGCAGTAAGCAAACGAGGCAAACGGTCTCAGTTGCCATAACGCCTCCGTGACCGTCCCTGCTCGGGCCTCATCGCCGTGAAACCGTCACTGCCAATCTGAGGGCTTACTGCGCCTAACGCCGCCGGCCCGTAACCATGTCGTCACCGCCGTCAAAGGGGTTTACCTTGCCTCTCCTCGCCGGCCCCGCCGCCGCGCCTCTAACCCCATTAGCAGAATTTACCGCGCCTGGCACCGCCTATCCGCGTCAGCCGGCCAGGTCATGAACTACCCCGTTCTTATTCTGGAGAGCCTTTTCCATGCCGGTGGATTCCCCGCCACCGCTGGCAGATAACCTGTTTGCGCCATAAACGATCGTGCTCCATAGCGTGGAAATAGTTTCACCTGGCATGAATATTGCTGCCAATTATTTCGTTGAGGGTACTGATGCGGCGACGTGATGCGTGGGCGTAAACCGTCGCGCCGTCACGGTGCAGGGCCTGCACCGATAATGGGCATGGCGCCGCCGTGCACCGCATTTTAGTGCGCAACGGTTCTCAAAACGGCAACATTTTTGTGTCAGTTTATTTACATTACGCTATTTTAACGGTAATTCGCTTGACTAATCCGTCCCTAAAGCGGGTCTCTCCTCAGGCCGGCTTGCCGCCTCAGGGCATCGGACGCTGAAATGTCAGATACCGTAATCACAGCAAAGGAGCAGGATGTGGGGTGGCAATCATTTCTGGACTCTCAAGGGGAACGATGGATTAAGCCGGAAGCCCTTTACTGGCGAGGCTTACAGCGATTTTAAGGATTCTGGACTCGTCGCAAAAAAATGAGCAAAAAATGATTTTTTTGCACTATATTCTGGACTGGATTGGTCGTAGTTTGAGTAAGTTTGAAGGCCGTTTAAACAGTTTTACAGAGCCTGTTTAGAAATTTGTGTATTTGCCTGATTTTGATATGTTCAATCCAACATCAAAAACAGGTTAATTTATGGACGAAAAACAGTTGCAGGCTCTGGCTAACGAACTGGCCAAAAATCTCAAAACCCCTGAAGATCTCAGTCACTTCGATCGGCTGCTGAAAAAAATCAGCGTCGAAGCAGCTCTCAATGCCGAAATGACCCATCACCTCGGCTACGATAAAAATCAGCCTAAACCGGGGACCAACGCCCGCAACGGCTATTCCACAAAAACCGTTACCACTGGCGATGGCCCGCTGGCGCTGCGTACTCCGCGCGATCGTGACGGTTCCTTTGAACCGCAACTGGTGAAGAAGAACCAGACCCGGATTACCGGGATGGATAACCAGATTTTATCGTTGTACGCCAAAGGGATGACCACCCGCGAGATCGCCGCCGCGTTCAAAGAGCTGTATGACGCCGATGTCTCGCCGGCGCTGGTCTCAAAGGTCACCGATGCGGTCATGGAGCAGGTTGTCGAATGGCAAAACCGGCCTCTGGATGCAGTCTATCCCATTGTTTATCTTGACTGTATCGTTCTAAAAGTCCGGCAGGACAGCCGCATCATCAACAAATCTGTGTTCCTGGCGCTGGGCATCAACATCGAAGGCCAGAAAGAGTTGCTAGGTATGTGGCTGGCTGAAAATGAAGGCGCAAAGTTCTGGCTGAACGTGCTGACAGAGCTGAAAAACCGCGGCCTGAACGATATCCTTATCGCCTGCGTAGACGGGCTGAAAGGTTTCCCTGACGCTATTAACGCGGTGTATCCGGAGGCGCGGCTCCAGCTGTGTATCGTGCATATGGTGCGCAACAGCCTGCGGTTCGTCTCCTGGAAGGACTACAAGGCCGTCACCCGCGACCTGAAAGCTATCTATCAGGCCCCTACGGAAGAAGCCGGCTTGCAGGCGCTGGAAGCGTTCTCCAGTGCCTGGGACATCCGCTACCCGCAAATAAGTCGAAGCTGGCAGGCAAACTGGGCCAATCTGGCCACGTTCTTTGCCTACCCAACGGACATCCGCAAGGTGATCTACACGACCAACGCCATCGAGTCGTTAAACAGCGTGATCCGGCATGCCATCAAAAAGCGCAAGGTGTTCCCGACCGACGACGCAGTGAAAAAGGTGGTGTGGCTGGCGATACAGGCGGCCTCACAGAAATGGACAATGCCTTTGAGGGACTGGCGCATGGCAATGAGCCGCTTTATTATCGAGTTCGGTGATCGCCTGGACGGTCACTTCTGAGAAAAGGCATTTACACAGAATCGTGTACAGGGTCGTTTTACACTTGCTATTTTAACAAAAAATAAACAAATAATTTCCGCTTGTTTAAATGGCCTGCTTGTGATTGTGTGTTAAATTAGGTCTGTTGTGTCTTTCTTCCTCAGCAGGAGCACACACGTTGTTGTCAGCGATGGATTTCTGCTTATCTCCAGTGACATACTCAGTAATTATATGCTCTTTGAGAGTCTCTGAAAGCTGTATCAGTGTGCGATTCTGCTCATCAAGAAGCAGTAAGGCGATTTCAACGCCTTTCCTTGAGAACAAGTGAGCTAATGCTATTTGTTCTTCTTCAGATAGGCTTTCTAATGCACGAAGTAAGCTTGCATGTACATCTATAGCATTAGGTTGTCGGAGTTTTTCATCTCTTTCTTTATCATTCATATCTGTATTCTCTTTGAATGAAGGACACTTTTTTAACAAGAGCCATTCCAAGTCAACTCCCTCGACATCAGCTATCGCTTTGATTTTAGCCAACCTAGGAACTGACCCCCTATACAAGTAATTATTTATATCTGATTTTTTTACCCCCCATCTTTTTGCATTTTCATCAAGAGTCCGCCCTTGCATTAATGATTTTAGTCTTAGCCTGAACTCTTTCTTTTCTTCATCATCAAAAGAAATTGATCTCTCTTTTATAATCACAACTTTCTTTTCTCCTAACTCCTTGAGTTTATTTGAATTGATTGGATATTTATCAAAAAAAACAAACAAAAGAAAGACATTGACTTTCTTTTGTTAGAGGGATAAGTTACCTGTACAGACGGCCCGCGGGGGTACTCCGTACAGGTAACTTTGTAGGATAATTCAATGACACATCAAAATGAAGATGCTCGGGCGGATTGGCATCGTGAAATCATCAAGGCAGAACTACATAAGAGAGGCGTAACTTTTCGAGCACTTGATATTAAAGCCGGTGTGAAACAGGACGTAGTAAAAACTGTTCTTAGTAGGCCATGTCCAAAATATGAACAACTTGTTGCTGAGGTTATAGGTGTTGATCCATCAATTATCTGGCCCAGCAGATATGGCTATAGAAAAAATAGTTATATGCGTAAGGTTTCTTAATTATGTTTGTTAGCATTAACGAATTAATTGGATTGCTTGGTTTGCCAAGCACCGCTCAGGGAATGAGGTTAACCCTCAAAAAAATATCTACAAATTCACCCGATTTAGTCCGTAAGCGTTCGGGTACCAAGGCTTTCGAGTATCACATCGATTGTTTGCCAGAACAAACACGCGAGATCATCAAACAGCGGCACTATAAATCTCTAATTGCGCAAGCCCCGGCCCAGCCGGTTGATGAGTCGGTCAAGCGCAGCACCGCCATCAAGTCGCGTGATGAGCTGGCGATCATGCGCCAATGTCCGGCCCTGCTCGACCGCAAGGTGCAGGCCCTCAACGATCACCAAAAGCAGATTGCCGATGCGCGCATGATGCTGGCACAGGAAGTGATCCGATTGCAGTAGGCCGGCATGACCCGCATTGCGGCGGTGACTTTTATCGTCGACGAGTCAAAGGTCGGTACATTGCCCGAGGCCCTGCAGCGCGCCGCCACACTGGCCAACGCCAAAAAGGGCCGCACCCGGCAGGGGGTGGGCAAAAGCAGCCTGCAGGAATGGGTCAGTCTCTATCTCAGCGCTGAGCGGCCCCAGGAGCGTCTGGCGATACTGGCTCCGGGTGTCAACCCAGGAAACAGCGTCCCGCGGATATGACGTGGTTCTACGCCCTGTTCTGGCCGCATTATGCCCGACCCTGTGGCCCGACGGTGCTGGAAGCCTACCGCGCGTTTCAGGCGGACTGGCAGGGGAAATACCATGACCAGCCTGCCATGCTGGCGGCCCTGCCGACCTACGACAAGGTCAATCGCATGGTCAAGCGGGTGGCACCTCACCGACGGGTCAAGGGCCGGGTCACCGGCTCGGCGCTTAAGGCGTATCAGGTTTACCAGCAGCGGGATTGGGCACAGATGCCGGTGAACGGCTGCTGGATAGCCGACGGTAAGTCGCTGAACATGAAAGTGGCGCATCCGATACACGGGCGGCCCTTTACCCCAGAGCTGACTTTGGTGCTCGACGGGCGCACCCGCTATCTGGTGGGCTGGAGCCTGTCACTGGCGGAAAACGCCATCGCGGTGGCCGATGCGTGGCGTTATGCCATCCAGCACCACGGCAAGCCGCTGTTTGCCTACTCCGATAACGGCGGTGGCGAGACCAACAAGATGCTCGATGCGGATATCACCGAGATTTTTCCCCGGCTGGGCATTGAGCATATTACCGGTATCCCCGGCAATCCCCAGGCGCGGGGCATTATTGAGCGGCTTAACGGGGTTCTCCCTCGCCGGCAGGCTCTGCGCTTTCAGACCTATAACGGGCTAAGCGCTGACCCCAACGGGGTGCGGGTACAGGGGCAAAAACTGCTGAGTCTGTCGAATGCCTTGCGTCAGGGTAAAGAGCTGAATCCTGTTCCGCAGAAAACGCTGGCGATATTGCCCAGCTGGCGGCAGCTGATAGACGCCATCGAAGAGGAGGTACAGCGCTATAACCACAGTCACGAGCACAGCGCGCTGCCGAAGGTCAACGGTAAATCGATGACGCCGGCCGCCTACCGCAAGGCCCTGCTGGCTGAGGAAGGAGACAACATTGAATACCTGACGCCGGGCGAGTTGCGCGAGATGTTTATGCCAGAAGAGAAACGGGTGGCCCAACGCGGCTGGGTTGAGCTGTTGAATAACCAGTATTTTGCCAGGGAGCTGATTGAGGTAGACCGCCAGACGGTGCGGGTGGCCTACGATATCCACAATCCGAACGAAGTGATTATTCGCCAGATGGACGGTGCTTATCTCTGCACTGCGCTCTGGAATGGCAATACCGCATCGCCGGTGCCGGTCTCCAGAGTGGAAAAAGCGCTGGAAGCGCGCGCCAAGCGTCGCATTAAACTGGCCGAAAGCAAGATTCAGGATGCGAAAGACGAATTACGTCCGGTGATTGATGCGCCCAGGGAAAGCGATTACAGCCTGCTGGTACCCAAGGCAGCGGCACTCGAAAAAGAGAAGGTGTATTTATTTGAATCTGAATATGAGCACGATATCAAGCAGGTCGGTAATAACCGGTAAGGATATATTGTATGACAACGCGAGAACGTATTTACCAGCTGATGGCGCGGTCAGGCTACACCCAGCGCAAGGTGGCCGATAAAACCGAATTAAGCGTCGCAATCATTTCACAATATTTAAAGGGGGTTTACAATGGCAATATTGATAACGTTGAGGGTACGCTGCGGGATTTTCTTGACCGCGAAACAGAGCGCGCCCACCGGCGGGACATCAAGGTGCATTTTGTGCCGACCCATCTGGCCAGGGTGGCGCTGGACCTGATTAGTGCCACGCACGACTTCGGCGATATCGGCGTGATATACGGCCCGGCAGGCATGGGAAAAAGCATGGTGCTGAAGGAGTATGTGTGCGCCAACAGCGCCAATAAAGGCGTCATCCTGATTGAAGCCAACCCCGGCTATACCGCCAAGGTGTTATTGCAGGCGCTGTGCGCCCGGCTGGGTCTGCGAAAAACTGGCAATATTCATGAGCTGGTCGAGGAGTGCGTACAGGGGCTATGTGACAAGCACTGGTTAGTGCTGGTTGATGAGGCCGAGCTGCTGCCCTACCGGGCGCTTGAGGTCCTGCGCCGCATTCACGACCGTTCCGGGGTGGCCATTGTATTGGCGGGGATGCCGCGTTTGCTACTCAATCTGAAAGGCTCACGCGGGGAGTACGCCCAGCTCTATAGCCGGGTGGGCATGGCGTTAGACCTGGAGTCTCGTCGGAAAGAGAGTGAAGCCGAGGATTTCAGTGCCATTCTGGGCAGTCTGCTATCGAACGATGAAGCATCGGGCGAGCCGCTTGCGCCGGAAATTGCCGCCGCCTTTCGCAAGCATTCACGGGGCAATTATCGCCGCCTGTTTAAACTGGTGCGTGGGGTGGCCCGGACAAGCGCTATCGGCAATCAGGGGATGTCCGTGACGTTAATCGACCGCTATGCGGAAATGCTAATTCATTGAAGGAGGAAAGTATGTCAGTCCATCATAAAGCGGCATCGACCAACACTCATCTTATCGCCGCGATGACGCAGGCAGGAGCCGTTATTCATTATTTGACGATAAGAGGCGTGAGCGTAAAAAGCGTGATATTGCATAATTGCAAACCCGTTATCCGTATTGAACACCATCCGCTCTGTGAGCAGTTATTAAAACAGGGGCAGGCGGATTATATCTCCGTTGGCAAAAACGCACTGGGTGGTTTTAAACAAGGGGCGTTTATGAAAGGTGGGTGCCGAGTGATTTGGTCAGCGTCATTACATTGAGGCTCTTATGACAATTGAAATTAAAATCGTTGTTCAGCAAACGCCCCTCGGCATTGATATGAATATCAATGCCAGCGGTGTGGGCAGTGAAGTTGAAAAGAAGGAAGCCCAGTTTATTCACGATGCACTTGCCACCGTATTATCGTGCCGAGCTGATTTCGAGTCGATTAATAAAGGCTCTATTACTAATGCATTTAACAGGAGAGGTTATCATGTCCACTAACTCACATGACAATACAGTGCCCGCCGGCTACTGGCAGGACGCCAAAGGCGTATTGATACCCGACGCCATGGTAAAACCCATTGATAAGGAGCGCGACGCGCTGGTTAAAGATATAGTGGCGCGCGCCCGGCCGCTGCATGAGGCATTAAGAGATTTTAAACACCGCGCGTTTGTCGATATCCAGGCATTGATTGACCTGTCGATTGAGCAGTACGGGGTAAAACGTGGCGGCAGAAAAGGCAATGTGACACTGTATTCCTTTGATGGCCGCTACAAGGTTATCCGCGCCCTGCAGAACCGCATTACCTTTGATGAGCATATTCAGGCCGCCAAGGCATTGATTGATGATTGCATGACGGAATGGACGCAGAATGCGCGCCTGGAGCTGCTGGCCATTATTGACCAGGCGTTTTCCACCGACAAGAACGGTGATATTAATCCGGCCCGTATTCTACAATTACGTCGCCATGATATCACCGACCCGCGCTGGTTGCGGGCAATGGATGCGCTGGCGGAAGCGGTGCAGGTGGTCAGCAGCAAGAGCTACATTCGCCTTTATGAGCGTATCGACGAGACCGGGCAATATCGGTCGTTGTCGCTGGATATCGCCGGGGTGCTGGTTCCGGTCACATCCGATCACTGATTCCGATTTCACCCGATCACTAATTCTGATTTCATCCGATCACTGATTCCGGTCGCCCGATCAGCGATTCCGATTCTGTCCGATCGCTCATCTTCTGTTCCGCCATACTCTGGAGACTTTTAGCTTCCGGGGGCATGGCATGGCACGTAAAAAGAAGAAAGCGAGAACGGAAATGTGCATCTATATTAATGTCTTACGTATGAAATTCGAGCAGCGTCGCTCGAATCGCACTATCGCAGCAGCGCTCGGCATAGGCTGTACTACCGTGCACGATATCCTCGGCCGATTCACGGTAGCTAACCTGGTCTGGCCATTGCCGGCGGAACTGTCCCCCGTCGATCTCGACCGCCTGCTCTATCCCGGCAAATCCGGAAAAGTTATCAATACCTTACCCAGCTGGCTTGATATCGATACCGAGTTAAGCCGCAAGGGCATGACCAAGCAGCTGCTCTGGATGGAATATCAGTCCGCCGTGGGCGGTGATGCCCTCGGTTACTCACAGTTTTGTGCACTGTTCCGTGACTGGAAAAAGAAGCAGCGACGTTCTATGCGCATGGAGCACAAGGCTGGCGAAAAGCTCTTCATCGACTTCTGTGGCCCCACCGTACCTATCATCAACCCTGCGACGACCCTGTACACGATTCTGTGTAAATGCCTTTTCTCAGAAGTGACCGTCCAGGCGGTCACCGAACTCGATAATAAAGCGGCTCATTGCCATGCGCCAGTCCCTCAAAGGCATTGTCCATTTCTGTGAGGCCGCCTGTATCGCCAGCCACACCACCTTTTTCACTGCGTCGTCGGTCGGGAACACCTTGCGCTTTTTGATGGCATGCCGGATCACGCTGTTTAACGACTCGATGGCGTTGGTCGTGTAGATCACCTTGCGGATGTCCGTTGGGTAGGCAAAGAACGTGGCCAGATTGGCCCAGTTTGCCTGCCAGCTTCGACTTATTTGCGGGTAGCGGATGTCCCAGGCACTGGAGAACGCTTCCAGCGCCTGCAAGCCGGCTTCTTCCGTAGGGGCCTGATAGATAGCTTTCAGGTCGCGGGTGACGGCCTTGAAGTCCTTCCAGGAGACGAACCGCAGGCTGTTGCGCACCATATGTACGATACACAGCTGGAGCCGCGCCTCCGGATACACCGCGTTAATAGCGTCAGGGAAACCTTTCAGCCCGTCTATGCAGGCGATAAGGATATCGTTCAGGCCGCGGTTTTTTAGCTCTGTCAGCACGTTCAGCCAGAACTTTGCGCCTTCATTTTCGGCCAGCCACATACCTAGCAACTCTTTCTGGCCTTCGATGTTGATGCCCAGCGCCAGGAACACAGATTTGTTGATGATGCGGCTGTCCTGCCGGACTTTTAGAACGATACAATCAAGATAAACAATGGGATAGACTGCATCCAGAGGCCGGTTTTGCCATTCGACAACCTGCTCCATGACCGCATCGGTGACCTTTGAGACCAGCGCCGGCGAGACATCGGCGTCATACAGCTCTTTGAACGCGGCGGCGATCTCGCGGGTGGTCATCCCTTTGGCGTACAACGATAAAATCTGGTTATCCATCCCGGTAATCCGGGTCTGGTTCTTCTTCACCAGTTGCGGTTCAAAGGAACCGTCACGATCGCGCGGAGTACGCAGCGCCAGCGGGCCATCGCCAGTGGTAACGGTTTTTGTGGAATAGCCGTTGCGGGCGTTGGTCCCCGGTTTAGGCTGATTTTTATCGTAGCCGAGGTGATGGGTCATTTCGGCATTGAGAGCTGCTACGACGCTGATTTTTTTCAGCAGCCGATCGAAGTGACTGAGATCTTCAGGGGTTTTGAGATTTTTGGCCAGTTAGTTAGCCAGAGCCTGCAACTGTTTTTCGTCCATAAATTAACCTGTTTTTGATGTTGGATTGAACATATCAAAATCAGGCAAATACACAAATTTCTAAACAGGCTTCGATGATCTACCGCATAATGCCTTATCCAATATTCTATTGCCTCCCTAACTGTAACCGGTTTAAGAGATTCTTTTTTGCCCAACTTTAGTTGTTGTCGTGGGTCCTTGCCCTCTGCTAGCCACGTACGGCACTCATCACGTTTTGTTCTTGCAAGCTTAAGACTCATATCCGGGTAACGCCCCAAGGTCACACGCGCTTTGTTGAATAAATCCGAAATTTGTGACGACTTCCTTCCTATCAGGGCGATTGTTACATGATGCGGACGCTGTTTGGCATTCCTAACAGTGTGATCCGGTTAAGTGCTTTAACCATTGCCATTGTCTCACCTACCTGCGCGTCATAGTCATGCAGACTCAGATGACCACCCAGAAGTGTTTTAAACCGGAACATGGCCGTTTCAGCCAGTGAACGCCGGTGATAACCTACTTTCTTTTTCCAGGTATCGTTATTGCCGCTCAGATGCTGATTTGCCACCGCATGGTTACGCTCATGGTATCGAGCTGGCCAATATTGCGCACCACTTCGCGGTGGGATAAGCGGCTTTATTTTTTTCCTCAGCAGAGCATCATGACAGTAACGCGTATCGTAAGCACTGTCAGCCGACGCTTCCCTGATTTTCCGGTGGGTTTGGTTAATCAGCCCGGGCAGCGCCTGCGCATCTGTCGTACCGCTTAGCGATAAATCGGCACAGATAATTTCATGTGTCACGCTATCTACTGCCAGATGAAGCTTGCGCCATACTTTGCGCCTCTCAGCCCCATGCTGCCTGACTTTCCATTCGCCTTCGCCGAAGACTTTCAGGCCGGTGCCATCGATGACCAGGTGTGAGATTTCGCCGCGGGTTGGCGTTTTTATGCTGATGTCGACGGTTTTTGCTCGCCGGCTGACCAGAGAGTAATCTGGGCAGCGCAGCGACAGCCCCATCAGTTTAAAAATCGAGTCAACGAAATCCTGTAACGCCCGGAGCGAAAGATTAAACACGCGCTTTATCATCAGAACCGTGGTAATGGCCATATCGGTGTAGTGAAGCGGCCGGCCACGATGTTCAGGTGGTGTACTCTCAGTCCATGCAGCAATGGCTGACTCATCAAGCCATACTGTCAGGTCCCCCCGCTGCCTGAGCGCATTGTTATATGCGGGCCAGTTGGTAATTTTAAACTTTTGCTTTGCCATGGGGACCTGATGTTGAAACGAATGTAGTGATCAGAGCCGCCAGTCACCTAAAAGTTCGAATTATTCAACAAAGCCGGTCACACGTTGTATAGTGCCGCTGTTACGATAGATGAAAGTCCAGCTAATCCCGCCTACCGTCGATACCCTGACGCTCAAGACTACGCCATCGGCAAAGAATTCGTACTTCTCCCGAGGTACACCCAATAGATTTTTCAGCTTTTTATCAGATAGCTTGTTTAGTTCTCCAGCCATACATTACTCCAAAATGTTACTCGAATTGTTATGCTCAATTTACTGCAAAATGGTGCAAGCATCAAAAAGCATGGAAACAACACGTCACCAAGAACCAACTTAAGATGCTGATTAAAAATCATATTTTATAAAATCTCGTAAGCATAGAAACACTATATTGATTCAGTCACGGTGAAGTGATCACAGCTAATGTAATCGGTCAGGTGGAGTGAGATAAGCCGCACTCCCGCCTTTCAGAATAATCCAAAAAGCCGATACTTTCCCGTTTCATCCCCGGTGCCTGCGCTGCCGGTGGTGAAAAATAGGTCTATAATTAAACAACCTACTACTGAATGGGAGAAACACATGTTTACCAATACCGAAAAACAGGACGTCCAATTGGATTTTAAAGACGATGTTTCTCTGCTGGCAGACACCCTGGATTCACTGCTGAAAACAACCGATAAAACGACCCAGGAAGAACTGAGTGACCTGCAGGCGAAAGCCCGGCGGCATTGCGCGACACCCGCGCCAAACTGAACGGCAACAGCCGCATCGGTCAATACGCCCGCGATGGCGCTCAGTACGCCCGCGACGCGGCGGTGCAAACCAAAAACTTTGTCGTGGAAAAACCCTGGCACAGCTTGGGCATCACCACTGCAGTGGGGATCGTGCTTGGAGTTCTGTTAACGCGCCGTTAGTCAGACAGCATCGCGGATGCGCTCGCGCCGGTCCGCGAGCGCATCCGCGTCAGACATCCGCACCAGAATAGCGCTGCTGTTTCGCAAGCGAAAAGTCGCCAAAATCCTCCCCTAATTCAGCGCGCGACGCGGGTTCCACCTCACGCCGCCACGCCGGTAAAACAGCAAATTAAAGCGTCCCAGGAAAATTTTTTTCCCGCTTCGTTACCTCCGTATGACCCGCAATGAACCCGCTCCACGCCTGGAGCGGGTTTTTTATTTGCTTTTTTTTCGCTCAGAAGCTAGCGTCCGCCGCGGGGTATTACTATATATTGTATGGTTGATCTGATTTATATCTAGATATAGTATGCATTACATGTTCAGCACCACAACGCGGCGGCAGCGCTCTCACAAGCCCTCGACACCTACACTGTGAGAGGTAAATGCGAATCATGACTATTACTATTTACACTAAGCCGGATTGTGTCCAATGTCACGCCACCTGCCGCGCGCTTGACCGTAAAGGCATCGATTACCGGCTGGTGGATCTGCTGGACGATGAACAAGCGCTGCATCATGTCCGGTCGCTCGGTTATCAGCAGGTTCCCGTGGTACAGACCGCCAATGAACACTGGAGCGGCTTTCGTCCCGACAAAATCAGCCTGATGTCCGCCAGCGCAATCCCGGCCTAAGGCGCGGTAATGACCGCGTTGGTTTATTTTTCCAGCAGTTCGGAAAGTACTCACCGCTTCGTCAGCAAATTAGGGCTGCCGGCGCTGCGTATTCCTCTTGAGATGCGCGAGAGCGTGAAAGCGAATGCCCCCTATATTCTTATTTTACCGAGCTACGGCGGCGGCTCGACCCGCGGCGCCGTACCGCGTCAGGTCATCCGTTTTCTCAACGATCCGTTAAACCGTTCCCTGTTGCGCGGCGTCATCGGCGCCGGCAACCGGAACTTCGGTGCGGCCTTCTGTTTGGCGGGCGATATCGTCGCTGAAAAATGTCAGGTTCCCCTGCTCTATCGCTTTGAGCTTCTGGGGACGTCGGAAGATGTCGTACAGGTACGTAAGGGAGTGACCGAATTTTGACAGCGATAGAACTTAGCATAATTGAACACGCGTTGCAGGCGCTGGATTATCATGCCCTCAATGCTATGCTCAACCTCTACGACGAGGCGGGCCATATCCAGTTCGACAAGGATCATCTGGCGGTGGAGTGCTACCGGCAACAGCATGTGATCCCGAACAGCCGTCGCTTTGCTTCCCTTGAGGAAAAGCTGCGTTGCCTGGTCGACGAGGGCTATTATGAAGCTAAGGTGCTGGCGCCTTACAGCCAGGCGTTTATCGCTTCGCTGTTCGCCGAAGCCTGGGCGCAACGGGTTCAGTTCCAGACGTTTATGGGCGCGCTAAAGTTCTACATCAGCTATGCGTTGAAAAGCTTCGACGGCAAGCAATATCTGGAAGATTTCGAGGATCGGGTGTGCATGCATGGTGGCGCTGACGCTGGCCGCCGGCGACGAAACCCTCGCCAGGGCGATGATGGCGGAGATGCTCTCCGGCCGTTTCCAGCCCGCAACCCCTACCTTTCTCAACTGAGGTAAACAGCAGCGCGGGGAATACGTCTCCTGCTTTTTGCTGCGTATCGAAGATAATATGGAGTCGATAGGCCGGGCGGTCAACGCCGCGCTTCAACTGTCGAAACGCGGCGGCGGCGTGGTCTTTATGCTGACCAATTTGCGCGAAGCGGGCGCCCCCATCAAGCGTATCGAGAATCAATCGTCCGGCGTGATACCGGTGATGAAAATGTTGGAGGACACGTTCTCTTACGCCAATCAGCTCGGTGCCCGCCAGGGTGCCGGCGCCGTCTACCTGCATACCCACCATCTCGATATTTTGCGTTTTCTGGACACCAAGCGCGAAAACGCCGACGAGAAAATCCGTATCAAAACCCTGTCGCTGGGCGTGGTGATACCGGATATCACCTTTCAGCTGGCGCGAGACAACCAGCCGATGTATCTTTTCTCGCCCTATGACGTTGAGCGCATTTACGGCCAGCCGTTCTCACAATTGGCGATCGGCGAACGTTATCACGAGATGGTGGCGGACAGCCGTATTCGTAAAACCGCCATCAACGCGCGCGCTTTTTTCCAGACGCTGGCCGAGATTCAGTTTGAGTCCGGTTATCCTTACATGATGTTCGAGGACACGGTGAATCGCGCCAATCCCATCGCCGGGCGCATCAATATGAGTAATTTGTGTTCGGAAATTTTGCAGGTTAACAGCGCCACCGAGTACAACGAAGACCTGAGCTATCAACATGTGGGGCGCGATATCTCCTGTAATCTGGGCTCGCTGAATATCGCGCGCACAATGGATTCGCCCGATTTTGGCCATACGGTAGAGACGGCGGTGCGCGCCTTGACCGCGGTGTCAGACATGAGCCACATCGGTTCCGTTCCTTCGATCGCCGAGGGTAATCAGCATTCCCACGCCATCGGCCTCGGTCAAATGAACCTGCACGGTTATCTGGCGCGCGAGCATATTTATTACGGCAGCCCGGAAGCTGTGGAATTTACCGATCTCTATTTTTACACGGTGACCTATCACGCTGTGCGCGCCTCCAACCGCTTAGCGATAGAGCGCGGGCGCGCTTTCGGCGGATTTGCGCGGTCGCGCTACGCCAGCGACGACTATTTTACGCCCTACGTCAATAAGCTTTGGGAAGCGAAAAGCGCGTGCGTGCGCGATTTGTTCGCCAAAAGCCATATTCAGTTACCGACACAAGAGGACTGGCGGTCGCTGGCGGACAGCGTCAAGCGGCACGGGCTGTATAATCAAAACCTGCAGGCGGTGCCGCCCACCGGCTCCATCTCCTATATCAACCATTCGACCTCCAGTATTCACCCGATCGTTTCGCGTATCGAGGTCCGTAAAGAGGGTAAAACCGGCCGGGTTTATTATCCCGCGCCGTACATGACCAATGAGAACCTGGCCTATTACCAGGATTCCTATGAGATAGGGCCGGAAAAAATTATTGATACCTACGCCGCCGCCACCCGCCATGTGGATCAAGGGCTGTCGCTAACGCTGTTCTTTCGCGATACCGCAACTACGCGCGACATTAACCTGGCGCAAATTTACGCCTGGAAGAAAGGTATTAAAACGCTGTATTACATCCGCATCCGGCAGCTGGCGCTAGAAGGTACCGAAGTGGCCGGCTGCGTGTCGTGCGCCCTGTAAGGTCAAGGAGAATGCTATGATCCTCGAATCCGCGCCTTCGCGCGTCCAGGCGGTAAACTGGAACCGTATCCAGGATGACAAAGATCTGGAAGTCTGGAACCGTTTGATCGCCAATTTCTGGCTACCGGAAAAACTGCCGCTGTCCAATGACGTCCCGTCATGGAACGCCTTATCCGCCCAGGAGCAACAGCTGACGATCCGGGTATTTACCGGCCTAACGCTGCTGGATACGGTGCAAAATACCTTCAGCGCGCCGGCGTTGATGGTCGACGCTCTGGCCCCCCATGAGGAGGCGGTATTTTCCAATATCTGCTTTATGGAAGCGGTACACGCCCGTTCGTACAGCTCGATATTCTCCACCCTCTGTTCCATGGCGGATGTGGACGCCGCTTATCGCTGGAGCGAAGAGAATGCTGCTCTGCAAAATAAAGCGGCTATTATCCTACGCCATTATCAGGATAATGATCCGCTAGAGAAAAAAGTGGCCTGCGTTTTTCTCGAATCATTCTTATTTTATTCCGGCTTCTATTTGCCAATGTATTATTCCAGCCGCGGCAAGCTGACCAATACCGCAGATTTGATTCGCCTTATTATTCGCGATGAAGCGGTGCACGGCTATTATATCGGTTATAAATTCCAGCGCGGTCTGGCGGCGGCCACCCCGGAGCGGCGCGAGGCGGTCAAGCTGTTCGCCTATGATCTGTTGCAGGATCTCTATGAGAATGAGCTGGCCTACAGCGCCGCGCTGTATGATGACGCCGGTTGGACCGAGGACGTCACCGCTTTTCTGCACTATAACGCCAATAAGGCATTGATGAATCTCGGTTATGAGGCACTGTTTCCGGCCTCGATGACCGCCGTCAATCCCGCCATTCTTTCGGCCCTGTCGCCAAACGCGGATGAGAATCATGACTTCTTCTCCGGCTCCTCCTATGTGATGGGGCGCGCGGTCAATACGGAAGACGAGGATTGGGCCTTCTAACGCCGATGGCCGTCCACGCCGACAGGTGTTGGTGACCGGCGGCGTGGACGGGACGGCTCGGCGAGGCCGAAATCGCGGCGCCGGTCGGGTTTTCCCCGCGGACAAGTTGTAAACGGTTGGGGTTGATACCTGACAATTTCACCTCTGAGGCGCTTTGTTGAATAAATCCGAAATTTGTGACGACTTCCTCCCTATCAGGGCGATTGTTACATGATGCGGACGCTGTTTGGCATTCCTAACAGTGTGATCCGGTTAAGTGCTTTAACCATTGCCATTGCCTCACCTACCTGCGCGTCATAGTCATGCAGACTCAGATGACCACCCAGAAGTGTTTTAAACCGGAACATGGCCGTTTCAGCCAGTGAACGCCGGTGATAACCTACTTTCTTTTTCCAGGTATCGTTATTGCCGCTCAGATGCTGATTTGCCACCGCATGGTTACGCTCATGGTATCGAGCTGGCCAATATTGCGCACCACTTCGCGGTGGGATAAGCGGCTTTATTTTTTTCCTCAGCAGAGCATCATGACAGTAACGCGTATCGTAAGCACTGTCAGCCGACGCTTCCCTGATTTTCCGGTGGGTTTGGTTAATCAGCCCGGGCAGCGCCTGCGCATCTGTCGTACCGCTTAGCGATAAATCGGCACAGATAATTTCATGTGTCACGCTATCTACTGCCAGATGAAGCTTGCGCCATACTTTGCGCCTCTCAGCCCCATGCTGCCTGACTTTCCATTCGCCTTCGCCGAAGACTTTCAGGCCGGTGCCATCGATGACCAGGTGTGAGATTTCGCCGCGGGTTGGCGTTTTTATGCTGATGTCGACGGTTTTTGCTCGCCGGCTGACCAGAGAGTAATCTGGGCAGCGCAGCGACAGCCCCATCAGTTTAAAAATCGAGTCAACGAAATCCTGTAACGCCCGGAGCGAAAGATTAAACACGCGCTTTATCATCAGAACCGTGGTAATGGCCATATCGGTGTAGTGAAGCGGCCGGCCACGATGTTCAGGTGGTGTACTCTCAGTCCATGCAGCAATGGCTGACTCATCAAGCCATACTGTCAGGTCCCCCCGCTGCCTGAGCGCATTGTTATATGCGGGCCAGTTGGTAATTTTAAACTTTTGCTTTGCCATGGGGACCTGATGTTGAAACGAATGTAGTGATCAGAGCCGCCAGTCACCTAAAAGTTCGAATTATTCAACAAAGCCCCTCTGAGGCATAAGCCGTGCTCCCGCATTGCTTATTTCTCTTCTTCGCCGCATCGGCAATGCCGTATTTATTTCCTTTTGCTCAAAGCCATAATACTGGGCTGATTTCTGACCCGATATTAAACGTAATGCACAAATATTCCATCATGGCGATTGACGGGATAAAACGCTTCATCTTATAGCCCCGGCACTATTATCCGCTTGCGCCGAATATGAACAAAAAAGAACCAATACCGAAACAGATATATATCCGCAAGCGGTCGCTCCGCATCGCATTTCGCTGCTGATATCGCTCTCTCCATCGCCCCAAAATAGCTTTTTTTTCACAAGGTGATATTTGCCGCAAACCCTTATCTGCCGTAGTGGATCCGGCCGGAATAGGTCCTTTTCGCGTCATGAATATTCTGTCTTTAGGACGGCTAGGGGTTGTCTCAGAATCTCAGTATGTTAGGGTATAGGGCGTTTTAATTTTGTTCAGGATTATTTTATATGGTAGATGTCACACGGGAAAACTATAATTTCATGGCAGTAAAACTTGAAGTAAATAACCTTTATAAAATATTTGGTGAACACCCCGAGCGGGCGTTAAAATTGATTAACGCAGGGCAAGACAAAGATACCATATTTGCAAAAACCGGTCTGACGGTTGGCGTGAAAAATGCCAGTCTGGCCATTGAAGAAGGCGAGATATTCGTCATTATGGGATTATCCGGCTCGGGTAAATCCACTATGGTACGCCTTCTCAATCGTCTGATAGAGCCGACACGGGGCGAGGTGCTGATTGACGGCGAAAACATCGCCAATATCGCCGATGCCGCCCTGCGCGAGGTGCGACGTAAAAAAATCAGTATGGTGTTCCAGTCTTTTGCCCTGATGCCGCATTTGAACGTGCTGGATAATACCGCTTTCGGCATGATGCTGGACGGTATGGCGCCGCAACAGCGGCATGCCAAAGCGCTGGAAGCCCTGTCGCAGGTGGGGCTGGAACAGCATGCGCATTCCTGGCCCGACGAGCTGTCCGGCGGCATGCGCCAGCGTGTCGGCCTGGCGCGCGCAGGCCATCAACCCCGATATTTTGCTGATGGATGAGGCGTTTTCCGCCCTCGACCCGCTTATTCGTACCGAAATGCAGGACGAGCTTATCAAGCTACAGTCCCGCCACCAGCGCACCATCATCTTTATCTCCCATGACCTTGACGAAGCAATGCGCATCGGCGATCGCATCGCTATCATGCAAGGGGGCAAGGTAGTGCAGGTGGGCACGCCGGACGAGATCCTCAATAATCCGGCCAACGACTATGTCCGCACCTTCTTCCGCGGCGTGGATATCTCGCAGGTATTCAGCGCCAAAGATATCGCCCGTCGCCGGCCGGTAACCCTGATCCGTAAAACCCCGGGCGTCGGCCCGCGCTCCGCGCTGAGGCTGCTGCAAGATGAGGATCGTGATTTCGGCTACGTGCTGGAACGCGGTCAGAAATTTATCGGCGTGGTGTCCATTGATTCGTTGAAGGCCGCCCTTTCCGCCAACGGTACGCTGGAAGACGCGTTGCTGTCATCGCCGGCCACCATCCCCGCCGAGACGCCGCTCAGTGAATTGATTTCCACCGTCGCCCAGGCGCCCTGCGCCGTACCGGTCGTCGGTGAAGATAATCAATACATCGGCATTATTTCCAAAGGGATGCTGCTGCAGGCGCTGGATAAAGAGGGGATGAATAATGAGTAACACCACAACCGATCCGTGGGCGGCGACCAACGCAGCGCCCGCTCATCAGACCGCCGGCCAGCAAGCCACAGGCCAGGCCGCCGATCCCTGGAGCAGCACCGCGGCGCAGCAAAGCGCTGACTGGCTCAACATTGCTCCGGCCGACGCGCCCGCGCATTTCAATGTGCTTGATCCCTTTCATCAAACGCTTATCCCCCTCGATCGCTGGGTCACCGAAGGCATTGATTGGGTAGTATTGCATTTTCGTCCGCTGTTCCAGGGCATCCGCGTCCCGGTGGACTTCATCCTAAGCGGCTTTCAACATCTGCTGCTGGGCCTGCCGGCCCCCGTGGCGATGATCATTTTCGCGCTGATAGCCTGGCAAATGTCGACGCTCGGCATGGGCGTGGCCACGTTGGTGTCGCTTATTATCATCGGCGCCTGGTCGCAGGCGATGGTGACGCTGGCGTTGGTGCTCACTTCGCTATTGTTCTGCATCGTACTCGGGCTACCGCTGGGTATTTGGCTGGCGCGCAGCAATGGTGCGGCAAAGATTATCCGCCCGCTGCTGGATGCGATGCAGACGACGCCGGCGTTCGTCTATCTGGTGCCGATCGTCATGCTGTTCGGTATCGGTAATGTGCCAGGGGTGGTGGTCACGATTATCTTCGCCCTGCCGCCGATAGTGCGGCTGACCATCCTCGGCATCAAACAGGTGCCGGGGGATTTGGTGGAAGCCGCGGAGTCATTCGGCGCCAGTCCGCGCCAAATGTTGTTCAAAGTGCAATTGCCGCTGGCGCTGCCGACTATCATGGCGGGGATTAATCAGACGTTGATGCTGGCGCTGTCGATGGTGGTCATCGCCTCGATGATCGCGGTCGGCGGTCTGGGACAGATGGTGCTGCGCGGCATTGGCCGGCTCGACATGGGCTTGGCCACCGTCGGCGGCGTCGGTATTGTGATCCTAGCGATTATCCTCGATCGTCTGACGCAGTCGTTGGGCCGCGACAGCCGCAGCCGCGGCAACCGCCTCTGGTACAGCAACGGCCCGCTGGGACTGATAACCCGTCCGTTTCGCAAGCAGGCATAACCTTTTCCCCGAAGGCGGGCAACGGCAGCGCATTGCGCCGCTGCCCGCCCTAAACAGAACAGGAATTCCCCATGCGTCATACCGTTATCTGTGCGTTCGCGCCCATCGCCGTATTCACCCAGTCTGTCTGCGCCGCCGCGCTGCTCGATAAAGGCGTGGTGGTAAAACCGGTGCAAAGCTCACTGGCGGAAGAATCATTTCAAACCGAGCTGGTTAACCGGGCGCTGCAGAAACTGGGCTACGACGTTCAGCCCACTAATGAAGTGGATTACAACGTCGCCTACACCGCCATCGCCAACGGCGATGCGACCTATCTGGCGGTGAACTGGAAGCCGCAGATGGAAGAGATGTACGACCACGCCGGCGGCGATGGCAAATTCTACCGTCGGGGCACCTATATCGCCGCCGCCGCCCAAGGGTATTTGATCGATAAAAAAACCGCCGAAAAGTACCACATTCGCACGCTGGATCAATTACGCGATCCCGCGCTTGCCAAATTGTTCGACACCGACGGCGACGGTAAAGCCGATATTACCGGCTGTAACCCCGGCTGGATCTGCGGCAATGTCATCGACGGGCACATCAAGGCGTTCAACCTGCAATCCACGGTGACGCAAAATCAGGGCAACTACTCGGCGATCATCGCCGATACCCTTGCCCGCTTTCACCAGGGCAAGCCGGTGCTTTATTACACCTGGACGCCCTATTGGCTGAGCGCCGAACTGGTGCCCGGCCGGGATGTGGTATGGCTGCAGGTCCCGCGTCCGTCTATTCGGGCAATCAGGATACCCGTTTGCCTAACGGCAGCAATTATGGTTTCCCGGTCAATAACCAACATATCGTCGCCAATAAAGCGTGGGCGGCGCAGAATCCGGCCGCCGTCAAACTGTTCGCCGTCATGACACTGCCGGTGGCCGATGTGAACGCGCAGAACCGGCGTATGCATCAGGGGGAAAACACCCCTGAAGCGATCTCCCGCCACGTGGACAGCTGGATAGCGGCTCATCCCAAGCAGTTCGCCAGCTGGTTAAGCGCGGCGCAGGCGGCGGCCCAATAACCTGGCGTCGCGGTTCGCACCGCGGCGTATTCTTACAACGACCAACACAGGGTAAACCCATGCGCAAGATAGCATTAGGGGCGTTCGCGCTCACCACGGCTTTCGCCGTACAGACCACCTTTGCCGCCGAGCTGCCGGGGAAAGGCATCCAGGTTCAGCCGGTGCAAAGCACCATTACCGAAGAGACATTTCAAACCCTGCTGGTGAATAAGGCCTTGGAAAAACTGGGCTACTCGGTGCAGTCGCCACGGGAAGTGGACTACAACGTGGCCTATACCTCAATTGCCTCTGGCGATGCCACTTTTATGGCGGTGAACTGGGACCCGCTGCACGCGGATCAGTACCAGGCCGCCGGCGGTGACGCAAAGTTTTATCGCCAGGGTAATTATGTCGAAGGCGCGGCCCAAGGCTACCTGATCGATAAAAAGACCGCCGAGAAGTACCACATTACCACCATCGACCAGCTCAAGGACCCTAAATTGGCCAAACTGTTCGACGCCAACGGCAAGGCGGATTTGTCCGGCTGTACGCCAGGCTGGGGCTGTGAGGCGGTCATCAACCATCACATTAAAGCCTATGGCTTGAGCGCGACCGTCGAGCATAATCAGGGAAATTATGCGGCGATCATGGCCGATACCATCAGCCGCTACAAAGAAGGTAAACCTATTTTGTATTACACCTGGACGCCGTACTGGGTAAGCGACGTACTGGTGCCGGGACGCGATGTGGTTTGGTTGCAGGTGCCATTCTCCTCGCTACCGGGTGAGCAGAAAGGGATCAGCACCAAGCTGCCCAACGGCACAGACTATGGCTTCCCCGTCAATAGCATGCGCATCGCCACCAACAAACAGTGGGCCGAAGCCAATCCGGCAGCGGCCAAGCTCTTCGCCATCATGAAGCTGCCGATTGCCGATATCAACGCGCAGAACGCGCGGATGCACCAGGGCGAAGCGCAAGAAGCGGATATTGAACGACAGACCGACGGCTGGATCAAAGCGCATCAGGCCCTGTTCGACGGTTGGGTAAACACCGCCGCGGCCGCCGCCAAATAAGCGTGACACTGCGCCGTTCGGATCGTCGATGCGGGCGTAACCCCGCCATAACACCGGCGAAAAACCAGCGAGGGGACTCACCCCTCGTTTTTTTGTTGTTAATCAGTAATAATACCCGCCCGTTGGTTAAACGAATCCTTAATGAAAACGTCCACAGATCATCCTAGCCTGAATCCGGCATTAATCCTTATCATGGCGATCGCCACCGGCCTGGCCGTTGCCAGCAATTACTATGCCCAGCCGCTGCTGGATGCTATCGTCAGGACCTACCATTTGTCGGTGCGCGAGGCGGGGTTCATTGTCACGGCGGCACAGCTCAGCTATGCCTGCGGCCTGATGTTCCTGGTGCCTCTCGGCGATAAATTTGAACGCTGCAGTATGATCGTGGTGATGTCGGTGCTGGCCGCCATCGGCATGGTGATTACCGCCTCGGCGCCATCCCTGCCGATGATGCTATTGGGCACCGCCCTGACCGGCTTTTTTTCCGTGGTGGCGCAGATCCTGGTACCCTTGGCCGCTTCGCTGGCCGATCCCGAGCGGCGGGGCAAGGTGGTGGGAACCATCATGAGCGGTCTGCTGCTCGGCATCCTGCTGGCGCGGACCGTTGCCGGCGCGCTGGCAGATCTCGGCGGCTGGCAAACCGTTTACTGGCTGGCGAGCGCGTTGATGGTGGTCATGGCGGTAATACTGTGGTTTGCCCTGCCGCGGTATAAACAGTACTCCGATCTGAATTACCGCCAGCTGCTCGGCTCAATTTTCAGCATTTACCGGCAATCGCCGGTATTGCGCAACCGTGCTCTGCTGGGCTGCCTCAGCTTTGCCTGTTTTAGTAATCTTTGGACCTCCATGGCGTTTTTGCTGGCCGAGCCGCCCTTTCATTTTAGTGAGTCGAAAATCGGCCTGTTTGGCCTGGTGGGCGCCGCTGGCGCATTAGCGGCCACCCGCGCCGGCGCGCTGGCAGACCGAGGTAAAGCCAAAATGACCACGCTGGGGGGTCTATTGCTGCTGCTGTTCTCCTGGGTACTGGTGTGGTATGGCCAATATAATTGGCTGTCGCTGGTGCTCGGCATTATTGCCCTCGATTTGGCGGTGCAGGGGCTGCACATCACCAACCAAAGCGTGATTTACCGTCGCATGCCGGAGGCGCGTAACCGCCTGACCTCCGGTTACATGATCAGCTATTTCGCCGGCGGCGCCTTCGGGTCGCTGGTGTCCGCCACGGCCTACCAAAGCGCCGGCTGGAACGGCGTCAGCCTCGCCGGCGGCCTGCTCTGCCTGATCAATTTGTTATTGTGGCTGCGCGGCAGCCGTCACGAAGAGTCCGGCCTTCCCCGCGCCTGATCGCGCGTTCGCCGCTGGCGCGGGGCGATGTCTCATGGTATTGATAAGATTCGCCACCGCGGCGCGTGGCGCCGCGCTCTTGTAAGCCATCAAAGGAAAGGAAGGCGATTCATCATGGAGTCTAACATTGCCGGTTTGTCGGCCACTACCGCGCCCGCGACATTCCGTCAGGGCATCAAAGATAGCCTGCCGATTGTCATCGGGTATATGCCGGTGGCGTTCGCCTTTGGCCTGAATGCCGTGAAACTCGGCTTCACGCCGCTGGAAGGGCTGTTCATCTCCTGCATCATTTACGCCGGCGCCAGCCAGTTTGTGATTACTACCCTGCTCAGCGCCGGCGTTTCGCTGTGGATAGCGGCGCTGACGGTCATGGCGATGGACGTGCGTCACTTATTGTATGGACCGGCGCTGCGCCAACGCATCCCTGGCGCGTTGGCGCCCCGTAAAACCGCCCTCTGGGCTTTCGGCCTGACCGATGAAGTCTTCGCCGCCGCCATCAGCCGCCTCAGCCGGGATAACCGCAGCTGGTCGGAAGACTGGATGCTAGGCGTCGCGCTCTGCGCTTGGCTATCGTGGGTGGCCGGCACGCTGGCGGGCGTCTGTTCCGGCAATGGTCTGCTCGATGATTGGCCCGCCGTCTCGGCGGCACTGGGCTTTATGCTACCGGCGCTGTTTCTCAGTTTTCTACTGGCCGCTTTCCAGCGCCGGCAAAGCCTGGTACTGGCCGCTGCGCAACGGCCCCCTCGGTCGGGTACTGGACAGTATCGGTATTGCCGCCATTTGTGCATTGCTGGTGGTCTCCACCTTACCCGATATCCTCCAGGAGCCTCAGCGTAGCTGGCCTGCGCTGGCGGGGTTTTTGACGTTAACGGCGTTGTTTTACCGCACTCGCAGCATCGTTATGGCGACGCTCTCCAGCGCGCTGGTGTATGGCGTGGTGTACAAGTGCCTGCTGACATTTTGATCGGGGCAGTTAAGAAACGGGTAAATTAACATTACATCAACACTTATATAGACGTCTAAACTTTCCATCATGACAATATTTACATATGTGATTACATCAGTTATTATACAGTCCGCAACTAATGAGGTGCAGGTTACGATGGAAAGTTCGTTCACCCCGATAGAACAAATGTTAACGCTGCGCGCGCAGCAAAAAAGCGATTTTCCTTTCCAGGAAGTGTTGTTAACCCGTTTGTGCATGCACATGCAGGGTAAACTGCTGGAAAATCGCAACCGTATGCTGAAAGCCCAGGGAATCAACGAAACCCTGTTTATGGCGTTGGTAACCCTGGAATCCCAGGCCAGCCGCAGTATTCAGCCGTCAGAATTGAGTTCGGCCCTGGGATCCTCCCGTACCAACGCCACCCGCATTGCCGATGAGCTGGAAAAGCGCGGCTGGATTGAACGTAAAGAGAGCAAAAATGACCGCCGTTGTTTGCATCTGCATTTGACAGACGCCGGGCAGACGTTTCTTGATAATCTCTTGCCGCCGCAGTACAACTGCCTGCTTTCCCTGTGGTCGACGCTGAATGAAGCGGAAAAGCAGCAATTGGAAAGCCTGACCCGCAAGCTGTTAAATAAGCTGGACACGCTTATCTCGGAAGAAGATGTGCTGAAGTGAGTTTTGCCGCTTGCCACAGCAAACGCCGCGAAGGATCCTCCGCGGCGTTTTTTTTGCGTCCCGCCACCGTCAGCCGCGGTTTTGCCGCCACCACTCCGCCAACAGAATGCCGGCGCTGACGGACACGTTCAAACTGGGTACCCGACCGGTGCCGTTGATGGCCACCGCGATATCCGCCTGCGACAGTACCGCTTGTGAGCGCGCGCCGCCCTCTTCCGCCAATACCAGCACCGCCCGGGCGGGCATCTTCACTTCGGAAAGCGGCGTGCCGCCGTTACCGGTCAGCGTCACCACGGTGTAGCCGGCACGCTGAAAACGCTGCATGTCCTGCAACATATCGTCGCACTGAATGGCTTTGACGTGCTCTGCCCCACCTTCCGCGGTGCGCACCGCGGCGCCGGACTCCAGTAGGGCGCTATCGCCCACCATCACGCCATTTACGCCGAAGTGCGCGCAACTGCGTAGGATTGCGCCGAGATTGTGAGGATTGCTAATCTGCTCAAGCGCCATAACGCAATCGTGCTGTTTTGCAGCGACGCTGGTCAGATAACCGTCAGCGTCAAGACCGGCACGTTTTTTAATCAGAAAACAGACGCCGCCGTGATGCTCCGTGCCCGAGGCTTTGGCCAGCTCATCGTCTTCCACCACATGATAAGCCTTGCGGTTGTCCGCCATCCAGCGCAGCGCATCGAGAAACCGCGGCGTCACCGATTGCTCGAACCAGGCTCGAACGATAGCGTCCGGGCGGTTGTGAAACAGCGCCTGACAGGCATTTTCCCCGTAAACGCGGGTTTCTTCGGCGCGCTGGCGGCGCAGCTGTTCGGGATCAATCTGGCTTTTGCCGCTAATGCCCCCATGATCGGGTACAGCGGCGTCATCCCCCGCGTAGAAGGTTTTCCACGGCGAGTCCGAGGTTTCGCCGCGCGGCCGGCGGCCGGCGCTATCGTCGCGGGGCGGGGCGCCTGAGGAGGAGGCGCGATCGGCACGTGCACCGCCGCAGGCGCGGTCGCCGGGCGTCTTCCACGGATTACGGCCCTCATCGCGCTGACCGCTCTTGCGATCGGTGGCGGCGCGGCGCTTTGGCGCCTGCTCTTCCTCTTTGCGCACATACATCACGCGGACTTTGCCATTCTTAGCCTTTAACGCATCGCTATCGCTCATATTGCCCTCCCCCCTCTGATGGGCGCGAAGATTACCCGATCTCCGCCCATATAGCTACCGGGTTAAGGTAAAAGCCGGCAACTATCGAAACCATTGAACAAACCATTTTGTCACCCGTTATTTCTTTTACCATACTTTGAAAACTGACCCACTAAAAGCGCGAATGCCGCCGGTCGCAAAATTCCCGGCGCGGCGGTTACGCTCATCAGAGGCAACATTATGAACACGGTTTGTGCATCCTGCCTGGCCACCAATCGCCTGCCGGACGACAGGATCAATGATGCCGCCAAATGCGGCCGCTGCGGTGAACCGCTGCTGGACGGTTCGGTTATTCACGCCACCGGCGCTACGCTTGACAAGCTGCTGCAAGATGCCTATCGTCATCGATTTTTGGGCCCCGTGGTGCGGCCCCTGCGTTGGTTTCGCGCCGGTGTTTGATGCCGTCGCTGGCGAACGTCTCGATAAAGTGCGTTTTATCAAGATCAATACCGAAGCCGAACCGGCGCTCAGCAGCCGTTTTGGCATTCGCAGTATTCCGACCATTATGTTGTTCAAGCAGGGGCAGAAAGTGAACTCGCTGCATGGAGCAATGCCGAAAGCGCCATTCGAGGAGTGGCTGGATGAAGACCTCTCCCTCCAGGACACGACCTCCTAAACACACGCGGGCCCCTTTGAAGAGTAAGTCTTATTTCCGTGAGAGGCCCTGAAGTCTGCGCCTAATCGCCCGCGGGGCGCCCCGTGCAGGGTAGGCTTTTCCGGGGCCTGTCAAGGAGACGCGTTTAGCGGCTGTCGGGACGCCTCGGGTTAAAGTGGGTCAGCGTCAGTCAAACGACCTTCTCAAGGGACGGTCCCGATGGGGTAAGCAAAGCTTCCGCGCCGTAGGCAAATCAACTTATGCCGCAAGCAAGCCGCCTTGAGCGATTAGGCCGATGTGCCCAGAAAACCCAGGCCGTTGAGGCAAAAAGCATTACCCTTCCCTTAAGCGCTCCGGTAAACTCATCCTCTTTTTCCACCGCCGGCCACGCCATGACTTTAAACGCCGTACTGGCCTTGCGCCACTTGCGCTTGCAACACTCCACGCGCCCTTTCCGTGCCCGCGGCTGCCGGGTGCTGCGCTGCGAAGGGTGTCTACTGCCGCGCCGGCGCTGTTTGTGCGACACCATCATGCCGCAGCAGGCCAGCAGCCGATTCTGTCTGGTGATGTTCGACGCTGAACCCCTCAAGCCCAGCAATACCGGGCGGTTAATCGCCGATATTCTGCCGACGACGCAAGCATTCCTCTGGTCACGTACCGAGCCGGATCCGGCCATGCTGGCGGCGGTGGCCGATCCGCTCCGTCAACCGTATGTCGTGTTTCCCGCCGGCCCTATGTCGGGGGAGCGACGCGCGGTCAATCATGTTTTACCCGACGCCCGGCCGCCGCTGTTTATTTTGCTGGACGGCACCTGGCCCGAGGTGGGGAAAATGTTTCGCAAAAGCCCGTGGCTGGCGGATTTTCCGGTACTGTCGCTGGATCTGCCCAGCGTTTCGCAATATGGCCTGCGCGGCAACCACGGCGAGGGCCACCATTGTACCGCGGAAGTGGCCGCCGCCTTGCTTACCCTAGCGGGAGACAGGGCCGCTGCTAACGCGCTGATGGCGCATTTTATCCTCTTTCGCAGCTGCTATCTGGCGGGTAAATCCCACGCGCCGCGCCTAGCGCCCTCCTAACGGACCCTCCGGGGCGATGGCGTTTGTCGCGTCTTAGTCCACCCAGCGCGCGCCACTGTCCCACCCAGACAACGTGTCCGCGTCGATGCGCCCTCGTTTCGCCGCACGACTCCCTGGGCTGCCGTTATAGCAGGAATGAAATAAAACGCGTACACTTATCCCGTCAACCAGCAAGGGGATGCAGTAGATGAGTTTACGGGGACTGGAGGCGCTGCTGCGGCCAAAATCGATCGCGGTGGTCGGCGCATCGGACACGCCCGGCCGCGCCGACAATCTGATGATGCGCAATCTGCTTGATGGCGGTTTCAACGGGCCGGTGCTGCCAGTGACGCCGAAATATCCGGCGGTCTGCGGCGTGCTCAGCTATCCTTCGGTGGCATCGCTGCCGCTGACGCCGGATCTGGCGGTGGTGTGTACCCACGCCCGGCGTAATACAGCGCTGCTGACCGCGCTCGGCGAACGGGGCTGTAAAACGGCCATCGTGCTGTCGGCGCCTCCGGCGCAATTCGATGAGCTGCGCGCCTGCGCCCAACGTTTCGGCATGCGGTTGCTGGGGCCGAAAAGTCTGGGGCTGCTGGCCCCCTGGCAGGGACTGAACGCCAGTTTTTCGCTGGTTCCCATTCATCGCGGTAAACTGGCGTTTATCTCGCAGTCGGCGGCGGTTTCCAATACCGTGCTCGACTGGGCGCAGCAGCGCGCCATCGGGTTTTCCTATTTTATCGCCCTCGGCGACAGTATCGACATTGATGTCGACGATATGCTGGATTTCCTGGCGCGCGACGGTAAAAGCAGTGCGATATTGCTGCATCTGGAACATCTCTCCGACGCCCGACGGTTCTTCTCCGCCGCCCGCGGCGCGGCGCGCAATAAGCCGATTCTGGTCATCAAAAGCGGGCGCACCATCCAGGCGCAGCGGCAGCTCAACTACCTTCCCGGCCTCGATGCCGCCTATGATGCCGCCATTCAGCGGGCCGGGCTGCTGCGGGTGCGCGACACCCACGAGCTGTTTTCGGTGGTGGAAACCTTAAGCCATATGCGCCCCTTGGGCGGCGAACGGCTGATGATTATCAGTAACGGTATTGCGCCGGCGACGCTGGCGCTGGACGAGCTTTTGCGCCGTCACGGCCGGCTGGCGGAGCTGGACGAAACCACCCTGGCGGCGCTGGCGCGCGCGTTCCCCTGGGCGTTAACGCCCGGCAACCCGCTGGATCTTGCCGACGATGCCACCCCGGAACGTTACCGCGCCGCGCTATTGGCGTTCCTGGGCAGTAAGGATTATGACGCGCTGCTGATAATCCATGCTCCGAGCGCCGCCGCGCCCAGTAGTCAGACCGCCACCGACGTTATCGCCACGTTGGCCGGCGCTTCCCGCTCGCGGCCGGTTACCGTATTGACCAACTGGAGCGGCGAGTTTTCTTCACAGCAGGCGCGCCGTCTGTTCACCGAAGCGGGCCTGCCAACCTACCGCACACCGGAGGGGGCCGTGACGGCCTTCATGCATATGGCGGAGTATAGGCGCAATCAGCGCCAGTTGATGGAGACGCCGGCGCTGCCGATCGGGTTGACCATCGACGCCGCCCACGTCCACCAAATGATCCGCCAGGCGCTGGATAAAGGTATCACCCGGCTGGAAACCCATGACGTTAGGCCCCTGGTTTAAGCTTATGGCATCAAGACCTTGCCCACCTGGATCGCCGCCGACAGCGACGACGCGGTCCGGCTTAGTGAAGGGCTTGGCTATCCGGTCGCGCTGAAGCTGCGCTCCGCCGATATCGCACATAAATCCGACGTGCAGGGAGTGATGCTTGCGTTGCGCAATGCGACGGAAGTGGCGCAGGCGGCCAGCGCCATGCTGGAACGGGCGGCGGTCACCTATCCGAACTCGCGCATCGAAGGCCTGGCGGTCCAGAGCATGGCGAGCCGCGCCGGCACGCAGGAGCTGCGCATCAGCGTAGAGCAGGACCCCGTCTTCGGCCCGCTTATTTTGTTAGGCGATGGCGGTAGCGCTGTCGCCGCTTAATATGGCGCTGGCCCATCACCTGGTGCTGCAGGGATTAAAGAAGGGCGCTCTGCGCAATAACCGCCCGCTGGATATCGCTGCGCTCAGCCAACTGCTGGTGCAGGTGTCCGATTTAATGGTGGATTGCCCGGAAATTATCGCGTTGAATATCCATCCGCTGCTGGCCTGCGGTAGCGATATGACGGCGCTGGATGTCAGTTTGCATTTAAGCGAATACCATGGCGACGCTGGCGCACGGCTGGCCATTCGGCCCTATCCGCGCCAGTTGGAGTCGGTGGTCACGCTCAATAACGGGCAACGTTGTTTGTTCCGGCCGATTTTGCCGGAAGATGAACCGCTGCTGAAAGCTTTCATCGGCCGAGTGACCCGCGAAGATCTTTATTACCGCTACTTCAGCGAAATTAGCGAATTTACCCATGAAGATTTGGCCTATATGACACAAATCGACTACGATCGGGAAATGGCGTTTGTGGCGGTCACGCAGCAACAAGAGCGTGAAGTCATCATCGGCGTCACCCGCGTCATTGCGGATCCCGATAATACCGATGCGGAATTCGCTGTGCTGGTGCGTTCCGATTTGAAAAAACTGGGACTCGGGCGCATGCTGCTAGAGAAGATGATTGATTACGCCCGCGCCCATGGTCTACAGCGGCTGACCGCCATTACCATGCCCAACAACCGCGGCATGATAACGCTGGCGCGCAAATTAGGCTTCACGGTGGATATTCAATTGCAGGACGGTATCGTCGCGCTGGCGCTGGAACCGTCTGCAGAGGGTATTGCACCGATAGCGGGCAAGGATTAGCCGGACAAATTGAAACATGCCCACAAGCAACAGAAGTAGTGGTATTATGGCCGATTCAACGCAAATACCTGTTTGCACAGGGTCATTCCAACCTTCGATGATAAGAGAAGAAACGCACTGTGATGTTGTCAACTTTTAAACGCAGCAAACACCAACAACACCTTGCACAACTGCCAAAAATCCCCCAGACGGTTGCAGATGTTAAAACGCTTTTCAGCCCTGAAGATTTCTATCAAGCGCTCATACGGGCCATCGCCGGCGCCCGACAGCGGATTTATCTGGTCGCGCTGTATCTGGAGCAGGACCAAGGCGGCCAACGGATCCTTGAGACCTTATATCAGGCCAAACGCACCGACCCTACGCTTGAAATAGCGATTCTCGTTGATTGGCACCGGGCGCAGCGCGGCCGCATCGGCGCCGCCGCCGCCAACACCAACGCCGACTGGTACTGCCGGATGGCGCAAGCCCATCCCGGCGTGGACGTGCCGGTCTATGGCGTGCCGGTCAATACCCGCGAAGCGTTGGGCGTGTTGCATTTGAAGGGTTTTATCATCGACGACGAGGTCATTTACAGCGGCGCCAGCCTGAACGATGTCTATCTGCATCAGCAGGATAAATACCGCTACGATCGCTACCAGATTATCCGCAATCAGCCGCTGGCGGACACGCTGCTCAACTATATCAAACAACATTTGCTCACGGCGCCGGCGGTGAACCGGCTGGACAACGCCGCCCGGCCGAAAAGCCTGGAAATAAAAAACGATACCCGCCTGTTTCGTCAGACCCTACGGGAGGCCGGCTATCGTTATCAGGGTGAGGCAGGCCCCGATGAATTGGCCATTACCCCGCTGGTGGGATTGGGCAAACAAAGCCCGCTGAACAAAACAATCCATCATTTATTGTGCTCGACCCGCGATACCTTGACGTTGTGCACCCCTTATTTCAATTTGCCCGCGCTGCTGGTGCGCGATCTCATCGGGCTGCTGCGCCTGGGCAGGCAGGTGGAGATCATTGTCGGCGATAAAACCGCCAACGATTTTTATATCCCGGAAGATCAGCCGTTTAAAATCATCGGTGCCCTGCCCTACCTGTATGAAATCAACCTGCGCCGCTTTCTTAGCCGTTTGCAACGTTATGTAGACAATGGTCAACTGGTGGTGCGTCTGTGGAAAGACGACGACAACAGCTATCACTTGAAAGGCGTTTGGGTGGACCAAGAGTGGCAATTTCTGACCGGCAACAACCTGAACCCGCGGGCCTGGCGGCTCGATCTGGAGAATGCGCTGCTGATCCACGATCCCGCGCAGGCGCTGCGCCCGCAGCGCGAGCGTGAACTCGCGCTGATCCGTACCAACACCCGGGCGGTACGGCACTTCACCGAGCTGCAAAGCATCGCCGACTATCCGGTTAAAGTGCGTAAGCTTATCCGTCGTTTACGCCGTATCCGCATCGACCGTTTAATCAGCCGGATACTCTGAACAGGCATGCGTTTTTTCCCCTGGCGCGTTTACAAGTTGGCCACGCCGTCGGAAGCCAGAAGGCACCCAAGGGTGCCAACCTACCGCCGTTTATGCTTATCGCTCTTGTGGCTACTGCCGCTCCTCTGGTGTGCTGGCTGCAGCCATCTGGCCCAGGACAGTTGGACCGGCCGCGACAAAGCCCAACACTTCGTTGGTTCCGCACTGCTGGCGGTGGCCGGCAGCGCGATCGCCGAACATCAATCGGCCTCGCCGGCGCGCAGTCGTAATATTGGTTTTGGCCTCGCCATTACCTTCGGCGCGCTGAAAGAAGCCTGGGACAACCGACCGAACGGCACAGGCTGGAGCTGGAAGGACTTTACCTGGGACGTGGCGGGCGCCGCCGCCGGCTACAGCCTGTATGCGCTGAGCAACTGACCCCGTTACCTTGCACCCGCCGCGCCAAAAACAAATTGTCAGCCGCGCCTGCCGCTGAGTTGTTATTGGGCGGTCGGTCGATAGTCGTAGCCCATCCCCGTCGGCGAGTATCCCGGCGGCGGCGCCTGCTAAACACCGCGCATCGATGGGACCCTACCGTGACTTAGTCCTCGTTGCCCGCACTCGCGTCGTTACCCGTTTCCATTGCAGAGACAAAACGCGCCGTAATCTGCTGCGGACGGGTAATCGCGCCGGCCACGACCACCGCATGACACCCGAGTTGCAGGCAACGCGCTGCCATTGCCGGCGTCAAAACATTGCCTTCGGCGATAACCGGCCGGCTGACTGCCGCCACTACCTCGTGCAGAAAAACGAAATCGTGCTCGGCCAGCGTGCGTCCGCGGCTCGCGTCGGTGTAACCATAAAGCGTCGTGCCGATGACATCGAAACCCAGATGCTCGGCCGCTCGCGCCTGCGCTACGCTTGCAATATCGGCCATCAACAGCAGTTGCGGATAATGCCGGCGGCAATAGGCCACCTGTTGCGCCAGCGAGCCGCCGCCGGGACACGGCCTATCGGTGGCGTCTATGGCAATCATAGGCGGCTGGGCCGCCATAAGCTCATCAATTTCACGCACCGTAGCGGTAATAAACACCTCGCTGTCGGGATAATCTCGTTTGATGATAGCGATAACCGGCAGCGCGACCTGCCGCCGCACCGCCGCCACATCCGCCAGACCGTTGGCGCGGATCGCAGCAGCCCCCCCTTGTTGTGCCGCCAGCGCCATACGTGCCATGATCTGGGCACCGTGCAGCGGTTCTTGCTCCAGCGCCTGGCACGACACCACCAGTTTGCCTTTAACTGTCGTCAGCATGGATTCTGTCATGACGCAGTCGCTTCCTCTATTTCATTTTTAATTACCGTCACATGGGGATCATAGATGACCTGCACCCCGTTGCCACGTTTAATCACCCCGCGGGCGCCGCTTTGCGTAAGCAAGGCGTCGTCCACCCGTTGCGGGGACCGTACCGTGACGCGCAAACGGGTCGCGCAGCAATCCAGCTCCTCAATATTCTCCCGCCTGCCCAACGCTTGGATAATCGTCTCCGCCCGCTGGCTGCCGACCGTCGCCTCGCTTACGGCGGTCATCTCTTCCCTACCGGGCGTTTTGAAATCGAAACGGCGAATCAGATAACGGAATGAGAAGTAATAAAGCAGAAACCAGGGCACCCCTACTACCGGCACCCACAGCCAATGGGTTTTGGCCTCGCCCTGCAATACGCCGAACAAAATGAAGTCGATAAAGCCGCCGGAGAAGGTTTGGCCAATGGTAATTTGTAGAATATGGGCCAGCATAAACGCCAAACCATCGAACACGGCATGCAGCACATACAGCGCCGGCGCGATAAACAAGAATGAAAACTCGATAGGCTCGGTGATACCGGTCAAGAAAGAAGTGAGCGCCGCCGACAGCAGCAGTCCTCCCACCCGCTTACGGTTTTCCGGTCGCGTCGCATGGTACATCGCTAAACAGGCGCCAAGCAGCCCAAACATCATGGTAATAAAACGCCCGGACATAAAACGCGCCGTGCCGATATAATAATGCTGGGTATTGGGATCCGCTAATTGCGCGAAAAAAATGCGCTGAGTACCTTCATAAAGCTGGCCGTTTATTACCTCGCTGCCGCCAAGCGCTGTGGTCCAGAACGGTAAATAGAAAATATGATGTAAGCCAAACGGGCCCAGCATCCGCAGGGCTTTGTTGAATAAATCGAACTTTTAGGTGACTGGCGACTCTGATCACTACATTCGTTTCAACATCAGGTCCCCATGGCAAAGCAAAAGTTTAAAATCACCAACTGGCCCGCATATAACAATGCGCTCAGGCAGCGGGGGGACCTGACAGTATGGCTTGATGAGTCAGCCATTGCTGCATGGACTGAGAGTACACCACCTGAACATCGTGGCCGGCCGCTTCACTACACCGATATGGCCATTACCACGGTTCTGATGATAAAGCGCGTGTTTAACCTTTCGCTCCGAGCGTTACAGGGTTTCGTTGACTCGATTTTTAAACTGATGGGGCTGTCGCTGCGCTGCCCAGATTACTCTCTGGTCAGCCGGCGAGCAAAAACCGTCGACATCAGCATAAAAACGCCAACCCGCGGCGAAATCTCACACCTGGTCATCGATGGCACCGGCCTGAAAGTCTTCGGCGAAGGCGAATGGAAAGTCAGGCAGCATGGGGCTGAGAGGCGCAGAGTATGGCGCAAGCTTCATCTGGCAGTAGATAGCGTGACACATGAAATTATCTGTGCCGATTTATCGCTAAGCGATACGACAGATGCGCAGGCGCTGCCCGGGCTGATTAACCAAACCCACCGGAAAATCAGGGAAGCGTCGGCTGACAGTGCTTACGATACGCGTTACTGTCATGATGCTCTGCTGAAGAAAAAAATAAAGCCGCTTATCCCACCGCGAAGTGGTGCGCAATATTGGCCAGCTCGATACCATGAGCGTAACCATGCGGTGGCAAATCAGCATCTGAGCGGCAATAACGATACCTGGAAAAAGAAAGTAGGTTATCACCGGCGTTCACTGGCTGAAACGGCCATGTTCCGGTTTAAAACACTTCTGGGTGGTCATCTGAGTCTGCATGACTATGACGCGCAGGTAGGTGAGGCAATGGCAATGGTTAAAGCACTTAACCGGATCACACTGTTAGGAATGTCAAACAGCGTCCGCATCATGTAACAATCGCCCTGATAGGGAGGAAGTCGTCACAAATTTCGGATTTATTCAACAAAGCGCATCCGCAGTACAAAACCATAGATAAAGGTCCCCAGATAGCCGGTTGCGTCCACCAGACCGCTGAGACTGAAAATAATTTTCTGAAACCAGGGCCACACGACAACCATCACCGCGCCAACAATAATCGCGGCGAATGAACAAACGATCGGCACAAAGCGCGAGCCGCCGAAAAAGCCGAGAAATTGCGGCAGCACAATCTTGTTGTAACGGTTAAGCAGCCAATAAGACACCAGACCGATGACTACCCCGCCGAATACGCCCGTCTCCAGCGTCTGGATCCCCAGCGCCATCCCCTGACCGTGAGCGCCGGGATTACTGACCGCCAGCTTGCCGCTTATCTGCAATAGGGCATTAATCGTAGCATTCATCACCAATTAGGCCAGCAGCGCTGCCATGCCGGCCGTCCCCTTATCCGTCTTCGCCAGCCCCACCGCCACCCCAACGGCAAAGAGTACCGCCAAGTTAGCAAAGACAATGGTGCCGGCACCCGCCAGCACGGTAAACAGATCCTGAAGCCAGGGAATATTCAAAAAGGGGTAGGCGGCAACCGTATTCACATTGGATAATGCGCCTCCAATACCCAGCAACAAATCCGCCGCCGGCAGAACGGCAATGGGCAACATAAAGGATTTGCCAAATCTCTGGGCTTTTTCAAACCATTTACCGCTTTGTTGAATAAATCCGAAATTTTTGACGACTTCCTCCTTATCAGGGCGATTGTTACATGATGCGGACGCTGTTTGGCATTCCTAACAACGTGATCCGGTTAAGCGCTTTGACCATTGCCATAGCCTCACCTACCTGCGCGTCATAGTCATGCAGACTCAGATGACCACCCAGAAGTATTTTAAACCGGAACATGGCCGTTTCAGCCAGTGAACGCCGGTGATAACCTACTTTCTTTTTCCAGGTATCGTTATTGCCGCTCAGATGCTGATTTGCCACCGCATGGTTACGCTCATGGTATCGAGCTGGCCAATATTGCGCACCACTTCGCGGTGGGATAAGCGGCTTTATTTTTTTCCTCAGCAGAGCATCATGACAGTAACGCGTATCGTAAGCACTGTCAGCCGACGCTTCCCTGATTTTCCGGTGGGTTTGGTTAATCAGCCCGGGCAGCGCCTGCGCATCTGTCGTACCGCTTAGCGATAAATCGGCACAGATAATTTCATGTGTCGCGCTATCTACTGCCAGATGAAGCTTGCGCCATACTCTGCGCCTCTCAGCCCCATGCTGCCTGACTTTCCATTCGCCTTCGCCGAAGATTTTCAGGCCGGTGCCATCGATGACCAGGTGTGAGATTTCGCCGCGGGTTGGCGTTTTTATGCTGATGTCGACGGTTTTTGCTCGCCGGCTGACCAGAGAGTAATCTGGGCAGCGCAGCGACAGCCCCATCAGTTTAAAAATCGAGTCAACGAAACCCTGTAACGCCCGGAGCGAAAGGTTAAACACGCGCTTTATCATCAGAACCGTGGTAATGGCCATATCGGTGTAGTGAAGCGGCCGGCCACGATGTTCAGGTGGTGTACTCTCAGTCCATGCAGCAATGGCTGACTCATCAAGCCATACTGTCAGGTCCCCCCGCTGCCTGAGCGCATTGTTATATGCGGGCCAGTTGGTGATTTTAAACTTTTGCTTTGCCATGGGGACCTGATGTTGAAACGAATGTAGTGATCAGAGCCGCCAGTCACCTAAAAGTTCGATTTATTCAACAAAGCCCCTACAACAAGGAGTCTGCTGTGAATAAACATTCGGCGCCGGTGAATCTGCTGCTTTACCTGCGGCATAGCTTGGAAAGTTTCAGCCCGACGCTGCAAAAGCTCGGCGTGTTCGTGCTCGAGCATACCCAACGGGTGCTCTACTCACCATTACCGAGCTGGCAGAGCAAAGCGGAACCAGCGAGGCGAGCGTGACGCGTCTATGCCGCATGTTGGGCTGTAAGGGGTTTGCCGAATTTAAAATGGCGCTGGCCCTGGAAGCAAGTCAGCAAGATGAGCCGGCGTCGGCGGCAACAGATGACGTGCAGGGATTAATCGTTGAGGCCGCTAACGCGTTACAGGATACCGGTAAATTGGTTAACCGCCAGGCGCTGGCGGACGGCGCCGTTATGCTGCACACTCTGTGTTCGCTGCAGATTTATGGCGTGGCGGCCAGTGCGATTATCGGTAATTATCTGCAGTATAAATTGCTGCGGCTGGGTAAGTCCGCCCATGCCTTTGATGACATGCACAGCGCAGCAATGAACGCCGTCAGCCTGGGCGCGGAAGACGCGGTCATTGCCATCTCCAGTTCAGGATCTACCCGCGATGTTTTATCGGCGGTAGAGCTCGCCCGTGAGCACCGGGCAAAAGTGATCGTGCTGAGCAATACGCTGCACAGTCCGCTATGTGAATTGGCCGACGTGTTGCTGGTCGCCGCCAAACCGGAAGGCCCGCTCAACGCCGACGCGCTGCAATCAAAAATCGGCGCCATGTTGCTGGTGAGCCTGTTTAGAAATTTGTGTATTTGCCTGATTTTGATATGTTCAATCCAACATCAAAAACAGGTTAATTTATGGACGAAAAACAGTTGCAGGCTCTGGCTAACGAACTGGCCAAAAATCTCAAAACCCCTGAAGATCTCAGTTACTTCGATCGGCTGCTGAAAAAAATCAGCGTCGAAGCAGCTCTCAATGCCGAAATGACCCATCACCTCGGCTACGATAAAAATCAGCCTAAACCGGGGACCAACGCCCGCAACGGCTATTCCACAAAAACCGTTACCACTGGCGATGGCCCGCTGGCGCTGCGTACTCCGCGCGATCGTGACGGTTCCTTTGAACCGCAACTGGTGAAGAAGAACCAGACCCGGATTACCGGGATGGATAACCAGATTTTATCGTTGTACGCTAAAGGGATGACCACCCGCGAGATCGCCGCCGCGTTCAAAGAGCTGTATGACGCCGATGTCTCGCCGGCGCTGGTCTCAAAGGTCACCGATGCGGTCATGGAGCAGGTTGTCGAATGGCAAAACCGGCCCCTGGATGCAGTCTATCCCATTGTTTATCTTGACTGTATCGTTCTAAAAGTCCGGCAGGACAGCCGCATCATCAACAAATCTGTGTTCCTGGCGCTGGGCATCAACATCGAAGGCCAGAAAGAGTTGCTAGGTATGTGGCTGGCCGAAAATGAAGGCGCAAAGTTCTGGCTGAACGTGCTGACAGAGCTGAAAAACCGCGGCCTGAACGATATCCTTATCGCCTGCGTAGACGGGCTGAAAGGTTTCCCTGACGTTATTAACTCGGTGTATCCGGAGGCGCGGCTTCAGCTGTGTATCGTGCATATGGTGCGTAACAGCCTGCGGTTCGTCTCCTGGAAGGACTACAAGGCCGTCACCCGCGACCTGAAAGCTTATCTATCAGGCCCCTACGGAAGAAGCCGGCTTGCAGGCGCTGGAAGCGTTCTCCAGTGCCTGGGACATCCGCTACCCGCAAATAAGTCGAAGCTGGCAGGCAAACTGGGCCAATCTGGCCACGTTCTTTGCCTACCCAACGGACATCCGCAAGGTGATCTACACGACCAACGCTATCGAGTCGTTAAACAGCGTGATCCGGCATGCCATCAAAAAGCGCAAGGTGTTCCCGACCGACGACACAGTGAAAAAGGTGGTGTGGCTGGCGATACAGGCGGCCTCACAGAAATGGACAATGCCTTTGAGGGACTGGCGCATGGCAATGAGCCGCTTTATTATCGAGTTCGGTGACCGCCTGGACGGTCACTTCTGAGAAAAGGCATTTACACAGAATCGTGTACAGGGTCTACTTTCTTTTTCCAGGTATCGTTATTGTGCAGATTCCGACGTATCCGATCAGCTGTTCCGGCGACATCCGATCAGTTATTCCGATATTTTCCGATCACCCATTCCAGTGATATTCGATCACGTGTTCGCTCATCTTCTGACTCGGGTTTAGTCTATTTTTCCTGTGCTGGCTACTCCTTGCTCTTTGCGTAGTGATTCGCCTTTAAGTTCCAGTCTATAGCTGGGGTGTACTGACCGATCGAGTAACGCGTCAGCTGTCGTGGGGTTTTCTATCAGTCCATACCATTTTTTCACCGGCAGTTGACTGATCAGGATGCTGCTGCTTTTGTCGTAGCGATCTTCCATCACCTCCAACAGCATCGTTGCCTGCATCGGACTTATTGATTCTAGGCCCACATCGTCCAAGATCAGTAACTCTATTTTTTCTAACTGCTTAAGCTGTTTTAGATAGGTCCCGTCTACCTGACACTGGTGAAGATGGGCCAGCAACCGACCCACTCGCCAGTAACGCACGCTATATTGCTGCCGGCATGCCTGCTCACTAAGCGCACAACTGAGCCAGGTTTTGCCCGTACCTGTCGGCCCCGTGATGAGTATGCTTTTCTGATATTTCAGATATTGTCCCCCTAGCAGATCTCGCATCTGTTCCGGTGTCACTCCTCGGCTAGGGATATAGCGGATATCTTCCGGTTTTGTCTGCAAGCGCATTTGCGATTGCCGTCGAATACGGCATATGTGGTTGTTTTTTCTATGTAAATTTTCCGATTCTACCATCAGCGACAACCGCTCCTCGAACCCCAGCTCCCCATAACTCCCCGGGAGTTCGCGTTGCGTCTCCAACGCCTGGACCATTGCCGACAACTTCAGCTCTCGCAGAGCCATTAACAGTGTATCCATATTTATTCTCCTTAGTGATAACTGTCCGGACCTCGGAGGTTTTCGTGAACCAGCATTGATACGCCGGCTCCGTCCTGGGTGACCTCACTTTCACGACCGTGTTTCAATACGTTGGCTATGAAAGAGCGGTTAATGCACCCTTTCTCCAACGCCAGCGCGCAGGCCTTCTTCAGTCGCGTCGTCTCATAGCGCCGTTGCAGATTGAGTAGCCCCAGCACGGAGCGGTAAGCCTGCTCCGGATGGGCTTTGCTCTTTTGGATGGACTCGACCACTTTCAGTGTGCACACACCCACCGACAGCGCCCAACTGCACAGCCTTTCCGGCGTCCACTGACTCTGCCCCTTATGGTTAGCCGGCATGTGCGCCGCCTGAGTCGTGTGCCTATAGGCGTTATCGCTGCGAGGGTGCGTAGCCACGCAGACGCCCTTATGGTGGATTTGCACCAGCCGTTGGGTGGCGATGACGTCAACGCGCTCGCCAACCAGCGGATGCGGCACCGAGTACCAGTTTTTGCCGTAGTCTATGTGGTAATCAGGTCCCACTCGGGCAACGAGATACTCACTGTATTCCCATTGTGTGGGCGGTAGAGGCCCAAGAGCCGGTTTGTCCAGCTGCTCGAAGCGTTCAAGGCGACTTTGTCCGCCGTAATGACGCATCGGGCGCAGATTCAACTCATGATTGAGTTCTCGTATCACCTGGTTGAGTTCGGCCAGCGAGTAGAACCTACGTTTACGCAACCGGGCCAAAACCCAGCGTTCTACCAGCTGCACAGTTGATTCTGCCTTCGCCTTGTCTTTCGGTTTTCTCGGGCGCGCCGGTAGCACCACTGTCTCATAGTGATTTGCCAGCGCCTGGTAGCTCTGGTTTATGACCGACTCATAGCGGTCAGGGGTGCTGACAGCGCTGCGCAGATTATCAGGTATCATCAGCTCCGGAACCCCACCCATGAAGTGCAGACAGCGGCTATTGGCGTTGAGCCACGATGCCATGTCCTGGCCTTCGCAGGCTTCGATATACGCATAGCCTGACACGCCCATGGCAGCGACGAAGATAGCGACCTGGCGTACGCTACTGGTCGCAGGGTTGACGATAGGTACGGTGGGGCCACAGAAGTCGATGAAGAGCTTTTCGCCAGCCTTGTGCTCCATGCGCATAGAACGCCGCTGCTTCTTTTTCCAGTCACGGAACAGTGCACAAAACTGTGAGTAACCGAGGGCATCACCGCCCACGGCGGACTGATATTCCATCCAGAGCAGCTGCTTGGTCATGCCCTTGCGGCTTAACTCGGTATCGATATCAAGCCAGCTGGGTAAGGTATTGATAACTTTTCCGGATTTGCCGGGATAGAGCAGGCGGTCGAGGTCGACGGGGGACAGTTCCGCCGGCAATGGCCAGACCAGGTTAGCTACCGTGAATCGGCCGAGGATATCGTGCACGGTAGTACAGCCTATGCCGAGCGACGCTGCTCGAATTTCATACGTAATACATTAATATAGATGCACATTTCCGTTCTCGCTTTCTTTTTTTTACGTGCCATGCCATGCCCCCGGAAGCTAAAAGTCTCCAGAGTATGGCGGAACAGAAGATGAGCGATCGGACAGAATCGGAATCGCTGATCGGGCGACCGGAATCAGTGATCGGATGAAATCAGAATTAGTGATCGGGTGAAATCGGAATCAGTGATCGGATGTGACCGGAACCAGCATATTGCCGCTCAGATGCTGGATTTGCCACCGCATGGTTACGCTCATGGTATCGAGCTGGCCAATATTGCGCACCACTTCGCGGTGGGATAAGCGGCTTTATTTTTTTCCTCAGCAGAGCATCATGACAGTAACGCGTATCGTAAGCACTGTCAGCCGACGCTTCCCTGATTTTCCGGTGGGTTTGGTTAATCAGCCCGGGCAGCGCCTGCGCATCTGTCGTACCGCTTAGCGATAAATCGGCACAGATAATTTCATGTGTCACGCTATCTACTGCCAGATGAAGCTTGCGCCATACTCTGCGCCTCTCAGCCCCATGCTGCCTGACTTTCCATTCGCCTTCGCCGAAGACTTTCAGGCCGGTGCCATCGATGACCAGGTGTGAGATTTCGCCGCGGGTTGGCGTTTTTATGCTGATGTCGACGGTTTTTGCTCGCCGGCTGACCAGAGAGTAATCTGGGCAGCGCAGCGACAGCCCCATCAGTTTAAAAATCGAGTCAACGAAACCCTGTAACGCCTGGAGCGAAAGGTTAAACACGCGCTTTATCATCAGAACCGTGGTAATGGCCATATCGGTGTAGTGAAGCGGCCGGCCACGATGTTCAGGTGGTGTACTCTCAGTCCATGCAGCAATGGCTGACTCATCAAGCCATACTGTCAGGTCCCCCCGCTGCCTGAGCGCATTGTTATATGCGGGCCAGTTGGTGATTTTAAACTTTTGCTTTGCCATGGGGACCTGATGTTGAAACGAATGTAGTGATCAGAGCCGCCAGTCACCTAAAAGTTCGATTTATTCAACAAAGCCATCCACACCGATAAAACCTGATGGAAAAACCGTCAATCCACCATAAAAAGCCAGCACAAAAATGATGGCTATTGCCCTTAGGCCATCGATATCATCGCGGTATTTCATTAAAATCATATATATTTCAATTAATTACAATAAAAATCGGTTCATTGCAGATCATCTGCAGCCTTACCCTAACGTATTTTGCATCATTGTTAAATACACTCGTTTATGGGAACTACCAGCTTAAGATTTATGCCGATAGATTAATCAATGCTGGATTACCTCTTTAGCCATTACAGGTTAACTTTTTGATTTTAAATTAAAATATTTCTCTTTCCGTGTTATTACTTACAGCCACTACGCCTCAGTCAGTATTTACGAGTTACAACTACAATAATAATTATCTTGACGATCAATTGCTGATTATTGATCGGTGGAAATTATAGTAACGCATGAGGATTGCATTAATGAGTACGCCAATCGTACCTTGGGTGGGAGGAAAGCGGCGGCTGGCTAAACGTCTTCTATCGTACTTTCCTGAGCACAAATGCTACGTTGAACCATTCTGTGGGGGAGCGGCGCTGTTTTTCAGCAAGGAACCATCCACAGTCGAAGTGCTGAACGATATCAATGGCGATTTGATAAACCTCTATCGGGTGGTTAAGTACCATTTGGAGGAATTTATACGTCAGTTTAAGTGGGCTTTAAGCAGTAGGCGGCTGTTTGATTGGCTAAAAGAAACACCACCACAAACGCTGACCGATATACAGCGAGCCGCCCAGTTTTACTATCTTCAGCAACTCACATTTGGTGGCAAAGTGAGCGGGCAGAACTTTGGTACTTCCGCTGTGCGATCACAGGCATTGAACCTCCTAAGAATCGAAGAACAGCTATCACAGGCTCATCTGCGTTTATCTCAGGCAACCATAGAGCATCTTGGGTGGCAGGCTTGTATTGAAAAATATGATAGGCCACATACATTGTTCTACCTTGATCCACCTTATTGGAAGACTCAAGGCTATGGCGTGGCGTTTGGCCTGGAGCAATACAGCATCATTGATAGCCTGGCTCATTCGATAGCAGGAAGAATGGTTATTTCAGTTAATGATATCCCAGAAATGAGGAGCATCTTCAAAAACCTTCATATCGACGTTGTTGACCTAAAATACTCATTAGGCAACAACCCTCATAGCAGACGCGAGTTGATCATTCGCAATTTCGCCTGATTTCCTTTTTGCAAACAATTCTGGACTGTCCAAAATGGCCACTTTTTAGGGTTTAAAGGAGTCCAGAATTGCTTGCAAATTAGTCCAAAATATTTTGCATCGCTACAAATCGGCCGTTCTGAAGCGCGGCTGAGAGCCACCACACGCTGGAAAACGACCAAACCATCGTCGGCGGGGAGATCCCGCCGCTAACGGCGGGTGAAAACCTTACCGTGCGGGTGAGGAAAGCGGCGTTGCTCGACGACGGCATGGGGTGACCCGACAAAGCGTCGCCGTGGGCCAGCAGAGAAATCTCGCGCTCCGCCAACACCGCCCCCCGGCCGAGGCAGTGGCCGCGCGGTCACCGCAGAAGGTCCCCTGGATCGGCAGAGAGGCCGAGCGGCCCGCTACGGACGCCACCTTTGCCAGCAGTGCGTTGGTGGTGCCACGGCCGGCTATGTCGCCGCTCTTCGCGCAACACGCGCTAACCGATGCGGGCGCAGGGCCCTTTGGCACGGCGTCTGCGTCGGCCTGCCGGATAAGCCGGTGGCGCCGCCTAACCCCGTCAGCCATGCGCCTGTCCGGCAGCGCAGGCGCGTCAGCGGATCGTTCCCCCTGCGGCGGCCATGGCCGAACCGCCGCCCTTTCTGCCTGGCCACCGCGTTCAGCGAGCGGCGCCTCGCTCGCCGCTCGCCCCTCTGCTACACGCTGAAAGTGACCGCCCGCGCTAGCGCCCGCCGCGCTGCCCTGTTCAACGCGCCAGATATGGCCGGTGAGCATGAACGATAAAGCCCGTAGCGTACTGATATGCGGTTTTTTTTCTCCAGCGTGCGCGGTGATAACGGCGTCCCCACCGCCACGCTCTGCCGGCCCACTGCCACTGGGTGCGGAGTGATGCCGAGCGCCGCCGCGGTAAGTTAAAAACGAGCTAAGCATGCATGATTCCTTTCTGTTAAAGGCCTTTCCAGGCCAAGGCGGCCAGTATAGCCAGGGCTGTTGACCTTAAATATCACGGTTTCACCTTAATTGACTCGTTTCAATTCACCTTCGCGGCCGCCGCGGCAAAAAAAACCGGCCGGAATAACCGGCCGGTGTCACTGTTCAAGATGCCACCAGGCAAGGGATTATCCCCGGCCCTGGCTTCGTTCGTTAGTCGCTTATCATGCCTGCGTGGCGCAGGTTGCCCTTATTCCAGCCATTCCGTATGAAACACCCCTTCCTTATCGATACGCTTGTAGGTATGGGCGCCAAAATAGTCGCGCTGGGCCTGGATCAGGTTGGCCGGCAGCACGGCGGAACGATAGCTATCATAGTAAGCGATAGCGGCGGAGAAGGTCGGCGTCGGAATGCCGTGCTGAACCGCATAGGCCACAACATCGCGCAGCGCCTGTTGATAGTCATCGGCAATCTTCTTAAAGTACGGCGCCAGCAACAGGTTAGCGATCGCCGGATCCTGAGCATAGGCATCGGTAATTTTTTGCAAGAACTGCGCCCGGATAATGCAGCCGGCGCGGAAAATCTTCGCGATTTCGCCGTAATTCAGATCCCACTGATTTTCATCCGAGGCGGCTTTCAACTGGGAAAAACCCTGCGCATAGGAAACTATTTTGCCTAAATAGAGCGCACGGCGCACTTTCTCGATAAAGTCCGTTTTATCACCACTGAACGATTCAGTTTGCGGACCGGTAAGCACCTTGGACGCCGCCACGCGCTGCTGCTTCAGGGATGACAAATAGCGGGCAAACACCGATTCGGTAATCAGACTCAGCGGCTCGCCTAAATCCAGCGAGCTCTGGCTGGTCCATTTGCCGGTGCCTTTGTTAGCCGCCTCATCGAGAATGACGTCCACCAGGAATTGGCCCTGCTCATCCTTTTTGGTGAAGATATCTTTTGTGATATTAATCAAGTAGCTGCTCAGCTCGCCTTTGTTCCATTCGCTAAAGGTGCTGGCCAGTTGCTCATTGTTCAAACCCAGCGCATTCTTCAGCAGCGCATAGGCTTCAGCAATCAGCTGCATGTCGCCGTATTCGATACCGTTATGCACCATTTTGACATAATGGCCGGCGCCATCGGGACCGATATAGGTCACACAGGCTTCGCCATCGGCGCACGCGGCGATTTTCTCTAGAATGGGGGCCACCAGCTCATAGGCGTGTTTCTGTCCGCCCGGCATAATCGACGGCCCTTTCAGCGCGCCCTCTTCACCGCCGGAAACGCCGGTGCCGATAAAGTTGAACCCTTCCTCCGACAGCTCGCGGTTGCGGCGGATGGTGTCTTTATAGAAGGTGTTGCCGCCATCGATGAGGATGTCGCCTTTTTCCAAAAACGGTTTTAGCGACTCGATGGTTTTATCGGTGCCTTCCCCGGCTTTGACCATCAACAGAATACGTCGCGGTTTCTCAAGCGAATTGACAAATTCCTCTACGCTATAATAGGGCACCAGCTTTTTCCCCGGGTTTTCAGCGATCACTTCATCGGTCTTTTCGCGCGACCGGTTGAAAATGGATACGCTGTAACCGCGGCTTTCAATGTTAAGCGCCAGGTTGCGCCCCATGACCGCCATACCGACGACACCTATCTGTTGTGTGGACATTAAGCAACTCCTGTAGTAAGGATGATCCTCTGCCGCCGCCGCGCGGCGGACAGGTCTATATGTATATTATATGTTAACCTAAGCAAGTGTCTCGCGGGTAGTGATTGGTGCGATAGGAACGCTATCCTTTGTCGTGGCCCACCAGCTCGCGGTAGATATCAGCATAGCTACTGACCATCCGCGTTGAAGTAAATAAGGCGTTGAAACGCTCGAGCGCCTGTTCGCCATAGCGCCGCGCCTGGGCGGGATTTTGCCAAAGCTGACGCATGGCATCGGCCAGCTCCGCCGGCGACACCACCAGGCCGGTTTGCCGATGAATATTGACATAGGTGGTGCCGGTGCCGATTTCACAGCTGATGAGCGGCTTACCGTACATCGCCCCCTCCAAGAGCGTAATGCCAAACGCCTCGGACCGTAAATGGGACGGGAATACCACGCTATAACAACTCTCCAGCAACGCGGCTTTGTCCACGTCCGGTAAGGCGCCGAGAAAATGGATATTATTCAGCCCCAATTCGGCGCTGCGTTTTTTCAACTCGGCCTCCATCGGCCCCACGCCAATCAATACAATAGGATAAGGCGCGCTGCGCGCCGCTTCGATCAGCGTATGCAATCCTTTGTAGTAGCGAAACGCGCCGATGAACAGAAAAAAACGCTCACCGAACCGGTTGCGCCACTGCGCCTCGCGCGCCTTGTCTGCCGGCGGATAGGATGCGCGATCGAGACCAAACGGGATCACCGACACTTTGGCCAGGTAGCGCTGCAAAATGGGGCTGGTGGCGACATAATTCGGCGACGAGGCGACGATACGATCGACATCGCCGAGAAAATGGCGCATCAGGGGGGTATACATCTGCAGGATGAATTTTTGTTTCACTATATCCGAATGGTAGGTGACCACGGTCGGTTTATTATTCGCCGCCAAAAAATGCACCATATCCATGAAAGGATAGGGAAAATGGAAATGGACCACATCGGATTCGGCCGCCAGCTGGCGAAAACGCGCGATAGCACCAAATGAAAACGGCGTCGAGGCAAATTCAAAATTGACGGCGCTGTAGGCGGTATGATGCTGCCCCAGCGGCTTGGGTTCACAGTGACCGCGCGGGCTCAACGCCAGCACGGTGGAATCGATACCGTACGCGGGGGCGCCTTCGCACAGCTGAAAAATCACCTGCTCAATGCCGCCGTAAGAGTCGGGATAGTAGGTTTTATAAAAATGTAAGACTTTCAGCATAGACCACATTAAACCTTAAAATAAGTTTTAATCGTATCCTGAGCGCAGCGCTGCCAGGAGAACATTTGCGCGCGCGCCAGACCGGCGTTCACGGCCTCAGCACGCCACGCCTCGTCTTGCAACCCCCGCGCGATCCCCGCGCTTAAGGCGTCGACATCCCGAGGATCACAGGTCAACGCCGCATCATTCGCCACCTCCGGCAGCGATGCGACGTTGGAGCAGACCACCGGCACGCCCGACGCCATGGCCTCCAATACCGGTAAGCCGAATCCTTCATATAATGAGGGAAACACAAATAAGCGGGCGGCGGCAAATAAAATCGGCAGTTCCTCTTGCGCCACATAACCCAGATAGTTAACCCAACCTTCGCGGCTGCCGCGTTCAAAGCGCTGATGTAGAGCGCCGCTACCCCAGCCTTTATAACCGCTTATCACCAGCGGAAAACGCTGCCGCAGCGTTAGCGGAAGCTGCTCATAGGCATTGAGCAGCACCGATAAATTTTTGCGTGGTTCAATGGTGCCGGTAAATAAAGTATACCCACGATATCCTATTCCCAACCGCGACAAGAGCGGCGCCACCGCATCCTCGACGCGAGGATAAAACGACGTGCCGCAGGCCAAGGGCGTAACATCAATTTTTTCGATCGGATAATTAAAATACGCCGCCAGTTCATTTTTGGAGAAGTCGGAAACGGTAATCACCCGGCTGGCGCGCCGCAGACTGGATAGCATCGCTTTACGTAAATACCGCACCCGTTCTGACGGGTGGTATTCAGGACAGGTAAAAATGGAAATATCATGGAAAGTGGTAAGCGAACGCGGCATGCCCACCGGCAGATAATAGTTCGGGCTGTGGTAAATGTAATCGCGATAATTGCGCAACCCCACTCTTTGGCATAGCGGAAACACGAGCCGGTACATTTCTATCAACGCGCTACGCCGCTGTAGCCATTGTTGCCAAGGCCGGGAAGGTGAAGCCAACGCAGGTAAGTAGTCCGGCAGGGAAGTCTGAACCTTCAGTCGGTTAAAAAACCGCAGTTCTTCCACTTCCGGCATACGCTCTAGCTGGTGCACAAGCCCCAATGCATAACGGCCAATCCCGGTTAACGGATATTTTATCGCATCGGTAGCAAACATTATCTTCATGCGTGAGATCCTAATCCTGAAAGCGATCGGCGCCGGGCTGGCTTCGTTGACCCAGTAATCGTTTTACCCGCCGCGCCGGCCGTCGTGCGCCCGCACTTATTTCCTCGGGGCAGCAAGCGGTAACCGAGCAATCAACTGATGGATGTCGTCTCCGGCGGCGAGGATAGCGTCAGCCTCCAGACTGTCAATCTTGAGCGTCGCGTTCAGGGCAATCTCGTTCGCCCATTGCGCCCTGCGGCGCTCCAGTTCCGCCGCAATAGCGTCTGAAGGGCAAAAAATAGTGTCGGCATAGCGGAGCATCGCGCGTAGCCCTGCCCCCTCCGGCGGACATGCCTCTTGCGGGGCCGCAAGCCACGCCGCGGCAAATGCGTCATCGGGAAGCCAGAACACCACTTGCGTTCCTGCCCTAATGAGCGCATCCAGCTCCGCCTGCTGCCTGGCGCTCACAGGGTCCCGTGGTTCGGCCACCAGCAGCACATCCTGCTGGGTGAAAATCACCGGCACATCTTGCGCACGGGCGGGAGCAAGGTCGCCGTCCGGGTTGACCACGGCATAACGATAGCCGCTATTGTGCAGGCAATAGACGACGTGTACCGAGTAATCCGACGGTTCTGTCGCCAGCAATGTCGATATCAGCCGGCGCGTCTGGGCTGTCGCCGCCGTATCGCCCTGCGTCATCAGCGTGGTGGCATCAACCCACAACCGTGGCGTTTGCTCACTGAAGGCATTCTGCGCCAGCGCCCAAGCTACGCCCAAGCGGTCGGTCTCTGGGTTCAGGGTTACCGTTTCCGCTAAACGGCGGATGGCTTCGGCAGTGAATTGCCTGGCGTCCGCCGCCGGCGTCGGTACCTGGCGCGTCATGACCTGTTCAAATCCCGCCAGTGCCAGTTGGGCGGTGCGGTCCCAGGAGAATTTTGCCGCCTGCGTCAGGGCATGATCCTGCAACCGCTGATAAAAATCCTCATCTTCAAGCGCACGTAGCATGCTATCGCGCATAGCTTGGAGACTCGTCGGGTCAAACATCGCCTCCGGCCAACCAATCACTTCCGGCAGGCTGGTCGCATTCGACGAAAGCGTCGGCGCGCCGCAGCTCATCGCCTCCAGCGGCGGCAAACCAAAACCTTCATGGAGTGAAGGGAAAATAAACAGCTTACAAAGGTTGTACAGGGTGATTAAATCACTGTCGGGCACATAACCGGTAAACAACACCTGTTCGGACGTCAGTCCACATTTCGCGCACAGCCGTTGAATTTGAGCCAGTTCGACCGGACGAATTTTACAAGCCAGCACCAATGGGCAGTCATTGCGCAACGGTTCGGGTAATTGACTATAGGCTTCAATAAGCGCCTCAATGTTTTTGCGCGGCTCGATCATGGCCAACGTCATCATAAATGTGTCCGGCAAGCGATAACGCTGGCGAAAAACCTGCTTTTGCTCTGGCGTAAGCGAAAGCACGCGAAACTCCGGCTCTACGGCGGAGGAGATATTGATTACCCGCGACAGATCGATAGCGGTGTATTCTTTCACCTCCTCAGCCGCCGAGGCGGAAATGGTGAAAATCGCGTCGGCGCGTTCATATTCATGCAGCTTGTTGGTATAGAATTGGCGGAAATTGATATCAGCCAGATAGGTTTCTGGATTCAATAGCGGGATCAAATCGTGGCAGACGCAAACCGTGCGCCATGTCACCGGATAGTCGGGGATCGATACGATATATTCATCCACATGCCCTTCAAAAAAACTGATGACGAACACGACATCAGGATTGATATGGGCAATAGCGACATCGCGGCTGATATGCGCGGCGCGGTTGCGTTCTGCGTTGGCGGCATCGCAGGCCGCCAACGGCCCCTGCGCGGCAAAGGTATAAATTTCACTGGCCGGCAGCACATCTTGATATGCCTGACGCACTTCGCGGATATTATCCAGAGAGAACATGCCATTGAGCAGAATACTTACCCGATGCTCGCCGGCATTGCGGATGATGGCTCGGCTCATCGCCAACGTGCTACGGCCGATACCGCGATATTTACTTGCCGACTGCAAACCCTGGACGTCAATAAGAATGTGCACTGATGTTACCTTTTATTTTTTCAGCTGCTGATAAATATTTCGCACCTCTTCGGGCACGCTGTCCATCTCGTTCAATTGCGCCGATAAGCGCGCGCGTTGGGCATCGTGTGTTGCCTGCTGCATCCCTTCCTCTACGGAATGAGAGAGTGGAAATAAACGCTGAAAAAGCTGCCGCGCCTGGGGGTAGTATCCGCTTTTATGGAGGGTATTGATGACCCAAGATTTCAGTGCCGGACGCCGGTGAATCTGCGCATAACCCGCTCGTAACGCCCGTTTGGCGGCATGGCGGGCGCGGCCTTTGACACCGTGCTGACGTAGCAAATGGTACTGCAACCCCGCATAGCGATATGGGGGCATCAAACGCCAAGATCGGCTGCTCAAAACGGCCGCCAGCCGATCGTCGCTGTCCCGCTGGCGCTCAAGCTGCTCGGCCATTTGCTGTTCGAGCCTCTCGGTACGGCGTAACAGGTCTTCAAAAGGGGCGCCAAAATCGCTGCTTGGCGGCGGCGCCACGCTGTCACCCGGCAGATGATGCACATGCAGTTGCAGTTGTTGTAGACCTGATTCCATAGCCGCCACCCAGCGCTCCATGCCGGTCTCGTTCTCTGCACAGGCCGGCAACTGTTCGCGCTGCGCAAATAGCGCCTGTAGCTTGACGAAGGTTAAGGTCTGCGCCGGCTGACGCCAGGCGGCAAACAGCCAGTGGCGAAAGGGTTCCGGCACATTGAACGGGCTAAGGGCAAAGGGGCGAAGCAGGTCGAGTTTTGTCGCTGGCAGATTGAACAGTTCGTTGACAAAAATAAACCAGGACTGAAAAAGATCGTATGGCCAGACACAATCGGTTTTTTCGGCGCCAATCGAGCCGTAATCGATGAGGCGCACCTCGTCTTTATGATTGATAAGGACATTCCAACTGCGCAAATCGTCATGATAAAGACCGGCCTGCTCCAAAAGCGTCAGTTGCTCCAGCAGCTCGCCGATGATACGCGCCTTATCCAGCCCGTCTTCGCGCAATAACCGGTCCCGCAGTAATTCGCCCTCCAGCCGTTCCGTTATCAGCCATCCTTCGCTGTCGCTTATGCCATGCCCGAGCAAAGCCGGCGCAACGAAGCCCGACGGCGGTGCGCTAAGAAAGGCGCATTCGCGCCGCAGTTCGTCCTGATTGCGTTGGTTTTCCGCCTCCAGCAGGCTACCGTCAGCCAGGTTGAAATTGATAACCTTACAGAAATAGTTTTTGCCAAAATAGTAGCGGCGGCTGCCGTGGTGGACCTCCTGTGCCTCGGTATAAGGCGCATCACGCCACTGCTCGATGACCTCACAATGTCCCTCTAGCAGCAGCCAATGTTGACTGACCACGTACAGCGGGCGATAAATAGCGGAGAGATGCGTGTTAAAACGCGCGATTTCGTGAAAGAAAGCGCAATCGCGCAGCAATTCGCGCGGGTCCGCCGGCTGAGAAGGTCCCCAATATAGCGGTTCCCCGCGTAGCGCCAGCTCCAGGATCATGGCTTCGGTGCAGGAAGCGAGACGGGCCAGCCAGCGCTGCGTCCGCGCCACGCCGTGAAGATGAACGATGTGATGGAACACGCTCAGGCCGATAGCCAGATCATATTGACCGGGCTCCAGCGCATTGATGACCTCCTCAATGCGGCCGGTGGCGAAAGAGGCGTCCAATTGTGGGTTTTCATCGGCCAGCGCGCGGCACACCGCGATATTTTCCTCTTGGAAATCCACGCCTTTGACGGTGGCGCCGCGCTCGGCCAGGCTCAAACAAAAGAAGCCCTGGGCACAGCCCAGATCCAGCACCCGCAATGGTCGGCCGAGCTTCGCGGCCAATTGATCATAGATGGCGCCAAGGGTATCAATACGATCATAGCAGTCCCGCGACGCCGCCTGCGCCCATTCCGGATGCCCATAAATGGTCTGATACACCTCAGGCAGTTCCACCACCAGCTGCTGCACATTTTTACTCATTGCTTTCACATAGCCTTTTTATGAATGACTTTTAAATGTCGATGCCAGATCAATAAGACCCCAGAATTCCACCTTGCGGCTGACGTGCAACATGATCGCGTCATATCGCCGATCTAATGGCACCATCTCGCCGAGAGGATTACCGGCAGAGATCCCGCAAGAGAGTAAATAGTCGCCCTGATTGAGATTCATCAGGAAACTAAAAGTAAACACTCTGACTTCCCCTGCTTTCACCGAAATATGCTCTCGGCCCTGAGAGCAAAGAAATGAATTCGTGCCGTATAAGAATAGCCCTTCAAGACTTTTTATCAGCATACCCGGCACTACGCTGTCAAAGTCCCGCTCAAACAACACTTTGACATGTAAGTCCGTCTGGCTAGTGCTATCAATGGCGGCGGGGTAATGTTCGCCACCCGCCTGAATATCGAAATCGATGATTTTCGCGCCGCCCTGCCCCCAGCGATACTCTTCCGCGCGATAACCGCGGCGGCTGGCGAAGAGATCGCCTTGGGCGGTCAACGTCAATCCCAACGGACTGTCCGCCGGCACCGGTTCCACCGCTGCGTCGGCTTGTTTACCAAACAGCTCATCCAAATAGCGGTTGGTGACATCACGGGCTGAGCCGTCAAGCTCGATGGCGCCATTTTTGAGAAAAATAGCGCGGTCGCAATGCTTGACGATATCGCCGGCGCTATGGGAAACCAGCAACAGCGTGGTGCCTTGACGCTTAAAGTCGGCGATCCGGGCAAAACATTTGGCTTGGAAGCGAGAATCCCCGACCGACAGGGCCTCATCGACAATAAGAATATCCTGCCGCGACGCGGTCGCTACCGCGAACGCCAGCCGCATCTGCATACCGCTGGAGTAGATGCGCACCGGCCGATCGATATAGTCGCCGATATCGGCGAATTTCTCGATATCCGCCATCAGGCTCGTTATCATTTCACGGCTATAGCCCATCATTAAACCGGACATATAGACATTTTGCCAGCCGGAGAAATCGGGATGAAATCCCATCCCCAATTCCAGCAGCGCCGCGACACGCCCGTGCAGGGTAATTTTGCCGGTAGTGGGTTTCGTGGTGCCGGTAAGCAGCTTCAGCAACGTGCTTTTGCCGGCGCCATTAACGCCGACGATGCCTACCGACTCGCCGGCCTGTACGGTAAAGGAGATATCTTTCAGCACCCATTTTTTGCTATGGCGCTCGACGGAAAGCGGCCCCAGTTTTTCCACTAACCGATGCCATTTTGAGGCGTAGTATTTATAGGCCTTGCCGACCTGAGTGACTTCAATACGGGTCATTAAATCTCATCCACAATATCGGCCGCATGTCGCTGAAACATCCGCCAGCCGATGGCAAACAACACCAGGGCGACAGCCGTAACCGGCGCCAGCGCCAACCAGTCAGGCATATGATGATAGAGCAGGACATTTTGATATGACTCCACCAGGGTCGCCATCGGATTAAAGCGTATCGTGGCGCGGGCCCATTCGGGAAGCGTACGCGCGGCGTAAACGATGGGCGTGAACCAAAACCAGAACTGTAGCAAAATGACGACAAACTGCCCCACGTCGCGCACAAACACATTCATCACGCCTAATATAATTCCCAAACCCACGGTGAACATCATCTGTACCAACAGCACGGGGATAATGGCAAAGAAGATCCAGCCGGGAAACGTGCCGGAAACAACCATAAACAGCACGAAAAGGGCGAAGATAATCAAAAAATTGATTAACGACGATACCGACACGATGATCGGCAGGCAAATACGTGGAAAATTGAGTTTCTTAAGTATGTTGGCATTATTGAGAAACACATTCACCAAGCCGTTTAACGTCTCGGTAAACAATCCCCAGGTCAGCACGCCCGAGCACAGGTAAATACTATAGGCGAAGGGGGTATTCATATCGGGCATACGCGCGCGCATCAGTGAAGAAAACACCAGCGTATACACCGAAATCATGGCCACCGGCTGCAAAATCAGCCATAGCGCACCGAGAAAGCTGCTTTTTTGATAGCGAGACTGAAAATCCCGGCGGATACTATCAATAATAAAGCCGCGGTAGCGGGAAATGCTACCGAATAGGGCATTGAGCATCAGTGCGTTCCAGTCAGTATGGCAAGAATTTCCCGGGTTTTATCCTTCATCAGGGCAGTGTCGCCCCGCGACTCGACGTTCAGCCGTACCACCGGTTCGGTATTGGAACTGCGCAGATTAAAACGCCAATCGGCAAACACCACGCTGATGCCATCGGTGCGATCGATTGCCAGCGCCGCATCACGGTAATGATCCAGCACCGCGGCAATCGCCGCCGGCACATCGACCAACTGGCGATTGATTTCACCCGAAGCCGGGTAGGCGCGCATACGTTCGCCCACCAGTTGGCTCAGGGATTGCCCCCGCACCGCCATCAGCTCCGCCACCAGCAGCCACGGGATCATCCCGCTGTCGCAATAGAAGAAATCGCGGAAATAGTGGTGGGCGCTCATTTCCCCGCCGTAAATCGCATTCTCCGCGCGCATGCGTTCCTTAATAAACGCATGGCCGGTTTTCGACATCACCGGCGTGCCGCCGGCGCGGGTAACGATATCCTCGGTGTTCCAGGTCAGGCGGGGATCGTGGATAATCTTGCTGTCGGGATGCTTGTGTAAAAAGGCTTCCGCCAGCAGACCGACGATGTAATAGCCTTCAACAAACCCCCCCTGCTCATCGAATAAAAAGCAACGGTCGAAATCGCCGTCGAAAGCAATGCCCATATCGGCGCCAGCGGCGTTCACGGCGTCGGTGGTATCCTGGCGGCATTCAGGCAGCAGCGGATTGGGAATGCCGTTGGGAAAATGACCGTCCGGCTGGTGATGCAGTTTCACAAAGGACACCGGCGCGCCCGCGGCCTGGAACCGCGCCTCCAGTGCGTCCACCACATGCCCCGCGGCGCCATTGCCCGAGTTAATGACCAACGTCATCGGGCGACGAAACCGGGCGAGGTCAATAAACCCCAGCAGGTGATCTACATAGGCCGACAGCACATCGACGCGGCACAGGCTGCCGCGCACCTGCGCCACCGGCCCGAACGCGCTCTCTTCGGCCAGACGCTGGATGTCGCGCAGGCCGGTATCGCCGCTAATGGGACGGGACTGCTCGCGCACCAGCTTCATGCCGTTATAGTCCATCGGATTATGGCTGGCCGTCACCTCAATCCCGCCGTCCACCCCCAAATGGGAGGTGGCGAAATAAATCTCTTCCGTACCGCTCATGCCGATATCCAGGACGTCAGCGCCGGCATCGTTCAATCCGCGCGCCAGGGCCTGTTTTAGACCCTCGCTGGTCAAGCGCACATCGCCGCCGATGACCATACTGCGCGGCTTGAGCAGCTCGCCGTAGGCGCGGCCGATGCGATAAGCAATATCCTCATTGAGCTCTGCACCCAATCTTCCCCGAATGTCATAGGCCTTAAAGCAGGATAAAACAGCCATGTTTCCCTCAAAATGTTTTCGACAGCAGTATCATTCAATCAATTCTATCATCTACCGCGACAGCGTCACCAGATGGGATTTCTCGCTGCCCGCCGGACGGCGCCTTTATCGGCGTTGGTTTCTCGTCCCTGCCCTCACCGAGTCGCACCCCTGCCGCCCGCGCGCGAATCGCCCGAAAGCCGCGGGCATGAACGGCGAGATAGTCCCCTAAACACGCAGGAAAGAGATACGGCATTTCTTTTATCAGGGCATTGCCACTATCGGCTCCGTGGCTCCGCAGGCACGAGGGTAAAACAGGGCGCCCCGGCCAGACAGCAGATTAATCCTGAAATCCGTCGCCGCCGCCGCGGCGCCTGCAATCAGCAGCGGCCATAAGGATCGCGCAGACGGATGATATCGTCTTCACCGAGATAGGAGCCGGATTGGATCTCCAGGAGTTCCAGCGGAATTTTCCCCGGGTTTTCCAAACTGTGTACCGACCCGACGGGAATGAAGGTGGACTGGTTCTCGGTCAGTAAATAAGACTTGTCCTCCACCGTCACCCGTGCTGTGCCGGATAGCACTACCCAGTGCTCGGTGCGGTGATGATGCATCTGTAGCGAAAACATCCCGCCCGGTTTGACGGTAATGCGATTGACGTTGTAGCGAGCTTCATTGACCACGGTGTCAATGCGTCCCCACGGGCGATAGGACTCACGATGACGGCGATATTCGCTGCGGGCGTGGGTTTTCAGATATTCCACCACTTTCTTGACGTCCTGCACCTTATCCTTATCGACGACCAACACCGCATCTTTGGTGTTCACAATCACCAAGTTGTTCACGCCGATGGCCGTCACCATTTTCTCATCGGTATTGATGTAGCAATTGGCGGTATTGTGCAGAAAAACATCGCCGGTAAGGGCATTTTGCCTGTCGTCCTTTTGATTGACTTCCCACAGCGCCGACCAGGATCCCACATCGCTCCAACCGGCATCCAGCGGTACCACCATGGCGTCGGCGGTTTTTTCCATCACCGCATAATCCACCGAATCATCGGGACAGGTGATGAATTCGTCTTTGTCGATGCGAATAAACTCCTGATTGCTATCCGCCTGCGGCGATTCGATGGCTTTTTCACAGGCAGCGAGAATATCTGGGCGGAATTTACCGAGCTCGCTGAGGTATTTTTTAGCGCGAAACAGGAACATGCCGCTATTCCAGTAATATTCGCTGCTGGCGATATAACGTTCCGCCGTCGCCCGATCCGGTTTTTCCACGAACCGATGCACCTGGAAAACCGCCGCATCGTTTTGTGCCTCACCGCGCTGAATATAACCGTACCCTGTCTCCGGCGCGCTGGGCACGATACCGAACGTCACCAGATTGCCGTTGCGGGCGTAAGGGAGCGCCTGCTGAATAGCGCGATGAAACGCCTTCTCATCCTCAATCACGTGATCGGCCGCCAGCACTAATAGCAGCGGATCATCACCGTCAACGATGGCGCTCAAAGCGGCCAATGCGATGGCCGGGGCCGTATTGCGCCCCACCGGTTCCAAGATGATATTTTGCGACAGCTTGTCGATTTGCCGCAGCTGTTCCGCCACCAGAAAACGGTGTTCCTCATTACAAATCACCAACGGCTGGCGGGTATTGAGCCCTTCCAGGCGCAGCACCGTTTCCTGCAACATGGAATGATCGCCGTGCAGGGTGAGAAACTGCTTGGGATAAAGCTCGCGTGACATCGGCCACAGACGGCTGCCGGTTCCACCGGCCATAATAACGGGAAGTAACATACATCCTTTTCGCCATAGGATGGACGAGGCTCGTCAGGCTAACGTCGCGCGCCTAAACCGAGCTACCCTCATCTTTGAGGCAAGCTAAAAGAGTTACGGTAAAAAAATTGCCCTGAGCATACACTCGCACACTGCCACGATCAATTGCCTATACCGCTACGGGCGGGCTGCGCGGCGCGGGTTGTAGGCCCAACAGCGCCAGACGCCAGGGTACCCTTGCGCTTTTTGCGCGGTATCGCGCGACATAAGGTGATCCGCCGTCCGGCATCGCCCGCTGGTTCACCCGCTGATTCCTTTAACTATAATCCACGACGGGACGCGCGTAGGACGAGGGCGTGCCGCGTCTCGGGCAGCGTAAGCGATTTTTGCAACCTGCTGCCCTCCGCGGCCGGAAAATCGGCGCCAGGACGGGTGAAAGGTCCGGCCTGCGCGTGCAAAACCTGCAACACGCGTGCCGGGTGTGCCTCAGGAGGCGCAAGGACCGGCATGCCGTGCCAGCCACCGCCACGGTGCAGCGGGGCAGTGCGCGCACCGGCGACTTGCGCCTTTACAGATGAAAAAAGGGCCGATATCGCTATCGGCCCCGGTGTTTTCACTGGCTTAGGCAGGCGCTTATTTCTCGTCCGGCAGCGCGTAGGCGATGATATAGTCCCCCAGCTTGGTGCCGAAAGAACCGTGTCCCCCCGCGGCGGTGACGACATATTGCTTACCGTTGACCTCATAGGTCATTGGCGTGGACTGGCCGCCGGCCGGCAAACGGTCTTGCCACAGCGGTTTACCGCTGGTGGCATCAAACGCGCGGATGTAATTGTCCGCCGTTGCGGTGATAAACAACAGGTTACCGGCGGTGGCGATCGGTCCGCCCAGCATCGGCATCCCCATTTTAAAAGGCAGCGGCAGCGGAGAACTGTCGCGTACCGTGCCGATACGGTGCTTCCAGGCAATAGTATGGGTCTTCAGATCCACACCGGCGATATAGCCCCAGGCGGGCTGCTTGCAGGGTAAACCAAAGGGCGATAAAAAGGCCTCTAGGGTCACGCCATAGGGGAACCCCGTACTGGGGTTGCAAACCCGCCTCGGAACCGGAGCTGCTGATTTTGCCTTTTTCCGGGGCTTTGTTGAATAAATCGAACTTTTAGGTGACTGGCGGCTCTGATCACTACATTCGTTTCAACATCAGGTCCCCATGGCAAAGCAAAAGTTTAAAATTACCAACTGGCCCGCATATAACAATGCGCTCAGGCAGCGGGGGGACCTGACAGTATGGCTTGATGAGTCAGCCATTGCTGCATGGACTGAGAGTACACCACCTGAACATCGTGGCCGGCCGCTTCACTACACCGATATGGCCATTACCACGGTTCTGATGATAAAGCGCGTGTTTAACCTTTCGCTCCGGGCGTTACAGGGTTTCGTTGACTCGATTTTTAAACTGATGGGGCTGTCGCTGCGCTGCCCAGATTACTCTCTGGTCAGCCGGCGAGCAAAAACCGTCGACATCAGCATAAAAACGCCAACCCGCGGCGAAATCTCACACCTGGTCATCGATGGCACCGGCCTGAAAGTCTTCGGCGAAGGCGAATGGAAAGTCAGGCAGCATGGGGCTGAGAGGCGCAGAGTATGGCGCAAGCTTCATCTGGCAGTAGATAGCGTGACACATGAAATTATCTGTGCCGATTTATCGCTAAGCGGTACGACAGATGCGCAGGCGCTGCCCGGGCTGATTAACCAAACCCACCGGAAAATCAGGGAAGCGTCGGCTGACAGTGCTTACGATACGCGTTACTGTCATGATGCTCTGCTGAGGAAAAAAATAAAGCCGCTTATCCCACCGCGAAGTGGTGCGCAATATTGGCCAGCTCGATACCATGAGCGTAATCATGCGGTGGCAAATCAGCATCTGAGCGGCAATAACGATACCTGGAAAAAGAAAGTAGGTTATCACCGGCGTTCACTGGCTGAAACGGCCATGTTCCGGTTTAAAACACTTCTGGGTGGTCATCTGAGTCTGCATGACTATGACGCGCAGGTAGGTGAGGCAATGGCAATGGTTAAAGCACTCAACCGGATCACACTGTTAGGAATGCCAAACAGCGTCCGCATCATGTAACAATCGCCCTGATAGGAAGGAAGTCGTCACAAATTTCGGATTTATTCAACAAAGCGGCCAAAAGCAGTGGTAATGAAAACCCTGTACACGATTCTGTGTAAATGCCTTTTCTCAGAAGTGACCGTCCAGGCGGTCACCGAACTCGATAATAAAGCGGCTCATTGCCATGCGCCAGTCCCTCAAAGGCATTGTCCATTTCTGTGAGGCTGCCTGTATCGCCAGCCACACCACCTTTTTCACTGCGTCGTCGGTCGGGAACACCTTGCGCTTTTTGATGGCATGCCGGATCACGCTGTTTAACGACTCGATGGAGTTGGTCGTGTAGATCACCTTGCGGATGTCCGTTGGGTAGGCAAAGAACGTGGCCAGATTGGCCCAGTTTGCCTGCCAGCTTCGACTTATTTGCGGGTAGCGGATGTCCCAGGCACTGGAGAACGCTTCCAGCGCCTGCAAGCCGGCTTCTTCCGTAGGGGCCTGATAGATAGCTTTCAGGTCGCGGGTGACGGCCTTGTAGTCCTTCCAGGAGACGAACCGCAGGCTGTTGCGCACCATATGCACGATACACAGCTGGAGCCGCGCCTCCGGATACACCGCGTTAATAGCGTCAGGGAAACCTTTCAGCCCGTCTACGCAGGCGATAAGGATATCGTTCAGGCCGCGGTTTTTCAGCTCTGTCAGCACGTTCAGCCAGAACTTTGCGCCTTCATTTTCGGCCAGCCACATACCTAGCAACTCTTTCTGGCCTTCGATGTTGATGCCCAGCGCCAGGAACACAGATTTGTTGATGATGCGGCTGTCCTGCCGGACTTTTAGAACGATACAGTCAATATAAACAATGGGATAGACTGCATCCAGAGGCCGGTTTTGCCATTCAACAACCTGCTCCATGACCGCATCGGTGACCTTTGAGACCAGCGCCGGCGAGACATCGGCGTCATACAGCTCTTTGAACGCGGTGGCGATCTCGCGGGTGGTCATCCCTTTGGCGTACAACGATAAAATCTGGTTATCCATCCCGGTAATCCGGGTCTGGTTCTTCTTCACCAGTTGCGGTTCAAAGGAACCGTCACGATCGCGCGGAGTACGCAGCGCCAGCGGGCCATCGCCAGTGGTAACGGTTTTTGTGGAATAGCCGTTGCGGGCGTTGGTCCCCGGTTTAGGCTGATTTTTATAGTAGCCGAGGTGATGGGTCATTTCGGCATTGAGAGCTGCTTCGACGCTGATTTTTTTCAGCAGCCGATCGAAGTGACTGAGATCTTCAGGGGTTTTGAGATTTTTGGCCAGTTCGTTAGCCAGAGCCTGCAACTGTTTTTCGTCCATAAATTAACCTGTTTTTGATGTTGGATTGAACATATCAAAATCAGGCAAATACACAAATTTCTAAACAGGCTCGTAATGAATAAAGATAGCGTAGCTTTATTATTCATCACGATTTTATCATGCCGGTAAATTTCCTCTAAAAAGACCGCCATCCAGTGATGGTATATCAGTTATCAGCTTACCTTCAATATTAAATCCTTTCGGCAAGTCCAATAATTCAGCCATCGCCGGATTGATATAGACATAGCGGTATTCACTATCACGAATATGGCAGGGATTAGAGTTGCTCTCACACATATGTATGATCTGCGGAGAAATATCTTCCCGCTTTAGGCGTGTACCACTCATTAAATATCGTCCTTGAAAAGAGATTTAACTACTTAACGAGTGGGCAGTATTGTGCTGTTATGCAAGGATTCGTAGGTGCCTAAAAGACACCTATATTTTTCTAGCCTTTTTTGTATGACGCATTTTGTCCTTGGCAACCATATAACGCAAATAGAACTAAGCGAATATGAAATGCTGTTAGTAATCCCGTTAATGATTGCGTTTCAAATTTGGATTTTGCCTCTGCTATCGCTTGTTTAACGACTTTGTAAGCAACTGAGCAAAATGAGGAAATTTCTTTCTGTGAACAACCGAGAGAAAAAAGAAGCGATGTTTCAAATTGAACAGGCGTCAGTTCAGGAAAAAGGTTGCGCAGCTCGGGGTGCTGGGTCGGGTCGAACACCTTCATACGAGCCTGTTTAGAAATTTGTGTATTTGCCTGATTTTGATATGTTCAATCCAACATCAAAAACAGGTTAATTTATGGACGAAAAACAGTTGCAGGCTCTGGCTAACGAACTGGCCAAAAATCTCAAAACCCCTGAAGATCTCAGTCACTTCGATCGGCTGCTGAAAAAAATTAGCGTCGAAGCAGCTCTCAATGCCGAAATGACCCATCACCTCGGCTACGATAAAAATCAGCCTAAACCGGGGACCAACGCCCGCAACGGCTATTCCACAAAAACCGTTACCACTGGCGATGGCCCGCTGGCGCTGCGTACTCCGCGCGATCGTGACGGTTCCTTTGAATCGCAACTGGTGAAGAAGAACCAGACCCAGATTACCGGGATGGATAACCAGATTTTATCGTTGTACGCCAAAGGGATGACCACCCGCGAGATCGCCGCCGCGTTCAAAGAGCTGTATGACGCCGATGTCTCGCCGGCGCTGGTTTCAAAGGTCACCGATGCGGTCATGGAGCAGGTTGTCGAATGGCAAAACCGGCCTCTGGATGCAGTCTATCCCATTGTTTATCTTGACTGTATCGTTCTAAAAGTCCGGCAGGACAGCCGCATCATCAACAAATCTGTGTTCCTGGCGCTGGGCATCAACATCGAAGGCCAGAAAGAGTTGCTAGGTATGTGGCTGGCCGAAAATGAAGGCGCAAAGTTCTGGCTGAACGTGCTGACAGAGCTGAAAAACCGCGGCCTGAACGATATCCTTATCGCCTGCGTAGACGGGCTGAAAGGTTTCCCTGACGCTATTAACGCGGTGTATCCGGAGGCGCGGCTCCAGCTGTGTATCGTGCATATGGTGCGCAACAGCCTGCGGTTCGTCTCCTGGAAGGACTACAAGGCCGTCACCCGCGACCTGAAAGCTATTTATCAGGCCCCTACGGAAGAAGCCGACTTGCAGGCGCTGGAAGCGTTCTCCAGTGCCTGGGACATCCGCTACCCGCAAATAAGTCGAAGCTGGCAGGCAAACTGGGCCAATCTGGCCACGTTCTTTGCCTACCCAACGGACATCCGCAAGGTGATCTACACGACCAACGCCATCGAGTCGTTAAACAGCGTGATCCGGCATGCCATCAAAAAGCGCAAGGTGTTCCCGACCGACGACGCAGTGAAAAAGGTGGTGTGGCTGGCGATACAGGCGGCCTCACAGAAATGGACAATGCCTTTGAGGGACTGGCGCATGGCAATGAGCCGCTTTATTATCGAGTTCGGTGACCGCCTGGACGGTCACTTCTGAGAAAAGGCATTTACACAGAATCGTGTACAGGGTCCCTTCATACAGCACCCCTGCAGATTCCGACGTATCCGATCAGCTGTTCCGGCGACATCCGATCAGTTATTCCGATATTTTCCGATCACCCATTCCAGTGATATTCTATCACGTGTTTGCTCATCTTCTGACTCGGGTTTAGTCTATTTTTCCTGTGCTGGCTACTCCTTGCTCTTTGCGTAGTGATTCGCCTTTAAGTTCCAGTCTATAGCTGGGGTGTACTAACCGATCGAGTAACGCGTCAGCTGTCGTGGGGTTTTCTATCAGTCCATACCATTTTTTCACCGGCAGTTGACTGATCAGGATGCTGCTGCTTTTGTCGTAGCGATCTTCCATCACCTCCAACAGCATCGTTGCCTGCATCGGACTTATTGATTCTAGGCCCACGTCGTCCAAGATCAGTAACTCTATTTTTTCTAACTGCTTAAGCTGTTTTAGATAGGTCCCGTCTACCTGACACTGGTGAAGATGGGCCAGCAACCGACCCACTCGCCAGTAACGCACGCTATATTGCTGCCGGCATGCCTGCTCACCAAGCGCACAACTGAGCCAGGTTTTGCCCGTACCTGTCGGCCCCGTGATGAGTATGCTTTTCTGATATTTCAGATATTGTCCTCCTAGCAGATCTCGCATCTGTTCCGGTGTCACTCCTCGGCTAGGGATATAACGGATATCTTCCGGTTTTGCCTGCAAGCGCATTTGCGATTGCCGTCGCATACGGCATATATGGTTGTTTTTTCTATGCAAATTTTCCGCTTCTACCATCAACGACAACCGCTCCTCGAACCCCAGCTCCCCATAACTCCCCGGGAGTTCGCGTTGCGTCTCCAACGCCTGGACCATTGCCGACAACTTCAGCTCTCGCAGAGCCATTAACAGTGTATCCATATTTATTCTCCTTAGTGATAACTGTCCGGACCTCGGAGGTTTTCGTGAACCAGCATTGATACGCCGGCTCCGTCCTGGGTGACCTCACTTTCACGACCGTGTTTCAATACGTTGGCTATGAAAGAGCGGTTAATGCACCCTTTCTCCAACGCCAGCGCGCAGGCCTTCTCCAGTCGCGTCGTCTCATAGCGCCGTTGCAGATTGAGTAGCCCCAGCACGGAGCGGTAAGCCTGCTCCGGATGGGCTTTGCTCTTTTGGATGGACTCGACCACTTTCAGTGTGCACACACCCACCGACAGCGCCCAACTGCACAGCCTTTCCGGCGTCCACTGACTCTGCCCCTTATGGTTAGCCGGCATGTGCGCCGCCTGAGTCGTGTGCCTATAGGCATTATCGCTGCGAGGGTGCGTAGCCACGCAGACGCCCTTATGGTGGATTTGCACCAGCCGTTGGGTGGCGATGACGTCAACGCGCTCGCCAACCAGCGGATGCGGCACCGAGTACCAGTTTTTGCCGTAGTCTATGTGGTAATCAGGTCCCACTCGGGCAACGAGATACTCACTGTATTCCCATTGTGTGGGCGGTAGAGGCCCAAGAGCCGGTTTGTCCAGCTGCTTGAAGCGTTCAAGGCGACTTTGTCCGCCGTAATGACGCATCGGGCGCAGATTCAACTCATGATTGAGTTCTCGTATCACCTGGTTGAGTTCGGCCAGCGAGTAGAACCTACGTTTACGCAACCGGGCCAAAACCCAGCGTTCTACCAGCTGCACAGTTGATTCTGCCTTCGCCTTGTCTTTCGGTTTTCTCGGGCGCGCCGGTAGCACCACTGTCTCATAGTGATTTGCCAGCGCCTGGTAGCTCTGGTTTATGACCGACTCATAGCGGTCAGGGGTGCTGACAGCGCTGCGCAGATTATCAGGTATCATCAGCTCCGGAACCCCACCCATGAAGTGCAGACAGAGGCTATTGGCGTTGAGCCACGATGCCATGTCCTGGCCTTCGCAGGCTTCGATATACGCATAGCCTGACACGCCCATGGCAGCGACGAAGATAGCGACCTGGCGTACGCTACCGGTCGCAGGGTTGACGATAGGTACGGTGGGGCCACAGAAGTCGATGAAGAGCTTTTCGCCAGCCTTGTGCTCCATGCGCATGGAACGCCGCTGCTTCTTTTTCCAGTCACGGAACAGTGCACAAAACTGTGAGTAACCGAGGGCATCACCGCCCACGGCGGACTGATATTCCATCCAGAGCAGCTGCTTGGTCATGCCCTTGCGGCTTAACTCGGTATCGATATCAAGCCAGCTGGGTAAAGTATTGATAACTTTTCCGGATTTGCCGGGATAGAGCAGGCGGTCGAGGTCGACGGGGGACAGTTCCGCCGGCAATGGCCAGACCAGGTTAGCTACCGTGAATCGGCCGAGGATATCGTGCACGGTAGTACAGCCTATGCCGAGCGCTGCTGCGATAGTGCGATTCGAGCGACGCTGCTCGAATTTCATACGTAAGACATTAATATAGATGCACATTTCCGTTCTCGCTTTCTTCTTTTTACGTGCCATGCCATGCCCCCGGAAGCTAAAAGTCTCCAGAGTATGGCGGAACAGAAGATGAGCGATCGGACAGAATCGGAATCGCTGATCGGGCGATCGGAATCAGTGATCGGATGTGACCGGAACCAGCACACCCCCAACATTAAGGCGGTAGATACTCTGACGCGTGATCCGATGCTTCGAGGTGAACGCAAAATGAACAACCTCGCTGCTGGTGAACGGTTGCACTTTCAATGCGCGTGCGGGCGCTGTACTATTTTTCATAGCTCAAATCCTATTACAGTAGGTTTTGGGTTAGGTGTCTGTTGGGATTGCACGTCCCTTCAGGCACCGCCAGTGTTGTTGTATTTCACTTCTTGCTGGGCTGCACAAAATCGCTGTAGCCCTTGTGGAATGCGGGCTTTTCTGCACATACCCCTTAGCCCAGCATTTCCATGCTAATGCCTTTGGCTGTATAGCCGGTTAATTGTCGCCCATCGATGCGGATGCGTTTCTTCGTCAGAAAGCGGATATGGTCGGCGTAGACATGCAGCCATTTACCATCGACGGGGATGCGTTTGAAGCCGAAGCGCTCACGTTCTGACGCTTGCACAAATGGAATAAAAGCCTTACGTGGCAAGGGCTTCTCTGCTCGCAAGGGGGTATTGCCAGCGAATTCTTTACGCGACGAGCGGTATAACCAAAATGTTTCCCACTTCCCGTTAATTTTGCGAGTCCGCACTGGCACATATCCTAGCCGCCCCATTAACTTGCCGAACTCGGCGTTATCCCGTAATGATCTTCGCGAAATAGTTTACAGGTTCACGATTCCAACCTTTACGTTCGTAGACTGAAGCCAGCCCCGAATAACGCTTTGTATCGAATATGGTGTACTTGTCCGGTTGGATAGGATTACGGTAAAGCGCCCAACCATCAGCCGCTTTCTTGCGTTCGTTGACGGAGAACTGTAAGGCAAAAGTTGCCAGTGGCTTACCATCCTTTCGTTGCTCAAAAATGGCACGTGTGGCGCTATTAGTTAGGATATTCAGGTAGTAATCATCGATTTTATGTGGATGCACAAAACCAAAATAACCATTACTTTTCAATATATTGTCTGGGCGTAAGCCCCTGTGATACTCATGCGATATTTTATCACTTCCCGTCAACGCGGCATCGCTATCAGCCTCATGGACAGAGACGCCAGAGTGCAGCCAAACAAGGCCGTTACCGTTATGCCGCAAGCCAAGGTCGGTTAACGTGCATGTGCCGTTGTTGATGGGCGTCCAGTCACCAGAGATGACCTGACGGCGCAAGGTGGCTATATCGCTCTCTGCTGGCCTGATTTCAGGCTCAGCGAGGGCAGGGAGCGCGAACTCCCGATTTTGCAATTGCATGGTTGAGCCTCGATAGGGTGGTGGGTGGGATTACGCCTGCATCAGAATCTTTATGAATGCCTCACGCATTTTTGCAGTGAGCGGCCAGCGAGTAGTGGCAACGCCCATTTTCGTGGGTTTCAGGATGATTTCGCCTCTCTCGCCAGAGTAGACTTCAAGGCCAGTGATGCGCGGCTCCCAATGTTCAATGCCATTAGGCACGATAAGCGTTTGGTTGTAGTTCATGGCGGTAACTCCTTCCGTTGATGTGGTGGATACGCTACACTTGGCCTAAACAGGAGGATTTCCCATGGGCCAAGTCGCATTTGATACTCAAGAATTCGTCGAGACGCTAGAAAATGCCGGGTTGCCAAAAGACCAAGCTAAGGCGATTTCTATTGCTGTCCGTAAGTCTCATGAAGTGGCGGATGTGGCTACCAAGCGTGACCTCGACGACGTTCGTAAGGAAATTGACGCCAGGTTTGATAAAGTTGATGCCCGATTCGAGAAGACCGACGCGCAGATAGCCGATGTCCGTAAGGACTTATTCACAGAGATAGCCGATGTCCGTAAGGATATGCTAACAGGTTCAATAAATTGGAATTACAGATGACTGTTCGTGTCGAAGGGATGCTGATTGCTGCCGTTGCCTTCATGACCGTTATTTTGAAAGTGCTGAAATAGCTTCAGCCATACACCCGAGTTAACTTTGAGCCTGTTTAGATATTTGTGTATTTGCCTGATTTTGATATGTTCAATCCAACATCAAAAACAGGTTAATTTATGGACGAAAAACAGTTGCAGGCTCTGGCTAACGAACTGGCCAAAAATCTCAAAACCCCTGAAGATCTCAGTCACTTCGATCGGCTGCTGAAAAAAATCAGCGTCGAAGCAGCTCTCAATGCCGAAATGACCCATCACCTCGGCTACGATAAAAATCAGCCTAAACCGGGGTACCAACGCCCGCAACGGCTATTCCACAAAAACCGTTACCACTGGCGATGGCCCGCTGGCGCTGCGTACTCCGCGCGATCGTGACGGTTCCTTTGAACCGCAACTGGTGAAGAAGAACCAGACCCGGATTACCGGGATGGATAACCAGATTTTATCGTTGTACGCCAAAGGGATGACCACCCGCGAGATCGCCGCCGCGTTCAAAGAGCTGTATGACGCCGATGTCTCGCCGGCGCTGGTCTCAAAGGTCACCGATGCGGTCATGGAGCAGGTTGTCGAATGGCAAAACCGGCCTCTAGATGCAGTCTATCCCATTGTTTATCTTGATTGTATCGTTCTAAAAGTCCGGCAGGACAGCCGCATCATCAACAAATCTGTGTTCCTGGCGCTGGGCATCAACATCGAAGGCCAGAAAGAGTTGCTAGGTATGTGGCTGGCCGAAAATGAAGGCGCAAAGTTCTGGCTGAACGTGCTGACATAGCTGAAAAACCGCGGCCTGAACGATATCCTTATCGCCTGCGTAGACGGGCTGAAAGGTTTCCCTGACGCTATTAACGCGGTGTATCCGGAGGCGCGGCTCCAGCTGTGTATCGTGCATATGGTGCGCAACAGCCTACGGTTCGTCTCCTGGAAGGACTACAAGGCCGTCACCCGCGACCTGAAAGCTATCTATCAGGCCCCTACGGAAAAAGCCGGCTTGCAGACGCTGGAAGCGTTCTCCAGTGCCTGGGACATCCGCTACCCGCAAATAAGTCGAAGCTGGCAGGCAAACTGGGCCAATCTGGCCGCGTTCTTTGCCTACCCAACGGACATCCGTAAGGTGATCTACACGACCAACGCCATCGAGTCGTTAAACAGCGTGATCCGGCATGCCATCAAAAAGCGCAAGGTGTTCCCGACCGACGACGCAGTGAAAAAGGTGGTGTGGCTGGCGATACAGGCGGCCTCACAGAAATGGACAATGCCTTTGAGGGACTGGCGCATGACAATGAGCCGCTTTATTATCGAGTTCGGTGACCGCCTGGACGGTCACTTCTGAGAAAAGGCATTTACACAGAATCGTGTACAGGGTCATTCCCGGCCTTCGCCGGGGCGGCTGTTTTTCAAAACTTTACTTCAATGCGGCGTTGTTGAATATTTTAATTGGTTTATTTGTAGGTTAGCATGTAAAAAATAAAATAGCTAAAAATTTTATATACAACTATTTTTTATTGTGCTAATTCTTTGATTTTTCGTTTTAGTGCATATTCGCATCATGATCGATCATTTATTCTCATGCTAATGAAAGAGCTATTCACACAAAAATTTTAAAGACTCAAATGACCCAGTGTTCCAGGTCACTCATAAACTCCTAATTTAGATATTTATTTTCCATGAGTAATCGTTTATTGACGGACAGTATTGATACGAGTAGTGTACAGATGCCCCTGAGGAAAACAGGGGCAAAGTTATCACCTAGTAGGTAAGATTCGATATGAGAATGCTTGGCGTGTTCTTAAGCCGAAGTCCTTGAAACATCAAGAATCAATTGTGGGCTATATAGGATAGGCGATTGTGGTGCTGGTCGTTCAGTTCGTTCGGTTATTATAATCCTGTTCAGCTTACCACCATAAAAGTTAGTGCTGGTTCATTCATTAGATAATTCAGAAGGATCTGGTTCAATGATTAACACGTGTGGTTTTTGTCCAACATATACCGGTATCCCTTTGCAGATGCTTTTAATGTTTGAAAATAGCAATGATGCATGGTCGGTAAAAATTAATAGATCGAACTATGTGTACGCAAATAGAGCTACATTCTGTATGTTAAACTTGCCAAGAAAGTTCAACATCGATGGTTTGCGTGATGAAGATATTCCACACCCAAGTGCTGAATTTTCATCTCATTTTTACCAACAGGATAACGCGGTAAGAAAGAGGGTAGAAAGCATGTCATCACTTGATGTTCATCCTTATGGGCGAGAAAATATAATTCAGCTTTTTATTTGCAGTAAATATCCTTTTTATGATAAAAGTGGTGTCTGCATAGGAGTTATCAATCACGCTAAAAAGTTAACTTTTTTATCAATAATAGATTTCTTCCAAGAAAAAACGCCTTTTTCATTATTGCTATCACCGCCAGAAAAATTATTTACCGAAAAAGAACTTGAAATTATATTTTTTATGATTCGCAGAATGTCGGCAAAAACAATAGCAAACATATTAAAAATTTCGCATAGAACAGTGGAAAATCGTATACAAGTTATATATGGTAAGGCGGGGGTTAATTCTTTAACGCAATTCACTAAGTTTTGTGAAGAAAAAAGCTTTGATAAATATTTTCCGTTAAAGTTTATGCATCAATACAGTAAGATTATAAATCTTAAATGAATTTACATTTCGCTTTAGGTGACAGCATGAAAATAAATAATGACTTTACTAACGAACGAGTCCCTAATTCAGCAAGAGCTAGCTTATTCACTGTTACCATGATCAACATTGGCATCATGGCAACATTATCACAATTTTTGTTGGGAGCCACCTTAGGTCATTCGATGACTTTTTCTCAAGCAATGTTATCGACTGCTATTGGTAGCGCAATTCTTTCATTTATAGGTATAGGGCTAGGAATAATAGGTGCTAGAGAAGGGCTAACAACAAGTTTATTAATTCGTTACTGTGGGTTCGGAAATGTCGGTTCAACCTTAGTAACTGTTGCAATTATAATCAGTTTATTGGGATGGTTTGGTATACAAAACTCCGTTTTTGCTAATGCATTAAATTACTTAACAAATGATAAGCTTGGCTTTTCTTTTTCCGCTTTATTATCCGGGATTATGTTAACAGTAATGGTTTCTTTCGGGTTTAGAGTATTAGGGTTTACAGCCATAATTTCAATCCCTCTTTTTTTTATTGTTACTGGCTGTATTGCATGCAATATTTTAAATGAATTCGGGTTGTCAAAAATAAGAGAGTTATATCCTAGTGAAATAATTCTAACTGTAGGAGAAGGGGCAACTATTGTTGCAGGAGGTTATATAACTGCAGCACTAACCATGCCGGATATCAGTCGTTATTGTATAAACGAAAGGCATGCTTTTTGGATGGTCATATTATCCATTATTGTTGGCGAATTTATCATAAATGGCTTTGCAGTACTAATCTCTCAAGCATTGAATACAGAAGATATTGTTACTATTATGACTCAAGTGGCAGGATGGCTTGGGCTGGCGTCTGTGATTCTATCAACCATAAAAATAAATAATACTAATCTATATTCATCAACTTTGTCTTTAGCTTGCATAACTGAAAATATTTTAGGGAAGAGATATAATTATATTATACTCACTATAATATTAGGGGTAATAGGAACATTGCTATATGTTCTAGGTATCTTGGAAAAATTTACAGACTTTCTAACATTACTTGGCGTAATATTTCTTCCAATTACGGGTATAATATTATGCGATTATTATTTTTTTAAGAAAAAAACAATAATTATAGAAGGGGAAATATCGCCATCATCGACACATTTAATAAAAAAGATTTTTAGCCCAGCACTGATTTCTTCAATAGCGGGAGTAATATGTGGACTAAATGTAGAGATCGGAATTCAATCAATTAACTCACTAGTCATTGCGTCTGTTTTGTATTGTATAATAACACTAATAGTAAAAAAGCGACGGGAGATAGTATAGCCTGGGCTTTGTTGAATAAATCGAACTTTTAGGTGACTGGCGGCTCTGATCACTACATTCGTTTCAACATCAGGTCCCCATGGCAAAGCAAAAGTTTAAAATCACCAACTGGCCCGCATATAACAATGCGCTCAGGCAGCGGGGGGACCTGACAGTATGGCTTGATGAGTCAGCCATTGCTGCATGGACTGAGAGTACACCACCTGAACATCGTGGCCGGCCGCTTCACTACACCGATATGGCCATTACCACGGTTCTGATGATAAAGCGCGTGTTTAACCTTTCGCTCCGGGCGTTACAGGGTTTCGTTGACTCGATTTTTAAACTGATGGGGCTGTCGCTGCGCTGCCCAGATTACTCTCTGGTCAGCCGGCGAGCAAAAACCGTCGACATCAGCATAAAAACGCCAACCCGCGGCGAAATCTCACACCTGGTCATCGATGGCACCGGCCTGAAAATCTTCGGCGAAGGCGAATGGAAAGTCAGGCAGCATGGGGCTGAGAGGCGCAGAGTATGGCGCAAGCTTCATCTGGCAGTAGATAGCGCGACACATGAAATTATCTGTGCCGATTTATCGCTAAGCGGTACGACAGATGCGCAGGCGCTGCCCGGGCTGATTAACCAAACCCACCGGAAAATCAGGGAAGCGTCGGCTGACAGTGCTTACGATACGCGTTACTGTCATGATGCTCTGCTGAGGAAAAAAATAAAGCCGCTTATCCCACCGCGAAGTGGTGCGCAATATTGGCCAGCTCGATACCATGAGCGTAACCATGCGGTGGCAAATCAGCATCTGAGCGGCAATAACGATACCTGGAAAAAGAAAGTAGGTTATCACCGGCGTTCACTGGCTGAAACGGCCATGTTCCGGTTTAAAACACTTTTGGGTGGTCATCTGAGTCTGCATGACTATGACGCGCAGGTAGGTGAGGCTATGGCAATGGTCAAAGCGCTTAACCGGATCACGTTGTTAGGAATGCCAAACAGCGTCCGCATCATGTAACAATCGCCCTGATAGGGAGGAAGTCGTCACAAATTTCGGATTTATTCAACAAAGCGTATAGCCTGTTTAAGAATTAACCAACTGGCTAGAAAATTGTATTTTTACGTGATGATATATCATGTTTATTTGTAGTGTCTAGTAAACTAAGAAATTTCTGGGTCATGACTCAGATCTGTTGTGTGATATAAGGCTGTTTTATGCCTTACAGATGATTGTAGCATCAAAGAGATCGTATTTTCTAAAAGTATCAACAAATCTGAGTCACGACAGAAATTTGAAGGCACTCCTTAAACAATAAGAGAGTGATCAATATTGTAAAGATCTTTTCGCCGCCCTCGAAGGTAAGGTAGTTCTAATCTTGTTTTAGCCTGCAGGTTAAAATCTACATAACCGAACACAAGACCTTCGTCATCTCCTAGTGTTGATGTCAATGGTTTGCCTCGCGGGCTAATTAGTTGACTATCGCCGAAGAAATTAATTTTTTCCTCTTTTCCACAACGATTTACAGCAACTAAGTGAATACCATTTTCTAAAGCTCTACTAGCACAATTTATATTCCAAACATCCTTATAATGTATGCACCATGCAGCAGGAAGAAACAAAATATCCGCACCACTCAACGTTAAAATCCTAGCTATCTCAGGGAAACCTGCATCGTGGCAGATCATGATACCAATTTTGCACATTGGAGTATCAAAAACCGGAATATTAGTTCCAGACGAAAACCAGTTTCTCTCACTATCAACCAGATGTATTTTCCTAAATGTCCCTTTCCAACTTTTTCCTCCCGGTACCCATACTCCTGAAGAATTATAAATCTCCCCTAATGATCCGCCCCGCTCGATAAAACCACAAATAATTGTCAAGTCGAATTTTGTTGACAAACTACTTAACAATTGATCTGTTTCACCACCGCGCAGTTCACTAAAAGTCCATAATTCAGTTCCTAATATATCAAGAGAGTAACCAGTCGTTACTAACTCTGGAAAGCAAATGATATTAGCTTGGTTACTGGCTGCTTTTCGGCAGTAATCTTTTATATGTGATAAGTTTTTTTGTTTATCACCCAAAACCGTATCAATTTGTGCGAGTGCTATTTTCGGCAAAATTCATTCCTATTTGGATAGAGAAGCCAGCTCATGATCGGATAGGCCGGTAGCGATTTTGATAAGATTTAGCTCAGCCCCGTTAGCCAACAGCTGTTGGGCGATCTTGAGCGAGGCTAGATTTTTCACCTTTTTCTATGCCTTTCTGCTCGCCAAGCTGGATGCCCTTTTGGATGCCCCTTTGCTCACCTTTAGCTTCAAGCTGCTCTGCAATGGTCATAATGTCCTCCTGGTAATCAGTGGCTTTGACAGCAATATGCTGTAGGAATTGTGATTCATCCGAAGTATTTCTCCGCTCTGCAATATAGTACATCAGGCTACGGAACTGCTCTTTTGGTATCGCCCATAAATTCAGCAACCGGGCTATATCATTAGCAAACTCCAGCATATCGCGAGTTCGGATGTGCTTCTGCACTAACTCTAGCAGCGCTACCCGCCGATGAGACAGTATTTCATCATCCGGCATAGCTGTGATATCAACCAGCGGGAATGCTTTCCTGTAGACTGATTCTGCCAGTTCAGGGTCAGTAAAGCAATCGAACCATTGTGTGCTGTAGGGATAGGGCGATGTGGTGCCGTGATAGAACAGCAGCGGAATCACCACCGGCAAAGAGTCATTGCCCTGTTCGAGGTGCCGTTGCATGGCCGCGATGGCATACCTTATCAGGCGAAATGCCATCAGCTTTTCCGGGCGGCTTTGGTGCTCAATAAGGCAGTAAACGTAGCCATCATGGCCCGTCGTGGTCTTCATCGAGTAGAGCATATCCGAGCACTGGCCTTGAGGTCGTCTTCGATAAACGAGCCGTAGGCCATCGCCAGAGTGCTGAAATCACAGCGCTCCCGCAGGTGCGGCGGCAGATGGATTTCCAGAAAGTCTCGGGCTACAGCTATATCGCCGAGGAACTTTTTGAACAGGGCGTCATGTTGGGATAGTGAGGATTTAGCCATATTTACACCGACTTTGACACAGAGTGCGGCACCTTACCGTTTCTGCTTATCTAAAGGCAAGGAGTATTGAAATGTTGGGCACAACGCATGGGATTTCCTTCGTCAAATGTGGGGAGTTCAGCGGTCAAATTTGGGCGATTCTGGCGTTATCGGCAGGTCGAAATGAGCGGCAAGTTATTGATAAAAATGTCGTGTATTGTCGTGTTTTGTTGTGTTTTGTCTCCTATTTTTTGAGCAATGCACTCAATCAATGCATTGATATTTATGAGTTTTATGTATTTTTACGCAGCCATGATGCCGATGGTGTGATGTAAAATTAGGGTATTTAAATTCAAAGAGTTATAATCAATCGTTCGAAATTACTCGAAATTCGATCGAAATAATTATATCTCTATCCACTCTGAACCTCTGGTGTCGCGGGGCTTTTTGTTGAATAAATCGAACTTTTAGGTGACTGGCGGCTCTGATCACTACATTCGTTTCAACATCAGGTCCCCATGGCAAAGCAAAAGTTTAAAATCACCAACTGGCCCGCATACAACAATGCGCTCAGGCAGCGGGGGGACTTGACAGTATGGCTTGATGAGTCAGCCATTGCTGCATGGACTGAGAGTACACCACCTGAACATCGCGGCCGGCCGCTTCACTACACCGATATGGCCATTACCACGGTTCTGATGATAAAGCGCGTGTTTAACCTTTCGCTCCGGGCGTTACAGGGTTTCGTTGACGCGATTTTTAAACTGATGGGGCTGTCTCAGCGCTGCCCAGATTACTCTCTGGTCAGCCGGCGAGCAAAAACCGTCGACATCAGCATAAAAACGCCAACCCGCGGCGAAATCTCACACCTGGTCATCGATGGCACCGGCCTGAAAATCTTCGGCGAAGGCGAATGGAAAGTCAGGCAGCATGGGGCTGAGAGGCGCAGAGTATGGCGCAAGCTTCATCTGGCAGTAGATAGCGCGACACATGAAATTATCTGTGCCGATTTATCGCTAAGCGGTACGACAGATGCGCAGGCGCTGCCCGGGCTGATTAACCAAACCCACCGGAAAATCAGGGAAGCGTCGGCTGACAGTGCTTACGATACGCGTTACTGTCATGATGCTCTGCTGAGGAAAAAAATAAAGCCGCTTATCCCACCGCGAAGTGGTGCACAATATTGGCCAGCTCGATACCATGAGCGTAACCATGCGGTGGCAATCAGCATCTGAGCGGCAATAACGATACCTGGAAAAAGAAAGTAGGTTATCAACCGGCGACCCTGTACACGATTCTGTGTAAATGCCTTTTCTCAGAAGTGATCGTCCAGGCGGTCACCGAACTCGATAATAAAGCGGCTCATTGCCATGCGCCAGTCCCTCAAAGGCATTGTCCATTTCTGTGAGGCCGCCTGTATCGCCAGCCACACCACCTTTTTCACTGCGTCGTCGGTCGGAAACACCTTGCGCTTTTTGATGGCATGCCGGATCACGCTGTTTAACGACTCGATGGCGTTGGTCGTGTAGATCACCTTGCGGATGTCCGTTGGGTAGGCAAAGAACGTGGCCAGATTGGCCCAGTTTGCCTGCCAGCTTCGACTTATTTGCGGGTAGCGGATGTCCCAGCACTGGAGAACGCTTCCAGCGCCTGCAAGCCGGCTTCTTCCGTAGGGGCCTGATAGATAGCTTTCAGGTCGCGGGTGACGGCCTTGTAGTCCTTCCAGGAGACGAACCGTAGGCTGTTGCGCACCATATGCACGATACACAGCTGGAGCCGCGCCTCCGGATACACCGCGTTAATAGCGTCAGGGAAACCTTTCAGCCCGTCTACGCAGGCGATAAGGATATCGTTCAGGCCGCGGTTTTTCAGCTCTGTCAGCACGTTCAGCCAGAACTTTGCGCCTTCATTTTCGGCCAGCCACATACCTAGCAACTCTTTCTGGCCTTCGATGTTGATGCCCAGCGCCAGGAACACAGATTTGTTGATGATGCGGCTGTCCTGCCGGACTTTTAGAACGATACAGTCAAGATAAACAATGGGATAGACTGCATCCAGAGGCCGGTTTTGCCATTCGACAACCTGCTCCATGACCGCATCGGTGACCTTTGAGACCAGCGCCGGCGAGACATCGGCGTCATACAGCTCCTTGAACGCAGCGGCGATCTCGCGGGTGGTCATCCCTTTGGCGTACAACGATAAAATCTGGTTATCCATCCCGGTAATCCGGGTCTGGTTCTTCTTCACCAGTTGCGGTTCAAAGTAACCGTCACGATCGCGCGGAGTACGCAGCGCCAGCGGGCCATCGCCAGTGGTAACGGTTTTTGTGGAATAGCCGTTGAGGGCGTTGGTCCCCGGTTTAGGCTGATTTTTATCGTAGCCGAGGTGATGGGTCATTTCGGCATTGAGAGTTGCTTCGACGCTGATTTTTTTCAGCAGCCGATCGAAGTGACTGAGATCTTCAGGGGTTTTGAGATTTTTGGCCAGTTCGTTAGCCAGAGCCTGCAACTGTTTTTCGTCCATAAATTAACCTGTTTTTGATGTTGGATTGAACATATCAAAATCAGGCAAATACACAAATTTCTAAACAGGCTCCCTGCTGAGCTTGAATAACGTGTCGGCCAGGGCCGCTTTTTCTTCTTTTTCACAACATCCCACACAGTAGTCCTGTTGCATATAACGCAGGGAGAATTCAGGTGGCCTTTGCTCTGCTGGTGAACTGAACTCAACATGCGCACTGATTCTTGCTGATTGTGTATCTTGTATTGGTTTAAGCCTTCCAGGTGGCTTGCATTTCATTTTTTCACCCTGCTATTTATTAATTCTGGTGTCAAAAAATGACTTCATAGAATCATGAGGTATAGGAGATTTTCCGTACCCTTCGATATATGAATTTGCCCATGGTGGCTCGCTGTGTGTCATATCACGAAGCTTCCATGCTGAGTACTGACCATAGACACGATATACTTCGTCAAGTAGTTCCTTTTCATCTTCAGAGAACTTACTAAAGTCTATATCATTTTCCGGCAATGGAAGCGCTTGGTTTTTAAAATCCTTATATTTTCGGTAGAGTTCAGGAACAACGGGGCCATGCATCCATGCCTCTATCTCTTCATTGAACAATGGCCTGTTGAGCAGAGCAAGAGAAAAGCCCTGCGCGTAGTAAACAAGCTTCTGTAACTTAAGATTAGACAAAAAATCGCCACTGTTCTCATCATTTCATTGCTTTGGGTCAGGAAGTAATCTGCCACATCGAAGCATGCTAGCATAATGCGACTCCTTTTATTGTATTGACTAAGACAGACACTCCAGTTAAAGCACTGATTGGGCGCTTAGTCAACCCCAGCCCCTCGACGAGCCGGGGCAGCTATCAGTGCCTCTGCGCGAACTGACCGGGTTCGGACTTGTGCCAGCGGGTCAGCGTATCGGTGAGCATGAAGGCGTTACTCTGGCTGGCTTCAGTGAGCAAGCTATCGATTTCACCCATCACGCTATCCACGTTCTCACGCTTGCGTACAAGCTGCCGAATGGTTCTCCTCTCAGCTTCTACCATAGCAGATTGCAGGCGTTCAATCACAGCCCATATGCGTTCGCATTCTCTGGCAATATGCGGGATATGGAGGACTTCCATTGGCTGGGGTGAGGGAACGCCGGTGACTTCACGTAACGCGTGCCATATGCCGTTGCTCCATGCCTGCTTGAAGCGGAAGTTATGGCTCATGTGCCAAATCAGGCGGGCGAGATTAGAGGTATCGTTAGCGGTGAAGAGTTCGTGTGACTCGGGTTTATAGACGGGATGCTCGTACTTGCCAGTCTTGCGGATTGAGGGAAGCACTTCACTCGTTACCCACTTGCGGAAGCGATGGGGCAGGGTGCCTTGCTTCACTGCATCGCGGCAGCGTAATACCAGGGTGAACATGCCGGATTCGGAGATGATGTTGATTTCTTGAACTCGATTATCGAACATGTCCCGATGACTAAGCCCTATGTTAAACATAGACCTTTCATCATCATCTAACTTTTCAATAGTTTGTGTAACGTTTTGAATTTGTAAAGTGGCACAAACATCTTGAGCAACAAACCACGGTTCACCATTAAGCATGATGGTTCGTACTTCGTGGCGTTCAAAATAAAATGGAGTAATGGCTGATACTGGAAGTGTCATGATGACCTCCGATGGTTACTTTGATGTAATCACCACCTAGAGGCTGGAATCGCTATATTGGTGGCGAGCTGAACAGGGTTCCAACTACCGGAGTAACCGCCGGCCAGCCTTGCGGCTGCCCTATCCAGCTCACCATTGAGGGCGGCTAGATTGCGACATAAAAAAACACGCTCGCGGCGTGTCATTCTGTCGCGGTTACTTCCGGCGGGGTTGGAATCCCGGCACCTGAATTTGCAGATGCAAAGCGACTATTAGCGCATGGGATTTCCTTCGTCAAATACGGGGAGTTGGGCGGTCAAATTTTGGCGATTCTGGCGTAGTCGACAGGTCGAAATGAGCGGTAACTTATTGATAAAAATGTCGTGTATTGTCGTGCTTTGTTGTGTTTTGTCGCCTATTTTTGAGCCCTGTTTAGAAATTTGTGTATTTGCCTGATTTTGATATGTTCAATCCAACATCAAAAACAGGTTAATTTATGGACGAAAAACAGTTGCAGGCTCTGGCTAACGAACTGGCCAAAAATCTCAAAACCCCTGAAGATCTCAGTCACTTCGATCGGCTGCTGAAAAAACAGCGTCGAAGCAGCTCTCAATGCCGAAATGACCCATCACCTCGGCTACGATAAAAATCAGCCTAAACCGGGGACCAACGCCCGCAACGGCTATTCCACAAAAACCGTTACCACTGGCGATGGCCCGCTGGCGCTGCGTACTCCGCGCGATCGTGACGGTTCCTTTGAACCGCAACTGGTGAAGAAGAACCAGACCCGGATTACCGGGATGGATAACCAGATTTTATCGTTGTACGCCAAAGGGATGACCACCCGCGAGATCGCCGCCGCGTTCAAAGAGCTGTATGACGCCGATGTCTCGCCGGCGCTGGTCTCAAAGGTCACCGATGCGGTCATGGAGCAGGTTGTCGAATGGCAAAACCGGCCTCTGGATGCAGTCTATCCCATTGTTTATCTTGACTGTATCGTTCTAAAAGTCCGGCAGGACAGCCGCATCATCAACAAATCTGTGTTCCTGGCGCTGGGCATCAACATCGAAGGCCAGAAAGAGTTGCTAGGTATGTGGCTGGCCGAAAATGAATCGCGCAAAGTTCTGGCTGAACGTGCTAACAGAGCTGAAAAACCGCGGCCTGAACGATATCCTTATCGCCTGCGTAGACGGGCTGAAAGGTTTCCCTGACGCTATTAACGCGGTGTATCCGGAGGCGCGGCTCCAGCTGTGTATCGTGCATATGGTGCGCAACAGCCTGCGGTTCGTCTCCTGGAAGGACTACAAGGCCGTCACCCGCGACCTGAAAGCTATCTATCAGGCCCCTACGGAAGAAGCCGGCTTGCAGGCGCTGGAAGCGTTCTCCAGTGCCTGGGACATCCGCTACCCGCAAATAAGTCGAAGCTGGCAGGCAAACTGGGCCAATCTGGCCACGTTCTTTGCCTACCCAACGGACATCCGCAAGGTGATCTACACGACCAACGCCAACGAGTCGTTAAACAGCGTGATCCGGCATGCCATCAAAAAGCGCAAGGTGTTCCCGACCGACGACGCAGTGAAAAAGGTGGTGTGGCTGGCGATACAGGCGGCCTCATAGAAATGGACAATGCCTTTGAGGGACTGGCGCATAGCAATGAGCCGCTTTATTATCGAGTTCGGTGACCGCCTGGACGGTCACTTCTGAGAAAAGGCATTTACACAGAATCGTGTACAGGGTCTTATTTTTTGAACAATTTCGGCATTTAATCTATTGATATTCATAGTTTTTATGCATTACAATGCTGCCATGCTGCCATGCTGCCGATGGCCTGACGACTCGTCCTCCGGCGCAGATTTGCCAGCCGGCGGCCTTACCGCTATGGTTGATGAGGGGCGTGGTTTTTTGTTGCGCCGCGCTCGGTTCGCGTTCGCGCGACGGCCACAGGCCTCTGAGGTGACCTATGGAAAATCTGGCAGATAGTCCGGCGGTTTTCGACCCCGGACCGACAGTGAGTCGAACCAGCGCGTTCCAGCGCGAAGTCGAGGCGTATCTGGAACGCTATCCCCATACCCGGCAGGTGGATCTCCTGCTGACGGATCTTAACGGTAGTTTTCGCGGTAAACGTGTTGCCCTCTCCAGCGTGCGCCATCTGCGGCGCGGTTTTTATTTCCCCGCTTCGGTGTATGCCATGACCGTGACCGGCAAGACGGTCGCAACGGCGGGCCTGGCCGGCGAGGACGGCGAACCTGACCTGCTGTGCCTGCCGCTCGCCGGCACCCTCAAACCCTCCGCCGCCGATCCCACGCACTGCGCGCAGTTACAGCTAACCATGCGTGATCGCGACAGCCAGCCCTATGACGTTGAACCGCGCAACGTGCTAAATCGCCTCTGGCAACAGCTGCGTGCGCACGGCATCTTTCCGGTGGTGGTGGCGGAGCTGGAATTTTATCTGGTGGACCGGCGGCGTAACGGGGCGCAGATGCCGCAACCGCCTCGCCAACCCGACGGCCGGCAGCCGGAAAATCAGCGCCAGGTTTACTCCCTGGACCGACTGGACCACTATGGCGCAGTCCTTGACGATATCGCCCGGCTGGCGCGCCTTCAGGGACTGCCGACAGAGGGCGCGGTGGCGGAGTCTGCCCCGGGTCAGTTCGAGATTAACCTCGCCCATAGCGACCAGGTGCTACACGCCTGCGATCAGGCGCTATAGTTGAAACGGCTGGTGCGCCGGGTGGCGGAGCAGCAGCGCCTGACTGCCACCTTTATGGCCAAACCCTATGAAGCCTGGACCGGCAGCGGCCTGCACATCCACCTCAGTTTGCGGGATGCCGCGGGCAATAACGGTTTACTGGACTCCCTGGGACGCCCGTCGCCGCTGATGGCGCGCGCTATCGCCGGGGTGCTGGATCTGCTGCCCGCGTCGATGGCGCTGCTGGCGCCCAACGTCAACGCCTTCCGGCGCTTTCAGCCGGGCGGCTATGTCCCGCTGCGCGCCAATTGGGGCGTTAACAATCGGACGGTGGCCGTGCGTATCCCCTGTAGCGATGCCGAGAATTATCGCCTGGAATATCGCGTCGCCGGGGCGGACGCCAACCCGTATCTGGTGGCGGTGGCCCTGCTGGCCGGTATAGTGCACGGGCTGGACGGCAATGCGCCGTTGCCGCTGCGCCAATGCGAAGCCCTGGCCCTGTTCGCCGACGATGTTCGCCTGCCCGCCCTGCTCGGTGAGCGTTTTTGCCGACTCTTCCATACTTGCAAAACCGCCGAACTGAGCGAGTTCGAGCGACGGGTGACGGCCACCGAAATCGATTGGATGCTGAACAACGCCTGATACGGCGCGTCTTGCCATCTTGCCATCGCTGTAGCAAAATACCTCCCGCAAAAACAACCGGCGCCGAAAGGTGCCGGTTTTTTCATCGCTGTTACGCGCAAAGGTTGCACGCGCGCGACATGACCGTCACCCGATGAGGCACCCTCGCGCGTGCATGAGGACGTAAATGAGTATGGGGCAGAAAGTTGTGGCAGGGCAGGCGCCAGGCCAACGCGCCACGTTGAAAAAAACCCTGACCCTGTTTCAGGTGGTGATGATAGGCCTGGCCTACCTGCAGCCGATGACGTTGTTTGATACCTTCGGCATTGTCTCCGGCCTGACCGATCGATGGGCATGTGGCCACCGCCTATGCGGTGGCGCTTTGCGCCGTTCTCTTTACCGCGCTCAGCTACGGTAAACTGGTGCGCCGCTTCCCCTCGGCCGGGTCGGCGTATACTTATGCCCAGAAAGCCATCAGCCCTGGCGTAGATTTTGTGGTGGGCTGGTCGTCGCTGCTCGATTATCTCTTCATGCCGATGATCAACATTCTGTTGGCGAAAATTTACCTTCAGGCACTATTCCCGTCGGTGCCGACCTGGATTTTCGTCGCCGGGCTGGTGGCGATGATGACGCTGTTCAATTTACGCGGCATCCGCTTGGTCGCCCATTTCAACATCCTGATCGTGGTGCTGCAGGTGGCGATTATGGTGGTATTCCTGGGCCTGGTGATCCACGGGGTGATGCAGGGGGAAGGCCGCGGCACCTTAGTGAGCATCGCACTGTTTTGGTCTGAAAATGCGCATGTCATTCCCATGATTACCGGCGCCACGATCCTGTGCTTCTCGTTCCTGGGATTTGACGGCATCATCTCATTGTCTGAAGAAACGCCGGATGCCGGACGGGTGATCCCACGGGCGATTTTCCTCACCGCGCTGATAGGCGGCGTGATTTTTATTATCGTCTCCTACTTTTTGCAGCTGTTCTTCCCGGATATCGCGCGCTTTCAGCATCCAGACGCATCGCAGCCGGAAATTATGCTGTATGTCGCGGGTAAACTGTTCCAGCCGGTGGTGCTGTGTTTTTCCTGCGTCACGGTGCTGGCTTCCGGTATGGCCTCCCATGCGGGGGTGTCGCGTTTATTGTACGTCATGGGTCGCGACGGCGTTTTTCCGGTGCGATTTTTTGGTTTCGTGCATCCCACCTGGCGTACGCCGGCCCTAAACGTGCTGCTGGTGGGCCTAATTGCCCTGTCGGCGGTGTCGTTTGACCTGGTGACCGCGGCCGCGCTGATTAATTTTGGCGCGTTGGTGGCATTCAGTTTCGTCAACCTGTCGGTCATCGCCCAATTCTGGTTGCGGGAGCGGCGGCGGCGCCGGTTAAGCGATCACCTGTACTACTTGCTGCTGCCGCTGGTCGGTGTGTTGACGGTCGGCTCGCTGTGGCTCAACCTGGAGGCCAGCTCCATGATGCTCGGGCTCTGTTGGGGCATCGCGGGCGTGGCGTATCTGCTGTTGATGACGCGCGGTTTTCGCCGGGCGGTGCCGCAGTACCGTGAAGAGCTGGCGGGGTAACGTTTCGCCCCCGCCTTGCCGTTACAACGTTTGCAAATAGTCAAACAGCGCGCGCAGCAGCCGCGCTTTTTGCTCATCCCCTTCATGGGCCTGATACAGTGTCTCCAATTGATGTACATGGGCCTCCAGCCGCTGCTCGGTAAAGCGGGTCTTGCGGTGCTCCAGCCAGCGTAACTGCTCATCGTGATCCAACGTGTGGGGAAAATTGCGCGCGCGGTAGCGAAACAGCAGAGGCTTAAGACGCGAGTCGACAAAGCTGATATCCAACGCCGGCAGATTTTCCGGGGCGGTGGCTTGGATAATATTCATCGCGGCGCGATCGGCATCGCTAAAGAAACCGTCATACAACTGCGCATCCACGTCGTCCGCAGGGGGAAAGGGCGCGCTTTCGGCAAACAGCGCCACCACTTTTTCCCTGACTTCCGGGCGGCGCCGCAGCCAGGTAAGGTTATCCAGACAGCGCTGGCGATGGATGCCAAGCCGTTCAGCATCCATCGGCCGCAGGGTGTTGGCGGGCGCCAGCACCGGGCATTTATTGAGATGTACCAGTTTGAGCGGTACCGCGGCATCTTCCCCCAGCGCGCCGCGCCGCGTGTACAGCCGGGTACGCAACGCATCGCTATCCAGATCCTCGAAGACCTGCATATCGCCGCTGAGATCGCAGACGATGAGCGCGTTGGGGTTATCGGGATGCCAGGCCAGGGGCGCAATCCAGGCGGTATTGCCCCGGGTGGCGCCGAACATACCAGACACATGGACCAGCGGTTTCATTGTTGCAATGTCCACCAGCGTCTTTAACTGATGTTTGCCGCGGTGGCGGCAAAGATAATCAAACAGCTTCGGCTGCGCCTGGCGCAGCAATTTGGCCATCGCCAGGGTCGCGTAGACATCGGCCATGGCGTCATGGGCATTGGCATGTTCAATCCCGTTGGCGCGGGTCAAATGCTCCAGGCGAAAGCTGGGCAGCCCCTCGTCATTCAACGGCCATTCAATGCCGTCGGGACGCAGGGCGTAGCAGGCGCGCACGACATCCAGCAGGTCCCAGCGGGAATTCCCCTGCTGCCAGCTCCAGCTGTAAGGATCGTAAAAGTTGCGGTAAAACAGGTTGCGGCTGACTTCATCGTCGAAGCGCACATTGTTATAACCCAGTATGCAGGTACCGGGCACGCTAAATAATTGGTGGATACGACGGGCAAATTCCGCTTCGGTGACGCCGTCACGCAACGCCTGCTGAGGCGTGATCCCGGTAATGAGCACCGCCTCCGGCTCCGGTAGATAATCGTCGGCCGGTCGGCAAAAAAACACTTCCGGCTCGCCTAAGGTCTCGAACTGGCTGTCGGCGCGAATACCTGCGAACTGCGCCGGACGGTCTAGGGCAGGGTGTTTACCGAACGTTTCATAATCGTGGACCAGAAATGTGGGCTGTGCTAACGGATTAGCCATGGCGTGGTCCCCTCCTTTTAGGGTAGTGGCTTCCTTCATCGGTCATGTTTAAGACGTCCAGTATGTACACGGGGTTCCCTGTCGCGTGGTGTTGATGTTGAGATCATTGCGCCTCCCGGACCCGGTCACCAGGGCTACCATCGACGGGGGGCGCAAGTCGGTAATCACCTTGATCTTCCGTCATGGTAACGCATCTTTGGTGATGGCTGAAACGTTGACTCGCGTCCCGCGGCGCTGCCGTGATCCCATCATCTGATTTTTATGTCGTTTGCCGCAGACGCTACACCGAGCGGCAAAGCGTTTGCGCCCGACGCACAACCTTGGCCACCGTCTCTGCCTGCCCGTTCGGCTTTCTGTACCGCTTCCTATAACGCTTCCCGATCACGTTCAGCCCTAGCGTCGCAAAGGGGCTTTGTTGAATAAATCGAACTTTTAGGTGACTGGCGGCTCTGATCACTACATTCGTTTCAACATCAGGTCCCCATGGCAAAGCAAAAGTTTAAAATCACCAACTGGCCCGCATATAACAATGCGCTCAGGCAGCGGGGGGACCTGACAGTATGGCTTGATGAGTCAGCCATTGCTGCATGGACTGAGAGTACACCACCTGAACATCGTGGCCGGCCGCTTCACTACACCGATATGGCCATTACCACGGTTCTGATGATAAAGCGCGTGTTTAACCTTTCGCTCCGGGCGTTACAGGGTTTCGTTGACTCGATTTTTAAACTGATGGGGCTGTCGCTGCGCTGCCCAGATTACTCTCTGGTCAGCCGGCGAGCAAAAACCGTCGACATCAGCATAAAAACGCCAACCCGCGGCGAAATCTCACACCTGGTCATCGATGGCACCGGCCTGAAAATCTTCGGCGAAGGCGAATGGAAAGTCAGGCAGCATGGGGCTGAGAGGCGCAGAGTATGGCGCAAGCTTCATCTGGCAGTAGATAGCGCGACACATGAAATTATCTGTGCCGATTTATCGCTAAGCGGTACGACAGATGCGCAGGCGCTGCCCGGGCTGATTAACCAAACCCACCGGAAAATCAGGGAAGCGTCGGCTGACAGTGCTTACGATACGCGTTACTGTCATGATGCTCTGCTGAGGAAAAAAATAAAGCCGCTTATCCCACCGCGAAGTGGTGCGCAATATTGGCCAGCTCGATACCATGAGCGTAACCATGCGGTGGCAAATCAGCATCTGAGCGGCAATAACGATACCTGGAAAAAGAAAGTAGGTTATCACCGGCGTTCACTGGCTGAAACGGCCATGTTCCGGTTTAAAATACTTCTGGGTGGTCATCTGAGTCTGCATGACTATGACGCGCAGGTAGGTGAGGCTATGGCAATGGTCAAAGCGCTTAACCGGATCACGTTGTTAGGAATGCCAAACAGCGTCCGCATCATGTAACAATCGCCCTGATAGGGAGGAAGTCGTCACAAATTTCGGATTTATTCAACAAAGCGTCGCAAAGGTGCCGAGGCAATAGGGATCACCTGGTACGGGCGCTAGGCACCCCTAATCGCAGAGTGATGGAGTAAACGACAATAACGCTAACGGCATGGCTGAAAAAATGAAAGACCTTAACCTCCGTCGTTCAGATCACGCTCCCGATGCGGGTACGCGCCGGAAATATATCGAATTACCCCAGATGTCGGCGAAAGTAGGGGGTTTATCCCGGCTTTGTTGAATAAATCGAACTTTTAGGTGACTGGCGGCTCTGATCACTACATTCGTTTCAACATCAGGTCCCCATGGCAAAGCAAAAGTTTAAAATCACCAACTGGCCCGCATATAACAATGCGCTCAGGCAGCGGGGGGACCTGACAGTATGGCTTGATGAGTCAGCCATTGCTGCATGGACTGAGAGTACACCACCTGAACATCGTGGCCGGCCGCTTCACTACACCGATATGGCCATTACCACGGTTCTGATGATAAAGCGCGTGTTTAACCTTTCGCTCCGAGCGTTACAGGGTTTCGTTGACTCGATTTTTAAACTGATGGGGCTGTCGCTGCGCTGCCCAGATTACTCTCTGGTCAGCCGGCGAGCAAAAACCGTCGACATCAGCATAAAAACGCCAACCCGCTGCGAAATCTCACACCTGGTCATCGATGGCACCGGCCTGAAAGTCTTCGGCGAAGGCGAATGGAAAGTCAGGCAGCATGGGGCTGAGAGGCGCAGAGTATGGCGCAAGCTTCATCTGGCAGTAGATAGCGTGACACATGAAATTATCTGTGCCGATTTATCGCTAAGCGGTACGACAGATGCGCAGGCGCTGCCCGGGCTGATTAACCAAACCCACCGGAAAATCAGGGAAGCGTCGGCTGACAGTGCTTACGATACGCGTTACTGTCATGATGCTCTGCTGAAGAAAAAAATAAAGCCGCTTATCCCACCGCGAAGTGGTGCGCAATATTGGCCAGCTCGATACCATGAGCGTAACCATGCGGTGGCAAATCAGCATCTGAGGGGCAATAACGATACCTGGAAAAAGAAAAAAGTAGGTTATCACCGGCGTTCACTGGCTGAAACGGCCATGTTCCGGTTTAAAACACTTCTGGGTGGTCATCTAAGTCTGCATGACTATGACGCGCAGGTAGGTGAGGCAATGGCAATGGTTAAAGCACTTAACCGGATCACACTGTTAGGAATGCCAAACAGCGTCCGCATCATGTAACAATCGCCCTGATAGGGAGGAAGTCGTCACAAATTTCGGATTTATTCAACAAAGCGGTTTATCCTATGGATTGGTGTGTAATGCGGCGTTGACCGGATAACGGGTAATTATCTAATCAGCGACAGTAAAGCGTCAAAATTAACAAGCCAAGGCAAGCCAATGGATATAAACCCAGAAAATGTTCCATCGATGACCGCGTTACCCTCAGGCATGGCCGAAGACCCGGATGAGAAGAGTGAACCTGAGCCCGACCTAAAAAGAGGGGTCGCGTTACCGTTTTCTTATCGGCAGGAAGTGTACCGCGGTCGCCCAGCTTCTCGCTGTACTGATTATATTCTTTCGGCACGCCGGGAGGGAGGGCTTAACAGCACAGAGAGACTCGTATTACCTTTTGCGAGGCCATCGGGCAATGTTTTCCCCGCGAGTTTAATTTAATCAGTCTGTTGTCGCGGCGTACCGGGTGGATTCACCTGCAGGACAACTTACATTAACCCGATTTATGCCGGCGCTAGCTTCATCCCCGGGCATTTACTTTATAGTTAATAGACGGTCTTCGGTGGCTAGGGTCTCTGAGCGGGGCTGGTGCTGGCCGGAGCACGATAACTACAGTGCGCCCGGAAGGAACCGCAGGAAATAAAACAACGCGTCAGCATAAAAACGGAATATTACCTATTCTTCAACCGATTTGGACGCGAGATGCCCGTGTCCGCTGCTAAATAAAGGGTGATAATGATGACGTTTGAACAATTATTACAGGTGCTCTCTGTGGAAACCCATTTAAATCTCGACGAAGCGATTGACAGCGGGGGTTGCACGTTGGAATTCGATAAGAATATCCGGGTGACGTTGGAGCATCATAATGGCTGCGTCTATATTTTCTCGCCGGTCATGGCAATCACCGGTGAATTGTCGGGGGAGTTTTTCGCCTCTTTGTTACAGGTACAGCTATTTGGTATTGCCACGCACCGCTGTTGGTTTGGTTATGATGTGGGCGGCCAGCGTATTATCCTGTTTTTCCTGATGGATCTGGCTTACAACAGCGCACAAAGCGCGCTGGAAAATATCGAGAATCTGATCGACCAATCCCATTACTGGCTCAAAACCTTGCCCGATATCGCTTGCCACCTTGGTGCTCAAGGTGGTGCTCCGCGGCCGGCAAACCACTTTGCACCGAGGTAAGTATGGAACCTGTCTCCCGCGCCGGTTTTGTTCTGCGCAGCGCCACCTATGCCCTACTGGATAAGGCGACTTGGCTGGATACGTTGGCGAGCCGTATCTCGCGCGGTAGCTTGAACCGAGATCGCCTGGCTTCTCGCTTGGTTGCCGACATGATGCATCTGGGCGGCGCTGCACTACACCAAACCCCCACGTTTAGAGATTACGACGCCGAGCTGGTAGCGTTCGGTCGCTCGGCCTTGTTGGCTGAAACCCACCAGTAATTTAAAGATGGCGCAGCGAATTTCGTGCGGCGTCTGCTGGCGTCCCGCGATTGTCAACCTTGGCTCCAGACGGTGGCCGCTTCCCTCACCGAACTGCTGTCGCCGGAGGTGGCGGATTATCCCTTGGAACGGGTTCTGACGGCGTTGAGCCGCCAGGAGAACGGCGAGGCGGTGCTCAGAATGGGACTGCGCAATGCGTTGGCGGGGGGGGGGGGGGCGCCTGCTCACCGCGCCGTTAATGTCGGCGTTAAAGCGGGCAATACTGGATAATGGTAAGTATCTGCCCACGTTTTATGGCCATCATGCGGCCGCCTGGTATTTACGTCGGTTGCTCACGCCTGACGATCACAGCCCGTTGAGTCCGCCCGTCAGCGCCTGGCTTATCGCGTCGGGGGGAGACTTATTCCGTTCGCTGTATCGACAAAAGGGCCTCCTCTATCAGCGTCTGGGCATCCAGCCGGCGGCGAGCGATATCGGGACTCTGTTTGTCCAAGGCTTCACTTGCACGATCAAAGCCACCGCCGACATGACGCCGGCGGCGCTGACCCGTTTGGTGCTGAAAGCCTATGTGAGCGGCTGTTTGCCGGCGCTTGAGACGTCGTTGGCCACGCTGCCGACGTCGGTCGGCCAGGATTTCCGCCAGCAGCGGGACACTATCTTGGCGTTCATCGACCGTTTGCCGGACGCGGAAATTACCGCCACCGCCGGCCTGCCGGATGAAATCACCGCGGTGACCGCCACTTTAGCGCGGGAAATCGCGCCGGCAGATAAACGTCCCCTTGACAAGCGCTGCGGTTTCCCGCTGCCGGTAAAACATCCGGTCATGCGCGGCAAATGGGCGGTGGATCCCGGTTTCGACCGGGCGTGGGATGAGGATATGACGCTTGTCATCCGCCCGGCGGAGCATGAGCTGCGGCTGTGGGTGCAAAAGGGCGTGCGGGCGTGGCACAGCGCTTGGCAAGGCGCCGGCGGCGCCAAGGCCGCCCCAAGCTGTGACGACGCGCTGGCGCGATTGTCCGCGCTGGTGCAAGGCAATGCGCTGGGGTTATTGGCCGTTACCCGCTTGCTTAATCCTGCGGGCATCGTGCAGGCGTTGGGGCAGCGCATCCTGTCGCCATTCGATGGCGGCCAGCCCGACCGGATATGTTATCAGGGGCTATGGTTACAGTTGGCGAAACCGACGGTAAGCTTTGAGGTGAGTTCGGAGGACGGCGTCAATATCGACGCGACGCTGAGCTGGCCTATTGTGCGCTATGGCCCCCGTTCCCGCTGTGATATCACTCCGCTGGAGACGGGGGGAGCGGCAATGCTGTCCAGTACCGTACAGATACACCTGGCGGTGACAGCACGCGGAATTGAACAACCCAGCGTCACGCTGGGGCCCGCCCGGCTGCTGATCCGGGAAATCTGGCGCAACAGTGCGCCGCAAGCACACCATGCCGCCGCCGCGCTGCCGGGATCGGGCAGCCCGCTGGTCAAAATGATGGGCGAGATCGATTAAGGCCTGTCCGCGTGACGGAACCACTACCGCGATGCCGACTGCGCCGCGCTACCGACGGGGAATCAAACCCTGTCGATACAGGAGGCGATATCGGATAGAGAGCGGAATTGAGCCGGTGTTAAAAGTCGCGGCCGAGTGCTAAAGGAAAGCCTGATGATATCCATTATGGGTACGGGTCACCGCGGCGCTTTGCAAATAAGTGCTTGATTTCAGGCCAGCCAACGGAGGATAAGAGCAACAACAATAATCCAAAATAATAAACAGATAATAAATACCTCCGCCAAGCAATATAGTGGGTCATTAAGATTCAATTCCGTAATTTATGTATGGGGTGCATAACAACTTAAACCAAAATGGAATGTCCTATGCCGGAAATACGGCTTACAGGTCGACATCATAAACATACCGACTTAAACCGCAGTTGAATATCAAATAACAATCCTGAAAAGCGAGTATTAAAATAGACAAGGTGAAAAGATGAAGATGATAGCCCATCCGCCGGGCAATGGCGGTTCCCCATGAAACGACAAAGATTTTTATTGCGAGTGAGACTATTATTAAACTGACTTAACGACCTTTTGACAATGGCTGTTTACGTTAAAGTTATTTTTCCCCAGAGAAAAAACGGCATCGTCGTTGTCGTTGTTAACAGCGATTGGCCTTTTTTATCATTAAAGGGCATAACCGGTGCCAGCAGACATTTTACTTTTGCCCGTACCCATCCCACCGTCTAACCGTTGCCATCCTCGCTTTCTCAGCGCGGCCGACTTGCTTGGTGGCCGAACGCCCGCCCAAAAGACGTTTGACGGCGCGACGACGCAATGCTTTTGCATAACCGGCGCAACATTTGCTTCCCTCCACGGTGCTAGCTTGTCGTAGGCCGTCGTCCCCGCTGTTGCAGGCCGTGGTTCACGCGGCGGTGCAGGCTACCGTTCCCGCGATTAAAGGTTACCGTCCCACGGTGGCGCCTGCCTGTGGCAGGCTATCGTCTCTACAGCGGTTTTCCCCTGCCGCGCTGCGGATTAAGGCGGATCCCGCCAGCGGGTCACTCCTCCCCGACCCGGCGGCTTCCGTCCCGCAGGTGAGTAGGCGGATAGGTGAATAGGTTGGCACTATAATTAGTTTGATTGTGGGGAGGTGATCAATTCTGCACTACGAAGGATTGATAAAAAACAAGGCGGAGGTCAATCAGGACGTGGCTTGAGGGAGATTTTGATAATTTTGCACAACGATTAACAAAATGAGTAATAATGTTATTTCTTGCGATCAATTTTGCACAAAAGAGATGTATTAACAATCATCTTTGGGAGGCTTTTAACTCATTTTTAGACCCTGTACACGATTCTGTGTAAATGCTTTTTCTCAGAAGTGACCGTCCAGGCGGTCACCGAACTCGATAATAAAGCGGCTCATTGCCATGCGCCAGTCCCTCAAAGGCATTGTCCATTTCTGTGAGGCCGCCTGTATCGCCAGCCACACCACCTTTTTCACTGCGTCGTCGATCGGGAACACCTTGCGCTTTTTGATGGCATGCCGGATCACGCTGTTTAACGACTCGATGGCGTTGGTCGTGTAGATCACCTTGCGGATGTCCGTTGGGTAGGCAAAGAACGTGGCCAGATTGGCCCAGTTTGCCTGCCAGCTTCGACTTATTTGCGGATAGCGGATGTCCCAGGCACTGGAGAACGCTTCCAGCGCCTGCAAGCCGGCTTCTTCCGTAGGGGCCTGATAAGATAGCTTTCAGGTCGCGGGTGACGGCCTTGTAGTCCTTCCAGGAGACGAACCGCAGGCTGTTGCGCACCATATGCACGATACACAGCTGGAGCCGCGCCTCCGGATACACCGCGTTAATAGCGTCAGGGAAACCTTTCAGCCCGTCTACGCAGGCGATAAGGATATCGTTCAGGCCGCGGTTTTTCAGCTCTGTCAGCACGTTCAGCCAGAACTTTGCGCCTTCATTTTCGGCCAGCCACATACCTAGCAACTCTTTCTGGCCTTCGATGTTGATGCCCAGCGCCAGGAACACAGATTTGTTGATGATGCGGCTGTCTTGCCGGACTTTTAGAACGATACAGTCAAGATAAACAATGGGATAGACTGCATCCAGAGGCCGGTTTTGCCATTCAACAACCTGCTCCATGACCGCATCGGTGACCTTTGAGACCAGCGCCGGCGAGACATCGGCGTCATACAGCTCTTTGAACGCGGCGGCGATCTCGCGGGTGGTCATCCCTTTGGTGTACAACGATAAAATCTGGTTATCCATCCCGGTAATCCGGGTCTGGTTCTTCTTCACCAGTTGCGGTTCAAAGGAACCGTCACGATCGCGCGGAGTACGCAGCGCCAGCGGGCCATCGCCAGTGGTAACGGTTTTTGTGGAATAGCCGTTGCGGGCGTTGGTCCCCGGTTTAGGCTGATTTTTATCGTAGCCGAGGTGATGGGTCATTTCGGCATTGAGAGCTGCTTCGACGCTGATTTTTTTCAGCAGCCGATCGAAGTGACTGAGATCTTCAGGGGTTTTGAGATTTTTGGCCAGTTCGTTAGCCAGAGCCTGCAACTGTTTTTCGTCCATAAATTAACCTGTTTTTGATGTTGGATTGAACATATCAAAATCAGGCAAATACACAAATTTCTAAACAGGCTCGTTCCGGTCACATCCGATCACTGATTCCGATTTCACCCGATCACTAATTCTGATTTCATCCGATCACTGATTCCGGTCGCCCGATCAGCGATTCCGATTCTGTCCGATCGCTCATCTTCTGTTCCGCCATACTCTGGAGACTTTTAGCTTCCGGGGGCATGGTATGGCACGTAAAAAGAAGAAAGCGAGAACGGAAATGTGCATCTATATTAATGTCTTACGTATGAAATTCGAGCAGCGTCGCTCGAATCGCACTATCGCAGCAGCGCTCGGCATAGGCTGTACTACCGTGCACGATATCCTCGGCCGATTCACGGTAGCTAACCTGGTCTGGCCATTGCCGGCGGAACTGTCCCCCGTCGACCTCGACCGCCTGCTCTATCCCGGCAAATCCGGAAAAGTTATCAATACCTTACCCAGCTGGCTTGATATCGATACCGAGTTAAGCCGCAAGGGCATGACCAAGCAGCTGCTCTGGATGGAATATCAGTCCGCCGTGGGCGGTGATGCCCTCGGTTACTCACAGTTTTGAGCACTGTTCCGTGACTGGAAAAAGAAGCAGCGGCGTTCCATGCACATGGAGCACAAGGCTGGCGAAAAGCTCTTCATCGACTTCTGTGGCCCCACCGTACCTATCGTCAACCCTGCGACCGGTAGCGTACGCCAGGTCGCTATCTTCGTCGCTGCCATGGGCGTGTCAGGCTATGCGTATATCGAAGCCTGCGAAGGCCAGGACATGGCATCGTGGCTCAACGCCAATAGCCGCTGCCTGCACTTCATGGGTGGGGTTCCGGAGCTGATGATACCTGATAATCTGCGCAGCGCTGTCAGCACCCCTGACCGCTATGAGCCGGTCATAAACCAGAGCTACCAGGCGCTGGCAAATCACTATGAGACAGTGGTGCTGCCGGCGTGCCCGAGAAAACCGAAAGACAAGGCGAAGGCAGAATCAACTGTGCAGCTGGTAGAACGCTGGGTTTTGGCCCGGTTGCGTAAACGTAGGTTCTACTCGCTGGCCGAACTCAACCAGGTGATACGAGAACTCAATCATGAGTTGAATCTGCGCCCGATGCGTCATTACGGCGGACAAAGTCGCCTTGAACGCTTCGAGCAGCTGGACAAACCGGCTCTTGGGCCTCTACCGCCCACACAATGGGAATACAGTGAGTATCTTGTTGCCCGAGTGGGACCTGATTACCACTTAGACTACGGCAAAAACTGGTACTCGGTGCCGCATCCGCTGGTTGGCGAGCGCGTTGACGTCATCGCCACCCAACGGCTGGTGCAAATCCACCATAAGGGCGTCTGCGTGGCTACGCACCCTCGCAGCGATAATGCCTATAGGCACACGACTCAGGCGGCGCACATGCCGGCTAACCATAAGGGGCAGAGTCAGTGGACGCCGGAAAGGCTGTGCAGTTGGGCGCTGTCGGTGGGTGTGTGCACACTGAAAGTGGTCGAGTCCATCCAAAAGAGCAAAGCCCATCCGGAGCAGGCTTACCGCTCCGTGCTGGGGCTACTCAATCTGCAACGGCGCTATGAGACGACGCGACTGGAGAAGGCCTGCGCGCTGGCGTTGGAGAAAGGGTGCATTAACCGCTCTTTCATAGCCAACGTATTGAAACACGGTCGTGAAAGTGAGGTCACCCAGGACGGAGCCGGCGTATCAATGCTGGTTCACGAAAACCTCCGAGGTCCGGACAGTTATCACTAAGGAGAATAAATATGGATACACTGTTAATGGCTCTGCGAGAGCTGAAGTTGTCGGCAATGGTCCAGGCGTTGGAGACGCAACGCGAACTCCCGGGGAGTTATGGGGAGCTGGGGTTCGAGGAGCGGTTGTCGCTGATGGTAGAAGCGGAAAATTTGCATAGAAAAAACAACAACATATGCCGTATGCGACGGCAATCGCAAATGCGCTTGCAGGCAAAACCGGAAGATATCCGTTATATCCCTAGCCGAGGAGTGACACCGGAATAGATGCGAGATCTGCTAGGGGGACAATATCTGAAATATCAGAAAAGCATACTCATCACGGGGCCGACAGGTACGGGCAAAACCTGGCTCAGTTGTGCGCTTGGTGAGCAGGCATGCCGGCAGCAATATAGCGTGCGTTACTGGCGAGTGGGTCGGTTGCTGGCCCATCTTCACCAGTGTCAGGTAGACGGGACCTATCTAAAACAGCTTAAGCAGTTAGAAAAAATAGAGTTACTGATCTTGGACGACGTGGGCCTAGAATCAATAAGTCCGATGCAGGCAACGATGCTGTTGGAGGTGATGGAAGATCGCTACGACAAAAGCAGCAGCATCCTGATCAGTCAATTGCCGGTGAAAAAATGGTATGGACTGATAGAAAACCCCACGACAGCTGACGCGTTACTCGATCGGTTAGTACACCCCAGCTATAGACTGGAACTTAAAGGCGAATCACTACGCAAAGAGCAAGGAGTAGCCAGCACAGGAAAAATAGACTAAACCCGAGTCAGAAGATGAGCGAACACGTGATCGAATATCACTGGAATGGGTGATCGGAAAATATCGGAATAACTGATCGGATGTCGCCGGAACAGCTGATCGGATACGTCGGAATCTGTAATCAGATCGAGGCGCCTATCTACGGCTATGTATGGCTGAGTCTGAAACTGGCGCAGCTTCTATGTATCGCGTTACGCCGGCCAATGCCCTAACCGCGGCCGCGCGTGAAGATTTTTGTCAGCGCCAAAAAGCGGGTAGAATGGGAGCATGCCAAGTGGTGCATAGCTGCTACTCTGTTAACATGCAGCATTGCAAAGAATTTAACTTATCAACTAAGCAAGGAAACTGAAATGGATCACATTAAGCCTTCATTCCACGATGTCCTGGAATTCGTGCGCATGTTTCGCCGTAAGAACAAGCTGCAGCGCGAGATTGCCGACAATGAGAAGAAAATCCGCGACAACCAGAAGCGCGTGCTGCTGCTGGACAACCTGAACGACTACGTTAAATCGGGTATGTCCATTGAAGAAATCCAGGCGATTATTAGCAATATGCGTACCGATTACGAAGATCGCGTCGATGACTACATCATTAAAAACGCCGAGCTGTCGAAAGAGCGGCGCGAGCTGTCGAAAAAACTGAAGGCGATTGGGGAAGTCAAAGCCCTCAATTTCGTTGCCGATAGGCAGCCCTAACCGCGGCGCCTGCCGCATAGAATGTTGAGAAAGCGAGCGCTGGCCGGGGTTTCCCCGGCCTTTTTTTTTTGAAAATATAGCTTATAATATATTATGATTATTAATTGTTAATCATTAAATATATATAGCTGATGCAGATAAATAAAATAACGCCGCGGCGAAAATGATGATAGCATTATCACCTTGCCTGTTAGTTTAATCACTACCCAGGCGTCAGGGCAGAGAATAATGGGACTAAGCCACTGAATTAAATTATTTATTTATTATGAATCTCATTACTATTTTTTGTATTGATGACCGGGGCAAATGGAAGTTTCTGAGCCTGACAGGATTTTTACCGGTAAAAAAGGGCGTCAGCGGCGGCCTGGGTTCAAGGCGGATAAGTTCTCTCATGACCGTATATAAATATGATCCAGGTATAATATTACGTCAGGTTGTATTAATATTTCTATTGGTGGTATTACTCTATTGGTTAGGCAAATTGCCTGGCACATTTTCCCCTGCGGAAAAAAAAGGTGGAGGGGTATGTGATACGGCCGAAGCCCTCCCCACCGCGCCGCACCGCGCCCTTGACCACGGTGCGGGGGCAACGGGGGCCATGCTATCCGCAGCGGATCCGATCTATTCTCAGATACCGAACTATTCGCAGGGCAATGGGCAAGCCACCGGCTGGCCTCGGGCAAAATTCACCCCCGTCAGCGTATGCTGTCAAAAGCTGTATTGTCGGATAAAGCAGAAGAAGATAATTTTTTTCAGCCATATGAAAAAAATACTAAAACGCGAAATCAGGCAGTTACTAAAATCAACTCGGCCAATTAAAACGGCGTGTCGAATTAATTCTCAACCTTGGCGTTAATATAAAACCGCCCGCAACGGCATTATTATTGCGAAGAGATCTTCCCGGTACGCTGTGAACGTTAACGGCCATGGCGGCCCCGGCTTAGGGGCGAGTGACGCTGCGCCGAAAGCGATCCGCAAGCAACGGCCGGCGCGCGGAGGCCGGCCGCCGTTGACCGCAGCTCAATGGTGCATCACCGCCAGCCGCCGGATGTTTTGCTCAATGACCGCCGCGGATGTCTCAAATTGGCGCCGCTCCTGCGGCGTGAAATCCAGCTCGATAATTTGCGCTACGCCGTCTTGCGACATCACCGCCGGTACGCCGATGGCCAGACCGCGCTGGCCGTATTCGCCATCCAGCACGCAGGAGACCGTCAGGGCGCGGTGACTGCCGGTTAGAAGGTTGCGGCAAATCTCGGCGATGGTGCCGGCGACGCCATATTCCGTGCAGCCCTTCTGGGCATAAATGTCGAAGCCGGTTTTGCGGGTACGTTCCGCCAGCGCGGCGAAATCCAGCGTTTGACCGTTTTTACTGCGGCTGAATTCCTCTAGGGGCATACCGTATACCGCGCAATGGGACTAGACCGGAAATTGACTGTCGCCATGTTCCCCCACAATAAACGCGTCGATACTTTGCGGCGCGATATCCAACTGCTCCGCCAACAGGCGGCGCAGCCGGGTGGTATCCAGCCAAACGCCGGTGCCCAGGACGCGATGGCGGGGCAATCCCGACAGTTTCCATACCTGATAGGTAATAATATCGCAGGGATTGGTGGCGATGAGGAAAATACCGTTAAAGCCGCCCGCCATCATTTGCGGCACAATCTGCCCGACGATTCCGGCAGTGGCGTCCAGCTCATCCAGCCGGGTCTGGCCCGGTTTCAGACTGCCTCCTGACACGGTAATGACGGCGATATCGACATCGGCGCAATCCGCCGCGCTGCGGCTGCTGACCGTCACCCGGCTTGGCATATAGGCCGCCGCATCGGCCAGATCTTTGTGCTGGCCTTCCAGCCGCGCCTGATTGATGTCCATCAGAATCAGTTCTTCGCCGATTTGCTGGTTTAACAGAGCATAGGCGGCGGACGCGCCGACATTGCCGGTACCGATGATCATGACTTTGCGTGGTTTCATAAAACGTCCTCTTGTCAAAAATGCCGGCGGTAGCCAGGCCACGCGCCGTCTAACCCTGCCATAGTAAATGAATAATATCACTATTAACAAGATGATATGATTATCGCGGCATCTACTGCCATGACGTGAGCGCGAGGGGATCATGACGGCAATGTTTTTCGAGTACGACAGCAAAGAAACCGATTGGCTGGCCAGGCGGGATAAGCGCATGGCGCAGGCCATTGCACATTTTGGCATACTCCGGCGTGGGATGATGCCGGATTTGTTTGCCGCGCTGGTCAGAAACATTGTCGACCAGCAAATATCCACCAAGGCGGGCCTGACGGTCAACGCCCGTCTCCTGGCGCTAGCCGGCTCGGTGACGCCGCAACGGCTGGAAGCGCTGCCGGCGCAGGCGATTCAAGGCTGCGGAATGTCGATGAAAAAGGCGTTATATATCAAGGGCGCCGCCAGTGCCGCCATGAGCGGCGAGCTGGATTTGAGCGCCATTCATCAGGCCAGCGATGAACAGGTGATCGCCACCTTATCCCGCCTGCCGGGCATTGGCGTCTGGACGGCGGAGATGTTGATGATTTTCTCCCTGGGCAGGCCTGATGTGCTGAGCTGGGGAGATTTGGCCATCCGGCGCGGCATGATGCATCTTTATCGTCACAAAACGCTGCCGCGGGATCGATTCGAGCGGTATCGCCGCCGCTACGCCCCCTATGGCAGCATCGCGTCGTTTTATCTGTGGGCCATGTCTACGCCGGATTATGCGGCGGGGCTGGCGGCAGTCAAACCCGCGGCGCTCTAAACTTCGCCGGGGCCGGCGCCAGATCATGGCCGCGCGGCGTCTTATCATCAATGAATGCGACGCCGACCCGCGGCACCGGTTGCCGCGATAGCGGGCTATGCCGCCGCAGGCGCCGCTTATCCGCGCGGCGGACCTCGTTTAGCATGCAGTCTTGGACCGGGTAATACGGCCCGTAGCGGTCTTTGAAAGGGGGAAAGGACGTTTCGGCAACCGCGGGGGTATTGGCGGTGAACGGGCCGCGCCGGCGCTCGCCGGGCGGTCCGTATACGGCATTAGGCGCTGAGCCAGCCCAGCTTGATGACAAACAGAATCGACAGCACAATCAGCGCCACGTTCAGATCGCGATAACGGCCGGTCAGCAGTTTTACCAGCGTCCAGGTAATGAAACCGAAGGCGATGCCGTTGGCAATCGAGTAGGTCAGCGGCATGGTCAGGGCGGTAACGGTGACCGGGGCCGACACGGTGATATCTCTCCAGTCTATTTCTGCCAACCCGGAGGTCATCAGCACCGCCACGAACAGCAGCGCCGGCGCGGTAGCGAACGCGGGGACGCTTGAGGCCAGCGGCGCGAAAAACAGGCTGAGCAGGAACAGGGTACCGACGACAATCGCCGTGAGACCCGTGCGGCCGCCGGCGCTGACGCCCGCGGCGGATTCGACATAGCTGGTGGTGGTGGAGGTACCTAACAGCGAGCCAAAAAGCGCCGCGGCGCTGTCGGCCACCAGCGCTTTGCCCATTTTAGGGATATTGCCCTGTTCATCCGCCAGCCCTGCGCGTTTGGTCACGCCGATAAGCGTGCCGGAGTTATCAAACACGTCCACAAACAGGAAGGCGAAAATGACGCTCACCAGCGAGATATCCAAAGCGCCGCGGATGTCCAGCCGCAGGAAGGTCGGGGCGATTGATGGCGGCATGGAGACGACGCCGGCAAGCGGGCTGATGCCTACCGCGATGGACAGAAAAGTAATCGCCAGAATACCGATTAACACCGCGCCCGGCACGCGCCGCGCTTCCAGCACCACGATAACAATGAAGCCCAGCATGGCAAACAGCGGTCCCGGCCGGGTGAGATCGCCCAGGCCGACCAGCGTCGCCGGATTATCCACCACGATGCCGGCGCCCTGTAGCGCGATGATAGCCAGAAATAAACCGATACCCGCGGCAATACCCGAACGCAGCGGCAGGGGAATGCTGGTGCTGATCCATTCGCGGATTTTAAAAATCGACAGCGCAAAGAAAATCAACGCCGACAGGAACACCGCACCCAGCGCGATTTGCCAGGTATACCCCATATGCAACACGACGGTATAGGTGAAAAAGGCGTTCAGCCCCATGCCGGGCGCCAGGGCGATCGGGTAGTTGGCGATAAACCCCATCAACATAGAGCCGATTGCCGCCGCAAGACAGGTCGCAACAAACACCGAGCCTTTGTCCATACCGGTGGCGCTGAGAATAGTCGGGTTGACAAACAAGATATAAGCCATTGCCAAAAAGGTCGTCAGGCCCGCGACAATCTCGGTACGTACCGTGGTGCGGTGGGCCGTCAATTTAAATAGTTTTTCCAACATGTGTTTTTAATCTCTGAGAAGATGTCTGCACTGCCCAAGCAATCGTTATGCCACTCTTCGGACACCGGCGCAGGACAGAAAAAACCCGATTAAGCGTGATTAATCAGGTTCTCAACGGGCATATCGGTCCCGCAGGCATTAACGCTGCGCGCTGTTGCGATAATGCGGTGCGGCATTTTCACCATTCTGGTGCCAAAGCACCAAATAAGTGCGAACGTCCTCGGCCGGGCCGATGTGGCGGCGTCGGGTGACTGACATGCCGGAGCGGCCACATTATATCGCCGGTAACGCTCAACGTCGATCATATTCGTCTCTGCGCGAGATCAGACCGCGCCTGCCGACCCAGCACAGCGAAACAACGCACGGTCGGGCGGCGCCGGCGGCTATTCAGCGATAAATCCCAGCAGCAGGGCGGATTCGGGCTCCAGCACCGGCATCGCCAGGCCGACTTCGGCGAGCCAGTCGCCGCTGAGGGTCAGGGTATGCGTTAGCCAGGCGGGGTAGCGTTTCATCGCGCTGTTGCGCGGTTGGCATAGGCTGTCGGGTTTATCCCAGACCTTGCCCGATACCGGCGCGCGGGGGTCAGCCCGGGAACGCGCAGTTGCCCACACAACGCATATTCCGGCAATGTCGGCTGGCTTATCAGCACTACCGCTGTAGAGGCGTCTTCCGCTATCACCCCGTGAATCAGCTGCCCCGGCTGCTCAGCATCAATACGGAACGCACGACCGTGATGCAGCAGCGGGCGCAGCTGTTTATACAGCGCGATATAGTGAGCAAAGCTGGCCTGCTGTTCGGCGTCGGCCCGCACCGGATCAAGTTCAATGCCCATATGGCCAAACAGTGCGGTCAGGGCGCGGAACTGTAGCGTGTGTCGCCGGCCGGTGGCGTGACACGGTGAATCGCCGATATGCGTGCCGAGCACCTCGGGGGGAAAGAAATAGCTGGCGCCGCGCTGAATCTGTTGTCGGTCCAGCGCATCATTGCTGTCTGAGGGCCAAAACGGCAGCAGCGTTTCAGCATGGCGTAGTCCATCCGCCCGCCGCCCGAGGCGCAGGATTCAAACTCCACCTGCCCAAAACGCTGGTTTAACTCATCAAACAGGCGATACATCTGACGGGTCTGACGGGTCATGCTGGCCTGTCCGCCATGGGCGGGCTGCACCACCTAGCTGGTTGAAGTCCCATTTTACATAGCGGATATCGTGCTCGCCCAAAAGCCAACTCAGGCGCGCCAACAAGTAGCGATACACCGCTTCGTTGCACAAATCCAGTGCCCATTGATTCCGTCCGAGCGGTCGGGGATAGGACGCCAGTCCCAGTACCCAGTCCGGGTGTTTGCGAAACAACAACGAGTCCTGGCTTATCATTTCCGGCTCTACCCAAATGCCGAACTGCATACCGGTGCGCTTGACCGCGTCGATGACCGGCGTCAGGCCCTGTGGGTATTTTTCCGGGTCGGTATACCAATCCCCCAGCGCCGTCGTGTCGCTGTTGCGGCCGCGAAACCAGCCATCATCGATAATGAATCGCTCTACGCCCAGCGCTGCCGCCCGTTGCGCCATTTGTTCAATATAGTCCGGCTGATGATCGAAATAGATACCCTCTCAGGTATATAAGATGCACCGGGCGTGGCGACGCCACCGCCGCCGGGAGGCGCGATTGGCGCAAGTAGCGATGAAAGGCCGCGCTCATACCGTTAAGACCCTCTCCCGACCACGTGGTGTAGACCCAGGGGGTGCTGAGGGATTCATCGGGCGCCAGAACGATTTCGCCAGGGAAATAGAGCGCTTCGGCCTGCATCTGCCGGCGTCCGTCGCTTTTACAATCCGCCCGCAGGCGGTGATTGCCGCTCCAGGCCAAATGCAGGCCCCAGAGCTTGCCTTGCTGTTCGCTAAAACCCGGCTGGCCTATCACCAGGGCCGGAAAGTATTCATGGGAGGTCCGTCCGCGGCGGTTTTCCTGTACAAAGCCGCCGTGCGCCAGGTTGAGGCGATGGCGGCGGAATTCGCTTATCCAGCGCCCGTGGAACGCCATCACCTCGCGGGCGCGATCGGGTAAGGTCAAGGTGACCGCAAGGCGATTAGCCCAATAGTCTTCCTCGCCGCCGTTGGTCAGCAGCTGGCGAGTGCGCAGCACGCCGGTTTCTTTGCACAAGGTCAATTCGATGCGCATCGCCGTGGGCGAGTGAGCGCCCCCAGTAAATTAATTCCGGAAACGGCAGGCAACGGATGATGACCGTCACGCGGGGGCTTTGCAATTGGACCAGCGACTTTTCCATAACGAGCTCCTTATTGAACGCGGTGGCGGCCAGACGCCTCGGTAGCGGCGGAACGGCCGTTGAGAAAAAAGGCGGCGATAAGGGTAAAGGTCAACACCACGCCCCCCAATATCAGGTAGGTGGATCGAAAACCGATAAGATCGTAAAGACGGCCGGCGAAATAGGACATGAAGATCATCGACAGCTGTTTACTAAAACAGAAGCCGATAAGATAAACGGTGGCCGAGAAACGCACCTCAAACACGCGGGTAATATATTTAAATGATCCCACCAATAAAAAAGGGACCTCAAGCATATGCAGCATCTTCAGGAGAATAACTTCGACAGCGCTCGTGGCGAAGGCTGAGCCAATGATACGAAACGCCATAATCCCGCCCGCCAGCAATAGGGCATTTTTGCTGCCGATTTTGCCGATAATAAACGGGGTAAAAAACATAATCAGGGCGTTAAGCACTTCGCCGCCGGTGGTGACAAAACCGAAAATTTGCGTGCCGCGCTGGTGCGTGGTGAAAAACGAGGTAAAAAAGTTGGCGAACTGCTGATCGAAAACATCGTAGACGCAGGGGACGCCGATTATATAAAGCATGAACCACCAAGCGTCTGGCTTTTTCAGCAGATCGGCGGCGGTTTTCAGGCTAAACGCTGGAGTAGGGGGGGAGGGCGTCGGCGCAGGGTTGACCCTGCCCGGGGCATGATCCGGCCTGGCAAGCCAAAGCAGCACCACCAGGATCAGCGCACAACCCGACGCCAGCCAGAACACCCATTGGCAATTAACGCTGAACAACATGCCGACCACCGATGCGCACAGCGCCCAACCCAAACAACCGAAGAGCCGTGCCTTGCCATACTCGAATCCACAGTGGCGGTTGACTTTTTCCACATAGGCTTCTAAAACGTGCGATCCGCCGGTAAAGACAAAGCCCAAATAGGCGCCGCCGACCAGCGCCCCGAGCTTGATATTCTTGTGTAGCAGCGGGCTGAAAACATAAATAAAAAACGGTGCGGATGACACCAGCAAGCCCACGATGATGGCGATGAGCGTTTTGCGCAGCCCTAATTTATCCGAAAGAGACCCCATAATCGGTTGGAGCGCCAGTGCGAACAGGGCAATGCTGCCGAAGACCAGACCCGTATTGGATTTGCTTAACTGATTGATGTCGTGCAGCCACAAGGGAAAAAAAGGGTAATAAGCCGCCATGATAAAAAAATAGTCGAACAGAAACAGGGCAAATAGCCAGAACGCGCCATTACGCAAATGGCTAACCTGAAGCGGTACCTGCATGATGACGACCTCGAAGGGGTGACGACTTGACGCGATAAAAAGGTGAGTAAAAGATAGAACCGAAACGTTTCGGATGTAGCGGAAACGTTTTGGAAATGTGATCTGGTTAAAAGTTACACCCTTCGCCCGGCGCTATCGTGCCGCGAACGCGCGCGCGCTGAAATTGATCGTCGCCGCGGCTAGCGTTTGTTATGGAAATCTTTTAGATTAACGTTCTTATCTCCGTTCACCCTTACGGAACGCCGTGTCGCTGAAAGCCATTGCCAAAACGCTCGGGTTATCCGTCACCACCGTCAGCCGCGCTATCAACGGTTATAGCGATGTCTCTGCCTCGACGCGCGAGCGGGTGCTGGCGGAAGCGAACCGCTTGGAATACAGACCCAACGCGCTCGCCAGGCGGTTGAAGATGGGGAGGACCGAGGCGGTGGGGTTGGTGTATCCGCTACAGCCGCGGGTGTTGAATAATGCCGCCTTTCTGGAAATGATAGGCTGCATTAGCAGCGAGCTGGCGCACGGCAATATCGATCTGCTCTTGGTGTCCGACAAATGCGAGACGCAGCCGCCGGCCTATATCCGGCTTATCGAAAGTCAGCGAGTGAATGCGCTTATCGTGGCGCATAGACCCTGTACACGATTCTGTGTAAATGCCTTTTCTCAGAAGTGACCGTCCAGGCGGTCACCGAACTCGATAGTAAAGCGGCTCATTGCCATGCGCCAGTCCCTCAAAGGCATTGTCCATTTCTGTGAGGCCGCCTGTATCGCCAGCCACACCACCTTTTTCACTGCGTCGTCGGTCGGGAACACCTTGCGCTTTTTGATGGCATGCCGGATCACGCTGTTTAACGACTCGATGGCGTTGGTCGTGTAGATCACCTTGCGGATGTCCGTTGGGTAGGCAAAGAACGTGGCCAGATTGGCCCAGTTTGCCTGCCAGCTTCGACTTATTTGCGGGTAGCGGATGTCCCAGCACTGGAGAACGCTTCCAGCGCCTGCAAGCCGGCTTCTTCCGTGGGGGCCTGATAGATAGCTTTCAGGTCGCGGGTGACGGCCTTGTAGTCCTTCCAGGAGACGAACCGCAGGCTGTTGCGCACCATATGCACGATACACAGCTGGAGCCGCGCCTCCGGATACACCGCGTTAATAGCGTCAGGGAAACCTTTCAGCCCGTCTACGCAGGCGATAAGGATATCGTTCAGGCCGCGGTTTTTCAGCTCTGTCAGCACGTTCAGCCAGAACTTTGCGCCTTCATTTTCGGCCAGCCACATACCTAGCAACTCTTTCTGGCCTTCGATGTTGATGCCCAGCGCCAGGAACACAGATTTGTTGATGATGCGGCTGTCCTGCCGGACTTTTAGAACGATACAGTCAAGATAAACAATGGGATAGACTGCATCCAGAGGCCGGTTTTGCCATTCGACAACCTGCTCCATGACCGCATCGGTGACCTTTGAGACCAGCGCCGGCGAGACATCGGCGTCATACAGCTCTTTGAACGCGGCGGCGATCTTGCGGGTGGTCATCCCTTTAGCGTACAACGATAAAATCTGGTTATCCATCCCGGTAATCCGGGTCTGGTTCTTCTTCACCAGTTGCGGTTCAAAGGAACCGTCACGATCGCGCGGAGTACGCAGCGCCAGCGGGCCATCGCCAGTGGTAACGGTTTTTGTGGAATAGCCGTTGCGGGCGTTGGTCCCCGGTTTAGGCTGATTTTTATCGTAGCCGAGGTGATGGGTCATTTCGGCATTGAGAGCTGCTTCGACGCTGATTTTTTTCAGCAGCCGATCGAAGTGACTGAGATCTTCAGGAGTTTTGAGATTTTTGGCCAGTTCGTTAGCCAGAGCCTGCAACTGTTTTTCGTCCATAAATTAACCTGTTTTTGATGTTGGATTGAACATATCAAAATCAGGCAAATACACAAATTTCTAAACAGGCTCTGGCGCATACCCTTGAGCAAGACGAGCGGTTGAGCCACCTGCGGCAACATGCTCTGCCGTTTTTGGCGCTGGGGCGCAGCGGTTGCAGATTCCGACGTATCCGATCAGCTGTTCCGGCGACATCCGATCAGTTATTCCAGTGATATTCGATCACATGTTCGCTCATCTTCTGACTCGGGTTTAGTCTATTTTTCCTGTGCTGGCTACTCCTTGCTCTTTGCGTAGTGATTCGCCTTTAAGTTCCAGTCTATAGCTGGGGTGTACTAACCGATCGAGTAACGCGTCAGCTGTCGTGGGGTTTTCTATCAGTCCATACCATTTTTTCACCGGCAGTTGACTGATCAGGATGCTGCTGCTTTTGTCGTAGCGATCTTCCATCACCTCCAACAGCATCGTTGCCTGCATCGGACTTATTGATTCAAGGCCCACGTCGTCCAAGATCAGTAACTCTATTTTTTCTAACTGCTTAAGCTGTTTTAGATAGGTCCCGTCTACCTGACACTGGTGAAGATGGGCCAGCAACCGACCCACTCGCCAGTAACGCACGCTATATTGCTGCCGGCATGCCTGCTCACCAAGCGCACAACTGAGCCAGGTTTTGCCCGTACCTGTCGGCCCCGTGATGAGTATGCTTTTCTGATATTTCAGATATTGTCCCCCTAGCAGATCTCGCATCTGTTCCGGTGTCACTCCTCGGCTAGGGATATAGAGGATATCTTCCGGTTTTGCCTGCAAGCGCATTTGCGATTGCCGTCGCAGACGGAATATATGGTTGTTTTTTCTATGCAAATTTTCCGCTTCTACCATCAGCGACAACCGCTCCTTGAACCCCAGCTCTCCATAACTCCCCGGGAGTTCGCGTTGCGTCTCCAACGCTTGGACCATTGCCGACAACTTCAGCTCTCGCAGAGCCATTAACAGTGTATCCATATTTATTCTCCTTAGTGATAACTGTCCGGACCTCGGAGGTTTTCGTGAACCAGCATTGATACGCCGGCTCCGTCCTGGGTGACCTCACTTTCACGACCGTGTTTCAATACGTTGGCTATGAAAGAGCGGTTAATGCACCCTTTCTCCAACGCCAGCGCGCAGGCCTTCTCCAGTCGCGTCGTCTCATAGCGCCGTTGCAGATTGAGTAGCCCCAGCACGGAGCGGTAAGCCTGCTCCGGATGGGCTTTGCTCTTTTGGATGGACTCGACCACTTTCAGTGTGCACACACCCACCGACAGCGCCCAACTGCACAGTCTTTCCGGCGTCCACTGACTCTGCCCCTTATGGTTAGCCGGCATGTGCGCCGCCTGAGTCGTGTGCCTATAGGCGTTATCGCTGCGAGGGTGCGTAGCCACGCAGACGCCCTTATGGTGGATTTGCACCAGCCGTTGGGTGGCGATGACGTCAACGCGCTCGCCAACCAGCGGATGCGGCACCGAGTACCAGTTTTTGCCGTAGTCTATGTGGTAATCAGGTCCCACTCGGGCAACGAGATACTCACTGTATTCCCATTGTGTGGGCGGTAGAGGCCCAAGAGCCGGTTTGTCCAGCTGCTCGAAGCGTTCAAGGCGACTTTGTCCGCCGTAATGACGCATCGGGCGCAGATTCAACTCATGATTGAGTTCTCGTATCACCTGGTTGAGTTCGGCCAGCGAGTAGAACCTACGTTTACGCAACTGGGCCAAAACCCAGCGTTCTACCAGCTGCACAGTTGATTCTGCCTTCGCCTTGTCTTTCGGTTTTCTCGGGCGCGCCGGTAGCACCACTGTTTCATAGTGATTTGCCAGCGCCTGGTAGCTATGGTTTATGACCGGCTCATAGTCGTCAGGGGTGCTGACAGCGCTGCGCAGATTATCAGGTATCATCAGCTCCGGAACCCCACCCATGAAGTGCAGGCAGCGGCTATTGGCGTTGAGCCACGATGCCATGTCCTGGCCTTCGCAGGCTTCGATATACGCATAGCCTGACACGCCCATGGCAGCGACGAAGATAGCGACCTGGCGTACGCTACCGGTCGCAGGGTTGACGATAGGTACGGTGGGGCCACAGAAGTCGATGAAGAGCTTTTCGCCAGCCTTGTGCTCCATGCGCATGGAACGCCGCTGCTTCTTTTTCCAGTCACGGAACAGTGCACAAAACTGTGAGTAACCGAGGGCATCACCGCCCACGGCGGACTGATATTCCATCCAGAGCAGCTGCTTGGTCATGCCCTTGCGGCTTAACTCGGTATCGATATCAAGCCAGCTGGGTAAGGTATTGATAACTTTTCCGGATTTGTCGGGATAGAGCAGGCGGTCGAGGTCGACGGGGGGACAGTTCCGCCGGCAATGGCCAGACCAGGTTAGCTATCGTGAATCGGCCGAGGATATCGTGCACGGTAGTACAGCCTATGTCGAGCGCTGCTGCGATAGTGCGATTCGAGCGACGCTGCTCGAATTTCATACGTAAGACATTAATATAGATGCACATTTCCGTTCTCGCTTTCTTCTTTTTACGTGCCATGCCCCCGGAAGCTAAAAGTCTCCAGAGTATGGCGGAACAGAAGATGAGCGCTCGGACAGAATCGGAATCGCTGATCGGGCGACCGGAATCAGTGATCGGATGAAATCAGAATTAGTGATCGGGTGAAATCGGAATCAGTGATCGGATGTGACCGGAACCAGCACAGCGGTCAAGGGAGCCAGCATGCCTGGTTCGATTTCGACAATTACCAGGGCGGCGTGCTCGCGGTGGAACCTTTGGCACGGCTGGGGCACCGGCGTATCGCCTGGCTGGGCAGCAGTAACCACCAGATGTACGTTCAGCAACGGCTCGAGGGCTACCTGGCGGCGATGCGCCAGGCCGGGCTGACGTGCCCGGCGGAGTATCAGCGCAGGGTAGAGGCCAATCGCCGGGCCGGCTTTCTGACCACCCGTGAACTACTGGCGTTGCCCGCGCCGCCCCCCGCGATCATTACCGACTGCGATGCGCTGGGCGACGGCGCGGCCAACGCGCTGCAACAGGCGGGGCTGCTGGCGCGTGTGTCTCTTATCGTCTATGACGGCCTGCCGGTGGACACTGTGATCCCGTGCCACGTGACGGCGGTGGTGCAGGCGACGCGCGCCGAGGTGGGTAAACAGATAGCCGTTATGACCCGCGCTTTGATGGGCGGCAGCGTACGCCTCCAAAGGTACCAGCACAGTTAATCGCATGGATAAGGGATAGCGCGGGCGCCGGCTGTCATACCTGCCTTGCGCGGACGCCGCATGCCGTGCACCACAGGATATGGCTACAGCATCTCGGGTTTGAATTGGCCGCGCCGGCTGATGATGTCGCCTGCCACCATAAACACCCCCTCGCCGGTATAGTGCAGCGTCTGCGGATGCCGCGGCCGCGCGGCGACATGGGCTTTGACTATCTCGAAAATAAAGAAGTTGTAGCGGTCCACCAATTGGTCATCGTAGAGGCGACACTCGAAGTTGGCGTGACATTCGGCAATCAGCGGCGCGCTGACCTTCGTTGCCTTGACCGGCGTCAGGCCATTTTCACGAAATTTATCGACGCTGGCGCCGCTGGTATTGCCTATCGCCACGACCTTATCGGTCAAGTCGGTGGTGGGCAGATTAATGACGCACTCGCCGCTGTCCCGCACCAGGGAGAAACTGTGATTGCCGGCGGCAATGACGCAGCCGAGTAGCGACGGCGAAAATTCCAACATCGTATGCCAACCTAACGTCATGATATTGTTTTGCCCGCGCCGGTGCGAGGAGAGCAGCACAATAGGGCCTGGCTCCAGGTATTGACGCGCCTTTTCGGTGGGGAAATCCCGTTTGCGGATGTTCATGGGCTGTGCCTCCGGCTCGGTGAGCGTCACCGCGCGCCGGTCCGCCGGCGCTAAACAGGGCGCCGGGGCGCGCGATGACATTTATTCGGCGATTATGGCTTCGTTCAAGACCCGACTCAACGCTTGGAATGCCGGCTGTTCCACCGCGGCTTTATCCGTTATCAGCAGCGCGATATCGGCGGGCGGGGCGTAAACCGCGCGGCTGGTCACGCCAAGCTTGCCGTGGTCCGCCAGAATCACCAGTCTGGCCGCGCACTGGGTCATTGCCCGCGCCACTTCGGCTTCCTGATGATCATAGCTGCTGGCGCCGTCGTTAGCATCGATACCGACCGGGGAGAGCATGGAGAAATCCGCCCGGTAGCGATAAATGTTGGCGATCGCGGCGGCGTCGATTAGCGCATGGCCGCTGGGGGCAAGTTCACCGCCTATCACGATCACCTGATGCGCACCGGGCGTCTGCTCGCTGGCCGCCGCCAGCTTGCGCGCGGCATCCAGACTGTTGGTGAAAATGGTTAAACCGGCCATGGCGCTCAACTCTTCCGCCAGCATCGTGGTGGTGCTGCCGGCGTCGAGAAAAACCGTTTGCCCTGGCTGCATCAGAGTCGCGCCGCGGCGCGGACGATGGCGCGTTTTTCCCTGGCGCGCACCGCGCTGCGCACGGCCAGTGGCGGCTCGGATGTTGGTTTGACCGCCACCGCGCCGCCGTGTACCCGGCGCAACACGCCGAGCGCCTCCAGCGTGATGATATCCCGCCGCGCGGTTTCGCGGGAAATACCCAGCGCTTCACTGATGCGGCCGGTGATCACGCGATCGAGCGTCGCCAGCAGCGCGCTTATCCGATGTAGACGGGTTTCCTGAAGCATAGTCAACCTTAAACCGATGGCGGCCCGCGCCATGACCTGCGCAATCCAACCGGACGCCGGTGCGTAGGGGACCGCGACCATTATGACAAACTTGCCCTCATGGGCATAGCCGTGATGTGCGTTTGGTTGCATTTGTGGATTTTATTGCATTTTACCGCAAAGCGTTCATCATGAGAGGCATCATGACTGTCCGGTGACCCGAAGGCGAATGTCTTCAGCGCGGGCGATGCCGGCAAAAGGTTAACAGCGTTCAGAGGAAAGCATTATGGCGTCACGTTCTACCATCATGGATACGAACAGTTTTCGTGCGGAGCATGCGGCGGGTCTGGATGACGACGCCCGGCGGTTGACCGAGCGGCGCGGCAGGTTGCTGGGAGGATCCTACCGGCTGTTTTATCGCAAACCGGTGCATTTGGTGCGCGGCAAGGGGCAATATTTGTGGGATGCCGCCGGACATCAATATCTGGATGCGTACAACAATGTCGCCAGTATCGACCACTGTCATCCGGCGGTTATCGACGCCGTCCATCGGCAGATGAGCCAGTTGAATACCCATACCCGCTATCTGCATGAAACGATCCTTGATTATAGCGAACGGCTGCTGGCCACTCTGCCGGCGGAAATCGACCGCGCCATGTAGCCATGTACATGTGTACCGGCTCCGAAGCCAACGATCTGGCCATCCGGGTCGCCCGCGCTTGGAGCGGCGGCACGGGGATTATCGTCAGCCAGGAAGCCTACCATGGCACCAGCGATCTCACCTCTGGCGCATCCCCGGCGCTGGGCAGCGGGCAGCCGCTGGCGCCGACCACCCGGCTGGTAGCGCCGCCGGATCGTTATCGCGTCGAGACGCCGGATTTAGGCGCCTGGTTCGCCAATGAAATTCAGCGGCAAATCGACGATATGGCGGCGCACGGCATCAAATTCGCCGGGCTGCTGGCGGATTCCATCTTCTCCTCGGACGGCGTAATGGTCGGCCCGCGCGGATTCTTGCAGCCGGTGGTGGAGGTGGTGCATAAAAATGGCGGCATTTTTATCGCCGATGAAGTTCAGCCCGGTTTTGCCCGCACCGGCGAAGCCTTCTGGGGATTCGGCCGCCACGGCATCGTGCCGGATATTGTCACCGTCGGCAAGCCCATGGGCAATGGCATGCCCGTTTCCGGCCTGCTGGCCAAAAGTGAGGTGCTGGCGGCATTCAGCGATCGCATTCCGTATTTCAATACTTTTGGCGGCAATCCGGTATCGATGGCGGCGGCAGAGGCGGTACTGGACGTCATTGCGCGCGAAGATCTCCAGGCCCATAGCCTTCGCGTCGGCAACCGGCTGCAGGAGGAACTGCGGGGGCTGGCGGCAAAATACTCTTGCGTAGGCGACGTGCGCGGCGCCGGGTTGTTTATCGGTTTTGAACTGGTGAGCGATCGCGAGCGCAAAACGCCGGATAAAGCGTTGGCGCTGGATATCATTGAAAAATTGCGCGATCGCTTCGTGCTGATGTCTGTGGCCGGCTCGTACGGCAACGTATTAAAATTGCGTTCGCCGCTGGCGTTTCAGTCAGGGGATATCGACTGGTTGGTGGGCGCGCTGGACGGCGCGTTGGCTGAGAGCGTGCAAAGCGCCCGGCAAGGCTAACCCTGCGGCTGAACCGCTTGCGCCGGCGGTTATCATGCGGACCGTCTGGCGCCGTGCGAGCAGGAGGATGCTCCAAGCCATTTGCAGCGACAATAGCGGGCTTGCCGCCTGCGAAGATGTCACCCCAAGCCATGCGGGGCGAACAGCGCCCCGTTGGCAATGCTCTGGATTAGCGGTGGGGGGCCCGCCGCTCTCGGCAGAAGCATTCGGCGCTGTGATCATTCACTATTCCGACGGCCTGCATCCAGGCGTAAACAATCGTCGGCCCTACAAATTTAAAGCCGCGTTTTTTCAGCTCAGAGGAAATCCGTGTTGAAAGCGGCGTCGAGGCGACCTGCGTGACGCCGTCGCCTTTCAGCACCTGACCGCCGGTGAAATGCCAGCAAAAGTCGCTGAATGATTCCCCGTGGGCCGCCATGTGGCAATAGAGGCGGGCGCCGGCGATCGTCGCCTCAATTTTCGCGCGAGCGCGGATAATACCCGCATCGGCCAGCAGGCGTTGTACGCCCTGCTCGGTGAACGCGGCCACCTGGCGTGGGTCAAAGCCGCAAAACGCTTCGCGGAAAGCCGCGCGTTTTCGCAGCACGGTAATCCAGGACAACCCGGCTTGAAAGCCTTCCAGCATCAGCATTTCCCACAGCATGCGGCCGTCATGCTACGGCACGCCCCATTCCGTGTCGTGATAATCGCGCATGAGCGCATCATTACGTGCCCATATGTAGCACGGAAGCGCCGGATCCCATGCCGTCATTTTCGCCTCTAGGGTGGATACAGTTCTGGGGCATCATAACCTGAAAGACGCGGGAGGGGCGAGCGCCAGCGCCGGGTCTATCGCCAGATTGCGATCAAGCTGCCAAGAATGACGGAGCGAAGCTATTATTGGTATAGCAAGGCGTCGCCGTGCAGCCGATTTTTTCCGGTGGTGGCGATAATCACATAATATTTTGCGCCGGCCCGATCCGCTTTTTGCGCGATATTGCGCTCTAATTCATCTAAATTCGCGGCGCCGGTGACGGAGATGGTGCCCAAGGCCTGTTTATTTACGGCGTCCTGCCGCGTAATAGGCTGGGCGGCGAAAGCGGAAAGACTCATGCCGGCCAACAACAGCGGCGTCATCAATAACAAAGATCTTTTCATGGGGTATTAACCTTATAGTGTGTTTATATTGACGGCGTGATGCAGCGATCGCCGAAAGTGTTATAGCGTAATGTTGTCAATACGACATTAATTACCAATTAAATGACAGGGAATGCAATAAAACCGCGTTCCTCGCCACCGTTCATTGAGCGCGCCACCGTGGCAAAGCCGAACAGCGTAGCCGCAGAGATTGGGCGGCGGGTAATAGCGTGCGTTGCCGCACTGAATTGGTTAAATACTCCTCCGGCAGCGGAGAATTATCCCGCTATCGTTCAGCGTGGCGTAAAAATCATTTTCGCCAAGGCCCTGTTGAGGCAAGAATACCTTTTTTTCAACTGCTGCTTAAAACATTCCTAAAATTAAGTAAATAATTTGTCTGTAACGGTAACGGATATTGTCTAAAGCCGTTTTGACGGCGGAAATAAAAAACCTTATGTACTCATTTAATGGATGCATTTATTTTTTTGTTGGTTTATTTTCCCGTGCTTTTACTTTCTTTGTTAGCGTGAGGAATTGATAAGCTATTTAATCAATGACAGTGCTGGCTGATAATAGCGAAGACGACCTTTAAAGGGCGCGAGTGGGTTTAGCGTACGGAGTTAACGGGCTGCGGTGCGCTTTGCCCTCATCAGCAGCGCAGAACGGGAAAAACAGGCCCGTTTTTATCTCGTGACCGGCGATGCCGTGCGGTTATTTTTATGGCCGGGGAGGTAATTGCCTGCCGGGGCGCAGCAGGAGATACGGCAACGTCGGCGCGCACCAGGGCTAAGCGGATGACCTCTGATTACTCAGCCGCCACCAACGTTCGTTTTCCCGCAGCAGACGCTGGTGGTAGCGCAGCAGCGTTCGGGGGGTGAGGGCCGTTGCCGTCCTGTTCCGCGGCGGTATAGAACCGGCAGCTAACAATATAGCCAATCTGCTGATCCACCCGCAGGCGCTGGAAAAAACGCGACTGATACAGCAGCGCCAGTAGCCGCCAGGCGGCGTTTGCCGGCATCGACCGCGCCGGCGCCGGGCAAAATAGCAGCAGCGCCGCCTCGGGATTAGCGGTGTTCACCTCAAGCCAGGAGGCCGGCGGCCGCGGCGCCGGGGCCGGACGGACAGGCGGGACCACGCTGCCAGGAAACCTGGCGAGCAGACGCGCCACAGGGTCTGACTCGCCGCCGTAGAGCAGCGCTTCCCAGCGCATTGCGTCGATGCTGATGCTTCCCGGCGTGAGCGGACGCTCGTCGGCCGCCGGCAAAGGCGCGTTCAGCCACAGCGACAGCGCATGCAGCAATGCCCGTGCCGGTATTTCCGCCCCCATATGCCCCCGGTGCGCCTGCCGGCTCCAAAGCCCCTGTTGGATATCATACGCCGTCAACGATCGCAGGCGGTCAATGGTGTGCGCCAGCGCGGTCGGCATATGCGCCGGCGCCGCGCTGAGCAGCAGCGTCCAGCGGCCCGCTTCAGGCTGGAACGACAGCAGCCCTCCTCGATGCGCCAGCGCGCCCGCTACTGGTCGCAGGGCGCACTGAATACGGTAGCCCAGGCGCTCGTCCCAGTGTCCTGCCGTCTACGGGCACAGCAACAGCACGGCGCGCCGGCGCGACGCCGGGAGATAACGCAGCCTGACTGCGCGGTCGGGCTGTAGGACAGGCGCTTTTGGTGCCGGGAAGGGGAAAAAACGAAAGGCGGTGTCGGGAGGCGGGTGTGATTCGGTCTTTAGACCTGCCGCTGTCGCGTGAGAGTGCCCTGACGGCGCGCCAGAGGGGGGTGCCGACTGTGTAGCGCCGTCGTCACCCAGCCGCAGCGATAAGCGTGCAAGCGCCGCGTCCGCCAATCCGGCGTAGTGCCGCAGCGCGGCAATCTCTCCCCCACGCGTTACGCCGCCCGGCAGTAAAGAAAACACCAGCGCCACGATCCCTTGATCGGCGTTCTGATAGCAAGGCAGCAGCCGCACTCCGTCGCATAACCCGCGCCCGCGCAAGTGATCCAGCAGGCTGCCGGCGGCCTCATCCTGCAACAATTGCCTAAACAGCGGCAGCGGCGCGGATGCCCCTGCGGGCATGTCCGTCACCGCAAAAGCCAGCACCAGGCGCGGCATGTCGGGACAACGGAGCGTCAGCGGGCCGGCCAGGCGCCAATTCAAGGGCGGCGGACCGGCAGGGGGGTGGCCAGGGGGACGCACTAAAAGTGCCGGGGCGCAGGCGACGGCGATAGCGCGCAGGGCTTGCTCGCTTTGCGGTCCCTGCAACCACAGTGTCATGTTGGTGGCATGAAAGAAGCGCTGATGATAGGTGCGCAGCGCGCTGCAGCGCCGCTGCCGGCACCTCAAAGAAAAACTGCGTACTGGCCGCTTCGGTGCTGGCATTGACCTGGCCGCCGGCGGCTTCCGTCCAGGGCATCAGACGTTCGGCACCGCGGTACTGCTGGCTGTCACCGAACAGGACATGCTCCAGTAGATGCGCGAGACCGGGCCACGCCTGCGGTTCGTTATGGCAGCCGGCCGCCACGGATAGCAGGGCGGCGGCGCGCGGCTTCCCCGGCGTGCTGAGCACCCGTACCGCTAGGCCGTTGGGCAATTGCCAGGCGGCACAGGCCGCGTCACGGGAGACAGACGCGCTCATCACGAGGCGCTCACGGCTTGGCAAACAGCTGCGACGTGGAGCGGTTGCGGAAATTCAGTTCGCCAATACGAATTTTGGTGGTGTAGGCTTCCTCGCGCGCGGCCAGGATTTTGTCGTGATGGGGCGATTTGGCGCAGACCGGATCGGCATTGGCGGCATCGCCCGTTAGAAGAAATGCCTGGCAGCGACAGCCGCCGAAATCCTTCTCTTTTTCATCGCAGGAGCGGCACGGCTCGGGCATCCAGTCCTGGCCGCGAAACCGATTGAAGCCGAACGAGTGATACCAGATATGGCGTAAGTCATGTTCGCGCACCGAGGGGAACCGGACCGGGAGCTGCCTGGCGCTATGGCAGGGCAGGGCGGTGCCGTCGGGCTTTACGCACATAAACAGCGCGCCCCAGCCGCCCATGCAGCCTTTGGGATGCTCTTCATAATAGTCCGGGGTCACAAACAGCAGCCGGGTCAGATTGCCTTCGGCTTTCATGCGCGTACGATAACGATTGACCACCTGTTCAGCCCGTTCGATTTGCTCGCGGGTGGGCAGCAGGCCGGCGCGATTGAGTTTGGCCCAGCCGTAAAATTGACAGGTCGCCAGCTCGACATCGTCGGCCTCCAATTGCAGGCAGAGTTCAATAATGCGATCGATCTGATCGATATTGTGTCGATGCAGTACAAAATTGAGCACTATGGGATAGCCATGGGCTTTCACGGCGTGCGCCATCGCCAGTTTTTGTTGGAACGCCTTTGCCGATTCCGCCAGCGCGGTGTTAAGCGTCTCGTCGCTGGCCTGGAAACTGAGTTGGATATGATTCAGCCCGGCGCGAGCGAAACGGGCGATCTTTTTCTCGCTCAGGCCGATGCCGGAGGTCAGCAAATTGGTGTAAAATCCCATTTGCGACGCCGCGCCGATGAGTTCGCCCAAATCCTGGCGCACCAGCGGCTCCCCGCCGGAAAAGCCGAGCTGAACGCTGCCTAGCTCGCGCGCCTGGCGAAAAACCTCGATCCACTGCCCGGTGGTTAGCTCTTGATCTTGCTGGGCGAAATCCAGCGGATTGGAACAATAGGGGCACTGTAGCGGACAGCGAAAGGTCAATTCCGCCAGCAGCCACAGCGGTGGATTAACCTGTGCGGCCGCCTCAGTCGTTAAAGCGGATCCATTTTTGTTCATACGCCCTCTGCATAAATTCGTCGATGTCGGCGCCAATATCGCCCGCCGCCGGGAAACGGGCGGCAAGCTGGTCGATTATTTCGCTGATACGTCGTTCGCCATCCACCAGCAGCAGAATGGCGGCGGCGCTGTCGTTGAGCTTGACCATGCCCTCCGGGTACAGCACCACATGGCAATTCTGTACCGCTTCCCACTGCAGGCGAAAGCCGTGGCGAAAGGCGGGCACAGCCTCACGACCCACCGGGTTCATACCAGCCCTCCGTGGTGCCAAACCGGTTGTGCGGTTACCGTGTGGTAGGGGGGCGATGGAGTTCATAGGCCATGCTCATTGCATCAAGCATGCTCCAAAGAATGTCCAGCTTGAACTGCAGGATTTGCAGCATCCGCTGTTGCGATTCGTAGGTACGGAAGTACGTCAGCGCCAGCTGCAGACCGTGCTCCACATCGCGATTCGCCTGGCTCAGGCGGTTGCGGAAATAATTGTAGCCCGCGCCGTCAATCCAGGGATAGTGCTGCGGCCAACTGTCCAGGCGCGACTGATGGATATGCGGTGCGAACAGTTCGGTCAACGAGCTGCAGGCCGCTTCTTGCCAGCAGGCGCGGCGGGCAAAATTGACATAGGCGTCCACCGCGAAACGCACCCCTGGCAACACCCGCCGCTGCGACAGCAGCTCCTCCGGTGCCAAACCGACCGCCTCGCCCAGCCGCAGCCAGGCATCCATGCCGCCTTCCTGGCCCTCGCGGCCGTCGTGATCCAAAATGCGCTGGATCCATTGCCGACGCACCGCCGGGTCGGGGAAATTGGCCATGATGGCGGCGTCTTTAAGGGGGATCGAAACCTGGTAATAAAAGCGGTTTGCCACCCACCCCTGGATCTGCGCCCGTGTAGCCTGACCGCTATGCATCGCAATATGGTAAGGATGGTGGATGTGATAATAGGCCCCTTTATCCCTTAACGCCTGTTCAAAGGCATCAGGGGAAAGCGGGGCGGCTAGGGTTTGGTCCATGGGCAATTCCTATAATTCGATGTGCATATCGTCCCAGCTCACCTCGATGCCCTGCTGCATAAGCCGCCGGCGCTCCGGCGAAGCATCGTCAAGGATGGGATTGGTATTGTTAATATGAATAACGATTTTGCGCTCGGCGGGCATCTCGCTGAACATCGCCAGCAAGCCTTGTTCGCCGCCGAGCGCCAAATGACCCATCTCCTGACCGCGATGGGTGCCCACGCCGGCGGTCTGCATTTCATCGTCCGTCCACAGCGTGTCGTCCAGCAGTAGGCAATCGGCGTGACGCATCCAGGCAAGTAAGGCGGGCGTCGGTTCGCCGAGCCCGGGGGCATAAAACAGCCGTTTGCCGCTGCGGCTGTCTTCCACCAGCAAGGTGATATTGTGGCCCGGCAGCGGCCGGTCGCGATAACGCGAGTAGGGCGGCGCATTGCTCAGTAGCGGAATGGCGGTAAATCGGAGTGCCGGGCACACCTTAACGGCAAACGGCTGCTCTGACGTTAAGGCATGGTGACGCAGGCCGCCGTTCCAGTGTTGCAAAAGGGTGAATACCGGAAAACCCTCGGTTAAATCGTCGTACACCTCGTGCGTACACCAGACATCGTGCGGGCATCCTTCGCGCAGACTGAGCAGCCCGGCGCAGTGATCGATCTGGCTATCGGTGAGAATAATGGCGCCAATGGCCGTGCCGCGCAGCACGCTATCGTTGCGCAGGACCGAGCCTGTTTAGAAATTTGTGTATTTGCCTGATTTTGATATGTTCAATCCAACATCAAAAACAGGTTAATTTATGGACGAAAAACAGTTGCAGGCTCTGGCTAACGAACTGGCCAAAAATCTCAAAACCTCTGAAGATCATCAGTCACTTCGATCGGCTGCTGAAAAAAATCAGCGTCGAAGCAGCTCTCAATGCCGAAATGACCCATCACCTCGGCTACGATAAAAATCAGCCTAAACCGGGGACCAACGCCCGCAACGGCTATTCCACAAAAACCGTTACCACTGGCGATGGCCCGCTGGCGCGGCGTACTCCGCGCGATCGTGACGGTTCCTTTGAACCGCAACTGGTGAAGAAGAACCAGACCCGGATTACCGGGATGGATAACCAGATTTTATCGTTGTACGCCAAAGGGATGACCACCCGCGAGATCGCCGCCGCGTTCAAAGAGCTGTATGACGCCGATGTCTCGCCGACGCTGGTCTCAAAGGTCACCGATGCGGTCATGGAGCAGGTTGTCGAATGGCAAAACCGGCCTCTGGATGCAGTCTATCCCATTGTTTATCTTGACTGTATCGTTCTAAAAGTCCGGCAGGACAGCCGCATCATCAACAAATCTGTGTTCCTGGCGCAGGGCATCAACATCGAAGGCCAGAAAGAGTTGCTAGGTATGTGGCTGGCCGAAAATGAAGGCGCAAAGTTCTGGCTGAACGTGCTGACAGAGCTGAAAAACCGCGGCCTGAACGATATCCTTATCGCCTGCGTAGACGGGCTGAAAGGTTTCCCTGACGCTATTAACGCGGTGTATCCGGAGGCGCGGCTCCAGCTGTGTATCGTGCATATGGTGCGCAACAGCCTGCGGTTCGTCTCCTGGAAGGACTACAAGGCCGTCACCCACGACCTGAAAGCTATCTATCAGGCCCCTACGGAAGAAGCCGGCTTGCAGGCGCTGGAAGCGTTCTCCAGTGCCTGGGACATCCGTTACCCGCAAATAAGTCGAAGCTGGCAGGCAAACTGGGCCAATCTGGCCACGTTCTTTGCCTACCCAACGGACATCCGCAAGGATCTACACGACCAACGCCATCGAGTCGTTAAACAGCGTGATCCGGCATGCCATCAAAAAGCGCAAGGTGTTCCCGACCGACGACGCAGTGAAAAAGGTGGTGTGGCTGGCGATACAGGCGGCCTCACAGAAATGGACAATGCCTTTGAGGGACTGGCGCATGGCAATGAGCCGCTTTATTATCGAGTTCGGTGACCGCCTGGATGGTCACTTCTGAGAAAAGGTATTTACACAGAATCCGGTACGGGCTCTGGTATTTGAAGACCTCTTTGGCAACCGCTGGGATCTCTACCAGAACAAACAAAGTTAACATTCTTGCCGGCTGCGTCTTCAATGCGTAGCCGCGACATTAGAGCGGGAGACGCCATCCCTTTCAACGCTTTATAGCCTATAGCGCGTACACTCTAGAGTGACATTCATGCGTCAACGCCAACTGCATCAGTTGTTGCTACATCCGCTTTTCGCTGTTTACCGAGGGTCAGATACCGGCGAAAGCAAAAAGCCCGCTTCAGTTCCCTGAAGCGGGCTTTTCAAGAATCTTGGCTCCTCTGACTGGACTCGAACCAGTGACATACGGATTAACAGTCCGTCGTTCTACACGACTGAACTACAGAGGAATCGCGAGAAAGGGGCGAATCATAGCGGGACACCGAAGGGGTGTCAACGGATAACCGAATGAAATCGCGCAATTGCGCAAGGCTTAGCCGAATTGGTGATTTTCAGCGCCAGATTGAGGCAAGAGGCGCTGTTGAGACCTAGCCATCGCGCCCACATCACGGGCTTGCGCTGGCTTAATCCGGCGCCTGGGTCAGGCTGCGCGCATCCTGCCTGCGACCGGCGCGCAAGGCTGTGAGCCTTGAAAGCGGGTCCTGACGGTAAAAGCGGACGAAATAGCCGTAAAGATCGCCGAATCGCTCCGCCAGCAGTTCGGGAGAGCTGAAAAAGTATTCCGACAATACGGCAAAGCACTCCGCAGGGTCGCTTGCAGCATAGGCATCCATGCTGGCCGCGTCTTCCCCAACCAGCTCAACCTCATCCTGTAGGTCCGCCATGGCGCCATGGAGCAGCTGTTCCCAGCGGGCGATCTCCCGTAACGGGATAAGTGGCACGCCATTGACGACGCCCGCGTTACGTAAATCGAGTTTGTGAGCGGTTTCATGGATAACCAAATTGAAACCCGACAAATCAAAGGAATCCTGAATTTCGAGCCAGTTGAGGACCACCGGGCCTTGATCCCAGCTTTGCCGGGAATGAACCACCTCGCCCTGGTGTACCAGGCCAAAATCATCCTGCCAGCTATCGGCCACCACGAAGGGCGCCGGGTAGATCAATACTTCATGGAAGCCGTCTAACCATTCCAGCCCCAACTCAAGCACCGGTAAGGAAAATAACAGCGCAATGCGCGCCCGCTGCTGGGCATGCAATTCCAGTGTCTGCAAGGGAACGAGTTTCTTTTGCCGCAGAAATTTCTTTGCCAGCGCCACCAGTTTTTGCTGCTCATTGAGGCTTTGTTGAATAAATCGAACTTTTAGGTGACTGGCGGCTCTGATCACTACATTCGTTTCAACATCAGGTCCCCATGGCAAAGCAAAAGTTTAAAATCACCAACTGGCCCGCATACAACAATGCGCTTAGGCAGCGGGGGGACCTGACAGTATGGCTTGATGAGTCAGCCATTGCTGCATGGACTGAGAGTACACCACCTGAACATCGTGGCCGGCCGCTTCACTACACCGATATGGCCATTACCACGGTTCTGATGATAAAGCGCGTGTTTAATCTTTCGCTCCGGGCGTTACAGGGTTTCGTTGACGCGATTTTGAAACTGATGGGGCTGTCGCTGCGCTGCCCAGATTACTCTCTGGTCAGCCGGCGAGCAAAAACCGTCGACATCAGCATAAAAACGCCAACCCGCGGCGAAATCTCACACCTGGTCATCGATGGCACCGGCCTGAAAATCTTCGGCGAAGGCGAATGGAAAGTCAGGCAGCATGGGGCTGAGAGGCGCAGAGTATGGCGCAAGCTTCATCTGGCAGTAGATAGCGCGACACATGAAATTATCTGTGCCGATTTATCGCTAAGCGGTACGACAGATGCGCAGGCGCTGCCCGGGCTGATTAACCAAACCCACCGGAAAATCAGGGAAGCGTCGGCTGACAGTGCTTACGATACGCGTTACTGTCATGATGCTCTGCTGAGGAAAAAAATAAAGCCGCTTATCCCACCGCGAAGTGGTGCGCAATATTGGCCAGCTCGATACCATGAGCGTAACCATGCGGTGGCAAATCAGCATCTGAGCGGCAATAACGATACCTGGAAAAAGAAAGTAGGTCATCACCGGCGTTCACTGGCTGAAACGGCCATGTTCCGGTTTAAAACACTTCTGGGTGGTCATCTGAGTCTGCATGACTATGACGCGCAGGTAGGTGAGGCTATGGCAATGGCCAAAGCGCTTAACCGGATCACGCTGTTAGGAATGCCAAACAGCGTCCGCATCATGTAACAATCGCCCTGATAGGGAGGAAGTCGTCACAAATTTCGGATTTATTCAACAAAGCGGCTCATTGACCGAGAGCGGGCTAAATAGCGGGATTGATACCGCCCGATCCCAGTTCGTTTCATCTGAGCTGGCGGGATGCGTGCTTTGCCATGGCCATTTGATCATCATGTTGCTCGATAAGTCGTCACTTGAATCGTGAGGGCGGATTAATACTGTTAAAATGCCGCAAAACAGGGCATGATAGCAACCGCAAAAAAGGAGAGATGCCGGAGCGGCTGAACGGGACGGTCTCGAAAACCATTAAGGGAGCAATCCCTTCCAGGGTTCAAATCCCTGTCTCTCCGCCACTTTTCAATGAGTTACAGCGTTTCTTTTATGTTACTAAAAACGCTGTTAGCGTTGAGTTAGCGTATTTTCGACTTATCGCTTACCAAAGGGCGGTCGAGAGATGGGGTTACGCTTACCTTTTTGTCATAGACTAGAACCTGTGATTCCGTCTTATGACCGCTGAAAAGTTGTTTATCTTTCGTCGAGCCCTGATAATCTGAGATGCCCTTAGCTTTTAAGTCATGAAAAGTAAAGTCGAGGCTTTTCTCCAACCTCTTACCAGCCTCATTCCGTGCTTTTGTCCATAAATCATTAAAGCCGTTGTAGCTATATTTCTCACCAAAAGACGCTTTGTTGAATAAATCCGAAATTTGTGACGACTTCCTTCCTATCAGGGCGATTGTTACATGATGCGGACGCTGTTTGGCATTCCTAACAGTGTGATCCGGTTAAGTGCTTTAACCATTGCCATTGCCTCACCTACCTGCGCGTCATAGTCATGCAGACTCAGATGACCACCCAGAAGTATTTTAAACCGGAACATGGCCGTTTCAGCCAGTGAACGCCGGTGATAACCTACTTTCTTTTTCCAGGTATCGTTATTGCCGCTCAGATGCTGATTTGCCACCGCATGGTTACGCTCATGGTATCGAGCTGGCCAATATTGCGCACCACTTCGCGGTGGGATAAGCGGCTTTATTTTTTTCCTCAGCAGAGCATCATGACAGTAACGCGTATCGTAAGCACTGTCAGCCGACGCTTCCCTGATTTTTCGGTGGGTTTGGTATCAGCCCGGGCAGCGTCTGCGCATCTGTCGTACCGCTTAGCGATAAATCGGCACAGATAATTTCATGTGTCACGCTATCTACTGCCAGATGAAGCTTGCGCCATACTCTGCGCCTCTCAGCCCCATGCTGCCTGACTTTCCATTCGCCTTCGCCGAAGACTTTCAGGCCGGTGCCATCGATGACCAGGTGTGAGATTTCGCCGCGGGTTGGCGTTTTTATGCTGATGTCGACGGTTTTTGCTCGCCGGCTGACCAGAGAGTAATCTGGGCAACGCAGCGACAGCCCCATCAGTTTAAAAATTGAGTCAACGAAACCCTGTAACGCCCGGAGCGAAAGGTTAAACACGCGCTTTATTATCAGAACCGTGGTAATGGCCATATCGGTGTAGTGAAGCGGCCGGCCACGATGTTCAGGTGGTGTACTCTCAGTCCATGCAACAATGGCTGACTCATCAAGCCATACTGTCAGGTCCCCCCGCTGCCTGAGCGCATTGTTGTATGCGGGCCAGTTGGTAATTTTAAACTTTTGCTTTGCCATGGGGACCTGATGTTGAAACGAATGTAGTGATCAGAGCCGCCAGTCACCTAAAAGTTCGATTTATTCAACAAAGCCCGCCAGCACTGGAAGCAGTACAGAACGCTGCTGCTGTCCGCGCCGGTTGGGTTCGGTAAGACAGCAATATCGGCATTCATCGCCGACGGTTTTGTCAGTCGCGGCATGCGTGTAATGTTTGTCGCCCCGTTCACAGTGCTGCTTGACCAAACAGCGACGCGCTTTGTTGAGTACGGCCTGCCTGCCGATGAAATCAGCTATGTGTGGCGTGAGCATCCATTGCATGATCCGGATAAACTGATCCAGATTGCCAGTGCCGACACGCTGATACGCCGACAGTTCCCGGACAATATTGATTTGCTGATTGTTGACGAAGCCCATATGCGCCGCAAAAAATTGCTGGAAATCATCCGGGATACTGATATTAGGGTGGTGGGGCTATCGGGTACGCCGTTCGCATCATGGATGGGAAAGTGCTACGAGAAGCTCATTAAGCCTACCACAATGCGCGAACTGATAAGCCTCGGGGATTTAAGCCCGTATGAGTTCTACGCACCTGATCGGCCCGATGTGAGCAGCGTCAAAACATCCAATCTGGCTGCCTATGGGCAGGACTACAACGAGGAGCAACTGGTGGTCATCATGGAGGACGCCACGTTGGTTGGCAACATTGTACGCAACTGGCTGGAAAACGGCGAAGACAGGGGACGTGAAGAAATCATGAAGTTAACCTACTGGAATAAAAGGATTTATTCTAATTGTCGTCTACATATTGACTACGCTTCGACATAAAGCCCCGCGTCTACGACACGGGGCTTTTCTTTGCACGTAAAATAGCAAGATCTGAGATTGGTCGGAAAGGTGCGTGCCAGCAGCGGTGGGTTTACTCATTCTGGAATTGTTCTGCTCGACGTTCTAACTCAACTAGAAAGGATGTCTTGGCCAGTTCGTGGGCGTTAGGAGTCATAATGCTGGTTCCGGTCACATCCGATCACTGATTCCGATTTCACCCGATCACTAATTCTGATTTCATCCGATCACTGATTCCGGTCGCCCGATCAGCGATTCCGATTCTGTCCGATCGCTCATCTTCTGTTCCGCCATACTCTGGAGACTTTTAGCTTTCGGGGGCATGGCACGTAAAAAGAAGAAAGCGAGAACGGAAATGTGCATCTATATTAATGTCTTACGTATGAAATTCGAGCAGCGTCGCTCGAATCGCACTATCGCAGCAGCGCTCGACATAGGCTGTACTACCGTGCACGATATCCTCGGCCGATTCACGATAGCTAACCTGGTCTGGCCATTGCCGGCGGAACTGTCCCCCCGTCGACCTCGACCGCCTGCTCTATCCCGACAAATCCGGAAAAGTTATCAATACCTTACCCAGCTGGCTTGATATCGATACCGAGTTAAGCCGCAAGGGCATGACCAAGCAGCTGCTCTGGATGGAATATCAGTCCGCCGTGGGCGGTGATGCCCTCGGTTACTCACAGTTTTGTGCACTGTTCCGTGACTGGAAAAAGAAGCAGCGGCGTTCCATGCGCATGGAGCACAAGGCTGGCGAAAAGCTCTTCATCGACTTCTGTGGCCCCACCGTACCTATCGTCAACCCTGCGACCGGTAGCGTACGCCAGGTCGCTATCTTCGTCGCTGCCATGGGCGTGTCAGGCTATGCGTATATCGAAGCCTGCGAAGGCCAGGACATGGCATCGTGGCTCAACGCCAATAGCCGCTGCCTGCACTTCATGGGTGGGGTTCCGGAGCTGATGATACCTGATAATCTGCGCAGCGCTGTCAGCACCCCTGACCGCTATGAGCCGGTCATAAACCAGAGCTACCAGGCGCTGGCAAATCACTATGAGACAGTGGTGCTACCGGCGCGCCCGAGAAAACCGAAAGACAAGGCGAAGGCAGAATCAACTGTGCAGCTGGTAGAACGCTGGGTTTTGGCCCGGTTGCGTAAACGTAGGTTCTACTCGCTGGCCGAACTCAACCAGGTGATACGAGAACTCAATCATGAGTTGAATTTGCGCCCGATGCGTCATTACGGCGGACAAAGTCGCCTTGAACGCTTCGAGCAGCTGGACAAACCGGCTCTTGGGCCTCTACCGCCCACACAATGGGAATACAGTGAGTATCTCGTTGCCCGAGTGGGACCTGATTACCACATAGACTACGGCAAAAACTGGTACTCGGTGCCGCATCCGCTGGTTGGCGAGCGCGTTGACGTCATCGCCACCCAACGGCTGGTGCAAATCCACCATAAGGGCGTCTGCGTGGCTACGCACCCTCGCAGCGATAACGCCTATAGGCACACGACTCAGGCGGCGCACATGCCGGCTAACCATAAGGGGCAGAGTCAGTGGACGCCGGAAAGGCTGTGCAGTTGGGCGCTGTCGGTGGGTGTGTGCACATTGAAAGTGGTCGAGTCCATCCAAAAGAGCAAAGCCCATCCGGAGCAGGCTTACCGCTCCGTGCTGGGGCTACTCAATCTGCAACGGCGCTATGAGACGACGCGACTGGAGAAGGCCCTGCGCGCTGGCGTTGGAGAAAGGGTGCATTAACCGCTCTTTCATAGCCAACGTATTAAAACACGGTCGTGAAAGTGAGGTCACCCAGGACGGAGCCGGCGTATCAATGCTGGTTCACGAAAACCTCCGAGGTCCGGACAGTTATCACTAAGGAGAATAAATATGGATATACTGTTAATGGCTCTGCGAGAGCTGAAGTTGTCGGCAATGGTCCAGGCGTTGGAGACGCAACGCGAACTCCCGGGGAGTTATGGGGAGCTGGGGTTCGAGGAGCGGTTGTCGCTGATGGTAGAAGCGGAAAATTTGCATAGAAAAAACAACCAAATATGCCGTCTGCGACGGCAATCGCAAATGCGCTTGCAGGCAAAACCGGAAGATATCCGCTATATCCCTAGCCGAGGAGTGACACCGGAACAGATGCGAGATCTGCTAGGGGGACAATATCTGAAATATCAGAAAAGCATACTCATCACGGGGCCAACAGGTACGGGCAAAACCTGGCTCAGTTGTGCGCTTGGTGAGCAGGCATGCCGGCAGCAATATAGCGTGCGTTACTGGCGAGTGGGTCGGTTGCTGGTCCATTTTCACCAGTGTCAGGTAGACGGAACCTATCTAAAACAGCTTAAGCAGTTAGAAAAAATAGAGTTACTGATCTTGGACGACGTGGGCCTAGAATCAATAAGTCCGATGCAGGCAACGATGCTGTTGGAGGTGATGGAAGATCGCTACGACAAAAGCAGCAGCATCCTGATCAGTCAACTGCCGGTGAAAAAATGGTATGGACTGATAGAAAACCCCACGACAGCTAACGCGTTACTCGATCGGTTAGTACACCCCAGCTATAGACTGGAACTTAAAGGCGAATCACTACGCAAAGAGCAAGGAGTAGCCAGCACAGGAAAAATAGACTAAACCCGAGTCAGAAGATGAGCGAACACGTGAACGAATATCACTGGAATGGGTGATCGGAAAATATGACCCTGTACACGATTCTGTGTAAATGCATTTTCTCAGAAGTGACCGTCCAGGCGGTCACCGAACTCGATAATAAAGCGGCTCATTGCCATGCGCCAGTCCCTCAAAGGCATTGTCCATTTCTGTGAGGCCGCCTGTATCGCCAGCCACACCACCTTTTTCACTGCGTCGTCGGTCGGGAACACCTTGCGCTTTTTGATGGCATGCCGGATCACGCTGTTTAACGACTCGATGGCGTTGGTCGTGTAGATCACCTTGCGGATGTCCGTTGGGTAGGCAAAGAACGTGGCCAGATTGGCCCAGTTTGCCTGCCAGCTTCGACTTATTTGCGGGTAGCGGATGTCCCAGGCACTGGAGAACGCTTCCAGCGCCTGCAAGCCGGCTTCTTCCGTAGGGGCCTGATAGATAGCTTTCAGGTCGCGGGTGACGGCCTTGTAGTCCTTCCAGGAGACGAACCGCAGGCTGTTGCGCACCATATGTACGATACACAGCTGGAGCCGCGCCTCCGGATACACCGCGTTAATAGCGTCAGGGAAACCTTTCAGCCCGTCTACGCAGGCGATAAGGATATCGTTCAGGCCGCGGTTTTTCAGCTCTGTCAGCACGTTCAGCCAGAACTTTGCGCCTTCATTTTCGGCCAGCCACATACCTAGCAACTCTTTCTGGCCTTCGATGTTGATGCCCAGCGCCAGGAACACAGATTTGTTGATGATGCGGCTGTCCTGCCGGACTTTTAGAACGATACAGTCAAGATAAACAATGGGATAGACTGCATCCAGAGGCCGGTTTTGCCATTCGACAACCTGCTCCATGACCGCATCGGTGACCTTTGAGACCAGCGCCGGCGAGACATCGGCGTCATACAGCTCTTTGAACACGGCGGCGATCTCGCGGGTGGTCATCCCTTTGGCGTACAACGATAAAATCTGGTTATCCATCCCGGTAATCCGGGTCTGGTTCTTCTTCACCAGTTGCGGTTCAAAGGAACCGTCACGATCGCGCGGAGTACGCAGCGCCAGCGGGCCATCGCCAGTGGTAACGGTTTTTGTGGAATAGCCGTTGCGGGCGTTGGTCCCCGGTTTAGGCTGATTTTTATCGTAGCCGAGGTGATGGGTCATTTCGGCATTGAGAGCTGCTTCGACGCTAATTTTTTTCAGCAGCCGATCGAAGTGACTGAGATCTTCAGGGGTTTTGAGATTTTTGGCCAGTTCGTTAGCCAGAGCCTGCAACTGTTTTTCGTCCATAAATTAACCTGTTTTTGATGTTGGATTGAACATATCAAAATCAGGCAAATACACAAATTTCTAAACAGGCTCGGTAGGTGAGGCTATGGCAATGGTCAAAGCGCTTAACCGGATCACGCTGTTAGGAATGCCAAACAGCGTCCGCATCATGTAACAATCGCCCTGATAGGGAGGAAGTCGTCACAAATTTCGGATTTATTCAACAAAGCGTCTTATCAGTAGAGTCATTGTCTACCTATTCGATATATTCCGTAGTCATCTGGTAAAGAATGTTTTTCATAAGATAATTTTTAGATTTCTTTTCATCGCCAAAATATTACAGGTGTTGATGACCCGATGCCGGCGGTATCAGCCACTCCTCCCAACCCCGGCGGTTTAGCTTGCGGGGGCCTAGCCTTATGTCCTTGCAAGGTGAAGACGACGGTTTAGCCATTTTCAATCGTCCCCATAGGGTCAACTTATGCCTTGTTATGGTGCATCCCCTTGTCTCAACCGGGATCGGCAGCACCACTTACGCGACCAGGTAAAAAGTCCTAATCAGCCATAACTTATTCTTATTTAACTATTTACTCTGCATTCCGAGGTAATTTTCAGAGCCGATGCGCGGATTGGTCTGCTATTTGCGTTAGTCAACCCATTGATTCTGGCACAGCTGCGACGGAGGCAGAAATGAATTTAAGACGACTCAAGTACTTTGTAAAAATCGTCGATATCGGTAGCCTGACACAGGCGGCGGAAGTTCTGCATATAGCGTAACCGGCATTAAGTCAGCAGGTTGCCACTCTGGAGAGCGAGCTTGATCAGAAACTACTGGTGCGCACCAAACGCGGTGTGACGCCCACCGAAGCGGGGAAAGTCCTCTATTCGCATGCCCGTGCCATCCTGCAGCAATGTGAACTGGCGCAAAGGGCGGTCGGCAATCTCGGGCAGATCGTGAGCGGCCAGGTATCCATCGGTTTGGCACCGGGCACCTCCTCCAGCCCTCTTATCCGGCCATTATTACAGGCAGTGCGCGATCAATATCCACAGATGACTGTCTACCTGCATGAAAACAGTTCTGCCGCATTAAATGAAAAAGTCAGCCGCGGTCAGTTGGACATGGCCGTACATTATGATCCGGCGGTATTTAGCGGCGTCAACAGTGTACCTTTGCTGAAAGAAGATCTTTTTCTGGTGGGAACTCATGACAATCCAGGCGGAAGTATAGAGCTGAGCGATGTGGCGATACGCGAGCTTTTCCTGCCGCGAGATTTTTCCGCCATTCGCAAAAGGGTGGATGAAGCCTTTTCCCTGCGCCGATTAAGCGCCAAGATCATTGGGGAAATAGACTCCATTGCGACACTGACGGCGGCGGCGGCCAGCGGTATGGGCAACGCGGTGTTGCCGGAATCGACCGCCGCGACGGTGGTCAGCACGACGAATGCCTGGATGGCGCGTATCATCAAGCCCCGGCATGCCGTTGCCGCTGACGCTCACCACGTCGTCCCGTTTGCCGCTTTCTCCCGCCGCCTCGGCGGTGAAAACCCTCATGACGACTATGGCTGCGCAGCCGGCGTTGGAGAAACAGGCGCTACTGCTGGCCAGTTGAACATTATCCTGACACGAGTAATGTGCAGAAAAAAGAAGGCTTCCTGGCGGAAGCTTTTTTTTATTGTCTAACTTTCATTGAGTTAGATAGAACAGGCTTGTATTCAATGCTTAATATTATCTTGGTATTAAATAATGATATAAATTATTATATGCTCTGCAAAAGGGCTGTATGGCTGAGTTTTCGCCCGTCAGGGCAAATCCGTTACTTTACCTTTCCAGGTGCCACAATGAACAGCTTACTTTCACAATTACTGATCCGTTAGGCTCAAAAATAGGCTGCGGAGAAGGAACTGCTCGCGCTGGTGCAATCCCTTGAAATCCTGGTCGCAGCATTAATATCATCCCTCTCCCCTGACAAACTGAACGAACTGGTCGGCTCGATAGATATGGCCATGAAGAATCTGCCGCGCAATCTTGAAGCCGGGCACAACGCGGATATTGATTTACTCAATAATAATATTACGCGAATCACGGCGGTAGCTCGCCGGCACTAGTCTATGAAGGCCCCGGTCGGGCATTCTCCCGCCGGCTAAGGGGCATTCACAACAGAGCAGAGCCGATAAATTTTACCCAAAGATGTGCTAAGTCAATTTGATAATGCTACACAGATCATACCTAGTAGATTAATTACTCATGACATTTATTTGCGTTGTGTCAATTATTTTGTCGTTCGCCGAGCGCTAAAGTTAGCGACGCGGCAACGCTATAATGTTAATCAGTTTTTCCACTGTTTGAAGCCCGCGCTACCCTGCATTCTGCTATAATACTTCATAGCCTGCCTACGCCTTCGTATTTCTGTCTGAAATAGTGCCTTTTTGTAGTTGAAAGTAATTAATTGCGCATTTATGCGAGCAATCCTGGCACCAATGAATATACTTGTTCCGAGCATAATATTTTGGTCATCAAGACCGTGTGGTTTTTCATTAGCAGGTTAATAATCATGAAAACACTAGGGTTAATTCTTGAGACAATTCTCGAAGAGATCTGCACGGGGAAAAAGGTGTTTACTCCCGAGGCGGGCACTCAAGAAGCAATGGAAAAATTCCAGCAGATCGCTAAGGCGATAAGTTTTGCGGACAGTGAAGAGCTGGTGGAACAGTGCCAGTTTGGCATTGAGAATTTTTCAGAACGATTGACGTTCTCCAAGGTGATGGTTACCGGTGGCGTAACTGAAAAAGGGCAAGAATTTTTACGAAAGCGCTTTGCCAGCCGTCAGCAAAAAGTCGGGTAAGGGTTAACGCTCAGGACCCTGTACACGATTCTGTGTAAATGCCTTTTCTCAGAAGTGACCGTCCAGGCGGTCACCGAACTCGATAATAAAGCGGCTCATTGCCATGCGCCAGTCCCTCAAAGGCATTGTCCATTTCTGTGAGGCCGCCTGTATCGCCAGCCACACCACCTTTTTCACTGCGTCGTCGGTCGGGAACACCTTGCGCTTTTTGATGGCATGCCGGATCACGCTGTTTAACGACTCGATGGCGTTGGTCGTGTAGATCACCTTGCGGATGTCCGTTGGGTAGGCAAAGAACGTGGCCAGATTGGCCCAGTTTGCCTGCCAGCTTCGACTTATTTGCAGGTAGCGGATGTCCCAGGCACTGGAGAACGCTTCCAGCGCCTGCAAGCCGGCTTCTTCCGTAGGGGCCTGATAGATAGCTTTCAGGTCGCGGGTGACGGCCTTGTAGTCCTTCCAGGAGACGAACCGCAGGCTGTTGCGCACCATATGTACGATACACAGCTGGAGCCGCGCCTCCGGATACACCGCGTTAATAGCGTCAGGGAAACCTTTCAGCCCGTCTACGCAGGCGATAAAGATATCGTTCAGGCCGCAGTTTTTCAGCTCTGTCAGCACGTTCAGCCAGAACTTTGCGCCTTCATTTTCGGCCAGCCACATACCTAGCAACTCTTTCTGGCCTTCGATGTTGATGCCCAGCGCCAGGAACACAGATTTGTTGATGATGCGGCTGTCCTGCCGGACTTTTAGAACGATACAGTCAAGATAAACAATGGGATAGACTGCATCCAGAGGCCGGTTTTGCCATTCGACAACCTGCTCCATGACCGCATCGGTGACCTTTGAGACCAGCGCCGGCGAGACATCGGCGTCATACAGCTCTTTGAACGCGGCGGCGATCTCGCGGGTGGTCATCCCTTTGGCGTACAACGATAAAATCTGGTTATCCATCCCGGTAATCCGGGTCTGGTTCTTCTTCACCAGTTGCGGTTCAAAGGAACCGTCACGATCGCGCGGAGTACGCAGCGCCAGCGGGCCATCGCCAGTGGTAACGGTTTTTGTGGAATAGCCGTTGCGGGCGTTGGTCCCCGGTTTAGGCTGATTTTTATCGTAGCCGAGGTGATGGGTCATTTCGGCATTGAGAGCTGCTTCGACGCTAATTTTTTTCAGCAGCCGATCGAAGTGACTGAGATCTTCAGGGGTTTTGAGATTTTTGGCCAGTTCGTTAGCCAGAGCCTGCAACTGTTTTTCGTCCATAAATTAACCTGTTTTTGATGTTGGATTGAACATATCAAAATCAGGCAAATACACAAATTTCTAAACAGGCTTCTGTAGTAGTCTCTGGTAATGGTTGGCTTTGTTGAATAAATCGAACTTTTAGGTGACTGGCGGCTCTGATCACTACATTCGTTTCAACATCAGGTCCCCATGGCAAAGCAAAAGTTTAAAATCACCAACTGGCCCGCATACAACAATGCGCTCAGGCAGCGGGGGGACATGACAGTATGGCTTGATGAGTCAGCCATTGCTGCATGGACTGAGAGTACACCACCTGAACATCGTGGCCGGCCGCTTCACTACACCGATATGGCCATTACCACGGTTCTGATGATAAAGCGCGTGTTTAACCTTTCGCTCCGGGCGTTACAGGGTTTCGTTGACGCGATTTTTAAACTGATGGGGCTGTCGCTGCGCTGCCCAGATTACTCTCTGGTCAGCCGGCGAGCAAAAACCGTCGACATCAGCATAAAAACGCCAACCCGCGGCGAAATCTCACACCTGGTCATCGATGGCACCGGCCTGAAAATCTTCGGCGAAGGCGAATGGAAAGTCAGGCAGCATGGGGCTGAGAGGCGCAGAGTATGGCGCAAGCTTCATCTGGCAGTAGATAGCGCGACACATGAAATTATCTGTGCCGATTTATCGCTAAGCGGTACGACAGATGCGCAGGCGCTGCCCGGGCTGATTAACCAAACCCACCGGAAAATCAGGGAAGCGTCGGCTGACAGTGCTTACGATACGCGTTACTGTCATGATGCTCTGCTGAGGAAAAAAATAAAGCCGCTTATCCCACCGCGAAGTGGTGCGCAATATTGGCCAGCTCGATACCATGAGCGTAACCATGCGGTGGCAAATCAGCATCTGAGCGGCAATAACGATACCTGGAAAAAAGAAAGTAGGTTATCACCGGCGTTCACTGGCTGAAACGGCCATGTTCCGCTTTAAAACACTTCTGGGTGGTCATCTGAGTCTGCATGACTATGACGCGCAGGTAGGTGAGGCTATGGCAATGGTCAAAGCGCTTAACCGGATCACGCTGTTAGGAATGCCAAACAGCGTCCGCATCATGTAACAATCGCCCTGATAGGGAGGAAGTCGTCACAAATTTCGGATTTATTCAACAAAGCGGTAATGGTTGGGTCAAACTGACCCTTTGTGCTGGGTCAAATTGACCTAATGCATCGTTCAGCGGCTGGCTTATTTTGACAACATCCGCAAGGTGATCTACACGACCAACGCCATCGAGTCGTTAAACAGCGTGATCCGGCATGCCATCAAAAAGCGCAAGGTGTTCCCGACCGACGACGCAGTGAAAAAGGTGGTGTGGCTGGCGATACAGGCGGCCTCACAGAAATGGACAATGCCTTTGAGGGACTGGCGCATGGCAATGAGCCGCTTTATTATCGAGTTCGGTGACCGCCTGGACGGTCACTTCTGAGAAAAGGCATTTACACAGAATCGTGTACAGGGTCGATATAATCCTTTCCGGCGACACCTACGACGATTGGGGCTATACGTCGCTTTGTTGAATAAATCCGAAATTTGTGACGACTTCCTTCCTATCAGGGCGATTGTTACATGATGCGGACGCTGTTTGGCATTCCTAACAGTGTGATCCGGTTAAGTGCTTTAACCATTGCCATTGCCTCACCTACCTGCGCGTCATAGTCATGCAGACTCAGATGACCACCCAGAAGTGTTTTAAACCGGAACATGGCCGTTTCAGCCAGTGAACGCCGGTGATAACCTACTTTCTTTTTCCAGGTATCGTTATTGCCGCTCAGATGCTGATTTGCCACCGCATGGTTACGCTCATAGTATCGAGCTGGCCAATATTGCGCACCACTTCGCGGTGGGATAAGCGGCTTTATTTTTTTCCTCAGCAGAGCATCATGACAGTAACGCGTATCGTAAGCACTGTCAGCCGACGCTTCCCTGATTTTCCGGTGGGTTTGGTTAATCAGCCCGGGCAGCGCCTGCGCATCTGTCGTACCGCTTAGCGATAAATCGGCACAGATAATTTCATGTGTCACGCTATCTACTGCCAGATGAAGCTTGCGCCATACTCTGCGCCTCTCAGCCCCATGCTGCCTGACTTTCCATTCGCCTTCGCCGAAGACTTTCAGGCCGGTGCCATCGATGACCAGGTGTGAGATTTCGCCGCGGGTTGGCGTTTTTATGCTGATGTCGACGGTTTTTGCTCGCCGGCTGACCAGAGAGTAATCTGGGCAGCGCAGCGACAGCCCCATCAGTTTAAAAATTGAGTCAACGAAACCCTGTAACGCCCGGAGCGAAAGGTTAAACACGCGCTTTATTATCAGAACCGTGGTAATGGCCATATCGGTGTAGTGAAGCGGCCGGCCACGATGTTCAGGTGGTGTACTCTCAGTCCATGCAACAATGGCTGACTCATCAAGCCATACTGTCAGGTCCCCCCGCTGCCTGAGCGCATTGTTGTATGCGGGCCAGTTGGTAATTTTAAACTTTTGCTTTGCCATGGGGACCTGATGTTGAAACGAATGTAGTGATCAGAGCCGCCAGTCACCTAAAAGTTCGATTTATTCAACAAAGCCCGCCAGCACTGGAAGCAGTACAGAACGCTGCTGCTGTCCGCGCCGGTTGGGTTCGGTAAGACAGCAATATCGGCATTCATCGCCGACGGTTTTGTCAGTCGCGGCATGCGTGTAATGTTTGTCGCCCCGTTCACAGTGCTGCTTGACCAAACAGCGACGCGCTTTGTTGAGTACGGCCTGCCTGCCGATGAAATCAGCTATGTGTGGCGTGAGCATCCATTGCATGATCCGGATAAACTGATCCAGATTGCCAGTGCCGACACGCTGATACGCCGACAGTTCCCGGACAATATTGATTTGCTGATTGTTGACGAAGCCCATATGCGCCGCAAAAAATTGCTGGAAATCATCCGGGATACTGATATTAGGGTGGTGGGGCTATCGGGTACGCCGTTCGCATCATGGATGGGAAAGTGCTACGAGAAGCTCATTAAGCCTACCACAATGCGCGAACTGATAAGCCTCGGGGATTTAAGCCCGTATGAGTTCTACGCACCTGATCGGCCCGATGTGAGCAGCGTCAAAACATCCAATCTGGCTGCCTATGGGCAGGACTACAACGAGGAGCAACTGGTGGTCATCATGGAGGACGCCACGTTGGTTGGCAACATTGTACGCAACTGGCTGGAAAACGGCGAAGACAGGGGACGTGAAGAAATCATGAAGTTAACCTACTGGAATAAAAGGATTTATTCTAATTGTCGTCTACATATTGACTACGCTTCGACATAAAGCCCCGCGTCTACGACACGGGGCTTTTCTTTGCACGTAAAATAGCAAGATCTGAGATTGGTCGGAAAGGTGCGTGCCAGCAGCGGTGGGTTTACTCATTCTGGAATTGTTCTGCTCGACGTTCTAACTCAACTAGAAAGGATGTCTTGGCCAGTTCGTGGGCGTTAGGAGTCATAATGCTGGTTCCGGTCACATCCGATCACTGATTCCGATTTCACCCGATCACTAATTCTGATTTCATCCGATCACTGATTCCGGTCGCCCGATCAGCGATTCCGATTCTGTCCGATCGCTCATCTTCTGTTCCGCCATACTCTGGAGACTTTTAGCTTCCGGGGGCATGGCACGTAAAAAGAAGAAAGCGAGAACGGAAATGTGCATCTATATTAATGTCTTACGTATGAAATTCGAGCAGCGTCGCTCGAATCGCACTATCGCAGCAGCGCTCGACATAGGCTGTACTACCGTGCACGATATCCTCGGCCGATTCACGATAGCTAACCTGGTCTGGCCATTGCCGGCGGAACTGTCCCCCCGTCGACCTCGACCGCCTGCTCTATCCCGACAAATCCGGAAAAGTTATCAATACCTTACCCAGCTGGCTTGATATCGATACCGAGTTAAGCCGCAAGGGCATGACCAAGCAGCTGCTCTGGATGGAATATCAGTCCGCCGTGGGCGGTGATGCCCTCGGTTACTCACAGTTTTGTGCACTGTTCCGTGACTGGAAAAAGAAGCAGCGGCGTTCCATGCGCATGGAGCACAAGGCTGGCGAAAAGCTCTTCATCGACTTCTGTGGCCCCACCGTACCTATCGTCAACCCTGCGACCGGTAGCGTACGCCAGGTCGCTATCTTCGTCGCTGCCATGGGCGTGTCAGGCTATGCGTATATCGAAGCCTGCGAAGGCCAGGACATGGCATCGTGGCTCAACGCCAATAGCCGCTGCCTGCACTTCATGGGTGGGGTTCCGGAGCTGATGATACCTGATAATCTGCGCAGCGCTGTCAGCACCCCTGACCGCTATGAGCCGGTCATAAACCAGAGCTACCAGGCGCTGGCAAATCACTATGAGACAGTGGTGCTACCGGCGCGCCCGAGAAAACCGAAAGACAAGGCGAAGGCAGAATCAACTGTGCAGCTGGTAGAACGCTGGGTTTTGGCCCGGTTGCGTAAACGTAGGTTCTACTCGCTGGCCGAACTCAACCAGGTGATACGAGAACTCAATCATGAGTTGAATTTGCGCCCGATGCGTCATTACGGCGGACAAAGTCGCCTTGAACGCTTCGAGCAGCTGGACAAACCGGCTCTTGGGCCTCTACCGCCCACACAATGGGAATACAGTGAGTATCTCGTTGCCTGAGTGGGACCTGATTACCACATAGACTACGGCAAAAACTGGTACTCGGTGCCGCATCCGCTGGTTGGCGAGCGCGTTGACGTCATCGCCACCCAACGGCTGGTGCAAATCCACCATAAGGGCGTCTGCGTGGCTACGCACCCTCGCAGCGATAACGCCTATAGGCACACGACTCAGGCGGCGCACATGCCGGCTAACCATAAGGGGCAGAGTCAGTGGACGCCGGAAAGGCTGTGCAGTTGGGCGCTGTCGGTGGGTGTGTGCACATTGAAAGTGGTCGAGTCCATCCAAAAGAGCAAAGCCCATCCGGAGCAGGCTTACCGCTCCGTGCTGGGGCTACTCAATCTGCAACGGCGCTATGAGACGACGCGACTGGAGAAGGCCTGCGCGCTGGCGTTGGAGAAAGGGTGCATTAACCGCTCTTTCATAGCCAACGTATTAAAACACGGTCGTGAAAGTGAGGTCACCCAGGACGGAGCCGGCGTATCAATGCTGGTTCACGAAAACCTCCGAGGTCCGGACAGTTATCACTAAGGAGAATAAATATGGATATACTGTTAATGGCTCTGCGAGAGCTGAAGTTGTCGGCAATGGTCCAGGCGTTGGAGACGCAACGCGAACTCCCGGGGAGTTATGGGGAGCTGGGGTTCGAGGAGCGGTTGTCGCTGATGGTAGAAGCGGAAAATTTGCATAGAAAAAACAACCAAATATGCCGTCTGCGACGGCAATCGCAAATGCGCTTGCAGGCAAAACCGGAAGATATCCGCTATATCCCTAGCCGAGGAGTGACACCGGAACAGATGCGAGATCTGCTAGGGGGACAATATCTGAAATATCAGAAAAGCATACTCATCACGGGGCCAACAGGTACGGGCAAAACCTGGCTCAGTTGTGCGCTTGGTGAGCAGGCATGCCGGCAGCAATATAGCGTGCGTTACTGGCGAGTGGGTCGGTTGCTGGTCCATTTTCACCAGTGTCAGGTAGACGGAACCTATCTAAAACAGCTTAAGCAGTTAGAAAAAATAGAGTTACTGATCTTGGACGACGTGGGCCTAGAATCAATAAGTCCGATGCAGGCAACGATGCTGTTGGAGGTGATGGAAGATCGCTACGACAAAAGCAGCAGCATCCTGATCAGTCAACTGCCGGTGAAAAAATGGTATGGACTGATAGAAAACCCCACGACAGCTAACGCGTTACTCGATCGGTTAGTACACCCCAGCTATAGACTGGAACTTAAAGGCGAATCACTACGCAAAGAGCAAGGAGTAGCCAGCACAGGAAAAATAGACTAAACCCGAGTCAGAAGATGAGCGAACACGTGAACGAATATCACTGGAAGACCCTGTACACGATTCTGTGTAAATGCCTTTTCTCAGAAGTGACCGTCCAGGCGGTCACCGAACTCGATAATAAAGCGGCTCATTGCCATGCGCCAGTCCCTCAAAGGCATTGTCCATTTCTGTGAGGCCGCCTGTATCGCCAGCCACACCACCTTTTTCACTGCGTCGTCGGTCGGGAACACCTTGCGCTTTTTGATGGCATGCCGGATCACGCTGTTTAACGACTCGATGGCGTTGGTCGTGTAGATCACCTTGCGGATGTCCGTTGGGTAGGCAAAGAACGTGGCCAGATTGGCCCAGTTTGCCTGCCAGCTTCGACTTATTTGCGGGTAGCGGATGTCCCAGGCACTGGAGAACGCTTCCAGCGCCTGCAAGCCGGCTTCTTCCGTAGGGGCCTGATAGATAGCTTTCAGGTCGCGGGTGACGGCCTTGTAGTCCTTCCAGGAGACGAACCGCAGGCTGTTGCGCACCATATGTACGATACACAGCTGGAGCCGCGCCTCCGGATACACCGCGTTAATAGCGTCAGGGAAACCTTTCAGCCCGTCTACGCAGGCGATAAGGATATCGTTCAGGCCGCGGTTTTTCAGCTCTGTCAGCACGTTCAGCCAGAACTTTGCGCCTTCATTTTCGGCCAGCCACATACCTAGCAACTCTTTCTGGCCTTCGATGTTGATGCCCAGCGCCAGGAACACAGATTTGTTGATGATGCGGCTGTCCTGCCGGACTTTTAGAACGATACAGTCAAGATAAACAATGGGATAGACTGCATCCAGAGGCCGGTTTTGCCATTCGACAACCTGCTCCATGACCGCATCGGTGACCTTTGAGACCAGCGCCGGCGAGACATCGGCGTCATACAGCTCTTTGAACGCGGCGGCGATCTCGCGGGTGGTCATCCCTTTGGCGTACAACGATAAAATCTGGTTATCCATCCCGGTAATCCGGGTCTGGTTCTTCTTCACCAGTTGCGGTTCAAAGGAACCGTCACGATCGCGCGGAGTACGCAGCGCCAGCGGGCCATCGCCAGTGGTAACGGTTTTTGTGGAATAGCCGTTGCGGGCGTTGGTCCCCGGTTTAGGCTGATTTTTATCGTAGCCGAGGTGATGGGTCATTTCGGCATTGAGAGCTGCTTCGACGCTGATTTTTTTCAGCAGCCGATCGAAGTGACTGAGATCTTCAGGGGTTTTGAGATTTTTGGCCAGTTCGTTAGCCAGAGCCTGCAACTGTTTTTCGTCCATAAATTAACCTGTTTTTGATGTTGGATTGAACATATCAAAATCAGGCAAATACACAAATTTCTAAACAGGCTCGGTTGGCCCCATGGAGCAGGTCAAAATAAGCCAGCCGCTGAACGATGCATTAGGTCAATTTGACCCAGCACAAAGGGTCAGTTTGACCCAACCATTACCGCTTTGTTGAATAAATCCGAAATTTGTGACGACTTCCTCCCTATCAGGGTGATTGTTACATGATGCGGACGCTGTTTGGCATTCCTAACAGCGTGATCCGGTTAAGCGCTTTGACCATTGCCATAGCCTCACCTACCTGCGCGTCATAGTCATGCAGACTCAGATGACCACCCAGAAGTGTTTTAAACCGGAACATGGCCGTTTCAGCCAGTGAACGCCGGTGATAACCTACTTTCTTTTTTCCAGGTATCGTTATTGCCGCTCAGATGCTGATTTGCCACCGCATGGTTACGCTCATGGTATCGAGCTGGCCAATATTGCGCACCACTTCGCGGTGGGATAAGCGGCTTTATTTTTTTCCTCAGCAGAGCATCATGACAGTAACGCGTATCGTAAGCACTGTCAGCCGACGCTTCCCTGATTTTCCGGTGGGTTTGGTTAATCAGCCCGGGCAGCGCCTGCGCATATGTCGTACCGCTTAGCGATAAATCGGCACAGATAATCTCAAGGGCGCGCTATCTACTGCCAGACGATGCTTGCGCCATACTCTGCGCCTCTCAGCCCCATGCTGCCTGACTTTCCATTCGCCTTCGCCGAAGATTTTCAGGCCGGTGCCATCGATGACCAGGTGTGAGATTTCGCCGCGGGTTGGCGTTTTTATGCTGATGTCGACGGTTTTTGCTCGCCGGCTGACCAGAGAGTAATCTGGGCAGCGCAGCGACAGCCCCATCAGTTTAAAAATCGCGTCAACGAAACCCTGTAACGCCCGGAGCGAAAGGTTAAACACGCGCTTTATCATCAGAACCGTGGTAATGGCCATATCGGTGTAGTGAAGCGGCCGGCCACGATGTTCAGGTGGTGTACTCTCAGTCCATGCAGCAATGGCTGACTCATCAAGCCATACTGTCATGTCCCCCCGCTGCCTGAGCGCATTGTTGTATGCGGGCCAGTTGGTGATTTTAAACTTTTGCTTTGCCATGGGGACCTGATGTTGAAACGAATGTAGTGATCAGAGCCGCCAGTCACCTAAAAGTTCGATTTATTCAACAAAGCCAACCATTACCAGAGACTACTACAGAAGCCTGTTTAGAAATTTGTGTATTTGCCTGATTTTGATATGTTCAATCCAACATCAAAAACAGGTTAATTTATGGACGAAAAACAGTTGCAGGCTCTGGCTAACGAACTGTGCAGATTCCGACGTATCCGATCAGCTGTTCCGGCGACATCCGATCAGTTATTCCGATATTTTCCGATCACCCATTCCAGTGGAGCCTGTTTAGAAATTTGTGTATTTGCCTGATTTTGATATGTTCAATCCAACATCAAAAACAGGTTAATTTATGGACGAAAAACAGTTGCAGGCTCTGGCTAACGAACTGGCCAAAAATCTCAAAACCCCTGAAGATCTCAGTCACTTCGATCGGCTGCTGAAAAAAATCAGCGTCGAAGCAGCTCTCAATGCCGAAATGACCCATCACCTCGGCTACGATAAAAATCAGCCTAAACCGGGGACCAACGCCCGCAACGGCTATTCCACAAAAACCGTTACCACTGGCGATGGCCCGCTGGCGCTGCGTACTCCGCGCGATCGTGACGGTTCCTTTGAACCGCAACTGGGAAGAAAAAGCAGACCCGGATTACCGGGATGGATAACCAGATTTTATCGTTGTACGCCAAAGGGATGACCACCCGCGAGATCGCCGCCGCGTTCAAAGAGCTGTATGACGCCGATGTCTCGCCGGCGCTGGTCTCAAAGGTCACCGATGCGGTCATGGAGCAGGTTGTCGAATGGCAAAACCGGCCTCTGGATGCAGTCTATCCCATTGTTTATCTTGACTGTATCGTTCTAAAAGTCCGGCAGGACAGCCGCATCATCAACAAATCTGTGTTCCTGGCGCTGGGCATCAACATCGAAGGCCAGAAAGAGTTGCTAGGTATGTGGCTGGCCGAAAATGAAGGCGCAAAGTTCTGGCTGAACGTGCTGACAGAGCTGAAAAACCGCGGCCTGAACGATATCCTTATCGCCTGCGTAGACGGGCTGAAAGGTTTCCCTGACGCTATTAACGCGGTGTATCCGGAGGCGCGGCTCCAGCTGTGTATCGTACATATGGTGCGCAACAGCCTGCGGTTCGTCTCCTGGAAGGACTACAAGGCCGTCACCCGCGACCTGAAAGCTATCTATCAGGCCCCTACGGAAGAAGCCGGCTTGCAGGCGCTGGAAGCGTTCTCCAGTGCCTGGGACATCCGCTACCCGCAAATAAGTCGAAGCTGGCAGGCAAACTGGGCCAATCTGGCCACGTTCTTTGCCTACCCAACGGACATCCGCAAGGTGATCTACACGACCAACGCCATCGAGTCGTTAAACAGCGTGATCCGGCATGCCATCAAAAAGCGCAAGGTGTTCCCGACCGACGACGCAGTGAAAAAGGTGGTGTGGCTGGCGATACAGGCGGCCTCACAGAAATGGACAATGCCTTTGAGGGACTGGCGCATGGCAATGAGCCGCTTTATTATCGAGTTCGGTGACCGCCTGGACGGTCACTTCTGAGAAAAGGCATTTACACAGAATCGTGTACAGGGTCGGCCAACCTGAAATGATGCATGAGTCGTAAAGTCACTTTTTCTTTCCAGGCGTTTCAATGCATCGTAATTGATGCTGTACCATTTAGTCCGGTCGCGGCGGTCTTTGTTGTAATTGCCAGTAACGACAAGCCCCTGACTTTCCAGACTGGCAAGTGTCCGCTTAACTGTCGCTTCGCTCCAAAATGGAAATTGAGTTTGCCATTCAGCAACGCTGTTATAGACCCACTTGCGATCATCGTGAACATGACGAGAATGCCCCAGCCAGTAGTGAATTTGCTGCAATACCATAGCCTCATTCAGGCCAATGGCGCAGGCCAGAGACGGGAGCACCTGCAACGGATTTTCATGGATTAGTAAACGGCTAGTGCTCATTTTTCTGACCTCTCCTTCAACTTGCGGAATTCTTCTACCAGACGCTTACCGATGCGCCGGGCGATATGTTCGAGGTTGCCGGGATAATCCGGCGGGTGATGATGTCTTTGCTTGCATTTTTTCAAATTGTGACTCATATTTACCTTGCTACTTGAAGTGGCACCTCAATAGACTATCTTTGTGCTATTAAGCCTCCAGCATGCCCGTGTTGGAGGCGTTTTCTTTAGGTGCCAGCGCGGCAGCTACCGCCTGTTTCGCTAGCTGAGCGATTGGACTTACTGCTCATGCCTGACCTAAAATCACCATTGCAGTCGCCATGTCGCTCAGGTTGTAGCGGCTGATCTTGGATTCGTTCCACCCTGCCAGCTTTGGCGTTGGGTCAGTGCTGACATAGCCAGCAGCAGGTCGGTTTCAACACGGTTAATCTCATGTGTGTCAGGTTTGCTTGGATTTGCATAATCCATAAGTGATAATCCTTTGTGTGGTAATCATTAGACGTGACAATGCCGTGAGCTAGTCACAGTGAGTTGGTACTGTGGGATGTTGAGTTCTCGCTTTGTCAGCGACCGTAGGACGAATGTCCGCTGTGAAGGTGGTGCTACTGGTTAGGTTGTTGAACGATCGTTATACAAAAATGGATCATATTTAAGACTTTCTTTGGTCAACCGTTCTAATTGTATAGCTCTTTTTTCAGGAATGATTGGTGGCCAGCGTGAAACAGCTACATGCGTAATGCCCAGCATGTTTGCAGTACTACAAACGCCCCCAACGTATCTAATTACATCAATTTTTTTCACTTATAACCTCCTTTGGTGCCAGCAAATAGTAACACTAGTTACCACCAATGGCAACACTTTTTACCATAGAAAACGGTAACATTAGTTACATGACGATAGATATTCACGACAGAATCCGCTCTAAACGAAAAGAGCTAATGCTCACGCAGAACCAGGTAGCTAAAATACTGGGCATTAGCCGCGTATCCGTGACTAAGTGGGAAAATGGTAATTCAAAACCGGATGGAGAACATCTGCATCTACTGGCTAATGTATTAAATTGCTCTGCTGAATGGCTGCTTTATGGTGAACAATCGTCTAATTATGATGATTCCAAGCTATATCATCTACCCTCGGTAATAATGAGGAGGCTTCCTTTACTCTCATGGGAGCAGGTCAGCAAATGGGATGGCAAAACCCCAATAGTTGAAATGGATGATATAGACACATGGATGGAAAGCATGGCTGATACATTACCCAGTGGCTTTATGATGCTTGTGAAGGGGGATTCAATGGCAAATCCTTACGGAGTACCCTCGATTCCCGATGGTTCTAAAATCTTGGTAGACCCTGAATACAGCAGAATAGAAGATCTAAATGGGAAAATTGTCGTGATCCAACTGGCAAATTCAACAGAGCCTACTATAAAAAAATTGTCGATAGATGGGCCTAATATGTACTTATTGCCACTAAATCCATCCTTTAAGATTATCGAGGTGAATGGTGACTACGTGATCAAAGGTAGAGTAACTAAAATAATCCAAGAGTTATTATGAGATAGAACCAACACCCTGCGAATGCGGGGTATTTTTTTGCCCACAAAGGTAAAAGAAGCAACATTCCGCTTGACCGGAAGGGTAACTTAAGTTACATAGCTCTCATCAACCCACCAGACAGCCTCAAGACGGTCCCGACGGTGAGATAGCAGATTGATTAGTCTGCTCTGATTTAACCGCTCTTTACAACGAGCTTCAAGCTCTACGGGCACTGACAAAGTGCAACCCTTTTGCTGATTTCTGAGTGTGCTGATGCCAGCACAGCCAAAAATCAACAGGAGGATGTATGACGACTATCGTACATGGTGAGACGATCAGGCCGATCACCCATGCTTCGGGACGCCGTAAAGATCGCCGCAAGGCAGAAGCAATCCAGCGTGAACTTGTGGCATCCCGCATAGATAAGGTGTTGGGGCTGAAGCCAGAAAAGCGCAAAACGCTTACCCGAATAGAATTAGCCTGCAAACGCAAACCAGCACCACCGCTTGATTTAAGCATGCTGACCAAGTATCAAAAACAAATCACTCTTTCCGCCGTGAAGCACATAAAAGCCAGATATCCACATCGCGGGGCGGTTGTGGAATTTGAGGAGGGGTCTTGCTGCCTGGAGAATGTGGCTTTATTTCAGGCGGGGTTTAGAGCATCAAAAGTAATATCGGCGAGGTAATATTACCGGCTGAGCATACGTTTTTATTCTGACGCATATTGAGGCCACCATGCAAAAGCTCATTGATGAATTCGACCACCTGATAGCACCGGGGACAATTGTTACTGATATAATCCTTTCCGGCGACACCTACGACGATTGGGGCTATACGTCGCTTTGTTGAATAAATCCGAAATTTGTGACGACTTCCTTCCTATCAGGGCGATTGTTACATGATGCGGACGCTGTTTGGCATTCCTAACAGTGTGATCCGGTTAAGTGCTTTAACCATTGCCATTGCCTCACCTACCTGCGCGTCATAGTCATGCAGACTCAGATGACCACCCAGAAGTGTTTTAAACCGGAACATGGCCGTTTCAGCCAGTGAACGCCGGTGATAACCTACTTTCTTTTTCCAGGTATCGTTATTGCCGCTCAGATGCTGATTTGCCACCGCATGGTTACGCTCATGGTATCGAGCTGGCCAATATTGCGCACCACTTCGCGGTGGGATAAGAGGCTTTATTTTTTTCCTCAGCAGAGCATCATGACAGTAACGCGTATCGTAAGCACTGTCAGCCGACGCTTCCCTGATTTTCCGGTGGGTTTGGTTAATCAGCCCGGGCAGCGCCTGCGCATCTGTCGTACCGCTTAGCGATAAATCGGCACAGATAATTTCATGTGTCACGCTATCTACTGCCAGATGAAGCTTGCGCCATACTCTGCGCCTCTCAGCCCCATGCTGCCTGACTTTCCATTCGCCTTCGCCGAAGACTTTCAGGCCGGTGCCATCGATGACCAGGTGTGAGATTTCGCCGCGGGTTGGCGTTTTTATGCTGATGTCGACGGTTTTTGCTCGCCGGCTGACCAGAGAGTAATCTGGGCAGCGCAGCGACAGCCCCATCAGTTTAAAAATCGAGTCAACGAAACCCTGTAACGCCCGGAGCGAAAGGTTAAACACGCGCTTTATCATCAGAACCGTGGTAATGGCCATATCGGTGTAGTGAAGCGGCCGGCCACGATGTTCAGGTGGTGTACTCTCAGTCCATGCAGCAATGGCTGACTCATCAAGCCATACTGTCAGATCCCCCCGCTGCCTGAGCGCATTGTTATATGCGGGCCAGTTGGTAATTTTAAACTTTTGCTTTGCCATGGGGACCTGATGTTGAAACGAATGTAGTGATCAGAGCCGCCAGTCACCTAAAAGTTCGATTTATTCAACAAAGCCGCTATACGTTGCAAGAGAATGATGGCGCTGACTTTTTCACCGTCGATGTTCCGTAAAGCTGACGGTACAACGCAAGCCATCGGCGACTTCTCCGACCGAGAGGATGCACTCGCTTATGCCGCGAGGATGGTTGAGAAATATCAGGCACCGCTTACGGACCATACCCGGAAATTATTAAACGATTAGGAGCATGAAATAGATTTATGGCAGATGATGTCGATTTAGCCAGCCAGAACGAAGAAGCCTTTCGCCAACATGTGATTGCCAAGCACCAGGGAAAGAAATTACCCCTTACCGGCCACTGCTATTATTGCGAAGAGTCAACCAAGGGTAATTTTTGCTGCAAAGAATGCCGGGAAGAATGGGAGAAGCGGAAATATTTTGATAGCCAACGGAGGATTGATTAATGAAAATCAATAAGCCAAAAGTCCTTATTCACAAACGCCAGCATCATGATAATTATGCAATTGCCATCACTGATGATAGTGACGATTTCCATGACGGTTTACTGATAGTTTCAGCAGAGCCGAATGGGCGAGGCGAAGATGACGATATCTGGGTGGTAGCCGCTTACTACATGGCGGCTGAACTGGAAAAATACCGGGGAGAACGTGGATCATGAAACTGGATAACGCGCGGGTGCTCACTTTCAGGCACCCCAATATGGGAGAAGTCGTCGCTATCACCAACGGCGGCGAATGTATCGACGATGCCCGCTATCTGGTCAGTCTGGGCAGGCAGCCTAACGAAGACTGGGAAACGCAGACGCTCAGGGCGGTGATTGAGTATATGGCCGAAGACAACAAGCGGCTACGCAAGCAGGTTAAGCGCCTGACGCAGGAGGTATATTGCTGAAAATGAGCCTGTTTAGAAATTTGTGTATTTGCCTGATTTTGATATGTTCAATCCAACATCAAAAACAGGTTAATTTATGGACGAAAAACAGTTGCAGGCTCTGGCTAACGAATTGGCCAAAAATCTCAAAACCTCTGAAGATCTCAGTTACTTCGATCGGCTGCTGAAAAAAATCAGCGTCGAAGCAGCTCTCAATGCCGAAATGACCCATCACCCCGGCTACGATAAAAATCAGCCTAAACCGGGGACCAACGCCCGCAACGGCTATTCCACAAAAACCGTTACCACTGGCGATGGCCCGCTGGCGCTGCGTACTCCGCGCGATCGTGACGGTTCCTTTGAACCGCAACTGGTGAAGAAGAACCAGACCCGGATTGCCGGGATGGATAACCAGATTTTATCGTTGTACGCCAAAGGGATGACCACCCGCGAGATCGCCGCCGCGTTCAAAGAGCTGTATGACGCCGATGTCTCGCCGGCGCTGGTCTCAAAGGTCACCGATGCGGTCATGGAGCAGGTTGTCGAATGGCAAAACCGGCCTCTGGATGCAGTCTATCCCATTGTTTATCTTGACTGCATCGTTCTAAAAGTCCGGCAGGACAGCCGCATCATCAACAAATCTGTGTTCCTGGCGCTGGGCATCAACATCGAAGGCCAGAAAGAGTTGCTAGGTATGTGGCTGGCCGAAAATGAAGGCGCAAAGTTCTGGCTGAACGTGCTGACAGAGCTGAAAAACCGCGGCCTGAACGATATCCTTATCGCCTGCGTAGACGGGCTGAAAGGTTTCCCTGACGCTATTAACGCGGTGTATCCGGAGGCGCGGCTCCAGCTGTGTATCGTGCAGATGGTGCGCAACAGCCTGCGGTTCGTCTCCTGGAAGGACTACAAGGCCGTCACCCGCGACCTGAAAGCTTATCTATCAGGCCCCTACGGAAGAAGCCGGCTTGCAGGCGCTGGAAGCGTTCTCCAGTGCCTGGGACATCCGCTACCTGCAAATAAATCGAAGCTGGCAGGCAAACTGGGCCAATCTGGCCACGTTCTTTGCCTACCCAACGGACATCTGCAAGGTGATCTACACAACCAACACCATAGAGTCGTTAAACAGCGTGATCCGGCATGCCATCAAAAAGCGCAAGGTGTTCCCGACCGACGACGCAGTGAAAAAGGTGGTGTGGCTGGCGATACAGGCGGCCTCACAGAAATGGACAATGCCTTTGAGGGACTGGCGCATGGCAATGAGCTGCTTTATTATCGAGTTCGGTGACCGCCTGGACGGTCACTTCTGAGAAAAGGCATTTACACAGAATCCGGTACGGGCTCCAGGAGGTATGTTGCTGAAAATCAAAGCAGCTTAATGACCACAGTGACAATGGTTGATGCCAGACCGGCGATAGCAAGCATCACAGCACTCAGTTTTATCAGTAACCCATTCGCAGTATGTTCAACATCCTTACGGAGTAAGGCGATCTGAGCTTCAGTCTTCTCGAAGCGAGCGTCCATATCTTTACGAACATCGGTTATCTGAACCGTTAAATCTTTGTGCATATCCTCAAGGTCACGCTTCGTAGCCACATCCGCCACCTCGTGAGACTTGCGTACAACGAGCAAAATCGCCTTGGCTTGCTCACTGGTAAGTCCGGCGGTTTGAAGCTCTTCTGACGCCTGCAAAGTATCAAATGCAACTTGGCCCATGGGTAATCCTCCTGTTTAGGCCAAGTGTAGCGTATCCACCACATCAACGGAAGGAGTTACCTCCATGAACTATAACCAAACGCTTATCGTGCCTAATGGTATTGAACATTGGGAGCCGCGTATCACCGGCCTTGAGGTCTACTCTGGCGAGAGAGGCGGAATCATCCTGAAACCCACGGAAATGGGCGTTACCACTGCCCGTTGGTAGCTCACAGCAAAAATGCGTGAGGCATTCATAAAGCTTTTGACGTCGGCGTAATGGAGCTTGCGAGCAGAAGAGCCCGCATTCCACAAGGGCTACAGCGATTTTGTGCAGCCCGCAAGAAGTGAAATACAACAAAACTGGCGGTGCCTGAAGGGACCACACATCCCAACAGACACCTAACCCAAAACCTACTAACATAGGATTTGAGCTATGAAAAAGAGTACAGCGCCCGCACGCGCATTGAAAGTGCAACCGTTCACCCACAGCGAGATTGTTCATTTTGCATTCGCCTCGAAGCATCTGACCCCGCGTCAGCGTATCCACCTACTGAAAGTTGAGGGTGCAGCATGAAGTCCTTCGACGTAAAGCAAGTAGAGAAATTCCGTGATGTTTTCCCTGAGCTGACCACGATAGAGCAGCTTGAAACAGCAATGCTCTTTTCTCTTGGCCTATCCAAAAAAGAGATTGCAGCAGCGCGTGATGTTGCTTACGTAACAGTTGAAAAGATGCTTGATGCAATAAAAAGCAAATTTAACCTTTACTCTTTAAATAATCTGTTTTCTGTCTTTCAGGTCCGGCTGGTGTTTTTTGCCTTAACTGGCGGCACCGTAAAAAATAAGAAACAAGGATAACCCACGCGCTCGAAAAATGGCAACAGGCGAACGTTAGCCAGTTCCTGCAACGCCACTAATCACTCATCCTGCCCCGGTATCGTGCCGGGGTTCCATTATCGTTTTAACCAACGAGGTATATCTGCATGCAAAATTTAACCATTGCACAAACATTAACCATGTCCAGCCGCGAAATTGCGGAGTTGACCGAAAAGCAGCATAAACACGTGCTGGAGGACTGCCGCAAAATGTTCGAGGCGCTCAATATTCAATCGGCCGACTTTTCGGCTGATTACAAAGACAGCAAAGGACGCGTCTATCAGGAGTTTTTGCTTGACCAGGACTTAACGATGACACTCGTCATGGGATACAGCATTGAGCTTCGCCATAAAGTTGTCAAGCGCTGGCGTGAACTGGAGGAACAAGCCAAGAAGCCAGCTATTCCGCAAACATACCCCGATGCACTGCGCCTCGCTGCCGAACTTGCAGAGGAAAAACAACATCTGGCATTGGTCAACAAGAAGCAAGAAGAAGAGATTCATTGCTTACAAAACTTATTTCAAACAGGAATGACGCCGGTCAAGTTCTGCAAGCAACTCAACGGCGTGAATATCAACCGTGTCAGCCTGTTTTTGGCCGAACGTAATTTTCTCTACGACGCGCAAAAAGACACGAACAAGTCCCATATATGGCGCGTGAAAGCTCACGCACGTGATAAATATTTCACTGAATCACCATATACCATCAAATCATATAAAGGCGACATGCAATTATATGAAGTCATTCTGTTACAAGACGGTGCTAAATGGCTTTATCGCCACTATCTGAAAGGCGAGCTTCCGATGAAGAAAGACTGGAACGGCGAATTCACCCACGACAAATATCTTCAGGCTGCATAAGGATAAACACCATGACCAAAATCACCGCCTACAAAGGCTTTAACGCCGATATGACTTGCCGTGATTATCAGTTCGAGATCGGGAAAACCTACCTGCACGAGGGCGCGGTAGAAATCTGTAGTTCAGGTTTCCATGCCTGCGAATATCCGCTCGATGTCTTCTGCTACTACGAGCCAGCAAACCATCGTTTTGCCGAGGTTGAGGTATCCGGCGATATCGCCCATGAAGCGGGAAGCGGCAAACTCACCAGTAGCACAATTACCATTAAGAAGGAACTGTCCCTCCACCAAATGGTTGGCCGCGCCGTCGAGTGCATAGCAAGTAAAATTGATAAGTCCGCAGAACAGACGATCATTGCAGGCCGCGGGTCAGCCGCTATCAACACTGGCGACGGGTCAGTTGCCACCAACACCGGCTACCAGTCCGTCGCCACCAATGCGGGCGACCAGTCAGCCGCAGGCGTTAGCGGCTTCGGATCGGTTGCCGCGTCTCTCGGCGCGCAGGGTAAGGCCAAAGCCGCTGAGGGCGGCGCAATTGTACTGTGCTATCGCAATAGTGAGGGCAACATTATCCACATCCGCGCCAGCAGGGTGGGTGATAACGGCGTGAAACCGGATACCTGCTATGTGCTTAATGCAAACGGCGAGTTTGAAGAGGCCGATGATTAACCTCTGGTTCAGTTTTGCACTGGAAGCATCTGCACACCAGGAAGGGAACAAGTTGACGAGGATGTACGTCAGCCGCCCCGCAGTTTCGGAATAACATATTTAAACATTAAACTCAGGATGCCCGCCAGCAGGAACCATTGCAGCAGCGTCCATGCCCGCAGGAGGTAAGTATTGATGAATAATTTCCGTGGTAAGAAAGTTCACATAGAAATAAGTCACAATCAGGAAGGTGGTTTTTCTCTGCTCGTTTCTGATGACGATGTCGGATGCAGAGTGGCCGGGGCTAAAGTTGGAGGTTGTAAAACCCTGGAACGATTTACCGTAGATGCCCAGGAGCTTATCGACGCAATAATGGAGCATGCCCATGTTTAAAACATTCTGGACACTGAAGATTATCAACACGCTGTTCATTATTTCATGCATTGCTTGTCTGGTGCTGGCCCTTGCATCGTTCAGCGGTACAGCCGCGCCCTATATGCAAGTCACCGACGGTATATTGGCATTACTGACACTGCTCGGCGTCAGGCTGACGTTTGAATGTATTGCTGTGCAATTTGTACAGGCCGAAACATTACAGAAGATTCTCAGTAAACTGGAGAAAGAGCATGAAACCTAAAATATCCATCGGGGTAAGAGAGCGGGCGAAGCGATTTGAACGCCTGTACCGTGAAGGTCTTATCCACGCGAGACGTATCCGACGAACAGACTATTTATCAATACGGCTTTCCCTTTGCTGGCGTATGTTATCGAAAGATAACGGTCAGAGTTGGAAAACCATGAGTCACGCAACATACAATACACAAATAACAATATAATAACAGGAGCACCCCATGAATTACGCATTCGCGGGTAATGCTGCCCTCATGGGGAGCTATCACCCGGAAGAAACCCAATTGGATAAAATCATAAAATGGCTGAGGAATGGATGCAGGAAACTTATCGATATTCTCCGGCAGGAAGGCAATCCTCTATGAGCTATGCCAATAAATTAATTCAGGCGCTAATCGTGCTGGTTCCGGTCACATCCGATCACTGATTCCGATTTCACCCGATCACTAATTCTGATTTCATCCGATCACTGATTCCGGTCGCCCGATCAGCGATTCCGATTCTGTCCGATCGCTCATCTTCTGTTCCGCCATACTCTGGAGACTTTTAGCTTTCGGGGGCTTTGTTGAATAAATCGAACTTTTAGGTGACTGGCGGCTCTGATCACTACATTCGTTTCAACATCAGGTCCCCATGGCAAAGCAAAAGTTTAAAATCACCAACTGGCCCGCATATAACAATGCGCTCAGGCAGCGGGGGGACCTGACAGTATGGCTTGATGAGTCAGCCATTGCTGCATGGACTGAGAGTACACCACCTGAACATCGTGGCCGGCCGCTTCACTACACCGATATGGCCATTACCACGGTTCTGATGATAAAGCGCGTGTTTAACCTTTCGCTCCGGGCGTTACAGGGTTTCGTTGACTCGATTTTTAAACTGATGGGGCTGTCGCTGCGCTGCCCAGATTACTCTCTGGTCAGCCGGCGAGCAAAAACCGTCGACATCAGCATAAAAACGCCAACCCGCGGCGAAATCTCACACCTGGTCATCGATGGCACCGGCCTGAAAATCTTCGGCGAAGGCGAATGGAAAGTCAGGCAGCATGGGGCTGAGAGGCGCAGAGTATGGCGCAAGCTTCATCTGGCAGTAGATAGCGCGACACATGAAATTATCTGTGCCGATTTATCGCTAAGCGGTACGACAGATGCGCAGGCGCTGCCCGGGCTGATTAACCAAACCCACCGGAAAATCAGGGAAGCGTCGGCTGACAGTGCTTACGATACGCGTTACTGTCATGATGCTCTGCTGAGGAAAAAAATAAAGCCGCTTATCCCACCGCGAAGTGGTGCGCAATATTGGCCAGCTCGATACCATGAGCGTAACCATGCGGTGGCAAATCAGCATCTGAGCGGCAATAACGATACCTGGAAAAAGAAAGTAGGTTATCACCGGCGTTCACTGGCTGAAACGGCCATGTTCCGGTTTAAAATACTTCTGGGTGGTCATCTGAGTCTGCATGACTATGACGCGCAGGTAGGTGAGGCTATGGCAATGGTCAAAGCGCTTAACCGGATCACGTTGTTAGGAATGCCAAACAGCGTCCGCATCATGTAACAATCGCCCTGATAGGGAGGAAGTCGTCACAAATTTCGGATTTATTCAACAAAGCGGCTTTCGGGGGCATGGCACGTAAAAAGAAGAAAGCGAGAACGGAAATGTGCATCTATATTAATGTGTTACGTGGCTTTGTTGAATAAATCGAACTTTTAGGTGACTGGCGGCTCTGATTCACTACATTCGTTTCAACATCAGGTCCCCATGGCAAAGCAAAAGTTTAAAATCACCAACTGGCCCGCATACAACAATGCGCTCAGGCAGCGGGGGAACCTGACAGTATGGCTTGATGAGTCAGCCATTGCTGCATGGACTGAGAGTACACCACCTGAACATCGTGGCCGGCCGCTTCACTACACCGATATGGCCATTACCACGGTTCTGATGATAAAGCGCGTGTTTAACCTTTCGCTCCGGGCGTTACAGGGTTTCGTTGACGCGATTTTTAAACTGATGGGGCTGTCGCTGCGCTGCCCAGATTACTCTCTGGTCAGCCGGCGAGCAAAAACCGTCGACATCAGCATAAAAACGCCAACCCGCGGCGAAATCTCACACCTGGTCATCGATGGCACCGGCCTGAAAATCTTCGGCGAAGGCGAATGGAAAGTCAGGCAGCATGGGGCTGAGAGGCGCAGAGTATGGCGCAAGCTTCATCTGGCAGTAGATAGCGCGACACATGAAATTATCTGTGCCGATTTATCGCTAAGCGGTACGACAGATGCGCAGGCGCTGCCCGGGCTGATTAACCAAACCCACCGGAAAATCAGGGAAGCGTCGGCTGACAGTGCTTACGATACGCGTTACTGTCATGATGCTCTGCTGAGGAAAAAAATAAAGCCGCTTATCTCACCGCGAAGTGGTGCGCAATATTGGCCAGCTCGATACCATGAGCGTAACCATGCGGTGGCAAATCAGCATCTGAGCGGCAATAACGATACCTGGAAAAAGAAAGTAGGTTATCACCGGCGTTCACTGGCTGAAACGGCCATGTTCCGGTTTAAAACACTTTTGGGTGGTCATCTGAGTCTGCATGACTATGACGCGCAGGTAGGTGAGGCTATGGCAATGGTCAAAGCGCTTAACCGGATCACGCTGTTAGGAATGCCAAACAGCGTCCGCATCATGTAACAATCGCCCTGATAGGGAGGAAGTCGTCACAAATTTCGGATTTATTCAACACAGCGGTTTTACGTTATGAAATTCGTGCAGCGTCGCTCGAATCGCACTATCGCAGCAGCGCTCGGCATAGGCTGTACTACCGTGCACGATATCCTCGGCCGATTCACGGTAGTTAACCTGGTCTGGCCATTGCCGGCGGAACTGTCCCCCGTCGACCTCGACCGCCTGCTCTATCCCGGCAAATCCGGAAAAGTTATCAATACATTACCCAGCTGGCTTGATATCGATACCGAGTTAAGCCGCAAGGGCATGACCAAGCAGCTGCTCTGGATGGAATATCAGTCCGCCGTGGGCGGTGATGCCCTCGGTTACTCACAGTTTTGTGTACTGTTCCGTGACTGGAAAAAAAAGCAGCGGCGTTCCATGCGCATGGAGCACAAGGCTGGCGAAAAGCTCTTCATCGACTTCTGTGGCCCCACCGTACCTATCGTCAACCCTGCGACCGGTAGCGTACGCCAGGTCGCTATCTTCGTCGCTGCCATGGGCGTGTCAGGCTATGCGTATATCGAAGCCTGCGAAGGCCAGGACATGGCATCGTGGCTCAACGCCAATAGCCGCTGCCTGCACTTCATGGGTGGGGTTCCGGAGCTGATGATACCTGATAATCTGCGCAGCGCTGTCAGCACCCCTGACCGCTATGAGCCGGTCATGAACCAGAGCTACCAGGCGCTGGCAAATCACTATGAGACAGTGGTGCTACCGGCGCGCCCGAGAAAACCGAAAGACAAGACGAAGGCAGAATCAACTGTGCAGCTGGTAGAACGCTGGGTTTTGGCCCGGTTGCGTAAACGTAGGTTCTACTCGCTGGCCGAACTCAACCAGGTGATACGAGAACTCAATCATGAGTTGAATCTGCGCCCGATGCGTCATTACGGCGGACAAAGTCGCCTTGAACGCTTCGAGCAGCTGGACAAACCGGCTCTTGGGCCTCTACCGCCCACACAATGGGAATACAGTGAGTATCTCGTTGCCCGAGTGGGACCTGATTACCACATAGACTACGGCAAAAACTGGTACTCGGTGCCGCATCCGCTGGTTGGCGAGCGCGTTGACGTCATCGCCACCCAACGGCTGGTGCAAATCCACCATAAGGGCGTCTGCGTGGCTACGCACCCTCGCAGCGATAACGCCTATAGGCACACGACTCAGGCGGCGCACATGCCGGCTAACCATAAGGGGCAGAGTCAGTGGACGCCGGAAAGGCTGTGCAGTTGGGCGCTGTCGGTGGGTGTGTGCACACTGAAAGTGGTCGAGTCCATCCAAAAGAGCAAAGCCCATCCGGAGCAGGCTTACCGCTCCGTGCTGGGGCTACTCAATCTGCAACGGCGCTATGAGACGACGCGACTGGAGAAGGCCTGCGCGCTGGCGTTGGAGAAAGGGTGCATTAACCGCTCTTTCATAGCCAACGTATTGAAACACAGTCGTGAAAGTGAGGTCACCCAGGACGGAGCCGGCGTATCAATGCTGGTTCACGAAAACCTCCGAGGTCCGGACAGTTATCACTAAGGAGAATAAATATGGATACACTGTTAATGGCTCTGCGAGAGCTGAAGTTGTCGGCAATGGTCCAGGCGTTGGAGACGCAACGCGAACTCCCGGGGAGTTATGGGGAGCTGGGGTTCGAGGAGAGGTTGTCGCTGATGGTAGAATCGGAAAATTTGCATAGAAAAAACAACCATATATGCCGTCTGCGACGGCAATCGCAAATGCGCTTGCAGGCAAAACCGGAAGATATCCGCTATATCCCTAGCCGAGGAGTGACACCGGAACAGATGCGAGATCTGCTAGGGGGACAATATCTGAAATATCAGAAAAGCATACTCACCACGGGGTCGACAGGTACGGGCAAAACCTGGCTCAGTTGTGCGCTTGGTGAGCAGGCATGCCGGCAGCAATATAGCGTGCGTTACTGGCGAGTGGGTCGGTTGCTGGCCCATCTTCACCAGTGTCAGGTATACGGGACCTATCTAAAACAGCTTAAGCAGTTAGAAAAAATAGAGTTACTGATCTTGGACGACGTGGGCCTAGAATCAATAAGTCCGATGTAGGCAACGATGCTGTTGGAGGTGATGGAAGATCGCTACGACAAAAGCAGCAGCATCCTGATCAGTCAACTGCCGGTGAAAAAATGGTATGGACTGATAGAAAACCCCACTACAGCTGACGCGTTACTCGATCGGTTAGTACACCCCCAGCTATAGACTGGAACTTAAAGGCGAATCACTACGCAAAGAGCAAGGAGTAGCCAGCACAGGAAAAATAGACTAAACCCGAGTCAGAAGATGAGCGAACACGTGATCGAATATCACTGGAATGGGTGATCGGAAAATATCGGAATAACTGATCGGATGTCGCCGGAACAGCTGATCGGATACGTCGGAATCTGCAAATCGCCGAATCTCTACGATTTCACGACGCGTTGCTATGGGATATCACCATCAAGATATATGAAGCACGGAGGAGAAATGAGCTCATCAAGTAAACTGGCTGACTTCCCGCAAACACTGCGAATCAATCAGGAATGGCGACGCTTCTGCTTAATTCAGGCGCTTGAATATCGTCGATTAGGCATGCATGAAGCCAAGAAGTAATCATTGCATTATGCACATACCGCAAAGCTAAATATCAAATACTTCATGCCGAACGGTAACGAACCTTTTTGAGGTGAACGATGAGTATAGCAACATTAGTATTGGGCGAATCAGGTAGTGGCAAATCTACCAGTCTGAGAAATCTTGACCCAGAAAAAACAGGGATTATTCAGTGCATCAATAAACCACTGCCATTTAAATCTTCTGGCTGGAAAGTGGGGCTTAACGTCGCAAGGACAAATGACCCAGTCAAGATATTAGATATATTAAGAGCGCACAATAAAGATATCATTGTTATTGATGACTTTCAAAGTGTCCTTGTTGATGAGTTTATGAGACGAGCGACCCAACGGGGTTATGACAAATTTACCGACATAGGGAAAATAGCATGGGACACATTTAATCTTGCCGGGGCGCTGGCAGAGCATCGCCGCGTCTACATTCTAACGCATTCTCATACTGACGATAATGGAGGTATACACGTTAAAACCGTAGGAAAAATGGTTGACCAGGTTATTACCCCGGAAGGTTATTTCACCATTGTATTGCGGGCCGTTGTCAATAACGGTAATTACCTCTTCTCTACGCAAACCAACGAGCAGGACTGCTGCAAGAGTCCTATGGGCATGTTTAGCGAAACACTGGTTGACAATGACCTTAAAGCCATTGATGACGCTATCTGCGCTTACTATGGCATCAATAACATCCACACGATTAAGGAAAAAATAGCATGAATAACGTGACCTTCACTTACAATCAAGAAGCAGCACTGGCAGCCGGTCAAGGCGAATTTATTACTGAATCTGGCGCTTACGTCGTTACCATTCTGGAAGCGAAGTATATGACCAGCCAGAGCGGGGCAGAATCCATTGAGTTTTCAGTTGAAACCGAGGACGGAAAGAAAGCAAATTACATTAATATCTATTGCCAGAAAAAAGACAAAACGCCGAATAAGTATGGCGTCAACAGACCCTGTACACGATTCTGTGTAAATGCCTTTTCTCAGAAGTGACCGTCCAGGCGGTCACCGAACTCGATAATAAAGCGGCTCATTGCCATGCGCCAGTCCCTCAAAGGCATTGTCCATTTCTGTGAGGCCGCCTGTATCGCCAGCCACACCACCTTTTTCACTGCGTCGTCGGTCGGGAACACCTTGCGCTTTTTGATGGCATGCCGGATCACGCTGTTTAACGACTCGATGGCGTTGGTCGTGTAGATCACCTTGCGGATGTCCGTTGGGTAGGCAAAGAACGTGGCCAGATTGGCTCAGTTTGCCTGCCAGCTTCGACTTATTTGCGGGTAGCGGATGTCCCAGGCACTGGAGAACGCTTCCAGCGCCTGCAAGCCGGCTTCTTCCGTAGGGGCCTGATAGATAGCTTTCAGGTCGCGGGTGACGGCCTTGTTAGTCCTTCCAGGAGACGAACCGCAGGCTGTTGCGCACCATATGCACGATACACAGCTGGAGCCGCGCCTCCGGATACACCGCGTTAATAGCGTCAGGGAAACCTTTCAGCCCGTCTACGCAGGCGATAAGGATATCGTTCAGACCGCGGTTTTTCAGCTCTGTCAGCACGTTCAGCCAGAACTTTGCGCCTTCATTTTCGGCCAGCCACATACCTAGCAACTCTTTCTGGCCTTCGATGTTGATGCCCAGCGCCAGGAACACAGATTTGTTGATGATGCGGCTGTCCTGCCGGACTTTTAGAACGATACAGTCAAGATAAACAATGGGATAGACTGCATCCAGAGGCCGGTTTTGCCATTCAACAACCTGCTCCATGACCGCATCGATGACCTTTGAGACCAGCGCCGGCGAGACATCGGCGTCATACAGCTCTTTGAACGCGGCGGCGATCTCGCGGGTGGTCATCCCTTTGGCGTACAACGATAAAATCTGGTTATCCATCCCGGTAATCCGGGTCTGGTTCTTCTTCACCAGTTGCGGTTCAAAGGAACCGTCACGATCGCGCGGAGTACGCAGCGCCAGCGGGCCATCGCCAGTGGTAACGGTTTTTGTGGAATAGCCGTTGCGGGCGTTGGTCTCCGGTTTAGGCTGATTTTTATCGTAGCCGAGGTGATGGGTCATTTCGGCATTGAGAGCTGCTTCGACGCTGATTTTTTTCAGCAGCCGATCGAAGTGACTGAGATCTTCAGGGGTTTTGAGATTTTTGGCCAGTTCGTTAGCCAGAGCCTGCAACTGTTTTTCGTCCATAAATTAACCTGTTTTTGATGTTGGATTGAACATATCAAAATCAGGCAAATACTCAAATTTCTAAACAGGCTCTTGGCATTCCTAACAGCGTGATCCGGTTAAGTGCTTTAACCATTGCCATTGCCTCACCTACCTGCGCGTCATAGTCATGCAGACTCAGATGACCACCCAGAAGTGTTTTAAACCGGAACATGGCCGTTTCAGCCAGTGAACGCCGGTGATAACCTACTTTCTTTTTCCAGGTATCGTTATTGCCGCTCAGATGCTGATTTGCCACCGCATGGTTACGCTCATGGTATCGAGCTGGCCAATATTGCGCACCACTCCGCGGTGGGATAAGCGGCTTTATTTTTTTCCTCAGCAGAGCATCATGACAGTAACGCGTATCGTAAGCACTGTCAGCCGACGCTTCCCTGATTTTCCGGTGGGTTTGGTTAATCAGCCCGGGCAGCGCCTGCGCATCTGTCGTACCGCTTAGCGATAAATCGGCACAGATAATTTCATGTGTCACGCTATCTACTGCCAGATGAAGCTTGCGCCATACTCTGCGCCTCTCAGCCCCATGCTGCCTGACTTTCCATTCGCCTTCGCCGAAGACTTTCAGGCCGGTGCCATCGATGACCAGGTGTGAGATTTCGCCGCGGGTTGGCGTTTTTATGCTGATGTCGACGGTTTTTGCTCGCCGGCTGACCAGAGAGTAATCTGGGCAGCGCAGCGACAGCCCCATCAGTTTAAAAATTGAGTCAACGAAACCCTGTAACGCCCGGAGCGAAAGGTTAAACACGCGCTTTATCATCAGAACCGTGGTAATGGCCATATCGGTGTAGTGAAGCGGCCGGCCACGATGTTCAGGTGGTGTACTCTCAGTCCATGCAGCAATGGCTGACTCATCAAGCCATACTGTCAGGTCCCCCCGCTGCCTGAGCGCATTGTTGTATGCGGGCCAGTTGGTAATTTTAAACTTTTGCTTTGCCATGGGGACCTGATGTTGAAACGAATGTAGTGATCAGAGCCGCCAGTCACCTAAAAGTTCGATTTATTCAACAAAGCCGCTGGGCTGCCGAAAGAGGAAATACTGACGTCACTGGTAAATGGTGCGATGCATGACCCTGTACGACCCTGTACGACCCTGTACGACCCTGTACGACCCTGTACACGATTCTGTGTAAATGCCTTTTCTCAGAAGTGACCGTCCAGGCGGTCACCGAACTCGATAATAAAGCGGCTCATTGCCATGCGCCAGTCCCTCAAAGGCATTGTCCATTTCTGTGAGGCCGCCTGTCTCGCCAGCCACACCACCTTTTTCACTGCGTCGTCGGTCGGGAACACCTTGCGCTTTTTGATGGCATGCCGGATCACGCTGTTTAACGACTCGATGGCGTTGGTCGTGTAGATCACCTTGCGGATGTCCGTTGGGTAGGCAAAGAACGTGGCTAGATTGGCCCAGTTTGCCTGCCAGCTTCGACTTATTTGCGGGTAGCGGATGTCCCAGGCACTGGAGAACGCTTCCAACGCCTGCAAAGCCGGCTTCTTCCGTAGGGGCCTGATAGATAGCTTTCAGGTCGCGGGTGACGGCCTTGTAGTTCTTCCAGGAGACGAACCGCAGGCTGTTGCGCACCATATGCACGATACACAGCTGGAGCCGCGCCTCCGGATACACCGCGTTAATAGCGTCAGGGAAACCTTTCAGCCCGTCTACGCAGGCGATAAGGATATCGTTCAGGCCGCGGTTTTTCAGCTCTGTCAGCACGTTCAGCCAGAACTTTGCGCCTTCATTTTCGGCCAGCCACATACCTAGCAACTCTTTCTGGCCTTCGATGTTGATGCCCAGCGCCAGGAACACAGATTTGTTGATGATGCGGCTGTCCTGCCGGACTTTTAGAACGATACAGTCAAGATAAACAATGGGATAGATTGCATCCAGAGGCCGGTTTTGCCATTCGACAACCTGCTCCATGACCGCATCGGTGACCTTTGAGACCAGCGCCGGCGAGACATCGGCGTCATACAGCTCTTTGAACGCGGCGGCGATCTCGCGGGTGGTCATCCCTTTGGCGTACAACGATAAAATCTGGTTATCCATCCCGGTAATCCGGGTCTGGTTCTTCTTCACCAGTTGCGGTTCAAAGGAACCGTCACGATCGCGCGGAGTACGCAGCGCCAGCGGGCCATCGCCAGTGGTAACGGTTTTTGTGGAATAGCCGTTGCGGGCGTTTGTCCCCGGTTTAGGCTGATTTTTATCGTAGCCGAGGTGATGGGTCATTTCGGCATTGAGAGCTGCTTCGACGCTGATTTTTTTCAGCAGCCGATCGAAGTGACTGAGATCTTCAGGGGTTTTGAGATTTTTGGCCAGTTCGTTAGCCAGAGCCTGCAACTGTTTTTCGTCCATAAATTAACCTGTTTTTGATGTTGGATTGAACATATCAAAATCAGGCAAATACACAAATTTCTAAACAGGCTTATCCCGACCGCTACCTCATTATCCACCTCCGGCATGCCCTGAATGTAGTCCTGATCTTGCGTGCCCTTGCGGTATTCCCAGACGACGCCGGTAAAATTATACGACCCATCGTCATTCGCCAGCGGGGTATTGCCTATAAAGATATTTTGTGCGGTTAGCTCGCCCTGGATTTCACCTTCAGAAAGGGCCAGCAGCATTTTAAGCTTCGACACCGACAGCAGGTTATCGCTCTGTTCCGTGGGCGTATGGCCGCCACCGCCGCCGCCTTTGGCCCCCTGGATTATTGTTGCGTTTTTAAGCAGTTGCATGGTTTACCTATTACTTCATCAAGACGATTGCTTTTCAGTCACGTTGAGCCTTATTCCCAATGCTCGTCTTCTGCAATGCGATCCAATGTGAATGCAATCACACGCTTTTGTTCATCAGAAAAAGTGCTCCATATCTCAATAAGCTGCGGTGTGGCATAGTTTCGCCAGTTATGAACCCGATTCTTTTCTTTCCAACAAGGCGTGCGCCAATCGAGGTATTGACAGGTAATATCGAGGTCATCACGCAATATCTGTTTAATTTCGTCTTCACTCGGCGCTTGCTGTTTTACTGGTGGGGCACTCAGGATAAAATTTTTAAGCAGTTGCATGGTTTACCTACTGCTGGTCGCTGGCAAAAACACCGGCGCTGATGACTGCACCGCCGATTTCCCGCTGGCCGTACAACACCGGCACCGGGTAGCCCATCGCCACCGTGTTGACAGGTGCGCCAGTTGGGTTTATTATCAGCGCTTGATGATTTTCCGACGCCGTAATTGGGCTGCAGCGTCATCAGCTGCACCACACCACCCAGCAGCATCGAGGTTCCCAGGCCGGTAAGCAGGGTTGATGCCGCCACGCCGAACAGCGCCAGCGACGTTCCTGCGGTAAAAAAGGCCCCGGCCAGCGCAGCGGCACCCAACACCACCTGTAACAAGCCTCCGAGTTTGGCCCCTTCAATCACCGACATAATGGCAATATTCCGGTCACCCTTACTCATATCAAACTGCTCAATGCCGATATTTTCCTTGCCGTTAAAGAAAGCAAAACGAATACCGTCATGGTGGGCGTTGCTCATATATTTTTCAAAGCCGGGCAGCGTGACGCAAAGCGCCCGGAGAGCCTCTTTCACATCGGCAACATGGTAACGGTGAGTGCGGCCAAAGCGTTTGCCCAGCGTCCCTTTCAGTTTAATGGTTCTCAGCATGTAAACGCTCCTTGTGGCGCACGATGCGCACCGTTCTGTCTCGGTAATAGCGGCCATATGGCGTTCGTGCCGACAGTTTGCCAAACAAATGGTGAAGCATAAGATTATCCCCGAGATAGACGGCAGCGTGATTGGTGACCGGGGCCGATACCTGCATCATGATAATGTCGCCAGAGCGCATCGTCTCAGGCGCAACCTCGACAAAACCTGCCCCTTGCCAGTTATCGTCGTAGCGGTTTTCCTGTCCTTCCGTCCACCATTCATACGCCACAGAGAAATTAGGCAATTGAATGCCGTACGTCTGCCGGTAGTAGTCCATAATCAGTGTCCAGCAGTCATCAAACCCCAGCACCCAGGCCCGCCCCGTCAGTGGCCGTTCCCCTCTGGGCGACAGGGTGCAAAAATCCCCGTCCGGCCATGACATAATGCCCCATTCCACCCCGCTATAATCGCACTGTAGCCGGTCAAGCTCTGAGGGAAGGAGCCGCACTACATCGGGATGCGAATGCACTATCATCACGATATCGCCCTGCACTTCCGCCTGCGCATAATCGTCCGGGGAAAGCGTAAAATGGTCCGTCGGAGACGGGTGGATATTGCGACACGGCAGGTAGTATGCCCCCGGGGCCGTCTGGACAATCAGCCCGCATGCTTCTTTCGGGTATTCCCACGCCACATGCTCGCGGATGGGGCCTAACAGCGTCTCATCCATGTTACCGCCCCTGGAGGTTAGCGCCGGGTTGACCACCGAACGGTAAAGGCTGGTCGGGACCAAAACGCGGCTTGCAGTCAGACGACAACCGTCCGCCACCGACAGCCCGGGCTGTGGCTGCGACCCGGTACTGGTTAATGCCAGTCCGGTCACGGTGTAAGGATGCGGATCGTACTCGTTGCCCTGCCAGCGGATAGAGGGCAGGCTTTCCCCGGCAAAGGAGGCCCAGCCGTCAACATTGATATTATGGGCATGAAAGCGCAGCACCCTATCCATACCAAATGCCGTGCCGTCAACTTCGACCAGCTGAACCAGCGATCCCGGCTCAAGCGACTGTAAATCCTGCGTCAGATTCATGGCGAAAACGCCTCCTCGAAAGTAAAACCCATTTCCACCAGAGAGCCGTGAAGAAATCGCGTCCGGATCGCATCGGACTTGACGCGATAGCGTTTTTTCTCCCCCCAGGGGTTAACCCACCAGAAGGCCCGGGTCACGTGATTTATCAGAAAATGCCGAACAGCCAGCAGCGACTCCCGATCGCCGTTACAACTCAGTGACCAGCTTTCGCTGACATCATGAATGCCTTTACTGCTCACCTGCTTATAACCCTCGCCGAATTGCGCTTCAATCGTCGCAACCTTCAGTTGTTCACTGCTGTTTACCCTGACAGGCCAGCTAAATGTGTCCATCTTTACCGTTCCTTAATGGCATACCAGAGGGGGGAGCCCTGTCTGCCCGCCTGTTCATTGACCACATTGATAATGAGTGGCTTTAATTGGTTCGCGATGCCATTAACATCCATCCCCGCCCCGGCCGCGCTGTCACTGCGTTCATCGGTAGTGAAAACGAAGCCCCCCATATTCACAATCACATCGCCACCGCGTCCGCCCCTCTCCACGGCCTGCACGCCCAGCCGACCGTCTGACCCACGCTTGATAGGCATAATCGCCTCCGGGCCGGATTCCCCCACCAGCCCCGCGCCGTGGGAAAACGCAAACAGCGTCGGTTGACTGACCACCTGCCCGCTAAAGGCGCTCAGACTCCGGGAGACGTAGACGCCGCCTTTAGTGTTCAGGGTCAGCCCGTTATAGGCTCCACTGCTGAACGCATTGGCCGCAGAACTCCCGTTGCCGCCAAAACCGCCCATAAACAAGGAGAGAAGTGTTTTGGTGATAAGCGCCTGCGCCGCCATGTCCACCAGATTTTTGATGACCGATTGCGCCAGTGAGGCAAACAACCCCGACAGACTCTCCTTGAAAGAGCGGGCCCCGGTCAGCAGGCCGGTCAACATATTGGTTGTCCGTTCGCGCAGGGTCTCCGCCAGCGACAGGGACAGCTTGTGCAACCGGCTTTGGCCGCCATACAGTGCTAATGCGGCCTGATATTGCGCGTCCGCCGAGTACTGAGCGGTTTTTTGCATCAGCGCTTCGTACTGGGCTTTGCTCAGGCTGCCATTGGCATAGTACGCATCCAGAAGACTTTGTTGCCGGACCAGCTGGTTTTGCAGGGCGATTACGGGGTCAACCTCACCGGCAAGACTAAGACGGGGGGCGGCGGCAGACTCGGCCTGTGCTTTTACTAACGCCTGCGTACGGGTATAGGCCAATTGGCGGCGGGCCGTTTGGTAGTCCTGCTCGCTCAGCAAGCGCGCCGCCCACAACGCGTTCAGTTCGCGGCTGGCGTCCCGCTCGTGGCGTAGCTGCGTTTTGACCGGGGAATAGCGCTCAGCCAGCTGCTGGCGCTGCCGCTGATAATTCTCCGCCTGCATCCCCTGCACGCGCTGGAGGTCAGACTGTGCCGCCCCAGCGGCATTGGCGCACGCCAGCAACCGTGACTGCGCCGCCTGCTCTTGCAGGGCAAGGCGCTGTAAACTACCGGCGTGAGCTTGTTCAATCTCCTGGCGCAACTGCTGATACTGATCGCGCGCCCGTTTTTGATCCGATTTCTCTGTGAGGCTGTCCTGACCGGACCAGGGCGTTTTGAGCGTTTCCTGCGGTGTTGCCTGTTTCGGCTTGACGGGGCCGTACGCCCCTGCCTTCAGACGCGCAAGCGCCTGGTGCGCATTGTCCAGCGAAGTCTTAACGGTTTGTGCCCCTTGATTGACGGCTTCCAAATCTGCCAGGGCGCGTTTTTTATCCGCCTCCACCCCTGAACGCTGGCCGAAAGGATCAAAGGCACTCAGGCCTTCCAGACGACTGTCGTAATCCTGCACCGCCTTCATCAGCTGGTTACGCTGGGTGATTTGGTTTTGATACTGCGCCGACAAATCCAGCACCTTGACATCCAGCTGTTTTGACGACAGCGCCATCAGCGCCTCGATGGTCTTCATCACCGCCTCTTTCAGCCCAATCGCTGACTCACGGGCGTCTTTGGCCTTTTGATGAAAATAGAGCAAGGCGGAGCCCGCCAGCATGGCCGCCCCCAGGGGGCCACCCACCAGGGAGAGCGCCCCGCGTGCCACGGACACTGCCGCCGAGACCGCCCGCGCCGAGACGGACAGTCGTGCGTTGGCTGCCGCTAACTGCTCGGTGGCCCGTACCTCGGCAAGACGGGATCCGCGTAACGTGCGGCTTAATGCGATATGCTCACGCTGCTAGCTTAGCTGGATACCGTTCGCCCGGTTTACCGCCGTCTGGGCCGCCAGATAACGCGCCTGCTCCTGTGCCAGCTGTCTTGATGCCTGCGCCTGCTCGAGAGTGGCACGGGCGGTTGCGGCCTGTTGTGTCGCGGCGGCTTTGGCCGCCTGTTGTTGTGCGACCCAGCCTGCGACGCTTTCCCGCAAGCCTGCGGTAAGTCGGGTGGTCAGCACCGGGATCAGGGTATAGAGTGCGACTGATGCCACGGTGGTGAAATTATCCGCCAAGGCATTAGTGGCGCGGGTAATATTTTGTATCCCGGTGCGTAACGGCCCGTTCCCCGACTGGCCGACCTGAATAACCAGCCCTTCAAACGCGCTGGTGAGTCCCATCAGGTCACCATTGAGATTGTTGACCCGAATAGCTGACTGCTCGTACGCGGTCTGGGTACCGGTCAACGCATGCGTCAGCGCCTCCAGCTTGTCGCGATTATCCACCAGAATGGAGGCGGCATTGATGTTCTCCACCCCAAACAGCTTGACCGCCTGTGCTGTGGAAAGCTTTTTCTTCGCCAGAGTATCCAGTGCGCCAACCAGCCCGACCACTGAGGGTTTCAGCGTTTTATCGGTGCCTTTTTCAAGCGTCAGAATAACGTTTCGTAGCGCCGTGCCTGCCTGTCCGCCCTTGACTTCACGCTCGGCCAGCACCTGAATGGCCGCATTCAGCTGCTCAAACCCCACACCCGCCAGCCCGGCCAGTCGCGAGGCCACGCCGCCAATAGTGGACGCCAGATGCTGGTAGGCCACTTCGGCTTTTTTAGTGTCCTGTTGCACGCCGCGCACAAAGCGACGCGACTGGTCGCCCGCCTGACGATAAACCGCCGTCAGCTGGGGCGTAAACGCATTGTTCAGGTACAGGCCTACGGCCAAAGAAGCAACATCTGCCATCGTTATCCTAACGCTCGCATCACGGCAGCACATTGTGCCTCAACGTTTGAGACGGCAGGCTGCGCCGGGGGGGGGGGGAAGTCTCGTTTACAGGTAGGGGGTCACGCGGTGCTGCCTGTATCAGCAAATACGCCTGCCAGTGAAGAAGCTCAGCGGCGGGTAGCGCCGCCAGTTTACGAATATCCGCCTCGCCCAGGCACTCTGCCAGTTGAAACAGAAAATAGAGTCAGGGCGAGTCGGTCAGTTTTTTTGCGCGTCCTCCAGTGACCCCACCGCATGGCGTTTGACCGTGGCAATGGCATCCAGCAACGTGCCGTTATCGTGCGCCGCCATCAGTGCATCAGCCGTTGGCAGGGCATCGGAGGGGATCGGCTGTCCGTCCGGATCACACAGGCAATCCAGCAGCATCTGCACGTTCAGCAACGACGCCTGACGCATATCCCCCGCCTCAAACGCCTGCGTCGCTTTCTCTTCCTGCTCAAGCAACGCCAGCGCGGACATACGGCGGATAAAATAGCGCCCGCCTAACAATTCACATTCCTGCGCCGTGTTCAGCGGTTTGAGCAACGACATTTTCAGGTTGTCGGTGTAAACAGTCTGCTTCATACGCCCTCTCCTGCACCACCCGTGCCTTTACCACCACTACCGCCGCCAGATGGGGGCGTTGTCTTTGTTCCCCAGGTCAGCGTGTTTTGCTTACCTTTGACGGTGATCTGAATGGCTTCATTGGCCGGGGCGCTAATTTCATTCATCTCCCAGCCCGATAACGCCAATATCATGGTGGCCGTTCGTTTATTCGGCAATTCAATGTAAAACTGCACGGTTTCCCGATTTTGCGCTGCTGTCAAAAATGCAGAGAAGTCTGGATCCTCGGGATTATCAAGAAACACCAGGGATTTTTCCAGGCCTTCCGGTAAATCGGAGATAAACTGCTTGTTGGTATCAATCAATGTAGTACAGTCGATATAGCCGCCGATTTGACCGGTCGCGCCAATCGCCCGACAATTTCTCAACGCTTTCATGGCGGTTACCGCCGCCCCGACCGCGCCGAACTTCACCACGGTACCCACCGGTAACGTGGAATACTCAGGGGATGTTTTGGTTGACATAGGGTACTCTCTCTTTAGGTGGAGGTAGCAGAGGCTACCGATTCTCGATGCCTCGACGGATTTCCGCCGCCAGCAAGCGTAAAACGTGGGATGTCTGGTATTTCATCGCCGGGCCAATAAAACGGTGCGCAACCTGCTTCACGGTGCCAAATTCCTGTGCCAGCGCTTTCATGCGGTGTTTTTTACCGGGGCCAACCCGTAAGGTGAGCTGTGCCCGCCCGCGTGTGCTGCTGCGTATGGTGATGCTGTCGCGCATATGAGGATCGTTACTCTCAGCGTCAAAACCGGCATGTTGACGCATATCGTCTTGCACCGACGCTAATGCCGCCCGGCCCGCCTGCCGCAGGATTTTTGTCGACATATCACGGCCCAGCGCCTCAAACTGCTGTCCAAGCGCGGCCAGACCTTCAACCTTCACGGTCATCATGAGGCGATCTCCGGGTGGTAAATCAGATAATCACGTACCCGGCGGTACCACTTGCTGTCCTCCAGGCTGTCGTACAGGTGCGAACGCTCGATATACTGAACTGGGCATCCGCCTATATCGCCATGCACTACCGTGCGCCAGGCGGCCCAGACCTGATTATCCATCGCCAGCACACGCTCGAAACGGCGGGAAACAAAGCTCAGTTGATACCGTCCGATCACCAGGCCGGTACTCACCAGACCGCCATCAACCGGCCTGTCGCTTATCTGCTGTACCGTGACAAAATCGCCATCATGCTGAGTCCCCAACAGTTGGTAAACCTTCACACCCAATAAGCGTGAAAGTGCTTGTTCAATTGCCAGTAACACGTTGAAATTCCTCTTCACATAGCAGTTCCAGACGGCGACAATGCCGATCCGGCAATGCAGCGATAATGCGATACACTTCGCCCCGTCCGGTCGGCGGCTTATGCACCAGTCGACACAGCGTCGGGCGAATATCGGCGTGATAGCGGATAAAGATTTTCGTGGTCACCGTGGTACGCTCGGCACTGGCGGCAATAAAATCCCGCCCGCTGATCGCACGAATATCCGCCGGTAGCGTGTACACCGTTTCCCACCCGACCGACTGCCCGTAGGCGTCTTTTGCGTCGGACTCCCGCTGCACGGTAACGCGATGACGAAGTCGTCCCGGCTCCATCAGGTATCCTCCCCGTGACCGCGCCAGTTGTGATACGGCCACAGCAGTTGCTCCGCCGCCCGGTTTTTGTAAAGCTGCACCTCACTTTGCCGGGTACGGTGCTCAAACAGATCGGCAAAGACCAGCAGCAGGGCAGAGACCACCAGGGTGGGCACATCCGCCGCCGTCTTCCAGCGCGGCTCGTCACACCAACGCAGGCAGTAGTCCAACGCCGCCTGGGCATAGCGGATAATCAGCGCGTTGCGGTCCTCTGCGTCAAACTCAATATGCGTCCTGAGCTCGTCAATCGGCACCAGGTCGGTTACGGCAATCGCCATAGATAATCAGGGCGGGATAACCCGCCCGCCTCCTGAGCGTGGATCACTCACCGCCGCCGGTGCCACCCTTGCCGCCTTTACCACCGCCTCCACTGGCAGGGGTAAAGCTGCCTTTAATCAGCGCTTGAGGACGGTAGTGCGCCAGCGCCAGCCGCTCTTCACACAGGATGGTCAGCATGTTTTTTACGAAGTTGTCGCGATCTTCACGGCTGATTTCTATCGCGGCATCCATGCGATCCCAGACTTGCGAGGCCAGGTCAAAGGCACCGACGGTAAAGGTTCCCTGCGTCTGGGCACGGGTCGGCACCACCGGCAGGCCCCACATAATATTGCTGGTAAACGCCTGCGGTCCGCCGAAGATATAGCGACCTTCGTTGTCTTTCAGCAGCGCAATGGTGTGCCAGTCACGCGGATGCAGGATGATGCCAGAGGCGTTAAATTCCGATTCACTCACCTGGTAAATCGCATGGGCTATCTGAATCGGCCCGCGTATCGCCGCTGGCGTTTAGCGTGGTGTCATAGGCGGTGGCGACATGATTGATGCCGGTCAAGTTATCCGCCGTGCCATCGCCGTTCAGCAACTGGTTTTCCTCAACCAGCGCCAGGCCGTACAGCAAGCGGTTATTGACGTAGGATTGCAGCATCGGTGCATAGTCCATCACCTGACGGGAAGCCTGCACCCAGTGCGCCACGGTGATAACCGTCGTACTCTGCTTCTCGAACGTCAGATCGAACTCCGGTTTTTGCGCCTTCTCCTTGACCGGTGCCGCGCTGTTGGTAAACAGCTTTTCCTTCACATATTCCAAAGAATTACTGGAAATGCGCCCCTGTGCCAGCAGATCGCGTATCACCAGACGCCGCAATCCCGGCATCACAATCCCCGGCACCTGCATAGGCTGGATCAGCGTTCCGGCCGAAGCGGCATCACTGCCCAGGGATTTATTGAAGGTTTTCGCCTCAAAGTGACCCTTGCTGCCGTTCCAGGACTGGGTAAGCTCTTCCGCTGCCCGTTCAGCGAAGCCTTTTTGTACCGTCGGGTTATCTGCCCCCGGCCCGCCTTTTTGCTCAAGGTCAAACAGACGGGTCCCGGCGGCTTTTAACTCTTCCTGCACCTTAATCAGATCGTCCTGTAATTGTTTGGATACACGACCGGTTTCCGCGATCTCGTTTTTCTGCGCGTCAAACAGCTGTGACATATTTTTCTGCGAGTCTTCTATCGCTTTCTGGATATCCGATAACTCAGACATATTATTTTCCTAATTGAAGAGGGAAAGCTTTGATGCGCTCACACAGCGCGGCGAGTGTGTCGCCTTCAGACTCGCTCCGAAGGGCCGACTTGATGCGGGCAATCAGCCCTATGGCCTGCGATTTGGACAAACCGGCAGAGTCTCTCAGCCAGTTTTCCGCATCGCGAATGTTGTCAATGCCGTCAAGGCTCTTTATGGACGACACGTTGGCCTGTTCATTGGCCGGAAAGGTACAGATGCTGATTTCCTGCAGGGCGGCAACGTTCTTGTAAATACGCCCCGTGCGGCTGATGTCATAATCCTCACGCCGAGCCTGAAAGCCCACAGACAGCCCTTCCACACTACCGTGCTTCATGGCCGCCATCAGATCTTGCGCGCCACGATGACCGGGCGTGAGCTCGCCCCTGACCCGCAAACCGCGGGCATCTTCGTCCAGCGCCGTCCATTTCCCGACCGGTAGCTCCCAGGTTCGGTGATTAAAAAACATGGCGACCTGACGCGACGGGTTGGATAACGCCTTCTTGAAGGCACCGGGCAGAAAGACATCGCCATCCGCATCGGTGTGGTTGAATACCGACGCGTAACCGTCGAAAATCCCCTGGGTCACGTCCCCGGTAAATTTAATTTCTGCCTGTTCAAAGGCGAGTGTTTTTTGAATGCTCGGCATACCTTGCCCCTTATTAACGCAACACCCCGTGTTCGCGGGGTGCATGGCCTAATTCATCCAGTGGAACGTTTTGCGATTGCCACGTGGCGACATCACCGCCGGGTAACGGCGGGTAGTTATCCAGCCGTCGCATTTCATTGATGGTGCGTAATCCCGCGTCCCCCATCGCCTTCATAAAGGTGGCCCGTGAAGCTGAATCCCCGCGCAGCAAGCCATCGAGGTTATGCTCAGCATGCAGTCGCCCCACGTCAGCGGGCCTGACCAGCCAGCGCTGGATACACTGCTCCCAGCGGGTGATATAGGGTTGCAGGGTGTATTGCAGAAAGCCCAGGTTCTGTTGCTCAATACCGGTACCCCACGATGTAGACTTTTCCACATCACCCACCAGATGCGGCGGGACGCCAAAGAAACGCGCCAGTTCACTAACCTGAAACTTGCGCGCCGCCATCGTCTCTGCATCCTGTGGACTGACGCCGATATCATGGGCGACAAAGTTTGACTCCAAAATCCACAACCGCTTTTTCACCGGACCACCGGCGATTTCACGGAAGTTGGCTTCAACCTGGTCGCGTTGCTCGGCACTCAATACATGATCGCCGACCGAAAGAATTTTGGACGACTTGCAGCCGTTAGCGTAAAATTCTCGCTGCTGCTGCTCCACCGCCACGCCGCCGGATTTGGCGGCATGGGAATGGGGGAGAGGCCAACCAGACCGTTAAAGCCAAGACCTTTCAGATGGAAAATTTCATGCTGCCTGAAGCGCGCAAACTCATGGTCACGCTGGTATTTGTAGATAATCTGTCTGCCTTCCAGCAGCACATCCATATTTGCCGACAGCAGCGGAATAAGGTTGACCACGTCTCCGGCCCGGTTGTGCTCAATCAGCGCATAGGCGTTGCCGTAAAAACAGAGCTGCATGGTCATCGCCTCACGAAACTCCTGCGCGGTCATATACGGATTAGGGGAATAGCGCAGTAACCGCGCCAGCGGATTATCCAGGCCGACCTTAGTGCGATTATCCGTGCGGTCAGTCTCGAAAACGTCCAGCGGTAGGCAGGTGGTCAGGGTGGAAATCAGACTGACGCAGCGCCAGACGGTAGAAATTTGCAGAATGCGCTCATCAATGACAGGCGAATCGCCCAACGTGCCACTGGCAGAGACCAGGCCGGTTTGCGAGCCCTGCGCCGGGGTTACCAAGCGTCCGCCAACAAACCAGGACGCCAGCCGTGCCCACAGCCCGTTATGGGTGCGCAAATCGATACTGTCATTTTTTCAGTCATTACATGCTCAGAGGTCGCGAAAGAAAGTCCTCGAAATCGCCGCCAGAGGCCGCCATTTCACCGTTCAGGGCACCGTCCGCCATCGCCACCATGCCATCAATACGTCCGGTAGCCTTGGCCTTGTCCAGCTTGCGGTTACCGGCCGCATCCTTTATTGATCACCGCATTCGCGGCACACATGGTCAGCACCGGGTGCATGCCGTGGCGCAGTTGCCCGTTCAGCAACAGGGATTCCAGGCGATCAATCGCCGGGGCCATATCCTTAAAACCCTGACCAAATTCTTTCAGGGGCAGGCTCAGCCCGATGTCCTGGGCCGCCTTGCGAAAAATCTCAATACGCCAGCGGTCAAAAGCAATGGCGTCCACCGCGTAATCCCCGAGGATCGCCGCGATATCCCGCGCCACCACGTCGTAATCCACACTGGCACCGGGTGTCGTATTAAGCAGACCTTGGCGCGCCCAGACGTCATACGGCACCCTGTCTTTCTTCGCCCGATCATGCAGCGGTTTTTCGGGCGTCCAGAAAAACGGCAAAACGCTCCAGCGCCCGGACGCCGTCTGACCTATCAGCACCAGAGCGGTCAGGTCGTTCTTTTCAGACAAATCCAGCCCGGCGTAGCAGCGCCCGGTAATCGGCTCCACGGCTTTGCCGCAGCTCTCCCATACCGAGCGGGAGATAAAGGGCGAGACGGTAGAGACCCGCTGATTCAGATTGAGGTTACGGAAGGTGTTTTCCGCACTGGGCATCCGGGCAGCCATTTCCGCTAAACGCTGCATGTCCTTGAGGGAGCGAAAGGTGCCCAGCGCCGGGTTAGCGGCCCTCCACGCCACCGGATCGGATAAATCCGCCTCTTTGTCAGCCTGATAGACATGGGAAACGATATGCGGATCGCCCGAGGTGGCAGCATCATCCAGCCAGACACTAAACAGGTCAGCATCATTGGCGGCCTGGGTACTGATGGCGATAAGCAGCAGGTTTTCATGCGCCCCCTGGGCGGTAACAATAGCGTCAATGAAATCGCTCTGCGGGCCGCGAATTTGTCCCACTTCATCCAGAATGGCCAGCACCGGCGACAGACCGTGCGTCGTTTTGCCTTCCGCCGCCAGTGCTTTGTACTCGACGTTCCAGGGCTTGCCCACCAGGCGCTTTCCGCTGGGGATAATATGCACCAACGGTTGAAGGGCAGGATTCAGGTTGATCATCTTGACCGCCAGATTAAACACAATCGCCGCCTGCTCCCGACTCATGGCCCCGCTAATAATCTGCGAATTCTGCACCGCTTCCGGCCCTACCAGATGGGCCAGCAGCAACCCCGCAATCAGCCCCGTCTTGCCGTTTTTGCGGGCAATGCTCAAATAGGCTTTATCGGTACCCTGGGGGTTATCATAGACCCCCTGCAGGAAACGTTTCTGGAAGTCATCCAGCCGTAGCGGCTGTCCTAGCCGTGCCCCCTCGGGAACGATGATGTAGCGTTCAATAAAGGCGATCACCCGCTCGCCGCGTGTCATGGGGGCCTCCGGTCAATGTTGCGGGAAGGCGATCAGATTGCCTTCCTCAGCCTGATGCACGTCCACAATGCTGCGGGCTTTTCGGTCATTGTCGTTACGCTTGCGCTGATCGCGGGTTTCGCCGTTGCTGGCGTGTGAATGGATCTGCAAATCCCGGCGCTGAGCCAGTACGGTGCGCTGGAGCGTGACAATATCGTTGCGCAACAGGGCAAGGGCCTTTTCATCACGCTCTTCGCTCGAAACACGCATTTTTTTGCGTAATTCATGGCGTAAACGGGTGATTTCGAGCTGATTATTCGCCAACTCTACCGCCGCCAGGAGGTCGGCTGGCGTCCAACTGTCCAGTGCTTTTGAGCGAATATTGTCATGCCACAAAGGTTCGGCTTTTTTCTCCAAACCCGCATGCGGTGGGGGCGTGAGAGTATCCTCGCACGCATTTTTCATGGCCTGAATAGCCGCCGTGGCGCTGTCTGAGCGCGTACGTTTATTTTCCATTGGCTATCTACATGAATAACATATAAAAAATCGGGTTAGCGTTAGAATAAAAATTAGAGGGCGGTCAATTCGCTTAATTCATTTGGAGTTTTATCCCTCCCCCTTACCGTTATTTTATTTGAAGCTTCCACAGAAAAATTTATTATTTAATTCCATCACGAAATGAAACTAATAAATAAAATCTCAGACGAATACTTTATTTTTAAATAAACCTTACCGCGGCCAGTATTGATTTCCATCCAAGGGCATACCCTGAAGGTCACACCCCATTCCCCCGCCGCGCTTCTCCATGCGTTGCTTGGTGGCGTTATGGTGCAATGTGCATAACGGTTGCCAGTTGCGCCGGTCCCAGAACAATCCCTGTGCCTGCGCGATGGCAACAGTATTACCGGACTGCAACGCCGCTTTCAGCTTGTGCGGAGTGATATGGTCAACCACAGTCGCCGCCACCGTCTTACCCTGCTGCTGGCACATCACGCACAGCGGATGGCGGGCAAGAAAGGCACGACGGGCTTTATCCCAACGCGAGCCATAGATGCGGGATTCGGTCATTTTCGCATTGCCTCAACCTGTCTCAACGCAGCTTTATCCTGATTGCACATCTCCAATGCCAGCAGCAGCTTCTCATTGAGTATCACGCTGTCGCCCCACGTCATATTTTCAGGAATAACCGGCGGTGGGCAATCATCGAGTAGTGTGGCCGGTATCGGCGCGGGCGGGATGGGCAGGTATTTTGTCTGTGTGCGTACGCAGCCGGTTAACAGCGGCAGCAGGGACAGGCAAACGAGCACAGCGCTCAGGCGTCATGGCCTCACGTATCTGGATGATACGCGGCTGGAAGTCCTGCACCGCTTGCTGATGTGCATCCTGTGTCACTCCGGCTATCTGGTTGAACAACGCTATAGCTTGTTCATAGTGGGTAAACTGTGCGCGGGCGGCGTCACGCTCGGCGACCATCGACTGATTGGCCTGCTTCAGGCGGGTGATTTCGACGTACTGGAGTCTCACCACGATGGCAAGAGCGGCAATCGTCGCAAGCATTGCGGCGAGCATGAGGAGTTTCCAGCGCATCACTTAATATGCTTTGATTTGCGATTAGTCATAGCAAGCAAAACATCAAGAAGAACTTTGGCCTGCTCCACACGAGCCTGTTTAGAAATTTGTGTATTTGCCTGATTTTGATATGTTCAATCCAACATCAAAAACAGGTTAATTTATGGACGAAAAACAGTTGCAAACTCTGGCTAACGAACTGGCCAAAAATCTCAAAACCCCTGAAGATCTCAGTCACTTCGATCGGCTGCTGAAAAAAATCAGCGTCGAAGCAGCTCTCAATGCCGAAATGACCCATCACCTCGGCTACGATAAAAATCAGCCTAAACCGGGGACCAACGCCCGCAACGGCTATTCCACAAAAACCGTTACCACTGGCGATGGCCCGCTGGCGCTGCGTACTCCGCGCGATCGTGACGGTTCCTTTGAACCGCAACTGGTGAAGAAGAACCAGACCCGGATTACCGGGATGGATAACCAGATTTTATCGTTGTACGCCAAAGGGATGACCACCCGCGAGATCGCCGCCGCGTTCAAAGAGCTGTATGACGCCGATGTCTCGCCGGCGCTGGTCTCAAAGGTCACCGATACGGTCATGGAGCAGGTTGTCGAATGGCAAAACCGGCCTCTGGATGCAGTCTATCCCATTGTTTATCTTGACTGTATCGTTCTAAAAGTCCGGCAGGACAGCCGCATCATCAACAAATCTGTGTTCCTGGCGCTGGGCATCAACATCGAAGGCCAGAAAGAGTTGCAAGGTATGTGGCTGGCCGAAAATGAAGGCGCAAAGTTCTGGCTGAACGTGCTGACAGAGCTGACAGAGCTGAAAAACCGCGGCCTGAACGATATCCTTATCGCCTGCGTAGACGGGCTGAAAGGTTTCCCTGACGCTATTAACGCGGTGTATCCGGAAGCGCGGCTCCAGCTGTGTATCGTGCATATGGTGCGCAACAGCCTGCGGTTCGTCTCCTGGAAGGACTACAAGGCCGTCACCCGCGACCTGAAAGCTATCTATCAGGCCCCTACGGAAGAAGCCGGCTTGCAGGCGCTGGAAGCGTTCTCCAGTGCCTGGGACATCCGCTACCCACAAATAAGTCAAAGCTGGCAGGCAAACTGGGCCAATCTGGCCACGTTCTTTGCCTACCTAACGGACATCCGCAAGGTGATCTACACGACCAACGCCATCGAGTCGTTAAACAGCGTGATCCGGCATGCCATCAAAAAGCGCAAGGTGTTCCCGACCGACGACACAGTGAAAAAGGTGGTGTGGCTGGCGATACAGGCGGCCTCAGGCTTTGTTGAATAAATCGAACTTTTAGGTGACTGGCGGCTCTGATCACTACATTCGTTTCAACATCAGGTCCCCATGGCAAAGCAAAAGTTTAAAATCACCAATTGGCCCGCATACAACAATGCGCTCAGGCAGCGGGGGGACCTGACAGTATGGCTTGATGAGTCTGCCATTGCTGCATGGACTGAGAGTACACCACCTGAACATCGTGGCCGGCCGCTTCACTACACCGATATGGCCATTACCACGGTTCTGATGATAAAGCGCGTGTTTAACCTTTCGCTCCGGGCGTTACAGGGTTTCGTTGACGCGATTTTTAAACTGATGGGGCTGTCGCTGCGCTGCCCAGATTACTCTCTGGTCAGCCGGCGAGCAAAAACCGTCGACATCAGCATAAAAACGCCAACCCGCGGCGAAATCTCACACCTGGTCATCGATGGCACCGGCCTGAAAATCTTCGGCGAAGGCGAATGGAAAGTCAGGCAGCATGGGGCTGAGAGGCGCAGAGTATGGCGCAAGCTTCATCTGGCAGTAGATAGCGCGACACATGAAATTATCTGTGCCGATTTATCGCTAAGTGGTACGACAGATGCGCAGGCGCTGCCCGGGCTGATTAACCAAACCCACCGGAAAATCAGGGAAGCGTCGGCTGACAGTGCTTACGATACGCGTTACTGTCATGATGCTCTGCTGAGGAAAAAAATAAAGCCGCTTATCCCACCGCGAAGTGGTGCGCAATATTGGCCAGCTCGATACCATGAGCGTAACCATGCGGTGGCAAATCAGCATCTGAGCGGCAATAACGATACCTGGAAAAAGAAAGTAGGTTATCACCGGCGTTCACTGGCTGAAACGGCCATGTTCCGGTTTAAAACACTTCTGGGTGGTCATCTGAGTCTGCATGACTATGACGCGCAGGTAGGTGAGGCTATGGCAATGGTCAAAGCGCTTAACCGGATCACGCTGTTAGGAATGCCAAACAGCGTCCGCATCATGTAACAATCGCCCTGATAGGGAGGAAGTCGTCACAAATTTCGGATTTATTCAACAAAGCGGCGGCCTCACAGAAATGGACAATGCCTTTGAGGGACTGGCGCATGGCAATGAGCCGCTTTATTATCGAGTTCGGTGACCGCCTGGACGGTCACTTCTGATTACACAGAATCGTGTACAGGGTCGCAGATTCCGACGTATCCGATCGGAACAGTGCACAAAACTGTGAGTAACCGAGGGCATCACCGCCCACGGCGGACTGATATTCCATCCAGAGCAGCTGCTTGGTCATGCCCTTGCGGCTTAACTCGGTATCGATATCAAGCCAGCTGGGTAAGGTATTGATAACTTTTCCGGATTTGCCGGGATAGAGCAGGCGGTCGAGGTCGACGGGGGACAGTTCCGCCGGCAATGGCCAGACCAGGTTAGCTACCGTGAATCGGCCGAGGATATCGTGCACGGTAGTACAGCCTATGCCGAGCGCTGCTGCGATAGTGCGATTCGAGCGACGCTGCTCGAATTTCATACGTAAGACATTAATATAGATGCACATTTCCGTTCTCGCTTTCTTCTTTTTACGTGCCATGCCATGCCCCCGGAAGCTAAAAGTCTCCAGAGTATGGCGGAACAGAAGATGAGCGATCGGACAGAATCGGAATCGCTGATCGGGCGACCGGAATCAGTGATCGGATGAAATCAGAATTAGTGATCGGGTGAAATCGGAATCAGTGATCGGATGTGACCGGAACCAGCAACCTGGAAAAGAAAGTAGGTTATCACCGGCGTTCACTGGCTGAAACGGCCATGTTCCGGTTTAAAACACTTCTGGGTGGTCATCTGAGTCTGCATGACTATGACGCGCAGGTAGGTGAGGCTATGGCAATGGTCAAAGCGCTTAACCGGATCACGCTGTTAGGAATGCCAAACAGCGTCCGCATCATGTAACAATCGCCCTGATAGGGAGGAAGTCGTCACAAATTTCGGATTTATTCAACAAAGCGGGCGAGAAGCGCAAAGGTGGGGAATAGCGGCAACAGACCGGCAATATAGTAGTTACGGGTTTTGGACAGCAGCGCGATTAGCACCACCACTAATACGCCCAGCAGGGCTTTGAACAGCAGCGTCATGACAATAAATGAAGTCGGGGAACCGTGGCATGAGTCTACCACGGTGCCGCCGGGATAGGTAAGCGGGTAAACGATCGCCACGACCGGCTGAGCCGGCCTGACCCCGCGGCGCGGGACGGGTCTTTATTGACGATAAGCGTGGGTTATCTGTTTTACGGTACTGGTAAATACCGCTTGCTGTTCGGGATCATCAAGCTGGCTGATGTATTTCTCCATTTTTATGATGACCTTGCCGGCATCGGCTTGCCCAATGGCTTTTAACAGCAGCGACATCATCGCCTTCATGCAGTTGAGCTCTTGTGCCAGTACCGCGGTTTCGCTATCGGTGGTAAATTCAACGTTGCCCATTATTGTCCCCGTCATCAGTGATTATTAAGACTGGCGCCGCGCTTGGCGTACCATACGCGTCGGCGGTCAACGCCATGTGCGCCGATTATAACAGGTTTTGTTTTATAAATTTAACTGACGTTGGTCATTTATCTCCGGCAAATTGCAGCAGGTTAAAAAAACACCACTCATGCCCCGATGTCCCGCTCTCGCCGGGCGAGGAGGATTAAACGGAGCGGCAATATATTATAATTAACTTTTAAGTTTGAATGTACGCTAAAAGTAATAAGGCATAAATGATTATTCTTTAAAAATATGTATATGAAATGATTGATGATAATATTGCCTCATCGAAAGAAAAATCATAATGAACTGATTTTTAAGTAAATTGCATATGGTTCTGTTCGTTTTTTAGACAATTTAGGGCGTGCGATGGACGTGCGGACGGGGTGACAAAAGAGGGGAAATCGGCAATACCCGACGGAATTTTGGTGAAATCTCCTTGCGGTGCAATAACCTATCTGTCTAAAATGAGCTTGCGCAGGCGACACTGCTGAATTTTTCCAGTATAAGCGAATAATCATTTTTCTTTATTTACTTAAAAAGCTGTAATATTAAGTCTTAAATATTTAATTCGCTTTACATCACTCCCTCTTTTTGGAGAATTTCTCTTTGATAAGCGTTTTTCTTGTTGATGACCACGAATTGGTGCGCGCAGGGATACGACGCATTCTTGAAGATATCAAAGGCTTCAAAGTCGTTGGCGAGGCACACTGTGGCGAAGATGCGGTAAAGTGGTGCCGCAACAATTGCGTCAATGTCGTGTTAATGGATATGAATATGCCGGGCATCGGCGGGTTGGAAGCCACGCGCAAAATCGTGCGCTTTTCGCCGGATATCAAAGTTATCATGCTGACCATTTACACAGAAAACCCATTACCTGCTAAAGTAATGCAGGCCGGGGCCGCAGGATACCTGAGCAAAGCCGCCGCTCCGCGCGAGGTCATCTGCGCCATTCGCGCGGTGAATGCCGGTAAACGCTACATCGCGTCCGATATCGCCCAGCAGATGGCCCTGAGTCAGCTGGAGCCGCAGGCGGAAACCCCCTTTGAATGTTTGTCCGAACGGGAACTCCAAATTATGCTGATGATTACCCGCGGGCAAAAGGTCACCGATATTTCGGAGCAGCTCAATCTGAGCCCTAAAACCGTTAATAGCTATCGTTACCGGATATTTAGTAAACTAAACATCAGCGGTGATGTAAAATTAACCCATCTGGCTATTCGCCACGGGTTGTTCAATACGGAGATTTTATTAAGTAGTGACTGACAGTTTTAACGCCAAACAATTCCTGAGCACCATGACCAGCCAGCCTGGCGTCTATAGCATGTATGATGCATCCGGTACGGTGATTTATGTCGGCAAGGCTAAAGATCTGAAAAAGCGCCTGGCGAGCTATTTTCGTGCCCAGGTTGCCAGCCGCAAGACCGAAGCGCTGGTGAAAAACATTCACCATATTGATGTGACCATTACCCATACGGAAACCGAAGCGCTGCTGCTTGAGCATAACTACATTAAGCTGTATCAGCCACGCTACAACGTATTGCTGCGCGACGACAAATCCTATCCCTTCATTTTCCTCAGCAGCGACGCGCATCCCCGCATCGCGTCCCATCGCGGGGCCAAACATGCGAAAGGGGATTACTTCGGGCCGTTTCCCAATGGTTATGCGGTAAAAGAGACGCTGGCCCTGTTGCAGAAGTTGTTTCCCATTCGCCAATGCGAGGACAGCGTGTATCGCAACCGTTCACGTCCGTGCCTGCAGTATCAGATAGGTCGCTGTCTGGGGCCTTGCGTACAGGGGCTGGTCAGCGATGAGGAATATCAGCAGCAGGTGGAATATGTGCGCTTGTTTCTGTTAGGCAAAGATCAACAGGTGCTTAACAAGCTTGTGGAGCGGATGGAGCTGGCCAGCCGCGCGCTAAACTTTGAGGATGCGGCGCGCGCGCGCGATCAGATCCAGGCGGTGCGCCGCGTGACGGAAAAACAGTTCGTTTCCGGCGACCGGGAAGATCTGGACGTCATCGGCGTGTCGTTTGACGCCGGTATGGCCTGCGTCCATGTACTGTTTATCCGCCAGGGGAAAGTTTTGGGTAGCCGCAGTTATTTTCCCAAAGTGCCGGCCGGCACGGAACTGGCGGAAGTGGTGCAAACGTTTGTCGGCCAATTCTATTTGCAGGGCAGTCAGATGCGCTCGCTTCCGGGCGAAATTCTTTTGGATTTCACGCTGCCTGAAAAAACGCTGCTGGCGGCGTCGCTGAGCGAGCAGGCGGGCAGAAAAATTCAGATCCAGACGCAGCCGCGCGGCGACCGCGCTCGTTATTTAAAGCTGGCCCGCACCAATGCCGCGACGGCGCTGGTGACTAAACTGTCGCAACAGTCGACGGTACATCAGTGTTTAGCCGCGCTGGCAGAGCTATTGGGTATTGAGCAGGTCAACCGGATGGAATGTTTTGACATCAGTCATACGATGGGGGAGCAGACCATCGCCTCCTGCGTCGTCTTTGACGGCAACGGGCCGGTACGCGCCGAATACCGCCGCTATAATATTAAAGGTATTACGCCCGGCGATGATTATGCCGCCATGGATCAGGTCCTGCGCCGGCGTTATGGTAAGGCGCTCGAAGAAAAGAAAATCCCCGACGTGGTGATTATCGATGGTGGTAAAGGTCAATTGGGTATGGCCAAAGCGGTGTTCGAGGAGTTGGACGTACCTTGGGACAAATCGCGCGTCGTGTTGCTCGGCGTGGCGAAAGGCGTAGACCGCAAGGCCGGCCTCGAAACGCTGTTTTTGGAACCCCATGGCGAGGGAATAGCGCTGCCGCCGGATTCGCCGGCCCTGCATGTGATTCAGCATATCCGCGATGATTCACACAACCATGCGATTACCGGCCATCGCAATAAACGTGCTAAGGTAAAAAATACCAGTGCGCTAGAATTGATTGAAGGTGTCGGGCCACGGCGTCGACAGTCACTGCTGAAGTACATGGGCGGTCTGCAGCCGTTACGCAATGCCAGCGTGGAGGAAATTGCCCAAGTGCCGGGTATTTCAGGCGCCTTGGCAGAAAAAATATTTAATGCGTTGAAACACTAGCGGCAATGTAGCAACATACTTGTTATTTCCACTCCGGCCAGATAGTTAACAAAGCACTATGCAACTGAATATACCGACTTGGCTTACCCTGTTCCGTGTCGTCATGATACCGTTCTTTGTTCTGGCCTTTTATCTGCCTTTCAAATGGGCGCCGCTGAGTTGCGCGCTCATTTTTGTCCTGGCGGCGGTGACGGATTGGTTTGACGGTTTCCTGGCCCGGCGTTGGAAACAAGCCACCCGCTTTGGCGCGTTTCTCGATCCCGTCGCGGATAAAGTGATGGTCGCCACGGCGCTGGTGCTGGTGGCGGAACATTTTCATTCATGGTGGATAACGCTGCCCGCGGCGACCATGATTGCCCGTGAGATTATCATCTCTGCGTTGCGGGAGTGGATGGCGGAGATAGGCAAACGTAGCAGCGTCGCGGTTTCGTGGATTGGTAAAGTGAAAACCACCGCGCAAATGCTGGCACTGGTGGCGCTGCTGTGGCGTCCAGACGACATCGTATCGGGGATAGGTATCGTCGCGCTATATATCGCGGCGGTGCTGACTTTCTGGTCAATGTTCCAATATTTGTATGCCGCCCGGCACGATTTGTTCGAGCATTGAGAGAAGCGCTGTAAAAAACAGCAAACGCGTCGGCGATGACTATTTTTGTATTGACTCATACGTCGAGGTCAGTAGAATGCATCGCATCGAAAGCAACCGCGGTTGTTTGCCGATAGGTTGCAAACCAGGTTGTTGAGAGTCATGCGGGAATAGCTCAGTGGTAGAGCACAATCTTGCCAAGGTTGGGGTCGCGAGTTCGGAGCCCGTACCGGATTCTGTGTAAATGCCTTTTCTCAGAAGTGACCGTCCAGGCGGTCACCGAACTCGATAATAAAGCGGCTCATTGCCATGCGCCAGTCCCTCAAAAGCATTGTCCATTTCTGTGAGGCCGCCTGTATCGCCAGCCACACCACCTTTTTCACTGCGTCGTCGGTCGGGAACACCTTGCGCTTTTTGATGACATGCCGGATCACGCTGTTTAACGACTCTCGGGTTTTAGGTCGTGTAGATCAACTTGCGGATGTCCGTTGGGACCCAAAAGAACGTGGCCAGATTGGCCCAGTTTGCCTGCCAGCTTCGACTTATTTGCGGGTAGCGGATGTCCCAGGCACTGGAGAACGCTTCCAGCGCCTGCAAGCCGGCTTCTTCCGTAGGGGCCTGATAGATAGCTTTCAGGTCGCGGGTGACGGCCTTGTAGTCCTTCCAGGAGACGAACCGCAGGCTGTTGCGCACCATATGCACGATACACAGCTGGAGCCGCGCCTCCGGATACACCGCGTTAATAGCGTCATGGAAACCTTTCAGCCCGTCTACGCAGGCGATAAAGATATCGTTCAGGCCGCGGTTTTTCAGCTCTGTCAGCACGTTCAGCCAGAACTTTGCGCCTTCATTTTCGGCCAGCCACATACCTAGCAACTCTTTCTGGCCTTCGATGTTGATGCCCAGAGCGCCAGGAACACAGATTTGTTGATGATGCGGCTGTCCTGCCGGACTTTTAGAACGATATAGTCAAGATAAACAATGGGATAGACTGCATCCATAGGCCGGTTTTGCCATTCGACAACCTGCTCCATGACCGCATCGGTGACCTTTGAGACCAGCGCCGGCGAGACATCGGCGTCATACAGCTCTTTGAACGCGGCGGCGATCTCGCGGGTGGTCATCCCTTTGGCGTACAACGATAAAATCTGGTTATCCATCCCGGTAATCCGGGTCTAGTTCTTCTTCACCAGTTGCGGTTCAAAGGAACCGTCACAATCGCGCGGAGTACGCAGCGCCAGCGGGCCATCGCCAGTGGTAACGGTTTTTGTGGAATAGCCGTTGCGGGCGTTGGTCCCCGGTTTAGGCTGATTTTTATCGTAGCCGAGGTGATGGGTCATTTCGGCATTGAGAGCTGCTTCGACGCTGATTTTTTTCAGCAGCCGATCGAAGTGACTGAGATCTTCAGGGGTTTTGAGATTTTTGGCCAGTTCGTTAGCCAGAGCCTGCAACTGTTTTTCGTCCATAAATTAACCTGTTTTTGATGTTGGATTGAACATATCAAAATCAGGCAAATACACAAATTTCTAAACAGGCTCTAAGTTCGAGCCTCGTTTCCCGCTCCAAATTTTAGTTAGCCGGTGTCATTCATCCATCGGTTGACGTTGAAAGGACCCATAGGGGTCCTTTTTTGTTGTCGCTCGCTCAGTTTCGCCCCAGGATATTATGCCGCTTGCGGCTGCCGGTTCACGCACTGTCCATCAGACCCAAGGCTTCTGTCTCCCAATACCCCCCGTTGTCTCACGCCAATCCTTTCCTAGGGCACAGCGAACGCCGAGCGAATAGCGCTATGCCCCGAGATACCAATGGTGAGAGAGATGCCCGGTGGTGACAACTATCATTTCAAGGTTAAACAGATTGTTGCCATGGCGCAAAGATTCGCTGTTAAGGAGATAATGGCGGGCGCCTGGCATCCAGCATGTGGTATCTCGCATTTTGTATCCAGCTTCGCGTCCATGGCATCTCGCTCTTGCCCTTGCCGTTTGGCCGCGCGGACTTCGGCGTGAGGCAGCGAGGCGTAAGGCCGCTGGCGGGGCAACTCCGGCGGGGTAGGGGGTCACTTTGGTTAAACATAAGCGGTGTCGGCAAGGGACGGTCTCTCATCAACAGCTATTACTTACCTGATTGGCGATGGAATAAAGCCAGTCAGTCGTGCGCTTGGCCAGCGGACGGATTGTTTTGTTGTCGCACTGTCCCCATCATTAAGGTTTGTCCGAGGTAAGGAAAAGACGGCAATTCTTATGGCGTTGCCCGGTTGGCTGTGATGTAACCATCTAAACGTCCCCAGCCAAAAAAGGCTTGCCATCGCTGCTCAGGCAAGCCATAATTGCGTCCATTCCGAAACACGGAATAAACGAATTGTCTTTATAATCAGTTAGTTGCATGGTAGTGATTCGGCAATTCGCCGATAAAGCCCGCTGCAGGACAAAGACAAGGGATGAGATGAGGCGCGTTGGCAGAGTGGCCATGCAGCGGATTGCAAATCCGTCCACCTCGGTTCGACTCCGGGACGCGCCTCCAGTTTAGATTTCCCGACGCCCGGGTGGTGGAATCGGTAGACACAAGGGATTTAAAATCCCTCGGCTTCTGGCTGTGCGGGTTCAAGTCCCGCTCCGGGTACCAAACAGAAAAACCATAATAATCAATAAAATGTCCTATATTAGTCACCGTCGTCAAGGCGGTTTTTTTGTGTCAAAATCAGCTATTCCTAACATCATTTTTTCAATTTGAATAAAAATTCATTTTTTCTGACCACCGACGACGGGGACTATTTCTGTTTTTCTGTTGTACCGTGCCGTCTGTCCGATGCTTTTATGCCCCGAGATCGCTTGTTTCTCTGACAGCGAACCTTTTAAATCAGATATTCCCTTTGCTTTCAAATCGTGAAAGGTGAAATCAAATGTTAGCTTATGATGTAACGCTGAGGCTTTTGCTCGAGCTTTTGCCCAACTTGAATTAAAACCATCACGTGTGTAACGGTTGCCGTTGGGTTGATGCAATACATAAATGCTGTTAACGCCTTGTGATGTTGGCAGGCTATCGGCTAAGTCAATTACTTTTTTTAAGCGTTCAGTCCATGCTTTTATCTGTTTCTTGCCCGTTTTTCCTTGGCAAATGAAAATCCCATCATTAAGCAACTGTGATTTAGTCAATGACAAAACATCGCTCTGCCGAGCGCAACATAAATAAGCGATCTCCATTGCTATACGAACAGTATCGGGAGCAACGGAATACAACGCTTCATATTCTGCATCTGTAATGTAGCGATCCCTAGCCTCTTCTTTAAATTGTCTTACACCTGAGCATGGATTCCCCTTAGTAATTCCTCGCTCATAACCCCAGCGATAAACACGTGATAAAAAGTGTTTTTCATGGTTTGCCTGTGTTTTGCTTTTAGTTCCCCGTTTATCCATATATTTTCTGATATGTTGAGGCTTAACATTGTCAGGATGCATTTTTCCAAAAACGGACAGAAGTTTAGTTGAATTTCTTTTATAGTCTTTTTGTGTTTCTGCTGCAAGAGCCATAAAATCAGCAGAAAGAAAAAACTGACTTATCACATGTTCTAGGGTTTTTCTCTCATTGCGATAATTGTTTGCCTGTTCGTATTTGGCCCATACGATAGGGATTAATGAATCCAGAGGACATAATGATATTGACCCACCGCTAGCCGGATGAAATTCATATTGTGTTTTCTCCCGATAAACACGAGGTGGCAGAGCGTTATCTGCTGGATTCTTGCGTTTGCCAACCATTATTATAACTCACATAGCACTGAAGTTAGGTTCATCCAGCTTTTGTTCCGTTGAAAATTGCCTATATGCCAACGGATGGGCAATGTGATACCACGTTGTACTTGGTGAACCATCCCGTCGTTTCTTGTACCAGATCCCCGCCTCATTCAGCCATTGGCACTACCTTGATTTATATTGATGTCCGGTTAACTGGACTAATTCGTCTGGTGATAAAATATCATGCTCATTCTTCATTGGTCATACCTCAATACGACCGTTCAACATACTAATATGTTGTCCGGATTGATTTTGATTTTTGAAAATCAGTTTTAAATAAAGCTAGTGCATTATGCTACATTACTGTCAGTTCGGCGCGAGGTTACTGCGCCCCGTAGTTATTCAGAACGTGGCTCGATGGCGACAGCAAAGACGGCGGGATATAGCAGTCCGTCCTGTTTTCGCGGCAGTACATCGCCAGCCCCCTGTTACAATGCGTTCCGGTCTTCTGGTAAATGTCCTGAAGCTTGTTCTCGACCGTGCGATGAGATATACCCAGCCGCCGTCCGGTCTCCTTGCTGGTCAGGTTATGCAAAGCAAAAAACACGATTTCCCATTCCCTTTGCGTAAAACGTTCCCCCGGCTCAAACGTCGCCGAGCTCGGCGCTTCCCCATTCACGCATTCCAGCGTCGAGCCAAACGGGAACGGGCGCGCATGACAGATAGTGCCGATGCACTAGAATTCCACGCCCTCTAACGGGTCATCAACGCAGTCGAATTGCGGGCAGAAATCGAAAAGGTAGGATTTCAGTTTCTGCTCTGGGCCATAGGGAAACTGATTCTGCACCGAGAAAAGTTGACGGCTTTCGCGGGCTTTGTCTTTCTGCGCGGCTTTGTTGAATAAATCGAACTTTTAGGTGACTGGCGGCTCTGATCACTACATTCGTTTCAACATCAGGTCCCCATGGCAAAGCAAAAGTTTAAAATCACCAACTGGCCCGCATACAACAATGCGCTCAGGCAGCGGGGGGACATGACAGTATGGCTTGATGAGTCAGCCATTGCTGCATGGACTGAGAGTACACCCCCTGAACATCGTGGCCGGCCGCTTCACTACACCGATATGGCCATTACCACGGTTCTGATGATAAAGCGCGTGTTTAACCTTTCGCTCCGGGCGTTACAGGGTTTCGTTGACGCGATTTTTAAACTGATGGGGCTGTCGCTGCGCTGCCCAGATTACTCTCTGGTCAGCCGGCGAGCAAAAACCGTCGACATCAGCATAAAAACGCCAACCCGCGGCGAAATCTCACACCTGGTCATCGATGGCACCGGCCTGAAAATCTTCGGCGAAGGCGAATGGAAAGTCAGGCAGCATGGGGCTGAGAGGCGCAGAGTATGGCGCAAGCTTCATCTGGCAGTAGATAGCGCGACACATGAAATTATCTGTGCCGATTTATCGCTAAGCGGTACGACAGATGCGCAGGCGCTGCCCGGGCTGATTAACCAAACCCACCGGAAAATCAGGGAAGCGTCGGCTGACAGTGCTTACGATACGCGTTACTGTCATGATGCTCTGCTGAGGAAAAAAATAAAGCCGCTTATCCCACCGCGAAGTGGTGCGCAATATTGGCCAGCTCGATACCATGAGCGTAACCATGCGGTGGCAAATCAGCATCTGAGCGGCAATAACGATACCTGGAAAAAGAAAGTAGGTTATCACCGACGTTCACTGGCTGAAACGGCCATGTTCCGGTTTAAAACACTTCTGGGTGGTCATCTGAGTCTGCATGACTATGACGCGCAGGTAGGTGAGGCTATGGCAATGGTCAAAGCGCTTAATCGGATCACGTTGTTAGGAATGCCAAACAGCGTTCGCATCATGTAACAATCGCCCTGATAGGGAGGAAGTCGTCACAAATTTCGGATTTATTCAACAAAGCGTTTCTGCGCCAGAAAGAGCTGAAGCGACAAGGGGATTTCGTCAGCGTCGATACGGTCAGGTAAATTTAGCAATTCCTTCATCGCCGAATTGAAAAACGGCGCGCCGAGATTTCCAGTTACCGCGCAGGGTGTATTCAGATGCAGGCAGGTGTACGTCAGGATGTCGTTCATGCTGCACCCCCAGTTTGCCTGCGTTGCTCTAATTCAGCCACGCACTCCCGCGCCGCCTGTTCGACATCTGCCGCTGGCGCTCCCCCGAAGAATTTTCCCAACGTGTAAATCTTTTCGTTAACAACAACGCAGCACTTGCCATTTAGCCATGCAGCAAAAACCGTGTAATGGTCATGTTTCCATAATTCACGATAGACAATGTTGGTTATTCTATTAGCATGTAAATATATTGACCTATAAACTTCAATGTTATCCGGCAAACTGGAAATACCCGTGTAGCGGAGGTCAATACTGTCACCGACGCTCAAGTTTTCCGGTAGGCGGGTAATATCTGTGTGGCTGACGTCAAGATCACCGCCAAGAACCTGTTTAGAAATTTGTGTATTTGCCTGATTTTGATATGTTCAATCCAACATCAAAAACAGGTTAATTTATGGACGAAAAACAGTTGCAGACTCTGACTAACGAACTGGCCAAAAATCTCAAAACCCTTAAAGATCTCAGTCACTTCGATCGGCTGCTGAAAAAAATCAGCGTCGAAGCAGCTCTCAATGCCGAAATGACCCATCACCTCGGCTACGATAAAAATCAGCCTAAACCGGGGACCAACGCCCGCAACGGCTATTCCACAAAAACCGTTACCACTGGCGATGGCCCGCTGGCGCTGCGTACTCCGCGCGATCGTGACGGTTCCTTTGAACCGCAACTGGTGAAGAAGAACCAGACCCGGATTACCGGGATGGATAACCAGATTTTATCGTTGTACGCTAAAGGGATGACTACCCGCGAGATCGCCGCCGCGTTCAAAGAGCTGTATGACGCCGATGTCTCGCCGGCGCTGGTCTCAAAGGTCACCGATGCGGTCATGGAGCAGGTTGTCGAATGGCAAAACCGGCCTCTGGATGCAGTCTATCCCATTGTTTATCTTGACTGTATCGTTCTAAAAGTCCGGCAGGACAGCCGCATCATCAACAAATCTGTGTTCCTGGCGCTGGGCATCAACTTCGAAGGCCAGAAAGAGTTGCTAGGTATGTGGCTGGCCGAAAATGAAGGCGCAAAGTTCTGGCTGAACGTGCTGACAGAGCTGAAAAACCGCGGCCTGAACGATATCTTTATCGCCTGCGTAGACGGGCTGAAAGGTTTCCCTGACGCTATTAACGCGGTGTATCCGGAGGCGCGGCTCCAGCTGTGTATCGTGCATATGGTGCGCAACAGCCTGCGGTTCGTCTCCTGGAAGGACTACAAGGCCGTCACCCGCGACCTGAAAGCTATCTATCAGGCCCCTACGGAAGAAGCCGGCTTGCAGGCGTTGGAAGCGTTCTCCAGTGCCTGGGAACATCCGCTACCCGCAAATAAGTCGAAGCTGGCAGGCAAACTGGGCCAATCTGGCCACGCTCCTTGCCTACCCAACGGACATCCGCAAGGTGATCTACACGACCAACGCCATCGAGTCGTTAAACAGCGTGATCCGGCATGCTATCAAAAAGCGCAAGGTGTTCCCGACCGACGACGCAGTGAAAAAGACGAACCGCAGGCTGTTGCGCACCATATGCACGATACACAGCTGGAGCCGCGCCTCCGGATACACCGCGTTAATAGCGTCAGGGAAACCTTTCAGCCCGTCTACGCAGGCGATAAAGATATCGTTCAGGCCGCGGTTTTTCAGCTCTGTCAGCACGTTCAGCCAGAACTTTGCGCCTTCATTTTCGGCCAGCCACATACCTAGCAACTCTTTCTGGCCTTCGAAGTTGATGCCCAGCGCCAGGAACACAGATTTGTTGATGATGCGGCTGTCCTGCCGGACTTTTAGAACGATACAGTCAAGATAAACAATGGGATAGACTGCATCCAGAGGCCGGTTTTGCCATTCGACAACCTGCTCCATGACCGCATCGGTGACCTTTGAGACCAGCGCCGGCGAGACATCGGCGTCATACAGCTCTTTGAACGCGGCGGCGATCTCGCGGGTAGTCATCCCTTTAGCGTACAACGATAAAATCTGGTTATCCATCCCGGTAATCCGGGTCTGGTTCTTCTTCACCAGTTGCGGTTCAAAGGAACCGTCACGATCGCGCGGAGTACGCAGCGCCAGCGGGCCATCGCCAGTGGTAACGGTTTTTGTGGAATAGCCGTTGCGGGCGTTGGTCCCCGGTTTAGGCTGATTTTTATCGTAGCCGAGGTGATGGGTCATTTCGGCATTGAAAGCTGCTTCGACGCTGATTTTTTTCAGCAGCCGATCGAAGTGACTGAGATCTTCAGGGGTTTTGAGATTTTTGGCCAGTTCGTTAGCCAGAGCCTGCAACTGTTTTTCGTCCATAAATTAACCTGTTTTTGATGTTGGATTGAACATATCAAAATTAGGCAAATACACAAATTTCTAAACAGGCTCTGGAGGGTCGAGCAGGATTTGAACCCGCGTCCTTACGGTTTTAGTAACACGTACGCTCTTCCGCACTGAGCTACCGACCCAAGGTCAATAATTACAGCGCGGGCATAACGAAAGCTTTTACGACCAACGACAAAATACCAATAACCCCAAAACCTAGCATCCAGCGTATTAACTTTTGCTCAGAGCGAATACCTGCCATCTCAAGCTGCAAATCTTTGCGGACTAAGGATATCTGCGCCTCGGTTTTCTCGAAGCGAGCATCCATATCTTTACGAACGTCAGCTATCTGAATCGTCAGGTCCTTGCGTACGTCCTCAAGATCGCGCTTGGTCGCCACATCAGTTACTTCATGAGACTTGCGGACGGCAATAGAAATCGCCTTGGCCTGATCTTTCGGCAACCCGGCGCTTTCCAGCGTTTCGACAAACTCTTGTGTATCAAATGCGACCTGTCCCATATGCGTATCACTCTTAGTGATGCAGACAGTATAGCTGTGAGCGGCATGACAAGGCAACTTTGCAGGTAATTTGCTATAATCACCACGCCAGCCTGAACAACTGGCACCTCCTAACTCAACTGCTGTGCCGTCCAACCTAGAGGTTAAGATGGCGCAGGCGGCATATCGAAAAACGAGACCTATCACACTGACCACGGCGACAGCCGAGGCCGGTGGTTTGTTGCAACCGACAAAAACATGCTCTCAGGGTCGCGCGCACGCGCGTTTTGGGGGTAAACCGTGCCAGTAGTTGCAACGGTCAAAACCGACTGGTTCCGGGTGATAAACGACATTACCCGCGCCGGGATCCCGCTACAGGAAATCGCCAGAGAGCTGGACGTGTCCAAGTCTGCGATTATTGGCTGGAAGCAGGGCGCGGCACCTAACCATCACACCGGCGAGGCGCTGACTGACTTCTGGTGCTACGTGATGCATCGCCAGCGCACAGAGCTGCCTGTGCAGGTATCATCGCGGCGCTTTGTGTACGCCTGGCGCAACAAACGCTAGCCTCTCTTCGGCGAGCAGTGGGATTTGGTCGGGATCCTGACCGGGCATCCCTTTCACACTGGCGGCTCTATTATCTATCTACAGGAACCACGACAATGGCACGAAAAAGAAAAGCCGTCGAAGTCCCAGGGCAGGAATCCACAACCGCCGCAGACGTTGCTACAGACGAACTGGAGGGCAATCAGACATTACCTGAGGTTGTCGCCACTGCCGATGAGCAGACCGTGCAGCAGAGGGTTTCCGCTCTGCCAGACAGCACTGCGCAGGCTGAGCGTAACGCTATCCTGTCCACGCTTGACGAGCAGGCCGCAGCAATCATCACCCGCTTTGAAGCCCTGGGCTTTACCTATATGGCTGACCAGAAGCTGACCGACAATCTCTATTTCCTCGAACTCGTTAAGAAGGCCACTACGGCAGCACCCGTCGCGCCGCTTGGCGTTGTGACGAACGAAGAAGGCAAATGTCAACCCGTACCGGGTAAGCCGATTTTAACGGAACACGGCTGGCACGTACCGGGCTAAGGAGAACGTGATGTGTGGAGGGAGTGCACCCCAGGTCGTACGAACGGATCCGCAGGCTGAAGCCAATGCGGCGGCTGACGCAGCGGCAAAGGCGGCGAACGCAGATGCCGCCGCGCGTAAGAAACGCAAGAAAAGCTCGTCTTTGCTGGCCAGTGGTGCAGAAGGGGCCGCGGACTCAGGCAGCTCTTTGTTGTCTTCGGACGCGCAGCCTGCGCAGAAAAAGGCATTGGGGGCGTAACCAATGGATGAACTCGCCGTCAAGCTGATGAAGCGTGCTGATGCGCTAAAATCCCATCGCCAGCGGCATGAAAGCGTCTGGCGCGAGTGCTACGACTACACCTATCCGTTGCGTGGCGCCGGTTTTTCAGCTGACGTGCTGGATGCATAGAGCGCTAAGTCGAAGGTGGCGAAACTGCTGGACGGCACCGCCACCGATAGCGCCCGCATGCTGGCGTCGGCGCTTATGTCCGGCATGACGCCGGCCAATGCGCAGTGGCTCAATCTCGACAGTGAACCGCTGGCAGACGAGGACAAGGCCTGGCTCTCCACCTGTGCCACATTGGTATGGGAGAACATCCACGCAGCCAATTTTGACGCGGAAGGCTATGAGGCGAATCTTGACGTCGTGTGCGCGGGCTGGTTCGTGCTGTACATCGATGAGAACCGGGAGGAGGGCGGCTATATGTTCCAGCAGTGGCCGCTATCGCAATGCTACGTTACGTCAACCCGCAAAGACGGGATTGTCGATACGATTTATCGCTGCTACCAGATAACCGCCGAGCAGGCCATCGCTGCGTTCGGAGAGCAGGGCGCCAGCGAGAAAATACGCCGTGCGGCCAAGGATAAGCCGGATGACAAGTTTGATTTCCTGCACGCGATATTCCCGCGTACGAATTATGTGGTAAACGCCCGTTTGGATAAGCATTTACGCTTTGCCTCTTTTCACGTGGAGAGGCAGGGAAAGCGCATAGTGCGAGAATCGGGTTACCACAAATTCCCGGTTTGTGTACCGCGCTGGATGAAAATCCCTGGCGGCGCGTATGGCATTGGCCCGGTATATGATGCGTTGCCAGACTGCAAGGAGCTGAACGAAACCAAACGCATGGAGAAGTCCGCGCAGGATTTGGCCATTTCGGGTATGTGGATTGCCGAGGATGACGGTGTCATGAATCCGTACTCCGTCAAGGTCGGCCCGCGCCGCATTATTGTGGCGAGCAGCGTGAACAGCATGAAGCCCTTACTCACGGGGGCTGATTTTCAGGTTGCGTTTACCGCAGAAGACCGTCTGCAGGCCAGCATTCGCAAAATCATGATGGCCGACCAGCTGCAGCCACAGGATGGTCCGGCGATGACCGCGACCGAAGTCCATGTCCGCGTGGCCCTGATCCGCCAACTGCTGGGGCCGGTCTACGGACGGTTTCAGGCGGAATACCTGCAACCGCTGGTTGAGCGCTGTTTCGGTATTGCCTTCCGCGCAGGCGTCTTTCCGCCTCCCCCCGACAGCATGCAAGCCGCGCATTTTAATGTGCGCTATATCTCGCCGCTGGTCCGCGCACAGAAGCTGGAGGACGTGACTGCGATTGAACGTCTTGGCGCGAACGTGGCGCAGCTGTCCCAGGTTAGTCCGGATGTCGTAGACCTGGTGGACACCGATGAGGCGACGCGCGTGGTGGCCGATGCGCTAGGTGTACCGGCGAAGGTGATTCGCTTGGCGGTGGATGTCACCAGCCTGCGCGACCAGCGCGCCAAGGCGCAGCAGCAGCAAGCGCAACAGCAGCTGATGATGCAGGCTGGGCAGGAGGCCGCCAGCGCCGCCGGGCAGGCCGCGGGGAGCGCAATGGGCCAAAGATTGGCGGAGGGACAATGAGAAAACCCGCGCTACCGGGCGATTACAAACGCCTGTTTGAAGAGATGGCGGGCGGCCCTGAAGTACTGGCGGAATTAGCCCGGCGATTCGGGCGGGCCGTCTACGTGGAGGGCGGTCATGAGGGAGACCGCGCAACGTGCTACAGAGCCGGGCAGCGTGCCGTGCTCGATTTCATTCTCATGAGAATTAACCAGGCTGACGGAATATACGACGATGGCGATTGACATTGAACATACCGACAAGGGTGACAAGGTTACTGAGAAGCCAGTTACAGTAAATATCAGCACAAACCAGATAACTGACGCTTCCACGACAGGTAAAGCACTGCTGACAGCGGGCAGCGCTGCGAATGCCCGCACCACGCTGGAAATAGTTACCGGTGCAGCGATTGCTGATCTTGCTGCAGGTGCTGACGCTGCAACAATTGTCACCACGGTTAACGCCATTCTGGCGAGTTTACGTATCGCAAAAATTATCGCTTCAAGCTGAGGGTTTTAAACCATGTGGAAATTTAAACACTTATTCCTGAGCGCCGATGCTGGCGAGGACGCGGGGGGCAACGGTGGCGACGAATCTGTTAATTTTGATGCAGGTCATTCTTTGCTTGGCACCAATGGACGAGGCGGATTGGGTACCGGAAAAATTCCGTGTTATGGACGATGACGGCAAGCTTAACGTGGAAAGCTCTGCGCGTAAGCTGGCAGAGTCTTATATGCATCTTGAGAAGCGTTTAGGTCACGGTGACGCCCCGCCCAAGTCCATTGATGACTACGCACCGAAGATAGACGCTGAGGGATTTCAATGGGATGAATTCAAAGCCGATCCTGAGATGCAGAGCTTTCTCAACGCCGCCCACGCCAAGGGCATCACGAATGACCAAATGGGCTTTATTCTGGGCGAGTACCTGCAGCGTGCACCGGCGTTAGTGAACGGTGCGGCCGAGCTGGATGCGGACGCCGCGGGGACACAGTTACGCGCGGTGTGGCAATCTGACGCTGAATTTAACAAAAACATCGGTCTGGCCTACCGTGCGTTTCATGCGCTGGCCGATGAAGGCTACAAAGATCGCCTGGATGATATCGGCAATAATCCGCTGGTTATCCGCCTGCTGGCGAAAGTGGGGGCGGAGATGCAGGAGGATACGCCGGCGGGGGCGGACGCTAACCCGGCGGCACAGCAAGTCATCCGTGACCTGATGAAGTCGGAGGCCTATGCCGATCCGAAACGAGCCTGTTTAGAAATTTGTGTATTTGCCTGATTTTGATATGTTCAATCCAACATCAAAAACAGGTTAATTTATGGACGAAAAACAATTGCAGGCTCTGGCTAACGAACTGGCCAAAAATCTCAAAACCCCTGGAGATCTCAGTCACTTCGATCGGCTGCTGAAAAAAATCAGCGTCGAAGCAGCTCTCAATGCCGAAATGACCCATCACCTCGGCTACGATAAAAATCAGCCTAAACCGGGGACCAACGCCCGCAACGGCTATTCCACAAAAACCGTTACCACTGGCGATGGCCCGCTGGCGCTGCGTACTCCGCGCGATCGTGACAGTTCCTTTGAACCGCAACTGGTGAAGAAGAACCAGACCCGGATTACCGGGATGGATAACCAGATTTTATCGTTGTACGCCAAAGGGATGACCACCCGCGAGATCGCCGCTGCGTTCAAAGAGCTGTATGACGCCGATGTCTCGCCGGCACTGGTCTCAAAGGTCACCGATGCGGTCATGGAGCAGGTTGTCGAATGGCAAAACCGGCCTTTGGATACAGTCTATCCCATTGTTTATCTTGACTGTATCGTTCTAAAAGTCCGGCAGGACAGCCGCATCATCAACAAATCTGTGTTCCTGGCGCTGGGCATCAACATCGAAGGCCAGAAAGAGTTGCTAGGTATGTGGCTGGCCGAAAATGAAGGCGCAAAGTTCTGGCTGAACGTGCTGACAGAGCTGAAAAACCGCGGCCTGAACGATATCCTTATCGCCTGCGTAGACGGGCTGAAAGGTTTCCCTGACGCTATTAACGCGGTGTATCCGGAGGCGCGGCTCCAGCTGTGTATCGTGCATATGGTGCGTAACAGCCTACGGTTCGTCTCCTGGAAGGACTACAAGGCCGTCACCCGCGACCAGAAAGCTATCTATCAGGCCCCTACGGAAGAAGCCGGCTTGCAGGCGCTGGAAGCGTTCTCCAGTGCCGGGGACATCCGCTACCCGCAAATAAGTCGAAGCTGGCAAGCAAACTGGGCCAATCTGGCCACGTTCTTTGCCTACCCAACGGACATCCGCAAGGTGATCTACACGACCAACGCCATCGAGTCGTTAAACAGCGTGATCCGGCATGCCATCAAAAAGCGCAAGGTGTTCCCGACCGACGACGCAGTGAAAAAGACGAACCGCAGGCTGTTACGCACCATATGCACGATACACAGCTGGAGCCGCGCCTCCGGATACACCGCGTTAATAGCGTCAGGGAAACCTTTCAGCCCGTCTACGCAGGCGATAAGGATATCGTTCAGGCCGCGGTTTTTCAGCTCTGTCAGCACGTTCAGCCAGAACTTTGCGCCTTCATTTTCGGCCAGCCACATACCTAGCAACTCTTTCTGGCCTTCGATGTTGATGCCCAGCGCCAGGAACACAGATTTGTTGATGATGCGGCTGTCCTGCCGGACTTTTAGAACGATACAGTCAAGATAAACAATGGGATAGACTGCATCCAGAGGCCGGTTTTGCCATTCGACAACCTGCTCCATGACCGCATCGGTGACCTTTGAGACCAGCGCCGGCGAGACATCGGCGTCATACAGCTCTTTGAACGCAGCGGCGATCTCGCGGGTGGTCATCCCTTTGGCGTACAACGATAAAATCTGGTTATCCATCCCGGTAATCCGGGTCTGGTTCTTCTTCACCAGTTGCGGTTCAAAGGAACCGTCACGATCGCGCGGAGTACGCAGCGCCAGCGGGCCATCGCCAGTGGTAACGGTTTTTGTGGAATAGCCGTTGCGGGCGTTGGTCCCCGGTTTAGGCTGATTTTTATCGTAGCCGAGGTGATGGGTCATTTCGGCATTGAGAGCTGCTTCGACGCTGATTGTTTTCAGCAGCCGATCGAAGTGACTGAGATCTTCAGGGGTTTTGAGATTTTTGGCCAGTTCGTTAGCCAGAGCCTGCAATTGTTTTTCGTCCATAAATTAACCTGTTTTTGATGTTGGATTGAACATATCAAAATCAGGCAAATACACAAATTTCTAAACAGGCTCTGGTCATTCGTAATTTCGCCTGATTTCCTGTTTGCAAATTAGTCCAGAATTGATTGCATCGCTACAGTCGCGCCATCGCCACGGTGACTCATCTATCCTTAACCCGCTCTCACGCCACGGCGAAGGCGCTATCCTTAAACGCACGCCCGTTGCGGCGAATGCCTTTCCCGACGCCCGCTGCCCTTTGTCTGCCGCATTAGCCGGTGTACGTGCTTGTTAGTCGGATGGCGTCCAGGGCTCGCCGCCGGGGAGTCCCTCAGCCCCCTGCCAACCGTCGGTGAAATACTGTCCGGGCGGTTTGCCCAGCGCCTTTTTAAACATGGTGATAAAGGCTGAAGGCGAGTCGTAGCCCAGATTTTCCGCCACCCGCTGAACGCGGGTACCCGACGCCAGTTCACGGATGGCGATAATCAGCTGCAATCGTTGCCGCCAGCGGCCGAACGTCATGCCGGTTTCTTTAATAAACAGCCTGGCCAACGAACGTTCGCTCATGCCGACCTGAGAGGCCCACTCGGGCAGCGTTCGACGCTCGCCGGGGGACTGGTTTAGCGTATCGGTAATGCGGCGAATGTGCGGATGCGAAGAGAACGGCAGTGAAAGATTCTCCACCGGCATATTGCCCAACTGTTCCAACATGACGATAGCGAGGCGCCCCGTTGGCGAATCCAGCGCATAGTCGCCCGGCAGCCCGGCCAAATGCAAAATAAGCTGTTGCAGCAACGGTGAAATGAATAACGTACAGCTGCGCGCCGGCAATCCCGGAAAGGTGGGCTCCACGAACACGAAACAGAAGCGGGCATTAACGGTGGCGCGGTTACTGTGCGGAGTATCTCCCGGGATCCACACCGCGCAATGGGGCGGTACCATCAAAAGCGCATCGGTGAGTTCGCAGGTAATACCGCCCCGCAGCGCCATGATCAACAGCCCTTTACGATGTTGATGAAAAGGGGTTTCCATCGCGCTCTGCACGGCATCGAGACGCATTGCGGTCGCCAGATTGCGATCGCGGTCGGGGTCATAATGGGTCAAGGGTGCCGGCAGCATAATAAATTGGCCGTTTCTCACAATTTTTAGTCATTTTATCTCAATTAATTGGCGGCGCAAGACGGTAGAGTAGCCGGGCAATCATGACATCAGGAGTACGTTTTTTGGCTAACACACCGACCCCTTTTCCTCCCCGCGCTACCGGTCGTCTTATCCTTATCGGCGGCATTTTGCTGATAGCGGCCTGCCTGCGTACCCCGGTGACCAGCGTGGCGCCGATCGTGACGCAAATCCGCGAGAGTTTTGCCCTCAGCACCGCGGCGGCGGGCGCGTTGACGACGCTACCGCTGCTCGCCTTCGCGCTGGTATCCCCCATAGCGGCGCAGCTGGCCCGCCGGCAGGGTATCGAGAAAGCTCTGTTCGCCGCGCTGGCGGTGATGATTGCCGGCGCGCTGCTGCGCGCCATAGACCAGATTGCTTGTGTGTATCTGGGCACGTTTGTGCTCGGCGCCGGCATTGCGGTGGGCAATGTGCTGCTGCCGAGTTTGCTGAAACGGGATTTCCCAGGGCGTATCGCCGCGATGACCGCGGCCTACGTCGTGGTCATGGGGATGATCGCCGCGCTGGGATCGGCCTTTATTGTGCCGCTGACCGAGGCGCTACAAGGCAATTGGCGGCTGTCGCTGGTGTTGCTGTCGACCTTGCCGCTGCTGGCAATGTTGTGCTGGCTGCCGCAGATCACGACGCATCGGCATGCGGGCGGTCCGGGTGCGGCCGGTATCCTACATCGCGGCAGTATTTGGAGGTCGCCGCTGGCGTGGCAGGTCACCCTGTTTCTCGGCATGAATTCGTTTATTTACTATATCGCGGTCGGCTGGTTGCCGGCCATGATAACCGAGACGGGTTACGGTGCCGCTTATGCGGGCTCCTTGCATGGCCTTATGCAGCTCGCGACCGCCGTGCCGGGGCTGTTGTTGGCGCCGGTCATCGCCCGGATGAAAGACCAGCGCTTGCTTGCCTGCGCGACCGGCCTGATCACGCTGGTGTCGCTGGCGGGGCTGGCGCTATGGCCCGCCGGGGTCGTGGTTTGGACCGTATTGTTGGGTGTCGGTACCGGCGCGGCGATGATTCTCGGACTGGCGTTTATTAGTTTGCGCGCAGCGGAATCTCACCAGGCGGCGGCGCTGTCGGGAATGGCGCAATGTGTGGGGTATCTGCTGGCGGCGGTGGGACCGATGCTGATGGGCGCACTGCATGACCTCGCGGGTAGTTGGTATTGGCCGCTGCTCATTTGTAGCCTGTGCGCCGGTATAATGGGCCTGCTGGGCTTCCTGTGCGGCGCCGACCGGCAAATCGGCGTTCGCCGAAACCGCACCGGCCCGTGACCGTGAGCCTGGGCGCTGAGGCCGCCGACCCATGACCGGCATCGGCGGCCCCAGACCGCCATTAGCCGTTACGTTCGCCGTGGCTCCTGACTACCATTAGCCGATACGTTCACCGCGGCGGCGGCCTCTTTTGCTACCGTGACGGCCTCTTCCACCGTGGGCGCCACGGCGAGCGCCACGCCCAGCCGGCGTTTGCCGTTGAGGCTGGGCTTGGCAAACAGGCGGATCTGCTGCCCCGCGCTCAGCGCGTTTTCCAGGCCGCTGAAGCGGACGTTGTCACTGTCCAGTTCGGGCAGGATCACCGCCGACGCCGCCGGGCCATATTGGCGAATGGTGCCTATCGGTAGTCCAAGAAAGGCGCGAACATGCAGGGCGAATTCCGATAAGTCCTGCGAAATCAAGGTGACCATGCCGGTGTCATGAGGGCGGGGGGACACCTCGCTGAAAATCATCTCGTCGCCGCAAATAAACAGCTCCACGCCGAACAGACCGTGGCCTCCGAGCGCACTCACCACTTTAGCGGCAATCGCCTGCGCGCGCCAGCGCCAGCGCGCTCATTTGTTGTGGTTGCCACGACTCCCGGTAGTCGCCGTCTTCCTGGCGATGGCCGATGGGCGCGCAGAAATGGATGCCGTCCACGGCGCTGATGGTTCAACAGGGTGATTTCAAAATCAAACGCCACCAGCCCTTCAACGATAACCTTGCCGCCGCCGGCGCATTGGCATAGCGATCGACGGCGATCACCTCCACCCCCAAACGCTGGCATTCGATGGCGACTTCTTTACCCAATTCGCCCGAGCCGAGCAACATGACACGCGTTGCTCCCGGACGACGTGCCGTTCCGATGGTGATCATTTGGTTTACCCGAGGTCATAAAAATTGCGCGCAGTATAAACGAAAACGTTTGCCTATGCATCCGTCGGCACCCAGGGAGCTTGCGCGTCGCTTACTCTCGCCGCGCTGGAACCGTTAACTCTCATGCCGCGCGACCGCAGGCAGCACGGCTTACCCGTAGCGTGGCGATTTTTCCCCGTTGGCGATAGCGTCGCGGCTTACCCCTTAGCGCGGGGTTATTTCCCTTGCCGGCTAGGGACGTGCCGCGCGCAATTGACGCGGGGCGTTCCATCCGGCCTCCCTAAGACGCGGCAAGCTTTCGCGAGGAACCATGAATAAGCAAATATTTAAAGCTTTTGAAATAAAACAGTTTCGCACGGAATTTTTAACCGGCTATTATCATCTAATTTTAACCGGCTATTATCATCTAATGAGGTGAAAAAGATTAACTGATCACGTGGAGGAACTATGCGTAAAACGGGAAACAGGGTGGTGGGGATGCTGGTGGCGGGACTATTAGTATCGTCAATATCGGCGCGGGCAGATGATGAAACGCCGACCCCCGTCCCTGCGCAGGATACTACCGGGCAGTCAACGCAGCAGGCGGCCGGCGATAGCCAACAACCCATCACGCCCCCCGACGCCAACGCCCCGCAACCTCAGGGTGAGAACAATGCCGCCTCAAACGGCAGCGGCGATGGCACAGGCGCCTCGCCCACACCGGGCGGCAGTGCCAATGCGACGAGCGCCGCACCCAGCGGCAACGCCAATGCGTCAGACACTCCGCCCGCGTCAAACGGCGACGGTGACCACGCCGCCCCGCAAAGCAATGCCAGCAGCGCTGCGCCCGCCGGCAACGGCGACAAAGCTGCCGCTGGCCAAAACGGCGAAGAGTCGGCCGCAGCGGGTGCGCCCAAGAGCGGCGCCAAAGAGGCTGCTGCGGCAGACAAGCGTACGGCAGCCAAAAAAGCAGCGGCGGATAAAGCGGCCAAAGCGAAAAGCACCAAACCCGGACCCGCCGACGCCACGCCTGAAATCGCCAAAGTCGCCCTTTGTCACGATCTCAACGCTGCCCAGGTCGCGGAGCTTATCGATCAGGATTACACCCAAAACCGGTTTCAGCGCTCCGAACAGGACCAGCAGGCGGCCGGCGGCAGAAATATCAACGCTTGGGTAAACCCGGAAGACGTTACCGGCGTGGGTGATGTCTGGCAGGCGCCGCTTAAGGTGCGCGGTAACGAGCAGGACCTGAACTATGCCGTTACGCTGGACTGCACCAAAGGTGAAATCACCTACCGGTTAACTAAATGATTTTCCCCGGCGCCCCACGCTGCCGCGCTGGTTCCCGCTGCGCTTGGCATAGCACCATATTCGTGCCACTCTATTTTTATAGAGAATAAGGAATTGCCGTATGACATTGCCACCCAATGCTGAAAAACGACCCTTTACGTTAACGCTACACGGCGATACCCGTGTGGGCGACTATTACTGGTTACGCGATGATAAGCGTGAAGATCCGGCGGTGCTGGATTATCTCAAGCGGGAAAATACCTACGGCGAAATGATGATGGCCGAGCATGAAGCGTTGCGGCATCAACTGTTCACTGAAATGGTGGAGCGCATACCCCATCAGGATCGTTCTGTGTCCTACGTCCGTCGGGATTATCGCTATCAAAGTCGCTACGAAGAGGGCAATGAATACGCCATCTACACGCGTCAGCCGGCATCGGCCAATCCGCAAGGCGAGTGGGAGGTGTTGCTTGACGGCAATCAACGCGCCGCCCAGAGCGAATTTTATACCATGGGTGCGCTGGAAATCAGCCCCGATAATCGCATTATGGCCGTCGCGGAAGATTTTTATCCCGCCGCCTCTATGGGCTGCGTTTTAAGGATTTGGCCCGTGATTCATGATTTCCGGAAGTCATTGAACATGCGTCGTCCAGTTTTGAATGGGCCAACGACTCGCGGGTGCTGTATTACGTCCACAAGCATAAAAAGACGCTGCTGCCATATCAAGTATGGCGCCATGTGGTGGGCACGCCGACCACGCAGGACGAGCTTATTTATGAAGAGCAAGACGACACCTTTTATGTCAGCGTGCATAAGACCACGTCGGAGCGCTATATTTTTATCGCCCTCGGCAGCACCACCTCCGGTGAAATTCTGCTGCTCGACGCCGACGATCCAAAGGCGAAACCGCACAGGTTTTTTCCGCGGCGGCACGATCACGAATATTCATTGGATCATTATCAGGGCCACTTCTACATCCGCTCCAATCGCGACGGTAAAAATTTCGCGCTGTATCGCGGCGAAACCGGTGAGGAAAAACTCTGGCAGGAGTTGATCCCGGCGCGCAAGGACGTGGTACTGGAAAGCTTTACGCTGTTTCGCGATTGGCTGGTGCTGGAGGAGCGCCATATGGGGCTCACTAGCCTGCGCCAAATCCGTTGGTCGACCGGTGAAGAAAAGGGCATCGCGTTTGATGATCCCACCTACGTGACCTGGCTGGCGTACAACCCCGACCCGGAAAGCGCGCAGATGCGTTACGGTTACTCCTCCATGACGACGCCGATGACGCTATTCGAGATGAATCTGGATACCGGCGAACGCAAGCTACTCAAGCAGACGCAGGTGAAAAACTTTCAGGCGGACCATTATCGTAGCGAACGGCTCTGGATCACCGCCCGCGACGGTGTCGAGGTGCCGGTGTCGCTGGTTTACCGCAAGGATTTGTTTAAGTCGGGCTGCAATCCCCTGCTGGTTTACGGCTACGGCTCCTACGGCAGCAGTATGGACCCGGACTTCAGCGCCAGCCGGCTGAGCTTGCTGGATCGCGGCTTCGTCTTTGCCTTGACGCACATACGCGGCGGCGGCGAACTCGGCCAAGAGTGGTACGAGGACGGCAAATTATTCAACAAGATGAATACCTTCAACGATTTTATTGACATCAGCCACGAACTGTTGCGTCAAAGGTATGGCGATGCCGAGCAGGCCTTTGCCATGGGCGGCAGCGCCGGTGGGCTGTTGATGGGGGCGGTCATCAATTTGGCGCCGGAGCTGTTCAAAGGTGTGGTAGCCCAGGTACCCTTCGTGGATGTGGTGACCACTATGCTGGATGAATCCATTCCGCTGACGACCGGCAAATATGAGGAGTGGGGAAATTCACAGGAAGAAGCCTTCTATCATTATATTCTGCAATACAGTCCCTATGACCAGGTACGTGCGCAGGCTTATCCTCATTTGCTGGTCACCACCGGCCTGCATGATTCGCAGGTGCAGTATTGGGAGCCGGCGAAGTGGGTCGCTAAACTGCGTGAAATGAAAACCGACGATCATCTGCTATTGCTGTGCACCGATATGGACTCCGGCCACGGCGGCAAATCCGGTCGCTTCAAAGGCTATGAAGGGGTATCGATGGAATATACCTTTTATTCTGGCGCTGGCCAAAGCCGCCGGCAGCCCGCCGACGGGGCCCGCTTAACCCGTGAGAAAGCGGCGTCGTGCAGCTTTATTCCCCGGTATGTCCCTCGGCATGGCGGTGTGCTTCGCTGGCCGCCCCGGAGAGATGGTAGTTGAGGCTATAACGCAGGTCGGCGGATAAATCGCGCAAATTGGCCAGCAGCCAGTGGAGATAACCGGGGTCATCACGGGCGATCTGCGCCAGCGGCTGGCCGCGGTACTTACCGAATTTCAGGCTGGAGAGTAACGTGGCTGCATTACTTATTGCCACCATCTTGCCACCATCTCCTCGGGGCTCCAGCCGGAACCCTGCCGTATCTTCATCAACAAGGCGGCGGTGACGTAGCAATCGTACAACGCCCGGTGGGGGTAGAGCTCCGCCGGCGGCGCAACCTGCAACTTAAGCGCATAACGCAGATATTGATTGCCGTACTTGATACCGGGGTACAATTTGCGCGCCAGTTTCAGGGTGCAGATCCACGCACCGTTCATCTCCGGCAACATCCGCCTGTCGAAGGCGGCATTATGCGCGACATAATAGGCGCTGCCCTGGCAACGGCCAATAACGCGCGCGATGCGCGGTTTATCCGCCACCATCTCTTCGGTGATATGGTGAATAACCATCGCGTCCAGTCCAATGGAGCGTCCCGGATTCACCAGATCGCTCATAACATTGCTGATGCCCGTATCGCTAAGGTCCAGCGAGGCGATTTCCACGACGCCTGCGTCAAGGCCGCAGGTCTCAGTATCGATCACGCGAAAGGTCATAATAGGTCCTGTGCTGGCAAAGTTGCCTTATTATGACGCCTTAAGCGGCAATAAAAAACCCGCTGCGAGGGCGGGTTGATAGGAAAGGAAGCGGCGAGGCATCACACAATGTCGGCAGGCGCCTTTTTGCTGCGCTTTTCGGTACGCTTTTCTTCCGGGGTTTTCAACGGTTTCTTCTTGGTATCTTTTTTACGATCCATTCCCTTACTCATAATGACCTCTCAGTGGCAGACAGGAAATGCTGGATTTATTAACTGCTGATTGTCGGTCGTTGGCAACACAAATTGTGCTATTTCGTGCCGAAACAGAATGACGGGCCTTGCGGTGCCGGGACCGTCAGCGAAACGCGGCGCAGGGTGCGCCAGTTATCGCGCGACGCATGCCGCCGCGTGATAGTAGGCCGCGCGCGTCCGGCAATTGAACGCACATGCGGCAAAACGGAAAACGCGGCATAACCTTCACGTCGCCATTAGCAATTCGGGCGCATAGGCGAGGGGGTTTACCCCCAGGAATAGACGGCGATGAGACACCACATTGTGGCACAGGGCGCGCAGCCCTCTGCTTGGGGAGGATTACTTGCGCGCCTCGTAGGGGAGGCGGGAGAAGTTGAGTGAAGCCTGCCGGTAGAAGGTCACGCGGGTACGGAAATAGTCGCGTAACTGCGCGGGTTGGTCCCGCTCCACCTGTTCCGCCACCACCGACATGTTATAGCGCTCTTTGAACGCCACGGCAGACGCCGCCAGGTCGACGTTGATTTTATCGCGCGTTGGCTCATCAAGGGTGGCTAAATTGTACGTCATCGTGACTCCTCCCGGTTCATTGCGGTTCGGCGTTCAAAATAAAGCAGCCGGCGACGGTTTGCAAGCCACCGGAGGGAAGGGGTGAATAATAATCGTTTCTATTACGTCTTTGGCATCTTTGCCGTGGCGATACAGAGTGGCGGGGGAAATAATGGTTAATTAAGAATGCAAATAATAATCCCTATCAATTCCAAGCGAGGAATAATTATCACTCCCTGGTGCGGAAGAGTGAAATTATCGCAGGTCATTGAATTTGAATGATTTTAAATTATCCGTCTATTTCGGAATAAGCCGGTTTGTTTTTCCCGGTGATGTTGGCATAATAGCGAGAATAAATCACCTGCACATCCCATAAAGACGCCAGACAATGTTAAAAAAATGGCCAGCAAGCTAAATGAACAATTAAATCTCGAATTCTTTTCCGCCAATCTCTATTTGCAAATGAGCGCATGGTGTAATGACAAAGGATTAGAGGGCGCTAGCCAGTTTTTCAAAACCCAGTCCAGCGAAGAGATGGATCGCATGCGCCGCCTGTTTGATTATCTCAATGACACCGGCACCATGCCGGTACTGGGGGCTATCGAAGCGCCGTCGGTTGGGTTTCCTTCCCTGGCCGAGCTGATCAAACTCGCTTATCAGCATGAGCAAATGATTACGCAGAAGATTAACGAGCTGGCCCATGTCGCCATGACGCTGCAGGATTATTCCACGTTCCACTTCCTGCAGTGGTATGTCGCCGAGCAGCACGAGGAAAAAAGATGTTCAAGTCAATCCTCGACAAGCTGGCGCTGGTGAACACCGACGCCAGCGGCCTGTTCTTTATCGATCAGGATTTCAAGAAAATGAATGGCGATAACAGCGTCGACACCACGATGTAAGCGCCTGTCTCTGCTGATGATTTCTCCCGTCCGCCCCTGCATTACCGCCGGGGCGGACGGGTGCGTTATCCTCGACTTCACCTGCCTCAGCCGCTATTATTTGCTCGCGCTCATGTCAGCGGGATAGCCAGCCTTGCCCGAACCTACAGGCCTTTTTCGCCGCTGGCGGTAATGGCTATGCAGTGGATCCTGCCGTCTTGTTTCCCGTCGCCATGGCGTTTATTCCGACATTTATCTACTTAAGGAAAGCCACTAATGTCAATGCAACGTATTGCCGCGCCGGTGTACGCGCTGGCGTTATTTGCCGGAGCGATATTGTGCGCGCCGCGGGCAGAAGCCCATGCGCATCTCAAGACGCAATATCCCGCTGCCAATGCCACCATGACGGATGCGCCGCAGGCGCTTACCCTGACCTTTACCGAAGCGATTGAACCCGCTTTTAGCGGCTTAACGTTAACCCGCAAGGATAACCAGCCCGTGCCGACCGGGCCTATCAAGACCGATTCGGCCAATGCTACCCAAATCATCGTTCCGTTTAAGCAGCCGCTGACCGCCGGCGAATACGTGGTAGCGTGGCATGTGGTTTCGGTAGATGGGCATAAAACCCAGGGCAGCTACTCCTTCAGCGTCAAATAAATGGCCTCGTTGTTGGCCTGGTTCGCGGCCTGCCGTTTCATTCATTTTGCCGCGCTGATACAGCTCGCCGGCGTGTTGCTGTTCAGTGAACGTCTGGCGCCGCCCGCGCTGCAGCCTCTGCTGCGGCGCGCATTCCGGCGCAGCCAAAGCGGTTTGGCGCTCGTGGGCCTGCTGACGGCCATCGCGCTACTGGCGCTCCAGGCGGGACTGATGGGGCAGGGGTGGCCGGATACTCTACGATTGGAGGTGTGGCGCGCGGTGCTGCATACCTCCTTTGGTCAGGTATGGTTCTGGCACCTGATGCTGGCGCTGGCGACCTGCGGCGCGACGCTCGGCGCGCCGGCCTCTCCCTGGCGTTACCCGCTGTTATTGATGTTGTCGATGGCGGCGCTGCTCAGTCTGGCGTTCACCGGTCATGCGGCGATGTATGACGGCTTACGCGGTGTGGCGCAGCGCTGCAACCAGATGCTGCATCTCTTGGCGGTGGCGGGATGGTTGGGGGGACTGTGGCCACGGTTGCTAACGCTGCGCTGGCTTAGGCGCGCGCGTTTACGCGCCGGCGCCTTGACGGCATTGATGGCCTATTCCCGCAGCGGTCATGTGTGGGTGGCGCTGGTAATCCTCACCGGAGTACTGAATACTTTCTTGGTTCTGGGGCATTGGCCCCTCGAGCTGGGACAGCCCTATTCGCGTATGCTGCTCATCAAGACCGCCGCCGTCGCTGCCATGGTAATGCTGGCGTTAACCAACCGCTACCGGGTTGTCCCGACCATGCGCACTGACGAACCCCGCGCCATTAAACGGTTGACCCTGTTGACGCTAATGGAAATCGCCTTGGGCGCGCTGGCATTGTTGTTGGTCAGCGTATTTGCGATGCTCGAACCCCAATAAGTCACGGCTACGGGCCGTTAGGTTATAAGCAGGTTTATCATGAAAAAACGATCGGTTGTTGTCGTCCTCGTATTGCTGGCCTCGCAGTACGCCAGCGCTATGGAGATTATCACCCTAAGCAAATTCCAATACGGTAAGCAGTGGGCGTTCACCAAAGAAGAAGTGCAGCTCATGTGCCGCCCGAATCACGCGCTGTGCGCCCTGAATATGAGTACGTTGATGCAATACCCGTTGAACGAGCAAGCCGAACAGCAACGAAAAGAAGGCCATGTCCACGCACAGCCCATTGACACTATTTTGCTGGATGATCCCGACCGGCCAGGGCAGAAAATGAGTATCGCGCCTTTTGTCGAGCGTGCCCAGCAGTTGTGCGTGGACAAAGCCGTACCCTAACGGTGAAGGTTGGGAAGAAATCGCCAAAGTGCAAAGGTTAAGCAACTGAAGTGTGTCTGTTATCACAGAGTTAAACTTTGATGACAGAATATGCGCGCAATGGCGCCTCGGCGGTGGAAAAGCGGGGTCTGCGCTCTATACTTAAGGCTGTAGGACGTTAAAAGCCTACGAAAAATGCCACTTTTGACCCTGTACACGATTCTGTGTAAATGCCTTTTCTCAGAAGTGACCGTCCAGGCGGTGTCACCGAACTCGATAATAAAGCGGCTCATTGCCATGCGCCAGTCCCTCAAAGGCATTGTCCATTTCTGTGAGGCCGCCTGTATCGCCAGCCACACCACCTTTTTCACTGCGTCGTCGATCGGGAACACCTTGCGCTTTTTGATGGCATGCCGGATCACGCTGTTTAACGACTCGATGGCGTTGGTCGTGTAGATCACCTTGCGGATATCCGTTGGGTAGGCAAAGAACGTGGCCAAATTGGCCCAGTTTGCCTACCAGCTTCGACTTATTTGCGGGTAGCGGATGTCCCAGGCACTGGAGAACGCTTCCAGCGCCTGCAAGCCGGCTTCTTCCGTAGGGGCCTGATAAATAGCTTTCAGGTCGCGGGTGACGGCCTTGTAGTCCTTCCAGGAGACGAACCGCAAGCTGTTGCGCACCATATGCACGATACACAGCTGGAGCCGCGCCTCCGGATACACCGCGTTAATAGCGTCAGGGAAACCTTTCAGCCCGTCTACGCAGGCGATAAGGATATCGTTCAGGCCGCGGTTTTTCAGCTCTGTCAGCACGTTCAGCCAGAACTTTGCGCCTTCATTTTCGGCCAGCCACATACCTAGCAACTCTTTCTGGCCTTCGATGTTGATGCCCAGCGCCAGGAACACAGATTTGTTGATGATGCAGCTGTCCTGCCGGACTTTTAGAACGATATAGTCAAGATAAACAATGGGATAGACTGCATCCAGAGGCCGGTTTTGCCATTCAACAACCTGCTCCATGACCGCATCGGTGACCTTTGAGACCAGCGCCGGCGAGACATCGGCGTCATACAGCTCTTTGAACGCGGCGGCGATCTCGCGGGTGGTCATCCCTTTGGCGTACAACGATAAAATCTGGTTATCCATCCCGGTAATCCGGGTCTGGTTCTTCTTCACCAGTTGCGGTTCAAAGGAACCGTCACGATCGCGCGGAGTACGCAGCGCCAGCGGGCCATCGCCAGTGGTAACGGTTTTTGTGGAATAGCCGTTGCGGGCGTTGGTCCCCGGTTTAGGCTGATTTTTATCGTAGCCGAGGTGATGGGTCATTTCGGCATTGAGAGCTGCTTCGACGCCGATTTTTTTCAGCAGCCGATCGAAGTGACTGAGATCTTCAGGGGTTTTGAGATTTTTGGCCAGTTCGTTAGCCAGAGCCTGCAACTGTTTTTCGTCCATAAATTAACCTGTTTTTGATGTTGGATTGAACATATCAAAATCAGGCAAATACACAAATTTCTAAACAGGCTCTTAAGCATCCCTCTCCAGCGAGGTTGATCTTCTCACCATAACGGTTATTGTGCTCTCTCTAGCGGTTGTTTTACTCATTTCAGTGGTTATTGACCCCCTCCTAAGCCAGTCACAGCAAGGCTTTGCGGGCTACGGGGATCTTATAGGATCTCTTTTTGATCTTATCATGATCTATTTATAGGATCTGACCTGTGGAAAACGGGAATAAAACACCTCTCGCAGGGTCAAAAACGCCACATTTCCCGGCCACTTTTGTCAAATGATTTCTTCATTAGCGCTCATCATCGTAAACCAGCGTACTCAAACGGCTTTGGACGGCATGCAGGATTTTTTCACCTACAGACCTCAATATCACCTCTTCGGCTCTTATACACGCGCTCTGAGTCCATAATCGGCTTTGTATCAAACAGACTTCGCGTAGCTACACGACTTCTCGACTCAACCAGCATGATAACGTCAGCGACCTGGCTTAAATTAAGCAATGTATGCTAATCAACAGTGGTCAGGCGTATCCGGTTTGAAGCCATAAGGAAAGTTCCCTTACATAAGAACCAGAGTGATGAGCGAAACATAGTATCGATATACCTTACCCTTGGGAGCCTAGCAGCACTTGTCGATAAGCCGTAATGGTCGGGACAGACTATGATAACTCACTACTTCATAACAAGCAGACTCATGAGACTTACGGCGCTTTGTTGAATAAATCCGAAATTTGTGACGACTTCCTTCCTATCAGGGCGATTGTTACATGATGCGGACGCTGTTTGGCATTCCTAACAGTGTGATCCGGTTAAGTGCTTTAACCATTGCCATTGTCTCACCTACCTGCGCGTCATAGTCATGCAGACTCAGATGACCACCCAGAAGTGTTTTAAACCGGAACATGGCCGTTTCAGCCAGTGAACGCCGGTGATAACCTACTTTCTTTTTCCAGGTATCGTTATTGCCGCTCAGATGCTGATTTGCCACCGCATGGTTACGCTCATGGTATCGAGCTGGCCAATATTGCGCACCACTTCGCGGTGGGATAAGCGGCTTTATTTTTTTCCTCAGCAGAGCATCATGACAGTAACGCGTATCGTAAGCACTGTCAGCCGACGCTTCCCTGATTTTCCGGTGGGTTTGGTTAATCAGCCCGGGCAGCGCCTGCGCATCTGTCGTACCGCTTAGCGATAAATCGGCACAGATAATTTCATGTGTCACGCTATCTACTGCCAGATGAAGCTTGCGCCATACTCTGCGCCTCTCAGCCCTATGCTGCCTGACTTTCCATTCGCCTTCGCCGAAGACTTTCAGGCCGGTGCCATCGATGACCAGGTGTGAGATTTCGCCGCGGGTTGGCGTTTTTATGCTGATGTCGACGGTTTTTGCTCGCCGGCTGACCAGAGAGTAATCTGGGCAGCGCAGCGATAGCCCCATCAGTTTAAAAATCGAGTCAACGAAACCCTGTAACGCCCGGAGCGAAAGGTTAAACACGCGCTTTATCATCAGAACCGTGGTAATGGCCATATCGGTGTAGTGAAGCGGCCGGCCACGATGTTCAGGTGGTGTACTCTCAGTCCATGCAGCAATGGCTGACTCATCAAGCCATACTGTCAGGTCCCCCCGCTGCCTGAGCGCATTGTTATATGCGGGCCAGTTGGTAATTTTAAACTTTTGCTTTGCCATGGGGACCTGATGTTGAAACGAATGTAGTGATCATAGCCGCCAGTCACCTAAAAGTTCGATTTATTCAACAAAGCCGACTTACGGTAAAGTACAGAAAAGGAGGAGTATTTAGCAGTTTGGGCATTGTGCATTAGCGGTTTTCATGAGCCTGTTTAGAAATTTGTGTATTTGCCTGATTTTGATATGTTCAATCCAACATCAAAAACAGGTTAATTTATGGACGAAAAACAGTTGCAGGCTCTGGCTAACGAACTGGCCAAAAATCTCAAAACCCCTGAAGATCTCAGTCACTTCGATCGGCTGCTGAAAAAAATCAGCGTCGAAGCAGCTCTCAATGCCGAAATGACCCATCACCTTGGCTACGATAAAAATCAGCCTAAACCGGGGACCAACGCCCGCAACGGCTATTCCACAAAAACCGTTACCACTGGCGATGGCACGCTGGCGCTGCGTACTCCGCGCGATCGTGACGGTTCCTTTGAACCGCAACTGGTGAAGAAGAACCAGACCCAGACCCGGATTACCGGGATGGATAACCAGATTTTATCATTGTACGCCAAAGGGATGACCACCCGCGAGATCGCCGCCGCGTTCAAAGAGCTGTATGACGCCGATGTCTCGCCGGCGCTGGTCTCAAAGGTCACCGATGCGGTCATGGAGCAGGTTGTCGAATGGCAAAACCGGCCTCTGGATGCAGCCTATCCCATTGTTTACCTTGACTGTAGCGTTCTAAAAGTCCGGCAGGACAGCCGCATCATCAACAAATCTGTGTTCCTGGCGCTGGGCATCAACATCGAAGACCAGAAAGAGTTGCTAGGTATGTGGCTGGCCGAAAATGAAGGCGCAAAGTTCTGGCTGAACGTGCTGACAGAGCTGAAAAACCGCGACCTGAAAACTATCTATCAGGCCCCTACGGAAGAAGCCGGCTTGCAGGCGCTGGAGAACGCTTCCAGCGCCTGGGACATCCGCTACCCGCAAATAAGTCGAAGCTGGCAGGCAAACTGGGCCAATCTGGCCACGTTCTTTGCCTACCCAACGGACATCCGCAAGGTGATCTACACGACCAACGCCATCGAGTCGTTAAACAGCGTGATCTGGCATGCCATCAAAAAGCGCAAGGTGTTCCCGACCGACGACGCAGTGAAAAAGGTGGTGTGGCTGGCGATACAGGCGGCCTTACAGAAATGGACAATGCCTTTGAGGGACTGGCGCATGGCAATGAGTCGCTTTATTATCGAGTTCGGTGACCGCCTGGACGGTCACTTCTGAGAAAAGGCATTTACACAGAATCCGGTACGGGCTCCTTGTCATATTCATCTAGACCTGAGACACCCGCACGATTAGAAGCACAATGATGAGTCTCAATGCCTTTTCAAGTTAATCATGCAATGCAGGGTCTAAGTCAAATTCAGGTTTCGCCTGCTCTATACAGTGGATAGGTTACACCAATCTACAACAGCCCCTCTTCACTTCTTCGTGGTAGTACACAACTAGTACATACACTCTTTCGTATTGGCTCAACGTGATAAGTAATTCCGGCCTTGTACACTCTGTTCTTCCATTGAATATGTCTTACTATGAAGTGCTACGATATCTTATCAAGTAATACTCAGTATATAGTATGTAATACTTCATATAACTGTAATTTTATAGGTTGCTTTTATATGTTCTTAAAGCTTTCTTCTATTTTATACACTGCTATGCATTCGTATGACCGAATTAGTAGTATTTCACACATCACACCTTTGATTAGTTTCAAATTTATCGCACTGCTAGATGTAGATGACCAATTCCAACGTTTATGACTATTTCTCAACCACATTTACCTGTCTAATCAATTGCCTATGTCTTGATTTTTCAGGTTGTGCGTAATTTATTTGTTGAGTAGAAGCCAAGACAATGTTTTCATAAGTGCTAAGTGCTAAGTGCTAAAGATATCTTGGCGAGGTTAAGTTATGATGTATGAAATCATGACTCATAACAGATAAGTAATACTAATGAAGTAACAACAATTAAGTCACAAGTCATAGGTATTATTAAGCCATAAGCATACCCTATGTCTAGAAACCGCAGTGACCTGGTAAAGGGGATAAGTAGTCTTAGCGAAGACCGTTTTTTACCTAATGAGTTAAGTCAGACCTACTCGTCGAATGGGAGCATTGCGACAGGGTGATATGCTTCATTTCAGCTATCGAGTCCCAAATCACCTACTCTATGAAAAAATTCATAAGTAATGCGTATGAATAAATAAAACCCCTCATACCTAGTATGTATTGGGTATGAGGTGCTACTTATTCATGATCTGCACTCATGTACTGCAGATGCAGCCAAACCAGCACATCATTGTCTCCCTAAGAAACAAGGTACCTCAGTGGTGGCTGAGGGCTTGGAACCAACAAGCTGATTGGGCAGATTATGACCAATCTCAGGTAATATGCATTATTAATGTTGGTTAAAAATCTTGATTTTTTATCATACTTCATAAATATTAGGCATGACAATACCCAAAACATATTACTTGCGCACAAATAAATAACGTCAATCAACTATCCATGGTGTTTAGTAGTAGAAACAAATCTTCCACACCACTATGCGTAGACAAAATCGTGGCACCCAAGATAATTTCAGACCTACGACATATTTGATGCAAGCTGTATCTCGATAGATACTTGCGTGCGACCTGCTTATAGCTCGCCCATGTCTGAGACACTTCTTCAACGAGAGTACATTCAATTATGCCGGCGTCCGTAGCTCGGTCTAACAACAAAATTTTATCGTTCACGAATGGTTCGAGCGCGCGCTGGCCACAGTCCGTTGGTCGGTTATGTTGGATCCGCTCATTGTTCAATAATGAAGCATTGCATAGGATAATAAAGAAAGGTGGTTGTCACAGATGGATCATAACACATCATATAGCCGTTGCAAACGCAAGAAGGTAGCTTGATGCCTATCGATGGGCGACAATAGCTTACAATCAGAATAAGTGTAGTGGAACATGTGCCAAATACGGAAGTTGCGCTACGTGAATTCTGCAAATTTTTGCGTGCCAAAGGGAGGGATTTTTCAAAACTGCACTCCACTCGTTAGGACCTTGCAAGCTTATAAGGAAGGAGGAGGGGAGGGGTAATGACATCATTGGTGTGTAATGGTAATGGACTCTTGCTATTCCGTATGCCGCATTTGCAAGACATAACTGTTCAAGCATTGACCAAAAATTTAACCAGGCGAAAATTAATACAGTATTGCCTAATCCTGGGGATCCCATTTGACAGTATAGTGAAGGGGTAATTCACGGTGAACGGATGCTGGCACCGCGCATACTCATAGTCTTACAGAGGAATAAAGACGCACATTAATAGGTATTTAGATTCTTCTGTAGGAGGCAAGCGCTGAACCCGACTCAAAAGATTGGTCTGTAGATACGAGGTTATAATATGTCTTTAATAACAAAAAAACTCTGTATATACTGGCCAGATGATAACATCACATATCTAGTTATCATAATAACTGATGGAAGTACAGATATTTATTATCTGCCGCGAACGGTGGATGTTTACACAGAATCGTGTACAGGCTCATAAACAAAGCCATAAAATCTGGGGGCGATGCTTTGTTCTCACCGCCAACGGCATCGAAAGCCCAAAATTATTGCTTATGTCGCAGAGCAAGCGCTTTCCTGCCGGTATTGCCAACCGCTCGGGTATGGTTGGCCGTAATTTGATGGATCATCCCGGCGCCTCGGTCATCTTTTTCGCCGACGAACCGGTCTATTTCGGCCGCGGGCCGATGCGCCCAGGCAGCATTAATAATACCCGCGATGGGCCCTTTCGTCGGGAACGTTCTGCCGTGCGCACGCTTTGTTGAATAAATCCGAAATTTGTGACGACTTCCTTCCTATCAGGGCGATTGTTACATGATGCGGACGCTGTTTGGCATTCCTAACAGTGTGATCCGGTTAAGTGCTTTAACCATTGCCATTGTCTCACCTACCTGCGCGTCATAGTCATGCAGACTCAGATGACCACCCAGAAGTGTTTTAAACCGGAACATGGCCGTTTCAGCCAGTGAACGCCGGTGATAACCTACTTTCTTTTTCCAGGTATCGTTATTGCCGCTCAGATGCTGATTTGCCACCGCATGGTTACGCTCATGGTATCGAGCTGGCCAATATTGCGCACCACTTCGCGGTGGGATAAGCGGCTTTATTTTTTTCCTCAGCAGAGCATCATGGCAGTAACGCGTATCGTAAGCACTGTCAGCCGACGCTTCCCTGATTTTCCGGTGGGTTTGGTTAATCAGCCCGGGCAGCGCCTGCGCATCTGTCGTACCGCTTAGCGATAAATCGGCACAGATAATTTCATGTGTCACGCTATCTACTGCCAGATGAAGCTTGCGCCATACTCTGCGCCTCTCAGCCCTATGCTGCCTGACTTTCCATTCGCCTTCGCCGAAGACTTTCAGGCCGGTGCCATCGATGACCAGGTGTGAGATTTCGCCGCGGGTTGGCGTTTTTATGCTGATGTCGACGGTTTTTGCTCGCCGGCTGACCAGAGAGTAATCTGGGCAGCGCAGCGACAGCCCCATCAGTTTAAAAATCGAGTCAACGAAACCCTGTAACGCCCGGAGCGAAAGGTTAAACACGCGCTTTATCATCAGAACCGTGGTAATGGCCATATCGGTGTAGTGAAGCGGCCGGCCACGATGTTCAGGTGGTGTACTCTCAGTCCATGCAGCAATGGCTGACTCATCAAGCCATACTGTCAGGTCCCCCCGCTGCCTGAGCGCATTGTTATATGCGGGCCAGTTGGTAATTTTAAACTTTTGCTTTGCCATGGGGACCTGATGTTGAAACGAATGTAGTGATCATAGCCGCCAGTCACCTAAAAGTTCGATTTATTCAACAAAGCCCCGTGCGCATTGATGTCGCCAATACCTCACCGGTTCGTTTTTTGACCGAGCGGCTTATTCGCCAGGGTTATTATGGCAAGTAGTTGAACGAACGGTTGCTATATCAGTCGGCGCATTACGTGCAGCTTAAATCTTTACTGGAGATGTTGCCCGATCCTGACAATCGCGTGGTATTAAGCAAGACCGCTCGGGATGCCTGGGGGCTCCCCCGCCTGGAAGTCCATTACCGTTTTCCCGACTATGTGCATCGTGGTTATGACCAATCTTTAAGGGATTTTCAAAATATTGTCGGACAACTGGGCGGTACAGAGGCGGAATACAGCGAGCGGGGTGTTTATGACAACAACCAGCATATTACTGGCACGATGATCATGGGTCGGGATCCGGCGGATTCGGTTGTAGATGGCGACTGCCGCGCCCACGATCATCCGAATTTGTTTATTGCCGGCACCGGCATCATGCCTTCCGCCGTCACGGTAAATTCAACGCTGACCGGCACCGCCCTGGCGCTGCGCATGGCCGATGAGGTGCTGGACCATTTGGCGTGAACAATCGTTGGCCGTTGGCGACGTGAGGACACGATGGGCAATGATGGCTTAAGAACACGCTTGCTCGCCCTGCTCCCCGTGCTCCTGGCGGTCAGCGGGGCGCAAGCCCAGGCGCCGCAGCCTCCCGCGGCGGATCTCATCGCCCGCGGCCGTTACCTCACGCTCGCCGGCGATTGTGGCGCCTGCCACACCGCGCCGGGCGCCGCGCTCGATTTCGGCGGCGGTTATCCGTTGGCCACGCCTGTTGGCGTCATTTACAGCACAAATATTTCCTCCGATAAGATCCGCGGGATCGGCGGCTGGAGCGACGAGGCTTTTGTCCGCGCGGTTCGCGAAGGGGTCAGCCAAGATGGCCATCTGTTGTATCCCGCCATGCCTTATGACGCCTACGCCAAGCTGAAACGCGAGGATGTCCTGGCGATAAAAGCCTATCTCATGTCGCTGCCGCTGGCGGCATCCTCCGTACCGTCAACGGAACTTTCCTTTCCCTTTAATCAACGCTGGGGATTGGCGTTTTGGCGCTGGCTTCATTTGGCGCGCGGCGAATTAAAAGATGACCGCGCACAAACGCCGGCCTGGAACCGCGGCCGATATCTGGTCGAGGAGCTGGCACACTGCGGCACTTGCCATACCCCTCGTACCTTCACCTATGGCATGGACAATGCCAAAGCCTTCGGGGGAGGGGATTTGGGATCTTGGGTGGCCTTCAATATTACGCCGGAACGTAACGCCGGCATCGGCACCTGGAACCGAACGGAATTGGCAAGCTATTTGAAAAGCGGCTGTATTAAGGATAAAGCGTCCGCCGGCGGCGGCATGGCCGAGGCAATTGAACAAAGCCTACAATACCTGACGGAAACGGACCGTTTGGCCATAGCGGAATACATCGGCTCCCTGGCGGCGGTGGGAGATAATAGGCAAACGCGGCCGCGGGATCGCTGGGGAACGGCCTCATCCACCGTCTACGCCCTGCGCGCCGGACGGCTATCCAGCGTAACCGGCGCTGGACTGTATAATAGCCACTGCGCGTCCTGTCACGGCGGCGAAGGGGAGGGTAACGGCGACGGCGAGGGTTTTCCTTCGCTGTTTCACCATACCACGACAGGGGCTTACGACAGCCGCAACGTCGTCGCGGTGATCCTCACCGGCGTGTCGTGTCGCGGCCAAAACACTACGGTGATGATGCCTGCGTTTACCGAATGGCTTGAGGATGAACAGGTCGTGGCACTGAGCAATTTTGTCAGCGCGCAGTTTGGTCATCCGTCTGCGGCAACGATCACGCCCGCCAGGGGCAAGGCGCGGCGCGAAGCGTTAAGGGCACCCTCTCCAGCGGCTATCGAAGATGGCCGTCTGAAGGAAACACCTAACGGCAGCTAACGCCGCTTAGGCGCGCGCAATGACGGTATACCATGTATTCGACGGCGCCGCCAATAGGGCTTCATGGCAACGCCAGGCTAAAAGAACATTCTCACTATTAATCCTTTACGATGTTGTGTCCTATTTTTTCGCTACCATGTACAGCTTCTTTTAAGGAAGTCGCAAATTCTGAAGGCTTTGTCACTGCTGGTATGGGTGTATCCACGCCTTCTACGGTCGTAGTTCGGGTCTCTGGAGACAGTAAGCACGTATTCCATTTTATTTTAGGCGTGTGAGATATCGGTATCACGCTAAGTTGCCATTTAACATCCCGACAGAGACCTTGACGGATAAAGTCATTAGTGAAATCAATATGGTTATCTTCAGTGTCACTGATGAAAATTATTTTTTTGACGGTGTGCTTATCGTCTTCTTCACTCAAAAGCCGTGAGGCAAAAAGGATCCCGGACAACACCACGGTATTGCCGCCTCCGCCGATACCCTTGATTTTATGTTCCAACTGGGTGATGTTATTGGTAAGCAGTAAGGCCTCATTATTGGGGGAGCCGCCTAAACAGAGATTTCTAAAAAGCTTTGGCAAGTAATGATCGTTAACTAGCGTATCCTTAAATATATCACCGTGTTTATCTTTAAACGGTCGATGAAAGCCCATAAGCAATAGATGGAGTATGTGATTATAATGTTCAACACCAGCAGCATGCATCATCCTTTCGGCCTCCTCATTATAAAAAAGAAGTTGACCATCAGAATTTATACCAGATTTTGTGAATAGAAGCTTATCTCTATATTTTATTGAATTCTTGATATTCACAAGTTCGTACAATGAAAAAGTGCGATGAACATCTGCATACGTTGACAATTGATACTTATTGATTAGACTTTCAGGAATATTTTGCAGATTTCGAGCCTTGTTGGAAAGATAAAACATTTGTATAGGATGATAACCTGTATTCATCATTAACGGCGCTTTGTTGAATAAATCCGAAATTTGTGACGACTTCCTCCCTATCAGGGCGATTGTTACATGATGCGGACGCTGTTTGGCATTCCTAACAACGTGATCCGGTTAAGCGCTTTGACCATTGCCATAGCCTCACCTACCTGCGCGTCATAGTCATGCAGACTCAGATGACCACCCAGAAGTATTTTAAACCGGAACATGGCCGTTTCATCCAGTGAACGCCGGTGATAACCTACTTTCTTTTTCCAGGTATCGTTATTGCCGCTCAGATGCTGATTTGCCACCGCATGGTTACGCTCATGGTATCGAGCTGGCCAATATTGCGCACCACTTCGCGGTGGGATAAGCGGCTTTATTTTTTTCCTCAGCAGAGCATCATGACAGTAACGCGTATCGTAAGCACTGTCAGCCGACGCTTCCCTGATTTTCCGGTGGGTTTGGTTAATCAGCCCGGGCAGCGCCTGCGCATCTGTCGTACCGCTTAGCGATAAATCGGCACAGATAATTTCATGTGTCGCGCTATCTACTGCCAGATGAAGCTTGCGCCATACTCTGCGCCTCTCAGCCCCATGCTGCCTGACTTTCCATTCGCCTTCGCCGAAGATTTTCAGGCCGGTGCCATAGATGACCAGGTGTGAGACTTCGCCGCTGCGTTGGCGTTTTTATGCTGATGTCGACGGCTTTTGCTCGCCGGCTGACCAGAGAGTAATCTGGGCAGCGCAGCGACAGCCCCATCAGTTTAAAAATCGAGTCAACGAAACCCTGTAACGCCCGGAGCGAAAGGTTAAACACGCGCTTTATCATCAGAACCGTGGTAATGGCCATATCGGTGTAGTGAAGCGGCCGGCCACGATGTTCAGGTGGTGTACTCTCAGTCCATGCAGCAATGGCTGACTCATCAAGCCATACTGTCAGGTCCCCCCGCTGCCTGAGCGCATTGTTATATGCGGGCCAGTTGGTGATTTTAAACTTTTGCTTTGCCATGGGGACCTGATGTTGAAACGAACGTAGTGATCAGAGCCGCCAGTCACCTAAAAGTTCGATTTATTCAACAAAGCCCATTAACGGCATATAACACTTTTCTTTATAAAGTACCCCTGTATCAAAAGGCACAATGGCGATGCGGCTGTTTTTATCGAAACGATGAATGTTATGGAATTCCCTCATAGCATCACGCTTCAATCGGTTAATTTTTTTTATACAACCGGTGTTTTGCTCTATGACATCTTCACTCATGCCATCTTTTTCAAAGTCTAAAGGGCTTTGTTGAATAAATCGAACTTTTAGGTGACTGGCGGCTCTGATCACTACATTCGTTTCAACATCAGGTCCCCATGGCAAAGCAAAAGTTTAAAATCACCAATTGGCCCGCATACAACAATGCGCTCAGGCAGCGGGGGGACCTGACAGTATGGCTTGATGAGTCAGCCATTGCTGCATGGACTGAGAGTACACCACCTGAACATCGTGTCCGGCCGCTTCACTACACCGATATGGCCATTACCACGGTTCTGATGATAAAGCGCGTGTTTAACCTTTCGCTCCGGGCGTTACAGGGTTTCGTTGACTCGATTTTTAAACTGATGGGGCTGTCGCTGCGCTGCCCAGATTACTCTCTGGTCAGCCGGCGAGCAAAAACCGTCGACATCAGCATAAAAACGCCAACCCGCGGCGAAATCTCACACCTGGTCATCGATGACATCGGCCTGAAAGTCTTCGGCGAAGGCGAATGGAAAGTCAGGCAGCATGGGGCTGAGAGGCGCAGAGTATGGCGCAAGCTTCATCTGGCAGTAGATAGCGCGACACATGAAATTATCTGTGCCGATTTATTCGCTAAGCGGTACGACAGATGCGCAGGCGCTGCCCGGGCTGATTAACCAAACCCACCGGAAAATCAGGGAAGCGTCGGCTGACAGTGCTTACGATACGCGTTACTGTCATGATGCTCTGCTGAGGAAAAAAATAAAGCCGCTTATCCCACCGCGAAGTGGTGCGCAATATTGGCCAGCTCGATACCATGAGCGTAACCATGCGGTGGCAAATCAGCATCTGAGCGGCAATAACGACACCTGGAAAAAGAAAGTAGGTTATCACCGGCGTTCACTGGCTGAAACGGCCATGTTCCGGTTTAAAACACTTCTGGGTGGTCATCTGAGTCTGCATGACTATGACGCGCAGGTAGGTGAGGCTATGGCAATGGTCAAAACGCTTAACCGGATCACGCTGTTAGGAATGCCAAACAGCGTCCGCATCATGTAACAATCGCCCTGATAGGGAGGAAGTCGTCACAAATTTCGGATTTATTCAACAAAGCATTGTTAGAGGTGAATTTCTTTTGTGCCACGGCATTGTCACCAACGTCCACGGAGGCGGGAAAAGTTTGATACAAATCGGATGCAATCCAAGCGTGGTGAACGATTTGCGCCTGGACATGATACTCAACATAGTCTGCATTGGCCTGATCGCTGCCGGAGGGCCTAATGCTAACTTCAATGCTCGGCATTTCCTTTAGCTGCGGCATATACGCCCGAACATATTCCGTGGCAAGCTGGCGATGTCGCTCAACATTGCCGCGTTTTTCAGGGCTATCTTCGGCGGTGAGCGCCAGCGCCGCTTGCTCTAGCGCATTCGAAAGCCGGGCTTTTTGGTTCAAGAAGTGGGCACTGTCTAGGCCAAATGCGGTTAGCGTGACCATGAGCGTTGACAATAATGCGCAACACACAGCATACGAGCCGCATTCGTTATAGCATAACAGACGAAGACGCTGTTTCACTTTTATTCTACACATGATTATTCCTGTCATTCCACGTCATTTATTTGCGCAGGTTATCGCGCAACTGTAATAGCGTAAGCGGTTATGCCGCCAAGCGGGTTAAAGGTGTTACCAATACCGATTTGATAGCAAAGAGTGACTTGATAGAGAGGCTGTTTGCCATCAAGTTTGATATCAGGAGAAAGTGTGCTCAACGTATTAAGTCTGGCGGGAGCCTCACATTTATCGTTCTTTCTTGCGAGCCTGTTTAGAAATTTGTGTATTTGCCTGATTTTGATATGTTCAATCCAACATCAAAAACAGGTTAATTTATGGACGAAAAACAGTTGCAGGCTCTGGCTAACGAACTGGCCAAAAATCTCAAAACCCCTGAAGATCTCAGTCACTTCGATCGGCTGCTGAAAAAAATCAGCGTCGAAGCAGCTCTCAATGCCGAAATGACCCATCACCTCGGCTACGATAAAAATCAGCCTAAACCGGGGACCAACGCCCGCAACGGCTATTCCACAAAAACCGTTACCACTGGCGATGGCCCGCTGGCGCTGCGTACTCCGCGCGATCGTGACGGTTCCTTTGAACCGCAACTGGTGAAGAAGAACCAGACCCGGATTACCGGGATGGATAACCAGATTTTATCGTTGTACGCCAAAGGGATGACCACCCGCGAGATCGCCGCCGCGTTCAAAGAGCTGTATGACGCCGATGTCTCGCCGGCGCTGGTCTCAAAGGTCACCGATACGGTCATGGAGCAGGTTGTCGAATGGCAAAACCGGCCTCTGGATGCAGTCTATCCCATTGTTTATCTTGATTGTATCGTTCTAAAAGTCCGGCAGGACAGCCGCATCATCAACAAATCTGTGCTCCTGGCGCTGGGCATCAACATCGAAGGCCAGAAAGAGTTGCTAGGTATGTGGCTGGCCGAAAATGAAGGCGCAAAGTTCTGGCTGAACGTGCTGACAGAGCTGAAAAACCGCGGCCTGAACGATATCCTTATCGCCTGCGTAGACGGGCTGAAAGGTTTCCCTGACGCTATTAACGCGGTGTATCCGGAGGCGCGGCTCCAGCTGTGTATCGTACATATGGTGCGCAACAGCCTGCGGTTCGTCTCCTGGAAGGACTTCAAGGCCGTCACCCGCGACCTGAAAGCTATCTATCAGGCCCCTACGGAAGAAGCCGGCTTGCAGGCGCTGGAAGCGTTCTCCAGTGCCTGGGACATCCGCTACCCGCAAATAAGTCGAAGCTGGCAGGCAAACTGGGCCAATCTGGCCACGTTTTTTGCCTACCCAACGGACATCCGCAAGGTGATCTACACGACCAACGCCATCGAGTCGTTAAACAGCGTGATCCGGCATGCCATCAAAAAGCGCAAGGTGTTCCCGACCGACGACGCAGTGAAAAAGGTGGTGTGGCTGGCGATACAGGCGGCCTCACAGAAATGGACAATGCTTTTGAGGGACTGGCGCATGGCAATGAGCCGCTTTATTATCGAGTTCGGTGACCGCCTGGACGGTCACTTCTGAGAAAAGGCATTTACACAGAATCGTGTACAGGGTCATTTGCTTACTGGTGCGCATCGCAGTGACAGACATTCGCGCGCGGATTATCACTAATTGCGATATTGCCTTATTGTTTGCCGTACTGTGCACGATAAATCTCATCACGGGCAAGATGCCAAACATGGTTCTCGCGCTAGTCGTGCTCGGCATAGGGCTGCTGCTTTTTATGGGAAATTTAATGGGGGGAGGCGATGTTAAGCTATTAGCGGTTATGTCATTAGCTTTTGACTGGCGTGCCTACATGTCATTTCTCTTCCTCACCGCACTGATAGGCGGATTCATTGCACTGGCAGGCATCCTATTTTTTCGTCAAGCAACATTACGCCATGGCGTGCCCTATGGCGTTGCAATAGCCGCCGCATTTCTGTTGTCTGACACCTGTCATGCGATTATTTTTAAGACCGAGATTTTTTCATGAATTACAGATGGTTATTTATATTATCTATTGCGGTGACGGCGGTAGGCTTTGTCGGAATATTTATGTAACTGCAACAGTCCAATGAAGCCACTTAGGACGTTGGAAGCGTCATCCTGACGGCCGAGGCTTCAAAAGACCTGAAACCAAATGACCTTTTAACGGAACAAGACTATACCTTAAAATATATCAAGACCCATGACGCTAATAATGACAAACGCGATATCAGCAAAATAAATAATGGTGTTATTGCAGGCTATCGACTTAGAGAACACGTAGCGAAAGGAGCACATTTCACCATGGCGGTCCTCGAACAACCGGTAAGCCGCATCGTTACCGGTCATCATCAACTTCCTTCTGGGGTGATTTACCATTTCCCCATCAGTAAAAAAGACGAGTATCTACTGACCTCTGTAAGTAACGGAGATACCCTCTCGCTTTATATCAGACTTACTGAAGTGCGCAGCGCGAACCAAATTACACTTAATAGCGGTGAAAGTGAGAGTTATGGCGTGAATGAAAATAAAGACCATGTCCTTTACCGTCTCTACGAGAATATTCCGATTATCAACATCGAACGACGATCCTCCGAGGGGAAAGCTAAAATCACGAATGATGAGCCTCTGGGAACCGTGGCATTAAAGCTCACCACTGCGCAGTTAGCCGAGATAAAAGTTCTAGAAAGTATGGGCGAGATATTACTTTTACCCAACGATGAGAAACAACTCGTCTCATCCAGAGTCAGTATCAAAAAAGTTTTACCTCAATTCAGCAACGTAAAGGAATTGAGAGGATAATGGCGATGCCTATCTGTAAAAACCAAACATCGCGTCCCCCTTTAGGTTGTCTCATTGCCATGGGCGTATGGGTTTTCATTAGCTCGATTTCTTACGCCGGTGCAGCTGAAACTTACCTCGCGCCGGGGATACTCGCGTCATTCAAGTGCCACAGACGGTTGATACAATCTTTATTTCGTCGCCAGACATTGTCGATTACAAATTAGTAGGCCAAAACAACATTATTACTTACGCAAAAAAGGCCGGCCGGGGGGATCTTATCGCGTTTGATATACAGGGGAAACAGATATTAAAAACAACATTAGTTGTAGATCAACTGCTCAGCGAGCTACATAACGCTTTGTTGAATAAATCCGAAATTTGTGACGACTTCCTCCCTATCAGGGCGATTGTTACATGATGCGGACGCTGTTTGGCATTCCTAACAGTGTGATCCGGTTAAGTGCTTTAACCATTGCCATTGCCTCACCTACCTGCGCGTCATAGTCATGCAGACTCAGATGACCACCCAGAAGTGTTTTAAACCGGAACATGGCCGTTTCAGCCAGTGAACGCCGGTGATAACCTACTTTCTTTTTCCAGGTATCGTTATTGCCGCTCAGATGCTGATTTGCCACCGCATGGTTACGCTCATAGTATCGAGCTGGCCAATATTGCGCACCACTTCGCGGTGGGATAAGCGGCTTTATTTTTTTCCTCAGCAGAGCATCATGACAGTAACGCGTATCGTAAGCACTGTCAGCCGACGCTTCCCTGATTTTCCGGTGGGTTTGGTTAATCAGCCCGGGCAGCGCCTGCGCATCTGTCGTACCGCTTAGCGATAAATCGGCACAGATAATTTCATGTGTCACGCTATCTACTGCCAGATGAAGCTTGCGCCATACTCTGCGCCTCTCAGCCCCATGCTGCCTGACTTTCCATTCGCCTTCGCCGAAGACTTTCAGGCCGGTGCCATCGATGACCAGGTGTGAGATTTCGCCGCGGGTTGACGTTCTCATCTTTCTTCGCCTTCGGGCTATTTATGCTGTCGCAGCGGCTCGCCGCGATGAATATCAAGACGATCATGCTGGGCAATTTGTTGGTGATTGCGCCGTCCGATATTGTGCAATTGGCGCTCATCGGCTGTATCTCGCTGGCCATTTTGCTGGTGAAGTGGAAAGATCTGATGGTGGTATTCTTTATGAAAATCATGCGCGTTCCGTTGGGATTAATCCGGTGGGGCTGAAGTGTTTGTTCTTCACTCTGCTGGCCGCCTCGACGGTCGCCGCGCTTCAGACAGTCGGCGCCCTCCTGGTAATTTGCATGATAGTGACGCCCGGCGCCACCGTCTGGCTGCTGACCGATCGTTTCCCTCGTTTGCAGATGGTGTCGGTGCCTATGGGCGCGCTAACCAGTTTCGTGGGCGCGTACAGCAGTTACTTTCTTGACGGCGCCACCGGCGGGTTGATCGTTTCGCTGCAAACCCTCCTCTTTTTGCTGGCATTCGTTTTGGCGCCGCGGCACGGCTTATTGGCCTCCCGTAAACGCGCTCGCACCGAGTTAAGGAAAAAAGGGGCTTTGTTGAATAAATCGAACTTTTAGGTGACTGGCGGCTCTGATCACTACATTCGTTTCAACATCAGGTCCCCATGGCAAAGCAAAAGTTTAAAATCACCAACTGGCCCGCATATAACAATGCGCTCAGGCAACGGGGGGACCTGACAGTATGGCTTGATGAGTCAGCCATTGCTGCATGGACTGAGAGTACACCACCTGAACATCGTGGCCGGCCGCTTCACTACACCGATATGGCCATTACCACGGTTCTGATGATAAAGCGCGTGTTTAACCTTTCGCTCCGGGCGTTACAGGGTTTCGTTGACTCGATTTTTAAACTGATGGGGCTGTCGCTGCGCTGCCCAGATTACTCTCTGGTCAGCCGGCGAGCAAAAACCGTCGACATCAGCATAAAAACGCCAACCCGCGGCGAAATCTCACACCTGGTCATCGATGGCACCGGCCTGAAAATCTTCGGCGAAGGCGAATGGAAAGTCAGGCAGCATGGGGCTGAGAGGCGCAGAGTATGGCGCAAGCTTCATCTGGCAGTAGATAGCGCGACACATGAAATTATCTGTGCCGATTTATCGCTAAGCGGTACAACAGATGCGCAGGCGCTGCCCGGGCTGATTAACCAAACCCACCGGAAAATCAGGGAAGCGTCGGCTGACAGTGCTTACGATACGCGTTACTGTCATGATGCTCTGCTGAGGAAAAAAATAAAGCCGCTTATCCCACCGCGAAGTGGTGCGCAATATTGGCCAGCTCGATACCATGAGCGTAACCATGCGGTGGCAAATCAGCATCTGAGCGGCAATAACGATACCTGGAAAAAGAAAGTAGGTTATCACCGGCGTTCACTGGCTGAAACGGCCATGTTCCGGTTTAAAATACTTCTGGGTGGTCATCTGAGTCTGCATGACTATGACGCGCAGGTAGGTGAGGCTATGGCAATGGTCAAAGCGCTTAACCGGATCACGTTGTTAGGAATGCCAAACAGCGTCCGCATCATGTAACAATCGCCCTGATAGGGAGGAAGTCGTCACAAATTTCGGATTTATTCAACAAAGCGGAAAAAAGGATGAGCCTGACAGACACTTTGCTGATGCCCTTTCATTTTGCTTTCATGAATAATGCGTTCTTGATTGTGCTTCTTATCGCCGTTCCCGCCTCGCTGCTATCGTGCCTGATGGTATTAAAAGGGTGGGCGCTGATGGGCGACGCCATGAGCCATGCGGTATTTCCGGGCGTAATCATCGCCTATATGGTCGGGTTTCCACTGGCGGTTGGCGTTTTCGTGGCCGGTCTGGTTTGCGCCATGACGACCGGCTTTTTGAAAAACAATAGTCGCATTAAGCACGACACGCTGATGGGGATCGTGTTTTCTGATATGTTTGGCGTCGGGCTGGTGATGTATGTCAAAGTGCAGTCCACGCTCCATTTGCAGCATATTTTGTTTGGCGACATGCTGGGAATTGGCGCGGATGATCTCATCGAGGCGGCGGTCATTTCCGCCGCTACGGTGCTGTTCATCGCCGTAAAATGGAAAGATCTGCTGCTGCAAACCTTTGACGGGGTGCAAGCCAAAGCCTCCAGCCTTAATGTGCGCCTATTGCACTACGGCCTGCTCTGCTTCCTTGCCCTGACGATCGTAGCGGCGCTTAAAGCGGTCGGGATCATTTTGTCCGTCTCGTTATTGATTGCTCCAGGGGCCATAGCTTTCCTTATCACCAAGAAATTCTGGTCAATGATGCTGGCTTCCGTGGCCATCGCCGTCGCCGGCGGCTTTTTAGGAGTGTACGTTTCTTTCTTCCTGGATAGCTCGCCGGGGGCGACCATCGTATTGTTCTTCACCCTGATGTTTGCCGTGGTCTTCCTTATCAAGGGGGTTCAGAGTTACCGTATCCGCTATGCGGCCTAACCCCCTACCGGACACGGCCTTGCCGAAAACGGCGGGGCGATATGCGTTGCAATGACCCTGCTGGTAACGGCAGGGCGATGTGGATTTCAGTTGCTTCCTATCAGGGCTGCCACCGGCTTTTCAGATAATCCACCGCGGCGGCGGTCTGCGGCCGGCTAAGATAGGCTTCGCTGAACAGAATAGTTCCGTTGACCTCAGGTAAGGCGTCGTTAATATCCAGCTGTTTTTTCAACTCCGCAACCCCGCCCTCCACGCCCCAATCCGGTTCGACTTTCGTGGGACTGCCTATTTTGTAAAGCGCGACGCCTATATAGAGCTTGGTGTGGGTAGGGCGTACGACCTCCGACCACCAGTTTGCCAACACATCATACCGGACTATCTGCCGCGCCCCCGGCCAATACAACTGTGGAGCGATGTAGTCCAGCAGGCCCAGCCGTACCCACTGCCGGGTATCCGCGTAAGCGGTATCATAGGCAGGCCCCCCGGCTTGGGTAGCCGAACCGCGGGGATCATCCGCCGCATTGCGCCAGACGCCGGCGGGGCTGATGCCAAAGGCAACGTGCGCGTTAAGGGATTTTACTGCCTGGGAGACCTGCTGAATCATCAGCAAGGTATTGTGGCGCCGCCAATCGGCTTTATCGATAAAATCCTGTCCATACAGCCGGTAAATGGCATCATCATCCAGCCGGGAATCGGGGGTTTCGTAGTAAAAATAATCGTCGAACTGCACCCCATCCACCGGGTGATTTTTGACCAATTCGGTGACAACGCTGACGACCCAATTGCGCACCTCGGGCAGGCCGGGGTCTAGAACGTAGCGGCCGCTGGCGATACGTATCCAGTCAGGATGGAGCGCATAAACGCTGGCGGGTGATGTTCTTAGCGTGGCATTCAGCGCGGCGGCGGTTTCTGGCCGGGTATTCAGGGTAACCCGGTAAGGATTGAGCCAGGCGTGCACTTTCAGACCTCTTTTATGCGCTTGTGCAAGCATAAACGCCAGCGGATCATAGCCCGGATCCCGGCCAACCGTTCCCGTGAGGACTTCCGACCAGGGTAATAGTTCGGAACGATAAAGCGCGTTACCATCAGGCTTGACCTGAAAAAAAACCGTGTTAACCCCGATCTTGACCAGATTGTCCAACTTGGCCGTCAGCGCGTTTTGCTGCTGTCGAATCCGCTCTGCGTCATTGGGCGCATCAAGCGTCGAGGGCCCGGGCCAATCAAGTCCGTACAGGGTCGTCCACCAGACGCCGCGCATTTCGGACGCCTGGGGTTTGCTGGTTAACGGCGGCAGGCGCTCCGCCGCACGTTTATTGCTACAGCCGACCAGTAACCCCAGCCATACGAGGATTATTAGCCAACGTACCATTCCTTTGTCACTCCGCACTATTGTCTCCCTGATTCAAGGTATGAATGTCATTCATCATGAGATTGGCCGCGGTAAACGCGCCGGCAGCCATTCCGTTATTGTTACCAGCTAAGCCCAAACCCGCGGGGATAAGCCAGGGTACCGCTATTGGTCTTTACATCATAATGGTGCCAAGTATTGACCGGCAGTTTCCCTTGCGGCGAACGCTGACCGATAAGCACTTCAGCCAGCGAGATCATGGCATGGCTGCCCCAAACGCCGTTGTCATAGCCATAATAGGAGTAAGAAGCAACGGCTGCGTCCACCTCCGCGGCGAAGTTCACAATGTCGTAAGGCGCCCGCAGGGATAAATGGAGGCGTTTTTTCCCCTGCGCCGCCGCGAAGCGCAGCCAGGCAAGGTAGCGATCGCTGGTCTCATCGGGTTGGGGCTTATACGGCGACGCCGCCCTCTCCACCGGCGAAAAGGCGGTAGAGAGCGTACCGAGCATAAAAACGTCGCAGCGCGCGATGCGCGCTTTGATCTCCGCATCCGTCAGGTTTGTCTCCTTTGCCGCCTCCACCGTAAGATACCCTTCTTGTGACATTACCGCCGCAATGCCCCGGGCCTGCTCAGCCCACGGCGTCAGCACAAAATAGCGTTGGGTTTTGTCCTTTAGAGGCAGCGTCGATTGCTGATTGATGACGACGGTAATCGCCCGAGCGCTGATGCGCTTTTCCAGCGCCTGTCCATCGGCGGCAGGCTGCGGCGCCCTTTCCTTTCCCTTTTCCAGCAGGTGATAGCGCCGCTTTAGCGTTAAGATCCTCGCAACGGAGGCATCAATGTCTCCCTCTTTGATAACCCCTTGTTTTACCTTTTGCGCCATCAGCGCGATCAGTTGCGACAGGCGCTGAGCCTCGGCAGGCGAAGCGACGCTTACCGGCATGAGGGCGATATCGACACCGGCGGTAAACACCCGCTCAAGGGCGTCATCCGGGTTAAAATGATCGGTTATGGCGCCCATATCCAGCGCATCCGACAATGTCACGCCGGTGAAACCCAATTGGTTACGCAGAATGTCGGTCTGGATGCAACGTGACATCGTGACGGGTACGGTAATATCCACGCCGTTACGGTTACGCACCCGGGTGTCGTCCAATTCAGGGTATTGGATATGCGCCGTCATGATCATCTCCGGCGGCGTATCACTGGCGATGGCGTGCTGATAAGGTGCAATATCGATTGCGAACGCCTCCTGGCAGTCACGGTCAACCCGCGGCAGGGCGGTATGCGAATCGGTCGACGTAGCGCCATGGCCCGGAAAATGCTTATAAACGGTAATCATTTGCTGCTGGTGCATGCCCGCGCGAATGCTTTCCGCCAGCGTGATAACGGTTGCAACGTCATCGCTGAAACTACGGACATTAATGACAGGGTTAAACGGATTAGTATTGACATCAACGATCGGCGCAAAATTGACATTGATCGATAACGCCCGCAGATCGCTTGCCATATGTTGTGCCTGTTCGCGGGCAAGTTCCTTATCGGTGCCGCCCAGCCAGGCTGCCGCCAAGGTCATATTATTGGGAAAGGCAACGTATTCACTGCGGGGGAGACGAAATACGTTTCCACCTTCATTATCCGTACCGATAAATAAATGAATATCGCCATCGGTATGAATTCCCGCATACCAGTCCGTCAGCGTCTGTATTTGTGCTTTATTTTTTAAATTGTTGGCAAAGAGGATTACCCCGCCGATACCGTTATCGCGAATTATCTTTGCAATGGCTTCGTCGGGAGCAATCATGTCCCGCTTACCGTTGCCGTTGGAATCCCAATAACGGAAATCTAGCATGATTTTCTGACCGATTTTTTCCTCCAAGGTCATTGCGCCGATTTTCTGTTTAATGTCCATTTATGCGCTCCTCATTTAGTTACACGGCATGCTAAGCAAAAAGAGAATGTCGTTTAAAATACACTCCCGCAGGGTCATTACGTAAGTGTATTGCTTTAGGATGCATAAGGTTTATTTTAAATTAAACAGCCAATCAACGATTGCTGAAAATATAGCTGAACAGATGAATTAATTGCGTGATTGATTCACTCTCCTTGCGCCGATTAGCTAAGGTTATATCGCCGGCATAACAGTATGGCGCTTCTACTTGGCAACACCGCAAAGGAGCGCTATATGCCGCTGACGGCCACGGCAAGGAGGTCCAACAACGTCTGTTCCGTTGCAGACTGCGGGATCATCAAAATAAAGGGAAAAGGGGTGTCGTTTATCTCGCACAAATCGTAATTCAGTCCACCCTTGTGACGGCCCGAGAGATGGAAATCGATTTGTTGCGTCATGATGCCTTTGGTTAATAACGTCTCACTGAGGCCGAGCAAAGCAAAAAGCTCCAGCGAACGGGCCGACATCACGGCGGCGCGGGATTTTCGGCTGGGGGCCAGGGCTTTGTCGATAATGCGGAAGGGGACGCCACAGCGCTGAAGCAGGTAGGCGGCCATCAACCCCGTCGGGCCCGCCCCCACGATCACGACATCACAATCGGTGTGTTGCATTATCACGCTCCTTTGACGTCAATTCTGCGCAGGTCGGCAGGCGCTAGCTGCGGCTCGCCTTTGTCGCCGCGCGTTAGCACACACGGGATCACATCAGGATAATGATTGGCGCCATAATTTTCTGGATCATTATTAATATAACCATAGTTATAGCCTATCCCTGTGGAGGAAGCCTGTCGGTGCGGTATTATTGAGCCAATGTCGGGTTTCGCTCCCGGGCCTCTCGCGACGAATAATGATTAACCCCCCGTCAACCGCGGATGCCCTGAGACAGGCTCCGCTGATCGCTTAGGCGACTACATTCTTCTTTGCCCCCCGGCGGACAGACCTATTTTAAGCGTTTCCTGTCAAACGGCGATTAGGCGTCTGACCTTGTCAACCCGGATTGTCCTTGATCCAAAAAATAGGTCAAACCTGCCTAAACCGAACCGTGGATTGATAAGAAAATTTTAGATTTGAGAGAATAAAAGAGAGTTTCTAAGATGACGAACAGGCCATGAATGCTATGCTGACGCTAAATGCACATCAATAATGCGTTACGACACAGGCTTTTCGAGTAAAGAATACAGGAGGGGGCAGCGCAATGAAGCCAGCATTTTTTGCTCTTAATATATTATTATCCTGCCACTTTGCGGCATGGGCAACTAATGAGGAACATGCATTACCGCTCATTAAATTAGCCATCAATGCCATGGATGCAGGCTATTTTTCCGAACCGGGGAATCTACGCATCACGCAGACGGCGCAGGGTGAAAATCCCACCGCAGCGACGATTGAAATTGAGAAAGACTTGGCGGATGACGCCATCGCCATAGAGAAGACCGTATTCACGTTACATCGCAAAAATGACGTATGGGTAATAGACACCCAAGCCACGACGTTTAAATGCCGGGAAGGACGCGGTCACCAAACCTTCTCCCCGGCATGCTGCCAGTAAATATGGCTGAAGCAGGCCGGTAATGCCTACGCTTCCGGCGTGCCGCGGTTTAGGCTGGACCAGAGAAATTCGCTGACAAGCGCACTGTGGAACGCGGCTTGTCTCTTGTCCGCCGCGGCGCTGTGCCCTCCTTCGGTGTTTTCATAGAAATACGCCTGCTGGTGGCCCATTTGCCGCATACGCGCCGCCATTTTGCGTGCGTGCGCCGGGTTGACCCGATTCGTCGCTGGTAGCGGTATAAAACAGCACCGGCGGATAAGCGGTTTCCGCCTTGATATTATGGTACGGCGAAAAGGTTTTGATATAGTGCCATTACGCTGGGTCGTCCGGATCGCCATATTCGGCAATCCATGATGCGCCAGCGGAAAGCGACGTATAGCGCTGCATATCCAAAAGCGGCACCTCGCAGACGATGCAGCCGAACAGCTGCGGATACTGCGTCAGCATATTACCCACCAGCAGGCCGCCGCGCGCGCCGAGATGCGGTGATGACGTGACCTTGCGTGCAATGAGATCTTTCACAACCGCGGCAAAATCCTCAAAGGAGCGGTGGCGGTCTTGCGACCCTGTACACGATTCTGTGTAAATGCCTTTTCTCAGAAGTGACCGTCCAGGCGGTCACCGAACTCGATAATAAAGCGGCTCATTGCCATGCGCCAGTCCCTCAAAGGCATTGTCCATTTCTGTGAGGCCGCCTGTATCGCCAGCCACACCACCTTTTTCACTGCGTCGTCGGTCGGGAACACCTTGCGCTTTTTGATGGCATGCCGGATCACGCTGTTTAACGACTCGATGGCGTTGGTCGTGTAGATCACCTTGCGGATGTCCGTTGGGTAGGCAAAGAACGTGGCCAGATTGGCCCAGTTTGCCTGCCAGCTTCGACTTATTTGCGGGTAGCGGATGTCCCAGGCACTGGAGAACGCTTCCAGCGCCTGCAAGCCGGCTTCTTCCGTAGGGGCCTGATAGATAGCTTTCAGGTCGCGGGTGACGGCCTTGTAGTCCTTCCAGGAGACGAACCGCAGGCTGTTGCGCACCATATGCACGATACACAGCTGGAGCCGCGCCTCCGGATACACCGCGTTAATAGCGTCAGGGAAACCTTTCAGCCCGTCTACGCAGGCGATAAGGATATCGTTCAGGCCGCGGTTTTTCAGCTCTGTCAGCACGTTCAGCCAGAACTTTGCGCCTTCATTTTCGGCCAGCCACATACCTAGCAACTCTTTCTGGCCTTCGATGTTGATGCCCAGCGCCAGGAACACAGATTTGTTAATGATGCGGCTGTCCTGCCGGACTTTTAGAACGATACAGTCAAGATAAACAATGGGATAGACTGCATCCAGAGGCCGGTTTTGCCATTCAACAACCTGCTCCATGACCGCATCGGTGACCTTTGAGACCAGCGCCGGCGAGACATCGGCGTCATACAGCTCTTTGAACGCGGCGGCGATCTCGCGGGTGGTCATCCCTTTGGCGTACAACGATAAAATCTGGTTATCCATCCCGGTAATCCGGGTCTGGTTCTTCTTCACCAGTTGCGGTTCAAAGGAACCGTCACGATCGCGCGGAGTACGCAGCGCCAGCGGGCCATCGCCAGTGGTAACGGTTTTTGTGGAATAGCCGTTGCGGGCGTTGGTCCCCGGTTTAGGCTGATTTTTATCGTAGCCGAGGTGATGGGTCATTTCGGCATTGAGAGCTGCTTCGACGCTGATTTTTTTCAGCAGCCGATCGAAATGACTGAGATCTTCAGGGGTTTTGAGATTTTTGGCCAGTTCGTTAGCCAGAGCCTGCAACTGTTTTTCGTCCATAAATTAACCTGTTTTTGATGTTGGATTGAACATATCAAAATCAGGCAAATACACAAATTTCTAAACAGGCTCGGTCTTGCTTGAGCGACGCTTGATGCCAGGCGGGACCATACTCGGCGCCGCCGCGAATATTGGCGACCACATACATCCCGCCACGCTCCATGCAGATTCCGATGTATCCGATCAGCTGTTCCGGCGACATCCGATCAGTTATTCCGATATTTTCCGATCACCCATTCCAGTGATATTCGTTCACGTGTTCGCTCATCTTCTGACTCGGGTTTAGTCTATTTTTCCTGTGCTGGCTACTCCTTGCTCTTTGCGTAGTGATTCGCCTTTAAGTTCCAGTCTATAGCTGGGGTGTACTAACCGATCGAATAACGCGTCAGCTGTCGTGGGGTTTTCTATCAGTCCATACCATTTTTTCACCGGCAGTTGACTGATCAGGATGCTGCTGCTTTTGTCGTAGCGATCTTCCATCACCTCCAACAGCATCGTTGCCTGCATCGGACTTATTGATTCTAGGCCCACGTCGTCCAAGATCAGTAACTCTATTTTTTCTAACTGCTTAAGCTGTTTTAGATAGGTCCCGTCTACCTGACACTGGTGAAGATGGGCCAGCAACCGACCCACTCGCCAGTAACGCACGCTATATTGCTGCCGGCATGCCTGCTCACCAAGCGCACAATTAAGCCAGGTTTTGCCCGTACCTGTTGGCCCCGTGATGAGTATGCTTTTCTGATATTTCAGATATTGTCCCCCTAGCAGATCTCGCATCTGTTCCGGTGTCACTCCTCGGCTAGGGATATAGCGGATATCTTCCGGTTTTGCCTGCAAGCGCATTTGCGATTGCCGTCGCAGACGGCATATATGGTTGTTTTTTCTATGCAAATTTTCCGCTTCTACCATCAGCGACAACCGCTCCTCGAACCCCAGCTCCCCATAACTCCCCGGGAGTTCGCGTTGCGTCTCCAACGCCTGGACCATTGCCGACAACTTCAGCTCTCGCAGAGCCATTAACAGTGTATCCATATTTATTCTCCTTAGTGATAACTGTCCGGACCTCGGAGGTTTTCGTGAACCAGCATTGATACGCCGGCTCCGTCCTGGGTGACCTCACTTTCACGACCGTGTTTCAATACGTTAGCTATGAAAGAGCGGTTAATGCACCCTTTCTCCAACGCCAGCGCGCAGGCCTTCTCCAGTCGCGTCGTCTCATAGCGCCGTTGCAGATTGCAGATTGAGTAGCCCCAGCACGGAGCGGTAAGCCTGCTCCGGATGGGCTTTGCTCTTTTGGATGGACTCGACCACTTTCAGTGTGCACACACCCACCGACAGCGCCCAACTGCACAGCCTTTCCGGCGTCCACTGACTCTGCCCCTTATGGTTAGCCGGCATGTGCGCCGCCTGAGTCGTGTGCCTATAGGCGTTATCGCTGCGAGGGTGCGTAGCCACGCAGACGCCCTTATGGTGGATTTGCACCAGCCGTTGGGTGGCGATGACGTCAACGCGCTCGCCAACCAGCGGATGCGGCACCGAGTACCAGTTTTTGCCGTAGTCTATGTGGTAATCAGGTCCCACTCGGGCAACGAGATACTCACTGTATTCCCATTGTGTGGGCGGTAGAGGCCCAAGAGCCGGTTTGTCCAGCTGCTCGAAGCGTTCAAGGCGACTTTGTCCGCCGTAATGACGCATCGGGCGCAAATTCAACTCATGATTGAGTTCTCGTATCACCTGGTTGAGTTCGGCCAGCGAGTAGAACCTACGTTTACGCAACCGGGCCAAAACCCAGCGTTCTACCAGCTGCACAGTTGATTCTGCCTTCGCCTTGTCTTTCGGTTTTCTCGGGCGCGCCGGTAGCACCACTGTCTCATAGTGATTTGCCAGCGCCTGGTAGCTCTGGTTTATGACCGGCTCATAGCGGTCAGGGGTGCTGACAGCGCTGCGCAGATTATCAGGTATCATCAGCTCCGGAACCCCACCCATGAAGTGCAGGCAGCGGCTATTGGCGTTGAGCCACGATGCCATGTCCTGGCCTTCGCAGGCTTCGATATACGCATAGCCTGACACGCCCATGGCAGCGACGAAGATAGCGACCTGGCGTACGCTACCGGTCGCAGGGTTGACGATAGGTACGGTGGGGCCACAGAAGTCGATGAAGAGCTTTTCGCCAGCCTTGTGCTCCATGCGCATGGAACGCCGCTGCTTCTTTTTCCAGTCACGAAACAGTGCACAAAACTGTGAGTAACCTAGGGCATCACCGCCCACGGCGGACTGATATTCCATCCAGAGCAGCTGCTTGGTCATGCCCTTGCGGCTTAACTCGGTATCGATATCAAGCCAGCTGGGTAAGGTATTGATAACTTTTCCGGATTTGCCGGGATAGAGCAGGTGGTCGAGGTCGACGGGGGACAGTTCCGCCGGCAATGGCCAGACCAGGTTAGCTACCGTGAATCGGCCGAGGATATCGTGCACGGTAGTACAGCCTATGCCGAGCGCTGCTGCGATAGTGCGATTCGAGCGACGCTGCTCGAATTTCATACGTAAGACATTAATATAGATGCACATTTCCGTTCTCGCTTTCTTCTTTTTACGTGCCATGCCATGCCCCCGGAAGCTAAAAGTCTCCAGAGTATGGCGGAACAGAAGATGAGCGATCGGACAGAATCGGAATCGCTGATCGGGCGACCGGAATCAGTGATCGGATGAAATCAGAATTAGTGATCGGGTGAAATCGGAATCGGTGATCGGATGTGACCGGAACTAGCACTCCAGCCAGCTAGGGGCGCGTCGCTGCCCAAATAATGCGGCAACAGCGATACATCAAAGCCGCCATAACCGTACAGCAGCGTGGGATTGCTGCCGTTCAGCTGGAGATCCTTGGCCGCTATTTGAAAGTAGGGTATTGAGGTCCCGTCCTTGGAACGGACAAAGTGCTGGCTGACCCGATAACGGTCAGGATCAAAGTCATAGGGGCCCTGCTTTAACCGTTCCACACCGTCACCGTCGAGATTGCCCATATACAGCGAGGTGGGCTGAAGGAAGCCTTAGACGGTCATAAAGTAATCATTGCTTTCCTCATCAATGCCCTCGGCGGAAAGCGTGCTGAGCATTGACCGATTGCCCAGCGATTGTCGCTGCCAGCTATCGCACCGCGGCGCCAACACTTCAAGGTGGCTTACCACGTTTTCCATGATACTGAGGATAAGATGGTCGCGTGTCCTTTCGTAATCGCTTAATGCCCTTTGCCCATGGGGTGTGAATAACACCTGCAATCGCCGGTCTCCCGCCAGGTAATCGTCGAAGTTCGCCGCCAATAACGCGCCGGCGGGATAGCGTTTCCCGTTCACCACCCACGCTCTGCTCAGCTTTATCAGCAACCATTCGCGGTGGGTGCTGAACTCGGCATCCGACGGAATGGCAATGTTGATTTGCTGGTTGTGTGCAGTCAGCACGTAATTGTCGCGGCGATAAAAATCCAGGCTGCGGCCGACATAATCGCGCTCAAAACCCGGCGTGCGATCGTGGTAGGCAAAGACCCCCAGATCCTTCGGCCGCGCTCAGCGGCGTGCTGCGCCGCCAGCGTTTGGCGATGCGCGGATAACTCGACTGGGTCATTGAGCCGGGCCCCCAATCCGTGGCGATGAACACGGTGTCTTTATCGATCCACGACACGTCGCTTTTAGCCAAAGGCACGTTAAAACCCTCTTTCACGAAGCGCTTGGCGATCAGGTTAAATTCGCGGAATTCGACGGCGTCACCGCCGTCCGGCGACAGCGCGATAAGGCTATATCGGTATGCCGGCGCCAACGGCTGCGAACCGCGATACACGCATTCCCTGCCTTCCTCTTTGCCCAACGCATCGATATCCAACACCGTTTTCCATACCGGTTCGGCTTTGCGGTACTCCTGGAGCGTCGTGCGCCGCAGTAGCCCGCGCGGATTGGCCTGGTCCTGCCAGAAATTATAATAGTCATCCCCGAGCTTGCTGACCCAGGGGATCCGGGTGTCCTTATTCAGGATATCCAGTACCTGCCGTTCCAGCCTGGGAAAATGCTGCCCTTGCGCATAACGCGCAAGGGTGCGCTGATTTTCCTGCGCTACCTACCGTAGCGCGGCGTCGCCACGAAGAACTTCCAGCTACAGGAAATCATCACCGGCAGCGGCGTTGGGCGCGGGGAGGAGTTGGATAGTGACATCATGGTGAATACGGCTCCTGAGGTTGATACACTGAGGTGAATACATTGGCGTCGAGGGATAACCGGCAGACCCAAGCGCCTGGCTAATACCCCACCTCGGGATAACCTCGGACATAGCAATTCAATAGGTGAGGCCGAACCTGACCTGCGGCGTCGCGGGAAACGTGCTTAAGGGCAGTAGCGACAACCGCCGGCGCTGCCATCCTAGACGGCATTTTCCGACAAGCGCTAAGAAAAGCGTCTTGGGTGGCTAGTATCCCTTATCCCGCATTGAGCACGGCGGTGGTGTGAAGAGGTGCTTTGCCACGAAAATAGCACCGCCAGGTAAAATCTTTCGACAACGCGATATTTGTCTTTCGCCCGCGCTAGAGAGTATGCGTGATGTTTCGTCCTGCTGGCAATCTTTCTCGCAGGGTCGCTATCGCCTAGGCAATAGCCGCCAATTTATTATCTAATTTGGCTGAGTAGGATGAGGTCATTATTCATTGTGACTGCTTCATCATAATGATCTGACCCTTGCGCCGAAACGGAGGCGAATGCAATTTTGCCCTTTGAGGCAGGGGAAAATGTGACACCCCACTTTCTTATCGCAACCCTGCAAAGGGGCCAAGGCGCGCAAAGAGCGCGACTAGCATGGCGTGATGTTATCTTTCCCCCCCATGCGCCAGGCGCACCACGCCAGTGCACATCTGGGCCCTTGAGCGGCATCGCGGCCGTCATTAGCCCCGTTGCCCCGTCTAAACGCGCGCCCGCGGCACGATGGCAACCCTTACCACTCTGGCGCGTTTCTTGCGTACGGTTTGTTGTTCAACCGAAAACACACATTTCTCAACCTGACAGGTGATCCGCTATAGAGCTGAAATGGTTTGAAGATTTTCTGAGTGTCTCACGTTGCTACAGCTTTACCCGCGCTGCCGATGAACGACACATCACGCAATCCGCCTTGAGCCACCGCATTCGACAATTGGAGGAGTGGCTGGGGGTGCCGCTATTTAACCGTAATACCTACCCGATAACGCTTACGCCCGAAGGACAGACCTTTCTCTCCACCGCCAGCGAAACCCTATTCGCGTTGACCCATATGCGTAACGACCTGCACCAGCGTTACCAAAAACGCACGTCAGTGCTGCGCTTTACCATGCTGAATACGCTTTCCCTAACGTTTTTTCCGGAGTGGATTAATCAGGTCAATCGTTCCAACCACACCCGTTTTATTCGTCTGTGCGATCAAAAATCGACCTTTGTCGAGCACATATCGTTGTTGCACTCGGGGGAGACAGATTTTTTGCTGACCTACGCTCACGACTCGGTCGCGCTCATTCAGCAATTGGCGCCCTACCCTATGCTGTCGCTGGGACAGGAGCGCGCTATCGCCGTCTGCCGCCCCGACAGCGAAGGCAAACCGCTTTATCCTATTGGCCAGAGCGCCGATCCAATCCCCTGGCTGAGCTACGGTCAAAATTCCTTCTTTGCCCATGCGCTCGCGCGCCGGCCAGAACTGTTGGGATATGACGCTTGATATCCGTCTCTACCGCCAGCCGGTGCTGCGCCATCCCCATGCGGAGCATTTCTGGCAGCAGGCATCCCGTCTTTGCGAACCGGCGCTCGCGGCAAGCTGACGTTGCCGTTCGCCTTGCACGGAAGAACGGCGCCATAGCGGGTTCCTCACCCGCCCGGCATTACCCACCGTTCATTGCGAGGCGCGCTACCCTCGCGGCCCCCCGGCGCCGCTTAACTATGCAAATTTGGACTAGCCGTTGTGAATTGTTCATTGGCGCGCAACGGCGGCCTTGACGCATGCTGAAAACCAGCGGGGCCCGCGCCGGCCTCAATTTTCCGCTTGCAATGCCGGAGATAATCATGTCGAACAAAGCGTTAGTCAGGGATCTGGTGGACGAGCACAAAACGGATTTTTGCGCATTGAGCGATCGCATCTGGGGTATGCCAGAAATATATTATACCTAATATCGCTCGGTGGCGGAACACACCGCGATGTTGAAAAAACAGGGTTTTCAGGTGACGGAAAACGTGGCCGACATTCCCACCGCCGTGATGGGCGAAGCCGGCCACGGGGGCCAGATTATCGCCTTTCTGGGCGAATATGACGCCCTCCCTGGACTCAGCCAGGAAGCGGGTGTCGCCCGTTATTCGCCGCTGCCGGGCAACGGTCAGGGCCACGGCTGCGGCCATAACCTGCTGGGTTCGGCGGCGATGCTGGCGGCGAGCGCGTTGAAAGAATGGCTGGCCAAAACAGGTCAGCCCGGCCGGGTGCGCTATTACGGCTGTCCCGCTGAAAGGGGGGGCGCCGCAAAATCCTTTATGGCGCGCGCCGGCGCGTTTGATGGCGTCGATGTCGCCATTACCTGGCATCCCAGCGCCCATCATGAGGTGGCGAAAGCGCTGTCGCTCGCCAACACCCGTATGGATTTTTTCTTTACGGGGCGCGCCTCCCATGCCGCCGCCGCACCGCACCTGGGCCGCAGCGCACTGGATGCGGTTGAACTGATGAACGTGGGAGTACAGTATTTGCGTGAACATGTCCCGCAGGATTCGCGTATCCACTATGCCATGCTTGATTCCGGCGGTATCGCGCCGAACGTGGTGCAGGCCAAGGCCGCCGGGCGCTATGCCATCCGCGCCCGCGATGTCGAAAGCATGTTTGAACTCAACGCGCGCGTGAAACGGGTGGCCGAAGGCGCCGCCATCATGACCGATACGCAATTAACCGTCAGTATCATGAGCGCGGTCGCCAATTTGCTGGGTAACCGTCCGCTGGAAGAAGCCATGCAGCAGAATTTCGCGCTGCTGGGTCCGGTCGCGTTCGATCAAAGCGATTACGCCTTCGCCGATGAGATTCAAAGCACGCTTAGCGCCGCAGATGTTCAAAACGATTATCGTCGGACCGGAATGAAACCCGCTCATCCCAAATCCCTGAGCGACTATATCATCCCCCTCGACACCCACGGTGAGCCAATGATCGGTTCGACCGATGTGGCGGATGTCAGTTGGGTTATCCCGATGGTACAAGCGCATGTGCCGACGATGGCCATCGGCACGCCAGGCCATTCCTGGCAATTGACCGCTCAGGGGAAAATGCCCGCCGCCCATAAGGGCCTGGCTCATGTCGCGAAAATCATGGCCGTCACGGGCATTGACGTGCTCACCGACAAAATGTTGCTTGCCCAGGTCAAAAAAGTCCATTTTGAACAAACCCGCGCCACTCCCTACCAGTGCCCGATACCGGCCGAGGTAAAACCCCCTGTTCAGCCGCGCCCCGAGACGTTGTGATTGATTGCTTTAGGAGAGCACCATGACATTGACCCGAATTGCCGCCCTGCTGTTAGCGGCGGGCGCTTGCAGCGCAACGGCCGAGGCCGCCACACCGCCCGATTCGCTGGTGATGGCCTGGAATATCGATGCCATCAGTACCTGGGACCCCGCTCAGATAGGCGAGGTGGTAACCAGCGAAATCTACTCCAATACGTGCGACACGCTGGTGGACTTCGATCCCGGTGATGAGAAAAAAGTGGTGCCTTCGCTGGCGTCAAATTGGGATGTCTCGCCCGATCGCCGGCAAATCACGTTCCATTTGCGCGACAACCTCACCTTTGCGGACGGTACTCCCGCCACGGCGGGGGATCTGGCCTGGTCGCTGCAGCGGGTGGTGAAACTGGGTTATGGCAACGCCGCCACAATCACCGATTACGGCTTTAACAAGCAAAACGTCGATAACACGATCACGGCACCGGACGATCGCACGCTGGTATTCAAACTGGATAAGCCCTATCCCACCACGCTGATCTTACAGGCGATTGCGGCCAATAATGTCTCTTCCTTGTTGGAACGGAAAAAGGTGGAAAAGGAAGCGGTCAACGGCGATATGGGACACACCTATCTGACAACCCATACCGCCTGTGTCGGCCCCTACCAGCTAACCCGCTGGAACGCGGGGGAAGGCGTCATGTTGCAGGCCGTCGATCGCTACTGGGGCGGACAACCGCCGCTGAAGCGGGTGTTGATTCGCCATGTTGCCGAAACCGGCACGCAGCGGCGGCTGGTCACCCAAGGGGATGTGGATATCGCCCGCGACCTGTCTGCGGATGACCTGAAAACCCTTGATGAAGGTAATAAGGTCAAAGTATCGAAAGTGCTCAAACCGCAGTTATTCTTTTGGACGTTCAATAATGAAGACCCGATCTTCAAAAATGAGAAAGTCCGCCTCACCATGCGCTATCTGATCGACTATGACGGCCTGGCGAAAAGCGTTATGCTGTACCATGGGGTACCCCGCGCCAGCTTCGTGCAAATCGGCGCCTTCGGGGCGTTGGACGACCGGGCCGGCCAACCGTTCAAACTGGACCTGGACAAAGCCAAGCAGCTGCTGACGGAGGCGGGCTACCCCCAGGGTTTCAGTGCCACCGTTTACTTCGGCACGCTACCCCATTCGGCACCCATCGCGCAGAGCGTGCAGCAAAACGCCGCCAAAATCGGCGTAAAGCTCACGTTAGAGCGGATGGCCAACGCACAGTTGTTCAGCAAAGTGCGCGGCCGCGAGTTTCAGAGCGCCATGATGGCCTGGCAGACCTCGGTGCCGGACGCTTACGGCAACGCCTCGCGGCTGGTGTTCAATCCGGATAACGACAAAAACGCCCGCGCGACCCAGTACCCCAGTTGGCGCGCCGCCTATTTTGATTCCGAGCTGAATAAAAAAGTCCAGACGGCGGTAATGGAACCCGATGACGCGAAACGGGTCGCGCCTATGCCGATTTGCAACAAGAGGTCATGCAAAAAGGTCCGATGGCGATCATGTTCCAGATGTACAGCACGGCGGGAATCAATCCGGTTTTGAAAAACTGGACCTGGAACGGTTTTCGCGTTTGGTACAACAAAGCACGCAAATAACGGAGGCGCGTCATGTCGCAGGCTTTCTCCACCGCAGCCGAGCCGAGGGACATCTCTCCCGTCTGGCGCTACCTGTCCGCCGCGCTGAAAGGCGTGCTGTCCATCCTGTGTACGCTGCTGGGGCTTGCGGCGTTAACCTTCTTCATTGGCCGGCTGCTGCCTATCGATCCGGTGGTGGCCGTCATTGGCGATAACGCCAGCCAGGAAGCCTATAACCAGATGTATCACCAATTGGGCCTGGATCAGCCGCTGTGGCAGCAGTTTGCCGACTATCTGGTGTCGGTGGCGCAGGATATTGCCCGGGTCTTCCCGGCGACGCTGGAACTGGCGACGGTGGCGGCGATTATCGGTACCGGCCTCGGTATTCCCTCCGGCGTCCTATCGGCGATGTACCGTAACTCCTGGTTCGACCACCTGATTCGTTTTTTGGGTCTTATCAGCTACTCAACGCCGCATTTTTGGCTCGGATTGATGGGTTTGCTGCTGTTCTACGCCTCTCTGGGCTGGATCGGCGGTCCAAGGCCGTGTGGATTTTATTTATGAATTCGATCTGCACCCGGTCACCGGCTTTTGGCTTATCGACAGCGCAATGGCGGGCGACTGGGCGGTGTTCCGCAATGTTTTCAGCCATATCATTCTCCCTGCTTCGATTCTCGGCCTGAGTTCGTTGGCCTATATCAGCCGCATGACCCGTAGCTTTATGATCGAACAACTGGCGCAGGAATATATTATCACCGCGCGGGTTAAAGGACTCTCCTGGGCGCGCTGCGTCTGGGTGCATGCCCTGCGCAATGTGGCGGTACCGACGCTGACGGTGGTGGCGCTCTCTTGGGCCTGGCTGCTGGAGGGCGCGGTGCTGACCGAAACCGTGTTCGCCTGGCCAGGCTTTGGCCGTTATCTTACCAATGCGCTGCTGGCCGGCGACATGAACGCCGTGGTGGGCTGCGCCTTACTGACCGGCGCGATTTTTGTCCTGTTGAATGTGGTGTGTAACCTGCTTTATCACCTCTTCGACCCACGCACCCGCCGGGAGGTTCAATGACCGATTCCTTGAATAAGCCGCTGTCGGCGCGTCCGCGTTCAACCTGGCGCGAATGGATCGCCGCGTCTTCGCCCGCGACGCCGTTGCAGGCAAAGATGCAGCAGCTATGGCTACAGTGGCACCGCTTCAGCGCTGTTCGGTCTATTGGTGCTGTTGTTCATCCTGGCGCCGGTATTGGCCAACCAGGATATCTACGTCCAGGATCTGTCCCACCGCCTGCAGCCGCCCAGCGCCGATCACTGGTTCGGCACCGATGAGCTGGGCCGGGATATTTACAGTCGGCTGATCTTCGGGGCGCGGATTACGCTATATATCGCCGCGCTTACCGCCGTGATTATCACCCCGCTCAGTCTGATTATCGGCACCACCGCCGGCTATTTCGGCGGTTGGGTAGATACGGTGCTGATGCGTCTGGTGGATATTTTCCTGGCGTTTCCCAGCTTGATTCTGGCGCTGGCGTTTATCGCCGCGCTGGGCCCCGGCCTTGAGAACACGATTATCGCTATCGCGCTCTCCTCCTGGCCGCCGATTGCGCGCCTGGCGCGGGCGGAAACGCTATCGATTCGCAAAATGGGCTATATCGCGGCGATACGGCTACAGGGCGCGTCCTCATGGCATATCATCCTGCACCATTTAATGCCGATGTGCCTGCCCTCAGTGGTGGTGCGCGTCACGCTGAATATGGCCGCCATTATCCTGACCGCGGCGGGGCTGGGTTTCCTCGGGCTGGGCGCGCAGGCGCCCAGCCCGGAGTGGGGCGCCATGCTCTCTTCGGGACGGGAATTCATGATGAACCACGGTTGGATCGCGGCAATCCCCGGTCTGGCCATTCTGTTTACCAGCCTGGCTTTCAACCTGTTAGGCGATGGCCTGCGCGACGTGATGGATCTCCGCTATGAATGATCTTTTGTTGGACGTTGAGAATCTCAATGTGGTGTTTAAAGGCGCCTATCAGGATCATCCTACGGTGCGAAATGTGTCATTACCGTCGGGCGGGAAAAAGTGGCCATCGTAGGGGAATCCGGCTCGGGTAAATCCCAGACTTGTCGGGCGCTGCTCAAGCTGACGCCCAAAGTTGGCCGTATCAGCGCCGACAGGATGCGTTTTGGCGATATCGATTTGCTCAATGCCCGCGAGCAACAGATGCGTCGCATCCGCGGCAATCGCATTTCCATGATATTACAGGACCCGAAATTTTCCCTTAACCCGCTGATGCGGATCGGCCAGCAAATTACCGAAGCCTACCGCTTGCATGCGCGCGTAAGTCAAAAAGACGCCCGCGACAAAGCCTTGGCGATGCTGGAAGCCGTGCATATCCGCGAAGCGGAACAGGTATTCCGGCTCTATCCCCATGAAATTTCGGGCGGCATGGGGCAACGGGTGATGATTGCGATGATGCTGATCCCCGAGCCAGATCTTATCATCGCCGATGAACCCACCAGCGCGCTGGACGTTACCGTGCGTCAACAGGTACTGACCATCCTCGATGAACAACTGGCGCGGCGCAGCTGGAGCACGCCTGCCATCCTTATACCCGGGCATTACTCGACAGTCAGCCGCGCCTGCGCCATCCGGTGGCGACGCTTAGCGTCCCCGCGCGCGATCCGGCCTGGCTGGACGGCCCGAGCTATCGTTATGGTGTCGCCCTATGAATGTGATTCCCAGCGCACAGCGCAGTATTGAAACCCTGGCATTAAGCATCGCCTTCGGCGAGGGACGTCAGCGCCGTCAGGTGGTCGACAACGTCAATATTCTTCTGGGACAAGGTGAAAGCTATGGCCTTATCGGTGAATCGGGCTGCGGTAAATCAACTCTCCTGCGCGCGTTGGCGGGCCTGAATCATCATTATCAGGGGCATATCCTGCTTAACAACCGTGAGCAGCAGCACCGGCGCGACAAAGGCTTCTACCGGGATGTCCAGATGGTGTTCCAAGATCCCTATGCCTCATTGCATCCGCGCAAAATGGTATGGAATACTTTGCGAGAGCCGTTACAATTACAGGGGCTTGATCGCCATGAAACGCGCATCAGCGAAGTGCTGAACGCCGTCGGCCTGTCAGACGCGTTCCGTTACCGCTATCCCCATCAACTTTCCGGCGGGCAGCGCCAGCGGGTGGCTATCGCTCGCGCGCTGATCCTGGAGCCGTCGATCCTGCTGCTGGATGAGCCCACCTCAGCGCTGGACGTTTCAGTGCAGGCAGAGATCCTTAATTTGCTTAGCCAAATGCGCCGGCAGCGTCGATTGACCTATCTTCTCGTCACGCACGATTTGGCGGTGGTGGCACACTTATGCGACAGGGTCAGCATCATGTACCAGGGTAGACTTCTGGAGGAATTCACCGCCGACGCCCTGCGCCAGGAGAATGTGACGCACGCCTACAGCCGCCGGTTTTTGGCCGCCAGCGAGGGATAACGACCATGTTTAGCCCACTGGAACACTATCTATCCACCCTAGACAGCGCCGCCATGCTGGTCGCGCGCCGGCACGACATCCTTTTCCGCTACGGTGACGATACACGGCGCTATCCCTGTCACTCCATGCGTAAAAGTTTTCTGAGCGCCTTATTCGGTTGCGCGCAGGCGACGCTGTATGATTTACTGATGGCCCGCTCCGGCATTTATCATCCCGCCAATTACGAAACCCCCTGGATGAGAAGTATCAAACCTCAGCGCCATCGTTACGCGCCCGGCGACAACTGGTGCTACAACAACTGGGACTTCAACGCCCTCGGCAGCGTGTGGCGCCAGCTGACCGGTGAGGAGATCCACGACGCCTTCGCGCGGCGGATCGCCGGCCCCATCGGCATGGAGGACTTTCGTCCCGCGCAGGATGGCGCCATGGAACCCGGGGATTTCTCGGACCACCCCGTCTATCCCTTTCGTCTTTCCAGCCGTGACCTGCTCCGGTTCGACCAGTTATTTTTGCAGCAGGGCAGATGGGACGATCGCCAGGTGATACCGGCGCACTGGGTCCAGAGCAGCACGCTACCCGTCTCCCACGCCGGCTGCCGCGGCGATTACGACGCGATGTGGTGGGTCACGCGCGACGGCGTCGCCTGGCCGGGGGTAATCCTCCCCAAGGGCAGCTATTCGGCGCGCGGCGCGGGCGGTCATTTTTGCCTGGTGATACCGTCGTTGGCCTTAGTCATCATCCATCGTGTAGACACCGATACGCCTGGACAAGAGGTGAACCGTTTTCAAACCAGCCGACTTCTACAACTGCTTTTTGACTCGCTCAACGCAAGGGAGATTTTATCATGACCGTGATCGAGACTCTCGCCGCCTGGTGCGCGCAACCCAAGAGGTTGACGCCGCAGGCCCGAAAACTGGCGATAGAGGCCATTACCGATACGCTGGCCTGTCTTTACGCGGGGCGAGATGATTTCTCCACCCGCGCCGTAAGCGATGCCTGGACGGTGCCCTACCGCTCCCCCGCCGTTCAGGCCTTGATCAATGCGACCGCAGCGCACGCCATTGATTATGACGATAACTTCGCACCGGGCATGAGCCATGCTTCAGCGGTGCTGGTACCCGCGCTGCTGGCGGTGGCGCTGGCGGAACGGCGCGAGGGTACGGCAGTGATTGACGCTTACCTGATAGGCCTCCAAGCCCAGGCGTGGATCGGTGAAACAGTAGGGCGATCCCATTACACCGCCGGGTGGCATGGCACCTCCACCGTGGGATGTATCGGTACCGCCGCGGGCGTGGCCTGGCTGATGGGGTTGGACGAAGCCGGCATTGCGCGCGCACTCAGTATCGCGTAAGCCTGGCCAGCGGCGTAAAAGGCCAATTTGGTACGCCGCTAAAACCGTTTCACGCCGGCATGGCGGCGCGCGGCGCCGTGGAGTCTGCCGTACTGGCCAAAACCGGCATGAGCGGCCGGCGGGACATTATCGAAGGCCCGCAGGGTTTTAGCGAACTGTATGCGGGTCAATCCGCTCAGCAACGGCCTGAGCACTCTATTCCCACCGACCATGTGATTGAACGGGTTGGCCTCATGCCGAAAAAGCATCCCTGCTGCGGATCCACGCATCGCATTTTGGATGCGATTGCCGATTTGCAAGCCTAGCACCGCTTCAACGCTGAGGATATTGAACAGGTTGTTACCAAAGTCGGCATCGCCAACTGGCGTAACCTGGCCTATGCGCAGCCGGAGAATGAAATGCAGGCCCGCTTTTCCATGCCTTACTGCGTTCAGGTCATGTTGGAAAAAGGCCGGCTCAGCGTAAGCGATTTCACGCCGCGACAGGTTATGCAGCAGGCCGATCCCGTTAAATTGGCCCGCATCAGCATGGTCGCCTGGCGCGCCGAAGAAGAACAAATGCACGACAATTTGCCCCATAGCGTGACGCTGCACTTCAAAGACGAGCGTCAATTAACAGCGCAGCGGCACAATGCCAAAGGCGGTCTTGGGGAGAGGTTCACCGAGGACGATCGGCGGCAAAAGTTTGTCGACTGCTGTCAGGGGCTGGCGGACGCAGCGTCCCACTATTTGCAACTACAGTAGCTCGATAGCCAAGCAGACCTTAGCTTTCTACGGCCGTTGCTGGTTGCGTGAGTCGGTTAAAGCCGCGGCGGATAAAGACCGTCAGGCGGACGACGCAGCGTTGATGGGCGGTTGAGTCAGACTGCAATAGCGATAATGTTTATTGCACTGAATGGTCATCCGTTGGCCCAGAATAAACGGCTGGTTCGTTTTTCCATGGCCAAACTCGGGATAATAATAGACTGGAAAATCCACCCGTCTGGCAAAGTCCTGCAGCACGTAGCGGTAGAGATCTCGCTCCTTTTTATCCGCGACGATGGGATAGAATTGGCCAAAAATGACCGCCTTGGGACGGAAAGTTTTCATGTACTCGAGTTGATGGAGTGTCCTGTCAAGCTGTTTATAGGTGACGCCGGTGTCTTCCATAAGCAGAACTTTATCGGCATAACTTTTCTCATAGCGAGTGGAGAATAGCGACTGCATCAACGTCAGATTACCGCCGTTTACAATGCCTTGGCCGCCCGCGAAGGCGGGCAAATTGAGCGGCTCAATGCCCGTATAGGTCATACCGTTCGCCACCGTGCGGAAAATCTGCGAAATGCTGCTGTACATACTCACCTGTTCTTCTTTGCGCACGTCATACATTTCGCGGTTGTAGGACGCAAGAATACCGTGAACGCTGGGCCACTTGATGACGTTATTGATAAAGTGATGCAGGACCGTCACATCGCTGAAGCCGATAAGCACTTTGGGGGAAGAGGCCGCTATCTTGTTGCGACTACGATACAAATAAGGATAAAGGTTCAGCGCGCCAGATCCTCCCCTGACAAACCACAGATATTTTACATTGTCATCCGTTAACGCTTTGATTAGCGTTGCCGCGCGGATGTCATCCGTATTCACATAGCCCAACGGCGTGGGATGCTGGTCAAGATAACGGCTATCCACGGCATAACCTTGCCGGCTAAATACCGTCTCGATCTCGTCGATAATGCTTTCATCGTATTGAGATGAACTGGATATTAAATAAACCGCCGGTTTGCCAGCCGGGACATTATCCGTCGTAGCGCAATCATGGGCGAAAGGGTGAAATATCCCGGTCGCGGCTGGGGCCGCTGCGGATAAAGATACGCCTATTATTATCAGCCATAACGCAATAAAGGGATACTTCATACATTACTCCGCGAGGGGGGATCACCATGACCTTCCTCTACTTAACATGGATAGACGCCAAAAATCCTCAAAACTAGAGCGGTGTTTATTTCACATTTAAACATTAGTCGGTTAATGATGTTAATCCTTAGCACGCGCGCGGCATAAAAAGAAATAGCGAAGGTTATTCCCCCGGTCGTGCCATCCTCGTGAACGTTGACGCTTGCAGCAAAACGGAGGGGAATGTTCAAGGAGAAAGGAATAAATGCCAATTTTAACAACGAATAAGTCACTCACGCCCTCAGACGGAAGCTTAACGGCCACCGAAAATGTTGACGCGCCTTTCGCTTCATCCCGGCGAAAATACAACACGGCTATTATTTGTATCTTAAGACTATCCACCTTACTCATAGCGGCAATGGGTATAGCGTTGGAATGCTCTGCCGAAGATAAAATAGATTATTCTTACCGTTCCCCTGTTCCCGAGATGTCTTATTCGGTCAACGATCGGCCTCAGCAATTTTTTAGAGAGCAAATTGAACCGGATCCGGCTAAAGGAGTGTCAAAGTTAACGCGAGGCGGGATTAACTTTGAAACCAAGGACCAAAGAACCCTGTGCAGCCAGCAAAAAACCGCCTATACCTTCAAGGATGATGCTCTTTCGTTCGCGGTAACCGACCCTCTTCCGGGAAGTTCTGCTGCTTCCGCGCATGCGCCTTCCAGAGCACGGCCCCATTACGATGGTTACGGTTGGCATTCTCCCACTTTCACCCCTCCTAATCCGGTAAAACGCCCGCGTCCCCCGGTGTTTCAGCAAGAAAGGGTCATCGATAGCGACAGTCCCTACGGGGATTATGAAATGTCGATTAAATTATGGGGTGATTAAATGAGACCGCTATTCCACACGCTGCCGGCACGACGGCGCGGCCATAACGCCTGGCTTGGCAGGCGTGAAGAAAATTTCTGGCGCGGAATCATCCCGTGGTGATGGCACTTTAGCCCGCCATCCCGGTCCCATCATGACAATCAGCCAATCAGCCAATCAGCCAATCAGCCAACCAGCCAACCAGCCAACCAGGCAGACGGGATCTGACAATGCCTCCCCGAGCGCGACCCTGTACACGATTCTGTGTAAATGCCTTTTCTCAGAAGTGACCGTCCAGGCGGTCACCGAACTCGATAATAAAGCGGCTCATTGCCATGCGCCAGTCCCTCAAAGGCATTGTCCATTTCTGTGAGGCCGCCTGTATCGCCAGCCACACCACCTTTTTCACTGCGTCGTCGGTCGGGAACACCTTGCGCTTTTTGATGGCATGCCGGATCACGCTGTTTAACGACTCGATGGCGTTGGTCGTGTAGATCACCTTGCGGATGTCCGTTGGGTAGGCAAAGAACGTGGCCAGATTGGCCCAGTTTGCCTGCCAGCTTCGACTTATTTGCGGGTAGCGGATGTCCCAGGCGCTGGAAGCGTTCTCCAGCGCCTGCAAGCCGGCTTCTTCCGTAGGGGCCTGATAGATAGTTTTCAGGTCGCGGGTGACGGCCTTGTAGTCCTTCCAGGAGACGAACCGCAGGCTGTTGCGCACCATATGCACGATACACAGCTGGAGCCGCGCCTCCGGATACACCGCGTTAATAGCGTCAGGGAAACCTTTCAGCCCGTCTACGCAGGCGATAAGGATATCGTTCAGGCCGCGGTTTTTCAGCTCTGTCAGCACGTTCAGCCAGAACTTTGCGCCTTCATTTTCGGCCAGCCACATACCTAGCAACTCTTTCTGGCCTTCGATGTTGATGCCCAGCGCCAGGAACACAGATTTGTTGATGATGCGGCTGTCCTGCCGGACTTTTAGAACGCTACAGTCAAGGTAAACAATGGGATAGGCTGCATCCAGAGGCCGGTTTTGCCATTCGACAACATGCTCCATGACCGCATCGGTGACCTTTGAGACCAGCGCCGGCGAGACATCGGCGTCATACAGCTCTTTGAACGCGGCGGCGATCTCGCGGGTGGTCATCCCTTTGGCGTACAACGATAAAATCTGGTTATCCATCCCGGTAATCCGGGTCTGGGTCTGGTTCTTCTTCACCAGTTGCGGTTCAAAGGAATCGTCACGATCGCGCGGAGTACGCAGCGCCAGCGGGCCATCGCCAGTGGTAACGGTTTTTGTGGAATAGCCGTTGCGGGCGTTGGTCCCCGGTTTAGGCTGATTTTTATCGTAGCCGAGGTGATGGGTCATTTCGGCATTGAGAGCTGCTTCGACGCTGATTTTTTTCAGCAGCCGATCGAAGTGACTGAGATCTTCAGGGGTTTTGAGATTTTTGGCCAGTTCGTTAGCCAGAGCCTGCAACTGTTTTTCGTCCATAAATTAACCTGTTTTTGATGTTGGATTGAACATATCAAAATCAGGCAAATACACAAATTTCTAAACAGGCTCTCAGAAGACAACATCAACAAATCTAGGCGACGATGAATTAAAACGTTATCTATGTCTTTAGATAAGCGTTTAATGCTTCACGGATGATTGCACTCACATTTTTAGGATCCGTACCGTTACGTTTGTTTTCCAGGGCGATATCTTCGACTTCCCGCAATAACGACAATGGCAGCGAAATAGTCGTACGAGCAATTTTCTCTTCTGGTGGCGCCGCAGACGCTGAGGAAGAATTATGCGTTTCTCCATAGGGACGATCCGCCAGGCGATTTGCCAATGCCTCCGCCTCGGCCTCGCTCACGGTTCTTCTCACGGGTTTTTTCAGAGCCATTAAAATATCTCCTTGAGCAGCGCCAATACTTCTGTCTTTGCATTTTCATTTGAAGCCTCCAGAACCGACTTCCCTTCAGACATGACATCACGATAGATTTTTCGATGGCAAGCGATGGCATTTAGCGGCTTGATACCGGCGAACTCACTTACGAACTCCAAAAACTCCCGACGTTCATTACCGCGTATAACCGGATTCGTGGTTGCCATACTTTGATAGCTGAACGCTTTTAAGTCCGGGTTCAAATCACGCATGCTTTCTACTTGTTGCTCAAGCTCAATCATGGTATCGAGATCGAGTTGTGAGCATTGATGTGGCGCTATGATTTGGTGAGCGACGGTACCCCCCGTTATCAGCTCACGACTGTTACGCCCGGCTACATCCACAATCACATGATCGTACTTTTGATCAAGGCTCCGGAGAGTCTGCGAGATATTGTCTCTTTTTTCGATAAGCGTTACCGTTGGAACCAATTCGGCTTGCTCCCTTTCAGCATACCATCGCGCCGCTGAACGCTGTACGTCGGCATCCACCAGGCAGACATCATAGCCTTGCATTGCCAACCCTACGGCAACGTTTATCGCTGTCGTGGTTTTACCCGCCCCGCCTTTATTACAGCCTATGATCGTTATCATCAATGTGTTCCATATGTTTGTGGTGGCTGAACAGCTTTAATGGATTATACTCGTGATATTTAAAGTAGCAAGCATTACATCTTAAGTGTGAAGTAAGCAAGTAGTTTTGCTCTCGTCAACGCTCTATACATACCGTTGCTTGCATGAACATGAGAATTCATGCCCAGAGTATTTAGCCCATCCCAAATAAACAGCTTATCCTTCCCATTGATGTCCTTTCAGGCCAGTTTTTACCTTCAATTACGTCATTTTCCAACTTATCTTTGTGCCGATAGCATTACGCAAATCTGCGCTCGATAAAAATGGGGCACGGCAAATCTTCCAGCGCGGCAGTCGTCCGCGTTTTGCCAACGCAACAGCCTCTGAGCACAGATATCATATCAGGCTAAATGTTCTGCAAAGCTCTAAGGCCCTCACTACAGCACACTTATCCTAGGAGTAGTTGGTTCGCCATTTGTCAGGTCATGTCCCGCTTGATGTCAAGGAAAGAGAAAATTGGAAATGTGTGATAACGCTCGCTGCTGACTGTGCTGATGGTATCGTCCTGCAATACCGTTAGTTAGCGGATGACTAGAATGACCTAGGGGTAGGTGAAAAAGGTTTCAGTAATGTCTTCTCAGACCATCAATTGACCCTGTACACGATTCTGTGTAAATGCCTTTTCTCAGAAGTGACCGTCCAGGCGGTCACCGAACTCGATAATAAAGCGGCTCATTGCCATGCGCCAGTCCCTCAAAGGCATTGTCCATTTCTGTGAGGCCGCCTGTATCGCCAGCCACACCACCTTTTTCACTGCGTCGTCGGTCGGGAACACCTTGCGCTTTTTGATGGCATGCCAGATCACGCTGTTTAACGACTCGATGGCGTTGGTCGTGTAGATCACCTTGCGGATGTCCGTTGGGTAGGCAAAGAACGTGGCCAGATTGGCCCAGTTTGCCTGCCAGCTTCGACTTATTTGCGGGTAGCGGATGTCCCAGGCACTGGAGAACGCTTCCAGCGCCTGCAAGCCGGCTTCTTCCGTAGGGGCCTGATAAATAGCTTTCAGGTCGCGGGTGACGGCCTTGTAGTCCTTCCAGGAGACGAACCGCAGGCTGTTGCGCACCATATGCACGATACACAGCTGGAGCCGCGCCTCCGGATACACCGCGTTAATAGCGTCAGGGAAACCTTTCAGCCCGTCTACGCAGGCGATAAGGATATCGTTCAGGCCGCGGTTTTTCAGCTCTGTCAGCACGTTCAGCCAGAACTTTGCGCCTTCATTTTCGGCCAGCCACATACCTAGCAACTCTTTCTGGCCTTCGATGTTGATGCCCAGCGCCAGGAACACAGATTTGTTGATGATGCGGCTGTCCTGCCGGACTTTTAGAACGATACAGGGCTTTGTTGAATAAATCGAACTTTTAGGTGACTGGCGGCTCTGATCACTACATTCGTTTCAACATCAGGTCCCCATGGCAAAGCAAAAGTTTAAAATCACCAACTGGCCCGCATATAACAATGCGCTCAGGCAGCGGGGGGACCTGACAGTATGGCTTGATGAGTCAGCCATTGCTGCATGGACTGAGAGTACACCACCTGAACATCGTGGCCGGCCGCTTCACTACACCGATATGGCCATTACCACGGTTCTGATGATAAAGCGCGTGTTTAACCTTTCGCTCCGGGCGTTACAGGGTTTCGTTGACTCGATTTTTAAACTGATGGGGCTGTCGCTGCGCTGCCCAGATTACTCTCTGGTCAGCCGGCGAGCAAAAACCGTCGACATCAGCATAAAAACGCAAACCCGCGGCGAAATCTCACACCTGGTCATCGATGGCACCGGCCTGAAAGTCTTCGGCGAAAGCGAATGGAAAGTCAGGCAGCATAGGGCTGAGAGACGCAGAGTATGGCGCAAGCTTCATCTGGCAGTAGATAGCGTGACACATGAAATTATCTGTGCCGATTTATCGCTAAGCGGTACGACAGATGCGCAGGCGCTGCCCGGGCTGATTAACCAAACCCACCGGAAAATCAGGGAAGCGTCGGCTGACAGTGCTTACGATACGCGTTACTGTCATGATGCTCTGCTGAGGAAAAAAATAAAGCCGCTTATCCCACCGCGAAGTGGTGCACAATATTGGCCAGCTCGATACCATGAGCGTAACCATGCGGTGGCAAATCAGCATCTGAGGGGCAATAACGATACCTGGAAAAAGAAAGTAGGTTATCACCGGCGTTCACTGGCTGAAACGGCCATGTTCCGGTTTAAAACACTTCTGGGTGGTCATCTGAGTCTGCATGACTATGACGCGCAGGTAGGTGAGGCAATGGCAATGGTTAAAGCACTTAATCGGATCACACTGTTAGGAATGCCAAACAGCGTCCGCATCATGTAACAATCGCCCTGATAGGGAGGAAGTCGTCACAAATTTCGGATTTATTCAACAAAGCGTCTTTTTCGTCAAAATAGGCGTAACGTAACAAGGAATGCCGCGTTATAACTCAATTCATAAAAACATTTCGACGACAGCATGCAGCAGAAGGGATTTCGTATACGACATCCTATAATGCCTTCGGCACCTCCTAGGTTTCCCCTGTTCATTCCAGCGACGACCGCCGGATAAAGGTCCCCTCTTAATATGAAGACGACGGTGATATTAAATGGGCTTCACCGCGAAAAAGCATTAATATAACGTGATACATTAAAGAAGGGCGGTCATGTATTTTAACGTAACATAAAGGAGGGGTAAGTCTGAATGTACTGTCTGATGGATGCATTAAATAAACAGTGAACGCATTGCGGGCATTTCCGTCATAATAAAGGAAATACTTCGCGATGCTGAAATAGAAATATTCGGTGCCGGGATAATACCGTGAAAAATTTTGCCCTTTTGCAGGGCAGGCTATTACTTTTTATTAAGTAGGGGGTGTTTTTGTGTTTGGGTGATGCCTGCACGGCAGGTTCATGCCGCGCAGGCTTTAACACGGGTGAAAATCGTTGCAATTTTGCGGGCCGTCGGCGCAGCGTCAACTAGCAGGCTTGCCACGCTTGATGCACTTCATCTTTGGTTTTGGAGAGTATAACCTTGTTTTCCTTGACTTCTTTGACCCAGGATAAGGGGATCAAATGGTGCTGGCCGCCCGATTCCGGGTCGCTTTTTGCGAGCTTGATATGATCCTCACCTTCCATATGATCGACGATGCCCACATGATTTCCACCACAGCAGGTAATTTGATTATGTTACATAATTTGTGTTTTATTGAACATAATAGCTTCCTATTAGCTTTGAAATAAATGACCACTGAAAGTATAGCGGACGACCGGATGTCTATTTTCCGTAATGACAAATTATCGCAGACCTGTTTTTTAATAAGTTGTTAACCGCAAGCGCGAAGGTAATGTTTTATTAAACGCATCAAGTAGAAATGACATGATGCTGGCAAGTTAAACGATAGGAAAATGAACAAGCTAACGCCCGCGATGACGTCAAGCCCGCTGTTCGATGGCCTGGTGAGGGTGATGATCTGTCCTCGGTGAATGGGGGCGCACCGCGAGAGAGGAAGAGCGATAATAGCATTGACGCGCCAGGCAATAACGCGATCGCTTACGGCGATAGGTCGGGCAAAGGGGTGACTGTCGACCCAAAAGCAGAGATGGAGAGTCAGAAGAGGCAAGGCTTTGTTGAATAAATCGAACTTTTAGGTGACTGGCGGCTATGATCACTACATTCGTTTCAACATCAGGTCCCCATGGCAAAGCAAAAGTTTAAAATTACCAACTGGCCCGCATATAACAATGCGCTCAGGCAGCGGGGGGACCTGACAGTATGGCTTGATGAGTCAGCCATTGCTGCATGGACTGAGAGTACACCACCTGAACATCGTGGCCGGCCGCTTCACTACACCGATATGGCCATTACCACGGTTCTGATGATAAAGCGCGTGTTTAACCTTTCGCTCCGGGCGTTACAGGGTTTCGTTGACTCGATTTTTAAACTGATGGGGCTGTCGCTGCGCTGCCCAGATTACTCTCTGGTCAGCCGGCGAGCAAAAACCGTCGACATCAGCATAAAAACGCCAACCCGCGGCGAAATCTCACACCTGGTCATCGATGGCACCGGCCTGAAAATCTTCGGCGAAGGCGAATGGAAAGTCAGGCAGCATGGGGCTGAGAGGCGCAGAGTATGGCGCAAGCTTCATCTGGCAGTAGATAGCGCGACACATGAAATTATCTGTGCCGATTTATCGCTAAGCGGTACGACAGATGCGCAGGCGCTGCCCGGGCTGATTAACCAAACCCACCGGAAAATCAGGGAAGCGTCGGCTGACAGTGCTTACGATACGCGTTACTGTCATGATGCTCTGCTGAGGAAAAAAATAAAGCCGCTTATCCCACCGCGAAGTGGTGCGCAATATTGGCCAGCTCGATACCATGAGCGTAACCATGCGGTGGCAAATCAGCATCTGAGCGGCAATAACGATACCTGGAAAAAGAAAGTAGGTTATCACCGGCGTTCACTGGCTGAAACGGCCATGTTCCGGTTTAAAATACTTCTGGGTGGTCATCTGAGTCTGCATGACTATGACGCGCAGGTAGGTGAGGCTATGGCAATGGTCAAAGCGCTTAACCGGATCACGTTGTTAGGAATGCCAAACAGCGTCCGCATCATGTAACAATCGCCCTGATAGGGAGGAAGTCGTCAAAAATTTCGGATTTATTCAACAAAGCGAAGAGGCAACTGAACTTTAGTTTAGTTGTTAACCGTTATTGTTGCGAGTATAAATTACCCATGTACAGAATGACAGCGCTTAATCTTGTTCACCTATTATCTGCTAAATAAGATAACTCGCGCCTCAATCAACTACAGAGAGGGAGAAAATGGCTGCGGGATCGCGGGGCGCTAACCAACAGAACGGATAGCGCCGTGTTGTAAACGGTAAAGTCAGAGCGCAAGGAACAGCAAAGAAGAGTAAAGTATACCGGTAAGACGCGCAGAGTGGCGGCGATAGCGTTAAAGTCACATACATCATACCAGCGGTAACGTGCGCGATGAATGACAATACCGTTGATTATCAATCTATAGCTTAGGGCATTCGAGGCCTGACCATCCAAGGGAAATTTCTATTTTCCTGTATGGCCCGTGGAGAATTGTCGCACTTGGCCCTAATTTAACTAGACCATAAGTATGGGTAAAATATTATTTGAAATTGTATCAATGAGAGAGTTAATTAACTAGATACGTAAAGAGACAATCATAACCAGATGAAAACCAATGCCCGTAAGGGCAATATTATAATTATTAACAAGCTATTTAGGAGGGAACAATATGAAAGGCGATAGCAAAAAATTGTTACTTCAAGCCATGTTGACAGATGTTCGCGCGCAATTGGTGTCGGCCTTCCATCGGGCCTGCCGGGCGAGGGAAAAGAAACCGGAACAAATTCGGCATCAGGATTTGACCGAATTGCGTAAATTGATTGATAAACTCGATGAAGCTATCCTGCTGGAAAAGCAAAGTTATATTGAGCGGTTTCGGTGAGGGACGCCACGGAACCCCTTTCGCAATGCGCTGTGCCGAGGATGGACGCCATCAAATGAGACTCCTGCGTCGTGATCATTGCCGCGTATATCGACCGCTCGGACAAAACAACATGCCGTCCTTTACAAACGGGGTGGGTTTCAGTGAGCGTCTGTGCAGGGTGAACAAGCAGGGAGTCGCCTTGTTGTTGTGGCGTCAATGTCAGTCGAAAACCTGATAGGTAGCGCGCCAAATCGTCTTATAATCTGTCGCCACTCCTCGTCTGGCATTCGTTGCCCTGGTGCGGGCGGCGAGGCGTTAAAGCGGGGGAGCCGTGCGGGGCCGTTGGAGTGGCTACCTTTGGTTCAGCGGCGGTGGAACGCTGCTCTGAAGCGGACCCGGGCCTGTGTCACGCCGTTGCAACCGCGCTGAGCGCGGACTGGGGGCCGAACCCCGGCGGCGGGAGTAGTGTTCGCCGCCATGGTTGGCCAGTGCTGTTGAAGGTTAGTCGGTCAATCCAAGTCGGCGAGAACAGTTGAGCAGCTCCGTGACTTTATGGACATTCAATTTTCGCATGATATTCAAGCGGTGGGTCTCCACGGTCTTCACGCTGATGTATAACTGCTCAGCGATTAGCCGGTTGGTGTTGCCATCGGCGATGAGTTTGAGGATTTGCCGTTCCCGAGGCGTCAGCAATTCTTGATTGTCGGCCTCCATGCTCAGGGCGGTATGGATCATATCCCGGTTCAGCGCTGGGTCCACATAGCATTTGTTGACCGCTACGGTTTGTAGCGCCGCCAGCAATACCTGCTGGCGGCTATTTTTCAAAACATAACCCAGCGCGCCGGCGGCCAGCGTACGTATCGCCATATATTCTTCAGTGTGGGCGGTATAGGCCAGAATGGACATCTGCGGCCAGCGGGAACGCAATTGGGGGATCAAATCCAGGCCGTTAATGCCCGGCAGGCCGAGATCCAGCACCAGAATATCCGGTTCATGGATCCGGCATTGGCTGTACACCGCCAGGCCGTCATCAATATGCGCCACGATTTTAAAGCGCGGATAGGGTTCGAGCAAGTTAATGATGCCGTTGATAATCAATTCATGATCATCCACGAGCAGGATTTTATAATTATTCATATTCCGTGACCTCTTGAGTAATAGCATCCCGTGCGGATGCATTTTCGGCGCTTAGATATTTGTCCAGGGCATGACGTAATTCGGCTATCTGTTCCCCGGACAGCGGGAGGCCATGCTTGACCAGATTTTCCATATCGACGACGTCGCACAGCAGTTCTCCCAACCCCGCCTGTCCCAGTCCCCCTTTCAGGGTATGTAACAACGCGCTGATTTTTTCCACATCGTTAACGTTCAGTTCGATATCATTGAGCAGCGAATGCAGTGATTCGTGTACTTTTTGGCGCAGCAGATCGCTGCCTGCCGACAGAAAGGACGTGGTTAACCGGCTGTCTTGTTCTTGCAGCGGAATATCCCGGTGGAGTTGATATTCTGCGGCGTAGCTAATGCCGTCAGCCAGCTGCGCCAGCGTGACCGGTTTGGTCAGATAATGCCGCATACCCGCCTCTTTGCAGCGCGCGATATCCTCCGGGGCGGTATTGGCGGAGAGCGCGGTGATCATACAGTCGCGGTCACGGTTCTCCGGATCCTCGCGCCAGAGGCGGGCGCATGCGGTGCCGTCCATATCGGGCATGCGGACATCCATCAACACCAGGTCGAACTGCTGTTGTCGTCCGAGCGCCAGCGCGCTGGTGCCGTCGGCGGCGAGGGTGACATTTTGCCCAAGAGAGTGCAGCATCATGCCGATAATCTCCCGATTAATCACCGCGTCATCCACCAGCAGAATACGCAGCCGCCAGGGCTGTACCGGAATATTGCCGGTGGTTTCCGGCAAGTCGCCCGCGAAAGCGCGGATAACGCGGTCATACAGTTTGCCCGGCAGGAAACGTAGTTCGGCGGCGGAGAAGGGCCCGTCCTCGAGCGACGGTTCACAACTTATGCCCCAGGCGGCCAACTGCCGATGAAGCGCCAACGGTGCGGCCAGTTGCCCTCCCAGCGGGTGGGGTTCACGGTAGTCGTTGAGCGGCATGATAAACGACATACAGGTTCCCAACCCTGGTGTACTGCTTAGCGTGAGCGAACCGCCCATCATCTTCGCCAGATTGGCGGCGATGGCGAGCCCCAGGCCAGTGCCCTGCATAGTGCCTTCGCTCTGGAAAAACGGGGTAAACACATCCGCCTGATCTTCCGGCGCGATCCCCTGGCCGCTGTCGTTGACGGCAAAGATCACTTGCTGATCGTGTCTTTTTACGCTTAAAAAGATGCCGCCGGACTGGGTGAATTTGAGGGCGTTACCGAGCAGATTGACCAGAATTTGCCGCAGACGCATTCCGTCTATATCCAGATACAGCGGTACCTGTTTGCCGACAAAGGTACGTAACGTCAGACCCTTACTTTGACCCGGCCCCTGAATGGTATGCATCGCTTGATCAAGGATCGGCAGCAAAGGGGTCTCTTCGATATGCAGCGACAGCTGGCCGGATTCGATTCGGGAAAAATCCAGTAAGTTATTAATGATGGATAATAAGGAGAACACGCACTGGCGGGCGGTATCCGCCAGTTGGAACTGCTTGTCGGTCAAGGTTGTCATTTGCAGCAGTTCCAGCGCCCCAAGCGAGCCGCTAAGGGGCGTGCGCAATTCGTGGCTGATGGTGGTGAGATGACTGCTCTTACGTTTGTTCGCCCGTTCCGCCTGCTGTTTAGCCTCGTTCAGCGCGCGGGTCCGTTCGGCAACGACATTCTCTAAGTTGTCATACTGAGTGCGCAGGGTATCCAACAGCAGATTATAAGCATGGGCGATGCTGCCCAACTCATCATGGCGATTTTCCGGCAGGCGGGTCGAAAGCGAGTGGGGCCCGGTTTTGCCGATAATCGCGACAAAGTCCCAGAGCGGACGGGCGAGATAGCGATGCAACAACCAGAATAACGTTACGGCCAGCATTAGCAGCGTGACCACCGCAAAGGGCAGTTGTGCCGCAATAACGTCCAGGGTGCGTTTCATACCGCCGCTTTGGGGAAACAAGATCACCTGCTGCCAGCCAGGCCCTTTCAGCTGCGTGCGCAATAGCATATAGCCGGGAACCGCTTGCCAGCCGTCCTTCAGCGTGAGTCGTTGCAGCATCGGCTGGAGGCGGGCGGCGGTCTGCGCCGATACACGCGAAAATGGTAGGATGCGGTTGCTGCCGTCCAGCCAGAGATTAATGTCCGACCCCAGTACCGGGTGGCCGTAAGAGAGTAAATCGTTCAGCTTTACTGTCAGACCCGTGAGTACATCATTCGGCGCGGCGGCGGCGACGGCCACGCTCCAGCCGGTGCCGGGAAGAAACTCAGGTCTGCCCCAGAACAGGTTGTCGTGAGCGGGTTGATTGGGGAAAGCGTTAAGTTCGACCTGCTGGCGGATAAAATAGTCCGGCGTATGGTCGCGTGGCGGTAGCAGCGACACGCCATAGCGACGATCTAAAATAAAGCTATCCAGGTAATAGGTCTGCCCGGCGGTGCCGAAAACCTGGATGAACGTGCGGTCACGCTCTCTTTTGCCCGGCGGAATGCATTTATCGGGATTGAAGGGGAAATAGCGGCTTTCGCTTTTTTCACTGGGCAATATCATAAGCGGCGTTGCGTGATAAAGCTTATAGCGGTGCGCGAGCGCTTGGGCATCCCGTTCCGCGCCTTCAAAACGATGGTTGGTCAATTCCATACGCAATGCGGAAAAATGGGCGAGATTCTCTAATATACGGTATCTACTCAAATTTAACGAAACATATGTCGCGGCGAATACGGATATTAGCCATATAATTATCAGGCTTATTGATATGAATATAGTTAGCTTTGTTACTAATGACTGTTGTCTTTTCATCATGGTCATCCCTGATTAATGTGCTGATAAAAAAGTTGCCGTTGGGATTTTGTCCGTTTTTTAAAAACGTCGGATGGTTATAGAATAATGGATGACGCGAGGGTTTATGTATTAATTTGTAAGGGGATATGTGGTTAATCTTGCCCCATTGGGAATCAGGTATTTTGCTGATGTACCCTGTTAGGTTTTCAACTGAGTATGACGAAGTAATGAGGAGAACCCATTCATGCTTAATAGATTTAGAGGCGTCTCTTTTCTTAGCGATATTCATCTATCGGAAAAGGGGAGTGAGGTGTTATTGTTAATTGATAATCAGCCCGCTCGAGCTTATATAAGCACGCTATCATTTTTCTTTACCATTTCAATAAGTGATTCAGTTATATTATCTAACATATCAATACGTTATTTAACATTGCTCTTAGCCGCGCATCCCGGGGTTCATGATTATGCTCTGCAATTATCGGCTGCCGAGGCCTGGCTTGGATGTTATTATGATAAAACTTTGGCAAATGAGGCGTTGGCGACGGAATTAGAAAAACAACTTGCGCTGGCGCGATATTTGACAAATGTGGTCGCCGGACTTGGCATAACCCGTCAGGATGTGCGACATGAAGTGGAATTATAACACGCTAATACTATTCATGGTGTCTATTATTTCCTCTGTCAATGCCAAAACGTTACCCTGGTGTGAAGCGGATTTTTCTTTGCGTGCCCGGGAAATGCCGTTATCGCAAGTCTTATCCAATTTGGCTGAGAATTATGATACTTCCATCACTATAGACCCCGAGGTTGATGTGAGTTTCAGCGGTTTTATTCCGCCGGGGCCGCCGTTGGCCATTCTCAATAAGTTAATGAACCAGTATCATCTTATTTTCTATTTTGATGGCGATACCTTGTTTATTTATCCGGCATCCCAGCTAAGGCGCCAGGTTATCACTCTCACGACTTTGCGCGCGCTGGAATTCATTCGCTATTTGCAAAACCGTCAAGTGCCGGAGAAAAAAAGCTGCGAAATTCGGCGTATTCCCGGGGTGAACGCGCTGGATATCAAAGGCGTACCGGCTTGTCTTGATCGCGTGTCGCAGCTGGCCTCCATGCTGGACGGTGAGCTGACTAAGCGCCAGGGAGAGGCGGTCAGTATGACGATCTATCCACTAAAATACGCCACCGCGGTGGACGACCGCTATCAATATCGGGATCAAACCGTAGTGGTGCCGGGTATTGTCAGCGTGCTGCGCGACATGAGCCGCGGCGCGGACGCGAGCGGGAATGCGTCGACGCCGCAAACGCAGGGGTTGCCGATGTTTTCCGCCGATCCGCGGCAAAACGCGGTGATCGTGCGCGATTATGCGGCCAATATGGCGGGTTATCGCAAACTCATCATGGCGCTGGATCAACGGCCGCAAATGATTGAGATTTCAGTCATGATCATCGATGTTAACGTCGGCGATATCAATAAGCTGGGTATTGATTGGAGCGGCGCGGTGTCTCTGGGCACCAATGCTTTCACTTTTAATAGCGATGTCGGTCTGACGGGCGGGTTTTCATCGGTTATCAGCAACACCGGCGATTTTATGGTGCGGCTTAATGCGCTGGAACAAAGCGCCCATGCGTATATCTTGTCGCAGCCGTCGGTGGTGACGCTCAATAATATCCAGGCGGTGCTGGATAAAAATGTGACGTTTTATACCAAGTTGCAGGCCGATAAATTCGCCAAACTGGAGTCGGTGACCACCGGTTCCCTGCTGCGCGTTACGCCACGGCTTATGGAAGACCAAGGGAAACAGAACATCATGCTGAGCCTGAACATTCAGGACGGTCAGCAAGCGACGCCGCTTACCGCGACGGATCCCTTGCCCCAGGTGCAAAATTCCGAGATAGCGTCACAAGCCACCCTCCGACCTGGACAAAGTCTGCTGTTGGGGGGCTTCCAGCAGGATAAGCAGACGCATGGGCAAAACAAAATCCCCTTGTTGGGCGATATTCCGCTGCTCGGTCATCTGTTTAGAAGCCGTACTGATGAAACCCATAGCGTCATTCGACTGTTTTTGATCAAGGCCACCGTCGCCGGTAGTGAAGCGCCATGAATAATCAGTGGAAAATCCGCCTGCTTGGCGGCGTGCTGCACGGGCGGGAAATCGTCCTGCCTGAGGACGGTTTGACGCTCGGCGAACGCGGTTGCGATGTCTGTGTTCCGCTGACGGCGGCGGCCAAGGTGGCGTTGACGATAACAGCAGGCCGATTATATACTGATGCGGGTGGCGCGTCGGTGCGGGTCAATGGCCGCCGGCATCGGAAGGGTGATGCGCTGCCGGCATCCGGTATTTTACAGACCGCCGGCGTGACTCTGGCCTTTGGTTCGCCGCAAGACTGCTTGGCGGAAATGGTGCTGCCGACGCGCTATGGCGCTTTACTCTGGACGGGCGCCCTGGCGGCGGTGTTACTGGCCGCCATGCTGGCTGGCCTGTGGCTAAACGGCGTGGCGTGGGAGAGCGGCCCCGGTATTCCTGGACGAGTAGAACGGATGTTGCAGCAGCCCGGTATGGACAAGGTTAACGCCGCCTGGGCGCCGGATGGAGTATTGACCTTGTCCGGCTATTGCGCCGAGGGGGCGCAGATGGGAGGGGTACGTCAGAGACTGGCGTCCTGGGGCGTTGTGTTTCGCGATCGGGTCGTGCGCGGCGATCTGCTCGCTCGCGATGTCCAGGAGCTGTTGCAACAGGTAGGCTACGCCAGCGCACGGGTGCGCAGCACCGCGCCTGGCGAGGTGTCTATCGAGGGCAATATCTCCATGGGTCAGCGCTGGGCCGCGGTGCTGCCGCAACTGCGCCAAATTCCCGGCCTGCGACGTTGGCATATTGAAAATCGGCGCGCGATACAGAGTCAGGCCATCATCGCGGTGCTTAAGGAAGGCGGACTGGCCGGGGAAATTAGCGTGACGCCGGTGGGAGACGCGTTCACGCTGAGCGGGGTGCTCGACGAAGCAGGCAAGGAGCGTCTTGAGTGCCTGCTCGACCGTCTGAGAGCGCAGTTCCCCGGGCTGACGCTCAGCTATCAGGCGGTACCGGCGTCCGCCGACGGCGCGCAGCGCCTGCCCTCGCCGGCGGCGGGCATCATCCATAGCCGCCGCGGTATTTACCTGGTGCTGGAAAACGGCGTACGCCTACAGGTCGGCAGCCAATTGCCGGACGGCGTTGAAGTGATTGCCCTTACTGACCGCGCCATCGCCATCCACTATCGTGGGGCGCTAATCAATTATCCCTATGATTTCTAAGCGGAGGCTGCTGTGCCCACCTTGACCCTTATCGAAGACGGTTTACGCGATTCACCTGTCCAGGCCGAGCAGTGGCAACGCCAGCTTCGCGCCATCCAGCGTCGCCTGCGGCAGGCGATGATCTCGCCGGTGCGCCCGGCGCAATATCAGCAATTCACCGTATTGCTGGAATCGGCGCTACAGGCTGAAGATATTCTCAACGGCATTTACTTTCGTTATCACAATGCCCCATTGGGTTGTCGTGACATGACGACGCTAAATATCAAGTCATAACGCCACAACGATGATGTCTAACGGGAAGGGGACGACAGCATGCAAAAAAACAGCGAAGCGTTGAAGATGCAGCTCGATCGGGAATATCGCCGGTTGCAGAAATGTTTTCATGATTTTAATTACCTAAAACAATCCCTGGTCATGCTGGATAGCACCGCGGGCAGGGATCCGGATGCCGCGCGCAGAACCGCCCGTCTGAAAAGTTTTTTCCCGGAGGGGGGGGCTCACGCAACTCGAGCGCGAGGCGGCCCGAGATATGAAAGAGCTGGAAAAGAAGTTCAAACAGCTAGTCACGCGCGTAAAACACGAACAGGCCAGTATTAACGCTACCCTGGGGGTCTCGCTATGAGCGGAACGCCAATTTCTAACGCGATGTTGAACACGTTGTATGTGAAATTACCCGCAGACAAGGGGTCAGCCAATGCCGCAGCGGTTATCGATCGTTATACGGAAGTGAATCCCTTTTCCACGGCCTGTAACACCCTGTTAGGCATCTCGCAGTTGATGGAAGAAGTATTAAGTGATCAATATAACGCGATGCAACAAGCAGCCAACCGCGCCCATGCCACCAAAGACATGTCCAACAGGATGGACAAAGCGATCGCGGATGTTTCTAAAAAGGATGAAAAGGGAACCGAACCATTGCCGGATGGCGCCTACGACTACATGTTGGCGAATGGCATCTTGGTGGAGGGCAAAACCATCGACAAATATATGGGTGATGATCCCACTAAATCGTTAGATAAAGGAACGCTGACGTCCATTCAGGCCAGTCTGGATAACTCATTTAACGGCGATACCGACCTGTTGAAACAAAAGCAAATTTTGTTGGATAAGTATTCCAATACCTATAACGCCATGCTTGAGGGCGCCAAATCCTGCATGGACAAGTGGGGGCGGTTGTTGAATGACATTATCCGGGGATAAGGCGCAACCGGATGATTGGCAGGATGTTCAAGCGGTAGGGGATTTTCTCCGTCAGGGCGGCTCGGTCTATATGTTGTTAGACAGGCAGGTCGAGACCTCTTTGCAGACGCTGTTTGACTATGCCAAACAATTAGCCGCCGCCGGCGATCAGGCCGGCGCGGCAAGGATATTCAAATTGCTGACTTTTTATGATGGTTGGTCGTTTGAATACTGGTTCCACTTGGGAAAATGTTGTCAGGCCCAAAGAGCATGGATCGACGCTATTTATGCCTATGGTCGCGCGGCGCAAATTAAGGTGGCCGCGCCTGAAGCACCCTGTGCGGCGGGCGAATGCTATTTTGCCTGCGGCAATAAGACGTATGCCCGCAAAGCGTTTCGCGCGGCGCTGCTGATTTGCGGCGAGCTTAAGCACCATCAGGCCATACGACAGCGGGCGCGGACGGGCTTGGCCGCAACGGGAGGCGATGATGAGTCACTATCCGATTAACATGATGCAGGGGATCGCCGCCGAGCCGTGCGCCAACCTGGTCGAAATAGACAATAAGGGGGGGACGACCGTCGCCGCCGGGGCGCTCGGGTTGAAAGTGGTCAATACCGCCTGGCCTGCCCCGGCAGAGAGGGTGGAGCCTTTGGCCGGGGCGAGCTATACCGGCATCGTCACCGCGTCACAAGCGCAATCCGCGCTGGACGATTTGTTTGATGCCTTGCCATCCGCTCCGCCAGCGCGTCCCACGTTGGGCCAATTTCTCACCTTGGATGTGGCGACGCTGTCGCTCATGGTCAATGGCCTCATGCAGAATATCTGCAATAAAAACGCCGACAGTATTTGCCAGCAAATCCAGCGCGCGAGTGAGGTGCAGGATGTATTGCGTGCTCGCCAGCTCAAGGATTATCAGGCGCAAATCAATAAAACCGCCGAGCAAGCGGATAAAGTGCGCAAAGCGGGCATTATCAGCGCGGTGTGCGACTGGATAGTCAGCGGCCTACAACTGGTCATGGGGACGCTCAGAGTCATGGCGGGCGATGTGGTGGGGGGCATGGCTACCATCATGAATGGCGTGGCTGGCGTCATCAAGGCGAGCGCCGAAACCGCGCTGCTTTGTGGCGCGGACAAAGAGACGTGCGCAAAGGTTATCCTCAACGCGACGCTATTGCAGACCGTTTTTGGCGCGATGTCCATGATGGGCAGCATGGCAAGCGCGGGGAATATTAAGGACGCCGGGCAAGCCGTTGGAGGATCCAAGTTCTTTACTTATCTCAGAATCGCGAATAATGGGGTCGAAGGCGCGAACCAGACGCAACAAAGCGTGACCTCAATGACCTTTGCGGATCTACAAAAGCAAATTGAGGAATTAATGGCCAACCAGTCATTCAGTGACGGTGTACAAAAATGGATCGAAGCGCGCAAGACAACGCAGTATCAGCAATTACAGGACACCTTCCAGAACAGTATGCAATCATGCAAGAGCGCATTGCACACTATTGACAATTATGGTTCGGCGCTGGCGCGCGTCGTCGTCGGCCGCGCCTAAGGAGAGATTATGGATAGCCGCTATCAAACAAATAATACGCTTCCTTTACAGCCCGCCGACGTTTTGGTCCCACAGGGCGACCCGGCGCTCAATTCGGCGGCCGCCACGGATGTCTTTACCCGCGCGCCCGTGAAAGGGAATCCTTATGGCGACCTGATGAGGTATGACGAGATCTGGGCAAAGATGATGATGATGTGCAAAAAGTTACGCAACATGATGAATGAATATAATGCGCAACGGCAGGCACAGGCCTGGGCGCTGGATGTTAACGCGCTGACCAAAACACGCGACGGCATCGACAAGGCGTTCCAGGCCGCGGTGATGAGTTCGGTGGGCGGTTTGGCCGGCGGTGTATGTGGCATGGGGGGAACGGTTACGGGTTTCCGGGCCGTAAAAAATCTCAAACAGAATCCGGGGGAAAACCTGCATTCCAACAGCACCAATACCTTCAATCAACACCAAGGTCTTGGCCATGATTCGGGGCAATTCATCAACAGCGGATGCGCGGCGGGCGCCAGCGGCATGACCAAAGAGGCAGATACGGCCAAAGCGGAAGCCGAATTGTTGCATAAAAGCGCGCACGCCTATGAGAAAACCCAAGATGAGCTGCAGGCGCAGGCTAAAGATATCATGCGGCAAATGCTGGAAATGGGCCAGAGGTACGTGGAACAGTACAGTCAGGCGTTACAGCACCTAGTGAGGTAACCGGCTATGGAAGAGCTCGCACGGCAGTTGCTGAGCGAAGGTCTACGTTCGCGGCCGGCTTACCTGGAGGGCAGCGCCTTGCTCATCGGTCATCAGCTGGAGTTGCCCCCCTATCAGGTCACCTACCGGGTGGAGGGGGGCGTGCTTATCCTCTGCGCCCTACAGCGTGAACGCGATGCCCGCAGCCGGCCTCAGCAGCTGTTCCGCCTGATGGCGGTGTTGCGCCGCGTTTTCCAAGCGCTGCGCTGGCTGGTCAGCGTTAGGATGCTGGTGATCGCTGATGTCTTTGACTTGGCGTTGGCACGTAAACGCCAGCAGTTGGTGCAGGTGCTGCTATCACTGGGCGCGGAGAGGATCCGTTATCATGGCGATCTCTGGTTGGAGCTCCCCGCTTCCCGCTTGCTCAGCCGCCGCGCCGGTCTTCACTGACCGGCGCGGCGTTTGTTATACCCTGCCTCGCCGTTAAGCGAGACGCGCCGTCTCGCCGAGGCAATCTGACCGCGTGGTCTGGAGGTGATGATGATATCCATCCGGGATGACGATGCCGGCCAATGCGATCCCTGCGCCGCCATTGACACAGCCATAACCAGCGAGCTTGAGCAGCGCTATACCGGCGGGCATCAGGCACTCCACAGCGGGCGCTACGACCGCGCACTCATTGATTTCAGCTGGCTGGTGATGTCGCAGCCGTTGGAGCTGGCGCGCGCATGTTGCGCTGGCAGGCACGCTCATGAAGACGAAAGAGTATCAAGGGGCGATGAATTTTTACGGTTATGCACTGATGCTTGATGGCGACCACCCGGAACCGATGTATCAAATGGCCGTGTGTTTACAGGCCATGGGGTGGCTTGCGGATGCCCGTATGGCGCTGCAAAGCGCCATCAGTATGAGTGAGGCTAGGCCGTGTTACAGTGCAATACGCGCCACGCCTATCGCCTGCTTAATCAGCTGTTGGTGTGAACCCCAGCGCGCGGCCTGCTCAGGCCGTTGGCGACAGGCGCGCCGCTCTTGACCTGTCCGTTGCGGCGATCCCCCCCCCCCGAGCTGCCGGTTATCTGCGCATTGTCGCGAGAGCTTCGCGCCGCCGTTGATCACAGCGTTGTCGCGGGATCATTAGGCTTCTATGCCACCGGAGAGGCCCGTGACGCTGCCATATCCTGCCCTGAATTCAGGTTTACACCGGATGCTGCCTGCAGCGCTGTGCGCGGATAATCCCTTTATTGCCGCTGCCCGGCGCGACGCGCATTACCCAAATTACGGCAGTGGCCAAGACGCAAGACACCGGAGGTGCCCATGGATGTGTCACAACTCATCAATACGCTTTCCCTTCTGGCACATAAGGCGGGAAATGATGTCGAAGATAAAATGACGGCGGATAAGCTTACTGACCCTGCCTCCTTACTGCGAGCGCAGTTCGCGGTGCAGCAATATTCAACCTTTATCAACTATTCCAGCGCGATACTCAAGACCATGAAAGATATGGTCGGCGGCATTATCGCTAAGATATGACGATGCTCGCGGATGCCGATCGCCGATTGCTGGTGGAGCTTGCGTGCGCGGGCGTGAATCACGGTTACCGGCAACAGGTCCGCGCCATGTTGCCCGCTTTGCCTTTTCTGGTGCCCGATGAATCGCTACGGGCAGCATGCTATGCTTTCTTGTTGTTCGGATTGGATGACATCGCCGCCGCCCGGGTGCGCCTGGCGCGGGTGGCGGGGCCGGAGGTCGAGACGCTAAAGGCCATTTTGCAGTATCACCACGGGAGTCACGGATGAAAATCGAAAACGCCTACCACATCGCCCCGCCGACCAACGGCCTGACGGCCGCGCCGGCCGAGGCTTCTGTGGATGCCGCCGCGGCATTCAGTCAATTGCTCTACGGCGTGGCGCCGGTAGGGGCCCTGTCGCCACACGATATGCTGGTGCGACAGGCAGCGATCTTTGGGGTGACGTCGAGTATCGATCTTGGCGCCAAAATAGCCGGTTCGATGGCGCAATCCATCAATAAACTGGTGAATATGGCATGAAAAGCGGGCGCTGCCTGGCCGTTGCTGCGACGATACTGTTGCTGTCCGGTTGCCGCATCGAGCTCTATAGCGGCCTGCCGGAGGAGGACGCCAATCAGATGCTGGCGATTTTGATGCAGCACCATATTGATGCGGATAAACAGCGGGGCGAGGGCGGGATAACGCTGCGGGTCGAACAGGCGCAATTCATCAATGCCGTCGAGCTTTTGCGGCTAAATGGTTTCCCTCACCGCAAATACACCACCGCCGAAATGATGTTCCCGCCAAATCAATTGGTGGTGTCGCCCAGCGAAGAGCATCAGAAGATCCTTTACTTGAAAGAGCAGCGCATTGGGGGCATGCTTAGCCAGATGGAAGGGGTGGTGCAGGCGGATGTTGCTATCGCCTCACGCTCGGCCGGCGACGAGGAGGCCGGCGCCCCCGTATCGGTGGCGGTGTTCATCAAATATTCGCCGCAGGTCAATATGGAGACGTTTCGCATGCAGATAAGGAATCTGGTCGAGAAAGCCATTCCCGGTCTGCAATATGATCACATCAGCATACTGATGCAGCCAGCGTCTTACCGTATGGCTGCGTCAGCGCCGAGTGTGCACCAGGATCCGCAGGGGAGGGCCATCCACTGGCTTATTCAGCATTACCGTCTGCTCATGATACCGCTGGCGCTGACGCTTATCGCGATGATCTATCTGGCGGCGGGGAAATGGCGGGACCGGCGGCGCTAACGCCCCCGGACCCGCTGTTGCTACAGCTGTATCGCTATAGCTGGCAACCCGCGCGCTATGCTCATCCCGCCTGGCTGGCCGCCCTCGGTTTCCGGCCGCGGCCTGACTGGCGTTATGGACAGCGGCCGCCGCTGGATGAAGGGTTGAATCAGGCGTTGCGGCGACGGCGGGGCACGCCGCCGCTCGGCCAGGCGCTAACGCCGCGCACGCGGCGACTGGCCCGCTTGGCACCGATGATGACGGCAGCGGCGCTGGGTCTTGGGCTACTGGTGCTGGAGTGCAGCGATTATTTGCTGTTACCCGCTTACCGTCAGGTGATAGGGCAATGGCTATCGGAAGAGGCCGTCTGGCAGCTGTTCGGGCTGTGTGGCGGCAAACGGGGCGTGGTATGGGCGCCGGACCAACTGGCCGAGCGCGCCATATCGCTGGGCGCTGCCGTCCTTGCCAGGCTGGCGGTCAATGAGCCGGTGCTTTATATCTTGATGATTTTGCTGCCACCGCCCGAGCGGGCATTGTGGCCCAAGGTACCCGGCAGCGCGCTCATTGTATTGAAGCAGGTGTTATGTCCACCCGAGGATTAACCATTATCGAATTGACCGGGCCTGTGCCAGACGGCCCGGTGATCCCTGCCGACTGGTTTGCTACCCGCCTGACGCGGGATCAGACGCTTAAAGAGGCGGAACGCCAGGCCGAGTTGATACTCGGCGCCGCGCGCCGTAAAGCCACGGCCCTTTTGCGGCAGACCGCAAGACACCAGCGACGGGCGCGACGCGAGCTTCTTGCCGAACGCGCCCGCCTGGAGCAGGCCCTGTTGCGGCGCGGTGAGCGGCAATGGCTGAAGCGGCATGTCGGTCGGGTGCTGGACGAGGCAGAACAAGAACGTCTGCTGATTCGGCACGCGGCCGAGCGCATCCAGGAGTGCATGGCGCAGGTGCTCAGCGCCTGGTATGAACAGCAGCCTGCGGATGAGCCACTGTGCGCCCGGCTGGCCCGGCAGGTGGAAAAGCTGGCCGGCGAGGGAACATTGACCCTGCGGGTCCACCCCGCGCTGGTGCCGCGGATGCGGGCCGAGTGGGGCGAGCGCTTAACCATCGTTATCGTTGCCGCGCCCCATTATGCCCGTGCTGAAGCGCGGCTGGCATCGGCACACTGCGCGGTGGACATTTCGCTGGATCGTCATTTTGCGCAGTTGCTGGACTGGCTGCGGGGCGCTACGGCGTCATCAGGAGAACCCAATGAAAACGAGCGAAGGGATATTGCCGCCGGCTTCGTTGCAGGATGTGCACGCCCGGCAGGTACCGGAGGAGCGGAAGATGGCCCTGCAGGAGATGGCGCTGCTTGAGCTTGAACAGACGTCAAGCAACGCCCTCTGTGAAACGCTGGAAGAGATGGGCATGGCTATGGCGGGCAGAGTGCTTGGCCGTAAAGACCTGGGACCGGCCGGCTGGCAAGCGCGCAAGCAGCAGGCGCTCATTAAGCTGGTGCAAAGCGGCGGGGAGCAGGGCGCCGGCGTGGCCCGCATCCTGGCGCTGGCGCCGCAGGACCGCCAGGCGCTGGAAATGGCGCGACAAATCGTCGCCCTGTCTTCGCGGTTGGCGCAAGATACGCTGAGTCAGCGTCGAAAACAGGGGCTTAGCGCCAAACTGACTGCATTGATGGCACAGCAGGGTTGGGAAACGACGCTGTTTGCCATGATGGAAATGGGGGAGGTCGATCCGGCCTCGCTGCGACCGATCACGCGCCTGATGCAACAGGCGTTGGATGAGCCGGAAGTGTCGCTGATGGAATGGTTCAAGCGTATCGCCGGCTGGCGCGAGCGGCGTCAGCGGTTGCGCGTGCTGCTGCGGATCATGGCGTTTGAACTCTCCGCCTGTCTGCCGGGGCAGCAACAGCAGCGGCTCGCGGCCGTGCTGCAGCGTCTGCGCCGGCTGTTGCTGTTCCTGGGACTTGAGAATGAGTGCCGGCGTATCGAAGGGCTATGCCGGCTGCCGACGGGCACCCTGTTGCCGCTGACCATTGAGATCGTCGGCGAAAGCTGGCTATTTGCCGACTGGCTCAATGCGCGGCTGGCGACCCTTAAGCCCCCAGGCGCGTTGCGCAACCGTCTTATCCACCACCTGGCCACCCTCTACACGCTGCTGCCTGACGGCTGTTTTATGGATGATGACCAGCGCGAGCAAATCATCGGCGTTTTGCGGCAGTTGGCGGCAAATCAGGTGTAGCCCCGATACCCGCTGCCCGCGCCATTTGGGACGCTGTCGCCATTCATTGCCCGGGAGACGTCATGGAATGGGATTTGGTTACTGAACGGAATTTACAACAATTTATCCGGTTGGCGGATCTGGGCGACTGCCCGGTGTCGGGCGCTATGTGCTGGCGCCATGCGCGTGGCGAAACCTATTTGCACTATCGCGGTGGCCGGCTCCACCTCGGCCAATATATACCGCGCGTCACTTCCGCCGCCGACGCCTTGCGCCAGGGTTTACAGCGCTGGACTCCGGCCCTGTTCGCCGGCGTGCCCCAGCGCCTGTACGCTCTGGGCGCGGGGCTGGCCATCAGTTGTTCGCCGCCGGCGCACAGCGCGGCGGAACTCTGGCTGCGGCTACATCAGCGCCAGCAAACCTTTCTGGAGGCGCTATGTCGGGGAGCGTAACCGACTGGCTGAAACAAAACCGCTGGCTGGCCGTCTGCCGCGGGCGGCAGGACATCATTCTGGCGCTGATGCTGCTCATCGCGATTGTGATGATAGTTCTGCCGCTGCCCACCTTCATGGTGGATATTCTTATCGCGATCAATATCACTTTCTCGGTGATTTTGCTGTTGATCGCTATCTACATTAACGATCCGCTCGATCTGTCGGTGTTTCCTTCGCTACTGCTGATTACCACGCTTTACCGTTTATCCCTGACGATAAGCACTACCCGGCTGGTGCTGTTGCAACATAACGCGGGCAGCATTGTCGAGGCGTTCGGCCGCTTTGTGGTGGGCGGCAATTTAACGGTCGGGCTGGTTATTTTTTTCATCATTACCATTGTGCAATTCATAGTCATTACCAAGGGCACCGAACGCGTGGCGGAAGTGAGCGCGCGTTTTTCCCTTGACGGAATGCCTGGCAAACAGATGAGTATCGACGGTGATTTACGCGCCGGGGTTATCGATGCGGTCCAGGCGCGCCAGCTGCGCCAACTGGTGCAGCAGAAGAGCCGTTTCCTGGGCGCAATGGACGGTGCGATGAAGTTCGTCAAAGGGGACGCTATCGCCGGCATCATCGTGGTGCTGGTAAATATTATCGGCGGTATCATCATCGGCATCGTGCAGCACGGCATGGCGATGGGCGAGGCGTTGCAGACCTACAGCGTGCTGTCAATCGGCGATGGCCTCTGCGGGCAAATCCCCTCGTTGCTTATTTCGCTAAGCGCCGGGATTATTGTTACGCGGGTCCCCGGCGAAAAGCGCCAGAATCTGGCCGGCGAAGTCTCCATGCAACTGGGTAAACAGCCGCAGGCGCTGATGCTTACCGCGGTGATCCTATTGCTGTTCGCGCTGATCCCGGGTTTCCCTTTTATCGATTTCTTTATGCTGGCGCTGCTGTCGGCGCTGCCTTGCCTACTTATCTGGCAACGTCGTCGCCGTTCGTCGGGCGCGGGGCCTGCCGCGCAGAAGGCGAGCGCGGGGGACGTCATGCGGCCGGGGGCCTGTCCGCTGATGTTGCGGATTGCGCCCTCTCTCAATACCCCCTCGCTGACGCAGGAAATCGACGCGCTACGCTGGTCGCTGTTTGAAAACTACGGCGTCCCGCTACCGGAAATAACCATTGTGGTGGAGCCGGCGCAGCCGCGGGCGGCGATGACGCTGCTGCTGTATCAAGAGCCGGTGTTTAGCCAGGTTATGCCGGAACCGCCGTTTTGCCTCGCGTTGGGTATTGCCGACGATCTGGGCGGTGAGACGGTCGCGTTGCCGGACGGTATGGGGCAAATAACCTGGCTGCCGGCCGAGATGGCGGCGCTGGCGCGCGAACGCGGCCTCAGGGTCGCCGCGCAGGAGGGCTGCCTGTCCGCGCTGTTGCGTCGGGTGCTGGTCCGCTATATGGCGGAATTTATCGGCGTGCAGGAAGCACGCTATCTAATGGACGCCATGGAGGCTCATTATGCCGAGCTGGTCAAAGAGCTGCAGCGCCAGTTGCCTATCAGCAAAATTACCGAAACGCTGCAACGTCTGGTGGTGGAGGGGGTCTCCATTCGCGATTTACGCTTGATTTTCGGCACGCTGATTGAATGGGCACCGCGGGAGAAAGACGTCCTGATGCTGACCGAATATGTGCGCATTGCCCTGCGGCGGCATCTTCTCCACCGGCTGAAACCGCAGGGGGAGCCGCTACAGGTGGTGCGTATCGGCGAAGGCATTGAAAACCTGATCCGCGAATCCATACGGCAAACCGCCCTCGGTACCTATGCCGCGCTGAGCCCGGCGCAAAATCACCGTATTCTGACTCTGATAGCCGATGCGCTGGCGCCGCTGGGGGAGGTTTGCGTGGTGACCTCGGTGGACGCGCGCCGTTTCCTGCGCCGGATCATCGAGACGTTTCGGCACGATATTCCGGTACTGTCCTGGCAGGAATTGGGGACAGAATGTGAGATACAGGTGCTGGCAGCCCTTGATCTGAGCGCTGAGGAGTTGGTCGTTGACGACCTGTAACCCGCGCCTGGCGGCGGTGCTCAGGCAACGCTTGACCCCGAAGGGCGATCCCCCCGACGGCTATCGCTTAACCGGTACGCTACTGCAAATTGGCGCCACGCTGCTGCGCGCCCGCCTGCCGGGGGCGATGATGGGGGAAGTTTGCCGGCTGTTGCCCACGGGCGGGCTGGCGGAGGTGGTGGGTATCGAAGGGGATGATGTGCTGCTATCGCCTTACGGGGCGACGGACGGCCTGAGCTACGGTCAACCGGTGCAGCCGCTGCGCCGTCGCCAGCGCGCGCCGGTGAGCGGCGGCTTGCTCGGCCGGGTGATCGACGGCTTGGGCAAGGCGCTGGACGACGGGCCCGATCCCGAGGGACCCTGGCGGGAGTTGGATGCCTTACCGCCGCCGCCGCTGTCGCGCCAGCGGATCGCCCGGCCGCTGCTGAGCGGTATCCGCGCCATCGATAGTCTGTTGACCTGCGGCGAGGGGCAACGCATCGGCATTTTCGCCGCCGCGGGTGGCGGCAAGAGCACGCTGTTATCGATGCTGAGCGCGTGCCCTGACTGCGACGTCACGGTCCTGGCGCTCATTGGCGAGCGCGGCCGGGAAGTGCGCGAGTTTCTTGAACAAACGCTGGACGCCGAAGCCAGGCGGCGCTGCATCACTATCGTCGCGACCTCGGACCGGCCTGCGCTGGAGCGCGTACGCGCGCTCTCGCTGGCCACGACCGTTGCCGAGGCGTTTCGCGACAGGGGAAAGCGGGTGTTGCTGCTGGCTGATTCTCTGACGCGCTATGCGCGTGCCGGTCGAGAAATTGCGCTGGCCGCCGGCGAATCCTGCGTGGGCAGCAGTTATCCGCCGGCGGTGTTTGCGGCGCTACCGCGGTTGCTGGAGCGTGCCGGCATGGGGACGGTTGGCAGCATCACCGCCTTCTATACCGTACTGGTGGAAGGGGACGACATCAATGAGCCACTGGCCGACGAAGTCCGCTCCCTGCTGGATGGGCATATTGTGTTATCCCAGCGCCTGGCGGAAGGCGGCCACTTCCCGGCGATCGATGTCTTGAGAAGCTTAAGCCGCATCATGCCGTCGATCGTCAGCGAGGCGCATCTATCGCTGGCGGCGGCGCTGCGTCAATTGCTGTCGGTTTACCGCGAGGTGGAGTTACTGGTGCGGGTCGGCGAGTACCAGCGCGGCGATGATCCGCTGACGGATCAGGCAGTAGACGCCTATCCTGCCATCTGCGCTTTTTTACAACAACGGGAGACGGCGTCATGCGACCTCGATGCTCTGCAGCAGCAGCTTATGCGGCTGACCGGAAAAAGGTGTTGAAAGAACTATTGCGGCTAAAAGCACGGCGCGAGGCGCGGTTGCGGCGGCTGCTCGCGCAGGTTAGCCGCGATGAACGTCAAAACGAGGCCAACGCGCGCGAAGGCGATGCCCAACTGGCGCGGCTCGCCCGGACGCGGCATGCCATGCTGTCGTGGCGAGGGAGGGCGACGGTGGGCGACATGGGACGTCGGGCGCGGGAAATGCAAGGCGTGCTGCGGGGCGTATATGCGTTGAACGAGGAACGCTGCCGCCTGCGGCAGACGCGCGCCCTGCTGGAGGAGCGACGTCGCGCATTGCAGCAGGCGCGGGTAACGTTAATGAAACAGCAGGAAAAACTCACGCTGGTACTAACGGATGACGGCTATCAAAACTGAGGGAAGCGCCTGGCATTGGCAGGCGGAGGACGGAACGCAGGGGGACAGCGCCGCGGGCGCGCACCCGGCGGCCTTTGCGCGCTTAATGGAGCGGGGCGCAAAGGCGGCGTGCGGCAAAGCGCCGCCGCCGCTCACGGCGCGAGGGGCGAAAGCGCGTTATCGGCTGGTGGGTGGCCGCGCCGACGGTCTGATTTGCGACGTCAGCGACGGGCCGGACGGTCTGCAAATGTGCGTCATCGTGCCGGAGGCGGCCTTATTCCACCGTCTAAACGAGGTGGTGCCACGTCTGGCCGCCGTGCTTGGCGAAGCCGGTTACCGGGTAAGTCTGGAGGTCCGCCGTGCTGAGCCTGGCGCCTGAGGAGCAGCCGCTGGCCGAGAGGCTGATGCCCGGCGGCGGTACTTTAGGCGCTACGGCGTTGCGGCTGCAGCCGTGGCCGGCGCGCGCGGAGGGGGTCATCATCACCCTTGACGCCGACGGCGCACTCTGTGACCTGTGGCTACCGACGGCGGTATGGCAGGGCTGGTGTGAAACCGTGCTGGGCACGGCCGATTGGACGGTGATCGCGGAACCGCTGATGGCGTCGATTGTCGCCTGGGGCCTCTCGCCGTTGCTGGCGGCGGCGGAACTGACGCTGTCGCCGTGGACGCCGCCCCGACCGTGCAGCGTCCTGGGTCGGCACCTGGCCGCCACCTTTTCTTGGTGCGTCGAGCAGCAGGCCTTTCAAGGGGTGTTAATGGCGTTGCCGGCGTGCGTATGGCGCAGGCTGGCCGCCGCAGCGACTCCCGCGACGCGGATTGCCGACGCATCGTTCCCGCTCAGGGCGGCGCTGAGTATCGGTGGGAGTGATCTGACGCTAAAAGAGCTGCGCCAGCTTGGGCCGGGCGCGGGAATACGACTACACACCGCGGGCTGCCTGCGGGCGGGGAAATATGCGTTAATCCTGCCCGGTGGCGCGGTATTACGCATTACCTGGAAAGGGGAAGAGACCATGGAAATAGACGCGCTAATGCAGGATATCGCGGTGCAGCTGGAGCAGGACGCAGCCCAGGATGCCCCGTCGGATGGTGCGGATCCGGCGGCTGGAGATAACGGCGTAGCTCAGCCACTACCGCCCGCCGCCACGCTTCACCTTGATACGCTACCGCAGCGGGTGCGGGTAGACGTGGGACAGGTGACGCTGACGGTGGGTGCGCTGCGCCAGCTTTCTGCCGGAGATGTCGTACCGGTGACAGGCCGGTTTTCGCCTTACGCCACCCTGCGTCTACAGGATAAGATCCTGGGCCAGGGGGAACTCATTCGCTGCGAAGGCGCTCTGCTGGTGCGTATCACCCGCTGGTATCTTACTGATGCCAAAGCGGATCAGGCCAATACCGGATAGTGGGGGAATGGGCCGGGGCGATAACGTCGGCAAGAAGCCCATCAGCCGGATTACACTATGTCATTACCTGACTCGCCCTGGCAGTTGATCATCCTGCTGGTGGTCCTTTCCCTACTGCCGCTGGCGGTGGTGATGGGCACTTCATTTCTGAAACTGGCGGTGGTGTTATCAATTTTGCGCAATGCGCTGGGGATCCAACAGGTGCCACCCAACATGGCGCTGTACGGCCTGGCGCTTATCATGTCACTGTTCATCATGGCCCCGACGGCCTTAGCGGTCAAAGCCCAATGGCATCCGGTGGCCGCGCCCGGCGACCCGCCATGGGCGAGCGGCTACGACGGCAAAGCGCTGGGCCCCTATCGCCAGTTTTTACGCCGCAATGCCGATGAGAAAGAAATTCGCTATTTCCACAACCTGATAGCCAAAACCTGGCCGGAAGAGGCGCGCCGGCAGGTCAGGCCGGACTCGCTGCTCATCCTGCTGCCGGCGTTTACCGTCAGCCAGCTCAGTCAGGCTTTTCGCATCGGCCTGCTGATTTATCTGCCGTTCCTCGCCATCGACCTACTGGTGTCCAATGTACTATTGGCGATGGGAATGATGATGGTCTCGCCGATGACAATTTCACTGCCGTTCAAGCTCTTGATTTTCCTGCTGGCGGGCGGTTGGGACTTGATTCTCTTGCAGCTGGTGCAGAGCTTTTCATGAACGACGCCGCCCTGACCCATTTGGTGACCCAACTGATGTGGATTGTGCTAATCACCTCTTTACCGGTCGTGCTAGTGGCGTCCGCCGTCGGTATTCTGGTCAGCCTGTTTCAGGCGTTAACGCAAATTCAGGATCAGACTCTGCAATTCATGATAAAGCTGCTGGCGGTGGCGATAACCCTTATGGCCAGTTATCCCTGGCTCGGCGGGATCTTGCTGGGCTATACGCGCCAGGTCTTGCTGCAAATCGGCGTGCGCGGCGGATGATAGCGCTAACCGACGGGGTAGTGGCGGTGGCGTACACGCTGATTCGTCCCCTTGGCCTGACATTGCTGTTCCCGCTGCTCAATACCCGCAGTCTCGGGACCGCTCTGATAAGAAATGGCGTGCTGTTGGCGCTGATGGTTCCCGTCCTGCCGGTGGTGTATGAGCAGGCAGCGCAGCTGCGCGGCTGGGGTTGGCTGCAACAACTGCCAGGGGAGCTGCTTATCGGCGTCATCCTCGGGTTTTGCGCCGCCATTCCCTTCTGGGCGGTGGATATGGCGGGTTTTCTTATCGATACCTTGCGCGGCGCCACGATGGGATCCGGCCATGGCGATGCAGACCTCGCTGTTTGGCCTGTTATTCAGCCAATTTTTATGCGCGCTGTTCTTCCTTGGGGGCGGCCTAAATCTGTTGCTCAGCGCGCTGTACGACTCCTATCGCGCCTTCCCGCCGGGCACCACGCTGGCGCTAGACCACAGGCTGTTTGATTTCATTCTGATGCAGTGGCAATTGCTCTATCGTCTGTGCCTGAGTTTTTCCCTGCCGGCGGTACTGAGTATGATATTGGCGGATCTGACGCTCGGCTTGATCAATCGCTCCGCACGGCAGTTGAATGTCTTTTTCTTATCGATGCCGATCAAAAGCGCGCTGGCGCTTTTACTCCTGCTGCTGTCTTTGCCTTATGCATTCCATCATTATCTGCGCGAGACGGAAACGCTTTACCCGTCCTTAAGCGCAGGGTGGTTGCGGCATGAGTGAAAAAACCGAGAAGCCGACCGAAAAGCGACGACGCGACGGCCGTAAAGAAGGGCAGGTGATAAAAAGCAATGAAATTACCTCGGGCGCTCAACTGGCGGTAATACTCCTTTTCTGGCATCTGTTTGCCGAGGCGGTGCTGGAACGCGTCTCGGCGCTGATTATTCTGTCCATAAACCTGATTAATCGACCTTTTATTTTTGCTTTGAACCAGCTAATGCATGTTGTACTGTCGTCGGTCGAATTGATGTTCGCGCTGTTCGGCGGTATGTTAGCGCTGGCCACCGTTGGCAGCGTGCTGCTGCAGGTTGGGGTCGTCCTGGCCAACAAAGCCGTGGGCATCAAGGGGCGGCGTATAAATCCGGTCAGCAATTTAAAACAAATTTTTTCAATGCATAGCCTCATAGAATTGTGCAAATCAATGGGCAAAGTGGTGGCATTGACGCTGATTTTCGCCGGCTTGTTCTATTTTTATGCACCAACGTTTCAGGCGTTGCCGTTTTGCAATAGCCGCTGCGCATTGCCGCTGTTTTCCACCTTCATCCGCTGGATGTGGTTTGGCTTAATCGGCTTTTATATTGTTCTTGGCATTCTCGATTATGCATTCCAGGCCCATAACACGCTGAAACAGCAAAGAATGAGCAAAGAAGAGGTGAAACAGGAATATAAAGACGCGGAAGGCGATCCCAACATGAAACGTCGCCGCTACGAGATGCAGCATGAAATTCAAAGCGGAAGTTTGGCGCATAATGTTAAACGTTCGGCGGTGGTGATACGTAATCCGACCCATATTGCGATATGCCTGGGATATCATCCCCAAGAGATGCCGGTGCCGCGCGTGCTGGATAAAGGCATGGCGGGACGTGCGGGCCAAATTGTTGACCTAGCGCAACGCGCCGCCGTGCCGGTTGTGGAGAATATCCCCCTCGCGCGGGCGCTTTTCCAGCATGTCGGCTGCGGCGACAGAATACCGGAAGCGATGTTTGAACCGGTTGCGGCACTCTTGCGCATGGTGTTGGAAATTGACTATGAATGCGATGAGAAAACGGTAAAATCATGAGCATGAAATATGCCGTTGAATAAGGGAAACCGATTTTGCGTTGTCGGTCGGGGATTATCTTTTCAAGGTTGTCGTAGAAAGATTTCTGCCCAGCACGGTAGCTTGTATAAGACTCGAAAAATGATAGAGAGAACTGTCTATGAGGACTGCAGCACAGACATCATCAGGGAAGGTGAATATGGCTATTTCCGCCAGCATGGCAGGAAGAATGATAGCCGGCGATCAAAGTGTGTATCACTTCAATTTATGGCGCAAAACGGTAGATTTCATCAGATATATTTTCACTGGACGTTCGTTGCAGGAAGATTACGAAGTCTTATTTAATCTATTAAATATTAACCGGCCTCGCATTTTGGATAGAATGCCGGTGAAGGATATTAAGGCCTTAAGACACGTGTTGGGCTTTATCCGCATGATTGACAATAGTCCGCCGGAGCTTAGAAGCCAATATGGCCTGCAGGGGCAGTTTTGCGATGGGCGCATCGCGGTACGCCTTAGCTACGACGACACGATGATCAGAGAAGTGCTATTAACGGAGGAGGCTTTCGGTTTATTGAACAACGTCTTTACGGTCAACAAGCGGGGAGCGATGACCTGCGTTGAACGTGAGGACAACGGTCGCGCGGGTGGAATGCTGGAGGCGCAGTTTGTTGCCGCCTGTGAACAATGGCATACGACTAGCGTCGGCAAAAACGCGCCGCCGGAAGGCCCATCCCGCGTAGAGATGATCCATTTATCGCCATGGCGAGGCAGAAGGCCCGTTGTTCAAGGGCTCAGAAGTATGCTGGAGGGCGTTAGCCAGCAGCGGTATTGACTCCTGCTCTCTTATGCTCGCTGCGCGAAGGCGCGGCGGGCGCAGCATGGGGTGCGGGAGAGGGCAATCGGGCTCCAGGCCGTGATGCCCGCCGCGGCGGACCTCCGCGGCACTGGCAGCGCGATTGAAATGCGGCGGCCGGGGGATGCTCGGATAAATAGTGCATTCCGGTTGCGACCGGTACAACAACAGTCTCGATTCTCATGCGAATAGTCTATTACTTCGAGTTAGTCAGATCTGCCCGTTTGCCAAAAATGAAATAAATGAAAACACCCAGCAGTAATATAATAATGCAAATTATCGCAATAATAAAACGCACGAGTTTCTTATAAAAATAGGGTAATTTAGTCACGAGTCGTTCCAAAAGGATTATTATTTTTTGTTACATGATCAATGGGATAGGAAGTCAATGGCAAATACGCGACTCGTCATACCGGCCAATTCATTCCTCTTTAAACGAAAAATTATGCACCAGTGACAAAATTGCAAATATCACTGGCGGTAAAAGTGCGGGGGAACTTTGTTTACAATAAACAAGAAACAGCCGGCAGATTTAATCAACCTGCGGCCGGACTTTGTCGCGGCGAAAATATTCCCTATTGCCATCGAAGGAGCCGAGCGTAGTGATATAAAGATTTGGCGGGCGGTATGGCAAACAGCGCACGTCACCGTCTCCTCGCTGTGGATGGGGATGTGGGAGTGCAAAGAAATGCCGAATAAGGGGGCATAACGCCAGTTATCGCCGCCTCCGCATACTGCGCTAATCACAGCGTTACAGCCGGCGCTCTTTTTCGCCAACGGCGTTTTTTGGTGGCGGAGGGCGTTATGCGCTACGCGGCGCCGATAATGTAAGGATAAAGGGTATTAACCCGTGCGACGGCGATAGCGCATCGCCATCGTCAGTTAACGTCCGTTGGCCGTGTTTTTCATGGGGCAATCAGCCCGGCGGCTTATTTGGCAAACAGCTGGCTTCTGTCTTTAAAAGCTTTGAATTCCAGCGCATTGCCGCAGGGGTCGAGCAGAAACATGGTCGCTTGTTCACCTATCTGACCTTTAAACCGAACATAAGGTTCGATAACGAATTTCGTAGCGAAATCGCGCAGCCGCGCCGTCAGCGCTTTCCACTCTTCCCAAGATAATACAATGCCAAAATGCGGCACGGGAACGTCATGGCCATCCACCGGATTGGTGCCCAGCGCATGCTGTGCCGGCGTTTTGGTCTGTTCATGAATCACCAACTGATGGCCGTAAAAATCGAAGTCCACCCACTGATCGCTGGAGCGGCCTTCCGCCAAGCCGAATATATCCCGGTAAAAGCGGCGCGCGGCGGGCAGATTGTCAACCGGAATGGCTAAATGAAACGGGCTCAGGGCCATGGGTACTCTCCTGTTAAAGCCGGAAATCGGCCGTTGCAGGCTATTCTTACCTTGAAATATTTTTATTAAAAGCGAATATTATCGCTACTACTCATCAAAAATTTTGCTAAGTGATACCCATGCTGCGCGAACTGCACACCTTCATCGCCGTGACACGCTATGGCACGTTTTCAGCGGCCGGCCAGCGCATTGGCCTGACGCAGTCGGCGGTCAGCACCCAAATTCGTCTGCTGGAGCAACATCTCGGCATGCTGCTGTTCGATCGTAGCGGCCGTGCTCAATGCCAACGGGCAGCGGGTGCTGCCGCTCGCGCAGGAAATCGTGACGCTTTTCGGCCGCATGCGCCAGCCGGCGACCGTCAGCGAATACCGCGGCACGATCAGGATCGGCGCCATTTCCACCACCCAAACCGGGTTGCTGCCGCAGGTGCTGCTGCGCCTGTAGCGCCAAGCGCCGGATCTGGAAACCCAAATCATTCCCGGCGTCTCGTTCAATCTGCTCAATCAGGTCGAGGTGGGTAATATCGATTTGGCCGTGGTGATTAAACCGGATTTCGTGTTAACCAAAGACCTTTACAGCGAACCGCTGCTGCGCGAGCCGTTTGTGCTGGTCACACCATTGGGTATGAAAGGAGAGGATCCGCTGGCGCTGCTGCGCGTCGCGCCGTTTATCCGTTATGATCGCACGTCGTTTGGCGGCAGGATGGTCAGTCAATTTTTGCGACGCGAGCGCTTGACGCCAAAAATAGCGCTGGAAATTGATGAGATTGACGCGATTGTGCGCATGGTGGAGCATAATCTTGGCGTGGCGTGGCGTGGCGTGGCGCTGGGGAAGTCGTTGACTTTCTACCGTGAATTGATCGTAGTAATGCGTTACAGCTGGCGTCAATCGCCGCCGCATCAGCTGATAACCGGTTTCCTGCGCGCCGCGGCGACAGAGGCCCAGACCGGCTAACGGGCGACTGCCGCCGTGCCACCTCACGCGATGTCGTGCGCGCTAACCCCGCAGCGCGGCCTCGCGTAATTCCCCCAGCCAGCGCTGCATATGCTGGTGTCGGCCTATCCAAAGGCTTTCTGCTTTTTCCACGCTGACCAGCTCGAAGCGCAGGCTGTCGCCGGGTTTATGCTGGCCCAGCCGGGCCAGATCGGCGCGAATCACGGTGGCGATTTTGGGGTAGCCGCCGGTCGTCTGGCGGTCGTTCATGGCGATAATCGGCTGTCCGTTACCGGGGATCTGAATACTGCCGCGGGAGATGGCGTCGGATACTATATTGAATCCCTGCACGTGGGGCACGGGCGGTCCACTCAAGCGGTAGCCCATCCGATCACTTTCACCGCTGACGCGGTACTCGCCGGCGAGAAAACACGTCCCCCCCCCCCGGCCTGACCAAAATGCCCCTGCTGCGGCCCCGCGACCACCCGCACTGGCCGGCGTTCGCGCTGGGGCATGAGCCGCTGCGCCGGCTGACTGACCTGACGCGGCACGATGTCGGGTGTTGCCGCCAGCGGCAGCCAGTCTCCCTTTTGCAACGGACGGCCAGCTAAACCGCCGAGCGCGGCACGCGCCAGCGTGGATACGCTGCCCATCACCGGCGCGATGGCGAAACCGCCCGCCACCGCCAGATAGCCGAGGGCGCCGCTGCAAGCGCGCATCATGCGCAGCGTACTGCCCGGCAGCAGGGTGTGACGGCAGTGGGTCGTAAGCGGCTTATCATCAAGCGTCAATTGCATATCGCCGGTCACGGCGAAACGGCAGGGGGCGGTACCGGTCAGGCGCAGCGTTGCGCCGGTCAGGGTGAATTCCAGCGCGCCCGTCGAGGCCGGATTGCCCACCAGGGCATTGGCGATGCTGAAACTCATCTCATCCATGGCGCTCGAGGGCGGCACGCCGTAATCTTCAAAACCAAACCGTCCCTCGTCTTGTACGGTGGTATAGACGCCGGGGGTCAGTACTTCTAAACCATTCGCCATTATTGCCATGTCCAGTCGGGAAGATAATCGCCTTGCGCCTGCAGACGTGTAAAGGTGCCCGCACAGACCGGCGTAAAACGGATCCGGTCGCCGGCGCTGAACAAAAATGGCCGCTCGCGGTCCGGTACGAAACTGCGCACCGGCGTACGGCCGATCAAATGCCAGCTGCTGGGCGCCTCTACCGAACCGACGGCGGTCTGCATACCGCCGATGCTAATGCTGCCGGCGGGGGTTTTCAGACGCGGTGATTCCCGGCGCGAAGTATGCAGGCGCGGATCCAGACCGCCGAGATAGGCAAAGCCGGACATAAACCCTATCATATACACCCGGTAGAGGACCGCGCTGTGCAGGTCTATTACCTGCTGCGGCGTGAGATGGTGCAGAGCGGCCAGGTCCGCCAGATCCACGCCGTAACTGACCGGGATAGTTCAGCACTTCGCCCGTTGGCCGGCGGCGTCTGGCTGTCTCAGCAGTTCCTGCAGCCGCGCCACCAGCTGCGTCTGTCTGATCTGGGTGGAATCGTAGGCGACGGTCAGCGCCCGATAAGTGGGGATCAGCGAGAGGACGCCGGTCAGCGCCGCGCCCCTGACTCTGGCCGCCAGCGCGGTGACCCGTTGATTAATCTGTTCATCGATGACTTCCCCGAAGTCCACGCAAACCGCCTGATCGGCAATGGGCAAAATGCGCCACGAGGGGGTATTTAGGCTTTGTCGCACGCGAATATCCTGTTTTGCCCTGCATGAAAGCGCAGGGCTTTACTTAGCGGGTGTTTTTGGAATACTTTTGGTATACCGAAAAAAGGCTGTCAATGCACAGCGTTTTTCCTAAGCCAGCTAATAGGCAAGAATGATGCCAGCGTGCCGCATACGGCCAACCGGGAGACAAAAAAGCATGTTAATCGATTTAAATAGCGATATGGGCGAGAGCTTTGGACCGTGGGCAATAGGGGATGATGCGCGCATGCTGGAGATCGTTAGCTCGGCGAATATCGCCTGCGGCTTCCACGCTGGGGATCCGGAGGTGATGCATAGCACGCTCAGCCTGGCCCACGCCCAGGGCGTCGGTGCGGGCGCCCATCCCGGTTTTTATGATTTACAAGGGTTTGGCCGTCGACAAATCCTTGGGGATAGCCCGGCGCAGATAGAGCGGCAGATCGTTTATCAAATCGGCGCCCTGCAGGGGTTGGCCAAAAGCATAGGCATACCTTTGCGGCATGTTAAAACCCATGGCGCGCTGGGCAATCTGGCGGCGGCAGATCCCGCGCCGGCGCAGGCGGTGGCCCGGGCGATATACAGCGTGGATCGCGACTTGATCATGGTGGTCATGCCCGGCATGGAGACCGAGAAAGCGGCGCTTAAGCGAGGATTGCCGGTGGTGCGCGAGATTTATGCCGATCGTGCCTATGCGGATAACGGCAATCTGCTGTCGCGCAAGCTTGACGGCGCGGTGTTGCACGATCCGCAGCAGGCGGCGACGCGTATTTTGCGCATGCTGGAGCAGCAGGCCATCACAACGGTGAGCGGTCGGGCATTGCCGTCGCGCATCGACAGCATCTGCGTGCATGGCGATACACCGGGCGCGGTGGCGATGGCCGCGGCATTGCGCGCGCGGCTTGAGGGACAAGGTTTTACCATCGCGCCGATGCAGGCGGCGGGGGGCTAACGCCGGGGTTGGCGGCGAGGGGAGCGCGTCAGGGCTGCCGGCGGCGCGGCCACACCGCCTCATCCACCAGCGCGCCGCGGCTGGTATTAATGAGATAGGCCGACGATTTCATCTGTGCCAGCGCCCGCGCGTCGATGATATGGCGCGTTTCCGGCAAGGACGGGAGGTGCAGCGAAACGATGTCGCTGTTAGCCAACAACGCGGACAGGCTGTCGGCCTGACGTAAACCCATGGCGGCGATATCCGCCACCGGGCGGCGAGTCAGCACCTGCACCTGCATACCCAGCCCGCGGGCCAGCGTGGCCGTCGCGCGGCCGATGGCGCCAAACCCGATGACCCCCAGCAGAGCGTCCTGAAGCTCGCGCAATCCCCCTCTCATATTTAAAGGCGAAGTGACCCGCGCGCAGCGCGCTGTCAGCCGCGGGGATCCGTTTGGTCAGAGCGAACATCAGCGCCAGCGCATGTTCAGCCACCGAGCGGGTATTCATTTCCGGCGTGTTGAATACCGCGATGCCCAGAGCATCGGCGGCGTCGACATCAATACCGTCAATGCCAACGCCGTGGACGCCGATTGCACATAAAGAAGGCAACTGCACCATTTCAGTGCGCGAAAATTGCCCGCTGCGATAGATGGCCGCAACCACCCGATCGGCTGGCGCTGCACGGCAAGCCTCTGCACCGACCGCGGGCGTGATGCCATGTGTGTGGGGTGGCAATCATTTCTGGACTCTCAAGGGAAGCGATGGATTAGCCGGAATCCCTTTACTGGCAAGGCTTACAGCGATTTTAAGGATTCTGGACTCGTTGCAAAAAAATGATCAGAAAATGATTTTTTTACACTATATTCTGGACTGGATTGAGCGTAGTTTGAGTAAGTTTAAAGACTGTTTAAATGGTTTTTGAGAATTCAGTGTTAAAAAATGCTTTGTTATGAATTTAAAATTATATGATTATATTGTTATAATAAACGACAGACCAACATTTATGGTTCATGCGCTGGCCTGTCGAGGGTATTCTATTTTTTCTTCATGTAGATCACATTGTTTAATTTCGAGTAAAATCTCTCTGGCTCGCTTAGGCGATAACTCTTTTAAAATTAAAGGAGCCTGTTTAGAAATTTGTGTATTTGCCTGATTTTGATATGTTCAATCCAACATCAAAAACAGGTTAATTTATGGACGAAAAACAGTTGCAGGCTCTGGCTAACGAACTGGCCAAAAATCTCAAAACCCCTGAAGATCTCAGTCACTTCGATCGGCTGCTGAAAAAAATCAGCGTCGAAGCAGCTCTCAATGCCGAAATGACCCATCACCTCGGCTACGATAAAAATCAGCCTAAACCGGGGACCAACGCCCGCAACGGCTATTCCACAAAAACCGTTACCACTGGCGATGGCTCGCTGGCGCTGCGTACTCCGCGCGATCGTGACGGTTCCTTTGAACCGCAACTGGTGAAGAAGAACCAGACCCGGATTACCGGGATGGATAACCAGATTTTATCGTTGTACGCCAAAGGGATGACCACCCGCGAGATCGCCGCCGCGTTCAAAGAGCTGTATGACGCCGATGTCTCGCCGGCGCTGGTCTCAAAGGTCACCGATGCGGTCATGGAGCAGGTTGTCGAATGGCAAAACCGGCCTCTGGATGCAGTCTATCCCATTGTTTATCTTGACTGTATCGTTCTAAAAGTCCAGCAGGATAGCCGCATCATCAACAAATCTGTGTTCCTGGCGCTGGGCATCAACATCGAAGGCCAGAAAGAGTTGCTAGGTATGTGGCTGGCCGAAAATGAAGGCGCAAAGTTCTGGCTGAACGTGCTGACAGAGCTGAAAAACCGCGGCCTGAACGATGTCCTTATCGCCTGCGTAGACGGGCTGAAAGGTTTCCCTGACGCTATTAACGCGGTGTATCCGGAGGCGCGGCTCCAGCTGTGTATCGTGCATATGGTGCGCAACAGCCTGCGGTTCGTCTCCTGGAAGGACTACAAGGCCGTCACCCGCGACCTGAAAGCTATCTATCAGGCCCCTACGGAAGAAGCCGGCTTGCAGGCGCTGGAAGCGTTCTCCAGTGCCTGGGACATCCGCTACCCGCAAATAAGTCGAAGCTGGCAGGCAAACTGGGCCAATCTGGCCACGTTCTTTGCCTACCCAACGGACATCCGCAAGGTGATCTACACGACCAACGCCATCGAGTCGTTAAACAGCGTGATCCGGCATGCCATCAAAAAGCGCAAGGTGTTCCCGACCGACGACGCAGTGAAAAAGGTGGTGTGGCTAGCGATACAGGCGGCCTCACAGAAATGGACAATGTCTTTGAGGGACTGGGCGCATAGCAATGAGCCGCTTTATTATCGAGTTCGGTGACCGCCTGGACGGTCACTTCTGAGAAAAGGCATTTACACAGAATCCGGTACGGGCTCTTAAATCCCCCCCCCCCCCCCGCGGGCGCGAAGCCAGCAGGGGGACTTAGATGTTATCCGTTAGTCAAATGACTAACCTAACCGTTGCCGCAGCAACCTAGATTACAGGGCAGTTACATTAACTGCTGAAGGGCCTTTCTGGCCATCCTGGATTTCGAATTCGACGTTCTGGCCTTCGGCCAGAGTTTTGAAACCGTTACCCTGAATAGCGGAGAAGTGAACGAACACGTCTTTGCTGCCATCGGCCGGAGTGATGAAACCAAAACCTTTAGACTCGTTGAACCACTTCACTTGACCTTTGATCTTTGCCATCTTGCATATTTCCTTTGGAGTGTTTAATTCGCCATTTGGCGATACAGAGACAAACTGGAGTCGTTACTGCTTGAGGCACTAAGATAAGGATCGGCAGAGAAGCGGTATGCAACGAAATCGTCTACACGCAATACTTCTTTACTGAAAATGCCACTCATATACAGAACTGTACCTCATTTTACCCAATTGCGTTATCACATACTCTGTAAACAATGGCAAGCCATTTTTAATCAGGGCCGGATATGTCGCACATCATCAAGACACTAGGCTACCAACCTCGCATCAATAAGGTGCGGGAGACCCTCATTTCCTACGGGGTTATAGCGCTACGGTCTGCCGTTATCGGAGAAGGGTAACATTAGCGCAAACCCCTGCCGACGTCCAATGCATTATTCAGAAATAACTATTCATTCATCAATGTAAGAAATCAAGGGGTCTAGTTCACAATTTTAACCCTTCCCCTTATAACCTCTTTTTCTAACATAGTGAAAGATTGTGCTAAACCTGTATGACCGCGTCAATGATGCACCAGAGGGCTTCAGCTCGCCTTTCGGCCAAGATAACATCCGCTTATAAGCCTCACGCCTCGCCCCAGCGCGGTGCTGAAGTTACGCTATAAAGGATCACCAATAGTTGTGCAATCTCTTTATATGCACAACCTGCTAATATGCCAATTAATAAATTTAAAAATAACCTATGCGCGGTTAATGCCTCAAAATGAACAAAAAAGACACATAATGTTCATTTATTACCTGTCGCGTGATGCGTTTGGACAATCTGGTTATTAACGCGCTATATACGGTGAATATTAAAGCAATATGACAAACGGAAAAGGAAATCGGCCAGTATTGCGATTGAGATTATTTTTTACACCGCTTCGTTTAATTATCTTCGGGGTCGCGCGCCCGACAAATTGGCATTAAGGGGGCGACCAGGGTATCGGTTAAAGCTTTCGCATCCAGGCTGACGTGCAGGTTTACGCTGGCGGCGAAGCAAAACCGCTTCTACTGAGTCCGCAGGGGCGTCAGGCCGGCAAAATACCGGGCCATCAGGTCACGTGCTACCCGATCAAACGGCCGTCAGCCCCCCCCCCCCCCCCGACACGCCCCTAGCCTCGCATCTAACCAGCAGGCCACGGCCCCGCTGATCTTTAGCGCCGCCGACTCCCGGGCTAATGGCAAAATCACCTATCATAGCGTGATCTTACCGCCGATTTTTAGCGCCGCGAAATCGGCATTATTGACGCCCGCCTCGCGCTGGGCGCGCAGTAACTCGCGCGGCGGCTCGTCCAGGGATTCATCCGCCAGCTCGAACACCCCCCAATGAATCGGGATCACCCGGGGCTGGTGAAGTTCCTGATAAAAACGCACCGCCTCGGTGGGGCTCATGTGACTTCCCGCCATGAACCATTCTGGTGCATAGGCGCCGATGGGCAACGCCGCCGCGTCAAACGGCCCCAGGCGTTGGCCAATTTCCGCCAACCGCGGGGTATAGCCGCTGTCGCCGGAAAAGAAGAAACGCCAGCGCGACGTGGACACCACCCAGTCGCACCATAAGCTTCGGTTGCGGTCCCAGAGCGAGCGCATGCTCCAGTGCCGTGCCGGGGTACAGTGCAGCGCGAACGCCGGCGCCGTGAGCGCATCCCACCAGTCGCATTCGGCCACGTGCTTGACGCCGTGTCGGTGCAACCAAGCGCCCATATCCAATGGCGCCGCGACCCGTAGCGCGGGAAAGCGTTTTAACAGCCGCCGCAGCGTGCCACGGTCAAGATGATCGTAATGATTATGGGAGTACAACACCCAATCAATATTGGGCAATTCGGCGATGGTTGCCGCCAACGGCGTTTTGCGCAGGGGACCGGCAAACGGCAGCGGTGAGGCGCGCTTGCCCAGCGCCGGGTCGCACAGGATATGTTGCCCGCCCACCAGCAGCAGGCAGGCATGGCTCAGCCACCAGACGGCGTCTTCATCGCCGCTAAAATCCGCTTTTTGCCACCACTGGCGGACAAAGGCCTCATAACCCTCGCCGGGCGGACGCGGCAGCCCCTGCGCCTTGCGCTCCTCCCTCCAGCGTTTCAGCGCCCCGGGATCGCGCTGGGAGATATCGGGATTGGTAAAACCGGTGGGTGTATGGTGGGACTTGGTGGAATCATACCAGCGATTGGGCTTGCTCATGGTTTTTGCACTCTCCCTGTCAGGGGCGGACAACGCAAAGGGATAAACCGCCGTTCACAAGCCGGCGGGGGTCAGGCGCGTCGGGGGATTAACGTTCGGCGATAAAATCCTTAAACATGATAGGTTCGCCGGGAACGGGGGTTGAAGCCGGGTTGGGCGGGTCTCCCCGGGTGAGTTTTGCCAACAGCTCGGTCTGCTGCTTTTGTTGCTCGAGAAGTTCGGTTAGCAGAGCTGTCTGCTCGTTCGCTTTGACACTGGCGCGGTTCAGGAAAAACCAGACCACCAGTACGATGACGAATACCGCGACGGACGCCACGGCGATTACGATATTCAGGATGTTAACTCCCAACTCATTCATGAACTAACCTGCCACTCATTGAACCAGTGGCTATCTTATCACTCCACGGCCGACTTAGTAGCCCGCTGACAAAATTTGCCTGTTAACAGACGTTACCAAGGCATCCATTTGGTCACCAGGCACATGCCGCTGAAAAAATCACCTCCCTGATCGCAAAAGCTATTCAGCGCCGACAGCCAAAGAGCCAAACAGAGCAGCAGAATCGCGACCAGTTTAATCGTTGTGCCTCTTTTCAAAACCCTATTCCTGAAATGCCTAATCAACTAATGTTATCTGTTTAAACTTAAACGAGAGATAACAGTACCTCATTTAGTTTTCAATGAAATGATTTTTAAGTAAGAAAATAAACGGGTAAATTTAACGGGTCGCACCCAGGGCGAGACGCGGCCACGTAGCGGCTTTTAGTGGGGAGAGGCACGCTCGAACTTCATGTCGATAAGGGCAATGGCTTTCTCAATCGCGCGCCGCGTAATGGGGTCACGGGCGGCGGGATGGGTGCCAAAGTCAATGTTTTTCAACTGCGCGGACATTTTGTCGCGCACCTCCGCCGGCGCGATGATATCGATAACGTCCAGAATCTGTTTGATTACCAGCTGACAGGCGACGAGATCGGACACCAGTTCCTGATTTTCAGTAAGGGATTGTGTCATTTCTTTTCCTTTATGCGTGAGCATCCGAACCGGCGGATCAAACGAGCCGGTTCGGTCTTTGAGGGGTTAAAACGGATAGTCGTGGTAGCCTATCTGGCGGGAGATGGTGCGCGCCGCGTCGTGCAGCATTTTGACATAATCATTTTTGGCCTCTTCGGAAAAGCGGATCGTGGGAAACGAGATGCTTAGGCCAGCAATGACAACGCCAAAGCGATCAAAAATCGGTACCGCGATACAGCGCAGCCCCTCCTCCTGCTCCTCGTTATCCTCGCCGAACCCCTGCGCGCGCACCTGCTCCAGCTCCGGCAACAGAGCTTCTCGACTGGCGGCGGTGCGGGACGTACTGCGGGTGAAGATCACATCAGCCAGAATGTCGCTCGCCTCAGTGACGCCACGCCAGGCCAGTAACACTTTGCCAATCGCGGTACTGTAGAGCGGATTACGGCGGCCAACGCGCGAATACATGCGTAAATTGTACAGCGAATCGATTTTATGGATGTAGACGATGCTGTCTTCATCCAGCGCGCCGAGGTGAATGGTTTCTCGCGTGAGGTTGGATAGCACCCGCATTTGAATGTCGGCGATACGAATCAAGTCGACGTTTTGCAGCGCTTTCGCACCGAGCTCAAACAGCTTAAGCGTTAAGGAATACTTTTCCGATTCGCCCTCCTGCGCGACGTAACCCAGGGATTTCATCGTTTGCAGGAAGCGGTACACGGTACTTTTCGACATCATGACCCGCTGCGACAGTTCGGTGATGCCAATTTCACGTTCTTTCCCCAGCGCCTGGAGGATACCGAACACCTTCAATACCGACGACACCGAATCGGGTTGCCGGTCGACTTCTGCTATCGCCATGTTAATAAGTATCCTGTAAGGGCAGGTTTGCGTTTTAAAAAAATAGAACATGATTTTTAGTATAATGGCAAGGCCGCAGCCTGTGCAATGCGCAATGGCGGTTCAGCCGCGTTGCGCGTTAGTTAGTATTTATTACATTTCCCGCGCGAAACGCACCTCGCCGGTTGCAACAAAAGTGTTACAGTAAAGGCTTTTACGGACGAACGAACCTTAATGACCCACATCGACCATGACGGCGTTCCCCTGCCGCAGCGCTACGGAGCCATTCTGACGATTGTGCTGAGCGTCTCCATTGCGGTTTTGGATGGCGCCATCGCCAACGTTGCCCTTGCCCGTGAACTCCACGCCAGTCCGGCTGCATCGATTTGGGTGGTCAATGCCTATCAACTGGCGATCATCGTTTCATTGCTCTCCTTCGCCAGCCTCGGCGATATTTACGGGTACCGGCGTGTCTATCAATGCGGTCTGGCGGTGTTCAGCCTGATGTCTTTGCTGTGCGCACTGTCCGACAGTTTGTGGATGCTGATTGGCGCCCGCGTCCTACAGGGCCTCGGCGCCGCAGCGGTGATGAGTATCAATGGCGCGCTAATTCGGATCATCTATCCGCAGCGTATTCTCAGCCGAGGTATGGCAATCAATACCCTGATGGTAGCGGTGTCCACCGCCGCCGGCCCCACGGTAGCGGCAGGCGTCTTGTCGGTGGCCAGCTGGCAGTGGCTGTTCGCAATCAATGTGCCTATCGGCCTTTTCGCCCTGTGGCTGGGACATCGGTTCTTGCCGGGTAACCCGCAGAAGAACAGCGGCCAGCGCTTTAACGCCGCCAGCGCGCTGATGAATACCTTGACCTTCGGCCTGCTGCTTTCCGCCCTGAGCGGTTTCGCCCAGCAGGTCAACGGCCGCTGGATCGTCATTGAGCTGTGTCTGGCCATCGCGGTGGGCACCCTGTTCGTCCGCCACCAGCTGCGCCAGCGCTGGCCTCTGCTGCCGGTGGACCTGCTGCGTATCCCGCCGTTTTCCCTGTCCATGTGTACGTCTATCTGCTCTTTTAGCGCCCAAATGTTGGCCATGGTATCGCTGCCGTTTTATCTGCAAACCGTATTGGGCCGCACCGAGGTCGCAACAGGCCTGTTGCTTACGCCCTGGCCGCTGGCGACCATGGTTTTCGCCTCACTGGCCGGCGCCTTGATCGGCTGGGTACACGCGGGTTTGTTGGGGGGGGGATCGGCATGTGTCTGTTTGCCGCGGGGCTATTCTCCCTGGCCTGGCTGCCGGCCGCGCCGACCGACGGCGAGATTATTTGGCGGATGATGCTGTGCGGCGCCGGTTTTGGGTTATTCCAGTCTCCTAACAATCACACTATCATCACCTCGGCGCCGCGCAACCGCAGCGGCGGCGCCAGCGGCATGCTGGGCACCGCCCGCCTGTTCGGACAAACCAGCGGCGCCGCCCTGGTGGCGTTAATGTTTAACCTGTTCGGCGACAGCGGTACGCACACCTCGCTGGTGTTGGCGGGCGTGTTCGCCGCCGGCGCCGCACTGGTCAGTTCGATGCGTATAACCCAGGCCAACCCCCAGCAGGCGGTGGGGAAATAAACGCGGCGCCTCAAATGCCGAACGGATTGGCGTGTCGGGCAAAAAAAATCCCCGCGCCGTGGGGGATTTTTTAGAGGTTGCCGCGCGTCCGGGCAGGTTTGGTCGGTTACCGGACAGTCGCGCCTCTTGCCGTTTTTTGGCCAACCGCCACGATTTGAAGCATCGCTGTTTCCCGGCCGACGCCCTGGGGGGGGGGTTAAGGCATGAGCGGTAACCGGCCGACGTTCGGCGGGTTGCAGGCCGCCATCGCAAGGAGCGACATCCCCCTCTCCCCGGCGGCGGCCCTGCCGGCTCGCCTTATTTCAGGTAGGCGCCGGAACGCAGTGCTTCAATCCGTTGATCCAGCGGGGGATGGGACATGAACAGTTCGCTGAACGTCTTGTTGCGGCCGTTGATGCAAAACGCCATCATGCTGCTGGCTTCCTGCGGCTCATGACTGATCTTCAACCGCTGTAGCGCCGCGATCATTTTCTCACGCCCCACCAGCTTGGCTGAACCGGCATCGGCGTGGTATTCGCGGTGACGCGAGAACCACAGGGTGATGATGCTCGCCAGTACCCCGAACACCAATTCCAGCACCATGGAGAGGGCGGAATAGACCAGCGGGTTGCCATTGCCGCTTTCACCCTCGTCGCGATCCGACGACATGAACCCCGCCGCCAGCTGTGCCAGGATCCGCGAGACGGAAATAACGAAGGTGTTCACCACGCCTTGGATAAGGGTCATGGTCACCATATCGCCGTTGGCGATGTGGCTGATTTCGTGGGCGATGACCGCCTCGGCCTCGTCGCGGTTCATATTTTGCAGTAGACCGGTGCTGACGGCCACCAGCGAGGCATCACGCCGGGCGCCGGTGGCGAAAGCGTTGATATCGGGTGCGTGATAAAGCGCCACCTGCGGCATGGCGATATTGGCCTGCTGCGCCTGCTGGCGGACGGTAGTGAGCAGCCAACGTTCGGTTTCATTGCGCGGCTGCTCAATCACTTCGCCGCCGACCGAGCGTAGCGCCATGGATTTTGACATTAACAGCGAAACGAAGGCTCCGCCGAAACCAAACAGCCCGGCCATTATCATTAATCCGGCGGCACTGGAGGACTGGATCCCGGTGAGACTCAGTACAATACCGAACACCACCATCACCGCCAGGTTAGTGAGCAGGAAAAGAACGATACGCATCATAAAATGTCAGGTTCCTCGGAAATAATCACGCCTACTGCGTAACGTTAATCTAGGGTCTTGGCGGCGTTTTTCAAGCATTACGCGCCGATAATTCGCTAAAAAGACATAACTTTACATTTTGTTAAACTTTTCGCCCCCTTCCCTGAGATGCGGCGAAAAAAAGCGCCGGTTAAGGCGCCTGATGACGTTGCTACCCCGCCGGCGGGGCGGCGGGTTGGCTGGCCGCGGCATGGGCGAGATCCAGCGCAATTTGCACCGTTTCATCCAGATAGGGATCCGGCTCTTTATAATCCTTGGGGATAGATTCCAGATTCTTCACCGGTTTTTTACCCTGCCGCACCAGCCGCTCGTTGGTGCGCTGAAGGCGGATAGCATCATCCTCGTGATTCTCCTTCTCCCGCTGGGCGAGATTGAGGGAGACCCAATTGCGTTTCTCCTTCATGGCGTGGAAACGCGCAATATCCTGTTGGATATATTGGAATTCAGGATCTTTGGCGATGCGCGCCTGATGCGCTTTGAGCAACTCGGCCGAGAACGGCTTCAAATCGCCGGCCTTGGTATAGGTGGCCGCGTTGATGCTGTCCCAGGGCAGCGCATTATCTTCAAATTTTTCGCCGGTTTCGACGGTTTCAGTGCCGGGGGGCATGATGATATCCGGCACCACGCCTTTACGCTGCGTGCTGCCGCCGTTGACCCGGTAAAATTTCTGGATAGTGTATTGGATAGACCCCAACGCCGGCCATTCCGGGCGCAGCATCTGATCATAGATGCGGTTCAGCGAACGGTATTGCTGTACCGTGCCTTTGCCGAAGGTCGGCTCGCCGACCACCAGCGCCCGGCCATAATCCTGCATCGCCGCGACGAAGATCTCCGACGCGGAGGCGCTGAACCTGTCCACCAACACCACCAGCGGTCCTTTATAATAGACAATACCGTCGGTATCGCTGTCCTCGCGAATTTTACCGTTGTTATCGCGCACCTGCACCACCGGCCCGCTGGGAATAAACAGCCCCGATAGCGATACGGCTTCGGTTAGCGCACCGCCGCCGTTGGCGCGCAAATCGATAATGACGCTTTGCACGTTCTGTTTTTCCAGCTTTTGCAGTTGCACCTTGACATCATCGGTCAGGCCCACATAAAAACCGGGAATATCCAAAACGCCGACTTTTTCCTTGCCAATGGTTTTCACCGACATCTTCACCGCCCGATCCTCAAGCCGAATACGCTCGCGGGTAACGGTGACGATACGGGTTTTGGTACCCTTACCGGCAGGCAAGATTTCCAGGCGCACTTTGCTGCCCTTCGGCCCTTTTATCAGCGACACCACGTCATCCTGCCGCCAGCCGATAACATCCACCATCGGTTTGCCGATCTGGCCTACGCCCACCACGCGATCACCGACGGTAATGGCTTTGCTTTTGGCCGCCGGGCCGCCCGGCACCAGCGAGTTTATCACCGTGTAATCGTCATCCATTTGCAACACCGCACCGATGCCTTCCAGCGACAGGCTCATCTCGGTGTTGAACTGCTCGGTGTTGCGCGGGGAAAGGTAATTGGTGTGCGGATCGATCTCATGGGCGAAAGCGTTCATGATCAGCTGGAAAACGTCTTCGCTATTGCTTTGCGCCAGGCGCCGGATGGCGAACTGATAGCGCTTTGTCAAAATGTCGCGGATCTCTTTCTCGTCTTTGCCGGTAAGCTTGAGATTCAGCGCGTCATACTTCACCTTGGCATCCCATAGCGCGTCGAGCTCAGCGGTGGTCTTGGGCCAGGGGGCTTTGCTGCGGTCGATTTCGATGGCGCCGTTACCGTTGAAATCCATCGGTTTCGCCAACTGCGCCAGCGCATATTGATAACGCTCAAACCGGCGCTTCTCCGCCAGGTTGTACATCGCATACGGCAAATCCAGCTTACCGCTTTTAAGCTCATCGGCCAGCTGTGATTTTTGGGCGGCGAACTGCGCAATATCTGACGCCAGCAACACATTGTGACTGTAGTCGAGCATGTTGAGGTAACGATCGAAAATTTTGCCGGCGAACGCCCCGTCCAGATCGAACTGGCGATAGTGCGACCGCGTAAAACGCGCGCTGACCCGCTGGCTCACCGTTTGCTGCTGTGCTTCTTCTTTCAACGCCGGGATCTGATCGGCGCGGGTGATGTCGTCTTTCGCCATCGCCCCGCCCGCTAGCAGCGCCCCCGCCATCATGGCGACTCTGACAAATGTGTTCATGCCCTGGTTGGCCTCCGTATCAGAACTGCAGGTGTTCTGCGCGTACTATCAAAGCCATCCCGGAAGAGAGCTGCACTCGTACCCCTTCTTTGGCGATTTCCATGACTATTGCGTCCATGGGATTTTTACCCACTTTGACTTTGATAGCCTGGCCGATTTGCAACGTGGAAATATCGGTGACAGGCACGGTTTTGACGACCGGCGCCGGTTGCCTGGGGGCAGACGCAGGACGTTCTTGTTTGGGACGGGGTTTGCGAGGCGTGACGGCGTCACTTTTAACGGGCCGCTTGGCCGCAGCGGGACGACGCGGCGCAACGGCCTCGCCGTTTTCGCGTTTCTTCGCCTGCTGGGCGGCGTGCTGAAGCTGAACGCGGGCCTTGGCTTCCTCTAATTGTTTGCGCGCATGTTCAACATGCTGCGTTTCCAGCTCGCCGCAAGGATTACCATCGAGATCAACGCGCTGCGCGCCAAGCTTTATCCCATAAAGGTAACGCCAGCTTGAAGTATAAAGGCGCAATGCGGAACGCAGTTGCGTCTTGCTGATATTGTCTTCGCCCTGAACACGTTCAACGAGGTCCTGAAAAATACCGATCTTAAGCGGCCTGGCTTCACCTTCGGCCGTGAAACAGAGCGGGAAACGCTCCGCCAGAAAGGCAATGACTTCTTTGTTGCTGTTCAACTTAGGTTGATTTTCCATGAATTTTCCTGATTACGACGGGTTTGCCAACCAGCGCAGGCATGAACAGGCGTCATTATAATGACGCCATCGGCAAATGCCACGTTATCCGTATATCATTATCAAGTATTAGTGATAAATTTGCGCAGATTGGTGGTTCCCAACTGCCGGCAGAGGTAATCCACCACCGCCTTCAGTCCATCTTCATCATCCTGATCGAAGCGTTGATAAATCGTGCTATCGATATCCAAAACCCCCACCACGCGTTCATCGATTGTGATAGGCAATACGATTTCCGCGTTACTGGCGGCGTCGCAGGCAATATGGTCTGGAAAAGCATGCACATCGCCGATACGCTGAATCCGGTTTTCCGCCGCCGCGGTGCCGCAGACGCCTTTACCCAGCGGGATGCGCACGCAAGCAACCTTGCCCTGAAAGGGCCCGAGCACAAGTATATCACCCTCGAGTAAATAAAAACCGGCCCAGTTCACCCCTTCCAGACGTTCATAAAGTAAGGCGCTGGCGTTGGCCAGCGCGGCGATAAAATGCGTTTCGCCCTCAAGGAGTGCCGACATATCTTGCAATAATTCGGCGTAAAATTGTTGTTTTTTCATAATAAACCATTAAATGAGCTAATCTTTGTGTTAGCAGACGGCACACCAGCTTCTATAAAATAAGCAATAAATGCCCAAAGCCACAAGATTAATCCGTTATGACTTCACAAAGTGTTCGCGCGCGGGTATGTTTGCCCGGCCAGACAGGCGTTGCGCCGGCGGTTTATTATAACCCGATAACGGCGGCGTGCAGCGTGAAAAATGAGGTGTGAGGGAGGCGTAAACGCCGCGCGATGAAAATAACCGCGATTCATGATGCCTTTCCGTCCGGCCAATATCAACGCTGTCCGGAATGCGATGTCTTATTTATCCTGCCGCTCCTCGGCGATAACCAGGATGCCTGCTGCCCACGCTGCCAAGCGAAAGTGGTGCGTGGACGCGACTGGAGCATGACGCGCCTGGCGGCGCTGGCGGTCACGCTGCTGATGCCTTTTGCCTATACCGAACCGTTGATAAGCATCCGCTGGCTGGGCACACCCATTCGCGCCAGTACGAATGAGGGTAGGAAAATAATAATGCCCTCGCGGCGTTCGCGCGACCTATCGCTGTAATAGGATGATCGGCGCGCGCCCGTATCTTACGCGGGACGCCTGCTAAACTTACCGCCATGGATAAGCAACAGGAACGCTACAGCGAATGATACAGACCCGTGAACAGCTTGATGAAGTCCGCGACGCATGCCGCAAACTTGTGACCCAACGCGCCGCCCTGTCGGCCGGCGCCTCGGTCATTCCGCTGCCCGGCCTGGATATTGGTACCGATGTGTCGATTCTTCTTGGGCTACTGCCGGCGATTAATGAGCGATTTGGCCTGAGCGAGCAGCAACTGGCTCAACTTCACCCCAACCGTAAAAAATATACTTTTATTGCCATCATCGGCGTCGGCAGCCGTCTCATCGGCAGGATTCTCACCCGCGAAGCGGTCAGCCACGCGCTTAAACGCGTCGGCGTACGGGTCGCCACCAAGTCGGTGGCACGCTATGTCCCGCTGTTAGGCCAGGCGCTGGCGGCAGGCTTAAGCTTCAGCGCGATGAAATTGCTGGGGAATAGCCATATCGATGATTGTTACCGGGTGGTAAGCGAGGTGTTGCGGCAAACCGCCGCGCAGGACGCCGGCGGCGCCCCAGGCGCGCTGACTCATCAAAATTCTTTATACTGGGCAATCGAAATATTTGCTGTTCATCCGTCGGACGCTGGATAAAAATAAACCTTTACGTTACCACAGGATGACAGCAGGATGTCCGCCCACGCCACTCATGCCCAAGTGTCCTCGCGCCTGCGCGCGCTGCAACCCTCGGTGACGCTGGTTATTTCCCAGCTCGCCCGCAAATTGTCCGCGGAAGGCCGCGACATCATCAACATGAGTTCCGGCGAGCTCGATTTTCCCACCCCCGAGCCTATCGTGCGCGAGGCCATTGCCGCTTTGCACGACGGACAGACCCGTTATACGGATGTCGGCGGCACCCCGACGCTCAAGGCGGCGATTATCGCCAAATTCCGCCGCGAAAATCAGCTCGCTTTTACTCCCCGTCAAATTATCGCCAGCACCGGCGCCAAGCAGATCATTTTCAATGCGCTGTTAGCGACCCTTGAGCCGGAAGATGAGGTGATTATCCCCGCCCCCTATTGGGTATCGTATCCCGAAATGGTGCGGTTGACCGGTGCCACGCCGCGCTACGTCGAGCCGGGCGAGCAGGACGGGTTTAAACTGACGCCCGCGCGTCTTGCTGCCGCGCTGAACGCGAACAGCCGTTGGTTACTGTTAAACTCACCGGGAAATCCGTCCGGGGCACTTTATAGCGCGGAGGAATTGCGCGCGCTGGGCGAGGTTCTGGCGGCCTATCCTCGGGTGCTGGTGATGTCTGACGATATTTATGAACACATCGTCTATGAAGGGGAATTCGTCTCGTTCGCCACCGCCGTGCCATCCTTGGCGGCACGTACCCTTACCGTCAACGGCGTGTCGAAAGCCTATGCCATGACGGGCTGGCGCCTCGGTTACGCCGGTGGGCCGGAGTGGCTGATAGACGGGCTGGCGCTGCTGCAATCGCAAAGCACCTCCTGCCCCAGCGCTATCGGTCAGGCCGGCGCGCTGGCGGCGCTTAACGGCCCGCAAAGCTTACTGCCCGAGTGGTGCGGCCGCCTGCGGCTTCGCCGCGACCAGGCGCTGTCGATTTTGCGTCAGGCGCCCGACCTGCGGGTCGCAACGCCGCCCGCCGCGTTTTATCTGTTCGTAGATTGCCGCGCGCTTATCGGCAAGCAGAGCCCCTACGCGGAGACGATTAATGACGACGTGGGGCTGGCCGCCTACCTATTGGAACACGCCGGGGTCGCGGTAGTGCCGGGCTCCGCCTTCGGTCTCGCGCATCATTTCCGCATCGCCTATAGCATAGCCGACGCACTTGTGGCGCGGGCCTGTGAGCGCATCGTCGCGGCCTGCGAGGCCCTGCGGTGACGCGCGCCCAGCCGCTCCCGGCCCCGGATATTGCGCTGGCGCAGCGCTTATTCACCGAACTGCAGCAACTGAGCTTCGACGGTAGCGGCATTAGCCGCGGTAGCTACGGCGAGGGGGAACAGCGCGCCCACGATGTGCTGCACCGTACCGCGCGGGCGCTGGGGCTGCGCGTGGCCACCGATGCGGCGCTCAATCTTTATATGACGCTGCCCGGCACTCTGCCGGGTGCGCCGGCGGTGATCACCGGCTCCCATCTGGATTCGGTACCCTGCGGCGGCAATTTCGACGGCGCCGCCGGCGTGCTGGCCGGCATTGCCGTATTGGCGGGCTGGGTGGCGGCAGGTTACCGGCCGCAGCGAGATGTCACGGTAATGGCCATCCGCGCGGAGGAGAGCGCCTGGTTCCCGATTTCCTATTTAGGCAGCAAAGCGGCTTTCGGTCTGTTGCCGCCGTCGGCGATGCGGACGCCGCGGGCCGATAACGGGCAAACCCTGGCGCAGCATTTCGCCGACCGGGGCGCGGATGTCGCGCAATTCCTGGCGCAGCCGCCGTGGTTAAGCGCGGCGGCAATCGCCTGTTTTATCGAATTGCATATTGAACAGGGGCCGGTTCTGCTGGACAGCGGCATCCCGCTGGGCCTGGTCAGCGGCATATGCGGCAGTTTGCGCTATCGCTCGGCCACCGGCAAGATGCGGTGGTGGCGACGGCGGAGCTGGTGACCGGCCTACATCACCAATGGGGCACGCTAGAGCAGGAAGGGCACGAGCTGACGGTGACCGTCGGCCAGTTTGCGACCCACCCCCAGCAGGCGGATTTCAGTAAAGTGAGCGGTGAAGTGGCCTTTTGCCTGGATTTTCGCTCGCGCAGCCCGCAAACGCTGTCACTAATGGATGCCGCGCTGCGGCGCTTAATAGACGACATTAGCCTTCGGCACGGCGTACGCTTTGAACTCGGCGAGCAGACCGAAAGTGCCCCAGCGCAAATGGACCCCGCGCTACTGGCCGATTTGACGCGTGCGGCCGAGCAACAGCACGTGCCGGCCCGCGTCATGCCCAGCGGCGCAGGGCGTGCCCACCGCGATGTTATTCGTGCGCAACGCCAACGGTAGCCACAACCCCGCGGAAAGCATGGCGCAGAGCGGCAATGATCGCCAGATGTTCATGGTGACCTTTGATGAAACGTTCCGGTACCTGGCGCATATTGAACATGCGGGTTTTGAGGCGCAGGCTTTCGATATACTGCATCAGCAGCGCATTACCGCTGTAATGGGCCAGCGACTGGTGCAATTGGCTGTCTATCTGCCAATCCTGTTGGGGGCTGGGATCCGCCGCCGCCAGCAGCGCGTTGATGCCCTCTTCAATCGCGTCAAGCGTCGCCGCTGGCACCCGCCCTGCGGCCAAGCGGGCGGCTTCCGCCTCCAGCGTGCGCCGCACGTGCAGCGTTTCGATAAGTTCGCGGATAGTAGAACTCTTTAACCACCAGCGTTCTGCCGCCGCTGCGGCCGATAAAGCCCTCGTTTTCCAATTTATTCAGCGCGTCGCGTACCGGCGTGCGTGAAATCGTCAGCATCTCGGCAAGCCGGCGCTCCGGAAGGACGGTATTGACTGGGAGTTCACGATTTATCAGCATATTAAGCAGCACATCATAAGCCTTAACGCTGAGATTCTGTTCCCGTTCACCCATTGCTGGTTCCGGTCACATCCGATCACTGATTCCGATTTCACCCGATCACTAATTCTGATTTCATCCGATCACTGATTCCGGTCGCCCGATCAGCGATTCCGATTCTGTCCGATCGCTCATCTTCTGTTCCGCCATACTCTGGAGACTTTTAGCTTCCGGGGGCATGGCATGGCACGTAAAAAAAAGAAAGCGAGAACGGAAATGTGCATCTATATTAATGTCTTACGTATGAAATTCGAGCAGCGTCGCTCGAATCGCACTATCGCAGCAGCGCTCGGCATAGGCTGTACTACCGTGCACGATATCCTCGGCCGATTCACGGTAGTTAACCTGGTCTGGCCATTGCCGGCGGAACTGTCCCCCGTCGACCTCGACCGCCTGCTCTATCCCGGCAAATCCGGAAAAGTTATCAATACATTACCCAGCTGGCTTGATATCGATACCGAGTTAAGCCGCAAGGGCATGACCAAGCAGCTGCTCTGGATGGAATATCAGTCCGCCGTGGGCGGTGATGCCCTCGGTTACTCACAGTTTTGTGCACTGTTCCGTGACTGGAAAAAGAAGCAGAGGCGTTCTATGCGCATGGAGCACAAGGCTGGCGAAAAGCTCTTCATCAACTTCTGTGGCCCCACCGTACCTATCGTCAACCCTGCGACCAGTAGCGTACGCCAGGTCGCTATCTTCGTCGCTGCCATGGGCGTGTCAGGCTATGCGTATATCGAAGCCTGCGAAAGCCAGGACATGGCATCGTGGCTCAACGCCAATAGCCGCTGTCTGCACTTCATGGGTGGGGTTCCGGAGCTGATGATACCTGATAATCTGCGCAGCGCTGTCAGCACCCCTGACCGCTATGAGCCGGTCATAAACCAGAGCTACCAGGCGCTGGCAAATCACTATGAGACAGTGGTGCTACCGGCGCGCCCGAGAAAACCGAAAGACAAGGCGAAGGCAGAATCAACTGTGCAGCTGGTAGAACGCTGGGTTTTGGCCCGGTTGCGTAAACGTAGGTTCTACTCGCTGCCCGAACTCAACCAGGTGATACGAGAACTCAATCATGAGTTGAATCTGCGCCCGATGCGTCATTACGGCGGACAAAGTCGCCTTGAACGCTTCGAGCAGCTGGACAAACCGGCTCTTGGGCCTCTACCGCCCACACAATGGGAATACAGTGAGTATCTCGTTGCCCGAGTGGGACCTGATTACCACATAGACTACGGCAAAAACTGGTACTCGGTGCCGCATCCGCTGGTTGGCGAGCGCGTTGACGTCATCGCCACCCAACGGCTGGTGCAAATCCACCATAAGGGCGTCTGCGTGGCTACGCACCCTCGCAGCGATAACGCCTATAGGCACACGACTCAGGCGGCGCACATGCCGGCTAACCATAAGGGGCAGAGTCAGTGGACGCCGGAAAGGCTGTGCAGTTGGGCGCTGTCGGTGGGTGTGTGCACACTGAAAGTGGTCGAGTCCATCCAAAAGAGCAAAGCCCATCCGGAGCAGGCTTACCGCTCCGTGCTGGGGCTACTCAATCTGCAACGGCGCTATGAGACGACGCGACTGGAGAAGGCCTGCGTGCTGGCGTTGGAGAAAGGGTGCATTAACCGCTCTTTCATAGCCAACGTATTGAAACACGGTCGTGAAAGTGAGGTCACCCAGGACGGAGCCGGCGTATCAATGCTGGTTCACGAAAACCTCCGAGGTCCGGACAGTTATCACTAAGGAGAATAAATATGGATACACTGTTAATGGCTCTGCGAGAGCTGAAGTTGTCGGCAATGGTCCAGGCGTTGGAGACGCAACGCGAACTCCCGGGGAGTTATGGGGAGCTGGGGTTCGAGGAGCGGTTGTCGCTGATGGTAGAAGCGGAAAATTTACATAGAAAAAACAACCACATATACCGTATTCGACGGCAATCGCAAATGCGCTTGCAGGCAAAACCGGAAGATATCCGCTATATCCCTAGCCGAGGAGTGACACCGGAACAGATGCGAGATCTGCTAGGGGGACAATATCTGAAATATCAGAAAAGCATACTCATCACGGGGCCGACAGGTACGGGCAAAACCTGGCTCAGTTGTGCGCTTAGTGAGCAGGCATGCCGGCAGCAATATAGCGTGCGTTACTGGCGAGTGGGTCGGTTGCTGGCCCATCTTCACCAGTGTCAGGTAGACGGGACCTATCTAAAACAGCTTAAGCAGTTAGAAAAAATAGAGTTACTGATCTTGGACGATGTGGGCCTAGAATCAATAAGTCCGATGCAGGCAACGATGCTGTTGGAGGTGATGGAAGATCGCTACGACAAAAGCAGCAGCATCCTGATCAGTCAACTGCCGGTGAAAAAATGGTATGGACTGATAGAAAACCCCACGACAGCTGACGCGTTACTCGATCGGTCAGTACACCCCAGCTATAGACTGGAACTTAAAGGCGAATCACTACGCAAAGAGCAAGGAGTAGCCAGCACAGGAAAAATAGACTAAACCCGAGTCAGAAGATGAGCGAACACGTGATCGAATATCACTGGAATGGGTGATCGGAAAATATCGGAATAACTGATCGGATGTCGCCGGAACAGCTGATCGGATACGTCGGAATCTGCACCCATCATCTCGCCCGTCGTTTTAAAGGGATCCATAGCGTCGTTTCATATCGTCAACACCCCGATTAAAAAAGGCAGGCCGCGGGCCCACCCAATGTGCAGACACGGCTGTTGCGCGGACGGCGCGCCCGCGCAACGCCGACCCGGCAGACTTAGGGCTGCAAGAGCGAACGGACCGGCTCTTTCGGATAGGGATCGTAGCCGATGATGGGAGTGACGAGTTTCGCATAGGTCCCATCCGCCACCATCTCCGCCAGCGCCTTGTTGACCGCCGCCGCCAGATGCGGTTTGCTCTTGGTAAAGGCGAACCCTTTTTGAATCCGGCTGACATAATCCGGCGTCTGGCGCAGCGGCAAATGCATGTCTTTTATCAAGTAGGCGTTACCGATAAAATCATTGATTACGCCGTCGATATTGCCGTTAGCCAAGTCCTGCACCGCCGCGGTCACATCGATATAATTCTTCAGCGTTGCGCCGTGATCCACCGCCAGTTGTGCATAGGTCGAAGACACCTGCGCGCCGATGCGTTTACCTTTCAAATCCTGCGAGGAGGTAATCGATGAATCTTGCGGGATAATGATGCGGCCGCCGGACTTTATCCAGCCGTCGGAAAACAAAATCGCCTTTTGCCGCGCGGGGGTAATATCCATCGCCGCGCTGCTCATGTCAAACTGATTGGCCTGTAGCCCCACCAGTACCGAGTCCCATTTTGTGATCACGGGCACATATTCCAAATGCAGCCGTTTGGCCACTTCTTTCATGACGCGGATTTCCAACCCGTCCAGCTTGCCGTCGGCGCTGCGCATGCTAAAAGGCGGATCGGTGCCTTCGGTCGCGACCGATAGCTTACCGGGCTGCTTAAGTTCCAGTGCGCCGTCATCGGCGGCGCTGGCGCCAAACAGCGGGGTCATTATGGCAACAACCGTGGCAATACAGAGTAAACGCTTGATTTTCATTGGTCGCTCTCATTAGGCTGCAAAAAAATTAAGGGTGGTTCATGGCCTGCCGGCGCCGCGCGCCTCAACGGCGGCGCACGGGACCGTTACCGTTTTTCGCTGGCCAGCAGCGCTAGCAATTCCTCCATTACCGTCGCGCCCAGCAGCGAGGTGATTTGGCCAGGACCGTCGTAGGTCGGGGTGATTTCGGTGACGTCGCATCCCACGAGATTGATACCGGACAAGCGGCGCAGCAGCAGTAATGATTCGCGCGCCGTGGGTCCCCCCGCTTCGGGGGTCTCCACCGCCGGCGCGGCGGCGGGATCGACAAAATCCATATCGAAGGTAATAAAGGTGGGCCGGCCGGCGATGCGTTCGGCCAGCGCCGCGATGCCCATCTCGAACATGGCGTCGGTGGTCACCACCTCGAAGCCCAAATCCAGCGACTGCGTGATATTCGTTGTTTGGAACAGCGATCCCCGCAAGCCGATCTGAATCGAGTGCGCAGAATCGATGATATTTTCCTCCACCCCGCGGCTGAACGGCGTGCCGGCGCTGTAGCGCTTGTCGGCGAAGTACTTATCCCAGGTGTCGCTGTGGGAGTCGAACTGCACCAGCGCTACCGGCCCGTAGCGTTTGGCGACAGCGCGCAGTTCCGCCAGCGTCGACACCGCCTGCTCCATACGCGCCAGGGTCTCTTCTTCGTAGCCCAGCACCACCAGGGCATCCCCGGCGTCCGCCACCCGCAGCACATCAAACACATTAATGTTGTCGCGATAGGGATTTATCGGCCGCAGCATAATGGACATTGCGCGCACGGCGTTGGGGGCAAACCGCGCGCCGGGTCGAAAAGGCGCGCCGGCGTCGGAGGGCAGGCCGATTATCGCCGCGTCCAGCACGCTCAGATCGGTTGCCATCGGCAGTCGCATAAAGGTCGGCACACCGCAGAAACGGGGGGTCTCCAGGGAGTTAGTCGGTAACACACTCATAGCTTACGTCCTTTGGGTTAACTTAAACGGCGCTGGCGCCGTTTAAGCCAGGCGGAAAATTCGGTCAAAAGCGAAGTCAGCAGCAGATAAATCAAGGCTGCGGCGATATAAAACTGGAACGGGCGGAACGTCGCGGAAATTATCGTCTGTGCGTACAGCGTGATATCAATGACGGTAATGGTCGACAGCAACGAGGTATTCTTCAGCGTCGAAATCGCCTCGTTGGTCAGCGGCGGTAAGACGATGCGGAACACCTGCGGCAAAATATCCGCCGCATCACTTCCCCTTTGCTCATACCGAGCGCATAGGCGGACTCCATCTGACTGCGCGGGATAGCTTGCAGCCCGGCGCGCATGATTTCCGCCACGTAGGCACCGCTGTTGAGCCCCAGCGCCACGACGTCGGCGACGAACGGCGACAAATGGATCCCTATTTGCGGGAAACCAAAATACACCACAAAGACCTGGATAAGCGCCGGGGTTCCGCGGATAAACCAGATATAAAACCGTCCGATGACGCTAAAAAACCTCACCGACGACATTTTCGCCGACACGGCCAGGAAACCGACGATCCAGCTTAAAACGATCGTGGCGACGGTTATCAGCAGCACGGTCCAACCGGCCTGCAGGAAACCCAGACCGTAGGTATCGATATCGCTCCAAAGCTGATTCATGGCTGCGCCTCCCGTGATGCCTGGCGGAGGTCCTGATGTAAAATGCGACGCAAAAATTGCCGCAAACGCGGGCTTTCCGGATCATGAAGGACCTGTCCCGGCGGGCCGTCCTCCGCCATAACGCCCTGATCGAAAAACAGCACCCGGCTCGACACATCGCGGGCGAAAGCAATCTCGTGGGTCACCAGCAACATGGTCATCCCCTCCTCCGCCAGCGACGCCATCAGCGATAGCACCTCGCCCACCAGCTCGGGATCCAGCGCCGACGTTACCTCATCAAACAGCATCAGCTGCGGTTTCATCGCCAGCGCGCGGGCGATGGCCACCCGCTGCTGTTGTCCGCAGGAAAGCCGCGCGGGATACTGTTGTCGTTTCTCGTACAGGCCAACCCGAGAAAGCAGCGCTTCCGCCTCGTCAATAGCCTGCTTGCGCGGCAGTTTACGCACCCGGAGCGGCGCTTCGATCACATTTTCCAGCACCGTCATATGCGGCCAAAGGTTGTAGCTTTGCAACACCATGCCGATGCGGGCCCGTAGCAATTTCAACTGTGCGGGCGTCGGCTGAGCGCGCGCCCTCGCGGAAATCAAAGGAAAAATCCTCGAAGTCCATGAAACCGCTTTGCGGCATTTCCATGACGTTCAAACAGCGCAGAAAGGTACTTTTGCCGGAACCACTGGCACCGATGATGGACACCACTTCCCCGGCGTTAACGTTAAGGGCGACATTCTTTAAGACGTGCAAATCACCGTAACTCTTATTCAGCTCGCGGATCCGCAACAGCGGCGCGGACAACTCGCTCATGCCGTTCCCTCCCTGCCCGCGGCGGCAACTCCCCGCCGCAGCCCGATGTCTGAGGACTGGCGTGCGGCGCCGTTGATGGGCGTGATATCCTGCGGGCAGGCGGAAAGTACCAGCCAAATATCGCACTCGGCCCGCAATTGCAGCGTATCGCCGGCGACTGATCGGGGCGGCACCCGATCCAGGGCGCCGTCCGCGGCAACCGGTACATTCATGAATAAATTCAGCGAGGCGGGCGTAAACAGCAGCGACAACCCATGCGCCGCTAGCGCCTCATGGAAATTATCGGTACAGCTGCGATGATAATCGCGGCAGCCCAATTCACGATAGATCGCGGCATTACAGGGGCAGAGCAGCGTATCGTGCCAGCCTGGCGTGCTGTCCGCTATCAACGTGAACAACGGGCGGCGGTGGTTACTGACGACCGTCATGCCGGTTTGGTAAAACAGATTGCTATTGACCGAGCGCGTATGGTCCATGGAAGAGTATTCCAGCACGTCCGCCTGCGTTAATGCCCAGGTATCGACCACTTGATTTCCCCGGATATTTTCAATTTCAAGAATCTGCCTGGACGTGAGCCCCACCGCGACACCCCGGCCGGCACCCAACCGGAAGCCATTGACAAAGTTGTGGTTTTTTGAGTTCACATGGTTCCTTACTGACATCGATTACGCAGGCATTCTTTGGAATTACCTTGGTATACACTGGGAATGCAATTAAAATGCCATGACGCCATCCCGAACCGAGCGCGGTGTTTATTATGGAAAAATATTGTCTTATTCCGCAGCCCATCCACACCTGCGGTATTGAAAGGCTGCGCGCACATGTAGCGATGCAAAAGATTCTGGACTAATTTGCAGTCAATTCTGGACTCCTTTGAACTCTAAAAAATGGCTATTTTGGACAGTCCAGAATTGTTTGCAAAAACACAGGAGCACTTCATTTATTTTGAATGCTTGAACGGTGTAACGGAAAAGTGGTACACGCTGTTCTTAGGGGAGGATCATCCAGTCATGGCCTGTCCTCACCCCATGCTGGCAGGCATGCAGCGTCATCTTGAGCAGGGGAACGGTACATTGCCGGTCGTGATACCACTCCTGTTTTACCTCGGCACCAGATCGCCCTATCCGTACAGAAACAAATGGTTCGATTGCTTTGCTGATCCTGAACTGGCAGAATCAGTCTACAGCCAAGCATTCCCGCTAGTTGATATCACCGCTATGCTGGATGATGAAATGCTTCAGCACCGACGGGTAGCTCTGCTAAAGTTACGGAATATGTCGGAACTGACCGGAGATATAGCCCACCTATTAAATCTATGGGGGGAGATACTGAAAGAGCCAGTTCCGCTGCTTGGTGTACTATATCGAAGAGTGGAGAAATACTTCGGATGAATCGCAATTTCTACAGCATATTGCCGCCAAAGACACTGACTACCGAGAGGACACCATGACAATTGTAGGGCAACTAGAAGCTAAGGGCATTCAATTCATGTGTCAGGAAGACCGCCAAGAATCTACCCAAAGTATCACTCGGCAGCTTATTGCTAATGGCGTCGAACGCTTAATTGTCAAATTATTTACTGGACTATCCGACTACGAGTTGGATGATTTAACTCGTTCGTAGTTTTCTTTTCGCTAATCTTAACCATCGACAACAGTTTCGGTCCAAGGCCAGAATTGAGGGATGATGGTAACTTAGCTCTATCGACACGGAATCGCTATGAATCAAAAGTTAAAAACAATACAGGCTCTTCGTGGTATTGCTGCGATGGCTGTGGTTTTGAGCCATTACCGACTTTATTTGCACCAAAATGAAAACTATAAAAATTTATGGGATGGATTATTAGGTTGGGGGATCGTTGGAGTTGATGAGCCTGTTTAGAAATTTGTGTATTTGCCTGATTTTGATATGTTCAATCCAACATCAAAAACAGGTTAATTTATGGACGAAAAACAGTTGCAGGCTCTGGCTAACGAACTGGCCAAAAATCTCAAAACCCCTGAAGATCTCAGTCACTTCGATCGGCTGCTGAAAAAAATCAGCGTCGAAGCAGCTCTCAATGCCGAAATGACCCATCACCTCGGCTACGATAAAAATCAGCCTAAACCGGGGACCAACGCCCGCAACGGCTATTCCACAAAAACCGTTACCACTGGCGATGGCCCGCTGGCGCTGCGTACTCCGCGCGATCGTGACGGTTCCTTTGAACCGCAACTGGTGAAGAAGAACCAGACCCGGATTACCGGGATGGATAACCAGATTTTATCGTTGTACGCCAAAGGGATGACCACCCGCGAGATCGCCGCCGCGTTCAAAGAGCTGTATGACGCCGATGTCTCGCCGGCGCTGGTCTCAAAGGTCACCGATGCGGTCATGGAGCAGGTTGTTGAATGGCAAAACCGGCCTCTGGATGCAGTCTATCCCATTGTTTATCTTGACTGTATCGTTCTAAAAGTCCGGCAGGACAGCCGCATCATCAACAAATCTGTGTTCCTGGCGCTGGGCATCAACATCGAAGGCCAGAAAGAGTTGCTAGGTATGTGGCTGGCCGAAAATGAAGGCGCAAAGTTCTGGCTGAACGTGCTGACAGAGCTGAAAAACCGTGGCCTGAACGATATCCTTATCGCCTGCGTAGACGGGCTGAAAGGTTTCCCTGACGCTATTAACGCGGTGTATCCGGAGGCGCGGCTCCAGCTGTGTATCGTGCATATGGTGCGCAACAGCCTGCGGTTCGTCTCCTGGAAGGACTACAAGGCCGTCACCCGCGACCTGAAAGCTATCTATCAGGCCCCTACGGAAAGAAGCCGGCTTGCAGGCGCTGGAAGCGTTCTCCAGTGCCTGGGACATCCGCTACCCGCAAATAAGTCGAAGCTGGCAGGGCAACTGGGCCAATCTGGCCACGTTCTTTGCCTACCCAACGGACATCCGCAAGGTGATCTACACGACCAACGCCATCGAGTCGTTAAACAGCGTGATCCGGCATGCCATCAAAAAGCGCAAGGTGTTCCCGACCGACGACGCAGTGAAAAAGGTGGTGTGGCTGGCGATACAGGCGGCCTCACAGAAATGGACAATGCCTTTGAGGGACTGGCGCATGGCAATGAGCCGCTTTATTATCGAGTTCGGTGACCGCCTGGACGGTCACTTCTGAGAAAAGGCATTTACACAGAATCGTGTACAGGGTCTCTGGATGCAGTCTATCCCATTGTTTATATTGACTGTATCGTTCTAAAAGTCCAGCAGGACAGCCGCATCATCAACAAATCTGTGTTCCTGGCGCTGGGCATCAACATCGAAGACCAGAAAGAGTTGCTAGGTATGTGGTTGGCTGCAGATTCCGACGTATCCGATCAGCTGTTCCGGCGACATCTGATCAGTTATTCCGATATTTTCCGATCACCCATTCCAGTGATATTCGATCACGTGTTCGCTCATCTTCTGACTCGGGTTTAGTCTATTTTTCCTGTGCTGGCTACTCCTTGCTCTTTGCGTAGTGATTCGCCTTTAAGTTCCAGTCTATAGCTGGGGTGTACTGACCGATCGAGTAACGCGTCAGCTGTCGTGGGGTTTTCTATCAGTCCATACCATTTTTTCACCGGCAGTTGACTGATCAGGATGCTGCTGCTTTTGTCGTAGCGATCTTCCATCACCTCCAACAGCATCGTTGCCTGCATCGGACTTATTGATTCTAGGCCCACATCGTCCAAGATCAGTAACTCTATTTTTTCTAACTGCTTAAGCTGTTTTAGATAGGTCCCGTCTACCTGACACTGGTGAAGATGGGTCAGCAACCGACCCACTTGCCAGTAACGCACTCTATATTGCTGCCGGCATGCCTGCTCACTAAGCGCACAACTGAGCCAGGTTTTGCCCGTACCTGTCGGCCCCGTGATGAGTATGCTTTTCTGATATTTCAGATATTGTCCCCCTAGCAGATCTCGCATCTGTTCCGGTGTCACTCCTCGGCTAGGGATATAGCGGATATCTTCCGGTTTTGCCTGCAAGCGCATTTGCGATTGCCATCGAAGACGACATATGTGGTTGTTTTTTCTATGTAAATTTTCCGATTCTACCATCAGCGACAACCGCTCCTCGAACCCCAGCTCCCCATAACTCCCCGGGAGTTCGCGTTGCGTCTCCAACGCCTGGACCATTGCCGACAACTTCAGCTCTCGCAGAGCCATTAACAGTGTATCCATATTTATTCTCCTTAGTGATAACTGTCCGGACCTCGGAGGTTTTCGTGAACCAGCATTGATACGCCGGCTCCGTCCTGGGTGACCTCACTTTCACGACCGTGTTTCAATACGTTGGCTATGAAAGAGCGGTTAATGCACCCTTTCTCCAACGCCAGCGCGCAGGCCTTCTCCAGTCGCGTCGTCTCATAGCGCCGTTGCAGATTAAGTAGCCCCAGCACGGAGCGGTAAGCCTGCTCCGGATGGGCTTTGCTCTTTTGGATGGACTCGACCACTTTCAGTGTGCACACACCCACCGACAGCGCCCAACTGCACAGCCTTTCCGGCGTCCACTGACTCTGCCCCTTATGGTTAGCCGGCATGGGCGCCGCCTGAGTCGTGTGCCTATAGGCGTTATCGCTGCGAGGGTGCGTAGCCACGCAGACGCCCTTATGGTGGATTTGCACCAGCCGTTGGGTGGCGATGACGTCAACGCGCTCGCCAACCAGCGGATGCGGCACCGAGTACCAGTTTTTGCCGTAGTCTATGTGGTAATCAGGTCCCACTCGGGCAACGAGATACTCACTGTATTCCCATTGTGTGGGCGGTAGAGGCCCAAGAGCCGGTTTGTCCAGCTGCTCGAAGCGTTCAAGGCGACTTTGTCCGCCGTAATGACGCATCGGGCGCAGATTCAACTCATGATTGAGTTCTCGTATCACCTGGTTGAGTTCGGCCAGCGAGTAGAACCTACGTTTACGCAACCGGGCCAAAACCCAGCGTTCTACCAGCTGCACAGTTGATTCTGCCTTCGCCTTGTCTTTCGGTTTTCTCGGGCGCGCCGGTAGCACCACTGTCTCATAGTGATTTGCCAGCGTCTGGTAGCTCTGGTTTATGACCGGCTCATAGCGGTCAGGGGTGCTGACAGCGCTGCGCAGATTATCAGGTATCATCAGCTCCGGAACCCCACCCATGAAGTGCAGACAGCGGCTATTGGCGTTGAGCCACGATGCCATGTCCTGGCCTTCGCAGGCTTCGATATACGCATAGCCTGACACGCCCATGGCAGCGACGAAGATAGCGACCTGGCGTACGCTACTGGTCGCAGGGTTGACGATAGGTACGGTGGGGCCACAGAAGTCGATGAAGAGCTTTTCGCCAGCCTTGTGCTCCATGCGCATAGAACGCCGCTGCTTCTTTTTCCAGTCACGGAACAGTGCACAAAACTGTGAGTAACCGAGGGCATCACCGCCCACGGCGGACTGATATTCCATCCAGAGCAGCTGCTTGGTCATGCCCTTGCGGCTTAACTCGGTATCGATATCAAGCCAGCTGGGTAAGGTATTGATAACTTTTCCGGATTTGCCGGGATAGAGCAGGCGGTCGAGGTCGACGGGGGACAGTTCCGCCGGCAATGGCCAGACCAGGTTAGCTACCGTGAATCGGCCGAGGATATCGTGCACGGTAGTACAGCCTATGCCGAGCGCTGCTGCGATAGTGCGATTCGAGCGACGCTGCTCGAATTTCATACGTAAGACATTAATATAGATGCACATTTCCGTTCTAGCTTTCTTTTTTTTACGTGCCATGCCCCCGGAAGCTAAAAGTCTCCAGAGTATGGCGGAACAGAAGATGAGCGATCGGACAGAATCGGAATCGCTGATCGGGCGACCGGAATCAGTGATCGGATGAAATCAGAATTAGTGATCGGGTGAAATCGGAATCAGTGATCGGATGTGACCGAAACCAGCAGTTGGCCGAAAATGAAGGCGCAAAGTTCTGGCTGAACGTGCTGACAGAGTTGAAAAACCGTGGCCTGAACGATATCCTTATCGCCTGCGTAGACGGGCTGAAAGGTTTCCCTGACGCTATTAACACGGTGTATCCGGAGGCGCGGCTCCAGCTGTGTATCGTGCATATGGTGCGCAACAGCCTGCGGTTCGTCTCCTGGAAGGACTACAAGGCCGTCACCCGCGACCTGAAAGCTATCTATCAGGCCCCTACGGAAGAAGCCGGCTTGCAGGAGCTGGAAGCGTTCTCCAGTGCCTGGGACATCCGCTACCCGCAAATAAGTCGAAGCTGGCAGGCAAACTGGGCCAATCTGGCCACGTTCTTTGCCTACCCAACGGACATCCGCAAGGTGATCTACACGACCAACGCCATCGAGTCGTTAAACAGCGTGATCCGGCATGCCATCAAAAAGCGCAAGGTGTTCCCGACCGACGACGCAGTGAAAAAGGTGGTGTGGCTGGCGATACAGGCGGCCTCACAGAAATGGACAATGCCTTTGAGGGACTGGCGCATGGCAATGAGCCGCTTTATTATCGAGTTCGGTGACCGCCTGGACGGTCACTTCTGAGAAAAAGCATTTACACAGAATCGTGTACAGGGTCGGCTCAGACCGCCGGTGGCGTTGATTCGCGCCAGCACCTGCTGACGACGCTGCTGTAGCGTCATGCCGCTGTCGCGGGAAAGACTTAACATTCGCTCCCAATCGGCCAGTAGCTCCACGGCGAGAAAGGGCGTGATACCGTCGGCCACTTCGCCTGCGCGGATTTCCAGCTGTGCCAGGCTCTTCCCTTCGGCCTGCAGTTCAGCCGTCAGGCGCTCACCGCTGAGCGCTCAGCGCATAGCTTTTCGGTGGCAGCAGGGCACTGAGCAACTGCGCGTAGTCGCGGTCATTCATGGCATTGTTTCCACGGTAATGCGGCCTGCGCGTATCCACTGCACGGTCTGTTTGTTCACCACCGGCACCACATTGGTTTTCGGGGCAAGCAGCTGGTAGTCCACCACGCCGACCACCTCCGATATCAGCGCCCCCAGCTGGGTTCTGACCGCCACCTCGCCGGGGGCCAGGCGGTTAAAATAGTCACTGAGGGCGGTTGTAATCTGTTTACGGGCCGCGTCAAGCGTCAGGTTGCTCAGGCTGACCTGGGCCGTGATATCGGTTTTGACCACTTCGGGGGCCAGCACCAGGCAGTCTTTCGCGGTGACCGGGCGCATTTCGTCAATGTAGCTCTGAACCGATTTAATCGTTTCCGACGACGGCAGGTCGTTATGGGTGACTATCACCACATCTACCGTGCCGTAGCCCCGGCGCAGCGGATAGACATAGGCTTCGGTGACGCCGGGCAGGGACACCGCCCAGCGGTGGTAATCATATTGATTGCCGCCCGCCGGCGAACGGCGTATCACCTCCAGCAGACGTGCCAGCAGGGCCGCGTCGGATTCGGCCTCGCTGCCGCCGACCATGCGGGTGAGAGTGACGTTGCTGTCAACACCGGCTGGGGCCATCAGCAGCGTTCCTGGCGTGTTGTCCGCCAGATTGCCCTGGGTACCGCTGTCGAGTGCGCGGGCGGGCAAGGTCAGACTGCCCGTTGCGTCTATCACGCCCGGCGCGGTGGTCTGGTAGCGCTGACGGTGGCCTGTGGGCCGCAATTGCAGCAGGCCGGTAATCTTTGCGCCGGCGTCGCCGCTTTCGGCGTCAGGTTGCGTGTGCGGGCGTGCATCACCAGATAGTCATGGTCGGCGGTGTCCGGGAACATCTGCCGCACTATCCACAGCTGGTGCTGGTACAGCCCCTGCAGCACGCTGGCAATGGCGTTTGCGCGCACCGCGTAGTCACTGTCGGGGCCGGTATCGGCGTCCGGCAGCTGGTTGCGGATATCGCGCAAGAGCGTGTCGGCAATCTCGGTATGGGTGGGGGTGCTGTGCGCCATGGTGATATCCCGTTTAAATGACCTTTACCGGGTGGCTAAAGGTCTGCAAATTGCCGTTGGCGGCCACGACGTCGATATGCAGCCGCAGGTCGCCCTGTGCCGGACGGCTGACACTGACGTCAATACGACGGGCGCGGTTATCGGCCAGCAGCGGTTGCAGCGCCTGCTCGGCATATTGCTGTGCCAGCCGCCGGGTGGTGGCTGAGTCCTTGGCCCGCGCCAGCTCATGCAGGCGTGACCCCAGCTGTGGGTCAGCCCAATACTGCCCAAGCGGCGTCATTAAGCGCAGGTAGACCGCGTTATGCAGGTCAGTGGTGCGGGTGCCGGTGTAATCGTCGGTCAGGCTGTCAATCAGTGCGTCCATGGCGACAGGGTAAGGCAGGAGACGGGATGGGAGGAGTGACGCGGGCGTAGGGGGTAACTGGCCGAGTGACGTAGGTCGCGACAATTAAAAATTCGGCGTCAATGCAGAGGCGTTTTTCATTGTCGTCAGACAGGCGAGCTATCGACCCTGTACACGATTCTGTGTAAATGCCTTTTCTCAGAAGTGACCGTCCAGGCGGTCACCGAACTCGATAATAAAGCGGCTCATTGCCATGCGCCAGTCCCTCAAAGGCATTGTCCATTTCTGTGAGGCCGCCTGTATCGCCAGCCACACCACCTTTTTCACTGCGTCGTCGGTCGGGAACACCTTGCGCTTTTTGATGGCATGCCGGATCACGCTGTTTAACGACTCGATGGCGTTGGTCGTGTAGATCACCTTGCGGATGTCCGTTGGGTAGGCAAAGAACGTGGCCAGATTGGCCCAGTTTGCCTGCCAGCTTCGACTTATTTTGCGGGTAGCGGATGTCCCAGGCACTGGAGAACGCTTCCAGCGCCTGCAAGCCGGCTTCTTCCGTAGGGGCCTGATAGATAAGCTTTCAGGTCGCGGGTGACGGCCTTGTAGTCCTTCCAGGAGATGAACCGCAGGCTGTTGCGCACCATATGTACGATACACAGCTGGAGCCGCGCTTCCGGATACACCGCGTTAATAGCGTCAGGGAAACCTTTCAGCCCGTCTACGCAGGCGATAAGGATATCGTTCAGGCCGCGGTTTTTCAGCTCTGTCAGCACGTTCAGCCAGAACTTTGCGCCTTCATTTTCGGCCAGCCACATACCTAGCAACTCTTTCTGGCCTTCGATGTTGATGCCCAGCGCCAGGAACACAGATTTGTTGATGATGCGGCTGTCCTGCCGGACTTTTAGAACGATACAGTCAAGATAAACAATGGGATAGACTGCATCCAGAGGCCGGTTTTGCCATTCAACAACCTGCTCCATGACCGCATCGGTGACCTTTGAGACCAGCGCCGGCGAGACATCGGCGTCATACAGCTCTTTGAACGCGGCGGCGATCTCGCGGGTGGTCATCCCTTTGGCGTACAACGATAAAATCTGGTTATCCATCCCGGTAATCCGGGTCTGGTTCTTCTTCACCAGTTGCGGTTCAAAGGAACCGTCACGATCGCGCGGAGTACGCAGCGCCAGCGGGCCATCGCCAGTGGTAACGGTTTTTGTGGAATAGCCGTTGCGGGCGTTGGTCTCCGGTTTAGGCTGATTTTTATCGTAGCCGAGGTGATGGGTCATTTCGGCATTGAGAGCTGCTTCGACGCTGATTTTTTTCAGCAGCCGATCGAAGTGACTGAGATCTTCAGGGGTTTTGAGATTTTTGGCCAGTTCGTTAGCCAGAGCCTGCAACTGTTTTTCGTCCATAAATTAACCTGTTTTTGATGTTGGATTGAACATATCAAAATCAGGCAAATACACAAATTTCTAAACAGGCTCGTGTCTGGCTGACTTCATAACAGCACGGCCCGGCCGCGGGCCCTATCGCCGCGACCCAGCGTGACGGGGAGTCGCCCGCGGTGTTGAGCGTGGCGGCGAACTGCCCGAGTATTCCGGCCAGCAAACCGCGCCAACCCGCGTGTACCGCGCCGATACGCCCGCCGTCGCGGCGGCAGAATAGCACGGGTAGGCAATCGGCGGTCAGTACCGTCAACAGTATGCCGGGAACGTCGGTAACGACGCCATCAAGCTCCCCCAGGGCCTCGCCCGGTCGGCTTACCCAGCCAATATCGGTGCCATGAACTTGCTTCTTGTCCGGTAATGTCGTTTGCCACGCTTGCAGTACCTCCGGCATCAGCGACGCTTTGTCGCCAAAACTGTGCGCCACCCCGTGTATCGGGGACAACAGGGATGAATAAGCTGTCATCAATGGTGTGTACAATCGGTGGATGAAGTGCCCAGTGTAGCGCGTTTTCTACCGCCAGAGAGGCTATTTTGCGCTACACTGCGCCCTAAATGTTTTTCGACCGGAATCGCCATGTCTTGTTTCCAATGTCCGCTTTGCCATCTTCCGCTCGTCCGGCACGATAAGCACTATCGCTGCGCCGGGCAGCACTGTTTCGATTGTGCTAAAGAGGGCTATGTCAATCTGCTGCCGGTGCAGTTTAAACGCAGCAAGGATCCTGGCGACGCGCCATTGATGATGGCGGCGCGGCGCGCCTTTCTCGACGCCGGCCATTATCAGCCGCTGCGCGATAGCGTGATGGCGTCCATCGCCGTGCTCACGCCGCATGCGGGCCTACGCTGGCTGGATATCGGCTGCGACGAAGGCTATTACACCGCCGCGCTGGCGGACCTGCTCACACGCCAGCGGCGGAGGTGTACGGGATGGATATCGCGAAAAATGCGGTGCGCAGCGCCGCGAAACGCTATGCCCAGGTTCGCTTTTGCGTCGCGTCCAGCCAGCGCCTGCCGTTTGCCGATGCGTCACTGGACGGCGTCATGCGCATTTATGCGCCGAGCAATCCCGCCGAGCTACGGCGCACGCTGCGACCGGGGGGCGTGCTGCTGACGGTGACACCCGGCCCGCGCCAACTCTATCAGCTCAAAGCGCTCATTTATCGCGACGTGCAGCTGCACGCGCCATAAGGAAGAAACCCTCGCGGGGTTTGCGCCGCTAGGGGACAGCGCTCTTCGCTATCCGCTGCGGCTGACCGGCGCGGAAGGCGTGTCGCTGCTGCGCATGACGCCTTTCGCCTGGCGCGCCACCCCTGAGGTGCTCGAACGGTTGGCGGTCGCGACGCCGTTTGACCTCGAAACGGATTTTATCGTGCGCCTGTGGCGGCGGGTCTGAAGCCTGAGCGGCACCGGCGGGGCGGAGAGTCTTCCGCTTGATTAGCGCGGGCAGGGGAGGCCTTGCTTTATTGGCGCGGGCAGCGCCGGGATTACCCAATCAAATTGGCGAGCATGGTTTCGCCGATATGGCTGTAGAGAATGTTGCAGCCGATGCCAATCAGGATGAAACCGCCAATGATTTCCGCTTTATTGCCCAGACAAGGCCCCACAAAGCTCCCCAGCAGCATACCGATGGTCGACATAAGCAGGGTGGCAAGACCGATTAGCAGCGCGGTGTGAACAATATTGACCTGTAGCATCGCCAGACCCACGCCGATGGCCAGCGCATCGAGACTGGTGGCGATGGCGGTGGCTACCAGCACGCCCAAGCTGTGTTTACCAACTATGGCCGCCTGCGCTTTCCAGCCCGCCAGCACCATTCGGCCGCCCAGAAACGCCAGCAGGACAAACGCCACCCAATGGTCCCAGCGCATAATATGCTGACTAGCCAGCAGGCCCAGCCCCCAGCCGATAAGCGGGGTAATGGCTTCTATTACTCCGAAAATCAGTCCGGTACGCAGCGCGGGCTTGTGCAGCGTGGCGCCTTTGCCGACCGAGGCCGCAAAGGCGTCCATCGACATGCCAAAGGCGGCTTTGTTGAATAAATCGAACTTTTAGGTGACTGGCGGCTCTGATCACTACATTCGTTTCAACATCAGGTCCCCATGGCAAAGCAAAAGTTTAAAATCACCAACTGGCCCGCATATAACAATGCGCTCAGGCAGCGGGGGGACCTGACAGTATGGCTTGATGAGTCAGCCATTGCTGCATGGACTGAGAGTACACCACCTGAACATCGTGGCCGGCCGCTTCACTACACCGATATGGCCATTACCACGGTTCTGATGATAAAGCGCGTGTTTAACCTTTCGCTCCGGGCGTTACAGGGTTTCGTTGACTCGATTTTTAAACTGATGGGGCTGTCGCTGCGCTGCCCAGATTACTCTCTGGTCAGCCGGCGAGCAAAAACCGTCGACATCAGCATAAAAACGCCAACCCGCGGCGAAATCTCACACCTGGTCATCGATGGCACCGGCCTGAAAGTCTTCGGCGAAGGCGAATGGAAAGTCAGGCAGCATAGGGCTGAGAGACGCAGAGTATGGCGCAAGCTTCATCTGGCAGTAGATAGCGTGACACATGAAATTATCTGTGCCGATTTATCGCTAAGCGGTACGACAGATGCGCAGGCGCTGCCCGGGCTGATTAACCAAACCCACCGGAAAATCAGGGAAGCGTCGGCTGACAGTGCTTACGATACGCGTTACTGTCATGATGCTCTGCTGAGGAAAAAAATAAAGCCGCTTATCCCACCGCGAAGTGGTGCACAATATTGGCCAGCTCGATACCATGAGCGTAACCATGCGGTGGCAAATCAGCATCTGAGGGGCAATAACGATACCTGGAAAAAGAAAGTAGGTTATCACCGGCGTTCACTGGCTGAAACGGCCATGTTCCGGTTTAAAACACTTCTGGGTGGTCATCTGAGTCTGCATGACTATGACGCGCAGGTAGGTGAGGCAATGGCAATGGTTAAAGCACTTAATCGGATCACACTGTTAGGAATGCCAAACAGCGTCCGCATCATGTAACAATCGCCCTGATAGGGAGGAAGTCGTCACAAATTTCGGATTTATTCAACAAAGCGGCCAAAGGCAAGAATAAGTGTGGCGGAAAGATTCATTGTTAAGCCTCGGCTGGGCGCCCATATCCACGCTTCCCTGTCCCCCCAACCTTACCGATAGGTCCGCATGTCTATAGTCTCGCCAGCCGATAAAGGCCGCCCGCACCACGTTTACCAAAGAAACGAGTATGTTGACACGGGCATTTTCGCTACAAGGCAAAAATAGGTTACTCCCTAATGACGGCGCAACTTTAACATAATGATTCCCATAATAACAACTACAAAAATAACAGGGGTAAATACCCTCAGGTTTGCTGTTGATTAATTGCGCGCAGCGTGAGGATAATGGCGGGATTTCGCCGGGAACTGACCGGGAAATAAAGAATAAGGTATTTTTCATTGCGTTGACTAATCTATTTAGCCAAGGCTATATGATTAATTTAACCTACTGTAATTCCATAAGAAAATGGTAAATATTCTGAAGATCGTCTAATTTATTGACCTGGATCAGCAAACGCCGTTTTTCCAGGTCAATAACCAAATAACCAACTTCTGATAAATTTATATTTTTGATACGGGAATAACGGATAAATACATTGCCATAAAAAAATCTTCTGTCTTAAACAGCATACGTGGACGGCGAATATAGGCCAGATAAACCACCATCAATCCCAGAATTAAAATCAGGGTGGAGGTGACGACCGTGCCGCTGGTTGTGATGTTTTTGTACAGCAGTATCAGCAGCAGGACGATAAAAATCAGACCGTCCAGCCGGCCCTGGCGGCGCAGAGGTACCCGTAGACGGGTTTTGCCGCGCAGTGCGTAATCCACAATAAACTCATCAAAGACGGCAAACAGCAGTGCGATAACAATCATTACCACCAGGCCGATATCGGTAACGGTCATGCTTCCCCCCAAAAAAGCAAAAAAAACCGGGGCGACATCCCCCGGTTTGATAACGGTATGCTTACAGACCCAACAGCCCCACCCAGTAGCCGAAGATACCGATGACGAAGAAGCCCATAATAATCCACAGGGCGTTCACCTTGCGGTGCAGAAGCCACATACAACCGAAGGTAAGCAGCAGCGGCACCAGCCCGGGCATCAGTTGATCCAGAATCGTCTGGACGGTGGTGACGGTGGTTTGTCCCTCGGTGCTGGTGATACGGGACACCACAAAGAGGATATTGACGTGGGTCCACTTATTGACCAACGCGCCATAACAAATAGCCCGAGGATGGACGCCCCTTCGGTCAATTTTTGCAAGAAGCTGCCGCTCATGGCGATACCGGCGCCGAGAGCGGCGAATACCGGCCGTACGGTACCCCAGAAAATCGGGTCGCCGACCCCGGCCAGCGACCTCATCAAGCCGACTTTGATGCTGTTGATGGCGGCGTCATCAATCGGTGCGCCGTTGGCGCGCTGTTCTTCCATGGCCATGGTGATGCCCAATACCGGTGTGGCTACATAGGGATGGGTGTTGAAGAACTCCAGATGCCGTTTGATCGCCTGCTTGCGGTCATCGTTATTTTCCGGGTACAGGCGGCGAATCGCTGGCACCATCGAAAAACAAAAACCGAGCGCTTGCATACGTTCAAAGTTTCAGGATCCCTGGAACAGGTTGGAGCGGATGAATACGCCGCGTACATCGCCGGGCGTCAGTTTCTTCTGACCTGTAGCTGTAGTATCGACCATTTCTCTCACCTATTAATCCAGTTCATTATCGAGATCGTTAGCGCCGGTGCGGCCTATCCTGCGACCCGGTTGTAGCGCGGGCTGAGCTGGATGTAGAGTATGGCCATGACCACGCCGATCACCCCCAGCAGCACCAGGTTAAATCTGGTGAAGGCCGCGGTGACGAAACCGAGGTAAAAGAACGGCATCAAATAGCCCGCGCGCATCATGTTGATGACCATCGCATAACCGACCACCACAATCATGCCGCCGGCGATATTCAGGCCGTTGGTGACGACTTCTGGAATCGAACTGAGCATGTTGTGTACGGCGTCTGTCCCGACCGACACGCCCACGATGACCGCAGGGATGGCGATGCGCATCGCCTGCAAGACCAGCGCTGAAACGTGGATCCAGCTCAGCGCCGTCAGGTTACCGCGTTCGGCGGCGCTGTCGGCGGCATGCTGGAAGGCGACGGTGATGGTGCGCACGATGATGGTCAATACCTGTCCGGCGGCGGCCAGCACGATACCGGCGCCGACGCTTTGATTACCGGCGATGACCAGAATGGTGGAGATGATAGACGCCGGCGCGGCATCGGGCGCCACCGCGGCGCCGATATTCATCCAGCCCAGCGCGATCATTTCCAATGTTCCGCCGATGATGATACCGGTTTTCATGTCGCCCAGGACCAGACCAATTAAGGTACAGGCCACGAGCGGACGGTGAAACTGAAATTCGTCGAGAATCGATCCCATGCCTGCAATACAGGCGACGACGAATATCAGTACAATTTGAAGCGTGGTGATCTCCATTGTACTTCTCCTCTTACCTTGCGTAATAGAGCGATGAATCCGTTTCCAGGCAAACTTACGCTCTTAAGGGTGATAATGCGGCGTAGGGCTTAATTGCCGAGTTTTTTAATTAAATCCATCATCTTCAACGGGGAATCGCTGGACACTTTACGCACTTCCAGCGGCTTTGTTGAATAAATCGAACTTTTAGGTGACTGGCGGCTCTGATCACTACATTCGTTTCAACATCAGGTCCCCATGGCAAAGCAAAAGTTTAAAACCACCAACTGGCCCGCATACAACAATGCGCTCAGGCAACGGGGGGACATGACAGTATGGCTTGATGAGTCAGCCATTGCTGCATGGACTGAGAGTACACCACCTGAACATCGTGGCCGGCCGCTTCACTACACCGATATGGCCATTACCACGGTTCTGATGATAAAGCGCGTGTTTAACCTTTCGCTCCGGGCGTTACAGGGTTTCGTTGACGCGATTTTTAAACTGATGGGGCTGTCGCTGCGCTGCCCAGATTACTCTCTGGTCAGCCGGCGAGCAAAAACCGTCGACATCAGCATAAAAACGCCAACCCGTGGCGAAATCTCACACCAGGTCATCGATGGCACCGGCCTGAAAATCTTCGGCGAAGGAGAATGGAAAGTCAGGCAGCATGGGGCTGAGAGGCGCAGAGTATGGCGCAAGCTTCATCTGGCAGTAGATAGCGCGATACATGAAATTATCTGTGCCGATTTATCGCTAAGCGGTACGACAGATGCGCAGGCGCTGCCCGGGCTGATTAACCAAACCCACCGGAAAATCAGGGAAGCGTCGGCTGATAGTGCTTACGTTACGCGTTACTGTCATGATGCTCTGCTGAGGAAAAAAATAAAGCCGCTTATCCCACCGCGAAGTGGTGCGCAATATTGGCCAGCTCGATACCATGAGCGTAACCATGCGGTGGCAAATCAGCATCTGAGCGGCAATAATGATACCTGGAAAAAGAAAGTAGGTTATCACCGGCGTTCACTGGCTGAAACGGCCATGTTCCGGTTTAAAACACTTCTGGGTGGTCATCTGAGTCTGCATGACTATGACGCGCAGGTAGGTGAGGCTATGGCAATGGTCAAAGCGCTTAACCGGATCACGCTGTTAGGAATGCCAAACAGCGTCCGCATCATGTAACAATCGCCCTGATAGGGAGGAAGTCGTCACAAATTTCGGATTTATTCAACAAAGCGACTTCCAGCTCAATACCGCGTTCGTTGAGCGTCTTAAACGCCTCAATGTCTTTTTCGTCTACCGACACGGCATTGTTCACCTGGGTTTTACCCTGGCGGAAGGGCATACCCCCAATATTGACCGAGGTAATGCCGACGCCGCCCTCGACCAGACGCACGACGTCGGTCGGGTTGGTGAATAACAGCATGACGCGGTCATTTGCATATTTCGGGTTGTCGTAAACGCGAATAGCTTTCGCCACGTCAACCACATGGGCCGTAACGCCCGGAGGCGCCACCTAGGTGAGCAGGGTTTTGCGCACCGTATCCGCGGCCACGTCAGCGCTTTTACGCCAATACGTCCGGTTTCCACCGCGATACCGACCAGCTCTTGAAAGGTGGGATTATCGTCGCGGGCCATAAAGGTTTCGGCCAGCATGGGGATATTTATGCCGGTCACGACTTCATAATTTTCTTTATCGATGACAATCCGGCTGGCGGCATTAAACGGGCTGCCTCCCCAGGTATCGACCAGAAATAACACGCCTGCTGTGGTGTCAAGATCCGCCAGACGGGCGGTATATTTTTCAATCAATGTTTCAGCGTTTTCGCCGGGGACGAAATCGATCCAGGCGACGTTGTCTTGTGCGCCCAAAATCATTTCGGCCGTTTTCAATAATTGCTCGGCCGCTGACCCGTGAGTGCCAATAAACAATAGCAATACTTACTGGATACCTTCTCTATTGACAAAATGGGTTATGCGCCCCGCACGAAAGCCGTGTCGAGGGCCCTAACTCTTTGGTGGTATAACTGCAAAGTCAGGAACGATGCCTGCCCTGACCGATGTCCGCCCTACAGATTGATCTGCTTCAGTTATTGGTTCGGATGATCATAAGTAAATCGCGATTTATTTTAGTGTGTAAAAAAATAAAAATTGTGACGGCGCTCAGTTATTTGGCTACCGGAATCGGTACAAGCGCACAAAAGAGTGTAGCTGAGAATGAACAAACGGTTTGAAGTGAAAAAATTTTATGCCGGGCGGTGATTCCCTGATACAGTAAAGCGTTTAAATTATAAAAGGAGCAAACAGCCCTCCGATGGACTGTCACCGAAGCCGTTTCATCATTGTTTGTCCGCTTGCGCGGTCATCGTTGTCTTCTCACTGGCGCTTCGCGCTGGATCCTGCTTTCGTCATGTTTGATCCCGCTCCCCAAGAAAGTGTGCCTCTTGGCGGCTTGCCCCTGCGCGTTTGCCGGCAAAGATGCGGTTTAACCCTGTAATCTCTACAGCCTAAATACCTTACGGAGCCTGTGATGGAATTCTTAATGGACCCCTCAATTTGGGTGGGATTATTGACCCTGATCGTATTGGAGATCGTTCTCGGCATCGATAACGTGGTCTTTATTGCGATCCTGGCGGACAAACTCCCGCCCAAAAAGCGCGATCGCGCGCGGGGGGTAGGCCTGTCGCTGGCGTTGATTATGCGCCTTGGGCTGCTGTCGCTGATTTCGTGGATTGTCACGCTGACGCGCCCGCTGTTTCATTTGGGCGACTTTTCCTTTTCCGGCCGCGACCTCATCTTACTGCTGGGCGGGATTTTTCTGTTGTTTAAGGCAATCACGGAGTTGCACGAACGTTTGGAAAATAAAGAGCACGACAGCAGCGCCGGCCGCGGCTACGCCAGCTTTTGGGCGGTGGTGGTGCAAATCGTTATTCTCGACGCGGTATTTTCCCTGGATGCGGTCATCACGGCGGTGGGGATGGTTAACAATCTGCCCGTCATGATGACCGCCGTGGTAATTGCTATGGCGATTATGCTGCTGGCCTCTCGTTCGCTGACCCGTTTCGTTAACCGTCATCAAACCGTGGTGGTGCTGTGTCTCAGCTTCTTGCTGATGATAGGTCTCAGCCTGATTGCTGAAGGTTTTGGTTTCCATATTCCGAAAGGCTACCTGTATGCCGCCATCGGCTTCTCGATCCTGATTGAGATGTTCAACCAGATAGCGCGCCGCAACTTTATCAAAAACCAGTCCGCCAAGCCGATGCGCGAGCGTACCGCGGAAGCGATTATGCGGTTGATGGGGGGCAGGGCTCAGCGCGAAACCGGCGAGGATGATTCGGCCCAGGCGTTCAAGCAGGCGCATTTCGCCGACGAAGAGCGCCATATGATCACCGGCGTGCTGTCGCTGGCTTCGCGCACCCTGCGCAGCGTGATGACGCCCCGCAATGAGATAACCTGGCTGGACTGCCAGCGGCCGGTAGAGGAGCTGCGTGCGACATTGATGGAAACGCCGCACAATATGTTCCCGGTCTGTAACGGCGAGCTGGATCAGCTTATCGGTATCGTACGCGCGAAGGATTTGATGGCGGCGGTGGATAACGGCGAACAGGTCAAAGCCTACGCCGCCGCCAATCCAGCGATCGTCGTGCCGGAAACCCTGGATGTGTTGAAGCTGCTGGAGGAGTTGCGCCGGGCGAAAGGCAGCATGGTGATGGTGTCCAACGAGTTCGGCGTGGTTCAAGGGCTAGTGACGCCCCTGGACGCGCTGGAAGCGATTGCCGGTGAGTTTCCCGACGAAGACGAAACGCCGGAAATAGAGGTCCACGAGGACGGCTGGCTGGCGAAAGGCAGTACCGATCTGCATGCGCTACAGCAGGCGCTGGACACCCAGGAGCTGGCGCGCGGGCAGGATAACGTCGCCTCGTTGGCCGGCTTGCTGTTATCCCAGTGCGATCAAATGCCGGTGGAGGGGGATGTGCTAACGCTTGACGAATGGCACTTTACCATTCGCCAGATGGTGGAATATCGCATTGAGCAGGTGTGGATTGAATGCCTGGCGCCGCGGCACGGCGAGGATGAGGAGGAGTAAACCGCTAAACGGCGCCGACGTGGCGCTGAGCATGCGCCTTCGCCGGATCCCACCGTTCGGCGATAGGACGGCAACCATGATGCGCCATCCGCCGGAGCTGGCCGAGCGGCAATGAGGGAGCAACACTCGTTGTAGCCTGCCGCGCGACGACAGTCCGGTGAGGAGGCGTCATCCGCCGGATCCCACCGTGCGGCGATAAGGATGCATCATTCGCAACGCCGCCGGCGCCGCAGTTTCATGTTGCAGTCGCCGGGAGGGATTGCAGAGGGTGGACGGCAGCGCCGGCGAGCCTGTTTAGAAATTTGTGTATTTGCCTGATTTTGATATGTTCAATCCAACATCAAAAACAGGTTAATTTATGGACGAAAAACAGTTGCAGGCTCTGGCTAACGAACTGGCCAAAAATCTCAAAACCCCTGAAGATCTCAGTCACTTCGATCGGCTGCTGAAAAAAATCAGCGTCGAAGCAGCTCTCAATGCCGAAATGACCCATCACCTCGGCTACGATAAAAATCAGCCTAAACCGGGGACCAACGCCCGCAACGGCTATTCCACAAAAACCGTTACCACTGGCGATGGCCCGCTGGCGCTGCATACTCCGCGCGATCGTGACGGTTCCTTTGAACCGCAACTGGTGAAGAAGAACCAGACCCGGATTACCGGGATGGATAACCAGATTTTATCGTTGTACGCCAAAGGGATGACCACCCGCGAGATCGCCGCCGCGTTCAAAGAGCTGTATGACGCCGATGTCTCGCCGGTGCTGGTCTCAAAGGTCACCGATGCGGTCATGGAGCAGGTTGTCGAATGGCAAAACCGGCCTCTGGATGGACCCTGTACACGATTCTGTGTAAATGATTTTTATACATTTACACAGAATCCGGTACGGGCTCGCGCCGGCGGATTTTTGGTGGCGCCGGGCGCAAGTAAAACTGAGCGGTGGGGTTCCCGTATTGGCCCCTATTGCGCCACGCTGCTACGACCTGCGCGTGGTCACCCTTGACCTTTCAACCGCACCGCGGCTGTCGCACGCCACGTCCGCGGCGCATCTCCACTCAGTCGCATTGCACCTTGATGGCCAGGCCGCCACGCGAGGTTTCGCGGTATTTGGCATTCATGTCCTTGCCGGTTTCATACATGGTTTCAATCACTTTATCGAGGGACACCCGCGGCGCGCTGGTGCGGCGGAGCGCCATGCGCGAGGCGTTGATCGCTTTTACGGCCGCGATCGCGTTACGTTCGATGCACGGCACCTGTACCTGGCCGCCCACCGGATCGCAGGTCAGCCCCAGATTGTGTTCCATACCGATTTCCGCCGCGACGCACACCTGTTCCGGACTGCCGCCCATCAGCTCTGTCAGGCCGGCCGCCGCCATGGAGCAGGCGACGCCTACCTCGCCCTGACAGCCGACTTCGGCGCCTGAAATGGAGGCATTCATCTTGTACAAAATACCGATTGCGCCGCTGGCGAGGAAATACCGCAGCCAGATATCGGCCGAGACCGGCTCGATGAAATGGTCATAATAGTCCAGGACGGCGGGCACGATCCCGCAGGCGCCATTAGTGGGCGTAGTGACAACACGACCGCCGGCGGCATTCTCTTCATTGACCGCCAGGGCGAACATATTGATCCAGTCCACCACCTGCATGGGATCGGTTGAATGCTTATCCCCGGCGATCAACATCCTTCTGAGCGCGGCGGTGCGGCGCGGTACCCGCAGCGGCCCCGGCAGCACGCCCTCGGTATTCATGCCGCGATCGATACAGGCGCGCATGGTCTGCCAGACGGCGGCAAAATAGCGGTCTATCTCCGCGCGCTCGTGCAGCGCGAGTTCGTTGCGTAACACCAAACCGGATACCGACAGGGCGGTATCGCGGCAGTGTTCCAGCAATTGCTGAGCGCTAGTGAAACTGAAGGGAACGCTGACCTCATTCACCACCGCTTGGCCGAACTGTGCTTCCTCGACGATAAAACCGCCGCCGATAGAATAGTAGGTTTGGCTGTAAACGCAGTGATCGCCCGCGAACGCGTGGATGCGCAACCCGTTTTCGTGCCGCGCCAGGTTAGTGTGATGAAACACCATGCCCCCTTCGCGCGCAAAGTCCACTTCATGGGGAGTACCGGCCAACATCAGCCGCTGGCGCTGGGCGACGTCGCGCAAAAACGCCGGCGTGGCGTCTATGGCCACCGTATCCGGGCTATTGCCGGCCAGGCCAAGAATGATCGCCTGGTCGGTGTGGTGTCCTTTTCCGGTCAGGGCAAGGGAGCCGTAAACCTCGACGGCGATACGCGTGACGGAGGTCAGCAGATGTTTTTCGACCAAATCGTCCACAAATTGTTTACCGGCTTTCATCGGGCCCACCGTATGGGAACTGGACGGACCGATACCGATTTTGAACATATCGAAAACGCTGATCACGTTTGCTCTCCTGTAAAATTTTTATAAGGCAACGGGCAGGTGGCATTGACCTGGTTGTAATAGTTGAACGGGGGGCACAGGCGCGTTTTCGCATGAAATAAACTAATGTCAACGGCGTTGACGATGCCACGCGTCATTTGCCCCTGCTGCGCCGACCATCAAGCGATATTTTTAAGTGCAGTAGTAAAATTAAATGCCAATTAACATTAATGTATTAGTATTATGTTCTGCTTAATGTCGCTTGTCGGGGATTTTAGCCAGTTAAATGGAAAAGAAAAGAACTCTGTGCCGTTAAGGGGAGCAGGGTCCCATTATTCGATTGGCGGACGGATATGTTGGCCGAGGCGATAAAGGATTTGAGCGGTCATGCCCCAGACCATGTGTTGGCGGTACCAGGAGAAATACACTCGCCGGGTTTGCGCTCGCCGTTCAATGTCCAGCGGGGTATAGCTCGCCAGCGACAAGGCCTCGGCCAGCGGTATTTCAAAAATTTCCGCCACTTCGGCCTCGCTGGCGACAAAACGGGCGCCTGGCGCCAGCAGCCCCACGATCGGGGTGACCTGAAAACCGCTGCTGCTGTCCACCGGCGGCAATTGCCCCAACACCCTGACCTGACGGGGATCGATGGCGACCTCCTCTTGCGCCTCGCGCAGCGCGGTGGCGATCGCGGAAACGTCGTCCGCTCCGCGCTGTCCCCCCGGAAACGCGACCTGACCGGCGTGTTTGCGCAGGGACGCGGCGCGGCGGGTGAGCAGCAATGTCGGCGTGGAATGGCAAATAATCGGAATCAGCACCGCCGCACGCCGGCGATGGTAGGTCACGTGACGTGTCTCCGGCAGCAGCAGTTGAAAACGGGTAATAAATTCCGCTAGCGGCAGCGGGTGCTCGATCACGGCGTCAGGCATGCAACTGCTCCAGCAGCGGCAGTAGCGAGGCGGCCTTCGCCAGGGTTTCCTGATATTCCGCTTCTTCGTCGCTGTCGGCGATAAGACCGCCGCCGACGGGGCAGTGTATATGCTGGTCCGCCACCAGGAGGGTGCGAATGGCGATATTGGTATCCATCGTGCCGCCGCAGCTGACATAGCCGATGCTTCCGCACCAGGCGCTGCGACGCTGGGGTTCGAGCCTTTCGATGATTTCCATTGCCCGCACCTTTGGCGCGCCGGTAATGGAGCCGCCGGGGAAGCAGGCGCGCAGCAGATCGCAGGGAGTGCGGTCGGCCGCCAGGGTGGCGGTGATGGTGCTGACCATGTGATGCACCGCCGTAAAGGTCTCTATAGCAAACAGCGAGGGCACACGCACGCTGCCGGGTTGCGCCACGCGGCCGATATCGTTACGCAACAGGTCCACTATCATCAAATTTTCCGCCTGATCTTTGGCGGAAGCGGCCAGCCGCGTTGCCTGCTGGCGATCGGCGTCGGCATCCGCCAGCCGCGGCAGCGTCCCTTTAATGGGGCGGGTCTGGATTTCGCCGGTGCGCAGGCGCAGGAAACGTTCCGGCGACAAGCTCATCACTGCTTGGTCTCCCAGGCGGATGAAGGCCGAAAACGGCGCTCGGTTATGGGCCAGCAAATGGCGAAACGCCGGCCATTCATCCCCGTCGCAAGGGGCGCTGAAGCGCTGTGCTAAACAGACCTGATAGCAGTCTCCCGCCAACAAGTGTTGCTGGACCTGGCGAAATTTCTCGCCATATTCGGCGCGGGACATATTGGCGCGCCAGGGGCCGAGCAGATGAAACGGCGCCGATGTAGGCGGCGGGACGGCGGTCAACCGGCTAAGCAAGGGCGCCGGATCGTCGTAGCTCACCAGGGTCACCGTATGGCGATGGTGGTCGGCTATCACCGCCCAGCGATAAATGCCCACCGCCATTTCCGGCAGGGGGACGTCCTGTTGCGCCAGCGCAGGTAGGGTCTCGATGCCGCGGGCGAGATCGTAGCCAAAATAGCCGAGCGCCCCTCCGAGGAACGGCAATGACGCGTTGGGCAGATCCGTCATGCTCGCCGCCGCCAACGCCTGCTGGACCAGCGCAAAAGGGTCGTCGTGGCGATACTCGCGGTCATCTCCTCGGCAAATTTCGGTGACACCGTCACGTGTTACCAGCGTGACCGCGGGCGCCGCTACCATAATATCGTAACGGCTGTCGGGATGACTGCTGTTGCCGGAATGCAGCAGCATCGCCCAGGGCTGTCCGGCCAGCGGGGTAAAGTAGTCCAGCACGGCATCGGGCCGGTAGGATAATGCTGTCAGTTGTGGCTGCATGGATAAGCGCCTGTTCCCGAATGACGTGGCAACGGCAACCTGTCCGTGTTTGTGGAGATATGATGGCGCGATCCTAGCATACATCCTCGCCATGGCGTAACCGGCCGCGTCATGAGATAATCGACATGATTGCCGCCACCGAGAGAAACTGATGTTAAACGATATGCCCGCGTTAACCCATGAGCAGCAGCAACAGGCCGTCGAGCGTATTCAAGCGTTAATGGCCCAGGGGATGAGCAGCGGCGAGGCCATTGCGCTGGTGGCGCGCCGACCACGCCGGCGAAAGGGTGACCCTGCGCTGGGAGGATGAGGAGGAAACCGAGGCCCATGAAGCCCCGGCGGTGCGCCCGGAGGCGGATCCTTACGATAGCTTTCCCGATGACGATTGAGCGCAGGGTGGCCCGTCCTTATAGCGCGGCGATGATTTTGATTTCGATTTTATAGCGCGGATTCATCAGCCCCGCCTGAACCGTACAGCGCACCGGCGCGCTGCCGGCCTCGACCCAGTTATCCCACACCGCATTCATCGCGGCGAAATCCGCAGCGTTAGGCAGGAAAATAGTCGCATCCAGCAGGCGGCGTTTGTCGGTGTTGCAGCGCGCCAGCATGGCGGCGATAGCGGCGAGCGCGCTGACGGTCTGGGCGGTAATGTCTTCGTCAAGCGCGGCATCCGCCGCCACGCTGGTGTAGTAAAGAGTCTGATGATGGATCACCACGTCGGACATACGGGCGCCGTCATCAATACGCTGGAGGGTCATTGCATTTCCTTTCAGTGGTTAGTGAAAACAACAGCATACCATACCGGCGCGGGAAGCCCAGCGCGCCCGACGGCGGTAGCGAAACGCGTTTGCGTGGGAGACAGTGTGACAGACGATTTTACGCCCGAGGGCGTGCTGGCGAAAGCCCTGAGCGGTTTTAAGCCGCGGGAGTCCCAGCGCCTGATGGCAGACGCTATTCGCGACGCCATCGGCGCGCAACAACCGCTGGTGGTGGAGGCGGGTACCGGCACCGGCAAGACCTACGCCTATCTGGTGCCGGCCCTGCGTGCCGATAAAAAGGTGATCATTTCCACCGGCTCTAAGGCGTTATAGGATCAACTCTACGCCCGGGATCTGCCGCGTATCGCGCAGGCCCTGTCCTACCGCGGACAACTGGCTTTGTTGGAAAGGGCGCGCCAACTATTTGTGCCTGGAACGCATGGCGCAGCACGCGGCGGCAGGGGGCGCACTGCCGCCGGAGACGCTCGACGCGCTGAGCCAGGTGTGCGCCTGGGCATCGCAAACCGAGGATGGAGACATCGCCAACTGCGGCGGGATCGCCGAAGACAGCCCTATCTGGCCGCTGGTGACCAGCACGAACGACAACTGCCTTGGCAGCGATTGTCCTGAGTATAAAGAGTGCTTTGTGGTTAAAGCGCGCCGCCGGGCTATGGATGCCGACGTGGTGGTGGTCAACCATCATCTTTTCCTGGCGGATATGGTGGTGAAAGACAGCGGTTTCGGCGAACTGATCCCCCGCGGGCGACGTGATGATTTTCGACGAAGCGCATCAACTGCCGGATATCGCGAGCCAGTATTTCGGCCAGCAGCTCACCAGCCGCCACATGCTGGATTTGGCGCGCGATATGACCTTGGCCTACCGCACCGATGTCCGCGACATGCAGCAGCTGCAAAAGAGCGCCGATCAGCTCTCGTTTCGCGCCCAGGATTTTCGCCTGGCGTTGGGTGAACCGGGGTTTCGCGGTAACCTGCGCGACGCGCTGGCCCAGCCGATGGTGCAGCGCGCGCTGGTGCTGCTGGATGATGCGCTGGAGTTATGTCATGACGTGGCGAAGCTGGCGCTCGGCCGCTCGGCGCTGCTGGATGCCGCGTTTGAACGTGCGACGCTGTACCGCGCCAGGTTAAAACGCTTAAAAAATACCAGCGAGCCGGGATTCAGTTATTGGTACGAATGTAACGCGCGTCATTTTGTCCTGGCGCTGACGCCGCTGTCGGTCTCTAACCGTTTTCACGAAGTCATGGCGGAGAAGGCCGGCACGTGGATCTTCACCTCCGCGACGCTGTCGGTGAATGACAAGCTGGATCATTTCACCCAGCGCATGGGATTGGAGAATGCGACATCGCTTTTGCTTGCCAGCCTGTTTGATTATGCCGCTCAGGCGCTGCTGTGCGTGCCGCGCTTTTTACCGGAACCGCGGGAACGCGGCGCCGCGCAGAAGCTGGCGCGGATGTTGCTACCGGTCATTGTCGCCAACCGCGGTCGCTGTTTTTTCCTCTGAACCTCGCATCAGATGATGCGCGATCTGGCGGTGGAGTTTCGCGCCTCGCTGACGCTACCGGTTTTGGTGCAGGGGGAAACCAGCAAGCGCGAAATCCTGCGCCAGTTTGTCGACGCCGGTAACGCGGTGCTGGTGGCCACCAACAGTTTTTGGGAAGGGGTGGACGTGCGCGGTGATGTGCTGTCATACGTTATCATCGATAAACTGCCGTTTACCGCGCCGGACGATCCGCTGCTGAAGGCGCGCATTGAGGATTGCCAACTGCGCGGCGGCGATCCGTTCACCGAGGTGCAGATCCCCGAGGCGGTCATCGCCCTGAAACAGGGGGTCGGCCGGCTCATACGCGACAGCGATGACCGTGGCGTGCTCATCATTTGCGATCAGCGGCTGGTGACCCGCCCGTACGACAAGATTTTTCTGCAAAGTCTGCCGCCGGCGCGCCGCACGCGATCGCTGGAGCGTGCCATCGCCTTTCTGACCGGCGGCTGAGCGCCGTATCCCCTTGTGGCAGCGGGTGTGTTATGATAAGCGCCCGTTACAGTCCTTATTACTCCCGCCTGAGGTTTGGCATGTCTACCCGCATTTTAGCCCTTGATACCGCGACAGAAGCCTGTTCCGCCGCGCTGATGCTCGACGACGAGCTGTTGCTGGAGCGCTTCGCCGTTGCACCCCGTGAACACACGCAGCGCATCCTGCCCATGGTGGACAGCCTGTTGGCGGAGGCCGGTATTACGCTTGATAGTCTTGATGCGCTGGCGTTCGGCCGCGGCCCGGGCAGCTTTACCGGCGTGCGCATCGGCATCGGCATTGCCCAGGGGCTGGCGCTGGGCGCCGATCTGCCGCTTATCGGCGTCTCCACCCTGGCGGCGCTGGCCGAAGGCGCCTGGCGTCAAACCGGCGCTAGCCAGGTGCTGACCGCTATAGACGCGCGCATGGGGGAAGTGTACTGGGCGGCGTATCGACGAGAGGCGGGCGTCTGGCTGGGGGAGGAGGGCGAAGCGGCGGCGGCGCCCGCGGCCCTGGCGGCGCTGAGCGCAGACCTGACCGGATGCTGGGCCACCGCCGGCACTGGCTGGCAAACGTATTCGACGTTGCTACAGCATGACGGATTGCAGCTCGTCGCGGGTGAAACGTTGCTGCCCAGCGCGCGGGACATGTTGCCGATAGCGCTTCATCACTATCGCCACGGCGGCGCTCGGCTGGTCGCGCTGGCGGAACCGACCTATTTGCGCAATGAAGTGGCATGGAAAAAATTACCTGGCCGCGCCTGAGCGCTAAACTTATCCGGCCGGTGCGGGTCAAAGTAGTAAGTTTATTAACGAGATAAAGTACTATGTTCAGCCATCAGGCTTCACCCGTATCGTTGCGCCGGCTGATGCCGGTCGCTTTCCTGGCCGCGATGTTAACGCTTACGGGGTGTGTTACGGTACCGGAGGCGATCCGCGGCACGACCCCGACGCCGCAGGATGATTTGGTGCGGGTGATGAATGCGCCGCAGCTGTATATCGGTCAAGAAGGGCGCTTCGGCGGTAAAGTGGTCAAAGTGACGAATGAAACCGATCGCACCCGGCTGGAAATCGCCACCGTACCCCTTGATGATGGCGCGGTGCCGTTGATGCACCAGCCGTCCCCTGGCCGCATCATTGCTCAAATCAGCGGTTTCGTCGAACCTTCCGATTTGAAAGGGCAATGGATAACGGTTGTGGGACCGATCACCGGCACGGAAAAGGGCCATATCGATAAAGCGGATTACACTTACATGGTTATGCAGGTGAACGGCTATAAACGCTGGCGCATCGTGCGTGAGGTGTCGGCGCCCATGGGGCCGCCGCTCGGACCCTGGGGTTGGGACTACCGCTATGGATCGCCGTGGGGGCCCGGTTACGGTCCGGCATGGGGTGCTTACTACGGTGATACGCGGGTAGACACCGTCTTGGTGGACTAACTTTTTCTTAACATACGCGCAAAAAGAGAGTGCAGTATTGGATTATCAATTAATTACCACGGATCAGGCTTTTCACGACAGATGTCAGCAGGCCCGTCAGCATTTTCGTGGGTAGCGGTAGATACCGAATTTGTGCGTACCCGCACCTACTATCCCCAACTGGGCCTGATTCAGTTATATGACGGTGACGCGCTGACGCTTATCGATCCGCTGGCGATTACCGATTGGCAGCCCTTCATTGCTCTTCTGGCGGATCAACAGGTCACTAAATTGCTGCATGCCTCCAGAGAAGACCTGGAAGTGTTCTGGCATCGCTTTGGTCAGATGCCGGAACCGATGATCGATACCCAAGTGCTGGCAGCGTTTACCGGCCGCGCGCTTTCCTGCGGATTCGCCGCGCTGGTGGCGGAAACGTTGCAGGTCACGCTAGATAAAACGGAATCTCGCACCGACTGGCTCGCGCGGCCGCTCAGCGACAGGCAGTGTGATTATGCCGCCGCTGATGTTTACTGGCTCTTGCCGATGGCGCATAAGCTAATAGCGCAAACGCAACAGGCGGGATGGTGGTCGCAGGCCAGCCAGGAATGCGCGGCCCTTTGTCAACGGCGTCAGGACGTCACCGATCCTGAATTAGCCTGTCGAGATATCGCTAACGCCTGGCAGCTGCGCACGCGTCAGCTTGCGTGCCTACAACGGCTGGCCAGCTGGCGCCTGAATAAGGCCCGCGAGCGCGATATGGCGGTCAATTTCGTTGTTCGTGAAGAAAATCTCTGGCAGGTGGCGCGCTATATGCCGGGATCCCTTGGCGAGCTGGAGCAGCTTGGCCTCAGCGGACCCGAAATCCGCTTCCACGGCCGGGCGCTGCTGGCGCGGGTGCAGGAGGCTCAGGCGCTGTCGGACGAAGCGTTGCCTCCGCCGGTACTCAATCTTATCGATCGTCCCGGATATCGCCAGACGCTTAAAGCGTTGAAAGAGCAGATACAACTGACGGCTAACAAGACGGGGCTGAGCAGTGAGTTGTTGGCGTCCCGGCGTCAGATAAACCAGTTAATCAGCGTGGTTTGGGGGCTGACTCCCACTGCGCGGCAGCCGGAATTGATAAGCGGCTGGCGGGGAGCGCTGTTCGGCGCGCAATTGCTGGCGTTGTTATCCCAGGACGAAAGCGAAACGCGCTCTTAAGCGGCGGGTGGAGTCAATGGCGTGGCTGGCCCATGAGGCCGCGAGCCTCCTGCCGTCAGGCAGGAGGCGGAAGAGCGGCGGCGTTCATTTGGTGCTTTCTTCCGTTTCCGGCAGCGTTACGTTCAGCTCCAGGATGGAGATATCCCCATCCTTCTTCTCCAATTGAACCGAAAGCATTTCGGGGTCGATTTGCACATATTTACTGATGACCTCAAGCAGGTCGCGTTTCAGCTGCGGCAGATAATGCGGCTCGTTATCGCCTCTGCGCCGCTCGGCAACGATGATCTGCAGCCGTTCCTTGGCTATATTGGCTGTCGTTTTTTTACGGGAGAGAAAAAAGTCAAGTAATGCCATGGTTTATCCCCCAAACAGGCGTTTCAGGAATCCCTTCTTCTCTTCTTCGATGAAGCGGAAGGGACGTTCTTCTCCTAACAGGCGATCAACCATATCTGAATAGGCCTGGCCAGCATCAGACTCCTCATCGAGAATTACCGGCTCTCCCTGGTTGGAAGCCCGCAACACCGATTGATCCTCGGGGATCACACCTACCAGAGGAATGCGTAGAATTTCAATCACATCTTCCATACTGAGCATGTCGCCGCGGCTGACGCGTCCCGGATTGTAACGGGTCAGTAGCAGATGCTCTTTAATGGGGTCTTGACCGCTTTCGGCTCGGCGCGATTTGGACGAAAGAATGCCCAGAATACGGTCGGAGTCGCGCACCGACGACACTTCCGGATTGGTAGTGATAATCGCTTCATCGGCAAAATACAGCGCCATTAAGGCACCGGTTTCAATACCGGCCGGTGAATCGCAAACGACAAAATCGAATTCCATCGTGCTGAGATCATTCAATACCTTTTCTACGCCGTCGCGGGTCAAGGCATCTTTATCCCGCGTCTGCGAGGCAGGCAGAATATATAAGTTCTCGGTCCGCTTATCTTTTATCAGCGCTTGATTCAGCTTGGCATCACTCTGGATGACATTGACGAAGTCATAGACCACCCGGCGCTCACAGCCCATGATCAAATCGAGGTTTCGCAGGCCGATATCGAAATCGATCACCACGGTTTTCTTTCCTTTGCGGGCTAAACCGGTAGCGATGGCCGCGCTCGATGTGGTCTTGCCAACGCCCCCTTTACCCGAAGTAACAACTATAATGCGTGCCATAAATGGATTCCTTGTCAAGGGCTAAATTAAAGGATGAATGGTAAGCGTGCCGTCCTGCAGACATAACTGCGCGGCTTTGCCTGAAAATTCGGCCGGAATTTGATCGCTCAGCCAATACTGACCGGCGATGGATACGAGCTCCGGGGAGAGATGGGTACAGAAAATCTGGCACTCTCCGTCGCCCGACGCACCGGCCAGCGCGCGGCCCCGCATCATGCCATAAATATGGATATTGCCATCGGCAATAAGTTCGGCGCCGGCGCTAACGCTGCTGGTGACAATCAAATCGCTGTTGCGGGCGTAAATTTGCTGCCCGGAGCGCACCGGCGTGTTGATAAGCCGCGTTTTGACCGCCGCCGGCGCGGGCGCCTCGGCGACGCTGCGCTTTGGCGCTTTGCCTTCGGTCAGCAGCGGCAGCCCGCTGCGAACGATCGCCTGTTTCAGTTTCGCGTCGCGACAGCCGCTGACGCCGACCACATGCAGGCCGGTCGCCAGCACCGCCTGTGACAGCGCCTCCCAGGGCGTGTCGCGACTGAGGCCGGCGACGTTGATGACAACCGGCGCATCTTGTAAAAATCCAGGTGCTTGTTCAACTTTTTCATCTATCGCCCGACGGATTTCTTCTGGCTGCGCATCATGCACATGAATTACCGATAAAGTAAAATTACTGCCTTTCAACTCAATTGGCGTTTGCGACATCTATTCTGACTCAGTCTGAGCACGTGTAATTTCCCGATTCGTCACGGGAGGCGATATTCCGAAGTACTGCATGCATGTTATAGTTACCGCTATATACAGGCAAGACACTAGACCACGGAAATAGAGTAAAAAATATGTTTTGTGTGATCTATCGAAGTTCAAAACAGGATCAAACCTATCTTTTTGTCGAAAGAAGAGAGGATTTTACCCGCGTCCCGGCCGACTTAATGGCGCACTTCGGCAAACCGCTATTCTCAATGATTTTACCCTTAGACGGTAGCAAAAAACTCGTTTCCGCGGATATAGGAAAAGTAAAAGAATTACTTAAAGAGCAGGGCTTCTATCTGCAAGTCCCCCCGCCGGTGGAAAATTTATTGACCCAGCATCATCTCGCCGAAAAAAAGCCTGATCATTAACCCATAGGTTCGCGCGGCGGAATTACCGGCGCCGCACTCGCAGGGCTGAATCAATTATCCCATTGGCGATTCTGTAAGTTAAGCCAACGGCGGCAGCCGCGCTATGCCATACGCCCGCGCGCGATGTGAACCTTTGGCGGGTATGAGCCCATTTGCCACTATCCCCTGTCCCACGCCCCCGATGGCGTAATTGGCGCACCATGTGTGACGCTGTCACGTGTGCTGTTGCTCCACCTCCTGCTTTCTCTGTTCACGCAGGGCAAAGCGCTTTGGTCGTCATGCTCGGGGGTGACAAACCGGTTGCCGTTTGGGCGACAGTTTGCACACTGCGACGGCGCTTTCGATATTCCCTTAACGAAGGAAAAGCCTTAGGCGCCAACGCGTCTTCAGCCAATATGAAGCTGAGGTCATCGGCCAGGGTCGCGCAGGGTCTGCCGCTAACGCCATAGCATCACCGCCACGACGGCACCCTGTCGCCCACGTCGGCACCATGCCCCCACGTCGCCACCATGAAGCCCACGTCGGCACCCTGCCGCCTACGACGGTGGAAGAAATGTGCCGTGGGGCTACCCCTTTGCGTCGTCTGGCGTATGATAACAGCGTTAAACAAGTAAACAGAGTGTTAACGATTGCAGGAGAGAGCAATGTATCAGCATAGAAATTGGCAGGGCTCACTGTTGGATTTTTCGGTCAGCAAGGTGGTGTGCGTCGGCAGCAACTACCGTAATCATATCAAAGAAATGGGCAGCGCCACCCCCAGCGAACCGGTGCTATTCATCAAGCCCGAGACCGCGCTGTGCGATATTCATCAACCTATCGTGATTCCTACCGATCGGGGGGAAGTGCATCATGAGGTAGAGCTGGCTATTTTGATTGGCGCGCCGTTAAAACAGGCTAACGAGCAGCAGGTCGCTCAGGGTATCGCCGGCGTGGGCGTGGCGCTGGATTTAACGCTGCGAGATCTGCAGGCGCAGTTCAAAAAAGCAGGGCAGCCCTGGGAGAAAGCGAAAGGTTTTGATGGCGCCTGTCCGATTTCGGGGTTTATTCCGGCAGCGGAATTCGGCGATCCCCAACAGGTGCAGATTCGACCCTGTACACGATTCTGTGTAAATGCCTTTTCTCAGAAGTGACCGTCCAGGCGGTCACCGAACTCGATAATAAAGCGGCTCATTGCCATGCGCCAGTCCCTCAAAGGCATTGTCCATTTCTGTGAGGCCGCCTGTATCGCCAGCCACACCACCTTTTTCACTGCGTCGTCGGTCGGGAACACCTTGCGCTTTTTGATGGCATGCCGGATCACGCTGTTTAACGACTCGATGGCGTTGGTCGTGTAGATCACCTTGCGGATGTCCGTTGGGTAGGCAAAGAACGTGGCCAGATTGGCCTAGTTTGCCTGCCAGCTTCGACTTATTTGCGGGTAGCGGATGTCCCAGGCACTGGAGAACGCTTCCAGCGCCTGCAAGCCGGCTTCTTCCGTAGGGGCCTGATAGATAAGCTTTCAGGTCGCGGGTGACGGCCTTGTAGTCCTTCCAGGAGACGAACCGCAGGCTGTTGCGCACCATATGCACGATACACAGCTGGAGCCGCGCCTCCGGATACACCGCGTTAATAGCGCCAGGGAAACCTTTCAGCCCGTCTACGCAGGCGATAAGGATATCGTTCAGGCCGCGGTTTTTCAGCTCTGTCAGCACGTTCAGCCAGAACTTTACACCTTCATTTTCGGCCAGCCACATACCTAGCAACTCTTTCTGGCCTTCGATGTTGATGCCCAGCGCCAGGAACACAGATTTGTTGATGATGCGGCTGTCCTGCCGGACTTTTAGAACGATACAGTCAAGATAAACAATGGGATAGATTGCATCCAGAGGCTGGTTTTGCCATTCGACAACCTGCTCCATGACCGCATCGGTGACCTTTGAGACCAGCGCCGGCGAGACATCGGCGTCATACAGCTCTTTGAACGCGGCGGCGATCTCGCGGGTGGTCATCCCTTTGGCGTACAACGATAAAATCTGGTTATCCATCCCGGTAATCCGGGTCTGGTTCTTCTTCACCAGTTGCGGTTCAAAGGAACCGTCACGATCGCGCGGAGTACGCAGCGCCAGCGGGCCATCGCCAGTGGTAACGGTTTTTGTGGAATAGCCGTTGCGGGCGTTGGTCCCCGGTTTAGGCTGATTTTTATCGTAGCCGAGGTGATGGGTCATTTCGGCATTGAGAGCTGCTTCGACGCTGATTTTTTTCAGCAGCCGATCGAAGTGACTGAGATCTTCAGGGGTTTTGAGATTTTTGGCCAGTTCGTTAGCCAGAGCCTGCAACTGTTTTTCGTCCATAAATTAACCTGTTTTTGATGTTGGATTGAACATATCAAAATCAGGCAAATACACAAATTTCTAAACAGGCCTCGCAGATTCCGACGTATCCGATCAGCTGTTCCGGCGACATCCGATCAGTTATTCCGATATTTTCCGATCACCCATTCCAGTGATATTCGATCACGTGTTCGCTCATCTTCTGACTCGGGTTTAGTCTATTTTTCCTGTGCTGGCTACTCCTTGCTCTTTGCGTAGTGATTCGCCTTTAAGTTCCAGTCTATAGCTGGGGTGTACTAACCGATCGAGTAACGCGTCAGCTGTCGTGGGGTTTTCTATCAGTCCATACCATTTTTTCACCGGCAGTTGACTGATCAGGATGCTGCTGCTTTTGTCGTAGCGATCTTCCATCACCTCCAACAGCATCGTTGCCTGCATCGGACTTATTGATTCTAGGCCCACGTCGTCCAAGATCAGTAACTCTATTTTTTCTAACTGCTTAAGCTGTTTTAGATAGGTCCCGTCTACCTGACACTGGTGAAGATGGGCCAGCAACCGACCCACTCGCCAGTAACGCACGCTATATTGCTGCCGGCATGCCTGCTCACCAAGCGCATAATTGAGCCAGGTTTTGCCCGTACCTGTCGGCCCCGTGATGAGTATGCTTTTCTGATATTTCAGATATTGTCCCCCTAGCAGATCTCGCATCTGTTCCGGTGTCACTCCTCGGCTAGGGATATAGCGGATATCTTCCGGTTTTGCCTGCAAGCGCATTTGCGATTGCCGTCGCAGACGGCATATGTGGTTGTTTTTTTTATGCAAATTTTCCGATTCTACCATAAGCGACAACCGCTCCTCGAACCCCAGCTCCCCATAACTCCCCGGGAGTTCGCGTTGCGTCTCCAACGCCTGGACCATTGCCGACAACTTCAGTTCTCGCATAGCCATTAACAGTGTATCCATATTTATTCTCCTTAGTGATAACTGTCCGGACCTCGGAGGTTTTCGTGAACCAGCATTGATACGCCGGCTCCGTCCTGGGTGACCTCACTTTCACGACCGTGTTTCAATACGTTGGCTATGAAAGAGCGGTTAATGCATCCTTTTTCCAACGCCAGCGCGCAGGCCTTCTCCAGTCGCGTCGTCTCATAGCGCCGTTGCAGATTGAGTAGCCCCAGCACGGAGCGGTAAGCCTGCTCCGGATGGGCTTTGCTCTTTTGGATGGACTCGACCACTTTCAGTGTGCACACACCCACCGACAGCGCCCAACTGCACAGCCTTTCCGGCGTCCATTGACTCTGCCCCTTATGGTTAGCCGGCATGTGCGCCGCCTGAGTCGTGTGCCTATAGGCGTTATCGCTTCGAGGGTGCGTAGCCACGCAGACGCCCTTATGGTGGATTTGCACCAGCCGTTGGGTGGCGATGACGTCAACGCGCTCGCCAACCAGCGGATGCGGCACCGAGTACCAGTTTTTTCCGTAGTCTATGTGGTAATCAGGTCCCACTCGGGCAACGAGATACTCACTGTATTCCCATTGTGTGGGCGGTAGAGGCCCAAGAGCCGGTTTGTCCAGCTGCTCGAAGCGTTCAAGGCGACTTTGTCCGCCGTAATGACGCATCGGGCGCAGATTCAACTCATGATTGAGTTCTCGTATCACCTGGTTGAGTTCGGCCAGCGAGTAGAACCTACGTTTACGCAACCGGGCCAAAACCCAGCGTTCTACCAGCTGCACAGTTGATTCTGCCTTCGCCTTGTCTTTCGGTTTTCTCGGGCGCGCCGGTAGCACCACTGTCTCATAGTGATTTGCCAGCGCCTGGTAGCTCTGGTTTATGACCGGCTCATAGCGGTCAGGGGTGCTGACAGCGCTGCGCAGATTATCAGGTATCATCAGCTCCGGAACCCCACCCATGAAGTGCAGGCAGCGGCTATTGGCGTTGAGCCACGATGCCATGTCCTGGCCTTCGCAGGCTTCGATATACGCATAGCCTGACACGCCCATGGCAGCGACGAAGATAGCGACCTGGCGTACGCTACCGGTCGCAGGGTTGACGATAGGTACGGTGGGGCCACAGAAGTCGATGAAGAGCTTTTCGCCAGCCTTGTGCTCCATGCGCATGGAACGCCGCTGCTTCTTTTTCCAGTCACGGAACAGTGCACAAAACTGTGAGTAACCGAGGGCATCACCGCCCACGGCGGACTGATATTCAATCCAGAGCAGCTGCTTGGTCATGCCCTTGCGGCTTAACTCGGTATCGATATCAAGCCAGCTGGGTAATGTATTGATAACTTTTCCGGATTTGCCGGGATAGAGCAGGCGGTCGAGGTCGACGGGGGACAGTTCCGCCGGCAATGGCCAGACCAGGTTAGCTACCGTGAATCGGCCGAGGATATCGTGCACGGTAGTACAGCCTATGCCGAGCGCTGCTGCGATAGTGCGATTCGAGCGACGCTGCTCGAATTTCATACGTAACACATTAATATAGATGCACATTTCTGTTCTCGCTTTCTTCTTTTTACGTGCCATGCCATGCCCCCGGAAGCTAAAAGTCTCCAGAGTATGGCGGAACAGAAGATGAGCGATCGGACAAAATCGGAATCGCTGATCGGGCGACCGGAATCAGTGATCGGATGAAATCAGAATTAGTGATCGGGTGAAATCGGAATCAGTGATCGGATGTGACCGGAACCAGCAACAGGCGGATTTGACGCTAACGGTTAACGATCAGGTTCGGCAAACGGGCAATACCCGCGACATGATCCATCCCATCCTGCCGCTCATTGCGTATATGAGCCGTTTCTTTACCTTGCGTCCCGGCGATATTGTACTGACGGGTACGCCAGAAGGGGTCGCAGCGCTTAAGCCCGGCTATGCGCTCACGGTAAGTCTGAATCAGCATCAATTGAGCACGCGGATAATTTAGCGTTTGATTTTACGCCCGGCCGCTTGTCGTCGCGCCTGATCCTGCGCCGAAAAAAGTTGCATGCGGGGGGGAAAGCATTATATAACGCCCCCTTGATTCCCGTTATGGAGACCACCATGCCTGAACGCCCCTTTTGGCAGACCAAAACCCTGGCTGAAATGTCCGATGAGGAGTGGGAGTCCCTGTGCGATGGCTGTGGGCGCTGCTGCCTGAATAAATTGATCGATGCGGATACGGATGAAATCTATTTCACGAATGTCGCCTGTAATCTACTCAATTTAAAAACATGCCAGTGTCAACATTATGCCAACCGATTTGTCTATGAGCCGGACTGTATCAAGTTGACCCGGGAAAATCTGACCACCTTTGACTGGTTATCTCCCACTTGCGCTTATCGGTTGCAGAGTGAAGGCAAACCGCTGCCCCATTGGCACCCCTTGTTGAGCGGCTCAAAGGCCGCGATGCACGGCGAGCGTATTTCGGTCCGCCATATTGCGGTGCGGGAAAGCGACGTCGTCGACTGGGAAGACCACATATTGAATAAGCCTGACTGGGCCAAAGGATAAACGCCGCACGCGCGGGGGCTTTCACTCGCGATGAGGTCGGGCTGTCCCGCGCAATAAGGAGGAGAGTGCATTTTCGCTATAGCTCGTCGCCTGGCGCACGGGTCAATCTCCGTGCCTTTGGCACGACTTTACTGATATCGCGGCGCCTTAACGCCATTATTCCGGGTTTCGCCGGTATGGCGCTTTGTTGAATAAATCCGAAATTTTTGACGACTTCCTCCCTATCAGGGCGATTGTTACATGATGCGGACGCTGTTTGGCATTCCTAACAACGTGATCCGGTTAAGCGCTTTGACCATTGCCATAGCCTCACCTACCTGCGCGTCATAGTCATGCAGACTCAGATGACCACCCAGAAGTATTTTAAACCGGAACATGGCCGTTTCAGCCAGTGAACGCCGGTGATAACCTACTTTCTTTTTCCAGGTATCGTTATTGCCGCTCAGATGCTGATTTGCCACCGCATGGTTACGCTCATGGTATCGAGCTGGCCAATATTGCGCACCACTTCGCGGTGGGATAAGCGGCTTTATTTTTTTCCTCAGCAGAGCATCATGACAGTAACGCGTATCGTAAGTACTGTCAGCCGACGCTTCCCTGATTTTCCGGTGGGTTTGGTTAATCAGCCCGGGCAGCGCCTGCGCATCTGTCGTACCGCTTAGCGATAAATCGGCACAGATAATTTCATGTGTCGCGCTATCTACTGCCAGATGAAGCTTGCGCCATACTCTGCGCCTCTCAGCCCCATGCTGCCTGACTTTCCATTCGCCTTCGCCGAAGATTTTCAGGCCGGTGCCATCGATGACCAGGTGTGAGATTTCGCCGCGGGTTGGCGTTTTTATGCTGATGTCGACGGTTTTTGCTCGCCGGCTGACCAGAGAGTAATCTGGGCAGCGCAGCGACAGCCCCATCAGTTTAAAAATCGAGTCAACGAAACCCTGTAACGCCCGGAGCGAAAGGTTAAACACGCGCTTTATCATCAGAACCGTGGTAATGGCCATATCGGTGTAGTGAAGCGGCCGGCCACGATGTTCAGGTGGTGTACTCTCAGTCCATGCAGCAATGGCTGACTCATCAAGCCATACTGTCAGGTCCCCCCGCTGCCTGAGCGCATTGTTATATGCGGGCCAGTTGGTGATTTTAAACTTTTGCTTTGCCATGGGGACCTGATGTTGAAACGAATGTAGTGATCAGAGCCGCCAGTCACCTAAAAGTTCGATTTATTCAACAAAGCTCAACGCCAGAAAGAGGGTTTGGCACACGGGCCGTCCTGTTGACGTTGAATCTGAATGAGGGGCGTGGTCATATTTTGTCTTCCCGTTTATTAAGCTCAACGCGCTGTCTGAAATTGTATTCATATTCTTCCTCTTGTTATGGTCTCGGTAGTTGAGATGAACAAACCAAGCACTATTGGCGCCATCATACCTTCTTTAGATAACAATAACGTAAACGGCCGACGCCAGGCATTAATTAATTGTGCAATGACTTATTAATGTCGTGCTTATGCAATTCATAAGCAATGCATAGCAATAAATACATCGCCTAAAGGTGAAAAAAATAAACTATTCGCCGCGGGTAGGGTATTGCAATAATTGTTATCAGTTTAAGATTGTTTTTGACTATAATACTGTGGGTCATAAATAAATCGGGTGCGGGTGAGGCAGGTATTTATTACTTCTTGTGTCTCCTTCCATTGCTCCACGCGCCATGAGCCAGTAAAGTGGTGTTGATGCTTAACCGCTGAACATGACGCTCTTTCGCTAAGCACGTCATGCACTGTGCGGCGAAGCGTCATTAAAAAAGAGTCCGGCTCATAGAGGGGTGTTATTAAAGCCGACGCACGAAAAACCTCTTAGCGGTAACGACGGCGCGGATGCGCCGGGTATAAACGCGTCCGATCTCAATTTGACGGTTAATGGCGCAGGGGCCGTGTGGAAACGAAATGAATAAGGCCGTTGTTTTAGGCATACGGCGATAAATAGGCGGATAATTTTATCGTTGCCGCGTGGCGATCGTCGGCGCATGACGGCATAGCGGCGCTGTCATGCGCCCATGCCGCCATCAGCGGGAAAAGAGGTCGCGTTTGCGCGGAGGGAAGAATTGCGCGAGCAAAATGATCGCCGCTACCGCCAGGTAGGCGCCGAAGATGACAATCATCCATTGTGGCATCTCCAGCGACAGGAAATGCCATTGGCGAACGGCGCAATCGCCGCTGGCGCTGAAGACCGACGGCAGCCACTTGTCCAGCGGCAGCCAGGCGGGGAAATTCACGAAAAAGTCGCAGGTGACGAAGGGGGATGGATGAAGTTGGATATCGGTATGCTTCATTGCCAGCAGCAGGCCTTGCCAGGCGCTGTACAGCCAAATCGCCAGACCGGCGAAACGCAGCGGCGTGGCGGGCGCGATGGCGCTTACCAGACCGGCGGCAACGACGCCGTAGAGGGCGCAACGTTGATAAATACACAGGACGCAGGGTTTAAACAGCAATACATGCTGAAAGTAGAGCGCAACCAGTTCCAGCGCGAAGGCGGTCAGTGCCAATAGTAACCAGGCTGCACGATTTTTGGAGCAGCGGTTTAACGATTGCAACATAGAGGGTTGTCCAGAGCAGTTATAAGTGGCGTGAAACGAGCATTCTAAATCAAAAAACAACAGACACCAGCGACTTTTCCGTCGGCGGCATACCAGAGCCCGCGCCGTTTTACTATTATTGAAGTTACCCCACGTGTACGGCGCGGAAAAAAGGTCCTTTTGGCTGCCGATAGTCATAAGCGGGAGATGGGTTATAGTCTGCCGGCAGCGGGCAAGGTAAACTAACTCGCTTGTTCATGATGAAGTCACCCCGCGCCCGCTCGCAAGGGAGGGTGAGAGGCATGTGAATTGTTAGAGTTGCTATGGAACAAACGAATATGGTCATCAAGGCGCAAAGTCCTGCCGGTTTCGCGGAAGAATTTCTGATTGAAAGCATCTGGAACAATCGCTTTCCGCCTGGCTCCATCCTGCCTGCGGAGCGGGAGCTTTCCGATCTGATAGGTGTCACCCGCACCACGCTGCGGGAGGTACTGCAGCGACTGGCCCGTGACGGCTGGCTTAAAATCCAGCACGGCAAGCCGACCCGGGTGAATAATGTATGGGAAACGTCCGGTTTGAATATCCTGGAGACGCTGGCGCGGCTTGATCATGACAGCGTGCCTCAGCTCATTGATAATTTGCTCTCGGTGCGCACCAACATCGCCGCGATTTTCATTCGTCTGGCGGTGTCGCTGTATCCTGATAAAGCACAGGCGGTGCTCTCACAGGCTGCGGCGGTGGACGATAAGGCGGAAGCGGATAAGGCTGATGCCTTCACCGAATTGGATTACCGCATTTTCCACGGCCTGGCGTTTGCCTCAGGCAATCCTATCTACGGCCTCATTTTTAACGGCCTGAAGGGGCTTTATTTACGGGCGGGGCGCTATTATTTTACTAATCCGCAGGCCCGCGAACTGGCGCGCAATTTCTATAGCCAGCTGGCGACGCTATGCCGCGCGGGGCTATATGATCAGGTCATGGAGTTGGTGCGCCGCTACGGTAATGAGAGCCGGGATATTTGGGGCGCCATGCAATCCGCGATGCCTAAAGATATCGTGGGAATTTGACCTCGGCGAAGGCGCCGCCCTGGGATGGACGGCGGCCCTTTGGAAGGCATCAGAGCGGCGGCTGGCGCGGCGGACAGCGTTCGATAAGCTCGATATTGCCCCCGTCGTTCACCTGCTCCATATAGACGTCAAAGCTCCATAACCGATGAATATGCTTCATCACTTCGCGGCGGCTTTTCGCCAGGCCAGCGGCGCGCGGTTTTGCGGCGTGTAACGCAGCGTCAGCGACCGATCGCCGCGCAAATCCACATTCCGAATCTGAATATCCGGCTCCAGATTGCTCAAATTGTACTGGGAAGAGAGCTCCTGGCGTATTGCCTGATACCCTTCTTCGTTATGGATGGCCGCGATTTCCAGATAGTTGTTGTGATCGTCGTCGAGTACCGTAAACAGGCGAAAATCTCGCATCACCTTCGGCGATAGGAATTGACTAATAAAGCTTTCGTCTTTAAAGTTGTACATGGCGAAATGCACCGTTTCCAGCCAATCGCTGCCGGCGATATCGGGGAACCAGCGGCGGTCTTCTTCCTCCGTGGGCGATTGGCAGATGCGCTTTATATCCTGGAACATGGCAAAACCCAGCGCATAGGGGTTGATGATGCTGTTATAGGGCGGCTGATAGACCACATTGGTATGACTATGCAGGAATTCCAGCATAAACCTATCGCTGACTTTACCTTCATCATACAAGTGATTGAGGATGGTATAGTGCCAGAAAGTGGCCCAGCCTTCGTTCATGACCAGGGTCTGTTTTTGCGGATAGAAATACTGGTTGACTTTGCGCACGATACGCAATATTTCCCGTTGCCAGGGTTCGAGCAGCGGCGCGTTTTTTTCCATGAAATACAGCAGGTTTTCCTGCGGCTCCTGGGGGTAGCGCAAACGCTGTTCCGTCACTTCCTCTTTTTCCCTGCGCGGTAGCGTGCGCCACAGTTCGTTGACCTGGCTTTGCAAATACTCTTCCCGGCTCTTTTGGCGGGATTTTTCTTCCTGCAGCGAGATTTTTTGCGGGCGTTTGTAACGGTCGACGTCGTGATTCATCAGCGCATGGCAGGAGTCCAATAATTGCTCCACCTGTTCAACGCCATAGCGCTCTTCGCATTTGGTAATATAGTTGCGGGCGAAAATCAGGTAGTCAACGATAGAGCTGGCATCGGTCCAACTGCGGAAAAGGTAATTGTTTTTGAAAAACGAATTGTGCTCGTAACAGGCGTGAGCCATGACCAGCGCCTGCATGGGCATGGTATTCTCTTCCATAAGGTAGGCGATACAAGGATTGGAATTGATCACAATCTCATAGGCCAGCCCCTGCTGACCGTGCTTATAGCGCTGCTCGGTTTCGATAAACTTTTTGCCAAATGACCAGTGGGTGTAATATTGATAGGCATCCCCACGCTGGAATAGGCGTCCATCATCTGTTCGGAAGTGATGACTTCTATTTGATGGGGGTAGGTATTCAGCCGATAATGTTTGGCTACCCGGTCAATTTCATCGAGATATTGCTGGAGCAGTTCAAATGTCCAATCCGGTCCATCGCTAAGACATGTGGCAGAGCGTGATCGTTCATCAATAGAAATCGTCATCAGCGCACCTCATCGTTACAGACAGCACGAGATCATGCTGTCTTATTATTAATCCTAGCGCAAGATGAAAATCGCGGAGGATGCGCTAAGGCACCTTCGCGCCTGGACGCCTCTCTATTTAGAACGCGCGACGGGCTAGGAGCCAAGCGCCGCTAGCAGGGGCCCGGCCGCACAGGGTGTCGGCGGCGAGCCCGCGCGGGAACCAAGCGCCTTAGCCACGATAGCCTGCCGGGCAGACATGACCGAACGTCGGAAGGGCAACAGGCGCACCTGTGAAATCGCGCCCGGAACCTTAATGCTGGCGCGCGCCCTGGGAGCCGAGTGCGAACGGGAGTACGGATGCCTACTTCTAACACCGTGCGCAGCACCGCGCCGCTGGCGTGTGGCCCCTGTACAACGCGCCGTACGCGCCGTGCTATCATGTTGTGAGGCACAGGCGTGGGAAAGTCTCTGGCAGGATGCCGGCAGGGCATTATCCGCTGTCTGACGCGTTAAACCCTATTACCTGCTTATCGCAAGACTCGCCCTTATCAGCGCGTCGTGGGCATGACGCGGGAATGGCGACGTTTTTTGTGCTGTAGAATGATGAGAGTTGAGAGGTTAATGCTGATTTTCTAGGCTTATTATCACTTTAAATGATTAAATCAGTTTTTTCATTTTGCTATTGAATTAGCCTCGCGGCAAAGTATTTAATAAAATGTAAATAACTCTCCGGTTGGCGTTATTGACGCTCGCGGTGCATCTTTCTCATCATCTTTCCTACGCCCGCATTTTATGCTGTGGCGGATGTGGGTATAAGGCAAGACAATCATGCAGGTAATTGTGTTAGGCAGTGGCGTGATAGGCGTGACGTCGGCCTGGTATTTGGCTCAGCAGGGGCATCAGGTCACCGTGCTCGATCGCCAGCCCGGTCCGGCGCTGGAAACCAGCGCAAACAATGCCGGCCAAATATCGCCCGGGTATTCTGCGCCCTGGGCCGCGCCGGGAGTGCCGCTCAAAGCCATTAAGTGGATGTTTCAGCGCCACGCGCCGCTGGCCGTCAGATGGCATGCCGATGCGGAGCAACTGCGCTGGATGTGGCAAATGCTGCGCAATTGCGATAGTAGACATTATTATATTAATAAAAGCCGCATGGTGCGGCTGGCGGAATACAGTCGCGATTGTTTGAAAGCGTTGCGCGGCGAAACCGGTATCAGCTATGAAGGCCGTCAGGGAGGAACGCTGTAGTTGTTCTGCACCGATAAGCAATTCGCCAACGCCCAGAGAGATATTGCGGTACTGCGCGCTGAAGGCGTACCTTATTCGCTTCTGGAGGCCAACCAATTGGCCAATGTCGAGCCAGCGCTGGCCGGCGTAGCCCATAAGCTCTCCGGTGGTTTACGCTTGCCGAACGATGAAACCGGCGATTGCCAATTATTTACCCGCCACCTTGCCGCCATGGCGGCGGAAAAGGGCGTCGCATTTCGTTATAACTGTCAAATCGACGCGCTGGTGCGCAATGGCAACCGCATTGACGGCGTAAGCTGCGGCCGGGAAATCGTGCACGGCGATGCCTATGTGATGGCGTTGGGGTCATATTCCACCGCCATGCTAAAAGATGTGGCCTCTATTCCGGTTTATCCGTTGAAGGGGTATTCGTTAACGATCCCGTTGGCGGATGAGCAGGGCGCGCCGGTATCCACCGTGCTGGACGAAACCTATAAAGTGGCGATCACCCGCTTCGATCGGCGTATTCGGGTGGGAGGAATGGCGGAAATTGCCGGCTTCAATACCGAGCTGCCGTCGAAATGCCGGCTGACCCTGGAGACCGTGGTGCGCGATTTATTTCCCACCGGCGGCCATATTGAGCAAGCGATGTTCTGGACCGGCCTGAGGCCGATGACGCCGGACGGCACGCCGCTGGTGGGTGCCACGGCGCTTAACATCCTGTATCTGAATACCGGTCACGGTACGCTGGGCTGGACAATGGCGTGTGGCTCGGGACGATTACTGGCGGATATTATCAGCGTGCGGGTGCCGGAAATTCGTTATGACGATCTGTCCGTCGCGCGTTATGCGCCTGGATTTGATGCCGTCGCCGTTGCGCGACGGATCTGAGGCCGCCTCGCGCGGCCGTTTCTTGAGAGGTAAGGAGCTGTTTTCATGCCACGTCCGATTGTCGCTATGGTGGATTTAGCTGCGCTGGCGTCAAATTTAACCATTGTCCGCCGCCATGCGCCGCAATCGCGCGTGTGGTCGGTGGTCAAAGCCAATGGCTATGGCCATGGCCTGAGCGCCGTTTGGCAGGGGTTGCAGCAGACGGACGGTTTTACGCTGCTGGATCTGAATGAGGCGGTCGTGCTGCGGAAGAAGGGCTGGCGCGGCCCCATTTTACTGCTGGAGGGATTTTTTCAGCCGGCTGATTTGGAGGAAATCGATCGCTATCGATTGACCACCGCTGTTCACAGCGACTGGCAGATCGACGCCCTGCGGCGCATGACCCCGCGTGCGCCGCTGGATATTTACCTCAAACTGAACAGCGGCATGAATCGGCTGGGCTTCAGCGATCGGGCGCTGCCCGGTGCCTGGCAAGCGCTAAGCGAGCTAAAGCAGGTGGCGACGCTGACCTTGATGACCCATTTCGCTTATGCCGACATGCCGGAAGGGGTCGAGGCGCAAATGGCGGTAGTGGCGCGCGCCGGCGATGGGCTGACGGGCCCGCGCTGTCTGGCGAATTCCGCCGCGACTTTATGGCATCCTAAGACCCATGGGCAATGGGTCCGGCCCGGCATTATTCTTTATGGCGCCTCCCCGAGTGGCGACTGGCAAGACATCGCCGCCAGCGGTTTGCGGCCGGTAATGACGTTAGAAAGCGAATTGATTGCCGTGCAGTCGGTGCCCGCCGGGGGACGCATCGGTTACGGCGGTCGCCACCGGCTAAGCGAGACGCAGCGGGTCGGCGTTGTCGCCTGCGGTTACGCCGATGGCTATCCGCGCCACGCGCCCACCGGGACGCCGGTTTGGGTCGACGGCGTCAGAACGCGCACTCTGGGCGCGGTTTCCATGGATATGCTTATGGTGGACTTGCAGCCTTGTCCACAGGCGCGTATTGGCGCTAAGGTCGAACTTTGGGGGGATCACGTCAAAATCGATGAGGTCGCCGCCGCCGCCGGTACCCTGGGCTATGAACTCATGAGCGCGCTGGCGCCGCGGGTGACGGTCCAGCTCCGCTAACCCGTGCCGCGGCCGCGAAATGCCGGGAGAAGGTTACGGGCGCAACCGGGTCAATCGTGGCGCGCTGTGGCGCGCGCGCAGCCGGGCCGCGAAAGCAAATACCGTCCCCAATAGCATCACCAGCGCCAGCACCTGGCGTGGCGCCAGCGGCCGCGCCATCATCGACAGGCTGACCGCGGCCGCGCCGGCCATCTGCACAAAACCATTCAGCGCTGACGCCACGCCCGCCTCCTCGGCGAACGGCTCGAGCGCATAGCTGGTGGCGGGCTCCATTAAAAACGCCAGTCCGGCACAAGCGGGGCGACGGGTAACATATAACTCAGCCAATGGGTCTGCCAGCTCGCCGGCGCCGCCGTGACGCTGAACAGCAGCATCAGACTACCGAGCGCCATGAATACCGTGCCGAACGTCAGACAAACGGGGCGTCCCATTTTGCGAATCACCCGATTGGCGATAACGCTCGCCAGCATGATCCAAAACCCGTTCGCGCCGAATACCATCGAAAAGCCCAGCGGCGTAAGGCCGCCTTCGCCCATCAGGACCTGTGACGATAACGAAACGTAGGTCAACGCCATCGCCATAGCGCCCGTATTCACCAGCGCGAACAGAATAAAACGGCCTTGGGTCGCTATCTGCCAGTAGCGGACAAATGGCAGCGTGGTTGACGCCCTCGTGCCAGCCGGACGCGTTTCAGCCAGGCCTACCGCCGTCAATATCCCAACCAGCAACGAAAAGGCGGCCAAGGCCCAAAATGGCGCGCGCCAGCCGAAACCGGCCGCCAGTAGACCGCCCGCCATCGGCGCCAGCGCCGGCACAATATTCAGTGTGCCATTAAGAAAACTGAAGGCGCGAGCCGCATCGTCATCGTCCAGCCTGTCACGCACGCAGCTGAACAACGCAACGGTCGTGCAGCACACCGCCAGTCCCTGCAACACCCGCGATAAAACGAAGAGCCAAGGAAGGGTCGCCGCCGCTGCCAGAAGGGCGCCTGCGCCATACAGCGTGACTCCGGCCAGCGCCAGCGGACGGCGTCCAAAATAGTCCACCAGCGGTCCGGTAATCAGTTGCCCGAGGCCCATAACGCCAATAATAGAGCGGGATCGTTGACTGGATGAGCGATTCGTCGGTCTGGAGGCCGTGGGCGATGAGGGGGATAACGGGTAGATAAAGATCGATGCCCAGCGGACCCAGTAATACCAGCAGTAGTAGAAGGAAAAGAAACTTTTGCATTGACACGCCACGCCATGAAGGGATGGAAAGCATAATAATAGTTGCCAGGTAAATAAAGCATTGAATGCTGTTAGGATAATTTATTTCCCTGATAACGATGAACGGATGTGCATGATTGGTAAGGGATCATTTCTTTGTTCGACAATGCGTGTGTCATTGGTCTTCGTAATCAATGTGTGATAATTTTTAACATAGTGTGTCTTTACCTGATACGGCTGATGAAAACTGAATATAAAAATTTTTCAAAAATGTTGCATTTGACCTCGCGCGCGCTGCGCATGGCTATTGACCGGCGCCTGAAATATTTGGGTCTCAGTCAGGCGAGCTGGGTGGCGGTGGCGGCTATCGCCGGCGCGGAATCACCGCTGTCGCAAAGCGAACTGGCGCAGCGGCTCGGCGTTGAAGGTGCAACGGTGGTAACGATGGTGGACCGTCTGGTCAAAATCGGTCTGGTACTGCGCATCCCCACCCCGGCCGACCGGCGTAAAAAGCTGCTGGTGGTCACCGATGAGGGTAAAGCGCTGTATGAGAAAGTGCGCACGGAAGCGGATGCTCTGGGCAAGGAGATCCTTGAGGATGTCGATGCCCGGGATATGCAGGTGGCCATGCGGGTGCTCGAGAAGGTCTACAGCGCGACGGAAACGCTGACCTGACCGGCGACGGAGGAACGCCCTGAGCGGTGCGCGGCAAGAGGGCGACGTAGCGGCCGCAGACGTCTAACCGTTGGCGCTTTTTGAGATCGGTTGAACGCCGGCGTTCTCACTCTGGGCCTAAGGGCTTCGCACCGGCGCTGACTCCACGTGTGGGGTGGCAAGCATTTCTGGACTCTCAGGGGGAACGGTGGATTAGCCGGAAGCCCTTTACTGGCGCGGCTTACAGCCATTTTAAGGATTTTGGACTCGTCGCAAAAAATGAGCGAAAAATGAGTTTTTTGCACTATATTCTGGACTGGATTGGCCGTGGTTTGAGTAAGTTTGAAAGCCGTTTAAACAGTTTCAATTAACGATTTTGTTGATAAACATACTCAATGCATAAATATTTTATATATTTAAACTTAAACGGCTCTTTTGCTATAGACCCTGTACACGATTCTGTGTAAATGCCTTTTCTCAGAAGTGACCGTCCAAGCGGTCACCGAACTCGATAATAAAGCGGCTCATTGCCATGCGCCAGTCCCTCAAAGGCATTGTCCATTTCTGTGAGGCCGCCTGTATCGCCAGCCACCACCACCTTTTTCACTGCGTCGTCGGTCGGGAACACCTTGCGCTTTTTGATGGCATGCCGGATCACGCTGTTTAACGACTCGATGGCGTTGGTCGTGTAGATCACCTTGCGGATGTCCGTTGGGTAGGCAAAGAACGTGGCCAGATTGGCCCAGTTTGCCTGCCAGCTTCGACTTATTTGCGGGTAGCGGATGTCCCAGGCACTGGAGAACGTTTCCAGCGCCTGCAAGCCGGCTTCTTCCGTAGGGGCCTGATAGATAGCTTTCAGGTCGCGGGTGACGGCCTTGTAGTCCTTCCAGGAGACGAACCGCAAGTGTTGCGCACCATATGCACGATACACAGCTGGAGCCGCGCCTCCGGATACACCGCGTTAATAGCGTCAGGGAAACCTTTCAGCCCGTCTACGCAGGCGATAAGGATATCGTTCAGGCCGCGGTTTTTCAGCTCTGTCAGCACGTTCAGCCAGAACTTTGCGCCTTCATTTTCGGCCAGCCGCATACCTAGCAACTCTTTCTGGCCTTCGATGTTGATGCCCAGCGCCAGGAACACAGATTTGTTGATGATGCGGCTGTCCTGCCGGACTTTTAGAACGATACAGTCAAGATAAACAATGGGATAGACTGCATCCAGAGGCCGGTTTTGCCATTCAACAACCTGCTCCATGACCGCATCGGTGACCTTTGAGACCAGCGCCGGCGAGACATCGGCGTCATACAGCTCTTTGAACGCGGCGGCGATCTCGCGGGTGGTCATCCCTTTGGCGTACAACGATAAAATCTGGTTATCCATTCCGGTAATCCGGGTCTGGTTCTTCTTCAACAGTTGCGGTTCAAAGGAACCGTCACGATCGCGCGAAGTACGCAGCGCCAGCGGGCCATCGCCAGTGGTAACGGTTTTTGTGGAATAGCCGTTGCGGGCGTTGGTCCCCGGTTTAGGCTGATTTTTATCGTAGCCGAGGTGATGGGTCATTTCGGCATTGAGAGCTGCTTCGACGCTGATTTTTTTCAGTAGTCGATCGAAGTGACTGAGATCTTCAGGGGTTTTGAGATTTTTGGCCAGTTCGTTAGCCAGAGCCTGCAACTGTTTTTCGTCCATAAATTAACCTGTTTTTGATGTTGGATTGAACATATCAAAATCAGGCAAATACACAAATTTCTAAACAGGCTCTGGCATTCCTAACAACGTGATCCGGTTAAGCGCTTTGACCATTGCCATAGCCTCACCTATCTGCGCGTCATAGTCATGCAGACTCAGATGACCACCCAGAAGTGTTTTAAACTGGAACATGGCCGTTTCAGCCAGTGAACGCCGGTGATAACCTACTTTCTTTTTCCAGGTATCGTTATTGCCGCTCAGATGCTGATTTGCCACCGCATGGTTACGCTCATGGTATCGAGCTGGCCAATATTGCGCACCACTTCGCGGTGGGATAAGCGGCTTTATTTTTTTCCTCAGCAGAGCATCATGACAGTAACGCGTATCGTAAGCACTGTCAGCCGACGCTTCCCTGATTTTCCGGTGGGTTTGGTTAATCAGCCCGGGCAGCGCCTGCGCATCTGTCGTACCGCTTAGCGATAAATCGGCACAGATAATTTCATGTGTCGCGCTATCTACGGCTTTGTTGAATAAATCGAACTTTTAGGTGACTGGCGGCTCTGATCACTACATTCGTTTCAAAATCAGGTCCCCATGGCAAAGCAAAAGTTTAAAATCACCAACTGGCCCGCATACAACAATGCGCTCAGGCAGCGGGGGGACATGACAGTATGGCTTGATGAGTCAGCCATTGCTGCATGGACTGAGAGTACACCACCTGAACATCGTGGCCGGCCGCTTCACTACACCGATATGGCCATTACCACGGTTCTGATGATAAAGCGCGTGTTTAACCTTTCGCTCCGGGCGTTACAGGGTTTCGTTGACGCGATTTTTAAACTGATGGGGCTGTCGCTGCGCTGCCCAGATTACTCTCTGGTCAGCCGGCGAGCAAAAACCGTCGACATCAGCATAAAAACGCCAACCCGCGGCGAAATCTCACACCTGGTCATCGATGGCACCGGCCTGAAAATCTTCGGCGAAGGCGAATGGAAAGTCAGGCAGCATGGGGCTGAGAGGCGCAGAGTATGGCGCAAGCTTCATCTGGCAGTAGATAGCGCGACACATGAAATTATCTGTGCCGATTTATCGCTAAGCGGTACGACAGATGCGCAGGCGCTGCCCGGGCTGATTAACCAAACCCACCGGAAAATCAGGGAAGCGTCGGCTGACAGTGCTTACGATACGCGTTACTGTCATGATGCTCTGCTGAGGAAAAAAATAAAGCCGCTTATCCCACCGCGAAGTGGTGCGCAATATTGGCCAGCTCGATACCATGAGCGTAACCATGCGGTGGCAAATCAGCATCTGAGCGGCAATAACGATACCTGGAAAAAGAAAGTAGGTTATCACCGGCGTTCACTGGCTGAAACGGCCATGTTCCGGTTTAAAATACTTCTGGGTGGTCATCTGAGTCTGCATGACTATGACGCGCAGGTAGGTGAGGCTATGGCAATGGTCAAAGCGCTTAACCGGATCACGTTGTTAGGAATGCCAAACAGCGTCCGCATCATGTAACAATCGCCCTGATAGGGAGGAAGTCGTCACAAATTTCGGATTTATTCAACAAAGCGTAAATTTGTCATAACCCCGTTGGGTCGCTCGTCTCATAAACTCATCAACAAGGACACTTTGAAAGTCATCAATAACAATGATATCTTTATTGTGCGCTCTTAATATATTTAATATCTTGACTGGGTCATTTGTCCTTGCGACGTTAAGCCCCACTTTCCAGCCAGAAGATTTAAATGGCAGTGGTTTATTGATGCACTGAATAATCCCTGTTTTTTCTGGGTCAAGATTTCTCAGACTGGTAGATTTGCCACTACCTGATTCGCCCAATACTAATGTTGCTATACTCATCGTTCACCTCAAAAAGGTTCGTTACCGTTCGGCATGAAGTATCTGATATTTAGCTTTGCGGTATGTGCATAATGCAGTGATTACTTCTTGGCTTCACGCATGCCTAATCGACGATATTCAAGCGCCTGAATTAAGCAGAAGCGTCGCCATTCCTGATTGATTCGCAGTGTTTGCGGGAAGTCAGCCAGTTTACTTGATGAGCTCATTTCTCCTCCGTGCTTCATATATCTTGATGGTGATATCCCATAGCAACGCGTCGTGTAATCGTAGAGATTCGGCGATTAGCGCCTGAATTAATTTATTGGCATAGCTCATAGAGGATTGCCTTCCTGCCGGAGAATATCGATAAGTTTCCTGCATCCATTCCTCAGCCATTTTATGATTTTATCCAATAGGGTTTCTTCCGGGTGATAGCTCCCCATGAGGGCAGCATTACCCGCGAATGCGTAATTCATGGGGTGCTCCTGTTATTATATTGTTATTTGTGTATTGTATGTTGCGTGACTCATGGTTTTCCAACTCTGACCGTTATATTTCGATAACATACGCCAGCAAAGGGAAAACCGTATTGATAAATAGCCTGTTCGTCGGATACGTCTCGCGTGGATAAGCCCTTCACGGTACAGGCGTTCAAATCGCTTCGCCCGCTCTCTTACCCCGATGGGTATTTTAGGTTTCATGCTCCTTCTCCAGTTTACTGAGAATTTTCTGTAATGTTTCGGCCTGTACAAATTGCACAGCAATACATTCAAACGTCAGCCTGACGCCGAGCAGTGTCAGTAATGCCAATATACCGTCGGTGACTTGCATATAGGGCGCGGCTGTACCGCTGAACGATGCAAGGGCCAGTACCAGACAAGCAATGCATGAAATAATGAACAGCGTGTTGATAATCTTCAGTGTCCAGAATGTTTTAAACATGGGCATGCTCCATTATTGCGTCGATAAGCTCCTGGGTATCTACGGTAAATCGTTCCAGGGTTTTACAACCTCCAACTTTAGCCCCGGCCACTCTGCATCCGACATCGTCATCAGAAACGAGCAGAGAAAAACCACCTTCCTGATTGTGACTTATTTCTATGTGAACTTTCTTACCACGGAAATTATTCATCAATACTTACCTCCTGCGTGCATGGACGCTGCTGCAATGGTTCCTGTTGGCGGGCATCCTGAGTTTAATGTTTAAAGATGTTATTCCGAAACTGCGGGGCGGCTGACGTACATCCTCGTCAACTTGTTCCCTTCCTGGTGTGCAGATGCTTCCAGTGCAAAACTGAACCAGAGGTTAATCATCGGCCTCTTCAAACTCGCCGTTTGCATTAAGCACATACCAGGTATCCGGTTTCACGCCGTTATCACCCACCCTGCTGGCGCGGATGTGGATAATGTTGCCCTCACTATTGCGATAGCACAGTACAATTTCGCCGCCCTCAGCGGCTTTGGCCTTACCCTGCGCGCCGAGAGACGCGGCAACCGATCCGAAGCCGCTAACGCCTGCGGCTGACTGGTCGCCCGCATTGGTGGCGACGGACTGGTAGCCGGTGTTGGTGGCAACTGACCAGTCGCCAGTGTTGGTAGCGGCTGACCCGCGGCCTTCAATGATCGTCTGTTCTGCGGACTTATCAATTTTACTCGCTATGCACTCGACGGCGCGGCCAACCATTTGGTGGAGGGACAGTTCCTTCTTAATGGTAATTGTGCTACTGGTGAGTTTGCCGCCTACCGCTTCATGGGCGATATCGCCGGATACCTCAACCTCGGCAAAACGATGGTTTGCTGGCTCGTAGTAGCAGAAGATATCGAGCGGATATTCGCAGGCATGGAAACCTGAACTACAGATTTCTACCGCGCCCTCGTGCTGGTAGGTTTTCCCGATCTCGAACTGATAATCACGGCAAGTCATATCGGCGTTAAAGCCTTTGTAGGCGGTGATTTTGGTCATGGTGTTTATCCTTATGCAGCCTGAAGATATTTGTCGTGGGTGAATTCGCCGTTCCAGTCTTTCTTCATCGGAAGCTCGCCTTTCAGATAGTGGCGATAAAGCCATTTAGCACCGTCTTGTAACAGAATGACTTCATATAATTGCATGTCGCCTTTATATGATTTGATGGTATATGGTGATTCAGTGAAATATTTATCACGTGCGTGAGCTTTCACGCGCCATATATAGGACTTGTTCGTGTCTTTTTGCGCGTCGTAGAGAAAATTACGTTCGGCCAAAAACAGGCTGACACGGTTGATATTCACGCCGTTGAGTTGCTTGCAGAACTTGACCGGCGTCATTCCTGTTTGAAATAAGCTTTGTAAGCAATGAATCTCTTATTCTTGCTTCTTGTTGACCAATGCCAGATGTTGTTTTTCCTCTGCAAGTTTGGCAGCGAGGCGCAGTGCATCGGGGTATGTTTGCGGAATAGCTGGCTTCTTGGCTTGTTCTTCCAGTTCACGCCAGCGCTTGGCAACTTTATGGCGAAGCTCAATGCTGTACCCCATGACGAGTGTCATCGTTAAGTCCTGGTCAAGCAAAAACTCCTGATAGACGCGTCCTTTGCTGTCTTTGTAATCAGCCGAAAAGTCGGCCGATTGAATATTGAGCGCCTCGAACATTTTGCGGCAGTCCTCCAGCACGTGTTTATGCTGCTTTTCGGTCAACTTCGCAATCTCGCGGCTGGACATGGTTAATGTTTGTGCAATGGTTAAATTTTGCATGCAGATATACCTCGTTGGTTAAAACGATAATGGAACCCCGGCACGATACCGGGGCGAGATTAGTGATTAGTGGCGTTGTAGGAACTGGCTAACGTTCGCCTGTTGCCATTTTTCTAGCGCGTGGGTTATCCTTATTTCTTATTTTTTACTGTGCCGCCAGTTAAGGCAAAAAACACCAGCCGGACCAGAAAGACAGAAAGCAGATTATTTAAAAAGTAAAGATTAAATTTGCTTTTTATTGCATCAAGCATCTTTTCAACCGTTATGTAAGCAACATCACGCGCCGCTGCAATCTCTTTTTTGGAGAGGCCAAGAGAGAAGAGCATCGCCGTTTCAAGCTGTTCTATCGTGGTCAGCTCAGGGAACACATCACGGAATTTTTCTACTTGTTTCACGTTAAAGGACTTCATGCCGCACCCCCGGTTTTCCTGCGTTGCTCTAATTCAGCCACGCATTCCCGCGCCGCCTGTTCGACATCTGCTATTACTGATTCGCCGTCAAACTCTTTCAATGTGTAAATCTTTTCGTTAACAACAACGCAGTACGCGCCATTTAGCCAAGCAGCAAAAACCGTGTAATAGTCATGTTTCCAGAATTCACGATAGACAATGTTGGTTATTCTGTTGGGCTGTAAATATATTGACCCATAAACTTCAAGGTTATCCGGCAAGCTAGAAATGCCCGTATAGCAGAGGTCAATACTGCCACCGACGCTCAAGTTTTCCGGTAGGCGGGTAATGCCTGTGCGGCTGAGACCAAGATCACCGCCAACACTCAGACCATTCGGTAGACTGGTTATGCTTGCACCGCGGAGGTAAAGGCTGCCATCAACACTCAAATTGTCCGGCAAGCTGGTTATGCTTGTACCGCGGAGATCAAGCCAGCCTCTAACACTCAGGTTGTCCGGTAAATTGGTAATGCTCGCATCATGGAGATTGAGGTTTCCATTGACGAAAATCTTATCTCCGTCAATGGAGTACGGGACCTTCTTTTTCTGCAACATATCAATGAAGTCATTCATGTTCATGGAGGTAACTCCTTTCGTTGATGTAGTTAATTACTTTGTAAACTTCATAGGTGAACTATTTTTGAGGCCACCTTCGGTTAGCTTGTATACAGCGGTCTTGGTAGCTCCCGTACTTCCGATGGCTCGTTTGGTCTTGAGCGTTCCGTTCTCCAGTTCGTTTAGCCAACGAAGGGCCGTTGCCTCAAGCGGTTCATTTAGAGTTCCAGTGGCACATGGCAGATATCGTTCAATCTGTATCCAGATATCGCCTCGTCGTTGAAAGAACCTTCCGTTTTGTGTTGAATAGTTAGCACCATAAATGCTTGGAAATGCCGGAGCCATTGGTGTTACTCCTTCCGTTGATGTGGTGGATACGCTACACTTGGCATAAACAGGAGGACTTCCCCATGGGCCAAGTCGCATTTGATACTCAAGAATTCGTTGAGACACTGGAAAAAGCCGGGTTGCCGAAAGAGCAGGCCAAGGCGATTTCTATTGCCGTCCGTAAGTCTCATGAGGTGGCGGGTGTGGCTACCAAGCGTGACCTTGACGATGTCCGTAAGGACTTATCCGCAGAGATAGCCGATGTCCGTAAGGATATTGCTAACAGGTTTGATAAGCTGGGATTACAGATGACGGTTCGTGTCGGAGGATGCTGATTGCTGCCGTTGGCCTCATGACCGCTATTTTGAAAGTGCTGAAATAGCTTCAGCCATACACCCGCGGAGCCCGTACCGGATTCTGTGTAAATGCCTTTTCTCAGAAGTGACCGTCCAGGCGGTCACCGAACTCGATAATAAAGCGGCTCATTGCCATGCGCCAGTCCCTCAAAGGCATTGTCCATTTCTGTGAGGCCGCCTGTATCGCCAGCCACACCACCCTTTTCACTGCGTCGTCGGTCGGGAACACCTTGCGCTTTTTGATGGCATGCCGGATCACGCTGTTTAACGACTCGATGGCGTTGGTCGTGTAGATCACCTTGCGGATGTCCGTTGGGTAGGCAAAGAACGTGGCTAGATTGGCCCAGTTTGCCTGCCAGCTTCGACTTATTTGCGGGTAGCGGATGTCCCAGGCACTGGAGAACGCTTCCAGCGCCTGCAAGCCGGCTTCTTCCGTAGGGGCCTGATAGATAGCTTTCAGGTCGCGGGTGACGGCCTTGTAGTCCTTCCAGGAGACGAACCGCAGGCTGTTGCGCACCATATGCACGATACACAGCTGGAGCCGCGTCTCCGGATACACCGCGTTAATAGCGTCAGGGAAGCCTTTCAGCCCGTCTACGCAGGGGATAAGGATATCGTTCAGGCCGCGGTTTTTCAGCTCTGTCAGCACGTTCAGCCAGAACTTTGCGCCTTCATTTTCGGCCAGCCACATACCTAGCAACTCTTTCTGGCCTTCGGATGTTGATGCCCAGCGCCAGGAACACAGATTTGTTGATGATGCGGCTGTCCTGCCGGACTTTTAGAACGATACAGTCAAGATAAACAATGGGATAGACTGCATCCAGAGGCCGGTTTTGCCATTCGACAACCTGCTCCATGACCGCATCGGTGACCTTTGAGACCAGCGCTGGCGAGGCATCGGCGTTATACAGCTCTTTGAACGCGGCGGCGATCTCGCGGGTGGTCATCCCTTTGGCGTACAACGATAAAATCTGGTTATCCATCCCGGTAATCCGGGTCTGGTTCTTCTTCACCAGTTGCGGTTCAAAGGAACCGTCACGATCGCGCGGAGTACGCAGCGCCAGCGGGCCATCGCCAGTGGTAACGGTTTTTGTGGAATAGCCGTTGCGGGCGTTGGTCCCCGGTTTAGGCTGATTTTTATCGTAGCCGAGGTGATGGGTCATTTCGGCATTGAAAGCTGCTTCGACGCTGATTTTTTTCAGCAGCCGATCGAAGTGACCGAGATCTTCAGGGGTTTTGAGATTTTTGGCCAGTTCGTTAGCCAGAGCCTGCAACTGTTTTTCGTCCATAAATTAACCTGTTTTTGATGTTGGATTGAACATATCAAAATCAGGCAAATACACAAATTTCTAAACAGGCTCTGTGACTCCCCAATCAGCTGTATCTCCGCAGAAAATGGGGAGTCGCTGGAGAAGCGAAAATAGATCTGTGTGGCCGTCAAAATCCGTAATCTAACCTGTGGTCAGGTCAAACACGGAACCGGAGTTGTCAGGACGAAGTTTGGCTAAATCGGGAGCAGAAATCTCTCGCTGCATAACTTAACAGATACGATAACTACATTGACGTCTACCTTAGCTATAAATTTTGTAACCAATTCTGGACTGTCCAAAATAGCTATTTTTTAGGGTTTTAGGGAGTCCAGAATTGTTTGCAAATTAGTCCAGAATATTTTGCATCGCTACAGGTATCGCGTCGCTCTCCGGCCCCGCCTTTAGCGCGCTGGCCGCGCAAAGCCAGGGTGTTGGCGCCCCTTTGCCGGGACAAATTTCCCCTGCTCATGTACAACCTTACTTTGCCCGCGAAATAGCGGCCCTTTACGCCGCTCGCCAGGATGCGCCGATGTGGCAGGACCGGGCCGCGGTGCGGCATTTTCAGCAGCAACTGGCGGAACTGGCGCTGTCGGGCGTCCAGCCGCAATTCACCACCTGGGCGCAGTGGCTCACGGATCCACGCATCACCGGTCTGGCGCGGGATAAAATCTTGTCCGACGCTCTGCTGGGCTACCTGCAATTCACCAACGGCGTCGGCGCCAACGGCGAAAGATGGCTTTACGGCAATGCACCCTATACGCTGGTGCTGCCGCCGCGCGCGTTGATTGACCGCTGGCAGAATGCTTTGAACGACGGCAGGCTGGATGCCTTTATCAGCGGCCTGGTGCCGCAACATCCGCAATACGCCAAAATGCATCAAGCGTTGAAAACCATTCTCGCCGATAACCATCCCTGGCCGCAGCTGACCGGCAGCGCCAACCTGCGTCCCGGCCAATTAAGCGATGATATTCCCGCGCTGCGCGAGATTTTGCGGCGTACCGGTATGCTCCAGCGCGGCGACGCCGCGCCGCAACCGACGGTGGATAACGCCTCGGCCACTACGCCTACCGCCTCGCAGCCTATTAGCCAGGAGCCGCCGTCGGCGGTGGTCAGCCCCGCCGCCGCGGAGCTCACGCCCACGCCCTCCAGCGATAATCCAACGGTGGTCGCCACGGTAGATGTGCAGGACAAGATGTATTCGCCCGATCTGGTGGCGGCGGTGAAACGTTTCCAAAGCTGGCAGGGGTTGGACGCCGACGGTGTGATCGGCCGCCAGACGCGCAACTGGCTTAACGTTTCCCCGAAGACCCGGGTCACGCTGCTGGCGTTAAATATTCAGCGTTTGCGTCTGCTGAACAATCGCGTTAATACCGGCATCCTGGTCAATATTCCCAATTACTCCCTTGTTTACTATCAGCAGGGGGCAGAGGTGCTGTCCTCGCGGGTGATCGTCGGCCGCCCCAGCCGCAAAACGCCGCTGATGCGCAGCGCATTGAGCAGCGTGGTGCTTAATCCTCCGTGGAATGTGCCCAGTTCGCTGGTGCGTCAGGATATTCTGCCGAAAGCGCTGCGCGATCCGGGGTATTTGCCGCGCAACGACTTCACCATATTATCGGGCTGGAGTAGCGATGCCGCCGTGATCGACCCGGCCAATATTGATTGGAATATGGTCACGCCCAACCATTTTCCTTATCGTTTGCAGCAGGCGCCGGGGCCGAAGAACGCCTTGGGACGGTATAAATTCAATATGCCCAGCTCGGATGCCATCTATCTGCACGATACGCCCAACCATAATTTGTTCGGCCAAGATCAGCGCGCGCTGAGCTCAGGTTGTGTTCGGGTGAACAAGGCGGCGGTGCTGGCGAACATGCTGCTGCAAGATGCCGGCTGGGGCGACGCTCGCGTCAGTGCGACCCTAAGGCAGGGCAATACGACCTATGTGCCGATTCGACATCAGATTTCGGTCAATCTGTTTTATCTTACCGCCTGGGTCGCGGACGACGGTAAACCGCAGTTCCGTACAGATATTTACAATTATGATACGCCCACCCAGAAGGGCGCCAGAAGCCTGCCGCAAGCGCAACGGCTGCTGCAATAAGCCGCTGAACGCCGGTGAATTTATGCGCGGGCCTGATCGAACGCCCGCGTAGACTACTTTGTGAGCTTTTGCAAATCCTGACGCTTGAGTGATTGACGTGGCCCACCCATACGGTTATGGTTCGGGCGGTGCGCTACTGTGCATTTGGTTCATCAACTCTGCCGACTGGTTACTTTGCCCATGGATCATATTAATCATCTACGCCGTCAATTGCTGGTGTTCGGAACGGCTGCCGCCGGGCTGGCGCTGCTTCCCGGCACCGCTTTCGCCACGCTCTCCACGCCCCGCCCGCGCATGCTTACCCTGAATAATTTGCATACTGGTGAAACGCTAAAAACGGAATTTTTCAATGGTAAAAGCTATGATCAAAGCGAGCTTAGCCGATTAAATCATTTTTTCCGCGATTTTCGCGCCAATAAGATAACCGAAATCGATCCTCAGCTTTTTGATCATCTTTAATCGTCTGCAAACGGTGCTGCAAACCAGCAAGCCGGTGCAGCTTATTTCCGGTTATCGAACGGTACAGACCAATAATTCGCTGCGGGCAAAAAGCGAGGGCGTGGCGAAGCACAGTTATCATACGCTGGGCAAAGCCATGGATTTTCATATTGAGGGCACGCCGCTCAGCATGATCCGTAAAGCGGCGCTCAAGCTGCGCATGGGCGGCGTGGGATACTATCCGCGCAGTAATTTCGTCCATATCGATACCGGGCCGGCGCGCACCTGGTAACGCACCGCAATTCCTGTCAACACCAGCGCCGTTTCGCCGTATAATCGGGTGCAAAAGGTCAGACAGGATACAGTATGAAATATCACATCATGCCGGTAACGGCGTTCAGCCAGAATTGTTCTTTGGTTTGGTGCGAGCAGACCGGTGAAGCGGCGCTGGTGGATCCCGGAGGTGAAGCGCAGCGGTTGCGTCAAGAAGTCGCGCCGCTGGGCGTAACGGTAAAAGAAATATGGCTGATGCACGGCCATTTGGATCATGTCGGTGCCGCTAGCGAGCTCGCGGCGTTCTATCGTGTGCCCATCGTCGGTCCCATCGCGACGATGAACCGCTGCTGGCGAGTTTGCCGGGGCAGTGCCAAATGTTTGGCGTGGAAAGCATTCCGCCCTTGACGCCCGATCGCTGGCTGGCGGATGGCGCTACGGTGAGCGTTGGGACGTTGTCGTTTAGCGTATTGCATTGCCCCGGTCATTCACCGGGGCATGTGGTGTTTTGGAACAAAGCGGCGAAGTTCATTTTGATGGGGGACGTGCTGTTTAATGGCGGCATCGGTCGTACCGACCTGCCGGGCGGCGATAGCGCGACGCTGATACGTTCGATCCATCATCAGCTTATGCCGTTGGCGGATGACATTGCCTTTCTGCCCGGTCATGGCCCCATGTCGACGCTGTGCCACGAGCGCCGCACGAATCCTTTCCTGCAATAGCCGTCGGTTAGCGCTTCATGGCGGTTACTGCCGTTGCGCCAACCGCCATGACAGTGTCATCGTTTCACCAACCGACGCGCCGCTTCAGACAGCTCAACCGGCGGTTATAGTACCGTCACGATCGCTTCGCACAGCGGCGCCATGTTATCCGGCGTCATTCCGGCCACGTTGATGCGGCCCGAATTCACCACATAAATGCCCGATTGGTCCCGCAGCTTTAGCACCTGTTCCTGGGTCAGGCCGCTAAAGGAGAACATGCCGTTTTGCCGGTTGATAAAGCTGAAGTCCTGCCGAGCACCTTTGTCCAGAAGGGTGTTGACGAACAGTTGGCGCATACGCTGAATGCGCTCGCGCATACCGCTCAACTCCTGCCCCCACATGGCACGCAGCACGTCGTCGGCCAAAATGGTGGCGACAACGGCGGCGCCGTGCGCCGGCGGGTTGGAGTAATTGGCGCGAATGATGGCTTTCAACTGGCTGAAGGCGCGATCGGCAATCGCGCTGTCGGGCGCAATTAGAGTGCAGGCGCCGACGCGTTCATTATACAGGCCGAAATTTTTTGAAAAGGAGCTGCACACGATAATCTCCTGATGCGCTTCGCAAAAAATCCGCAAACCCGCCGCATCTTCCTCCAGACCGTGAGCGAAACCCTGATAGGCGAAATCGAACAGCGGCAGCCAGCCCTGTCGGGCCGACAGCGCCGCCAGTTCGCGCCATTGCTGCTCGGTGGGGTCGATCCCGGTCGGATTATGGCAGCAACCGTGGAACGAAACAACGTCGCCGGCCTGCGCCCGGCTTAGGGACGCCAACATTGCCGTAAAATCGAGCGTATGGGTGACGGCATCATAGTAGGCGTAATCGCACACCGTCAATCCCGCCGCGCTAAACACGTTTTTATGGTTCGGCCAGCTAGGGTTGCTTACCCAAACGCGGCGCACGGCGGTATTGTGCGCCAGGAAATCCGCGGCCACGCGCAGGGCGCCGGTGCCGCCGGGGGTTTGCGCGCTGCGCGCCCGCGCGCTGGCGATAATATCGCTCTTTGCGCCGAACATAAGGCGTTGCGTGCCCGCGGCGAAGGCGGCGATGCCGTCAATACTCAGGTAGTTTTTGCTTGTCTCATTTTCCAGCAGCAGCGATTCCGCTTTTTTTACGCTGGTCAGCACCGGCGTATTACCGGTTTCATCTTTGTAAACGCCGATACCAAGATTGATTTTATTCGGGCGATCATCGGCGCGAAAGACATCCAGCAGGTCGAGAATCGGGTCCGCCGGTGCGACCGGGATTGATTCAAACATGGGAGATGTGTCCAAACGTCACAGTGTGCGAAAAGTGCTATCAGGTTACCGTTACGAGAGCCCTTTGCCAACCGTTTACCGCATATTTTTCAACGGCACAAAAAAAGAAGGCAGGGTATAAACCCTGCCTTCGCTATCCTGATTTCAGATGTAGAGGGCCGAAAGGGGATTAGAACTGGTAGACCAGACCCAGAGCAACGGTATCGCCGCTGCCGATGCCCAGCTGGTTGTCGTCATCAATCTGGTTGATGATGTAGTCAACATAGGTGGACATGTTTTTGTTGAAGTAGTAAGTTGCGCCCACTTCAAAGTATTTGATCAGGTCAACATCGCCAATGCCTTCGATGTCTTTACCTTTCGACTGCACGTAAGCGACGGACGGACGCAGACCGAAGTCGAACTGATATTGAGCAACCAATTCAATCAGCTGGGTTTTGTTAGCAAAACCGGTCGCGTCAGCGCCATCAATCTGCAGATTGGCGTTGGAGATGTAGGTCGCGTTACGGGTTTCACCGTACATAGCGGCCAGGTAAACGTTGTTGGCGTCATATTTCAGACCGGCTGCCCACTGCTGAGCTTTTTCGCTGCCGTTAGCATAGTAAGCGCTTTGCTGGGCATCGGTACGGTCGGAAGAAGCATAAGCACCGACGATAGCAACACCGATGGCGGAGGTGTTGCTGGTAGATGCGCCCCAGCCGTCGCCGTTGGCGCGACGGATTTCGTCACGATCGTTCTTGCCTTGGTACTGTACGGCGAAATCTCAGCCGTCAACCAACCCGAAGAAGTTGGTGTTGCGGTAGGTTGCGACGCCGGTGGTATGACCCACCATGAAGTTGTCGCTGTAGCCGGAGTCACCGCCGAATTCCGGCAGCATGTCGGTCCAGCCGATAGCGTCATACACAACGCCGTAGTTACGGCCGTACTCGAATGAGCCGGCATCGCCAAATTTCAGACCGGCGAACGCCAGACGGGTTTTGTTGCCGTCCTGAGCGTCGACGCTGCTTTCGGAGTTTTTGCCCTGGAAGTTGTATTCCCACTAGCCGAAACCTGTCAGCTGGTCGGTAATCTGAGTTTCACCTTTGAAGCCGAGACGGGCGTAAGTCTGGTCGCCGTAGCTGTTGTCGCTGTGGGAGAAGTAGTGCAGGCCGACAGCCTTACCGTAGATGTCTAATTTATTGCCATCTTTGTTATACACTTCGGCCGCGTTAGCGGCACCGGCAGCCAATAAGGCCGGAATTACCACTGCAAGAAGATTGCTCTTCATCATTATTACTACCCTCATTGGTGTTATTCGGACACCTGCCACTGCCGCTAATAATTTCTTACGAAACATTATTGAGAGTTTGGTGTTTTCCTGTGTCTGCACACAGTGTTCCATTCACAGAGTCGTTAATCTACCCCGAAAATGATACAAATGTCGTAACAATGTTTCATAAAGAAAAATGTATGTCTAAATGTAATTTTTAGGGAACTTTGTGAGATATCTCTAACTTTAAAAAGAGAAAGGCCAGCTGCATTGGCTTTCTCCTACAAACGTTGGCGGGCTTGGCGCTCAACGGCTGCCTTGCTCGCCTGATAAGCTTTGCGCATGTCGTCTGCGTGTTCACTCCGAATGACGTCTATCAGCCTCTCGAAGAATACGTAGAGCATGAAACCAACGGCACCAAGAACGATCAAGTAGTACGCAATGAGCAAAAAGTCTTTCATGCAGCCTTATCCTCTCCCCCAAGGCGATACGGCACACCCAAATCTTCACGGAGCTTTTTGGCGCGCTTATGCCATGCACGCTTCCAGTCGCAGCGCACAGGAGGAAGTTGGCTTGTAACGTCAGAGATCATCTCAAGCCATTCATTCCAAAGTATAAGTAACCGGCGAGAGCTGCCTTTTTCTCCAAAAACCTCTTTTTCCGTCGCAAGAGGCAAAAAGCGGCGTTCTATCCATTTGCGTACGCTTTGCTCCGACTTCCCTGTCCTGCGGACAAACTCATCAGTGGTAATGGCATCAGGGATCTTAAACAAGGCCCTCAATTCGTCGTCTGTCATGTGGTAATCTCCCAAGCTGGGGTATTGAAGAAAAATCACCCCCAAAGCATTACATGACACCATTCTGGAATATTGACTTGGATAAAGCAATATGAATTTGGATATAGCAGAGAAATTAAAGGTGATGCGTGAAAGCGAACGCATCTCAAGTAGAAGGAAGGCCGCTGAAATAATAGGCATACCTCATAATGCGCTATGGAGATATGAGACAGGAGAGGCAATTCCTAAAGGAGATGTTTTAATGAAAATATTGTCAACACCAATTTTTGAAAAATATGCATTATGGTTCACCACAGGTAAAATTGCGCCAGAATCCGGGCAGATAGCTCCGGCTCTCGCACACTTTGGGCAAAACAATGCGGAATCTACATCATTGGAACAAAAGGCTGGCTAGGGGTTTATGAGGCTTATGTTTGCCAAACAGGCAAACACTCAGAGCTTATGACCGGAGGGCGTAATCATGACGATTAAAACGCTCGATGGTGGACGATACAAAGTTGATGTGAGACCCCGTGGTCGGGATGGCCGCAGGATCCAAAAAATATTTAAGAAAAAAGCTGATGCAGTGGCCTATGAGCGCTACGTACTAGGCAATTTGCACAACAAAGATTGGCTGGAAAAACCCGCAGATCAACGGAAATTATCTGCCCTAATGGAAATATGGTGGCAACTTGAAGGCCGAAACCTGAAATACGGAGAAAAACGAAAAGTTGCACTATGTAGAATCATCAAGGCTATCGGAGATCTAAGTGCTGGACGCTTAAATCAGCGCTTCATGCAAGAATGGCGCTCTAAGCGGCTACATGATGGCGCAAAAGCATCAACCGTTAATCGGGATGAGGCAGTACTTAGCAGTATGTTTCGCGTGCTAATTAATGCTGGGGAATACCATGGGGATAACCCAATCAGAGCGTTATCGGTCTTAAAGGAAAAAGCGCCCGAGATGACCTATCTAACCAGCTAGGAAATTACCCAATTGCTGGATGCAACAGATGGAGACGCCCGTAGAATAACCATTCTATGCCTAGCTACTGGGGCAAGATGGGGAGAAGCAGCCAGCCTTAAGGCAGAGCATGTACTGCATAATCGAGTTACTTTCACTGAAACCAAAAATGGCAAGATTCGCACGGTTCCCATCTCTGATGAGACAGTGAAAGCAATAAAGAGGAAAAAATCAGGAAAACTCTTTGATATAGATTATGGAAAATATCGAAAAATTTTGCGTAATGTTAAACCTGATCTGCCTAAAGGCCAGTCCGTACATGTGTTGCGCCATACTTTTGCTGCACACTTCATCATGAACGGAGGGAACATACTAACACTACAAAAAATTATGGGACACGCTTCAATCCAGCAGACGATGACCTATGCGCATCTTGCTCCTGATTACTTACAGGACGCGATAACCTTCAACCCACTGGACAGAAGCATCCACATTCCATCCACACATAAGGGTTTTTAGGGCTAGCATAGAGTCCCCAAAAAGGGATGAAGTCATTGAAAGTAGGCTTAATCCCTTGCAATACAAAGTATAGAAAAGCCACGCGGCGCTGGCCTTGGTGACGTATATATATGTTTTTCTTATATTAAATGCCGAAATTTAAAAATCGGCATTGCGTGGACTTCGCGGGAAGGGTATTACATCACGAATATTTTGCATTCCTGTGACATAAACTATTAATCTCTCGAAACCTAATCCAAAACCTGCATGCGGAACGGTTCCATAGCGGCGCAAATCACGATACCACCAGTAATCTTCTTTGTTGAGGCCTATTTCTTCCAAACGCGCATCCAGTCTGTCCAAACGCTCTTCGCGCTGGGATCCGCCAATGATTTCGCCGATGCCCGGGGCCAGCACATCCATAGCGGCAACGGTTTTGCCATCGTCATTCATGCGCATGTAAAACGCCTTGATATCCTTGGGATAATTCTTCACCACCACCGGCGCTTTGAAATGTTTTTCCGCCAAATAGCGTTCATGTTCCGAAGATAAGTCAATGCCCCAGGAAACCGGATTTTCAAATGCCTGGCCACAGTTTTGCAAAATAGTGACCGCCTCGGTGTAGTCCACTTGCGCGAAATCTGTACTAATAAAGTGTTTCAGACGGTTTATCGCTTCCTTGTCGACCCGTTCGGCGAAGAATTGTATATCATCGGCGCGCTCGGTCAATACCGCCTGAAAGACATATTTAAGCATCGCTTCCGCTAAGCCGGCGGCATCCTCCAGGGTGGCGAAGGCCACTTCCGGCTCAACCATCCAGAATTCGGCGAGATGGCGGCTGGTATTGGAATTTTCCGCCCGGAACGTTGGACCGAATGTGTAGATTTTTGACAGGGCGCAGGCGTAACTTTCACCGTTCAACTGGCCGGAAACGGTTAAAAAGGCCTCTTTGCCAAAGAAATCTTCACCGTAATTGACTTTGCCATCGGCCGTACGCGGCAGATTTTCCAGATCGAGAGTGGAAACGCGGAACATTTCGCCGGCGCCTTCGGTATCGGAGGCGGTAATTAACGGCGTCGACACCCAGAAAAAACCCTGCTCGTCCATAAAACGGTGAATGGCTTGCGCCAGGGTATGGCGGACTCGCGCCACCGCGCCAATCAGGTTGGTACGCGGGCGAAGATGGGCCACTTCGCGCAGATACTCCACGCTATGGCGCTTGGCGGCCATGGGGTAAGTATCCGGATCGTCGACCCAGCCGAGCACCTCAACGGCCTGAGCCTGTATTTCGTAACGCTGACCGCCCCCTAAAGATTTCACTACCCGGCCGGTAACCGATACCGAGCAGCCGGTGGTTAGGCGTAGAATGTCGTTCTGATAATTGGGCAGAGTATTATTAATGACGACCTGTAAAGGATCGAAGCAGGAACCGTCATAGACGGCAAGAAAGGAGATTCCGGCTTTGGAATCTCGGCGGGTACGCACCCAACCCTGTACAGTGACTTCACTGTCAGCCGGCATGCGCCCTTGCAGTACATCGACTACAGGCACTACGCTCATAAAATACTCTCTTACTCAGTTAAAATAGGAAAAGGCCTTGAGTCCGCTAACGGACCATAATATGTTACTTGGCGGCGGCAAGACCACAAGGGGAAATCGCATATTTCTGGCGGCGATGGTGTTTAGGGCGGGCAATGAGGGGGGGAAACGGTGTTAAAACGCGCCACCGCGCCGTCTCTGCCGACGCTTTCACATCAATCAGGGGTGAACGGAAAATGCCTGCCGCGGCTTGGCGAAAGACTCAACCGGCCTTTTTCCCCCCGTGCAAAACGGGGGGCGACCCCATACCCGCCGCGGCTTGACCGGCGGTTCAACTGGCCTTTTTAACCACCAGCGGCACGTCGAACGCTTTACGTAGGGCGCGAACAAAGGCTTTATCGTGACAGATCGTTTTCCCGGGGCTGTCCGACAGCTTCGCCACCGGTTTACCGTTGCACTCCACCAGTTTGATGACGATATTCAGCGGCTTTACGGCGGGGATATCGCAGCTCAGCCGGGTGCCGATGCCAAAAACGAGATTGATGCGCTGCCAGAAATGGCGGTACAGCATCAGCGCCTTGTCAAAAGCGAGGCTGTCGGAAAACATCAGCGTTTTGCCGAGCGGATCGATACCCAGCCGTTCATAATGCGCAATGGCCTTCTCGCCCCATTCTACCGGGTCGCCGGAGTCGTGCCGCAGACCCTGATAGGCATGGGCAAACGCCGGCCCGAAGTCGCGTAAAAAAGCATCCATGGTGATACAGTCGGTGAGCGCGATCCCCAACTGGTCGGGGTATTCGTCCAGCCAGGCCTGGAGCGCGGCGCGCTGGCTGTTGGCCAGATCGGGGCTTATCTGCTGATGCGCCTGAAACCATTCATGTGCCTGGGTGCCGAAATCCATTAGCTTGAAGCGGGACAGGTCGACATCCGCGCTGATCTGGCGAAAATAACGCAGCTTCTGCTGCAATTGCGCCACCGCGTCGGCGGGTGCGGCGAGCGGCGGTGCACCACCTCGCTTATTACCGCCAGCAGCGGCACTTCCCATAAAATGACGTCGCGCCAGGGGCCGGTGATGCGAATATCGAGTTTGCCGTGGTGATTGCGTACGCGCACCTGGCTCGGGTCAAAGCGGAACTGGCGCAGCCAGTTGAGATAGTCGCTTTGAAAAAACGGCAATTCGCGCAGGTAGGCAAACTCCTCCTGGCCCAATTTCAGACTACGCATCATCTCAATCTGGGCACTGATGTCGGCGGTGTATTCCCCCAGCAGATCGTCCCCGCGGCAGCGGAACTCCGCGCTCACCGTCACATCGTAATAGCGATGAAAAACGGCCTGCTGCATATGGAATTTATAGGCATCAGTGTCGAGTATCGATGTTAAAATCGGATCGGTAGCAACATTCATGGTGCGTTCAAGCATCCTTTTACGACATCTCATCTCAGTCGGATAAGGGGTAACGGCCATGAAAAGCCGCGTTATCCTATAAGTGTAGTCACATCAGAGCACAGTTGGCGTGATAACGTCGGGACCAAACGTGCCGTCCCGCGGGTTAGTCGCCCGGTCATTTGGCGGGTTTTACCGCCCGCCCGCGCTGTTTTTTGCGCGAACGCTGCATTTTAGCGCGCTTGCCGGGCTTTACAATGGCAACCTGCCGCTAACAGGAATAGACTTAACGGCAGAAATCGACATTGATGCCTAAAGGTTAACTATGACGCAACAGCCGCAAGTCAAGTACCGCCATGATTATCGTGCGCCGGATTATACGATTACCGATATTCACCTGGATTTTGATCTCGAGGCCGAAAATACCACCGTTACGGCAACCAGCACCGTTGTGCGTCAGGGCCAGGCCGGCGCGCCCTTGCTGCTCAACGGCGAAGATTTACGCCTACTGAGTTTGCGGGTGGACGACCAGGAATGGATGCATTATCGCCTGGACGCCCCGGGAGTGGTCATTGAGCAGTTGCCCACCACCTTTACCTTGACCATCAAAACGCTGATCCATCCCACCAATAATACCGCCCTGGAAGGGCTCTACCTTTCCGGCGACGCGCTCTGTACCCAATGCGAGGCGGAAGGTTTCCGCCATATTACCTTTTATCTGGACCGTCCGGATGTTCTGGCCCGGTTCACCACGCGCATTTTGGCGGATAAGCAACGCTATCCGTTCCTGCTCTCCAACGGCAACCGTATTGATTACGGGGATAACGGCGATGGCCGGCATTGGGTCATCTGGAAAGATCCTTTTCCAAAACCGTGTTACCTTTTTGCGCTGGTGGCGGGGGATTTTGATGTGTTGCGCGACAGCTTTACCACCCGCTCCGGCAGGGAGGTCGCGCTGGAGCTGTTTGTTGATCGCGGCAACCTGGATCGCGCCGACTGGGCGATGGCGTCACTCAAGCGCGCCATGCGCTGGGACGAAACCCGCTTCGGTCTTGAGTACGACCTGGATATCTATATGGTGGTGGCGGTCGATTTTTTCAATATGGGCGCCATGGAGAATAAAGGGCTCAACGTATTCAACGCCAAATATGTGCTGGCCCGGGCGCAAACCGCCACCGATGTGGATTATCTCAATATCGAACGGGTCATCGGCCATGAATATTTCCATAACTGGACCGGCAATCGCATTACCTGCCGCGACTGGTTTCAACTGAGTCTGAAAGAGGGCCTGACCGTATTCCGCGATCAGGAGTTCCGTTCGGATATCGGCTCGCGCGCCGTCAATCGAATTAACAATGTACGCGTGATGCGCAGCGCGCAGTTCGCCGAAGACGCCAGCCCGATGGCGCACCCCATTCGCCCCGATAAAGTTATTGAAATGAATAACTTTTACACCTTGACGGTGTATGAAAAGGGCGCCGAAGTGATCCGTATGCTGCATACCTTGCTGGGGGAGGAAAAGTTCCAGGCCGGGATGCGCCGCTACGTTTCCCGCCACGACGGCAGCGCCGCCACCTGCGAAGATTTCGTCGTAGCGATGGAGGAAGCCGGCGATATCGATTTGACGCTGTTCCGCCGCTGGTACAGCCAGTCGGGTACGCCGCTGGTGACGGTGCGCGACGATTATAATGCCGAGCTGGAGCAATACACTCTGCACGTGACGCAGATGACGCCGCCGACGCCGGACCAGCAGGAAAAACAGGCGCTGCATATTCCGCTGGATATCGAACTGTACGATAACCACGGACAGGTCATCCCGCTACAGCACGCCGGCGCGCCAGTAAATTCGGTGCTGAATGTGACCGAAAGCGTCCAGACGTTTATTTTCGATCATGTCCCGTCGCTGCCCATCCCCTCGCTGCTGCGTGAATTCTCCGCGCCGGTGAAGCTGGATTATCCCTATAGCGATCAGCAATTGATTACCCTGATGCGTTTCGCCACCAGCGATTTCTCCCGCTGGGACGCGGCGCAAAGCCTGCTGTCTATCTATATCCGTTTGAACGTGGCCCGCTATCAGGAGGGGCAGCCGCTGACGCTGCATGTAGCTGACGCGTTCCGCGGTATTCTGCTTGACCCCGAGCTGGATCCGGCGCTGGCGGCGCAAATACTGACGCTGCCGAGCGAGAATGAAATGGCCGGTTTGTTTGATAGCGTGGATCCGGTGGCGATTCACAGCGTGCATGACGCGCTGACCAGTTGTCTGGCGAACGAGCTTGGCGATGAACTGTTAGCGGTTTATCGTGCCAGCCCTAACGGTGAGTATCGGGTGGAGCACCGTGATATCGGCCTGCGCGCGCTGCGCAACTGCTGTCTGCACTATCTGGCGTTCGGCGATCGCGATCGTGCGGTTCGTCTTACCACCGAGCAATACTATCAGGCCGACAATATGACCGACACGCTGGCGGCAATGGCGGCGGCGGCGGCGGCGCAGTTACCCTGCCAGGCCACGCTGCTGGCGGAGTTCGACCTGCGCTGGCACCACGACGGTTTGGTCATGGACAAATGGTTCAGCCTGCAAGCGACCAGTCCGGCGGAGGACGCGCTGGATCATGTCAAATCGCTGCTTACCCATCGCGCCTTTAGCCTTAATAATCCCAATCGCGTTCGGGCGCTTATCGGCGCGTTCACCGCCAATAATCCGGCGGCGTTCCATGCGGCTGACGGTAGCGGTTACGCCTTTTTGGTCGAGATCTTGACCGAGTTGAATACCCGCAATCCCCAGGTTGCTTCGCGGATGGTTGAGCCATTGATTCGGCTCAAGCGCTATGATGCGCCGCGTCAGCGCCTCATGCGCGCGGCGCTGGAGCAACTCAAGGCGCTGGAGAATCTCTCCGGGGATCTGTTTGAGAAAATAACCAAGGCGCTGGCCGACGCTTAAGCCGCGGCGGTCATCGGCGCTCCACGGCAGGCGCCGCACGGTTTCCGCCGGCGATAGATAATCACGGTTGGCCGGCGGGGGCGCAGTATGGCAGCCCGCCTCGGCGCAGCGCGGTCCGCGGAGAGGACTGGCGAAAACGGGCTATCGCCGCGCGCCAACGCGCCGTCGTTCGCAGGGCATCCGCAGGGGTGCCCTTTTTTGCGGCCATCATTGATTCCCTTTCCCGCGCCGATGATTGATAATACCGCCCCGGTTGCAACCGGGAATCAGGAGACCTCATGTTATATCCGCTTATCAAGCAGGTATTGTTCCAGCTCGACCCGGAACGGGCCCATGAATTGACTTTTCGGCAGCTTAAGCGCATTACCGGCACTCCGCTGGAATGGCTGGTGCGCCAATCGGTACCAACCAAAACCGTCAACTGTATGGGTATCGCTTTCAAAAACCCCCTTGGGCTGGCCGCAGGATTGGATAAAGACGGTGATTGCATCGACGCGCTTGGCGCCATGGGCTTCGGTTTTATTGAAGTGGGCACGGTCACGCCTCGCGCGCAGCCCGGCAATGAAAAACCGCGTTTGTTCCGTCTGGTGAAGGCCGGCGGCTTGATAAACCGTATGGGCTTTAATAACCACGGGGTCGACAACCTGGTGGAGAACGTCCAAAAATCCCATTTCGGCGGTGTGCTGGGTATCAATATCGGGAAAAATAAAGATACGCCGGTGGAGCAGGGCAAGGATGATTATCTGATCTGCATGGAGAAGGTCTATCCTTACGCCTGTTATATCGCGGTGAATATTTCATCCCCCAATACGCCCGGGCTGCACACCCTGCAATTTGGCGCGGCGCTGGATGATCTGTTGTCGGCGATAAAAAATAAGCAGGCGGCGCTGCAAGCCTACCATCACAAATATGTGCCGGTGGCGGTGAAAATAGCCCCCGACATGAGCGAGGCGGAATTGATCCAGGTTGCCGATAGTTTGGTGCGCCATAATATCGACGGCGTCATCGCGACCAATACCACTACGGGCCGGAAGCTGGTGCAGCGCCTGGACCATAGTGCCCAAACCGGTGGTCTGAGCGGCCGGCCGCTGCAATTGCGCAGTACGGAAGTTATCCGACAATTGTCCGCTGAGTTACAAGGTAAATTACCGATTATCGGGGTCGGTGGTATCGATTCGCTTATCGCGGCCAGGGAAAAAATGGCGGCCGGCGCTTCGCTTATTCAGATCTATTCGGGCTTTATTTTCCATGGTCCGCGCTTGATAAAGGATATTGTCAGCGATATTTAGACAATCTTGACAAAATAATGGGGGCTGGAGGCATATTTCTTATCCAGCCTCGTTTATCTTTTATTCGTTTACTGCTAATTTAAGATCAATTAAATTTCCGGCTCTGCAGGTGACGCTTGCCGGATAGCGACCAGGCCCTGAATTGGCGACGTGATAAAAGGTAAATGGATGAAGATCACCCCTGGCGATAACTGGCATTGGTTTTTCGATGCTGAACACGACCGTATGATGCTTGATCTGTCGGAAGGCTTGGTATTCCGTTCGCGCTTTTGCGCGAAAATGCTGACCCCTGATGCGTTCGAGCGCACGCGTTTTTGCGTTGACGACGCCGCGCTTTATTATCAATTTGAGGATAAAAGCCGGGCGTTGCCGCTCACCGATGCCCTGCGCGCTGAACTGGTGCTCAATGCGCTGGTGGCGTTGCGCTTTTTAAAGCCGCAAATGCCCAAGAGTTGGCATTTTCAAACGCAGCATCCGACGGACGCCTGGCAACCCCAAGAGAGGGACAGCGTGTTGGTTTGCGTGAACGGCGGCGGCGAACGGGCGCGATTGCTTATCGCCGAGGCCGGCGACAACGCCAGCCTGTGCGTGCTGGCGCAACCCTGTCTGACGCTGGCCGGCCGCCGCATGGCGCTTGGCGACGCGATAAAAATTATGCATGACCGGCTTCAACCGGCGCCGCGCCAGGACGATTTGCAGTTCGCGACGGCGGTATAAGACCCGATCAGGCTGGCGAAAGCGTCAGCGGTCCCAGGCCGCTCGCGCGGGCGCGATGGCTATTCCAGATGGACATCGCCGCGCGGTAGGCAACTGCAAGAGAGGATCCACGGCGCCGATGCCGTCGCGCTGCCGGTCAGCGGCGCAACGTCACCCGACAATAATTTCACCTTGCAGGTGCCGCAAATGCCAGCCCGACAGGAGTAGGGGATGCGTATGCCCTGCAGCTCCAACTGCTCCAGTAAGATATCCCGTTGGTTGCCGATAAATTGCCGGCCCTGATACACAATGGTCACCGGCGCGTCGGCGGCCTGGGGGGGGGGCGTGGCCGCGCTTGCGGGGCTGGCGGCGCGATAGCGACGCGGCTTACGGGTGCTAAGGACCTCGACATTGTCGCCGACCCGCACGATACCAGTGGTGCGGGCGATCACATTCTGGCCGAAATAGACGTTATCGTCGTCGGCACTGCGATAGCCTTGTAAGGTGCGCAGCGGCTCATCCCCAGGATGTTTATGGCCCTGTTCCACGTTGACCGTGGTCAGAACGCAGCGGCTGCACGGCTTTACCACTTCAAACTCGACCTCGCCAATACGCAGACGATGCCAGCTATCTTCCGCATACGCTTCGGTGCCGGTCACCACCAGATTTGGCCGAAACTGGGTCAGGGTGACGCCCGCCGGGCAGCGGCGCTGTAAATCCAAAAAGGACGCTTCGCTTATCAGAATATAGGGATAGCCGTCGGCGAACGACAGCGGGACGGCCAGGAAGCGTTTCACCCGCCTGTGGCTATGCTCGCCCGTCCAGCAGAGGGTAACCGGCTGTTCAAGATAGCCGGAAAGCCCGGTATTGATGGTCTCCGGCGCCGGATGAGCGGTAAAATGATTCCCCCAGATCTCAACCGGCTGCGCCGGCGCGGAAAAATCGGTAAAACGCACGTGGCGGCTTTGCCCGTCGGGGGCGGTAAGGTGCAGCCCGCCCGGCAGCATTACCGGGGTGAATAATAACATCTGCGGATACTGACGGGCGGTGATAAAGGCGCCGTCGGCGTCGGTGAGCATAAAAACGCGATCAAACGCCAACCCTTCGGCGCCGGCCAGGGCGTGCGATAGCTGCAACCCGCGCATTGATTTCACCGGATGCACATATAAACGCGATAAAATACTCATTCTGCCTCCGTGCCGTTTGTGATGACGGTCAACTTTATGACAATGGGGCAGGATTGGCTATAATGCGCAACGATTTTCTTTTTAATTAATAATAAGAGACCAGATGAATTCTCTGTTTGCCACCACGGCACAAGGCTTGGAAGAACTGTTGAAAAGCGAGCTGGAAACCCTGGGGGCCGCCTCGTGTAAAGTTGCGCTGGGCGGCGTGCACTTCCAGGCCGATAGCCGGCTGCTTTACCGCGCGCTGTTGTGGAGTCGTCTGGCGTCGCGCATCGTCCTGCCGCTGAACGATTTCAGCGTCGGCAGCGATGGCGACCTGTATCGCGGTGTGCAGGCGGTGAACTGGCCGTCGCTGTTCACGGTGGATAAACGTTTCGCCGTACATTTCAGCGGCACCAACGCGGCAATCCGCAACAGCCAGTATGGCGCGCTGAAGGTTAAGGACGCCATCGTCGACAGTTTTACCCGCCACGGCGCGCGTCGACCCGATGTCGACCGCCAGCAGCCCGATATCCGCATTCAGGCCTATCTGCACCGCGACCGGGTGATGCTGTCGCTTGATCTGAGAGGCAGCAGCCTGCACCAGCGTGGCTATCGCGATGCGCAGGGTCAGGCGCCGTTAAAGGAGAATCTCGCCGCCGCCATCGTGCTGCGCTCCGGCTGGCAACCCGGTACGCCGCTGCTGGATCCGATGTGCGGCTCCGGTACGCTGCTGATTGAAGCGGCGCTGATCGCGGCCGATTGCGCCCCCGGGCTTACGCGTCCGTTTTGGGGATTTTCCGCCTGGTCCGGGCATGATGAGGCGCTATGGCAAGAGACGGTGCGCGAAGCGCGCGAGCGTGCCCGAGCGGGGCTGGCACAAACGCCGTCGCGCTTTTACGGCTCCGATGTCGACAGCCGGGTGCTGGAGAAGGCGCGCCAAAACGCGCGCCGCGCCGGCGTGTCTGCGCTGATAACCTTCCAGGCCGGCGAAGTGGCGCAGCGGGTAAATCCGCTGCCGGAGGGGCCGCGCGGGACGGTTGTAAGCAATCCCCCTTACGGTGAGCGCCTAGAGAGTGAACCGGCGCTTATCGCCCTGCACAACCAGCTCGGGCGGGTCATGAAAAGCCGGTTCGGCGGCTGGCGGCTGTCGTTGTTCAGCGCCTCGCCGGCGCTGCTCGGCGCGTTGATGCTGCGCGCAGAACGCAGTTTTAAAGCCAAAAACGGCCCGCTGGACTGCGAGCAGAAGAACTACCTGCTGGCGGAAACCGCCGTTCCGCCCGGCCAGGGGAAAGGGCAAATTGCCGCCGATTTCGCCAACCGCCTGCGCAAAAATGTGCGCTCGCTGCAAAAATGGGTCGAGCGGGAAAAGCTGGATTGCTACAGGCTGTATGACGCCGATCTGCCGGATTACAATGTCGCTATCGATCGCTACAGCAGCTGGGTGGTGATTCAGGAGTATGTGGCGCCGAAAAGCGTGGAACCCGAGCGTGCGCGGCAGCGGCTGTACGATGTGATTAATGCCACCCTGGCGGTGCTGGCGATACAGGCCAGCCGTCTGGTGGTCAAAGCGCGCGAGCGGCAGAAAGGCAAGAATCAATATGAAAAACTGGCGCAGAAGGGCGAATTCTTGCTGGTGGAGGAGTACGGCGCCAAATTGTGGGTCAACTTGACCGACTACTTGGATACCGGGCTATTCCTCGATCACCGCATTGCGCGCAGGATGCTGGGGGAAATGAGCCGCGGCAAAGACTTCCTCAATTTGTTCGCCTACACCGGCAGCGGCAGCGTCCATGCCGGTATTGGCGGCGCGCGCAGCACCACCTCGGTGGATATGTCGCGCACCTATTTGGAGTGGGCGGAAAAAAATCTGCGCAGCAACGACCTGGTGGGCCGTCAGCACCGGCTGATACAGGCGGATTGCCGGGCGTGGCTATCGATGGTGCAGGAAACGTTCGATGTGATATTCATCGACCCGCCCACCTTCTCCAATTCCAAGCGGATGGCCGATACCTTTGACGTTCAGCGCGACCATGTGGCGCTGATGGCCGAGCTCAAACGGCTGTTGCGCACCGGCGGTACCATCATGTTCTCCAACAACAGACGCGGTTTCCAACTGGATGATGCGGGGCTGACCGCGCTGGGCCTGAGGGCGCAGCCGATAACCGATCGTACCCGCTCGCCGGACTTCGCCCGCAACCGACAAATTCATCACTGCTGGCTGATAAGCCATGCGGACAAGGATCTCTAAGCCATGTCATTAATCAGTCTTTCCGGCGCCTGGTTGTCGTTCAGTGATGCGCCGCTGCTGGATAACACCGAGCTACATATTGAGCGCAACGAGCGCGTCTGCCTGGTGGGGCGCAACGGCGCCGGCAAATCCACCTTGATGAAAATCTTGAGCCGCGAGGTGCCCCTCGACGATGGTCAACTGATTTTCGAGCAGGATGTCATCGTCGCCCGGCTGCAGCAAGATCCGCCACGGGACGTTACTGGCAGCGTTTTCGATTTCGTTGCCGAAGGTGTCGAGGCGCAGGCACAGATACTGAAAGCCTATCACGGGATTTCTCAGCGGGTAGAACAGGACCCGAGCGAAAAAAATCTGGCGGAAATGGGCCGGCTGATGGAAATTCTCGACCATCAAAATTTGTGGCATTTGGAAAAGCGCATCCATGAGGTAATTGCGCAGATAGGCCTGGGCGCAGACAGCCAACTGTCATCGCTGTCCGGCGGCTGGCTGCGCAAGGCGGCGCTGGGCCGCGCGCTGGTGTGCGAACCACAGGTGCTGCTGCTGGATGAACCGACCAACCATCTGGATATTGAAACCATTGACTGGCTGGAAGCTTTCCTGAAGACCTTTCCCGGCAGCATTATTTTCATCTCCCATGACCGCTCGTTTATCCGCGCGATGGCGACCCGCATCGTCGATTTGGACCGCGGCAAGCTGGTCTCCTGGCCGGGTAATTATGACAAATACCTGAAAGGAAAAGAGGAAGAGCTGCGGGTGCAGGAGCTGCAGAACGCCGAGTTCGATCGCAAACTGGCTCTGGAAGAGGTGTGGATCCGCCAGGGGATTAAAGCCCGGCGCACGCGGAATGCAGGGCGGATGCGCGCGTTGAAGGCGCTGCGTCAAGAGCGTTCCGAGCGTCGTGAAGTGATGGGCAGCGCGAAAATCCAGGTGGAAGAGGCGGCGCGGTCGGGCAAAATCGTCTTTGAACTGGAAGACGTCAGCTATGGCCTAGAAGGGAAAACGCTGATTAGCCACTTCAGCGCGCAGGTGCAGCGCGAGGATAAAATTGCTCTTATCGGCCCCAACGGCTGTGGTAAAACCACGCTGCTGAAGCTGATGCTGGGTCAACTTGGCGCCGATAGCGGCCGCATACACTGCGGCACCAAGCTGGAAGTCGCCTATTTCGACCAGTATCGCGCGGTGCTCGATCCGGAGCGTACCGTGATGGACAACCTGGCCGAGGGTAAGCAGGAGGTGATGGTCAACGGTCGCTCGCGTCACGTGTTGGGCTACCTACAGGACTTTCTGTTTCATCCGAAACGGGCAATGACGCCGGTAAAAGCGCTTTCAGGCGGCGAGCGTAATCGGTTGTTATTGGCGCGGCTGTTTCTTAATCCCAGCAACCTGCTGATTCTTGACGAACCCACCAACGATCTTGATGTCGAAACCCTGGAATTGCTGGAAGAGCTCCTCGACAGCTATCAGGGCACCGTACTGCTGGTCAGCCACGATCGCCAGTTTGTGGATAACTCGGTGACCGAATGCTGGATTTTTGAAGGGGAAGGGCGCATCGAGTGTTACGTGGGCGGTTATTTTGACGCGCAGCGCCAGCGCAGCAATCGGCGCGCGCTAAGGGCGCAGCCGGCGCCGGTGCAGAAGCCCCCGGCGCCCGCGCCTGGGGCTACCCCATCTTCTGCCAAACGCGGCGGGGGGAAACTCAGTTATAACCTGCAACGGGAGCTGGAAACCCTCCCGGGGCAGATCGAGCGATTGGAGCAGGAAATAGGCCAATTGCAGGCGCAAGTGGCGGCGCCGGACTTTTTCAGTCAACCCCACGAGACAACGCAGCCGGTGCTGACGGCGATTGCGCAGGCGGAGGACGCGCTTGAGCAGGCGTTCAGCCGCTGGGAAACGCTGGAAGCGCAAAGGAACGGCGCGGCGGAATAGGCCCTGGCGGGCGGTCTATGCCGCCCGCCGATTACCCGCGCAAACGGAAAGCACCATAGGAGGTAGGCGTGTGCGATTATCCCCGACATCAACATCACGTGCTTTGCCCGCACTGTGATTTATTGGTGGCGCTGCCGCCGCTGACGCCCGGCCAGATGGGGATCTGCCCGCGGTGCCGTAACACCTTGCAGAGCTATTGGCACGATCCCAAACGCCAGCCGGGGGGGGGGGCGCCATCAGCGCGCTGGTGATGCAGGGGCTGGCCAATCTCTTCCCCTTTGTCAATATGGAAGTCTCCGGCATAAAGCGGCAAATAACGCTGCCGCAAATTCCGCTGGTGATGGTTAGCGATCATTTTTCCAGCCTGGCGGGCGTGTTTTTGCTGTGCGTGCAGGCTATCCCCGCGCTTTGCATGATTTTGATCATCTTATTGTGTCTAGATGTACCGCTGCCGTTTCGCCTGAAGGCGTTTCTGGCCAAGTTATTATTCGCCCTGCGCAGTTGGGGCATGGCGGAGATTTTCTTGGTTGGGGTGCTGGTCAGTTTTGTCAAATTGATGGCTTACAGCCAGATAGGCATCGGCAACAGTTTTATTCCATTCTGTTTCTTCTGCTTGCTGCAACTGAGGGCGTTACAATGCGTTGACCCCTGCTGGTTATGGAACGTCATCATGCCGTTCACGTCGCCGGTAACGCGATTGCGGCCCGGTGAGGGCGGCCTCCTGGCGCAGGGCATACGCGCTTGCAGCTGTTGTACGCTGATCCTGCCCGCGGACGCCGCCATTTGTCCGCGCTGCCGTACCCGCGAGCACGCGCGACGTATCCATAGCCTGCAATGGACGCTGGCGCTGTTACTCACCTCATTGATGCTCTATGTGCCGGCCAATCTGCTGCCGATTATGATTACCGACGGGCTGGGTAATCGACTTAATTCCACCATCATGGCCGGCGTTATCCTGCTGTGGGAGGACGGCCCGATACCGGTGGCGGCGGTAATTTTTATCGCCAGTATCATGGTCCCCAGCCTGAAGATGATTGCGCTGGGCTGGCTGTGCTGGGACGCCGCCGGCCGCGGCGAGCGAAACGCGGCCGACAGCGAACGGATGCACCTGCTCTACGAGGTGGTGGAATTCGTCGGCCGCTGGTCGATGATAGATGTTTTTGTTATTGCCGTGCTGTCTGGCCTGGTGCGCATGGGTAGGCTGATGAGCATTAGCCCCGGCATCGGCGTGCTGCTGTTTGCCGCGGTGGTCATCTTGACCATGATCGCCGCCAAAACTTTTGACCCCCGTCTTTTGTGGGACAGGGCTTCGCATACCACGCTAAAGGAGTCGACCGTTGACGGAAAATAATTATCAGAAAGCCCGAGTGGAGAAGATCAAACGCTGGTCGCCGGTGTGGATCGTTCCCATTGTCACCGTCCTCATTGGCGCCTGGATCCTGTTTTACCATTTCAGCCATCAGGGCAAAGTGATCACCCTGACCACCAGCAGCGCTGAGGGTATTGAAGCCGGAAAAACCGCCATCAAAAGCCGCAGCGTGGATGTCGGCACCGTCGAGAGCGTGATGCTGAGTGACGATTTACGCCAGGTGGAAATCAAAGCGCGCATCTATAACGGCATGGAAAAAATGCTGAATAAAGACTCGGCGTTTTGGGTGGTGAAGCCGCAGATCGGCAAGGAAGGGGTGTCGGGATTAGGGACCCTATTATCCGGCGCCTATATTCAACTGCAACCCGGATCCAGCGAAGAGACCTCGCGGGAATTCAAATTGTTGGACGCGCCGCCGCTGGCTTCTCCCGATGCGCGCGGAATCCGAATCCAGCTGGACAGCGATCGTTCTGGCCAGTTGAGCGCCTGCGATCCGGTGCTGTTTCGCGGCTTCCGCGTCGGTACGGTGGAAACCAGCCACTTCGATCCGCTTAAGCGCATGATGAATTATCAGCTCTTTATCAACGCGCCTTATGATACCCTGGTGACCACCAATGTCCGTTTCTGGAAGGACAGCGGCGTGGCGCTCAATTTGTCGGCCTCCGGCATGCGCGTGGAAATGGGCTCGCTGACCACGCTGTTTGCCGGCGGGGTCAGTTTCGATGTGCCGACCGGCTGGGAACTGGGACAGTCGGCCAAAGAACAGCAGCGTTATCAGCTGTTCGATAATAAGAACGACATCGCCGATTCCCTTTACACCCAACATCAGGACTATGTCCTGTTCTTTGACGATTCGATTCGCGGCCTGCAACCGGGGGCGCCGGTAGAATTCCGCGGCATCCGCCTGGGGACCGTGGCGGAGGTGCCGTTCGCCACCGTTAGCGCCGATCAGGAAATGAACGGCGACTATCGCGTACCGGTGCTCATTCGCATTGAGCCGGATCGCTTTATCAGCAAGGTAGGTAAAAACTTTGATATTAATAAGCGCCTGACCGAGGTCGAAGGGCAGGGCTTCCGCGCGGCGCTCAAGAGCGCCAACTTGCTGACCGGCGCGCTATAATGTCGATTTGGATTTCTATCCGCAGGCCAAAGCCTGGCCGAGGCCCTCGACCGTCAAGGGTTACCCGGTCCTGCCGACCACCAGCGCCGGTCTGGCGCAGATACAGCAAAAACTGACCGCAACGCTGGATAAAATTAATGCGCTACCGCTCGATCCGATGCTCAATCAAGCCACCAGTACGCTGGCGCAAAGTTGGAGCATGCTACAAGAGCTACAGCGCACGCTGAAGGTCGTGAATAAGATCACCGAAAGCGCGTCGATGCAGCAATTGCCCCAAGATATGCAGCAGACTCTGAAAGAGCTGAACCGCAGTATGAAAGGGTTCCAGCCCGGCGCCCCCGCCTACAATAAAATGGTGGTGGACATGCAGCGCCTCGATCAGGTGCTGCGCGAGCTGCAACCAGTGTTGCGGACGCTGAACAGCAAGAGCAACGCGCTGGTTTTTGAAGCGGATAAAGGTAAAGATCCACAGCCGAAGAGGGCGAAATAATGCAAAAAGGGAGACTTTTAGCGCAGGTATCGGTGGCGGATTTTCTGGCCGGCAACGGACTGGTCTATCAAACCAGCGACGTGCAGTACATCACGGCCCGCAGCAATCTGTGGGCCAGTCCGCTGGAACAGCAGTTACAGCAATCGCTGGTGGCGAATTTAAGCGCCGCGCTACCGGGGACGCTGGTATCCACGCAACCCATCGGTAGCAGCGGTGATAGCGACCAGTTGGCGGTCACCATCACCGGTTTCCACGGCCGTTACGATGGGCGCGCAGTCGTACAGGGGGTGTGGCTTTTGACCCACGACGGACGCGTCATCCGCCAGCCGTTTAATTTGACGCTGCCCCAGAAAAAGGATGGCTACGATGCGCTGGTGCGTACGCTGGCGCAGGGCTGGGAAACTGTCGGGCAGCAGGTGGCGAAAGAATTTATAGCTATAAACTAATAATTATTTGTTATAGGCATTTACATAAGCCGCCGGCTGTCGCGGCCGGCGTTCGCGGAGGTTGCCGACACAAGAGGTAATTCAGCGGTTTATCCCGACCGGCGTCTTTTTTAGGGCCGAGAGATTTGTCAATTTTGCCCTGCCGAGATGACAAATCGATGACGTGGTGGTTTGATCTTCGCCGCTTTTCTCATTAAAGATTAGGTGTAACCTCGCCGCTAGAGCTTACCGTTTTCTTTCAACCAGCCAAGATGATGAGGGATAAACCTATGAAAAGACAAAAACGAGATCGCCTTGAACGTGCTCATTCACGCGGCTATCAAGCGGGTCTGTCAGGGCGTCCCCGTGAACTTTGTCCATATCAATCACTTGACGCACGCTCTCACTGGTTGGGAGGCTGGCGCAAAGCCATGGAAGACAGGTCGGTAATCTGATTTGTCGCCCAAGAACGACCTCCGCCTGGCGCGGAGGTTTTTTTTACGGACGTCGTCGGCGCGCGCCGGCAGAAAGCGTCGTCATGCCGGCCATAAACATCAGAAAGCCGCGGTATCTTTGAACAGGCCGACTTTCAAATCGCTCGCGGTATAAATCACGGTACCGTCGCACAGTACTTCGCCGTCAGCCATGCCCATTACTAGCTTGCGGTTAATCACGCGGCGGAAATGAATGCGATAAGTCACTTTTTTCGCGCTCGGCAAGATTTGCCCGGTGAATTTCACTTCGCCGACGCCAAGCGCGCGGCCTTTGCCTTCGCCGCCCAGCCAGCCCAGATAGAAACCCACCAATTGCCACATGGCGTCCAGACCCAAACAGCCGGGCATCACCGGATCGCCGATAAAATGGCAGCCGAAGAACCACATATCCGGGTGAATATCCAGTTCCGCTTCCACGAAACCTTTATTGTAATTACCGCCGTCTTCGGTCATTTTGACCACCCGGTCCATCATCAGCATATTCGGTGCCGGCAACTGCGGGCCCTCTTTGCCGAACAGTTCGCCGCGGCTGGACGCCAGCAGATCTTCTTTGGTATAGTATACGCGTTTATCTACCATATTTCTCTAAACCCTAATTATTGAGTCTCGCACATTACCCGACATGCAGGCTGCTGACAATTCCCTTAGCTCTGGTTAAACCAGTTTAGCCAGCGGAAGCCCCAGGGCAAACGTTGCCGTTCGTGCAGATTAACATTGGCGATACGTTCGCGTATCGACGCAAGAAGACTTGGACCCTTGTCGTGGTCAAACGGCATCGCGGTCAGGATTTCCAACGCTTCATCGATAGTATCCACCGCCCAAAGGGAAAATTGCCCCTCGCGCACCGCATCGATGACATCGTCATTGAGGCAAAGGTAGCGCACATTGGCGGTAGGAATAATTACCCCTTGAGCGCCGGTCAGCTCGCGCGACCGGCACAGGGCAAAGAAGCCTTCTATTTTCTCATTGACGCCGCCGATGGGCTGTACGTGGCCGAATTGATCCACCGAGCCGGTAACGGCGATTTGCTGATTGATGGGTCTATCCGCCAGGGCGCTAATTAGCGCCACCCCTTCCGCCAGCGAGGCGCTATCTCCGTCGACCTCGCCATAGGACTGCTCGAAGACCAGCGAGGCGGAGAAGGGCAGCTGTTGGTCGAGTTCCAGCGCCGACATCAAAAACGCCTGCATAATCATCATGCCCTTAGCGTGAAGATTGCCGCCCAGTTCCGCCTTACGCTCCACGTCGTTAATTTCGCCATCGCCCAAATGAACCACGCAGCTAATGCGCGACGGCTCGCCGAACGGCAGCGGGTGGCCCGGAAAATCCAGCACCGAAAGGGCATTGACCTGGCCGACCACCTGTCCCTCGGTTTCCACCATAACCTGGCCTTCGGCGATCTCGTCTTGCATACGCTCGCTGAGATAACTTTCGCGCCAGACACGGGTGCGCTCACTGTCGGTAAACGCCGCGGCGGTCAGCGCCTGCTGCGAGCCGTACAGCGCCGCCTCTTTTAACCGGCGGATAAGCCATTGCGGACATAAAGGCAGTTGGCACTGATCGCCGCTGTAGCGGACCGACTGCCGCACCAGCACCGGCCAGGCATCGGCGCTCAGCAGCGGTAATCCCTGGCGCTGCGCGAGCGTGTTTACCCAGGCGCACCACTGGCTCATCTCCTCCGCGCCGGCAATGCGCAATTCGGACTCAAATTCGCCATACAGCGCCAAACGGGTAAGCTCGGGCTCCAAATCGTTAAGGTCGGCCAATCCTTCGCGATCGCCGACCACAATAAGCCGCAAGTTCAGCGGCATTGACGGTACGGACACCGGCAATGGCCGGCGGTCGTCCGCCGGCAGCCAATCAAAGCGCTGCTGTAAAATCATCTGCTTGAGCCGCAGCCAGAGCAAAGGCTGGCTCACCAGCGCGCGTACGCCGACGATAAGGACACCGCCGTTGGCGTGGTGCACTAGGCCCGGCTGTAGATCGATTACATCCCGATAGCAGCGCAGCGCGCCAAACAGCGGCTCATACTCCACCCAGGACTGCCAGACGCAGGCGTCGCGCGCGGCGAAGTTATCATCCACCTTGGTCGCCGGCTGTTCGCTTACGCCCATACCAGTCACGACATAGCGGCTGCCGACGGGGTGACCCGACGCTGGCAGGATCTGTTTCACCGTCTCGGCAATTAGCTGAAAATATTCCTCCTCCTCCTGCGCCGTCAGCAGCATAAAACGGCTGGGCGAGCGTGAATGGCAAAATTGCGTCAACCCGTCCGTGAGACGGGCCTGAAGCGTTGCCAAAGGGGCGGACAGAGGCGGGCAGGGTTGGTCAAATACCGCCGCGAAACCGGCCAGATCGGGCAGTAAATATTTCCATTCTAATTTTTTATTGGTCAAAATGATAAATAACGTCGCTGTTCAGGGAAACGCTGATTATACAAGAAGAGACATTGCTTCGTCTCGGCCTGTTTTGCTCCCTGACGCATCATTGCCTGAATGCCCCGGTGCGGGCGTCAAATGATCGGTACGGACAAATATTAGTGAATTAACAACCAACAATGCTATCATCAGGCACAGGTTACACGGTCACAGGTGCGCTCCTATGAAATACCAGTAGCTTGAAAATTTGGAAACCGGTTGGAAGTGGAAATACCTGATTAAAAAACACCGTGAAGGGGAGCGCATCTCCCGTCACGAAGAGAACAGCGCGGCGGCGGAATCTGTTCAGGAGCTTATCAGTTATCAGCACCAGCCGGAAAAAATTCTGAAATGGATTCGCGAGTCAATGCATCCCGTGCTGGAAAACCGCATGAAGCAAACCATTCGGGCGCGGCGTAAGCGGCACTTTAACGCTGAACATCAACATACGCGCAAGAAATCCATCGATTTGGAATACCTGGTTTGGCAACGCTTGGCCGCGCTGGCCCAGCGACGCGGGAACACCCTGTCAGAGACCATTATCAACCTGCTAGAAGATGCGGAACGTAAGGAAAAAGTCGACAAAACCCTGTCGTCGTTGCGCAGCGACCTGAAGGCTATCCTCGGCGAAAAAACCAACTGATGGCCGCAAAGGGTGATGCCCTACGCCTGTCACCAGCCGCAAAGGACACCCCCTGTTTGCCAGCCCTGCGTTTGCGAGAAAAGGGCGGGGGCAATTAACTGCCGCGCCATCATCGGCACTTTGTGGCCACATTGGCACCGTGCGGCCCTATTCATGGAAGAGGCGACTATCACGGTGAGATAGCGCCATGGACGGGCAACATAGTCCGACATCATTAATTGGAATGCGCAATGGATGTAGCTTGGCCGAAATAATGCGGAAACGATGACGGCGAAATAATGGGATTATAGACAACGACCCTGTACACGATTCTGTGTAAATGCCTTTTCTCAGAAGTGACCGTCCAGGCGGTCACCGAACTCGATAATAAAGCGGCTCATTGCCATGCGCCAGTCCCTCAAAGGCATTGTCCATTTCTGTGAGGCCGCCTGTATCGCCAGCCACACCACCTTTTTCACTGCGTCGTCGGTCGGGAACACCTTGCGCTTTTTGATGGCATGCCGGATCACGCTGTTTAACGACTCGATGGCGTTGGTCGTGTAGATCACCTTGCGGATGTCCGTTGGGTAGGCAAAGAACGTGGCCAGATTGGCCCAGTTTGCCTGCCAGCTTCGACTTATTTGCGGGTAGCGGATGTCCCAGGCACTGGAGAACGCTTCCAGCGCCTGCAAGCCGGCTTCTTCCGTAGGGGCCTGAAGAATAGCTTTCAGGTCGCGGGTGACGGCCTTGTAGTTCTTCCAGGAGACGAACAGCAGGCTGTTGCGCACCATATGCACGATACACAGCTGGAGCCGCGCCTCCGGATACACCGCGTTAATAGCGTCAGGGAAACCTTTCAGTCCGTCTACGCAGGCGATAAGGATATCGTTCAGGCCGCGGTTTTTCAGCTCTGTCAGCACGTTCAGCCAGAACTTTGCGCCTTCATTTTCGGCCAGCCACATACCTAGCAACTCTTTCTGGCCTTCGATGTTGATGCCCAGCGCCAGGAACACAGATTTGTTGATGATGCGGCTGTCCTGCCGGACTTTTAGAACGATACAGTCAAGATAAACAATGGGATAGACTGCATCCAGAGGCCGGTTTTGCCATTCGACAACCTGCTCCATGACCGCATCGGTGACCTTTGAGACCAGCGCCGGCGAGACATCGGCGTCATACAGCTCTTTGAACGCGGCGGCGATCTCGCGGGTGGTCATCCCTTTGGCGTACAACGATAAAATCTGGTTATCCATCCCGGTAATCCGGGGCTGGTTCTTCTTCACCAGTTGCGGTTCAAAGGAACCGTCACGATCGCGTGGAGTACGCAGCGCCAGCGGGCCATAGCCAGTGGTAATGGTTTTTGTGGAATAGCCGTTGCGGGCGTTGGTCCCCGGTTTAGGCTGATTTTTATCGTAGCCGAGGTGATGGGTCATTTCGGCATTGAGAGCTGCTTTGACGCTGATTTTTTTCAGCAGCCGATCGAAGTGACTGAGATCTTCAGGGGTTTTGAGATTTTTGGCCAGTTCGTTAGCCAGAGCCTGCAACTGTTTTTCGTCCATAAATTAACCTGTTTTTGATGTTGGATTGAACATATCAAAATCAAGCAAATACACAAATTTCTAAACAGGCTCCAATACGGGCACTTTCAGCGCTTAAAGAAAAAACACCCGAGATGACCTATCTTACGAGCGAGGAGATAGCCCGCTTGTTAGAAGCTACGGAAGGTGATGCACAGCGGATCACTATTTTATGCCTTAGTACAGGTGCGAGATGGGGAGAGGCTACAAGCCTGAAGGCTGAGCGCATCCAGCACAACAGGGCAACTTTTACGGAAACCAAAAACGGTAAGGTTCGCACTGTTCCCCTTTCTGATGAAGTGATAAAAGCGGTAAAAATGAAAGCATCAGGAACATTGTGCAACGTGAATTATAGTGAGTACAGAAAAATGTTGCGAGAAGTCAAACCTGACTTGCCCAAAGGTCAAGCTGCTCACGTACTCCGCCATACATTTGCTGCGCATTTCATGATTAACGGAGGTAATCTTTTGACGCTACAGAAGATAATGGGCCATGCAAATATTCAGCAGACCATGACCTATGCACATCTTGCTCCAGACTATTTGCAAGATGCCATAGCGCTGAATCCGCTGAGGGGGAACATCCACATTCCATCCACACATATGGGTTCTGATGGTTAATCACTAGACCCCAAAGAGGGCTTAAGTCATTGAAAATATGCTTAACGCCTAGTAATATCAAGGGGTAAAAACCCGGCCGCGCCGGGGTTTATCACGATATGATAACTTAAGCCTGCGGCTGAGTTACCACGTCTTTGATGCCTTTCACTTCGATCTCTACGCGACGATCAGGGGCCAGGCAGCTGATGACTGCGGCGCGGCCTTTCACGCTGTTACAGGTGTTGCCAGTAACCGGGTTGGATTTACCCATACCGCGTGCGGAAATCTTGTCGGAAGGGATACCTTTGGAAACCAGGTAGCTTACGACGCTCTGTGCGCGCGCCTGAGACAGTTTCTGGTTGTAGGCGTCGGAACCGATACGGTCGGTGTAGCCCAGAACGATAACGGAGCCGTCTTTCGGATCCATCGAGCTCAGCTGGGAGTACAGCTGATCCAGCGCTTGCTGACCTTCCGGTTTCAGCGTGGCTTTGTCGAAGTTGAACAGCACGTCAGACTTCAGGGTGAAGCGCTTGGTCTGAACAACCGGAGCCGAAGCCGGGGCAGCCACTTCATCCTGGCCAAAGCGGTAGGACACGCCAACGCTCAGCTATGGAGTTATCAGGACGGATACCGACGGTACCGGTATCACCGATGTTGTTAACTCACTGGTAGTCCAGACGGGTAGCCCAGTTTTTGGTCCAGGCATATTCCAGATCCACAGCGGCCAGCGGGGAAACGCCGGTGTCGTGGTCGCTTACGCGGGCCTGCATTGCCGTTGTCGTAAGCACCTTTGGAATCAGCATGCCATACCATGCCGCCCAGACGGGTGTAGATGTCCAGGTCGTCGGTCAGCGGGTAGCTCAGCTTGGCGGCCAGGGAAATACCCTGCGCTTTGAACGAGCCGTTGTTCACGCTGCCTTTGTACGCCATACGGCCCAGCCAGTCGTAGCCCAGCTCGAAACCAAGGTACTGGTTCGCCTGGTAGCCGACGAAAGCACCCGCGCCTAACTGGTCATCACGGGTAGGACCGTTGCCGATGCGGTTGTCGAAACCGTTACCGTAGAAACCGGTGTCGTGGTACTGGGACCAGCCCAGTTTGCCGCCAGTGTACCAGGTGTCGTCTTTCGGAGCGGCTTGCGCTACGGTTGCGAAACCTGCCAGTGCCACTGCAAGTGCGATAGCTGTCTTTTTCCGCTTTGTTGAATAAATCCGAAATTTGTGACGACTTCCTCCCTATCAGGGCGATTGTTACATGATGCGGACGCTGTTTGGCATTCCTAACAACGTGATCCGGTTAAGCGCTTTGACCATTGCCATAGCCTCACCTACCTGCGCGTCATAGTCATGCAGACTCAGATGACCACCCAGAAGTGTTTTAAACCGGAACATGGCCGTTTCAGCCAGTGAACGCCGGTGATAACCTACTTTCTTTTTCCAGGTATCGTTATTGCCGCTCAGATGCTGATTTGCCACCGCATGGTTACGCTCATGGTATCGAGCTGGCCAATATTGCGCACCACTTCGCGGTGGGATAAGCGGCTTTATTTTTTTCCTCAGCAGAGCATCATGACAGTAACGCGTATCGTAAGCACTGTCAGCCGACGCTTCCCTGATTTTCCGGTGGGTTTGGTTAATCAGCCCGGGCAGCGCCTGCGCATCTGTCGTACCGCTTAGCGATAAATCGGCACAGATAATTTCATGTGTCGCGCTATCTACTGCCAGATGAAGCTTGCGCCATACTCTGCGCCTCTCAGCCCCATGCTGCCTGACTTTCCATTCGCCTTCGCCGAAGATTTTCAGGCCGGTGCCATCGATGACCAGGTGTGAGATTTCGCCGCGGGTTGGCGTTTTTATGCTGATGTCGACGGTTTTTGCTCGCCGGCTGACCAGAGAGTAATCTGGGCAGCGCAGCGACAGCCCCATCAGTTTAAAATCGCGTCAACGAAACCCTGTAACGCCCGGAGCGAAAGGTTAAACACGCGCTTTATCATCAGAACCGTGGTAATGGCCATATCGGTGTAGTGAAGCGGCCGGCCACGATGTTCAGGTGGTGTACTCTCAGTCCATGCAGCAATGGCTGACTCATCAAGCCATACTGTCATGTCCCCCCGCTGCCTGAGCGCATTGTTGTATGCGGGCCAGTTGGTGATTTTAAACTTTTGCTTTGCCATGGGGACCTGATTTTGAAACGAATGTAGTGATCAGAGCCGCCAGTCACCTAAAAGTTCGATTTATTCAACAAAGCCGTCTTTTTCATCGTTTGCGCCTCGTTATCATCCAAATAGGAAATGAGCTTTTAAAGCTAATTTTAGAAATCCATTGCCGGCGTTCGTGCTCAGACTCTGTGCATCGCCATTAAAATAGCGTTATAGAGCAACCCCGGCGAATTAAAGTCTACAACGAAGTAGGAAACTTACAAGAAAGATGTAGTAAGCCGCTAATAAAAAACAGCGTTTCAGGGCAGCGACGAAGGGAAAAAAGGGCCAAAAAAAACGCTGCGGTGAGGAAAGAAAACGGTCGCGAAGCCGCATATCCACTGGATTTCCCCCGTTTGGGAGGCGATCATTCTGGTCGACGGGCCGTCGACCTGAGAATAATCCTAATTTTACTTAATGATACAAAGTTGAGTGAATTTTTAACCCTGAAAACTGTCCAGAATGACGATTCGAGCCGCTTTGCGGATACATGATGAAACCGAAAGTTCCGCCTTGCTGGGCGGCATTCTGCAAACGACGCTTGTCCGTTTCCGACAGCTCAGCGGGAAATCACCTCAGAATGACGCTGAAATTGCCGGTGAGCAAGGCTTTTTCCATTGCCGCAACGGTATCGAACGCTGACGGCTGACGCAGCTGCACCACCTTTTGCAGCGGCAGGCCCGACTGGGCCAGCCAGGGACGGCTCAGCCGCCGTGACGATGTCAGCCACAGCAGCCGCCGGGATTGCAAACCCAGCTGGCGCAGCAGCGGCAGCGGCAGCGGCAGCGGCAGCGGCAGCAGAATATGTCCGACCACCGGCTGATCTTCAATATAAACCACTTCGCTGATCCCTCCCTGCGCCAAAGGCGCGTTCACGCCCTCAGGCTGGGCGTCGCGGCGGCGGCGTGCGCCGGTTACGGGTGTGGCATAAGGATGAGTTTGCATTGGATGTCTGCCCCTGTGTTACTGTATAAAAACGGGTCTTCCTCTGTTGTGGTGGCTAAGGGCATTATGATGGCAGTCTTGATTTTTGAGGAGTCTGCCATGGACGAAAAGTCCCTCTATGCCGATATCCTTAACCTGTTCGCACCGTGGCAGGTACAATCCCTTTCTCTTGATGAAAAATCTGGATCAGTGACGGTAATTGTCGGCATTGCCGAGCACACACAACTGGCCTGCCCAACCTGCGGTAAATCCTGCTCCATACATGATCACCGGCGTCGTAAATGGCGTCACCTCGATACCTGTCAGTTCACCACGCTGGTTGAGGCTGATGTCCCCCGCGTGTTGACTGCCCCGAGCACGGTTGCCAGATACTGCCTGTTCCCTGGGCAGGGTCAGGCAGCCGCTACACCTTGTTGTTCTAACCCTTTGTTCTTTCATGGCTGAAAGTCAGCACCGTGGATGCTGTCAGAAAGCAGTTCAAACTCAGTTGGAATGCCGTTGACGGCATCATGATGCGCGCAGTCAAACGAGGCTTGGCCCGGATAAAACAACCCTTATCCGCCCGTCACCTCTGCGTGGATGAAGTCGGGTTCAAAAAAGGACACCAGTACGTCACCGTTATCTCTGACAGGCAGGGACGCGCTTTGCAACTGATCGACGACCGTGGTGTAGAAAGCCTTGCCAGTTATCTGCGCAGGCTGAGAGATCACCAGCTTGATGAGATAAAAACGCTGTCTATGGACATGAACATGGCCTATATCAGTGCAGCCCGCATCCATCTCCCCAATGCCGTCGATAAAATCGCTTTCGATCACTTCCATGTGGCAAAAATGTTGTGCGCCGTCGTTGATAAAACCCGTCAGGCTGAGATGAAACAGATCCCGTCGTCAGACAGGAAAGACGCCCACCGCTCACGCTATCTATGGTTTTACAGCAAGCAAAATCGCCTCGGGTGCCGGGCAGAGAGGTTAGAAGTTGCCCGGCTGATGTTACCCCAAACGAGCCAGTGCTGGGTAATGAAAGAGCTTGCTCGCGATCTGTGGCACCGCCGCTATGACAATCATAGCCGTAAGCTGTGGCAGGAATGAATAGCGATGGCTAAAGACACCGGCATACCGCTCATGGCCAGCATTGCCCGCATGGTGGCAAAACGCCTTTACGGCATTCTGAATGCAATGAAAAACCGGGTATCAAATGGGAATGCGGAGTCCCTGAACAGCAAAATACGGCTGCTCAGGATCAAGTCACGGGGCCTCAGGAACAAAGAACGTTTCAAGATGGGCGTAATGTTCCACTATGGGAAACTAAATATGAATTTTTGAGCAATCATTTTAGGGAGTTATAAAATTTTTTTGCTGGTGATGTTGTATTCGCTCGTCATTCTCCTTTTCATTTTCCTTTTGCCACATATTGCTGCATCCCGGATCGCTAGGGGTAAGACAATATTGAGTTTTATCAACTTGAGACTCACTTTTCTCCCAAGATAATTTTGGCGTTACCTCTGGTGACAGTGAATAGTCTTTCTTATCAGTGTTATACATCAGATTTGGTGAGGCCGATGCTGCAACACCATGAAGCAGTAAGATAAATGGGGCATATGCATATTTTTTTAAGCATGACATGAACGTTATTCCTTTAAACGTAAATACGTTTGACATCCATATAGAAGTCCAAGTTCCAGCCAAAAGAAATAAGTAAAGTAAAAATGCAAAACTGTCGATTGAGCCACCACAACAGGGGAAGACCCATAAAAACACAGTATCCGGGATGCGCGTTAAAATCAACCAAAAGATCAATCGGCCTCGCAGATCCGTGAATAGGTATTTAAATAGCGCGAATTAAGTTGATAGCCTGCGGGACGTGATGCAGCAGTGGCGGGATCACGCCACGCAATGAAAGGAATGAGAGGAAAAACACATGAACGCTAACTATAAGTTACGTATTCAACAGGCAAAGACGCTGTTTTCTCCATTAGGGGAGATAACGACCCGTTCTCAATTCGGGGGCTACAGCGTGGCGGCAGGAGGGGTCATGTTCGCGCTAATCCTCGAGGGCGAGTGCTGGCTGCGCGGTATTCGCGGCAACGAAGACCGCTATAGCGAGCTGGGGATGCGCAAACTGATCTACACCAAGCGCGGCATCCCTGTCACGCTGAACTATTATCATCTGCCGGAGACCCTGTGGGATGCGCCGGCGACGCTGATAGTACTCAGGAGACAAACGCTGGAGGAGGCGCGCCGCGAACGGCAGGTGCGGGCGGATCACCCGCGCCTGAAAGACCTGCCCAACATCGGCCAGGGCATTGAGCGGCTTTTATGGAAAGCCGGTATCCAAAATGTGGATGCGCTGCGCAATCATGGCGCTAAAGCAAGTTATCTGAAATTACGTAACATCAAACGGGATTTGAGCGTCAAAGTTCTGTTGGCCCTGGAAGGGGCATTGGCAGGGCGGCATTTGGCGGCGCTGCCCCCGTGTTTGCGAAACGAACTGATGGAGTGGCATCGCCGCCATGCCTGATGTCACTTCGGGCGCAAGCTAACTCTGCTGCGCTATCAGCCGGCTGCGGCCGGTCAATTCAGGGAGCAGCGCCAGCAACAGGCCGACCTGCTGCATCACCAGCTGTTCCCGGGCGCCCGGCTCCGGCTCCAGTTGTGCGATACGCGCCAGCAGTTTTTCGCGCTCCTGGCTAAGACGCGCCTGAAAAGCATCGACATAACAGGTGGCGTCATTAAGAATATCTAGCACCGCCGGGTTGTCGATAAGCCCCCGGTGGACGCCCAAGGTGGAAACATAACTGAGAAAGGTGTGGCTCAAACACAGCAGGCGGAAGGCGTTATCCATGAGCTCCCCGCCCGCGCGGCGTTCGGCGGACATATTCGACACCACCGACGCCAGTTCCGCATCGCGGTTGTGGGCATCACTGTGCGCCACGCGGTACTCGAGGCGGTTATCTTTGCCTTGATGGTATTGCACCAAAATGGCATCCAGGTAGCGGCAGTTGGCAGTCAGGCTTTTTTCCACCACGGCGGGCAGGCGCCGAAAGCGCCAGTCGGGCCAGATAAAACTGACCGCCGCCCAGGCGATGGCGCAGCCCACCAGGGTATCGAACAGGCGCGGCAGCGCGACCTCAAAGCCCTGGTCGACCAGGTTGAAGCAGAGCATCACCAGCAGGGTGATAAACAGGGTGGCCTGGGCATATTGGCTATTGCGAAAGGCAAAAAAACAGCGTGCCGCTCAACACGATAAGCACCAGCTGACCTTCGGTGGACGGTATAAAATACAGCACCGGCAGGCCAATCACTACCCCGGCGACGGTACCGATAATACGCAGCGCCAGCCGCCGTCGCGTTGCCTGATAGTTTGGCTGGCAGACGAACAGGCTGGTCAGCATTATCCAATAGCCATAATGCATGCCGCTTAAACGGATAAACGCGTAGCCGGCGCACAATACCAGCGACATGCGCACCGCATGACGGAACAGGGCGGATTCCGGCGTCAGATTCAGCCGCAAACGGCTGCGGATATCCAGCCAGCCGGTAAGCTTATCGTCGGACAGGCTATTATCCTCGGTGGGCATTCGGGCGATGGCCTGCTCGGATTCGATGGTGGCCAGTTGGGCATCAATCGAGCGCAGGTTGCTCAGCAAAGGGTGCAGCGCGCCGAGGGGCGCCCCCGCACCGGCGCTGGCGATGGCGGCGTCAAGATGGCTAAAAAGGCGCTCGAAACGTGGATCGTGCTGATAACGACGGCGCAGCAGAATAGATTGCGAGAGTTTTTCGCAGGCGCGGGCCTGCATTTCCAACAGGCGTTGGAAACGGAACAGCACATCGCTGAAACGCAGCTCTCCGCGGAGTTGCTGATAACGCGCATGCGCTGAGCTGGCCCGTTCATGGATATCCTGGGCGACGAAATAGTAATGCAGGCTGCGTCGGGTGCTGCGCTGGCCGCGATCCCCGTGCTGATTCCGGTCGCCCGATCAGCGATTCCGATTCTGTCCGATCGCTCATCTTCTGTTCCGCCATACTCTGGAGACTTTTAGCTTCCGGGGGCATGGCATGGCACGTAAAAAGAAGAAAGCGAGAACGGAAATGTGCATCTATATTAATGTCTTACGTATGAAATTCGAGCAGCGTCGCTCGAATCGCACTATCGCAGCAGCGCTCGGCATAGGCTGTACTACCGTGCACGATATCCTCGGCCGATTCACGGTAGCTAACCTGGTCTGGCCATTGCCGGCGGAACTGTCCCCCGTCGACCTCGACCGCCTGCTCTATCCCGGCAAATCCGGAAAAGTTATCAATACCTTACCCAGCTGGCTTGATATCGATACCGAGTTAAGCCTCAAGGGCATGACCAAGCAGCTGCTCTGGATGGAATATCAGTCCGCCGTGGGCGGTGATGCCCTCGGTTACTCACAGTTTTGTGCACTGTTCCGTGACTGGAAAAAGAAGCAGCGGCGTTCCATGCGCATGGAGCACAAGGCTGGCGAAAAGCTCTTCATCGACTTCTGTGGCCCCACCGTACCTATCGTCAACCCTGCGACCGGTAACGTACGCCAGGTCGCTATCTTCGTCGCTGCCATGGGCGTGTCAGGCTATGCGTATATCGAAGCCTGCGAAGGCCAGGACATGGCATCGTGGCTCAACGCCAATAGCCGCTGCCTGCACTTCATGGGTGGGGTTCCGGAGCTGATGATACCTGATAATCTGCGCAGCGCTGTCAGCACCCCTGACCGCTATGAGCCGGTCATAAACCAGAGCTACCAGGCGCTGGCAAATCACTATGAGACAGTGGTGCTACCGGCGCGCCCGAGAAAACCGAAAGACAAGGCGAAGGCAGAATCAACTGTGCAGCTGGTAGAACGCTGGGTTTTGGCCCGGTTGCGTAAACGTAGGTTCTACTCGCTGGCCGAACTCAACCAGGTGATACGAGAACTCAATCATGAGTTGAATTTGCGCCCGATGCGTCATTACGGCGGACAAAGTCGCCTTGAACGCTTCGAGCAGCTGGACAAACCGGCTCTTGGGCCTCTACCGCCCACACAATGGGAATACAGTGAGTATCTCGTTGCCCGAGTGGGACCTGATTACCACATAGACTACGGCAAAAACTGGTACTCGGTGCCGCATCCGCTGGTTGGCGAGCGCGTTGACGTCATCGCCACCCAACGGCTGGTGCAAATCCACCATAAGGGCGTCTGCGTGGCTACGCACCCTCGCAGCGATAACGCCTATAGGCACACGACTCAGGCGGCGCACATGCCGGCTAACCCATAAGGGGCAGAGTCAGTGGACGCCGGAAAGGCTGTGTAGTTGGGCGCTGTCGGTGGGTGTGTGCACACTGAAAGTGGTCGAGTCCATCCAAAAGAGCAAAGCCCATCCGGAGCAGGCTTACCGCTCCGTGCTGGGGCTACTCAATCTGCAATCTGCAACGGCGCTATGAGACGACGCGACTGGAGAAGGCCTGCGCGCTGGCGTTGGAGAAAGGGTGCATTAACCGCTCTTTCATAGCCAACGTATTGAAACACGGTCGTGAAAGTGAGGTCACCCAGGACGGAGCCGGCGTATCAATGCTGGTTCACGAAAACCTCCGAGGTCCGGACAGTTATCACTAAGGAGAATAAATATGGATACACTGTTAATGGCTCTGCGAAAGCTGAAGTTATCGGCAATGGTCCAGGCGTTGGAGACGCAACGCGAACTCCCGGGGAGTTATGGGGAGCTGGGGTTCGAGGAGCGGTTGTCGCTGATGGTAGAAGCGGAAAATTTGCATAGAAAAAACAACCACATATGCCATATGCGACGGCAATCGCAAATGCGCTTGCAGGCAAAACCGGAAGATATCCGCTATATCCCTAGCCGAGGAGTGACACCGGAACAGATGCGAGATCTGCTAGGGGGACAATATCTGAAATATCAGAAAAGCATACTCATCACGGGGCCAACAGGTACGGGCAAAACCTGGCTCAGTTGTGCGCTTGGTGAGCAGGCATGCCGGCAGCAATATAGCGTGCGTTACTGGCGAGTGGGTCGGTTGCTGGCCCATCTTCACCAGTGTCAGGTAGACGGGACCTATCTAAAACAGCTTAAGCAGTTAGAAAAAATAGAGTTACTGATCTTGGACGACGTGGGCCTAGAATCAATAAGTCCGATGCAGGCAACGATGCTGTTGGAGGTGATGGAAGATCGCTACGACAAAAGCAGCAGCATCCTGATCAGTCAACTGCCGGTGAAAAAATGGTATGGACTGATAGAAAACTCCACGACAGCTGACGCGTTACTCGATCGGTTAGTACACCCCAGCTATAGGCTGGAACTTAAAGACGAATCACTACGCAAAGAGCAAGGAGTAGCCAGCACAGGAAAAATAGACTAAACCCGAGTCAGAAGATGAGCGAACACGTGAACGAATATCACTGGAATGGGTGATCGGAAAATATCGGAATAACTAATCGGATGTCGCCGGAACAGCTGATCGGATACGTCGAAATCTGCACCCCGCGCAGGCGCGTAAGCAAGGTGGCCTTTACTTGGTTAAGCGCCTCCACCAGTTGGCCGTTGGCCATCGCCACCGTTATCAGGATGCTGTCGTCGCTTTCCTCGCTGTCGGGATCGAAACAGTCGGCCTTGGCGGAAAGATAGTGGGCCAGAGACCGATAGCCGCGCGCCAGGTCATCCTGTAAAGGGCTTATGGGAAACATCAGGTGGCCAAGCAGGGTGAGCGCATTGTACCAAATAGCGCCTGCCAGCAGTAGCGGCTGCAAATACCAGCTTTGATACATCGCGGTGCCCAGCATGGTGTATACCGCAATTAACAGAGCGCCAAAAGCGATGGTGGCATAGCGCTGCCCAAGGGCGCCGAGCAAGATAAAACCGCAGGTTGAACAGGCAAGGCCGAGGGCTAACAGCCACGGATAGGGAAAGAGGAGCTCAATGGAAACGGCGGCGATGAAAAAACTTACCAGCGTTATGAGCAAATTACGTAATCGGCCGGTGAGCCGGTCATCCAGACTCGCCAGCGCGGCGGCAACGACACCTAAGGTCAGCGGAATCGTCAACGTGGGCGAACCCAGCCACCAGGGCACGGCCGCCGTCCCGCTAAGGGCGAAGATAATTTTCAGGGTATCGTGTCAGCGACTGTTGAACACCCACTGACGCAAGCCCGGGGCGGATGTTAGCACGTCCTGTCCTCGCGTCGCTTAACCATGATGCGGGCCGCGAAAACCCGCTCGTAGCCTGTCGGCCTCTTCGACCGACACCACCCGGCGGCCCACCGGTCAAACCGCGATGAGCGCCAGCTTGAAATTGGCGATACCAAAGGGGATGCCAATCAGCGTGCAGCATTGGGCAATCCCCGTCAGAATGTGCGACAGACACAGCCACCAGCCGAACACCACGAACCAAAAGACATTAAGCAGCGTGCCGCCGGTATTAAGCAAACCGCTGCGCCGTTCGGGATAAAGCTCATCCACATGCAGCACGGTATTGCCGAACGGTACCAGTGACAACTTGGTTATCTCTCAGAAGGCGCGGGTAAAAGGCCAGCTGATAATAAGCACGATACTAAGGAGTGTCGCCAGTAGCCAGGCGAGGGTGGTCAAGAAACCGCCAAAAATAAAATTGATGATATTGAGTAGCGTTCGCATAGCGCTCTGGGCAGTAAAGGCTGATAATCGTTAGCGTTGATTGTCTCTGATCTCCATTGCGAATTCTACTCTGTTTTTCTGGCTGGAGCAGGACAACTCAAAGCGGGTACACTAAAGACAGACATCATGGCCATCCGGAATCCTTGCAAGCTTATGGAACTCAAATCCACCTCAATCGGCAAACGTCTGGCGCAGCATCCTTATAACCGCGTACGGCTATTGCATGCCGGCGTCGAGGTCAGCGGCGATAAATATCACTATCTGATCCCGTTCAATCAAATTCTCGCGATTCAATGCCGCCGCGGCATCGTGTGGGGCGAGCTGGAATTTGAGCTGCCGGAAGATAAAGTCGTGCGCCTGCACGGCACCGAATGGCAGGAAACCCAGCGGTTCTACCGTTACCTACAGCAGTCGTGGCAGACCTGGAGCGAGGAAATGGGCGCCATTGCCGCCGGGGTGCTGAACGAGCAAGTGGTGAAAATCCAACAGATCATCGATAAGGATAGCTGGCTGCTACAGCAGGATCTGGCCCGGCTGCAGGCGGGGATCCAGCAGGCTGTTGACGCGCTGCCGCTGCCCGTCGCCCGGCTGGGGGCATTTGACGATTGCCGTGAACCTTGGCGTCAATGCCGGGAGTGGCTGGAGGAGGGCGTGCAACGGGTGGCGATGCGCAATCAGCAATGGACGACGCGTATGCTGCAAGAGCATGAGGACTTCTTTCGCTCGGTGGAAAGTTCGCCGCTTAATCTTGCCCAAAGCCGGGCGGTGGTCAACGGCGAGCGATCGCTGCTGGTGCTGGCCGGCGCCGGTAGCGGTAAAACCTCGCTGCTGGTGGCGCGCGCCTGCTGGTTGCTGCGGCGTAATCTGGCGACGCCGGATCAGATTTTGCTGCTGGCATTCGGCCGCCAGGCGGCGCGGGAAATGGACGAACGCCTGCGGCAGCGGCTGGACGTGGATACGATTCAGGCAAGTACTTTTCATGCCTTGGCGCTGATGATTATTCGTCAAGGCAACAAAAAGGCGCCGGCCGTGAGCCAGCTTGAAAGCGATGGCGCCGCGCGGCGTAAGCTGCTGATTGACCATTGGCGACAGCAATGCCGCGAAAAAAAGGCGCAGGCCAAAGGGTGGCGGCAGTGGATTGGCGAGGAACTAGACTGGGAAGTGCCGGACGGCGATTTCTGGCAGAACGATAAACTGGCTAACCGCCTGGCGGGACGGCTGGAGCGCTGGGTCGGGCTGATGCGTTCGCACGGCGGCAGCCAGGCCGAGATGATAGACGCGGCGCCCGATGCGCTGCGCGAGCAGTTTCAAAAATGCATCCGGCTGCTGGCGCCGCTGCTGAAAGCCTGGAAACAGGCATTGAAAGAAGAGGGCGCGGTGGACTTTGACGGTCTTATCCATCAGGCGGTGGATATTTTGCAAAAAGGCCGCTTCGTGAGCCCGTGGAAACATATTCTGGTGGATGAGTTTCAGGATATCTCACTCCAGCGCGCCAGGCTTATCACCGCGCTGTGCCAACAAAACAGCGCCAGCGCATTGTTCGCCGTTGGGGATGATTGGCAGGCGATTTACCGCTTCAGCGGCGCGGAGCTGGCGTTGACCACCGCCTTCAGCGCGAGTTTTGGCGGTGGCGAACCGCTGGCTCTGGATACCACCTACCGCTTTAATCAACGTATTGGCGAAGTGGCAAACCGGTTTGTGCAGCAAAATCCGTTTCAACTGGCAAAGCCGCTTAACAACCTGACGCGCGGCGGCAAAAAAGCGGTGTTGATCCTGCCTGAAGATCAACTTGACGCGCTTTTAAACAAACTCAGCGGTTTTGTCACGCCGACGCAACGTATTCTGGTGCTGGCACGTTATCACCATCTGCGTCCGGCGCTGCTGGCAAAAGCGGCGACGCGCTGGCCCAACCTGACGATTGATTTTATGACTATTCATGCCAGCAAAGGGCAGCAGGCGGAGTATGTGATCATTGTCGGCGTCAACGACGGCCGCGACGGATTTCCTGCTGCGGTGCGGGAATCGATTATCGAACAGGTTCTCCTTCCCCAACCGGAGGACTACCCGGACGCGGAAGAGCGTCGCCTGCTGTACGTGGCGCTTACCCGCGCCAAAGAGCAGGTATGGCTGCTGACGGACAAGGCGAACCCGTCGGTATTTATAGAGGAACTGCTGAGTCAGGGGGTGCCGCAGGCGAGAAAACCCTAAACCGCGCATGTCGCTTCACGGCGCGGCATCGCCAGGCACGCGCGGGCGCGCCTGATGTGGAGTGGGCTCCGTTAGGACGACAGGCGCTCCGCCAGATAACGTTGATAATCAGGGATGGCGATCGCCACGTCCTGATGGAAAAGAGCGGAGCTAATGAAGAAATCGGCGGTAGAGCGGTTGGTGAGCCTGTTTAGAAATTTGTGTATTTGCCTGATTTTGATATGTTCAATCCAACATCAAAAACAGGTTAATTTATGGACGAAAAACAGTTGCAGGCTCTGGCTAACGAACTGGCCAAAAATCTCAAAACCCCTGAAGATCTCAGTCACTTCGATCGGCTGCTGAAAAAAATCAGCGTCGAAGCAGCTCTCAATGCCGAAATGACCCATCACCTCGGCTACGATAAAAATCAGCCTAAACCGGGGACCAACGCCCGCAACGGCTATTCCACAAAAACCGTTACCACTGGCGATGGCCCGCTGGCGCTGCGTACTCCGCGCGATCGTGACGGTTCCTTTGAACCGCAACTGGTGAAGAAGAACCAGACCCGGATTACCGGGATGGATAACCAGATTTTATCGTTGTACGCCAAAGGGATGACCACCCGCGAGATCGCCGCCGCGTTCAAAGAGCTGTATGACGCCGATGTCTCGCCGGCGCTGGTCTCAAAGGTCACCGATGCGGTCATGGAGCAGGTTGTTGAATGGCAAAACCGGCCTCTGGATGCAGTCTATCCCATTGTTTATCTTGACTGTATCGTTCTAAAAGTCCGGCAGGACAGCCGCATCATCAACAAATCTGTGTTCCTGGCGCTGGGCATCAACATCGAAGGCCAGAAAGAGTTGCTAGGTATGTGGCTGGCCGAAAATGAAGGCGCAAAGTTCTGGCTGAACGTGCTGACAGAGCTGAAAAACCGCGGCCTGAACGATATCCTTATCGCCTGCGTAGACGGGCTGAAAGGTTTCCCTGACGCTATTAACGCGGTGTATCCGGAGGCGCGGCTCCAGCTGTGTATCGTGCATATGGTGCGCAACAGCCTGCGGTTCGTCTCCTGGAAGGACTACAAGGCCGTCACCCGCGACCTGAAAGCTATCTATCAGGCCCCTACGGAAGAAGCCGGCTTGCAGGCGCTGGAAGCGTTCTTCAGTGCCTGGGACATCCGCTACCCACAAATAAGTCGAAGCTGGCAGGCAAACTGGGCCAATCTGGCCACGTTCTTTGCCTACCCAACGGACATCCGCAAGGTGATCTACACGACCAACGCCATCGAGTCGTTAAACAGCGTGATCCGGCATGCCATCAAAAAGCGCAAGGTGTTCCCGACCGACGACGCAGTGAAAAAGGTGGTGTGGCTGGCGATACAGGCAGCCTCACAGAAATGGACAATGCCTTTGAGGGACTGGCGCATGGCAATGAGCCGCTTTATTATCGAGTTCGGTGACCGCCTGGACGGTCACTTCTGAGAAAAGGCATTTACACAGAATCGTGTACAGGGTCCGGTTGGTGGCCACGGGGATATTCCACACCGTCGCCAGTCGCAGCAGCGCTTTGACATCCGGGTCGTGCGGAACGGCATTTAGTGGATCCCAAAAGAAAATCATCATATCGATTTTGCCTTCGGAAATCAGGACGCCCACCTGTTGATTCCCCCCCCCATCGGGCCGCTGAGCATGCTGTTGACCGGTAAACCGGTTTTAAGCTGCACCAGGTTGCCGGTGGTGCCGGTGGCGTACAGCACATGTTCCGAAAGTTGCGCTTTGTTAGTCTCCACCCAATTGAGCAGAGACTGTTTACAATGATCATGCGCCACCAGCGCGATATGTTTGCGCGCGGCAATGGTGCGGGTGGTAGATTCCATGTCCAGTTCCTTAAGTCTGACGATCTAACTATAGACTACTGAAACTCTGTTTCACTGCAAAGAGACAAACCGGCAAATCGGTAAAAAAGCGCCGTTTATTTTGTCTCCTCGCCAGAGATTGACTGGCGTTGGCGCACCCAGGCAAGAAAACGCTCCCGGCTGGCCAGGTCGGCCTGCAAAAACCAGAACCGCAGCATTTGCTTCGCCTCTGCGCTCGCAGAACCTTGGCGGGACAAACCGTCAACGGACTGCGCCGGGCGAGGTGCCGGCGGTTATATTGCTCCAACGCGGGCAGTAAACTCTTCTTGTCCGCATCGAGCCGGCTGACGCTGACGGGCAGCGGTTTCTGGTCCTGATCCTGAAGACCGACCAGCGGCTGATGGCAAAAACGTTCGCCTTCGGCGCGGCTTGCGAGCCTCGGCAGCACAAATTTCAGCCGTCGCGCCTCGCCCGTGTCAAAGCCGATGATTAATGTAGGGGGAGCTGCAGGCCGGCGGCATCACGGTTTTACCCTCGGCCAAGGGTTGTAGCAGGGTAAAAACAAGCTGATGGTGGCCTTGTTCCAACTCCAGGCTGCTGGCGCCGCGCAGCAGGGAGCTCCCCAGCGCTTTACCATCGACAATCAATAGTTCAAGTTCTTCAGGGAGTTGCAGCGTGGTCGCCATCACGGGAAACCCGGTTAAGATGCATAGCCCCATAACCAGGACGCGCAGGAAATTCATTCTCTCACCTTATCAGAACGCACTCAGAATAATTCACCATGTCTCTATAGCAATAATAATAATTTTGAAGAATTTAGTAACACTTGTTTTTATTTTGATATTATTGATTTCCGCTGACGAAAGGTGTTTTTTACCGGGGGGTGTACACTTAACACACCTTTTTTTCGCGGAGAACCGCCATGACAGACGCTGAAATTAGCGACATTCTGCAGACCGTGAAGACCATCGCCCTGGTGGGCGCCAGCGATAATCCGGCCCGACCCAGCCACGGCGTCATGGCTTATTTATTGGCCCATGGCTATCAGGTCTACCCCGTGAACCCAGCCCTGGCAGGGAAAACCCTCTTGGGACAAACCGTTTACGCCAATTTGGCGGCGATCCCTGCCAAAATCGACATGGTGGATGTCTTTCGCCGCGCTGATACGGTTTACGACCTGACGCAGGAAGCGATTGCCATTGATGCCGACGTGCTGTGGCTGCAGTTAGGCATCATAAATGAGCAAGCGGCGGTGCTGGCGAAGAACGTCGGAAAGTGGTCATGGATCGCTGCCCCAAAATTGAAATCCCACGACTGGGGCTGGACCACCGAGCGTTGCCGGTGGCGTGGCGGAAAACCGGAATCGCGCCGATGGCCAGCGTGTTGAGGGAAGGTCGGCATTGCCCCCAAGTCAGGGTGGTCGAGCGAAAGCTAGGGTTACGCTAAGGGTCAGGGTGCACGTAATGATCTCAGTTTGAGTTACCGGCCAGTGAAAGCGTGAGAAACCGGCTCACGCCACGGCCCTTTGCTGGCACGAGCAAGGCTGGGACTTGTTTACCGGCCCTCGGGGCGGCAGAAATCAGACTGCGCGTGCTCGCACAGCCATGAGATTAATTTCTCAAGCGGGGCGCCTGAAGTTGTTGGCGGATGGATTCCGCCAACTCATCCAGCGTCGGCTGTTCGGGATGGACTGGAAACGATTCATATCCCAGCTGCGCTTCCGCCAGATAGGTATGCACCGGTTTTCCCTCTTCATCTTCCATCACCACATGATACCAAGGGGCCGTACGCAGGCTATCGTCAGCCGCAATGTCATCCAGCGAAGGCTTCTCCAGGGAGTATTCCGGATCCACATCGATAATGACCCCCAGATACCCCAGCAGCTTATGCCGGACCTGCTGCCCTATGCCAAATTTGCTGGCAATCATGAGACCTCCAGTGAAAAGTATGCCTTACACTTAATATGGGGGAGGCGTCGGGGAATTCAAGGCGTCAGAACATAATTTAGCCGACTCGGCAGGCAAACACCTTCAGATACAGCCCTTCGGGATAAGCGCCGGCAACCGGGTGATCGGTGGCCTGGCGAAACTGCACAATAAACTGTATCTCGCGGCCGGCATCAAGCGCCGCATCCGCCAGAATCTTCTGGAACAGATCGGTGGTCATCAGACCGGAGCAGGAGAAGCTCAGCAGGACCCCCTCCGGCGTCAGCAGTTGCAGCGCCAACAGGTTAATATCTTTATAACCGCGACAGGCGCTGGCCAACTGATTTTTATTTTCAACAAACTTGGGCGGGTCCAGGATAATCATATCAAACTGTTCACCCTCCTCGCGATAACGCCGCAGCAATTGAAAAACATCGTCCCGGACGAAACGCGCACGCGCTAAATCCAGCTGATTAAGCGCCAGGTTTTGTTGCGCCACGTCCAACGCCTTTTGAGACGTGTCGACGCTTATTACTTCTCGGCCCCCCCCTTTCATTACCGAAACGGAAAACGCGCCGGTATAGCTAAAACAGTTAAGAACCCGGCGCCCGGCGGCGTATTTACGGGCGGACAGGCGGCTATCACGCTGATCAAGATAGAAACCGGTTTTATGGCCTTGGGCAATATCCACCAATAACGCCATATCGTGTTCACGGATAGGAAGCAGGTCTGGTGGGGTGGCCCCGCTGATGACGCCGCGAGTTTCTTTGAGCCCCTCTTTTTTCCGCACCGCGACATCGGAACGATCGTAAAGGGTGCAGTCGGGATAGCAGTGTTTCAGCGCCGCTAACAGGGTGGCGCGTTGATATTCGGCGCCGGCGGACAGCAGTTGCAGAACCAGAAAATCACCATAGCGATCGATAGTGATATCGGGCAAACCATCAGACTCACCCGCGATCAGGCGATAGCCATCCAGACCGTCCCGCGCCGCCAAAAACGTGCGCAGACGCTGAGCGACCTGCAACCGGCGGACGAAGAAGTCGACATCAATTTGCTCGTCGGGAGTGAAGGTCCACACCCTGGCGCGCATTTGCGATTGCGGCGACCACGCGCCACGCGCCAGCCAACGGCCTTTCTCGTCAAAAATATCGATGGTTTCGCCCGGCTGGGCTTTCCCTTCCAGCCGACCTACCACGCCGGAAAAGATCCAGGGATGGCGCCGCATAAGCGATTTTTCACGGCCGCGCGCCAAAAATAGACGTTTTGTCATCATAAAAGTATGCTAAACCCTAGCTAAAGAGCGCCATTTTGCGAATAAGCGCGGCTAAATGCAACCTACGCCGTTCGGCAGGAGGAGACGATGACAAAGATATGTACGGCGGCCTGGATCCATGGGCAAGTGCAGGGGGGCGGCTTTCGGTTCGCCACTTTACATCAGGCAAAGCAATTGGGGCTGAGCGGTTATGTCCGTAACCAGGATGACGGCAGCGTGGAAGTCGTGGCCTGCGGCGAAAGTGAGCGGGTTGAACATCTGCTGGCCTGGCTACGGCAGGGGGGCCGGCGCACGCCCGGGTGGATAAAGTGCTTACCGAACCGTGCAACGGTAGCCTTGGTGATTTTCACGGCTTTGACATCCACTACTGACCGCCAGCGGGCATCAGCATTTTACCCGCCAGCTAAGCGTCTCATTCTCACTAAGCTTAACATGCAGGATAGGCTTCATAGGCTGGGTAGGTTAGCCATGCAGGAAGCCAGGGTAGGCTTCATATACAGGCTAGGGGGCATAGGTAGGCTAGGCGTAATCTGCTGGGTGAGGCTTGTCCGTAGGGAAAGTCGAGCTCAAGGGCGGACCTGGCGAACGTCATGTCTTGCCGCTTTGCTTGCTGACTGCATGAGCGGTGATGCCGCGGATCACTGAGCGTTATCGTTTATAGCCAGCAGCACCGCAGGGACGTTAAAGGCATTTCACCGGTTTGGGCAAGCCGGCGATTTTCGTTGCCTGCTTGGCAGGGCCCTGTGGAAACAAACGGAAAAGGTAACGGCTGTTCCCTTTCTCCTCGCCGTAAGCCTGAGCCATGGCCTTTACCAGCATGCGAACGGCCGGCGACGTATTGTATTGTAAATAGAACGCGCGTACGAAATGGATTACCTGCCAGTGGGCTTCGCTAAGGGTAAGCCCTTCGAGGCGGGCAATTTCTACCGCTAGCGCCTCGCTCCAGTCCTGCGGGTGGGTCAAATACCCCTGTGCATCGGTTTTGATTTCTGCGCCGTTAAACTCCATCGATTCCTGTCCGGCTCAAATCTGATTCAGAAAGGATAGCAAATCCGCCGGCCAGAAAACACCCCGCCCCGCCTGTGGGCGCATCGGCGCGGCCACTGGCGGGGGGATGATAAGACGCGATATCAGTTGCTGCGCATACCGCCGAAGAAGATACTCAGCAGGCTGACAAAGATATTGTACAGCGATACGTAAAGGCTGACGGTGGCGCGGATATAATTTGTCTCTCCGCCGTGGATGATATTGCTGGTTTCCCACAAGATCGCACCTGAGGAAAACAGAATAAACATGACGCTTATCGCCATTGACAGGGCGGGAATGTGCAGGAAAAGATTAGCGATGACCGCGACCAGCAGCATCACGAAGCCGGCCATCATCATTCCCGAGAGGAAAGACATATCCTTGCGGGTGGTGAGTACGTACGCTGAGCAGCAGAAGAACACCAGCGCGGTGCCGCCCAGCGCCAGCATAATGACGTCCCCTGCACCGGACGCCAGCAGCATACTCAGTAGCGGTCCCAGGATATAGCCCATAAAACCGGTCAGGGCGAAAGTGGCGAGGATACCCGCCGGACTGTTGGCCAGCCGATACGTCAGGAACAGGAGTCCGTAGAAACCGACCAGCATCAGGATCAAACCGGGTGCCGGCAAACGTAGCAACGTACTTGCAGTGGCGGTAAACGCCGAAAATGCCAGCGTCAGCGACAACAAGAAATAGGTATTGCGCAGCACCTTGTGGGTGCTTAATAACGAATGCCTGCGCGAGGACGTCGCAATCAAACGATCCATAATTTGCCTCTCATCATAAAGGTGAGCCAAGAATATTTGATGTAAGATTAATAGCTTGCCACCGTTGCGCCTATGGCTTTTACCCATCTTTACGCACCAATGCCCCCGGCGGCGGACAAAGCACAGGCGGACAGCAGACTAATGGCGATTTTTCAGTCGATTAGCGCAAAACGCTCTTTACAACCGGAATGACTCTGTTTATAGTTCGCCTCGTTGCGGAGGAGTGGCCGAGTGGTTGAAGGCACCGGTCTTGAAAACCGGCGAAGGGCAACCTTCCGTGGGTTCAAATCCCACCTCCTCCGCCATAGTTATCAATAGGTTATGTGGAATGTCATACAGATTAGAAATCGGTGGTGGTATTCTCTTGATATATCTACTTAGTATATTTCTCGCTCTTGGGCAGCGACGGGACATCAAGAGTAGGCGATAATTTAACCTTCCTGTCGTACACCAAAACCTGACTTTCTGATTTATGCCCGCTAAATAGTTGCTTATCTTTTGTACTTCCGTTGTAGTCTGAAATACCCTTAGCTTTCAAATCATGAAATGTACAGTCAAGCTCGTAGCCAAGTTGGGCTGACGCTTTTGAGCGCGCTTCCATCCATCGATTACTGAATCCACGCTTGCTGTAGTGCCCTTTATGCTGTTCCATGATGACGGGAGCATCGGCCTGAGTGGGCACTGATGCCGATTTAGCTAACTCTATGGCTTCCCGTAGTCTTGGCGTCCAGACCTTAATCTGTTTAATTCCCGTCTTCCCCTGCTGAATAAATATCCCTTGCTCAGTAACTTGTTGCCACTTCATGCCAAGTACGTCTGATAATCGGGCGGCGCAGAGGTAGGCTATCTCCAATGCAGCCTTTACTATATTATCAGCAGATTGATAAATAGCAAGATACTCATCATCGGTAATATACCTATCTCTTTTGATCGCCTTGAATTTCATAACGCCAGAACAGGGATTACTTTTAGCATACCCACGCTCATAGCCCCAGCGGTAGACTCTAGACATGCTTGCCATCTCATGATTTGCCTGTGTTTTGCTCTGCAAGCCACGCTTATCCATGAATGTTCTGACGTGCTCTGGCTTGATGCTGTTCACGCTGACCTTACCAAAAACAGCGAGCAGTTTCTTCTGGTGCTGTAGATAATCTTTTTGGGTTCGGGGCTTGAGTTCAAAAAAATAGGCACTATCAAGAAAATAAGTCCACAGTTAAGAAAATGTTAATGTGGTGGATAATTCAGCCATTAATCTTTCATAGTTGGCCCATACCTGCGAAATCGTCGTTTCTTTTACTTTACCTAAGCCTATTGTTTTTGTAGAACCATGAGAACCCTGTACACGATTCTGTGTAAATGCCTTTTCTCAGAAGTGACCGTCCAGGCGGTCACCGAACTCGATAATAAAGCGGCTCATTGCCATGCGCCAGTCCCTCAAAGGCATTGTCCATTTCTGTGAGGCCGCCTGTATCGCCAGCCACACCACCTTTTTCACTGCGTCGTCGGTCGGGAACACCTTGCGCTTTTTGATGGCATGCCGGATCACGCTGTTTAACGACTCGATGGCGTTGGTCGTGTAGATCACCTTGCGGATGTCCGTTGGGTAGGCAAAGAACGTGGCCAGATTGGCCCAGTTTGCCTGCCAGCTTCGACTTATTTGCGGGTAGCGGATGTCCCAGGCACTGGAGAACGCTTCCAGCGCCTGCAAGCCGGCTTCTTCCGTAGGGGCCTGATAGATAGCTTTCAGGTCGCGGGTGACGGCCTTGTAGTCCTTCCAGGAGACGAACCGCAGGCTGTGTTGCGCACCATATGTACGATACACAGCTGGAACCGCGCCTCCGGATACACCGCGTTAATAGCGTCAGGAAACCTTTCAGCCCGTCTACGCAGGCGATAAAGATATCGTTCAGGCCGCGGTTTTTCAGCTCTGTCAGCACGTTCAGCCAGAACTTTGCGCCTTCATTTTCGGCCAGCCACATACCTAGCAACTCTTTCTGGCCTTCGATGTTGATGCCCAGCGCCAGGAACACAGATTTGTTGATGATGCGGCTGTCCTGCCGGACTTTTAGAACGATACAGTCAAGATAAACAATGGGATAGACTGCATACAGAGGCCGGTTTTGCCATTCGACAACCTGCTCCATGACCGCATCGGTGACCTTTGAGACCAGCGCCGGCGAGACATCGGCGTCATACAGCTCTTTGAACGCGGCGGCGATCTCGCGGGTGGTCATCCCTTTGGCGTACAACGATAAAATCTGGTTATCCATCCCGGTAATCCGGGTCTGGTTCTTCTTCACCAGTTGCGGTTCAAAGGAACCGTCACGATCGCGCGGAGTACGCAGCGCCAGCGGGCCATCGCCAGTGGTAACGGTTTTTGTGGAATAGCCGTTGTGGGCGTTGGTCCCCGGTTTAGGCTGATTTTTATCGTAGCCGAGGTGATGGGTCATTTCGGCATTGAGAGCTGCTTCGACGCTAATTTTTTTCAGCAGCTGATCGAAGTGACTGAGATCTTCAGGGGTTTTGAGATTTTTGGCCAGTTCGTTAGCCAGAGCCTGCAACTGTTTTTCGTCCATAAATTAACCTGTTTTTGATGTTGGATTGAACATATCAAAATCAGGCAAATACACAAATTTCTAAACAGGCTCCTTGCCGTCGCGTGCGATAACGCGCCCAAGGCCGGCATGCGCCAGCAAGCGGCATCGAAGCCGCGATCCTGCGTTGTTTCCCCCCCCCCCCCCTCTTTACGTTGTTGCCGCCTAAGTTATCCACGCCTTCTCCCTTTTGCCCCGTTGCGCCTTAAGCACCTACTCTCTTTCCTTTTGTTATTGTTCCCGCCATTCCCCTTCATCATCCTCCCCTCGTCCGCACCCCAGCGCGCCCCGCAACCGCTATTACAGCATATCGATATGACAACCTGTTATCCGCCCGCCGGGCCATCGGAATGACAACCTGTCAACGTCCCGCCGGCACAGCAGGCGAGTACCGGGAGCAACCTGCACATCATGGTAATAGCGATTGCCAGCGCGACAAACGGCCGTTTAACTGCTACGCTTATTATTGCAGTATTAATACTTCTTTCATTCTGCTGTGGAAAAGACGCTTGCCGTGCCGTACCCCTATCACGCAACAGGAGTTAAGATGGATAATTATTATGTCACTAAAGCTGAAGATAAATGGGTCTTAACCAAGGAAGGTAATAGTCGTCCCTCAAAAACGGCGGCGACCAAGGATGAAATTATTACCCTCACCCACAGTTATATGACCGGCAAAACGGCCTCGGTGAAAATTCATAAACAGGATGGCACGATTCAGGAAGAACGCACCTATCCGCGCACCAGCGATCCCCGTAAATCCAAGGGATAACCGATGTCGCCGCCACCGCTCCGACGTCCTGTTACTCCCGCGGTAAGACGTTCGGGGCGGTTTACCTTCCGCGGCTTACGGCCTGGGCAATGAACCGTCCGGCGAGCGTAATGCCCTCCGGTGAAAGCGTATGGCCGAGGCCCGGAAAGATTTTCGTCGTCGCCTTCATGCCCACCGAGGTCAGCAATCGCGCGGCCAGCGGACTTTCGCTCGCGGGAATAACGTCATCTTGCCCTCCATGCAGCAATAGCACCGGCGTCTGCGCCGCTGCCGGCGTTAGGGGGAGCGGTGTCGCCAATCTGCCGGAAAAAGCGACCACCCGGCCGGTGGTCGGAAGCGACCTCATCCAGAGCCATGGTCGCGCCCTGGGAAAACCCCACCAGCACCACCTTCTCCGGCTGTCCCTCCAGTCCCCGGACCGCCATTAAGCGCGCCAGCGTGGTATCAAACGATACCCGCGCCGCCTGAATGCACCTCGGCCGGTTTTGTTCCGTTACGCCTACTACGCTGAACCACTGATAGCCTTGACCAAAATCGGAATGCGTCGGCGCATCGGGAGAAGCAAAGTCACAGCCGGGTAACTGGTGCTTCCAGGCATCCGCCAGAGGAAGCAAATCATCGCCGCTGCTGCCTACGCCGTGCAAAAGAATAATCAGGCTAGTGTTCATCGCGTATTCCTTACTATTACAAATCCAGTATCACCAACGCCGGAGCCACCGGGTTAATGCCGTTCGTTTTTTCCGCCGCTGCGGGCCGGAAGGAAAATCGCCAGCGTCATTAGCCGCACCAGCAGGCGCGCAAGCCTATGGCTGCGTTCACATTTCGCAAGATACCGTGATGCCGATCGGATGATAATCCTCCCACTCAGAGGTTATTAATTTCCATTATGGAAGCAATTCCTCACCAGCCCTGATCCCAGGCTGGTTGGCCGCGGAAGCGATTTGCGAGATAATCCACCAACGCTCGCACCTTAGTGGCCAGATGACGTGCCGGCGGATAAATGGCGTATAGACCAAGTGGCGTCATTTCCCGCTGCGGGAGGAGCGGAGTGAGCCGGCCGCTGCGAAAATGCTCATCGCAAATAAACGAAGGAATCCGGGTAATGCCCAGGCCGGACATCGCCGCGTACAAGCACGCGTCGGCGTTGGCAAAATGCAGACGGCTATTAATGCTAATTGACACCGCGCCATCATCGCCACTGGAACCAAATTGCCAGTTCGGATCGCGAAAATTGGTATCAACGATACAGTCATGAAAGCGGAGATCGGAGGGTTGCGTCGGTTCGCCACGGCGCAACAAATAGTCCGGCGAGGCCGCCAGCACAATGCGCACATCACAGAGCTTGCGGGCAACCAGACTGCTGTCGTCCAGCCGACCGATGCGCAACGCGATGTCACACCCCTCATCTACCAGATTCACCATCTGCTCCGAAAAATCGGCATCGAGAATAATCGCGGGATATTGGCGGGCGAAATCCACCAGTACCGGCGCCAGCTGTCGGGCGCCGAAGGAAATGGAAGAGGTCAGCCACAGACGGCCCGACGGCGCATCCGCGGCGCTGCGCACCGAGGCGTCTAGCGCGTCCAGCTCATCGAGCAGAATTTTGATCCGATGATAATAAGTTTGTCCAACCTCGGTAGGGGACAGTGCGCGGGTAGTGCGTTTGATAAATTGCACCCCCAGACAGGCTTCGAGGCGCGAAATCATTTTCGACGCCTGGCCACTACTGGTGCCAAGACGAGCGGCGGCGGCAAAACTCCCCATCTCCAGCACCGCCACCAGCATGCGATCGCAATCGAGCCGTTCCATTCGCGCTCCTTTTTTTGACGCAGTTACCCTCACAGATTATCACAGCATACGTTGATTCGCGTATACGCTGAGCAGAGCGTTACCGTTTCGGTTACACTTATCCTTTCCACGCCGGGGATTGAGCACTTATAATGCACCTCCGGCACATGATGCCGGGTAAACACTCATTGGCTGCCTGTAAGGCGATTACATCTGACACTTTATGAAAATGAAAATTCGCGCGTTCTGTAGCATGGTATTGGCAATGGCTGTTTACAGTCAGTCCACCTTCGCCGTTGTCTATCCGTTACCGGAAGGCAAAAGCCGCCTGGTGGGGGAAAACTTGCAAATCACCGTTCCCGAAGGGAACAAACTACCGCTTGAGCATTTTGCCGCCCAGTTCCAAATGGGGCTCAGCAATATGCTCGAAACCAATCCGGGCGTGGATGTCTATCTCCCGGCCCCCGGCACCAAAATGATCATTCCACAGCAGCTGATTTTGCCGGACACCCCCCATGGAGGCATCGTGATCAACAGCGCCGAAATGCGTCTGTATTACTATCCGAAAGGCACCAAGACGGTCATCGTACTGCCTATCGGCATTGGCGAGCTGGGTAAAGACACCCCTTCCAACTGGGTGACCTCGGTGCAACGCAAGAAAGACGGTCCCACCTGGACGCCGACCAAAGCCATGCACGCGGAATACGCCGCGCGCGGTGAAACGCTGCCGGAAGTGTTCCCGGCGGGCCCGGATAACCCGATGGGTCTCTATGCGCTGTATGTTGGCCGCCTGTATGCGGTGCACGGCACCAACGCCAACTTCGGCATCGGTTTGCGCGTCAGCCACGGCTGCGTACGTCTGCGCGCCGACGATATCAAATATCTGTTTGATCATGTGCCGGTCGGCACCCGCGTTCAGTTTATTAATGAACCGGTAAAAGCCACGATTGAACCGGATGGTTCGCGCTACCTGGAAGTGCATAACCCGCTTTCGGTGACCGAGGAACAATTTAACTCGAACGAGCCGGTGCCGATTAATCTGCCGGTCAACGTTAGCCATGTTCTGGTGGATCCCAGCGTTTATCAAGGTACGGTTGATCAGGCGTTACAGCGTCGTTCCGGCATGCCGGAGAACATCACCGCCCAGGGCGACAACGGCCAAACTGCGACGGTACAGGTGCAACCGGTTGATGAGCGGACCATTACCGAAGGTCCCGACACCGATCAGAAACAACAGGGGACCGCCGCACCGGTTACCCTGCAAACCAGCGTACCGGAACAAAGCGGCGCCGCGGTACCGGTGGACAATACCGCGCCCGCCCCCCCCGGCCGGGCAACGGCACCTCCCTGGCGCAAGCGCGTCGCGCCAGGGCAGGCGAAACGCTGATCTGAACGTCTATTTCTTTAAGCTCCCTCCCCCACCCCACAAACCGGCGCATCACCCGAACGACAGGTGTTCCCGCGCGCCAGCGTCCCAGCCCCGACACAAAATGTTTGACTCAACGACCGCGAGACGCTTGCGGGATTCTTTTGATTTGGAGTGGTCCATGTTTCTTATTACGTTGCGCTATAACCAGCCCATGCCATGCCCCAAGTGACGGCCTTGCAGGAAGATCACATAAACTGGCTGAAGACCTATTTTGCCGAGGGTATCTTCATCGCCGCCGGCCGTAAGATCCCCCGCACCGGCGGCGTCATTCTCGCTCGTAGCATGGCGCGGGATGAATTGGAACGCATTTTAGCCGAGGATCCCTTCACCGCCGTGGCAGATTACGACATAACCGAATTCATGTCCACTCTGACAGACGAAAGAGTAGCCGCGCTGATGACGCTGTGAAGCCCGTGCCGGCGCACGCGGCTTGCCGCCTCACGCCGCCGGCATTGGCCCTTCGCCCAGGGCAGCCGGTGGTGTTTTGAGTCAGCCGGTAAAAACGTCCCCCGCGCGCCGGGGGAGTCCGTCGATTATGCCGCCGTGGTATGAATAAACGCAGCGAATTGCGCTTGCATGTCCTCCAGCAGGGCAAATCGCCTGCGATACTCGGCGCGTTTCTTGCTTGGAAGATCGTCGAGGGATTTACGGGTGATTCGCTGCGGCAATGCGTAAAGCCCTCCCGTAAGCGCAACGCCTTCCACCGAGGCCCAAAAATCATCGTAATGGGCAAGAAACACTTTTTGCTTACTGCCGCGATAACGTGCGCTCTGGAAAACATGGCTTTTATCGCCGACCGCGATAATTTGCGGCGCCCCTATCTCACCACTGATAAGCTGTAACATCTCGACCAGCAGCCGCTTGGGAAATAAACCATGGCAGGCTTTGGTCGCCTCTTTGATAACGTTATGGGACGTGCTGCGGCTGGCGCCCTGTAGTCCACCGATAAATAGGGTCTGCTTTTTCTGGAACGTCATTATCGAAAAGGTAAGCGACGCCAGGCGATTTTCAGCGTCGTGGAGACTTTGTTGAATAAATCGAACTTTTAGGTGACTGGCGGCTCTGATCACTACATTCGTTTCAACATCAGGTCCCCATGGCAAAGCAAAAGTTTAAAATTACCAACTGGCCCGCATACAACAATGCGCTCAGGCAGCGGGGGGACCTGACAGTATGGCTTGATGAGTCAGCCATTGCTGCATGGACTGAGAGTACACCACCTGAACATCGTGGTCGGCCGCTTCACTACACCGATATGGCCATTACCACGGTTCTGATGATAAAGCGCGTGTTTAACCTTTCGCTCCGGGCGTTACAGGGTTTCGTTGACTCAATTTTTAAACTGATGGGGCTGTCACTGCGCTGCCCAGATTACTCTCTGGTCAGCCGGCGAGCAAAAACCGTCGACATCAGCATAAAAACGCCAACCCGCGGCGAAATCTCACACCTGGTCATCGATGGCACCGGCCTGAAAGTCTTCGGCGAAGGCGAATGGAAAGTCAGGCAGCATGGGGCTGAGAGGCGCAGAGTATGGCGCAAGCTTCATCTGGCAGTAGATAGCGTGACACATGAAATTATCTGTGCCGATTTATCGCTAAGCGGTACGACAGATGCGCAGGCGCTGCCCGGGCTGATTAACCAAACCCACCGGAAAATCAGGGAAGCGTCGGCTGACAGTGCTTACGATACGCGTTACTGTCATGATGCTCTGCTGAGGAAAAAAATAAAGCCGCTTATCCCACCGCGAAGTGGTGCGCAATATTGGCCAGCTCGATACTATGAGCGTAACCATGCGGTGGCAAATCAGCATCTGAGCGGCAATAACGATACCTGGAAAAAGAAAGTAGGTTATCACCGGCGTTCACTGGCTGAAACGGCCATGTTCCGGTTTAAAACACTTCTGGGTGGTCATCTGAGTCTGCATGACTATGACGCGCAGGTAGGTGAGGCAATGGCAATAATGGTTAAAGCACTTAACCGGATCACACTGTTAGGAATGCCAAACAGCGTCCGCATCATGTAACAATCGCCCTGATAGGGAGGAAGTCGTCACAAATTTCGGATTTATTCAACAAAGCGCGTCGTGGATGGTCAACGTCGCCTCACCCGCGTTCAAAACGGCTCATACTCAGTTTGATCTCAAAACGTTCACCGTTCTTGCCCTCCAGTACGCACAGCCGGGTGGCCGTTGGCACCGACAGCGCTTGCCGCAGCGGCAAAGATGGCAGCGTTTGGATGAAAGTATAGTGTTCAAGGATAGCCTGAGCGCGCGTCGCTACCGGTAAGGCGGCAAAAAGATAGGGACGATGGATTTTCGCGGGCAAGGTATTTTGCGCCAACGCCACGTGATGCAATAGCGAGTCGGTCGCGACGCGCTGTAGAAAACTCAGCGTTACCACCGGATTAATAAGCGTACGCAATAAGAATTTCAGGCGAAACGGCGCTTTGTTGAATAAATCCGAAATTTGTGACGACTTCCTTCCTATCAGGGCGATTGTTACATGATGCGGACGCTGTTTGGCATTCCTAACAGTGTGATCCGGTTAAGTGCTTTAACCATTGCCATTGCCTCACCTACCTGCGCGTCATAGTCATGCAGACTCAGATGACCACCCAGAAGTGTTTTAAACCGGAACATGGCCGTTTCAGCCAGTGAACGCCGGTGATAACCTACTTTCTTTTTCCAGGTATCGTTATTGCCGCTCAGATGCTGATTTGCCACCGCATGGTTACGCTCATGGTATCGAGCTGGCCAATATTGCACACCACTTCGCGGTGGGATAAGAGGCTTTATTTTTTTCCTCAGCAGAGCATCATGACAGTAACGCGTATCGTAAGCACTGTCAGCCGACGCTTCCCTGATTTTCCGGTGGGTTTGGTTAATCAGCCCGGGCAGCGCCTGCGCATCTGTCGTACCGCTTAGCGATAAATCGGCACAGATAATTTCATGTGTCACGCTATCTACTGCCAGATGAAGCTTGCGCCATACTCTGCGCCTCTCAGCCCCATGCTGCCTGACTTTCCATTCGCCTTCGCCGAAGACTTTCAGGCCGGTGCCATCGATGACCAGGTGTGAGATTTCGCCGCGGGTTGGCGTTTTTATGCTGATGTCGACGGTTTTTGCTCGCCGGCTGACCAGAGAGTAATCTGGGCAGCGCAGCGACAGCCCCATCAGTTTAAAAATCGAGTCAACGAAACCCTGTAACGCCCGGAGCGAAAGGTTAAACACGCGCTTTATCATCAGAACCGTGGTAATGGCCATATCGGTGTAGTGAAGCGGCCGGCCACGATGTTCAGGTGGTGTACTCTCAGTCCATGCAGCAATGGCTGACTCATCAAGCCATACTGTCAGGTCCCCCCGCTGCCTGAGCGCATTGTTATATGCGGGCCAGTTGGTAATTTTAAACTTTTGCTTTGCCATGGGGACCTGATGTTGAAACGAATGTAGTGATCAGAGCCGCCAGTCACCTAAAAGTTCGATTTATTCAACAAAGCCGCGAAACGGAGTATTATCCCAAATTTCACCCGATTTACATTCACCTGAAAAAAGGGCCCAAAACAGGCTCCATCCGCTTTGCGGATAACCATCAATTTCATGCACGATCGAATGGGACATAACGGCTTATCCAAAACAAAACTATTATAGTGCTCATAATTTTAAACTGATTATCAATATATTAATTATGAACAGATTTACATCACGCCAAACTCAAACTAATAGTAAACGTTATGGTTTTTTTTGATTTCCACCCTGGTTTGTCCCGACGCGTTCCGCCGCAAAAGAGGCTTTTTGTATCCTTCACCGGCAGTAAAGATTATTAATAATGACCGTTTACGGCCCGCCGCGGTGGTAAACACCATCAAAAAGAGCGCGCCTCAGGACACAGCTCGTCGTTGGCACCAACCGTTCGCGGCAAAACCCGCAAAAATGAGTGGCCAAGCGGTAGCGACGACACGGAATCATTTCCTCGGCGTCCGTTCGGCAATGGCGGGCCCGGCCGACGACCTGTGTCGCTTGCTGGACGGTCGGCGTTCTTGACGACGGCATGGTGACCATCAGGCCACTCCCTTGACTTGCTAAAGATTAATTAACTCGCTGTCTGCGCGAGTATTGCTTTTAGTTATGCACCTATGTTGATGGACTCCCGTTTATTGGGAAGGAATTACTCTTTACCTGCCCCTTAAATCATGTAATTTTCTGAGTCACCGGTCAGAGGTTTTCTTAAACTGACAATTCATCATAGAGGAATAGCAATCATGGGTAGTCTCAATGATCCAGTCTCCGGCGGTTTAACCCTACATACCTTGAACCACATTCCCCTTATCGCCATAATGGAGCATGCGGCGATTCCTTGGGGAATGAAAAACAAAGAGTCTAAATTCGTCTATTTGAACAAGGCGACCCTGTACACGATTCTGTGTACATGCCAAAACACATTTACACAGAATCGTGTACGGGCTCAGCGGCTACGCAAGCAGGTTAAGCGCCTGACGCAGGAGGTATGTTGCTGAAAATCAAAGCAGCTTAATGACCACAGTGACAATGGTTGATGCCAGACCGGCGATAGCAAGCATCACAGCACTCAGTTTTATCAGTAACCCATCCGCAGTATGTTCAACATCCTTACGGAGTAAGGCGATCTGAGCTTCAGTCTTTTCGAAGCGAGCCTGCATCTGAGCTTCATTCTTCTCGAAGCGAGCTTCCATATCCTTACGGACATCGGCTATCTGCGCGTCGGTCTTCTCGAAGCGGGCTTGCATCTGAGCTTCGTTCTTCTCGAAGCGAGCGTCCATATCTTTACGAACATCGGTTATCTGAACCGTTAAATCTTTGTGCACATCCTCAAGGTCACGCTTCGTAGCTACATCCGCCACCTCGTGAGACTTGCGTACAACGAGCGAAATCGCCTTGGCTTGCTCACTGGTAAGCCCGGCGGTTTGAAGCTCTTCTGACGCCTGCAATGTATCAAATGCAACTTGGCCCATGGGTAATCCTCCTGTTTAGGCCAAGTGTAGCGTATCCACCACATCAACGGAAGGAGTTACCTCCATGAACTATAACCAAACGCTTATCGTGCCTAATGGTATTGAACATTGGGAGCCGCGTATCACCGGCCTTGAGGTCTACTCTAGCGAGAGAGGTGGAATCATCCTGAAACCCACGGAAATGGGCGTTGCCACTGCCCGTTGGTCGCTCACAGCAAAAATGCGTGAGGCATTCATAAATGCTTTTGACGTCGGCGTAATGGGGCTTGCGAGCAGAAGAGCCCGCATTCCACAAGGGCTACAGCGATTTTGTGCAGCCCGCAAGAAGTGAAATACAACAAAACTGGCGGTGCCTGAAGGGACCACACATCCCAACAGACACCTAACCCAAAACCTACCAACATAGGATTTGAGCTATGAAAAAGAGTACAGCGCCCGCACGCGCATTGAAAGTGCAACCGTTCACCCGCAGCGAGATTGTTCATTTTGCATTCGCCTCGAAGCATCTGACCCCGCGTCAGCGTATCCACCTACTGAAAGTTGGGAGTGCAGCATGAAGTCCTTCGACGTAAAGCAAGTAGAGAAATTCCGTGATGTTTTCCCTGAGCTGACCACGATAGAGCAGCTTGAAACAGCAATGCTCTTTTCTCTTGGCCTACGCTTTGCCATGGGGACCTGATGTTGAAACGAATGTAGTGATCAGAGCCGCCAGTCACCTAAAAGTTCGATTTATTCAACAAAGCCCTTGGCCTATCCAAAAAAGAGATTGCAGCAGCGCGTGATGTTGCTTACGTAACGGTTAAAAAGATGCTTGATGCGATAAAAAGCAAATTTAATCTTTACTCTTTAAATAATCTGCTTTCTGTCTTTCAGGTCCGGCTGGTGTTTTTTGCCTTAACTGGCGGCACCGTGAAAAAATAAGAAACAAGGATAATAACCCATGCGCTATAGCGCACAGGCCAGCGTCACATTTTAAGAATAGCGGCGATGATGCTGACACCAGCAGCCACCATTAACCCGAGCCGAATGGTCATCTGCATGCCAAACTTCTCAAATTTATCGTTAATTTTATCAAAACGAGCATCGACCCTATCAAATCTGGCATCCATCTGAGCTTCGTTCTTCTCGAAGCGGGCAATTATTTCCTTCCGCAGATCATCAAGGTCGCGCTTAGTAGCAACATCGACGGCTTCATGCGATTCACGAACCGCAAGCGAAATTGCCTTAGCCTGATCTTTAGGCAAGCCAGCAGTTTCAAGCGTTTCAACGAATTTTAATATATCGAACGCAACTTGACCCATATGAGGGATCCTCCTCTTTTGAGCAAGTGTAACCCAGCAATCGTATTGACGGAAGATCAACCCATGCGCTATAGCTAATCTGCAAATTCAGATGCCAGGATTCGCAACCCGCCGTGTGTACCGGCTGCTAGTTCCGGTCACATCCGATCACTGATTCCGATTTCACCCGATCACTGATTCCGGTCGCCCGATCAGCGATTCCGATTCTGTCCGATCGCTCATCTTCTGTTCCGCCATACTCTGGAGACTTTTAGCTTCCTGGGGCATGGCATGGCACGTAAAAAGAAGAAAGCGAGAACGGAAATGTGCATCTATATTAATGTCTTACGTATGAAATTCGAGCAGCGTCGCTCGAATCGCACTATCGCAGCAACGCTCGGCATAGGCTGTACTACCGTGCACGATATCCTCGGCCGATTCACGGTAGCTAACCTGGTCTGGCCATTGCCGGCGGAACTGTCCCCCGTCGACCTCGACCGCCTGCTCTATCCCGGCAAATCAGGAAAAGTTATCAATACCTTACCCAGCTGGCTTGATATCGATACCGAGTTAAGCCGCAAGGGCATGACCAAGCAGCTGCTCTGGATGGAATATCAGTCCGCCGTGGGCGGTGATGCCCTCGGTTACTCACAGTTTTGTGCACTGTTCCGTGACTGGAAAAAGAAGCAGCGGCGTTCCATGCGCATGGAGCACAAGGCTGGCGAAAAGCTCTTCATCGACTTCTGTGGCCCCACCGTACCTATCGTCAACCCTGCGACCGGTAGCGTACGCCAGGTCGCTATCTTCGTCGCTGCCATGGGCGTGTCAGGCTATGCGTATATCGAAGCCTGCGAAGGCCAGGACATGGCATCGTGGCTCAACGCCAATAGCCGCTGCCTGCACTTCATGGGTGGGGTTCCGGAGCTGATGATACCTGATAATCTGCGCAGCGCTGTCAGCACCCCTGACCGCTATGAGCCGGTCATAAACCAGAGCTACCAGGCGCTGGCAAATCACTATGAGACAGTGGTGCTACCGGCGCGCCCGAGAAAACCGAAAGACAAGGCGAAGGCAGAATCAACTGTGCAGCTGGTAGAACGCTGGGTTTTGGCCCGGTTGCGTAAACGTAGGTTCTACTCGCTGGCCGAACTCAACCAGGTGATACGAGAACTCAATCATGAGTTGAATTTGCGCCCGATGCGTCATTACGGCGGACAAAGTCGCCTTGAACGCTTCGAGCAGCTGGACAAACCGGCTCTTGGGCCTCTACCGCCCACACAATGGGAATACAGTGAGTATCTCGTTGCCCGAGTGGGACCTGATTACCACATAGACTACGGCAAAAACTGGTACTCGGTGCCGCATCCGCTGGTTGGCGAGCGCGTTGACGTCATCGCCACCCAACGGCTGGTGCAAATCCACCATAAGGGCGTCTGCGTGGCTACGCACCCTCGCAGCGATAACGCCTATAGGCACACGACTCAGGCGGCGCACATGCCGGCTAACCATAAGGGGCAGAGTCAGTGGACGCCGGAAAGGCTGTGCAGTTGGGCGCTGTCGGTGGGTGTGTGCACACTGAAAGTGGTCGAGTCCATCCAAAAAAAACAAGCCCATCCGGAGCAGGGTTACCGCTCCGTGCTGGGCTACTCAATCTGCAACGGCGCTATGAGACGACCCACTGGAAAAAGGCTGGCGCGCTTGGCGTTTGGAAGAAGGTGCATTAACCGCTCTTTCCTAACCCACACGTATTGAACACGGTCGTCAAAGTGAGGTCACAGGACGGAGCCGGCGTATCAATGCTGGTTCACGAAAACCTCCGAGGTCCGGACAGTTATCACTAAGGAGAATAAAAAAGTGGGAAAACCTTTAAGGGTTTGCAAAGGCCGCATATAACAATGCGCTCAGGCAGCGGGGGGACCTGACAGTATGGCTTGATGAGTCAGCCATTGCTGCATGGACTGAGAGTACACCACCTGAACATCGTGGCCGGCCGCTTCACTACACCGATATGGCCATTACCACGGTTCTGATGATAAAGCGCGTGTTTAACCTTTCGCTCCGGGCGTTACAGGGTTTCGTTGACTCGATTTTTAAACTGATGGGGCTGTCGCTGCGCTGCCCAGATTACTCTCTGGTCAGCCGGCGAGCAAAAACCGTCGACATCAGCATAAAAACGCCAACCCGCGGCGAAATCTCACACCTGGTCATCGATGGCACCGGCCTGAAAGTCTTCGGCGAAGGCGAATGGAAAGTCAGGCAGCATGGGGCTGAGAGGCGCAGAGTATGGCGCAAGCTTCATCTGGCAGTAGATAGCGTGACACATGAAATTATCTGTGCCGATTTATCGCTAAGCGGTACGACAGATGCGCAGGCGCTGCCCGGGCTGATTAACCAAACCCACCGGAAAATCAGGGAAGCGTCGGCTGACAGTGCTTACGATACGCGTTACTGTCATGATGCTCTGCTGAGGAAAAAAATAAAGCCGCTTATCCCACCGCGAAGTGGTGCGCAATATTGGCCAGCTCGATACCATGAGCGTAACCATGCGGTGGCAAATCAGCATCTGAGCGGCAATAACGATACCTGGAAAAAGAAAGTAGGTTATCACCGGCGTTCACTGGCTGAAACGGCCATGTTCCGGTTTAAAACACTTCTGGGTGGTCATCTGAGTCTGCATGACTATGACGCGCAGGTAGGTGAGGCAATGGCAATGGTTAAAGCACTCAACCGGATCACACTGTTAGGAATGCCAAACAGCGTCCGCATCATGTAACAATCGCCCTGATAGGAAGGAAGTCGTCACAAATTTCGGATTTATTCAACAAAGCGGATCGCTACGACAAAAGCAGCAGAATCCTGATCAGTCAACTGCCGGTGAAAAAATGGTATGGACTGATAGAAAACCCCACGACAGCTGACGCGTTACTCGATCGGTTAGTACACCCCAGCTATAGACTGGAACTTAAAGGCGAATCACTACGCAAAGAGCAAGGAGTAGCCAGCACAGGAAAAATAGACTAAACCCGAGTCAGAAGATGAGCGAACACGTGAACGAATATCACTGGAATGGGTGATCGGAAAATATCGGAATAACTGATCGGATGTCGCCGGAACAGCTGATCGGATACGTCGGAATCTGCACCGGCCAATAACACGCCGGGAGCGTGTTTTTTATTGGTCAAAACCTAGTCACAGATCAATGGTGGCTCAGGTGGGGGAACCGACGCCGGGAGCCTGTTTAGAAATTTGTGTATTTGCCTGATTTTGATATGTTCAATCCAACATCAAAAACAGGTTAATTTATGGACGAAAAACAGTTGCAGGCTCTGGCTAAGACCCTGTACACGATTCTGTGTAAATGCCTTTTCTCAGAAGTGACCGTCCAGGCGGTCACCGAACTCGATAATAAAGCGGCTCATTGCCATGCGCCAGTCCCTCAAAGGCATTGTCCATTTCTGTGAGGCCGCCTGTATCGCCAGCCACACCACCTTTTTCACTGCGTCGTCGGTCGGGAACACCTTGCGCTTTTTGATGGCATGCCGGATCACGCTGTTTAACGACTCGATGGCGTTGGTCGTGTAGATCACCTTGCGGATGTCCGTTGGGTAGGCAAAGAACGTGGCCAGATTGGCCCAGTTTGCCTGCCAGCTTCGACTTATTTGCGGGTAGCGGATGTCCCAGGCACTGGAGAACGCTTCCAGCGCCTGCAAGCCGGCTTCTTCCGTAGGGGCCTGATAGATAGCTTTCAGGTCGCGGGTGACGGCCTTGTAGTCCTTCCAGGAGACGAACCGCAGGCTGTTGCGCACCATATGTACGATACACAGCTGGAGCCGCGCCTCCGGATACACCGCGTTAATAGCGTCAGGGAAACCTTTCAGCCCGTCTACGCAGGCGATAAGGATATCGTTCAGGCCGCGGTTTTTCAGCTCTGTCAGCACGTTCAGCCAGAACTTTGCGCCTTCATTTTCGGCCAGCCACATACCTAGCAACTCTTTCTGGCCTTCGATGTTGATGCCCAGCGCCAGGAACACAGATTTGTTGATGATGCGGCTGTCCTGCCGGACTTTTAGAACGATACAGTCAAGATAAACAATGGGATAGACTGCATCCAGAGGCCGGTTTTGCCATTCGACAACCTGCTCCATGACCGCATCGGTGACCTTTGAGACCAGCGCCGGCGAGACATCGGCGTCATACAGCTCTTTGAACGCGGCGGCGATCTCGCGGGTGGTCATCCCTTTGGCGTACAACGATAAAATCTGGTTATCCATCCCGGTAATCCGGGTCTGGTTCTTCTTCACCAGTTGCGGTTCAAAGGAACCGTCACGATCGCGCGGAGTACGCAGCGCCAGCGGGCCATCGCCAGTGGTAACGGTTTTTGTGGAATAGCCGTTGCGGGCGTTGGTCCCCGGTTTAGGCTGATTTTTATCGTAGCCGAGGTGATGGGACATTTCGGCATTGAGAGCTGCTTCGACGCTAATTTTTTTCAGCAGCCGATCGAAGTAACTGAGATCTTCAGGGGTTTTGAGATTTTTGGCCAGTTCGTTAGCCAGAGCCTGCAACTGTTTTTCGTCCATAAATTAACCTGTTTTTGATGTTGGATTGAACATATCAAAATCAGGCAAATACACAAATTTCTAAACAGGCTCCTAATAAAGCGGCTCATTGCCATGCGCCAGTCCCTCAAAGGCATTGTCCATTTCTGTGAGGCCGCCTGTATCGCCAGCCACACCACCTTTTTCACTGCGTCGTCGGTCGGGAACACCTTGCGCTTTTTGATGGCATGCCGGATCACGCTGTTTAACGACTCGATGGCGTTGGTCGTGTAGATCACCTTGCGGATGTCCGTTGGGTAGGCAAAGAATGTGGTCAGATTGGCCCAGTTTGCCTGCCAGCTTCGACTTATTTGCGGGTAGCGGATGTCCCAGGCACTGGAGAACGCTTCCAGCGCCTGCAAGCCGGCTTCTTCCGTAGGGGCCTGATAGATAGCTTTCAGGTCGCGGGTGACGGCCTTGTAGTCCTTCCAGGAGACGAACCGCAGGCTGTTGCGCACCATATGCACGATACACAGCTGGAGCCGCGCCTCCGGATACACCGCGTTAATAGCGTCAGGGAAACCTTTCAGCCCGTCTACGCAGGCGATAAGGATATCGTTCAGGCCGCGGTTTTTCAGCTCTGTCAGCACGTTCAGCCAGAACTTTGCGCCTTCATTTTCGGCCAGCCACATACCTAGCAACTCTTTCTGGCCTTCGATGTTGATGCCCAGCGCCAGGAACACAGATTTGTTGATGATGCGGCTATCCTGCCGGACTTTTAGAACGATACAGTCAAGATAAACAATGGGATAGACTGCATCCAGAGGCCGGTTTTGCCATTCGACAACCTGCTCCATGACCGCATCGGTGACCTTTGAGACCAGCGCCGGCGAGACATCGGCGTCATACAGCTCTTTGAACGCGGCGGCGATCTCGCGGGTGGTCATCCCTTTGGCGTACAACGATAAAATCTGGTTATCCATCCCGGTAATCCGGGTCTGGTTCTTCTTCACCAGTTGCGGTTCAAAGGAACCGTCACGATCGCGCGGAGTACGCAGCGCCAGCGGGCCATCGCCAGTGGTAACGGTTTTTGTGGAATAGCCGTTGCGGGCGTTGGTCCCCGGTTTAGGCTGATTTTTATCGTAGCCGAGGTGATGGGTCATTTCGGCATTGAGAGCTGCTTCGACGCTAATTTTTTTCAGCAGCTGATCGAAGTGACTGAGATCTTCAGGGGTTTTGAGATTTTTGGCCAGTTCGTTAGCCAGAGCCTGCAACTGTTTTTCGTCCATAAATTAACCTGTTTTTGATGTTGGATTGAACATATCAAAATCAGGCAAATACACAAATTTCTAAACAGGCTCTTCGGTTGACCGCCTGGACGGTCACTTCTGAGAAAAGGCATTTACACAGAATCGTGTACAGGGTCATATTTTCCGATCACCCATTCCAGTGATATTCGTTCACGTGTTCGCTCATCTTCTGACTCGGGTTTAGTCTATTTTTCCTGTGCTGGCTACTCCTTGCTCTTTGCGTAGTGATTCGCCTTTAAGTTCCAGTCTATAGCTGGGGTGTACTAACCGATCGAGTAACGCGTCAGCTGTCGTGGGGTTTTCTATCAGTCCATACCATTTTTTCACCGGCAGTTGACTGATCAGGATGCTGCTGCTTTTGTCGTAGCGATCTTCCATCACCTCCAACAGCATCGTTGCCTGCATCGGACTTATTGATTCTAGGCCCACGTCGTCCAAGATCAGTAACTCTATTTTTTCTAACTGCTTAAGCTGTTTTAGATAGGTCCCGTCTACCTGACACTGGTGAAGATGGGCCAGCAACCGACCCACTCGCCAGTAACGCACGCTATATTGCTGCCGGCATGCCTGCGCACCAAGCGCACAACTGAGCCAGGTTTTGCCCGTACCTGTTGGCCCCGTGATGAGTATGCTTTTCTGATATTTCAGATATTGTCCCCCTAGCAGATCTCGCATCTGTTCCGGTGTCACTCCTCGGCTAGGGATATAGCGGATATCTTCCGGTTTTGCCTGCAAGCGCATTTGCGATTGCCGTCGCAGACGGCATATGTAGTTGTTTTTTCTATGCAAATTTTCCGCTTCTACCATCAGCGACAACCGCTCCTCGAACCCCAGCTCCCCATAACTCCCCGGGAGTTCGCGTTGCGTCTCCAACGCCTGGACCATTGCCGACAACTTCAGCTCTCGCAGAGCCATTAACAGTGTATCCATATTTATTCTCCTTAGTGATAACTGTCCGGACCTCGGAGGTTTTCGTGAACCAGCATTGATACGCCGGCTCCGTCCTGGGTGACCTCACTTTCACGACCGTGTTTCAATACGTTGGCTATGAAAGAGCGGTTAATGCACCCTTTCTCCAACGCCAGCGCGCAGGCCTTCTCCAGTCGCGTCGTCTCATAGCGCCGTTGCAGATTGAGTAGCCCCAGCACGGAGCGGTAAGCCTGCTCCGGATGGGCTTTGCTCTTTTGGATGGACTCGACCACTTTCAGTGTGCACACACCCACCGACAGCGCCCAACTGCACAGCCTTTCCGGCGTCCACTGACTCTGCCCCTTATGGTTAGCCGGCATGTGCGCCGCCTGAGTCGTGTGCCTATAGGCGTTATCGCTGCGAGGGTGCGTAGCCACGCAGACGCCCTTATGGTGGATTTGCACCAGCCGTTGGGTGGCGATGACGTCAACGCGCTCGCCAACCAGCGGATGCGGCACCGAGTACCAGTTTTTGCCGTAGTCTATGTGGTAATCAGGTCCCACTCGGGCAACGAGATACTCACTGTATTCTCATTGTGTGGGCGGTAGAGGCCCAAGAGCCGGTTTGTCCAGCTGCTCGAAGCGTTCAAGGCGACTTTGTCCGCCGTAATGACGCATCGGGCGCAAATTCAACTCATGATTGAGTTCTCGTATCACCTGGTTGAGTTCGGCCAGCGAGTAGAACCTACGTTTACGCAACCGGGCCAAAACCCAGCGTTCTACCAGCTGCACAGTTGATTCTGCCTTCGCCTTGTCTTTCGGTTTTCTCGGGCGCGCCGGTAGCACCACTGTCTCATAGTGATTTGCCAGCGCCTGGTAGCTCTGGTTTATGACCGGCTCATAGCGGTCAGGGGTGCTGACAGCGCTGCGCAGATTATCAGGTATCATCAGCTCCGGAACCCCACCCATGAAGTGCAGACAGCGGCTATTGGCGTTGAGCCACGATGCCATGTCCTGGCCTTCGCAGGCTTCGATATACGCATAGCCTGACACGCCCATGGCAGCGACGAAGATAGCGACCTGGCGTACGCTACCGGTCGCAGGGTTGACGATAGGTACGGTGGGGCCACAGAAGTCGATGAAAAGCTTTTCGCCAGCCTTGTGCTCCATGCGCATAGAACGCCGCTGCTTCTTTTTCCAGTCACGGAACAGTGCACAAAACTGTGAGTAACCGAGGGCATCACCGCCCACGGCGGACTGATATTCCATCCAGAGCAGCTGCTTGGTCATGCCCTTGCGGCTTAACTCGGTATCGATATCAAGCCAGCTGGGTAAGGTATTGATAACTTTTCCGGATTTGCCGGGATAGAGCAGGCGGTCGAGGTCGACGGGGGACAGTTCCGCCGGCAATGGCCAGACCAGGTTAGCTACCGTGAATCGGCCGAGGATATCGTGCACGGTAGTACAGCCTATGCCGAGCGCTGCTGCGATAGTGCGATTCGAGCGACGCTGCTCGAATTTCATACGTAATACATTAATATAGATGCACATTTCCGTTCTCGCTTTCTTCTTTTTACGTGCCATGCCATGCCCCCGGAAGCTAAAAGTCTCCAGAGTATGGCGGAATAGAAGATGAGCGATCGGACAGAATCGGAATCGCTGATCGGGCGACCGGAATCAGTGATCGGATGTGACCGGAACCAGCACCCGTCAGGCCAGCAGGTGCAATCCTACCAAGAGAGGAACGGTGAAACGATATTCTATTGGTCTCATTGTCGCTCTGCTGCTGACCGGCTGCGCTCGGCAAAGTCCAGAGCCACCCAGGCAGGCGTTGACCACCCATCCTGGCTCAAAACTGCTGATGCCGGTAACGTAGCCCGCGGGGTTATACAGCGATTACATTCACGATTCCGCCAGCATTTATGGTGTCGATGAAACGCTGGTGAAAGCCATTATTCAGGTGGAGTCCGGTTACAATCCGTCGGTAGTCAGTAAATCCAACGCCATCGGGCTCATGCAGCTCAAGGCGTCCACCGCGGGACGCGATGCCTATCGGCTGAAAGGGCGCCACGGTCAGCCCAGTACCCATGAACTTAAGGACGCCGCCACCAATATTGACCTCGGTACCGCCTATTTATCCTTGTTGCAGAAACAGCTGGCGGGCATTAGCAACCCGGAAACCCGGCGCTATGCGCTGACGGTGGCGTATGTCAATGGCGCCGGCGCCCTGCTGCGCACCTTTTCCGCCAACCGCGACGCTGCCGTTGCGCAGATTAATGCCATGACGCCGCAGCAATTCTACCAGCATGTGCAGCGCAAGCACCCCGCGCCGCAGGCGCCGCGCTATCTATGGAAAGTGAATACCGCCTACCTGGCGATGCGCTGACGTGGGGCGCTATACGTAACGACCCCCGCACGGCGGCCAGATAGCGCTTAGCGGCGCTATGCCCGCCGTGCGGGCGGTACCGCGGCGCTCTCGTCGGGCGTCGGCCGGATCCGGGGGTGCTTTTTCAGCCAGCGGCCGCTGGTGAGCCGCCAATAGAACAGCAGGCCGCGAACCAGCCAATCAAGGAACATGCCGAGCCAGATACCGGCCACGCCCATGCCCAACATGATGCCCAGCGCGTAGCCGGGGACAATACGGCAGCCCCACATTCCCAGCAGCGAGACCCACATAGTGAAACGCGCATCGCGCGCGCCCTTCAACCCGGCGGGCAAGACCCATGAAGCCGCCCAAAGCGGCATGAACGCCGCATTGAGCCACACCAGCATTTTCACCACCGAAATAACGTCCGCCTCGTTGGTGTAGAACGCGGCGAGCAGGCCGGCGAACGGCGCCGACAGCAGCGCCAACGCGCACAATCCCAGCGTGGAGAGCCAGAAAATATGTTTCAACTGGCGCTCCGCCTGGCTGATTTGGCGTTTACCGAGCCGGGTGCCGACAATAATGGTCGATGCCGAACCGAGCGCGTTACCGGGCAGATTAATCAGCGAGACGATGGAAAAGGCAATAAAGTTGCCGGCAATCACATTGGTTCCCATCCCCGCCACAAATACCTGGGTCAGCAGCTTGCCGCCGTTGAACAAGACCGACTCGATACTGGCGGGGATGCCAATGCCCAGCACTTCCATCAGGATGTTAGTGTTCAGACGGCTGAAGTAACTCTTTAAAGAAATTTTGAGCGCCGGATTAAAGCCCGTCATGAGCACGTAGATAACCGCTGCCGATAAGCGCAATCGCGGCGGCGGGGTAGCTCCAGACGCTAATGTGCAGATAGCTCAGGGCCAGCGCCTTGACTTCCGGTGTGGCGTTTCCGGCGATGACATTGATAATGTGGTGGCCGTAGAACTGAATGACTATCGCCATCAGCACCGACAGCACGGTCATGAGCGCGAGCGACTGGCGCGCTCTGGATTGCGCTTGCCCAGACTAAAGGCCACCACCACCGTGGTCCCCAGATCCACCGCGGCGAAAAAGACGATGATCACCATGTTGAAACTGTCCGCCAGCCCGACGCCGGCCATCGCCTCTTTGCCTAGCCAACTGACCAGAAAGGTACTCAATACCCCCATTAGCAGCACGCACAGGTTCTCGAAAAAAATCGGTACCGCCAGCGGGATGATTTCACGCCAGAACAGCACCCGATAGGAACGCCGTTTGGCATACCAGGGCGTACGCTGGATGGCGTGCAGCACAGAGTCTTTGATGTTTTGCAAGATAGTCCCAGCGTTGTGAGAAGTGGCCGAATACTTAAATAATGATGATTGTCTTTATGTTAATATGCAAAACCTTTTTAGACCAAACGGCACGGGGTTTCAGTTGGGCGCAGCGGTTGTGCGTCCGCGCTAGCCGGGTCGATGCCCGCGCAATAACAGGCTCAGCACGAAAAAGCCGCCCAGGCCGGCGGTGATAATGCCGATGGGCAGCTCCTGGGGCGCTATCAGCAGCCGGCTGAGCAGATCGCCGCCGCACAGCAAGGCGGCCCCCAGCAGCGCGCACAGGGGCAGCACGCGCCGGTGGCGAATCCCGCATAATGGCCTGGCCAGGTGGGGGATCATCAGCCCCACAAAACCGATTACGCCGGTGAGCGCCACCAGTAGGGACGTGGCCAGCGCGCAAACCAAGAAGATTTCCATCCGTAGCCGTATGACCGCTACGCCCAGCGACAGCGCCATGGTTTCGCCGGCCAGTAAGGCGTCCAGCGAACGCCAGCGCAGATTAAGCAGACCAAATAGCATGACCAACGGCAGCAGGGTGAACGGCAGATTATCCCATCGGGCCAGCCCCAGCCCTCCCAGCGTCCAGAACAGCAACGCGCCGGCGGCACGCTGATCGCCGGAAAACACCAAATAATGGGTGAATGAGCCGAACAAAAACGAGATAGCTAGGCCGCAGATGACCGCCAAGGCCGACGTAATCCCGCCGGCGAACACCGCGAGGGGCAGCGACCACTGACCCAGGCTGTCGCCTAAACGGGTGATGATGAGCACCGCGCCCGCCGAGGCGCCGGAAGAGAGACCGAATAAAAAAGGGTCCGCCAGCGCGTTGCGGGTTGCGGTCTGCAAATAGGCACCCACCATCGCCAACCCGGCGCCGGCGGCCAGTACGCTACGCGGCAGACGCAGATCGATGACGATACGCGCGACCATTTCCGGCACCCAGGCTTCCCGCCCGGTGAGGGCGGCCATCACCTGCTGTACCGGAAGCGTTACCGTGCCGGCGATGATGCCCGCTATCATCAGCCCGGCCACCAGCAACGCCATCAGGCAGAGCAGCACGGCATAGCCCAGGCGGGAGGTGATCATTGAGAGGTGATCATTGAAATGCGTCCGGATACAGCGCACGCGCCAGCGCGCGCACCGCGTCGATATTGGCCGGTCCCGGCGTTAACGCCTGGTACGGCAGCGCCAGATAACGGTGCTGCCGTACCGCGGGGGTAAGACGCATAAGGGGATGGGATTCAAGAAAGCGGCGTAGCGTGGCCGCGCTGACCTTCTGCTGCGCCAGTTCCCGTTTACCGAAAATGCTGCCGAGCGTCAGGATATCGCGATAAAGCAACGCCATGCTGGCGTGCGGCTGTTGGCCGTCGACGTGTATGCAGCTTTCACTCAGCACCAGCGTCTTGATACCGTAGCGGGCCAGCGTCGCCGGGGTCACATCACCGCCCACTTTCATGCCGTAATTCCAGCCGGCGAAGAAGAAGTCGGGATGCACCGCCAGCAGGTTTTCCAGCGCGGGATATTTAGGTGCCAACTCGGGGATCGCCCCGCGCAGCGCCTGAAAAGCCGGCGTGGTTTTATACCAACCGGTGAGACCGACAATGGCCGGCTGCAGCCGCAGCACGAACGCCATTTCAGCCATGTTCACATCGTTAATGACCGCCCGTTTGGGGGCGTGGTCAAAAGTGAGAGGATGGCCGCAGCTGGTCACGGTGACCGGAAAGCCGGAGGCCAGCGCGGCGGCGGGCAGCAGAGCAACGAGAACAGTAGCGATGCTCAATACGGTATTCATACAGGTTTCCTGTTAGCGGAATCAGGCGCCGGACGGCGCGGCAAAAAAGCGGACCGGTAGCCCGGTCTGGGGATGGGGAAGGGTGTAGCTTTCCAATCCAAAGGTCGCCATCATGATAGGCGGCGCGCAAATGACCGTTTGGCCTTCCCGCAGCACCAGCACCCGATCGGCAAAGGGATCCACCAGCGGCAAATCATGCAACACGGCGATGGTGGCGATGCCTTTTTGCCGCACCAGCATCAATAAGCGCGCTCGGGCGAGCGGATCCAGATGATTCGTCGGTTCATCCAGCAACAACAGCTGCGGCGTTTGCGCCAGCGCGCGGGCCAGCGCGGCTCTCTGACGTTCGCCGCCGGAAAGCGTCCCGATGCGCGCGTGGTGCGGCAGGCGACCGAGGGCGACGTAGTCCTCAAGGCGTAACCCCGGATCCGCCTCATCGTGCTGGGCAAGATACGCAATGCGCTGCGCCCGCTGGTGGCGGCTGATTGCCGATAGGAGCTGGCCCGCCAACCGAATTTCGCCGCCGGCGCTCCGCCGCTCCCCGACCAGGGTTTTGAGTAAGGTCGATTTACCGCAGCCATTAGGACCGATCACCGCCAGCCGTTCCCCGGCGGCGAGGGTAAAGGAGATATCGCTTAAAAGCGGCCGGCGTGCGCTGCCGTCAACCTTGAGCGAGTGCAGCTCTAGCAGAAAGGGGGGAAATAAGAGCGTCATAATAAGAAACGAAAAATCGTGAATGTTATGTTATAACATATTATTATGTATGCATTGTGGCCAGCAATTTTTGCCGCCCTCCTGGTGTTGGCCTGCGCGTCATATCCTAAACGCCGTAGCGGGCTGGCTATTATGGCGCCCCATAGGGCTGAGCCGGGCGCCGCCGCGCAGGGCTGAATTTGACGGCGTACCTCAGGTAGAGCCAGACGCTGTCGCGCCTGCCATGTCAAGCCCGATGCTGGGCGCCGCGTTGCTTGACGACAGGTCGTTACGCTGCTTATTGATCCGTTTTTTGTGCCGAATGGCGAGTGATCATCAGGCACTATGTTTTGTCTCGGCGTCTTGTCTCGCGTTTTGTCCTGGCGCGGATCGCGAGCCAGCAAAGTTTGAGATAGCCGCGAGCGGCGGCCGATGGCTGAAACGTTTTGTAAGCAATAGGCAATGGATGAAGATAATTAAAGGTTAACATGTTGGTAACATTCGCCGGCGAATTACGTTAAGATTTAGCTAAAATTGCGGCAGGGGGCGGGGCGATCCGCGGGCCGCATGATGGCTTTATTCATCGGGATGTGTCATGTCTTCCACCGCTTCCGGCAATTCGGATTCGTTATTCCGTCACAGTTCTTTTGTCGCCTTCTGGCTGGCGCGCACCTGTTCCAGCTTCGGTTTCCAGATGCTTTCCATCGTGGTGAGCTGGCAGATATATTCTTTGACCGGCCGCGCGCTAGACCTCGGCCTTATCGGCCTGGCGCAGTTTCTGCCCTCGGTGGCGGTGGCGCTGTACGCCGGGCATGTCGCCGACCAATACGATCGCCGGCGTATTGTGCTGTTCGGCCAGCTGGTCGAGTGGGTTGCCATCCTTCTGCTGGCGGTGCTCACCTTTCTCCATCGCGCCGATGAGTGGGTTATTCTGGGACTGGTGTTTATCATCTCCACCGTGCGTGCCATGGAAACGCCGGCGCTGCAATCCATGCTGCCGGCGCCGATCCTCACCCGCGCCATGGCGGCCAACGCTGCCGCCGGCGAAGCCGCCATGATGGTGGGGCCGGCTTTGGGCGGGTTCTTGTATGTGGCGGGCCAGGCGACGGTCTATGCCGCGGCCGGGTTGCTGTATCTGCTGGCGGTGATGATGGTGGCGCAATTACGCTACGAGCAGGCGCCGCCGCGCCGGGTACCGGCCAGCTTTGCTACGCTGTTTGCAGGAATTAAATTCATCCGCGCGCGGCCCGATGTGCTGGGGGTTATCTCGCTGGATTTGTTTGCCGTACTGCTGGGCGCGCGACCGCGCTGCTGCCGATTTTCGTCAAGGATATTTTGCATACCGGCCCTTGGGGACTCGGCTTGTTACGCGCCACGCCGGCGGTGGGCGCGCTGTTGGTCGGCCTGTGGCTCAGCCGCCGCTCGCTGGAACGCCATGTCGGCATGATCATGTTCGCCGCGGTGGCCGGTTTTGGGCTCGCGACGCTGGTCTTCGCGCTGTCGACCGTACTTTGGCTATCGCTGCTGGCGCTGTTTGCTCTGGGCGCTTTTGATATGGTCAGTATGGTGATCCGCGCTGCGCTGGTACAACTGGATACCCCGGACGATATGTGTGGCCGGGTGAACACGGTCAACTCGATTTTCATCAATACTTCCAATCAGTTGGGCGAGTTTGAATCCGGCATGCTGGCCGCCTGGCTGGGCGCGGTGCCGGCCGCCGCGCTGGGGGGCATCGGTACTCTGCTGGTGGTGGGATTATGGATGGCGTGGTTCCCCGGTTTACGGCGGCGCCAGCGGTTGGATAAAGAGGCGACGTTCAACGAAGGGGCCACGGACACGCTCTAGCCCGTTTTTCGGCAAAACGGCGCCCGTGTGATGGTAGTACGGACGCCGGAGGAAGGAAGCCGCCCGAGGGCGGCTTCGGCTTTTAGGCGTGTTGCGGATTGCCTGAGTGGTGTTGATATAAATCGATGCCTTTTTCGATCATGAGGCCGATGTCTTGGCCCAGGGTCTGAACGGTACCCGATGCGGCGCTCGCCTGCGGATAGACGCAGCCCACCAGAGTGCCAATGAGACTACCCAACACGGCGCCCGCGTCGCCGTACATGCCCGCACCCGAGACGGCCTGCATTTCCATCGCATTAAGTTCTTTCATAGTTAAGTCCTTATCGTAACCAAGGTAGTTCTGAGATGCCCGGCGCCATTACGCCTCAATAAGCCGCACGCTACCGTTTCGCGCTCGTCGCTGTTATTACGCAGCTTCTGCATTTACCCGCGTTAAAATGGCGTGGCCCTTTGCGCAAGTAAATCGCTTCTGCAATAAACGGTAAGGCTTTTCGTCAACGCAGCCTATTTCATTATTACGACAGAGATGGCCGGGCGGATAATAAATCGGGAAAGCAATGGTGGTATTCTCTATCCCATTAACCTTGCTAACCAGAAATGGAATTTCCCACGGCCGGCGACATTTGTCTAGGTGTTTTCTACCTTGTTGGCGATGTTGAAAATAAAGCGTGCGGGCAGGATGATTGTTGGGAAAAATAATTGTTTTGTTCGTTGCAATAAACAAAATACAATAAGTAAAAAACCTGATTGCCATGATAAGTCAATTTCAGTATCGACCGCCGATGGGCAGCGTAAAAGAGTTTTACTTCCCCCCTAATAAAGGCTAAATTTATTTTCCAGCAGGCCGATAAAGCGCTCGAGCCTCGCTAGCCGGATAAAGCCTAATTTATCAATTACGATTTGAATGATTTTATGAAAATACCGGCAAGCGGAGTGACTTCCCATGATACGCAGGAAAATGATTGCTGCCAGGGGAAAAGCGTGGGGAATGATGTGATGTGTGGTGATTCGCTGTAGACCTAACCAGAAGCGCTAAGGAGGTGGTGTGTGTTTCGCCAGGAAGCGATAGAAAATCGAAAAAGGCAGTGGCAAGGACGAGCGCTGCTGTTGCCCGGTATTCCAGCTTGGCTTATCGCCGGCGCGTGCCTTAGCGTTTTCGCCGCGCTTATCGCGCTGATTATGATGGGGACCTATGCGCGCCGCATCCAGGTGCTGGGCGAGGTCACCACATCGCCGCGCGCTATAAACGTCTATTCTTCCGTACAGGGTTATGTCGTTAAGCGCTATGTCTCGCAGGGGCAGGCCGTGACCAAAGGCTCTCCTCTCTATCTGCTTGATGTCAGTAAACGCACCCCGGCCGGCATTGTTAGCGAAAATCAGCGGCGGGAAATCGATAAGCAACTTGCCACATTGAATACCATGATGGGTCGACTCGAAGAGAATAAAAGGATTGCGCTTGCTTCGCTGGCGCAACAGAAAACGCAATATACGGCCGCCTACCGGCGTTCCGCTGAGATTATGCGGCAGGCGGAGCAAGGCGTGACCCTCATGAAGGAGAATATGGAAAATTACCGCCGCTATCAGCAACGGGGGTTAATCACCAAAGATCAATTGACGCACCAGACGTCATTATATTATCAGCAGCAAAACAATTTATTGAATCTCAGCGGCCTGAATGAGCAAAACTCACTGCAAATTCTGCTGTTGGAAAGCCGTATACAAACGCAGTCGGCGGAGTTTGCCAATCAGATTGAGCAGCTGGAAATGCAGCACCACGAGCTTAAAAAAGAGCTGGCGCGAAACGAGGCGGGGGAGGCTATTATTATCCGCGCCCACGGTGATGGAACCATTGACTCCCTCAGCGTCACGGTCGGCCAGATGATCAACGCCGGCGATAGCTTAGTACAAATTCTTCCGCGTTCGATAGACGATTACTTTTTGGTCCTCTGGGTGCCGAACGAGGCCGTTCCTTTTATTTCAGTAGGGGATCGCGTTAACGTGAATTATGAATCTTTTCCGGCGGAGAAGTTCGGTTATTTTTCCGGGATCATCGACGTGGTGACCAAAACCCCCGCAACGGCGCAGGAAATGCTCACCTACCCAGGCTCACCCCGAAATACGCAGTCAACGGCGATTCCCTATTACAAGGTGGTGGTTAAACCGGATAAACGGAGTGTTTTTTACGACGGCGAGAATAGGTCTCTGAAAGCCGGCATGAAAGCGCAGGTCACCTTATTTCTTGAAAAGAGGAGGATTTATCAATGGATGTTATCACCGGTTTTCACCATGCAGCGCAGTGTCATGGGGCCCGTGAATGAACCCTAAAAAATGGGACCGTTTAAGAGAAAATCTGGATATCGGCTTTTTTAAGCGCGTACCTTTGGTCCATCAAACCGAAACCGCGGAGTGCGGCCTCGCCTGTCTGTCCATGATTTGCGGCTATTACGGCAATCCGGTCGACCTTATTTCCTTGCGTCACCGCTGTTCGCTGTCGTCGCGCGGCGCCACCCTGGCGGGGATTGAGCGTATCGCCGGTCAGCTGGAGATGGTCACCCGCGCGCTCTTCCTTGAGTTTGAGGACCTGCCGCGCCTGAAATTACCCTGTATCCTGCACTGGGACTTCAGCCATTTTGTCGTGCTGGTAAAAGCGCGCCGTCAGCGGCTGATTATTCATGACCCGGCACGGGGACGGCGCAGCATTCCCCTTAACGTGCTGGCGAAACATTTCACCGGGGTGGCGCTGGAAGTCTGGCCCGGTAGTCATTTTACCGCCAAAACACCGTCGCCCGGACTGCGCCTGCGGGCGTTAATTCGGGGGGTGAAAGGCCTGGTCCCCGCGCTCATAAAGATAGGTTGTCTGTCGCTGGTGATTGAGACGATTAATCTATTGATGCCGGTAGGCACGCAACTGGTGATGGATCAGGTAGTACCGGCCGGCGATGGCGGTCTGCTGATGCTTATCTGCACCGGCTTGCTGGTTTTCATTTTGATGCGTACGGTAATCGGCCTGATCCGCGCCTGGTCGTCTTTGGTCATGGGGACGCTTATCGATGTGCAATGGAAGGCGGGACTATTTTCGCATTTGTTAACGTTACCGATAACCTATTTTGAACGGCGAAAGCTTGGAGACATACATGCCCGTTTTGCCTCGCTGGATGTGTTGCGCGTCACTTTCACCAAAAGCGTGGTCGGCGCCGTCATGGATGGGATGATGGTCGCCGGGGCGGCCGCGATGATGGTCTTTTACGGCGGGCATCTTGTTTGGGTGGTGTGCGGTTTCTCCCTGCTCTACGTCGGTATCCGGTTTGCCACCTATGATAGCTATCGCCAGCTCAGCCAGGATGAACTGGTGCGCGATGCGCGGGCGAATTCCTATTTTATGGAAACCCTGTACGGGATTCAGACGATCAAAATGCAGGGCATGGCGGAACGACGCCGCACCTGCTGGCTGAATTTGATGATTGATAAAATTAATACCCAGATCAAGGTCAGCAAAATGACGTTGTTTTTTGACGGCGTGAACGGCTTCATTAATGCCTGTGAACAGGTGATCATTTTATGGCTGGGTACCCGGCTGGTTATCGATAATCGAATGACGCTCGGGATGATGGTGGCGTTCGGCGCGTTTCGGGCGCAATTTTCCGATCGCATGGCATCGCTGATAAGTTTCGTGCTGCAATTAAGGATGATGGGCTTGCACAACGAGCGAATCGCCGATATTGCCCTGCACGCACCGGCGCCTACCGGGGCGTTGCTCTCGGCACACGCTTTTAGCGGGCCGGTTTCCCTGACGGCGGACAATATCGGTTACCGTTACGACAGCCAATCGCCGCCGGTATTCAGCCAGGTCGACTTTCGCATCGCGCCGGGAGAAAGCGTGGCGATAGCCGGGCCGTCGGGCGCCGGGAAAACCACATTGGTAAAAGTGCTGTGCGGGTTGTTCCCCCCCCCCCCCCCGACACCGGTACTATTAAAGTCAACGATATTGATATTTATCGGTTGGGATTGAACCATTATCACCAGATGATCGCCTGCGTTATGCAGGACGACAAACTGTTTTCAGGATCGCTGCGGGAGAACATTTGCGGTTTCGGCCCCTGTGAGGACGAAGCCTGGATGATAGCCTGCGCGCGCGCTGGCCATATACACGAGACCATTATGGCGATGCCGATGGGCTACGACACGACGATCGGCGAATTGGGCGAGGGACTTTCCGGCGGTCAAAAGCAGCGGGTGTTCATCGCCCGCGCGCTGTATCGCAAACGCGCGATCCTGTTTATGGATGAAGCCACGAGCCATCTGGACAAGTTGAGTGAAGAGGCGGTAAATCAAGCGATAAAAACGATGCGTATCACGCGGGTGATTATCGCGCACCGGGAGTCAACGTTACGCTCAGCCGATAGGATCCTGACGCTCTGAGCGGCGCGGCGCGCTAACGATGCTCGACGGCCGTGAGCAGGGTGCTCTCGCCCGCCGGCGGGAAAGGGGCCGGCGACCTCGTTAGCCGCGAACGGCCAAGGCCCGGTCTCGCCGGTCGGCGTTAGATGTTCTCCAGATCAATGCCGCGGGTGCGCGGACCGTAAATTCCCACCGACAGTATGACCATCACCATACTCAAGACGATAAAGGTGATGACGCCGCCGGCGTATTGCAAAATAAGACCGATAAGAATACTGCTGAAGACCGTGGATAATCGGCTAAAGGAATAGCAAAAGCCGACGGCTCGGGCGCGAATATGGGTGGGGAAAATCTCGGTTTGATACGCATGATAGCTAAAGGTCAGCCACGCATTGGAATAGGTAATCAGAAAACCGCAGACGATCAGCATCACCGGGTGGGTCAGCAGCGCAAACAGCGTGCCGAACACCATCGTCATGAGCGATGACAGGACGATTTGCCACTTGTTCTCGATCTTATCGGCGTAGCGGCTGCAAATTAACGACCCTAAAGGATAGGCGAGGGTGATAAAAAAGGCATACAGCAGGGGTTGTGGGTAATGGTCGAGCCCTTGCCCGACAGCAGCCAGTTGCCAAAGCCAAAGAAGCCGATCGCCTGAAAAAAATTCATCACCACCAACATCAGGGTGCGTTGACGGTAGGCGGGCGACCAAATTTCGCGAAAGCGGCCCGCTTGGGTAACTGCGCCGTGACATCGTCGGCGGGAAAATCGGCGCCAGGCTCGCGCCCGCAGCGCTTTTCCATGGTGCACATGACCTGGTGCGCCTCGCGATGGCGTCCCTGCTGAGCCAGCCAGCGCGCGGATTCCGGCAAATTTTTACGAATAAACCAAATAACCAGCGAACACAGGGCGCCGGCAATCACCACCCAGCGCCAGCCCTCAAGGTGCAGAAAGGTTTTCGGGATCAACCGCCACGACATGATGGCCACGGTAGGCACCGACAGAAACTGCACGAAAAATGAGAACGCGAACGCCCGGCTGCGCAGGTGGGCTGGCACTCACTCCGTCAGGTAGGTATCGATAGTCACCAGCTCGATGCCCAGCCCGATACCCATCAGGAAACGGCACAGAATAATGCCTTCCGCACTGTTTTGTAACGCCATGACCAGGGAAAAACAGCCGTACCAGGCCAGCGTGCACATAAAGGTCAGGCGGCGGCCGAAACGGTCCGCATAGGGGGCAAGCAGGCTGCTGCCCATAAACAGACCCAAGAAGGTGGCGGAAGCAAACGCCGCCTGATCGGAAAAGCCCAATACGCCATTGCTGCCGGTATGGAAGATATTGGCGGCGATTAATCCCGCGCTGATATAACCGGTTTCAAAGAGGTCATACAACTCAAAAAAACCGCCAAGCGCAAGTAAAGAGATAAAGAGCCACAGCCCCCGTGAGGCGGGTAAGACGTCGATGCGGCTGGCCAAGCTGTAATTGGTCGGTGAGGGCGTCGGCGCGGGCCCCACGCCGGTAGCGTAAGCGGATGACATAATAGTCTTGACCTCGATGATGGGCGCAGGTGTTGACGGTGACGCCAGGGTGATTAGGGTTGCCCGCCTGCGCCCGTCGATGGAAAGACCGCAGAATAGCAGATCCCCTGGGGGTTGCCGAGAGGCCACACGTTGCGATTTTAGCAACGTTATCTTGCATATTTTTACCGGGCGTTAACCGCCCGCCGGCGGTGCACTGCCGGCATGACAGGGCAAACAAGCCGCCATACCAGGCCATAAACGCGATGCGCGTCCTCCACCGCCAATGCGACGCCGGCCACAGGCGCCACGCCTCGCCGTCTTTAGGCGCCGGATGACGCCATACAGTGCGTCAGCCAGCGTTTTAGCGCCATGACATCCGGGCGCTGGGATTTCTCGCGCGTGGTGACGAAATAATAACGCCCGCCCGGTAACGTCTGGGCAAACGGCGCGCAGAGTATGGCTTTATCCAGAAAATCCTTCGGCCAGCAGGCGGCTGACAATCGCCACGCCCTGACCGGCAATGGCGGCCTGAATGGCGTGCGTTTCGTCGGTGAACCGCAGACCGGCATGCGCGTTGAGCTGCGCCGGCCCGTACAGCGCCCGCCAGTGACGCCAGTCCGGCGCGGGTTGGGGGATATGCCGGTCCTCAGCATGAATCAAGGTTGCGGTGAGTAATCCTTCCTGCGGGGTCAGGCCAAGCGCCGGACTGGCTACCGCAATGAAACTGTCCTCATACAGCAGGGTGGTATCCAGCGCCTCGTCTGGCGCCATGCTGTAGCGAATGGTGACGTCCACCGCGTCGTGGGCCAGATTCATGACGTCCAGACTGGTATGCAATCGCAGGTCCAGGGCCGGGCAGCAGGCTTTCATGAGGACCAGGCGCGGCACCAGCCAGTGGGTAAGAAAATTGGAAGTAGTGGTCAGCGTCAGGGTAGGCGGCGATTTCGCCCGCTGGATATCCTCCACCGCGCTCAACAGATCGGCGAAGGCCCGGGTAGAGGCCTGCAATAAACGCTGGCCGGCGGCGGTCAGTTGGACCTGCCGCGCGCCGGGGATAAAAACCGGGGGTATCGAGGAATTGCTCCAGTAGCTGAATCTGGTGACTGATGGCAGTTGGAGTAACGCCTATCTGTTGTGCCGCCTGTTTGAAACTGCCGCTGGGGGCCACCGCATCTAAGGCTTTGACCGCGCCGAGCGGCGGGAGACGATAAGATCGCATGATGAGTTATTTTCATCTCCGGGTGAAAACTTTGATTTTGTCAAGGGCAGAATAAGCAGGGTAAGCTGATTTGGCAATGCATGGAGGATGAAATATTTTTAGCTTTTATCGGCTGGATAAGGGAGGAATATCCGATGATGATCTCAACGCTCGAGGACCCGAAGGCTCCCCGCTCCGCGCGCACGGCGCCGGACCTGCTGGGTCCCTTAGCGCTTCTGGCGCTGGCGGGGGTGATGACCACTCTGGTCGTCTGGCCTGCGGTCTACTCTGCCTGTATTGCCGTCGGGGGCGCCAGATTTTGGTGGCGCACGCGGTATCTGCCCCCGGCGCGGTGCGGCGGTTTCGCCCGACTATCACGCCTGCTTGGCGCGCTGGCGGTGGCGTGCCCGTTAGCAGCCATGGGATGCTGGGAATACTATGGTCTGGACCACCCGCTCACGCATGCTGGCAACGGCCTGGCGGCCCTGTCGCTGCTGCTGCTGGGGCTAAACGAACGCTACAATCCGCAGCCCTGGCTACCGACCGCGCTGCGGGCGGAGCGGCGTTTTCTGGCTCGCTGCTGGGCGCTGGCGTTTACCACAGCCGGGGCGGGGGCAACGCTGCTTATTCTGCCGTCTTATCTGCACAGCCGGGTGATGATGGTGCCTTGGGCGGGAGCAACGCCGCCGGGGATGTGGGTCCTGCCGGTGTTGCTGGCGTTGGCGCTCAGCGCCGGGTTGAGTCGGCGGCGGCGAATCGCGCCGGCGGGACCGACCTACGGCGGCTCCCTGTGCAGCGTCGCGGGGACCGGCATGCTGTTGGCGAGCGTTGATTCTCCCGCGCTGGGGATGGTCCTGTTGTCGTCGCTGGCGCTGATTGGCGTGGGGCTGGGCCTGATGTTGACAACGCCGGTGCAGGGTATTGCCGGACGGCGCGATGCGGGGACGGCGTGGCTGATGGCGGCCGTTCCCGCCGTCAGTGCGGCCGTGGCGGCGGGGTTGGTGATGATTGTGCTGGGGCAGAATGGCGGCAGCGCGGGCTATCTTCACGTTTTACCCTGCTGGCGGTGTGCGGCGCGGTGGCAACCCTGATGGCGCAGGCATCATAGGGCTATTGCGGGCGGCGCGCTTTATACTGGCTCGGCGCTTAACGCAGCTCCACGGCATAGGTCGAGACCGGGCGGGGGTGGGTAATCAGATGATTGTCGTCGAGGAATTGCTGATACGCCTGGTAGCGCGGTATGTCCAGCCGCGCCGGATCTTTGGCGAACAGCGGTAGCGTTGCCTGCCAGGCGCGCCGGTAGAGCGCCGTATCCAGATCAGGATAGGCGCGGGCGAACGTCCGCCAGCTTTCATCAGGGTGAGCCAGCAAATAGTCGGTGCCCTGCTTCAGGGCCGCCAAAAAGCGCCTGATCTTGGGTTCCGCCAATGCCGCCTTATTGGCAACGATGATCAATTCGTCATACGCCGGCACGCCGTAGTCTTCCACGTCAAACACTACCGGTTGTTTGCCCTGCTGCTGGAGTTCCAACGCTTCGATATTGCGATAACCGCCGATAACCGCATCCACCTGGCCCGCCATCAGCGCGCTGGTCAGTTGAAAGTTGACGTTGACCATCTGGGTATCTTGCAGGGTCAAGTGATCATGGCGCAACATGGTATCGAGCGTTGCCTCCTCCAGACCGCTGACGGAAAAACCGATTTTTTTGCTTTTCAAATCGGCCAGGGTACGGATGTTTTTATCCAGCGTCATCACCGTGTTAAGCGGGGTGTCGATAAGCGTCCCGACGCGCACCAACGGCAGCCCCTGATCGGCAAAAAAATGCAGCTGTGGCTGATAGGTAATGGCCAGATCCGCTTGCTTGGCGGCCACCAGCCGCGGCGGCAGTGACGGATCCGACGGCGGCACCAGCGTAACGTCCAAATCCGCCGCCCGGAAGGCGCCTATCTGCTGAGCCACGATAATCGGTGCGTGATCGGGATTAATATGCCAATCCAGCACCAGCGTAATCTTATCCGCGGCGCCGGCATAGCCGGCGGCGGCGAGGAGAAGAGCGGCAATACTCTGTTTTATCATTGTCGTTACCCATTAAAAAAACGCATCAGGCGCCGTTTTCCGGCATCCAGAAAATAAGGCGCCGAATCAGCGCATCCACTACCGTCCATAACAACAGCGTCATTACCACCAGAATCAGCAGGGCGGCGAAACACATATCGGCTTGCATGCGCGCATTGGCGTTAAGCATTACATACCCCAGTCCTTCGGCCGAGCCGACCCACTCACCGATAATGGCGCCGATAGGGGCGACGGCGGCCGCCATGCGCAACCCGGAACCGAATGCCGGCAGCGCGGCCATCAATCTGACATGGCGCAGTTGCGCATAGGACGACGCGCGCAGGGTGCGCGCCAAATCCAGATAGTCGTTATCTACCCGGCGCAGCCCGTCGAAAAAGGCCGACACGATCGGGAAAAAGATGATAAGCACCGCCATCGCCACTTTGGCGCTCATGCCGTAGCCGAACCACAGCACCAGCAGCGGCGCCAGCGCGAAAACCGGTATCGCCTGGCTGGTGAGCACCACTGGCATTAACCAACGCTGCAATCGGGGGAAATGAACCATCCCCAGCGCCAGCAGCCCGCCCAAAACCACCCCGATCAGTAGGCCGCCCATAATTTCCAGCGCGGTGATAGCACCGTGATGCGCCAGTAGAAGGCGGCCGCGCCACAGGGCAGTGGCCACGGCCGTCGGCGAGGGCAGGAGGAATGCGGGGATGCCCGTCAGGGTAATCAGCCACCATAGCAACAGCAGACCGGCGGCCACCGTCAGGCCTTGCCGCCAGCGCGCGCCCGGCGCATTAATCGCCGCTATCATTCCGCGCTCCCCAGTAGTTGGCGCAACAGCGCGCCCTGGCTTTGCTGCACGGCGGGATCATCCGGCGCCCGCGGCGACTCGCCGGCGAGGTCCAGGCCGGTGAGAAACCGCGCGGGTTGCCCGGCGAGGACCCACAGCCGATGGCTCAGGCGGCACGCCTCGAGGGGATCGTGGGTGATAAGCATCACGGTATGCGCGCTAAGCAACCGTGCCGACAGCGCCTGGATCTTGGCGCGGGTCAGGATGTCGAGGGCAGAGAACGGCTCGTCCATCAGTACCACGGGCTGACGTTCGTAGAGCGTTCGGGCCAGGGCGGCGCGCTGCCGCATACCGCCGGAAAGCGCGGCGGGCAGGCTCGCGCCGACGCCGTCCAGGCCGACCTCGGCAAGTAAGTAGTCGGCCCAGTCGCTCTCGGCTTTCTCTCTGCGCAAACGCGCGCCGAGGGTAATATTTTGTTTCACCGTCAACCACGGATAGAGCAGGTCCTTTTGCCCCATATAGGCAATCCGACCGGCAAGGGGCAGGCCATCGCTGCCGCTGACGGTACCGGCGTCCGCCGGCGTCAGACCGGCGATGATCTTCAGCAGGCTGGTTTTACCCACGCCGCTCGCGCCCAGCACCGCAGCGCATTGGCCGCCGTCGAGGGTAAAATTCAGTTTGTCGAACAGGACCCGATTATTCAGGCGCAGCGTCAGGTCACGCACCACAATCCCGATTGCTGCAGGGGGCGCGGGCGTCACGGCAGCGATCATACGGCTATTACCGTGGGGTGGGGCGTCAACCCCATTTGCCAGAAAGCGCTTTCCAGCCGGGTGGCGGTGGTGAAAATGGCGGACAGAGCGTCAAAACGCTGTTCGGCGCCGCGCGCCTGGCCTACGCGCTCTAATTGATCGATGGCGGCCCGCGCGCCGCTCAGGTAGTCGCCGTCAGAGTAATTCTGGATCCATTCAGCATAGGGATTGCTCGCCAGAACCGTGGCGGGATCATCCCGTAGGCGCTGGCCGATTTCGGCATAGCCCGCGACGCAGGGAATCAACGCGACCAGCAAGTCAAGGACATCGCCGGACTGGCCGATATCCAGCACATAGCGGGTATAGGTCAACGTCTCGTTGGCTTCGGGCTCTTTTGCCATCTCCTCCTCGCGCAGCCCCCATTGCGCGCAATAGGCCACATGCATCGGCAATTCTTTCACGATAGCCTCCAGGGAAACTACCGCGGCGCGGATCTCCGGCAGCGTGCGCAATTTGTAGGCCAACAGGGCATAAGCCCGGACGAAATGAATAAGAAAGAGATAGTCTTGCACAAGATAGCAGCGAAAAGCGCCGTCCGGCAGCGTACCCGCCGCCAGTTGGCGGACAAAATCGTGATGAATATAAGCCTGCCAGTGATGGCCTGCTTCTTGTTTTAAGCGTCCGTACAGACCGTGCTCGAAAGCGGTTCGATTCATGGCGAGCATTCCTTTATGAAAGACAGCCGCGGCCCGGCAGGGCGATAAGTGCACCCTTGCAGGAGACCTTAGGACAGGGGGAGTAGGCAGGGCATGTCATTGCGTGCCGGGGGGCGGAGAGCGAGCATGCGCGCAAAGCGACAGCGGCCAGCGGCAGCCAGAGCGAATAACGGCGGACGATGTCACGGACAGGGGGAAAATGCATGAGACCTCCAATCAGGGTGCGGAGATCCGGGTACGCTAAGGTGAATAGGCAACAAGCTATTACCGACCGTCCCTTCGCTGGCATGACCCAGATCAGGTTCAAAGGGTTCGGCGATAGCCATCTCAGTCCAGACAAGACACCCCTCGGATACGCTAGTTATACGGGATTCGTTTTTTTATTTCAATCCTTACCGGCGCATCGGACGGCTGCGCGGACCACGACGCGCGCGGGCCGCGGAGGCCTACCCGTGGACCGTCGGTCGCGGCAAAAGGGAGAACAAGAGAGGCGTATTAGTCAGGATGCGATGACAGCGCGTCGAGCGGCGCAGTGGCCGACGGTGCGCTCTGGAGCCTGCCCGGCGTCCAGCCGAGTTCCAGTGAGATTTTATGGGCAGTTTCCATTACCAGGCCGGCCAGCCCCTCCAGTCTAGGCAGAGGAAGGCGATCCGCAGGCCCGGATACGCTGACCGCGGCGAAAACCTAGCCATTGGTGCCGCGCACGGGGGCGCCGACGCAGTGAACGCTCAGCTCATTTTCTTGCAGATCAAAAGAATAGCCCCGCTCGCGGGTAAGCCGCAGCTCTGCAAGCAGGGCATCGCCGTCGGTCAAGGTGTGCGGCGTGCGCTCAATCAGCGTGTCGCTGATGATTTTATTGATAAGCGTGGGGGGGAGTTGCCAGGCAAGGAACGCTTTGCCCACGCTGGTGCAATGCACCAGCGCCGCTTCGATACGGGTTATCATGGTGTTGCCGCTGCTGTTCATCGCCTGGCGCTCAACATAGACCATTTGTGCGCCGTCAAATATACATAGATGGGTGTTTTCATCGGTAATCAGCTGCAACTGGGTGGCGTATGGCCGCGCGTGACTATCGAGGTCGAGATTATGCAGCACCAGACTGCCCAACTGGAATAATTTCATGCCCAGCTTATAGGTGTCGCGTTTACCGTTTTGCTCCAACAGGCCGATGTCGCGTAGGGAGGAGACCAGACGATGGGTGGTGGCGCGCGGCAGCCCCGTGCGTCCGGCGATTTCGGCCTGCGTCAGGTTCGCATCCCGCTGAGAGAAGCATTCCAATATTTGCAGCACCTTGGTCAGGCTTTTGATTGACGCCTGATTGGTTGTTTCACTATTGGCGCTGTTGTTCATACCCACCCCATCAATGACCCGCCAGACAATCCGGACGGCCTCACGCCGCCCTTAACCTTGACACCGACGACCCCGGCGCCGCCCCGTGCGCGGGCGGTCACGGCATGGGCCGCTTTGCGCCAACGCCTTCGATAATGTCGAGTATATCTCGAATAGTGGGATTTTTGCATCGCTTAACCTTCCCTATACCAAAAGGCATCAGGCGTCGCGCCCTGCAAGGCGCCGGCATACGCCTGAACGACGCCGAGCGCGCGTCGCTGGTGGCCGGAAACGGACCGCCGTGAACCATGGCATAGCCAACGTCTACCCCGGTGGGAAAACCATTGACCAATAGGCGGCCGGCGCGACGCTCAAGCGTTGGCAGCAGCGTCTGGGCGAGCGGATGGTCGGCCTCGTCCAAATGCAGCGTCAAGGTCAATTGCCCCTCCAGCGCGCGGATCGCCTGCTGTAATTGCGCGTCATCGTCAAAGCCCACCACCAGCGACGTGGGGCCGAACACTTCTTCGCTCAACCGAGGCTCGGCAAGAAAGTGCGCCCCGTCGGTGTAGAGCACCGACGCCTGCCCCTGATTGGCGCTTTGCACCGGTTGCCCCTGGGCCAGCAGGCTCACGCCGTCGACGGCGGCGAGCCCTGCGGCTTTATCCCGCCAGGCCTGCCAAATCCCGCGGCTTAACATGGTGGCTGCGGGGGCCTTGGCAAGTGTTGCAGTCAGATGCTGGCAGAATTGCGTCAGCGCTTTGCCTTTCAGCGCCAGGACCAGCCCAGGACTGGTGCAAAATTGGCCGACGCTCAGGGTCAGCGAGTCCACAAAGCGGGCGGCCAGCTCCGTTGATCGGTTCGCCAGCGCCGTGGGCAGCAGGATCTGCGGATTAATGCTGCTCATCTCGGCGTAAAAGGGCACAGGCACCGTTCGCCGCAGCGCCAGCGCCAGCAGTGCCAGGCCGCGCGCGCGCCGGTAAATCCCACGGCCTGGAATAAGCGGATGCGTGACCAGCCGCTCCCCCACCTCATGGCCGCCGCCGTGCAACAGGGAGAAAACCCCTTCCGGTAGTGCGAGCTGCTGTGCCGCTTGTTGTATGGCACGTCCGACGAGTTCGCTGGTGCCGGGGTGGGACGGGTGGGCTTTTACCACGATGGGGCACCCGGCCGCCAGCGCCGAGGCGCTATCGCCGCCGGCCACGGAAAACGCCAGCGGGAAATTGCTGGCGCCGAACACCGCCACCGGGCCGAGCGGGATGTGGCACTGGCGTAGGTCGGGACGCGGCAGCGGCTTACGCTCCGGCAGAGCTTCCTCGACGATGGCCTGCAAAAATTCCCCCCCCCCCCGGCGCACCACCGCGGCAAACATCGCCAGCTGGCCGACGGTGCGGGCGCGTTCCCCTTCAATGCGGCCGCGAGGCAGGCCGGTCTCCTGTACGGCGCGGATGATAAGGCTATCCCCCAGCGCCACGATGTTTTCGCCGATGCGCGTTAAAAAGTCGGCGCGGGTCGACAACGGCAGCGCGCGGTAGGCGTCAAAGGCCTGCTCGGCCAGTTGGCAGGCGAGGTCGACATTCGCGGCATCGGCGGCAAAAAACTCGGGCGCCAGGGGACAGTCCTGGCTAGGCTCATCGGCATAGAATCCGTTGCCGCCGCCCCGGGTGCAGCGATTCCCCAAAATCAGATTACCCGTCAGTTCCATTAGTATCCTCCCGATAAAGTCACGTGATTACAAAGCTTCCACCATTCGCAACAGCGCCACCTGGCCGGGATCGTCCAGACCGATAGAGCGTTCCGCGAACATGCGCGCGCGGCCGATGCGGTTGGGCCGTTGCTGAAATGCCGCCAGCGTCTCTTCAAGCGTGGCGCGCATCAGGGCGCGTGGATCCTCCGGCACCGGCTGACTCTCTAGCGCCAGCGCCAGCGCGATCGTGGTCGGCGGCAGTACCGGCGAAGGCCACACCCTCTCGGACGAGGAATTCAAACAGGCGATGGCCGAGGCGTATGATACCAACCAGGGGCGCGTGCCGTTTGTGGCGGGACTTATCGTCAACAGCACGCGGCAGGCGATCGCGCGGGTGAAGTTGCTTGAAAGGCTGAAGCTTGATGCGCTCCAGGTGACGCCGGTTCACTACTTGTTCAAGCCCGACGCGGACGCCACCGTGCGCCATTTCCGCGAGATTTATGACGCCACCGGCATTCCGATTCTGATTTATAACGTCATTCCCTGGAATTATCTCAGCCTGGAGCTGATGAGCCGCATTATGGAAGAAGTGCCGGGGGTGGTGGGGATGAAGCAAAGCTCCGGCGACCTGAAAGCCGTATCCGATTTGTTGCTCAGCTGTCCGGACAAAATTATCGTCAGCGGCGTGGATGCGCTGTTGTATCCCGGTTTTGCCCTGGGCTGTCAGGGCGCCATTTCGGCGTTGACCAGCGCGGTGCCGTCGGTGGTGCACAAAATGTTCACCGCCGTGGAGCAAAACGATCACCGAACGGCGCGGGATTTACATTTCCGCCTGGCCAAACTGTGGAACACCTTACCCCACGATAATCTGCCGGCCTGCGTGAAGTATATTCAGTCGTTGCAGGGGGTGCCGCTGTTCCAGCCGCGTCCGCCCATGCAGCCCGTCAGCGAGGCGTTAAAACGTGAAATTAAACAGGCATTTGATCAGCTTATGAGTTAGCCGCTACGGCCTGCGTCCCGTCAAGGCGCAGGCATCAATAATAAAATAGCCCAGCGCCCACTGTACCCGGGCGCGATGGAGGCCTACGGCGATGAAATCTTACCAATCAACACTCGCGCACGACGGGCGCAAACCGCCCGCCGCGTCGGCGCCGCTGGATTTGCCCCGTCCCAAAGGACGTAACCTACGCTGGGTGATCATCGGCATTATCGCATTATTGACCATTACCAATTACCTCGATCGCGGCAATCTGTCGGTGGCGGCGCCGCAAATCATGCAGGATCTGCATATCAGCAACGCCATGATGGGGGTGGTGCTCTCGGCGTTCGTCTGGCCTTACGCCATTATGAATTTACCCACCGGCTGGGTGGTAGACCGCTTCGGCGTCAAGCTACTGCTGGCCCTGGCGGCCACCCAGGTCGGTCTGGCGCTAGCGCCTCCGGTTTCCACGCTGCTGATGGAATACTTCGGCTGGCCGGCGATGTTCATCATTATGGGGATCTTCGGCTTCGTAGCCCTGTTGGGCTGGCTGGTGGTTTACAGCGAACCCGAACAGCACCCGCGATTGCACAGCGATGAATTGCGCTATATTACCGCCGGCCAGCAGCACCGCCAGGAGGCGCCCGCTGCGCAGCAGGGCAGGGTATCGCTTAACGAATGGAGTCAGCTGTTCCGTTATGCCTCGACCTGGTACATGGTCATCGGCGGTTTTTGCCTGCAATATGTGTTCTGGTTTTATATCAGCTGGTTACCCACCTATTTGCAACAGGCGCAGGGGTTCACCCTCAACCGCGCCGGTCTGCTCTCCGCGTTACCTTATATCGCCGGCGGCGTGGCACTGCTGACGCTCGGCATGTTCACCTATAGCCTCTCTTCCGGTAACTACTGGACGTTGGCCGCCGAGGCCGTCACCTCTAAACGGCTGGTGGCCTCGGTGAGCAGTATTCAAAATTTCGGCGGCTTCCTCGGCGGGGCCTGCGCGCCGATCGTCACCGGCATCGTTATTGACCGTTTCGGCGGGTTTGTCCCGGCGATTGTGATGGCGATGGCGATGATTTCCGCGTTGATGTATGGCATTGCGCTGCGCCGCCGTCTGCCGGTATGAAGGAGGATCTCATGACACAATCTCTTCAACCCCGGCAGCCGTTGGCTATCGATGTACTAGTGGTGGGCGCGGGATCGGCCGGCGTCGCCGCGGCGGTAAGCGCGGCGGAGGAAGGCGCCCGCACCCTGCTGGTGGAGGCGGCGGGCAGCGTTGGCGGTACCTTGGCCGGGCAATTGCTGGAGCACAGCGCCGGCTTCCACAATCGGGAAGGGCATCAAGTGGTGGCGGACTTCGCCCAGCGCCTGGTCGATACCAGCGGTGATGCGGTGGTGGCGCACCTGGCGCAATCTTCATTTCAGCCGGACAGCGCCGATGCCTGTCAGCCGGTGTCGTTACTGTTCAAGCTGGCCGGCGTCGATTTCCGGCCACTGATGGATTATGCTTGCAGCCACCCGGAAGAGTTCCTCCCGGGAAGCGTATTTCCCGACGCCGCCGAAGAGCATATTAACTTGTGGGGCTTCACCACGCTGCTGCAACAGGGGCATCGCGACGGTCGCCTGGACCTACGTCGCCGCGATCGGCAATCAGGTCGGGGTACACGAATCGCGGCGCGTGCAGGGGCATTACACCCTGACGCAGCACGATGTGCAGCAAGGCACCCATTTTGCGGACAGCATCGCCTGCGGCGGGTTTCCGATGGATATCCACTCCTCTTTGCAGCCGGGGCTGTCCCATACCGATGCCGTTGGGCGCGGTTTCGAGATTGCTTACCGCAGCCTGCTGCCACTGACTCCCGACAATCTGCTGGTCGCCGGACGATGCTTGTCATCGGACCATGCGGCCAACGGGTCGCTGCGCATTACCGCCACCTGTTTCGCCACCGGCGAAGCGGCGGGGGTGGCGGCGGCGCTAGCGGTACAACAGGCGTGCCTGCCGGCGCAGCTTCCGGCGGCCGCATTGCGGGCGCGGTTAGTACAACGTGGCGCCATTATCAGTCTGGATAGCGCTTGCGCCTGACAGGGTAACGCCCAGGCCAGGCGATGCCTGGCGGACAACGACAGGATGACGGGAGTATGGTCGATTCAGATGTCAATCGTGAGGCTGCCGCCGGCAATGCCGCGTCTCAAACCGCAGTCACTACCGCGCGGCAGCTGCGGCTGACGCTGATTTCCTCGGTGGTGGGTACCGCCTTGGAGTGGTATGACTTTTACCTGTACGGGACCGCGGCGGCGCTGATTTTCAATCACTTGTTCTTCCCCCAGCTATCGCCGCTCAGCGGTACGCTGGCGGCCTTCGCCAGCTATGGCGTCGGCTTTCCGGTCCGTCCGCTCGGCGGGTTGTTTTGGGGCTATATCGGCGATAAGTACGGCCGACGGCCGGTGCTTATCGGTACGCTGGTGCTGATGGGCGTTAGCACCACGGCGATCGGTCTACTGCCGGGCTATGGCAGCATTGGCTTTGCCGCTCCGCTGTTGCTAACCCTGTTACGCTTGTTGCAGGGATTCGGCGCCGGCGCGGCTATTATGCCAGCTGGTCCGGCGTGGGCATCGGCTGCGGCGTGCTGCTATCCGCCTCGGCCTTCGCGCTGGCGCAGCAGCTGCCGCAGGCCAGTTTTATCGCCTGGGTATGACGTATCCCGTTTTTATTGAGCATTTTGGCGGTGCTGGCCGTCGGCGGGGCGATTCGGCTATACGTGACGGAATCGCCGATTTTCAACAAACTGGAACAGCGCCACAAACTGGCCCGCGCGCCGTTTATCACCGTTTGGCAGACCCAGCGTCGCCACTTCTTCGTCGCGCTGGGGGCGCGGATGGCGGAAAACACGGCGGGGTTTTTTCTGCAAGTGTGGAGTTTGTCCTACGTCACGCAAACCTTGCATGTGCCGAACGTGGTGCCGGTCACCGGGGTTCTGCTGGGGTCCGGAATAGGCTGTATTACTATCCCCCTGTTCGGCGCGCTATCGGATCGGGCGAAAGCCCGTGTATATCGGCGGGGCGATTTTATTCGGCGTGGGGATGTTCCCGTATTTTTGGTTGCTTAATACCGGTAATCCGCTGCTGATTATTCTCGCCATGATTGCCATGATCGCGTTGGCCAACTATTCCATGTTTTCCGTCCAGGCGGCCTATTTCGCGGAGTTATTTAATAGCGCGACGCGGGTCACTGCTATTTCAATGTCGCGGGAAATTTCTTCAATCTTTGCCGGCGGGCTGGAGCCCATTATCGCCAGCAGTCTGCTGCTGTGGTCAAACGGCAATTATGCCGCTGTCGCCTGGTATATGGTCGCGCTGAGCGTGATTACCGTTGTGGCGCTGTGCTATGGACCTGAAACCCGGGGATGTTCGCTTGATGATCATTGAGCGCCAGGACATCGTTACGCCAGTTAACCCTGCTCTGTAGGAGAACCGGTTATGAACGTCAGGGATACTATGCCAGCTACGCTGGCCGAACAGGCGATTTCAGACAATGAAATGTGTAAGGTGGTGACCGCCAGCGTCATGGGGACCATCATTGAATATTATGATTTCACCCTGTACACCACGGCCACCGCGCTGGTATTCAACAAAATTTTCTTTCCGGGAGAAACGCCGCTTATCGGCTCCCTGGCGGCGTTCACCACCTATTTCGTCGGCTATTGCGCCCGACCGTTGGAGGGCGTGCTGTTTGGCCATTTTGGCGATCGCGTCGGGCGCAAAATTACGCTGATGATGACGCTGATGATTATGGGCATCGGCACATTGTTGATTGGTTTAATCCCGCCCTATGCGCAAATCGGCGTTTGGGCGCCGGTGGCATTGGTGCTGCTGCGTTGTTTGCAGGGCATCGGGATAGGCGGCGAATATGGCGGCGGGATGACCATGGTGGGGCTTTGTTGAATAAATCGAACTTTTAGGTGACTGGCGGCTCTGATCACTACATTCGTTTCAACATCAGGTCCCCATGGCAAAACAAAAGTTTAAAATCACCAACTGGCCCGCATATAACAATGCGCTCAGGCAGCGGGGGGACCTGACAGTATGGCTTGATGAGTCAGCCATTGCTGCATGGACTGAGAGTACACCACCTGAACGTCGTGGCCGGCCGCTTCACTACACCGATATGGCCATTACCACGGTTCTGATGATAAAGCGCGTGTTTAACCTTTCGCTCCGGGCGTTACAGGGTTTCGTTGACTCGATTTTTAAACTGATGGGGCTGTCGCTGCGCTGCCCAGATTACTCTCTGGTCAGCCGGCGAGCAAAAACCGTCGACATCAGCATAAAAACGCCAACCCGCGGAGAAATCTCACACCTGGTCATCGATGGCACCGGCCTGAAAGTCTTCGGCGAAGGCGAATGGAAAGTCAGGCAGCATGGGGCTGAGAGGCGCAGAGTATGGCGCAAGCTTCATCTGGCAGTAGATAGCGTGACACATGAAATTATCTGTGCCGATTTATCGCTAAGCGGTACGACAGATGCGCAGGCGCTGCCCGGGCTGATTAACCAAACCCACCGGAAAATCAGGGAAGCGTCGGCTGACAGTGCTTACGATACGCGTTACTGTCATGATGCTCTGCTGAGGAAAAAAATAAAGCCGCTTATCCCACCGCGAAGTGGTGCGCAATATTGGCCAGCTCGATACCATGAGCGTAACCATGCGGTGGCAAATCAGCATCTGAGGGGCAATAACGATACCTGGAAAAAGAAAGTAGGTTATCACCGGCGTTCACTGGCTGAAACGGCCATGTTCCGGTTTAAAACACTTCTGGGTGGTCATCTGAGTCTGCATGACTATGACGCGCAGGTAGGTGAGGCAATGGCAATGGTTAAAGCACTTAACCGGATCACACTGTTAGGAATGCCAAACAGCGTCCGCATCATGTAACAATCGCCCTGATAGGGAGGAAGTCGTCACAAATTTCGGATTTATTCAACAAAGCGCCATGGTGGTGGAACACTCTCCCCCCGGACGCCGGGGGTTTTACAGCGCGCTGATGCATATTGGCGTCCCTGCCGGCTTCCTGTTGCCGATTATCGCCATCACCTTACTGAACGCGTTTATGGATGAACGGACCTTTTTATCCTGGGGGTGGCGTATACCGTTCTTGTTCAGCGTGGTGCTGTTGGGTATTGGCCTGTTTATCCGTAGCCAAATTAGCGAAACGCCGGCCTTTAAAAAAATCCAGCGCTAGGGACGTCAGGCCAGCGTACCGGTGTTCGAGGCGCTGCGGCACCATTTCCCAACCATCTTGTTGGGTATCGGCGCCAAAATTGCCGAAAGTGGTCTGTTTAATATTTACGCCGTGTTCGCCATCAGCTATTGCGTCAATGTGTTATCCCTGTCGAGCCAGGTGATCCTGTACGGGATTTTGCTGGCCTGTCTGCTGGAGTGCTTTACTTTACCGCTGTTCGGCCATCTTGCCGACCGATATGGTAAAAAACGTGTCTATTTAGCCGGCATGATTGCCCTGGCGCTACTGGCATGGCCGTTTATGCTGATGCTGGCCAGCGGGCATTTGGGGTTGATTTATCTTGCGATTGCGCTCGGTCTGGGGCTGGGCCACGGTTCGACCTTCGGCGCGCAGGGGGCCTTTTTCTCCGCGCTGTTCCCGGCGCGGATACGTTACAGCGGCTTATCTCTGGTACAGCAAATCGGGCCCATCCTGGGCGGCGGTCTGTCGCCGATGATCGCCACGGCGCTGCTGGTGGGGTGGCACAATAACGGGCTTATCGCGGGGTATATGGCGCTGATGGCGGTCATATCCGGCCTGTGCGCGCTGCGGCTGCGCGAGGAGAAGATCCCGCCGAGCCAAGTCTAGGTTTAGGTTTAGGTTGTGTAGGGGGCACAGTACGCCCCCCGTCGAACGGCGTTATCGGCAGCAGGTGCGCCGTACGCTCCCATTGAGCGGCGTTGTCGGCAACGACGCAATATACTCCCTTGAGCGACGTTGGCGGCAGCAGATGCAGCGTTCGTCTTCGTTAAGGGGCGCCCGCGGCAGAGGCGCAGGACGTCGCCGAGTCGGCGCCGTTAGGCGGGCCGGGGGGGGGGCGTGGCGGTCGCTATGGCCCAGGTCGCGATCGGGGAAACAGTGATCCTGCAGGCGTTTTTTCATCTGCGCCGCGTCAGGAAACCCGCCGTCGCGCTTGCGCTCCCACAGCAGCGCGTCGTTAACGGTGATTTGGTAAATACCGCCCGTGCCCGGCACTAAATTTACCGAGGCCAGATCGGCACCGAACGTTTTCAGCAGCTCCTGGGCCATCCAGGCGGCGCGCAGCAACCAGTTACATTGAGAGTAATAGTGGATAGACACGACAAAGGGCGGATGCATGGGTACAACCTCATAACGGAAACCAACCCCATCATTGATGCGCGCGCCGCCGCTGTCAAGGCGCGCGAGCCATGTTGACGCTACCGCCCGCCGCCGCCGGCGCGATGCGCGCTTCCTGCGCCTGCTGTACCAGCAGATAATCGCAGCCGAGCGCGGCCTCATTGAGATGCCCCGGTTCCCCCTGGCCCGAATGGCCGGCATAAATACGCCGGCCCGCCACGCCGGTCAAATAATGCAGCATACCGAGCTCCGATTCACCCAGACCGTCTGTCGCCAGGCAGTGGGGTGACGTCAGCAGCGGTCGCAGCTGCGCGAAGGGCTGATGATAACTGCGCGCCGCGTCCAGCCAGGGCAGCAATAGCAGCAGCGCGACGCTCCAGACGGCGGTCATGCCGGCGACCCAGGAGCACAACAAATCCGGCTTACGGCGGCAGGTTACGCCGGCCCACAACGCCAGGACCAAACAGGCAAGCCCGAGACTCGGCCCGTCGAGGATAAGCCAGAACGGGGCGGGCAACTGGCTGTCAATATTGGGCCAAAGCCCATGCAGGAGACGCGGCGTGCCGGCGTGGTATAACTGCAACGCGGTGACGACGATGACCAACAGCAGCAAAAGAAACAACCCGTCCAGCGCGCGGGCCGCCAGCCGGTGCCACGGCTGGCCTGCCGGCAGCAGCCCAAGCGCTAGCAGCGCCATGGCGGGCAGGAACGGCATCAGGTAGATATCGCGCATCGAGCCCGATGACAGCAGCGTCGCCACGCTCCGCGCCGGATAACGGCGGAAGGCCGCCCCCAGCGCCGGCCAGCACAACGGCAAATAGCCTGTCCAGCAGCGGGTTATCGTGGCCGCCGAGCGAGGTAAAGCCGGCAAACCGGCCGATGTTATTGACCCAGAACCACTCATAAAACAGGTCTGGCGCCGCGGAATGCTGGTTCCGGTCACATCCGATCACTGATTCCGATTTCACCCGATCACTAATTCTGATTTCATCCGATCGCTGATTCCGGTCGCCCGATCAGCGATTCCGATTCTGTCCGATCGCTCATCTTCTGTTCCGCCATACTCTGGAGACTTTTAGCTTCCGGGGGCATGGCATGGCACGTAAAAAGAAGAAAGCGAGAACGGAAATGTGCATCTATATTAATGTGTTACGTATGAAATTCGAGCAGCGTCGCTCGAATCGCACTATCGCAGCAGCGCTCGGCATAGGCTGTACTACCGTGCACGATATCCTCGGCCGATTCACGGTAGCTAACCTGATCTGGCCATTGCCGGCGGAACTGTCCCCCGTCGACCTCGACCGCCTGCTCTATCCCGGCAAATCCGGAAAAGTTATCAATACCTTACCCAGCTGGCTTGATATCGGTACCGAGTTAAGCCGCAAGGGCATGACCAAGCAGCTGCTCTGGATGGAATATCAGTCCGCCGTGGGCGGTGATGCCCTCGGTTACTCACAGTTTTGTGCACTGTTCCGTGACTGGAAAAAGAAGCAGCGGCGTTCCATGCGCATGGAGCACAAGGCTGGCGAAAAGCTCTTCATCGACTTCTGTGGCCCCACCGTACCTATCGTCAACCCTGCGACCGGTAGCGTACGCCAGGTCGCTATCTTCGTCGCTGCCATGGGTGTGTCAGGCTATGCGTATATCGAAGCCTGCGAAGGCCAGGACATGGCATCGTGGCTCAACGCCAATAGCCGCTGCCTGCACTTCATGGGTGGGGCTCCGGAGCTGATGATACCTGATAATCTGCGCAGCGCTGTCAGCACCCCTGACCGCTATGAGCCGGTCATAAACCAGAGCTACCAGGCGCTGGCAAATCACTATGAGACAGTGGTGCTACCGGCGCGCCCGAGAAAACCGAAAGACAAGGCGAAGGCAGAATCAACTGTGCAGCTGGTAGAACGCTGGGTTTTGGCCCGGTTGCGTAAACGTAGGTTCTACTCGCTGGCCGAACTCAACCAGGTGATACGAGAACTCAATCATGAGTTGAATCTGCGCCCGATGCGTCATTACGGCGGACAAAGTCGCCTTGAACGCTTCGAGCAGCTGGACAAACCGGCTCTTGGGCCTCTACCGCCCACACAATGGGAATACAGTGAGTATCTCGTTGCCCGAGTGGGACCTGATTACCACATAGACTACGGCAAAAACTGGTACTCGGTGCCGCATCCGCTGGTTGGCGAGCGCGTTGACGTCATCGTCACCCAACGGCTGGTGCAAATCCACCATAAGGGCGTCTGCGTGGCTACGCACCCTCGCAGCGATAACGCCTATAGGCACACGACTCAGGCGGCGCACATGCCGGCTAACCATAAGGGGCAGAGTCAGTGGACGCCGGAAAGGCTGTGCAGTTGGGCGCTGTCGGTGGGTGTGTGCACACTGAAAGTGGTCGAGTCCATCCAAAAGAGCAAAGCCCATCCGGAGCAGGTTTACCGCTCTGTGCTGGGGCTACTCAATCTGCAACGGCGCTATGAGACGACGCGACTGGAGAAGGCCTGCGCGCTGGCGTTGGAGAAAGGGTGCATTAACCGCTCTTTCATAGCCAACGTATTGAAACACGGTCGTGAAAGTGAGGTCACCCAGGACGGAGCCGGCGTATCAATGCTGGTTCACGAAAACCTCCGAGGTCCGGACAGTTATCACTAAGGAGAATAAATATGGATACACTGTTAATGGCTCTGCGAGAGCTGAAGTTGTCGGCAATGGTCCAGGCGTTGGAGACGCAACGCGAACTCCCGGGGAGTTATGGGGAGCTGGGGTTCGAGGAGCGGTTGTCGCTGATGGTAGAAACGGAAAATTTGCATAGAAAAAACAACAATATATGCCGTCTGCGGCGGCAATCGCAAATGCGCTTGCAGGCAAAACCGGAAGATATCCGCTATATCCCTAGCCGAGGAGTGACACCGGAACAGATGCGAGATCTGCTAGGGGGACAATATCTGAAATATCAGAAAAGCATACTCATCACGGGGCCGACAGGTACGGGCAAAACCTGGCTCAGTTGTGCGCTTGGTGAGCAGGCATGCCGGCAGCAATATAGCGTGCGTTACTGGCGAGTGGGTCGGTTGCTGGCCCATCTTCACCAGTGTCAGGTAGACGGGACCTATCTAAAACAGCTTAAGCAGTTAGAAAAAATAGAGTTACTGATCTTGAACGACGTGGGCCTAGAATCAATAAGTCCGATGCAGGCAACGATGCTGTTGGAGGTGATGGAAGATCGCTACGACAAAAGCAGCAGCATCCTGATCAGTCAACTGCCGGTGAAAAAATGGTATGGACTGATAGAAAACCCCACGACAGCTAACGCGTTACTCGATCGGTTAGTACACCCCTGTTATAGACTGGAATTTAAAGGCGAATCACTACGCAAAGAGCAAGGAGTAGCCAGCACAGGAAAAATAGACTAAACCCGAGTCAGAAGATGAGCGAACACGTGATCGAATATCACTGGAATGGGTGATCGGAAAATATCGGAATAACTGATCGGATGAGCCTGTTTAGAAATTTGTGTATTTGCCTGATTTTGATATGTTCAATCCAACATCAAAAACAGGTTAATTTATGGACGAAAAACAGTTGCAGGCTCTGGCTAACGAACTGGCCAAAAATCTCAAAACCCCTGAAGATCTCAGTCACTTCGATCAGCTGCTGAAAAAAATCAGCGTCGAAGCAGCTCTCAATGCCGAAATGACCCATCACCTCGGCTACGATAAAAATCAGCCTAAACCGGGGACCAACGCCCGCAACGGCTATTCCACAAAAACCGTTACCACTGGCGATGGCCCGCTGGCGCTGCGTACTCCGCGCGATCGTGACGGTTCCTTTGAACCGCAACTGGTGAAGAAGAACCAGACCCGAATTACCGGGATGGATAACCAGATTTTATCGTTGTACGCCAAAGGGATGACCACCCGCGAGATCGCCGCCGCGTTCAAAGAGCTGTATGACGCCGATATCTCGCCGGCGCTGGTCTCAAAGGTCACCGATGCGATCATGGAGCAGGTTGTCGAATGGCAAAACCGGCCTCTGGATGCAGTCTATCCCATTGTTTATCTTGACTGTATCGTTCTAAAAGTCCGGCAGGACAGCCGCATCATCAACAAATCTGTGTTCCTGGCGCTGGGCATCAACATCGAAGGCCAGAAAGAGTTGCTAGGTATGTGGCTGGCCGAAAATGAAGGCGCAAAGTTCTGGCTGAACGTGCTGACAGAGCTGAAAAACCGCGGCCTGAACGATATCCTTATCGCCTGCGTAGGCGGGCTGAAAGGTTTCCCTGACGCTATTAACGCGGTGTATCCGGAGGCGCGGCTCCAGCTGTGTATCGTGCATATGGTGCGCAACAGCCTGCGGTTCGTCTCCTGGAAGGACTACAAGGCCGTCACCCGCGACCTGAAAGCTATCTATCAGGCCCCTACGGAAGAAGCCGGCTTGCAGGCGCTGGAAGCGTTCTCCAGTGCCTGGGACATCCGCTACCCGAAAATAAGTCGAAGCTGGCAGGCAAACTGGGCCAATCTGGCCACGTTCTTTGCCTACCCAACGGACATCCGCAAGGTGATCTACACGACCAACGCCATCGAGTCGTTAAACAACGTGATCCGGCATGCCATCAAAAAGCGCAAGGTGTTCCCGACCGACGACGCAGTGAAAAAGGTGGTGTGGCTGGCGATACAGGCGGCCTCACAGAAATGGACAATGCCTTTGAGGCGCTTTGTTGAATAAATCCGAAATGTGTGACGACTTCCTCCCTATCAGGGCGATTGTTACATGATGCGGACGCTGTTTGGCATTCCTAACAGTGTGATCCGGTTAAGTGCTTTAACCATTGCCATTGCCTCACCTACCTGCGCGTCATAGTCATGCAGACTCAGATGACCACCCAGAAGTGTTTTAAACCGGAACATGGCCGTTTCAGCCAGTGAACGCCGGTGATAACCTACTTTCTTTTTCCAGGTATCGTTATTGCCGCTCAGATGCTGATTTGCCACCGCATGGTTACGCTCATGGTATCGAGCTAGCCAATATTGCGCACCACTTCGCGGTGGGATAAGCGGCTTTATTTTTTTCCTCAGCAGAGCATCATGACAGTAACGCGTATCGTAAGCACTGTCAGCCGACGCTTCCCTGATTTTCCGGTGGGTTTGGTTAATCAGCCCGGGCAGCGCCTGCGCATCTGTCGTACCGCTTAGCGATAAATCGGCACAGATAATTTCATGTGTCGCGCTATCTACTGCCAGATGAAGCTTGCGCCATACTCTGCGCCTCTCAGCCCCATGCTGCCTGACTTTCCATTCGCCTTCGCCGAAGACTTTCAGGCCGGTGCCATCGATGACCAGGTGTGAGATTTCGCCGCGGGTTGGCGTTTTTATGCTGATGTCGACGGTTTTTGCTCGCCGGCTAACCAGAGAGTAATCTGGGCAGCGCAGCGACAGCCCCATCAGTTTAAAAATCGAGTCAACGAAACCCTGTAACGCCCGGAGCGAAAGGTTAAACACGCGCTTTATCATCAGAACCGTGGTAATGGCCATATCGGTGTAGTGAAGCGGCCGGCCACGATGTTCAGGTGGTGTACTCTCAGTCCATGCAGCAATGGCTGACTCATCAAGCCATACTGTCAGGTCCCCCCGCTGCCTGAGCGCATTGTTGTATGCGGGCCAGTTGGTGATTTTAAACTTTTGCTTTGCCATGGGGACCTGATGTTGAAACGAATGTAGTGATCAGAGCCGCCAGTCACCTAAAAGTTCGATTTATTCAACAAAGCCCCTTTGAGGGACTGGCGCATGGCAATGAGCCGCTTTATTATCGAGTTCGGTGACCGCCTGGACGGTCACTTCTGAGAAAAGGCATTTACACAGAATCCGGTACGGGCTCGTTTGATTTGCTACAACAGATAGTTCATGAACTAGTCTGGTGGAATGCTTTATTCTCTGATAAGAATATATGGCGGAACGTAGGCTTCACGGCACATATCCAGATAATCGGACCACCACTGCATCATCGCCTTGCGGACTTCCAGATGTTCTGCCTTGTGAATATAAGCCATGCGCACGGTATTGCTCTCCTGATGACTCATCTGGCGTTCTACTGCGTCCTTTGCCCATAAACCCGATTCCATCAGCGCACTGCATGCCATCGCCCGAAAGCCGTGGCCACAGATATCCTTTTTCGTGTCGTAGCCCATCACCCGCAGTGCCTTATTGACCGTGTTTTCACACATTGGCTTATACGGGTTATGGTCGCCGGGGAAGACCAGTTCATTATTACCGGTGATATCTTTAATCTGTTTCAGAATGGCGATGGCCTGTTCTGAGAGGGGGACGATATGCGGCATTCGCATTTTGGCCCCGCGCCCGGAATAACGCACGCCAATAATGGGTTCTCGCGTCGCGGGTATCGTCCAGACTCTGTTCGTGAAATCAATCTCTGACCAGCGGGCGAAACGCAGTTCACTGAAACGAATGAACACATGCAGCATCAGCAGGACGGCAAGCTGGGTAAGTTCGCGGCCCTGATGATACCCTTCAATGCGTTCGAGCAGCTTAGGTAGCCGCTCAAGCGGCAGAGCGGGATAGTGCCGTCTGACGGGAGGTGTCGTTACGCCGCCAAGGTTTGCTGCCGGGTTCGTATCGATTAACCCCTGATGGACCGCATGGCGCATTATGTTACTCAGGTGCTGCCGCGGGCGGGACGCAACTTCCAACAGACCTTTTTCCTCGATCCCTTTCAGCAGATCAATGAAATGACGGGGTTTAAGTTCTGATACAGGCAGGTTCCCGATGACCGGAAAGATGTGATTGTTCAGGCTGGCAAGCAGACGGTCAGCGGTGTTCTGCGACCATTTCCTGTTACTTTTATGCCACGCCAGCGCCACGTTTTTAAACACTTTCTCCGGTGCCCGTGAGCCACGTTCAGCAGCGCGTTGCTGTGCGGGGTTGATGTTCAGCGCCAGCATCTTGCGGATACCTTCTCGCTACTGTCGCGCATCTGAGAATGTGATGGCAGGATATGCACCCAGCGCAATGCGGGATTCTTTACCGTTAATACGGTACTTGAGATACCAGTGACGGGAGCCGCCCGGCTTTACCAGCAGATACAGACCGTGGGAATCGGAAAATTTAAAGGGTTTAGCAGAAGGCTTGAGAGTACGGATTTTCGCGTCGGTAAGAGACATATGGGGGTCACTCTATTATCGAACTAACCTGACCCCAGATTTGACCACCAATTTTTCCCGATGCGGAGGATAAAATCATAATGCAACGGGAAGAGTTTTTACGCTAACTTATTGAATCCACATCAGATAAGGATTCGTGAAGATGCATGAAAACATAAATTTGGCTCCTCTGACTGGACTCGAACCAGTGACATACGGATTAACAGTCCGCCGTTCTACCGACTGAACTACAGAGGAATCGCGAAGTGGTTGGCATGATAACGGGGGGCTCGAACGTTGTCAAAGGGGGAGATGGCGAAAATTGGCCGATCGCTCAGAGATTGCCCATCTCCGGTCACAACCGGCCGTGCAGCGGCTGCCGTTGTCGGGCGCCGCGGCTACATCAGCCCGTAGGCGTGGGCCAGCAGCCAGCCGACGCAGCAGGATACGCCAACGCCAATCAGTCCGACGGGCAAAAAGCTGTGGTTAATCACCCAACGGCCAATGCGTGTCGTGCCGGCGCGGTCGAACTGGACGGCGGCCAAATCGCTGGGGTAGGTGGGCAAAATGTAATAGCCATAACAGGTGGGGGCCGTGGCGGCGATAAGCGCCGGCGGCACGCCGACCGCCAGGGCAATGGGGACCACCGCCGCCAGGGCCGCAGCCTGGGAGTTGACGAATTGCGATAACAGCAGCAGCGCCAGCGCATAGGTCCAGGGATGGTCGGAGACCACGCCGGCCAGCGCGGCTTCGATCTGCAACAAATGATGGCTGAATAGCGTATCCGCCATCCAGGCGACTCCATACACGGCGACGATGGCCACCATGCCGGAACGAAATACATCATTTTTGGTAATGGCGGCGAGGGCGGTGTCGGTAAACAGCACGATGAATGCCCCGCCGCACAGCATGCACATCTGTATCATCAGCACCATCGAGAGCGGCACGCCGTTGCCGTGCGGGCGCAGGGCGGGGAATGCCCCCAGCAGCGCTATCACCAGGATGGTGGCGATAAAAATGCCCATCGCCAGCCAGCTGCTGCGCGGCAGAGTGCTGTTCAGGAGCGTCGGTGCGGTGCCGTAGACGTAGTCGTGATTGTCCTTGGTATTGATAAAGGCGAGAAAGTCGTCGTCATCCCTCAAATCCTTGCCGCGAAAGCCGCTAAATAACGCGATAGCCAGGATGCCGCACAGCGTGGCGGGAATGGTGAGCGAAAGCAGCGTGATGAAATCTATCGCCGCGCTGCCGGACAAGGCCAGCATTGCCGCCAGCGAGACGGTGGCGACCGAGACCGGGCTGGCAATGATGCCCATTTGCGAGCCGATGGAGCTGGCGGCCAGCGGACGTTCCGGGCGGATATTATTTTTTATCGCCACGTCGTAGATGATGGGCAACAGGGTATACACCACGTGGCCGGTGCCGCAGAGCATGGTCAGCAGACAGGTGACCAGCGGCGCGACCAGCGAGATATATTTGGGATTGCGGCGCAGCAGCTTTTCCGCCAGTTGTAGCAGGACATCCAGTCCGCCGGAGGCCTGTAGAGTGGCCGAAGCGGCCACGACCGCGATGATAACCAACATCACATCCACCGGCGGCTGACCCGGTTGCAGGTCAAATATCCAGACGAGCGTCAGCATACCGCAACCGCCTGCAAGTCCCAGACCGATACCACCTTTGCGCGCGCCAAATAATAGGCAAACGACAACAACGGTGAGCTGAATAATAAATTCTATGGTTCCCTCGTTTTATATTTTAATAATCAATGACGCAGATTTCTGTCATTAACATGGTGGTTTAAAGTAAAAAAATCGTTGCTTAGGATCGACTTTTTGGGGCGCGGAATGGGAATTTCTATATTTTTATTGAAGGGGTTGCATTAATTCATTCCCGCGTAGCCGCGGGGGATTTTAGCGAATTGCTTTGCGACCGGTAAAAATAAATCTCGGCCTATAACCGCGCAGCAGTAGTTAACCAAAAATAACGCACGGCGTTAAATTAAGTAAAAATAGTATGGCTAACCCACACCCTATAAATAACAGCCTGCGGACAAACACCGGTGGAGGTGGGGACGGGCGGTAGCAAACTTAACGGCAAAGGGGAATAAGTGGCGGCACGAGTAAAGACATGGCGGGGCAGGCGGCAGCGTAAGTAGCGGCAAGGAGGAAAAAGGGGCGGCACGAGTAAGGGCTTGAAGTGCCAGGTGGCACACGTCAGTGTCAGACCGGGAAAGGGTGACGCCGGGGTGGTGAATTGCGCCGGCGCAAGAAGGGACGGGCCACCGCGGGTCACGGCGCCCGTCCGCCCTTAGCCGTCAGGCGGTGCCGAATTGCGTCTGGTGCAGCCGGGCATATGTGCCCTGGCGCTGCAACAATTCGTGATGGCTGCCTTGCTCCTGAATACCGTCATTGTCGACGATTATGATGCGGTCGGCGTTGCGGATGGTGGCCAGCCGGTGGGCGATCACAAGCGTGGTTCTGCCCGCGGAAAGCACGGTCAACGCCTGCTGGATCGCCTGCTCGGTGGAGGTGTCCAGCGCCGGCGAGACATCGGCGTCATACAGCTCTTTGAACGCGGCGGCGATCTCGCGGGTGGTCATCCCTTTGGCGTACAACGATAAAATCTGGTTATCCATCCCGGTAATCCGGGTCTGGTTCTTCTTCACCAGTTGCGGTTCAAAGGAACCGTCACGATCGCGCGGAGTACGCAGTGCCAGCGGGCCATCGCCAGTGGTAACGGTTTTTGTGGAATAGCCGTTGCGGGCGTTGGTCCCCGGTTTAGGCTGATTTTTATCGTAGCCGAGGTGATGGGTCATTTCGGCATTGAGAGCTGCTTCGACGCTGATTTTTTTCAGCAGCCGATCGAAGTGACTGAGATCTTCAGGGGTTTTGAGATTTTTGGCCAGTTCGTTAGCCAGAGCCTGCAACTGTTTTTCGTCCATAAATTAACCTGTTTTTGATGTTGGATTGAACATATCAAAATCAGGCAAATACACAAATTTCTAAACAGGCTCGACGAAACCGCCGTAGCTCAGCTCGCCGTCGGCCACATACCAGGTGCCGGCGACCATGACGATAAGCTGCACCAGCCGGGTGCTGAGATAGCTTAAGGTCAGGTTGGCGGTCATGATGCGGTAAGCGTGCAGTTTGGTGGTGCGGTAATTCGCGTTATCCTGGGCGAACAGCTTTTCTTCCTGACGCTCGTTGGCGAACGCCTTTACCACCCGAATCCCGCCGATGCTCTCTTCGATGCGCGCGTTGAAATTGCCGACTTGCCCAAATAACCGCCGCCAGGTTTCGGTCATTTGCGCGCCGTGGCGGCTGACCAGCCAGGTCATCGACGGCACGATGATAATCGTCAACAGCGCCAACGGCATATGCACGGTGGCCATCAGTAAAAAGGCGCCGATAAAGGTCATTAAGGCAATAAAGATATCTTCAGGACCGTGATGGGCGATTTCACCCACTTCCTCCAGATCTTTGGTGACGTGGGTAATAATGTGGCCGGTCTTGGTATTGTCGTAATAGGAAAAGGACAGCTTTTGCAGGTGATTAAACGCCTCGCGGCTCATATCCGTCTCAATGCCGACGCCCAGCGCATGCCCCCAGTAATTCACTATCGCCATCAGTCCCGTGTTAATGAGATAGATTAACAGCAGGCCAACGGCCGCCGCGATAATCAATGTCCAATTCTGGGCCGGAAGCAGTTTATCAATAAATGTCTTAACCTCCATGGGAAACCCCAGCTCCAGCAGGCCGCCTAAAATGGCGCAGCCGAAATTCAGGTAAAACAGTTTTTTATACGGGGCGTAATAGCTAAAAAAGCGGCGAAACATTGCTACAATCTCATGATGACGTAATAGATTGATATCATGCTTAGTAATTGTCGTTTTAGCAAACGGAAATGCCTATTAATCGCACTTGCGGCGCGCAGAATACCCGTAAAATTTACAGTATTTGGGGAGTATTTTTTTATTTATTAATATCATGATTATAATTGGATATGAATTGAAATGCCATGGCTTCTTCCACCTCCCACTCGCGCCGGCGCTTTGCCGGTCTCATCGCGCAGACCGCGCGACACTGGCGCCGTCTGATTGACCGTCAATTGCAACCCTATGGCCTCACCGAAGCAACCTGGGTGCCGCTGCTGCATATCTCGCGCGCCGCCGCGCCGATGCGCCAGAAAGAGCTGGCGGAATCTATCGCGCTGGATGCGTCATCGGTGGTGTGCCTGTTGGATAACCTGCAGGCGCAGGGGTTTATTGAAAGGCGCGAGGGCAGCGATCGGCGGGCCAAGGAGATCCATTTAGCGGCGCGCGGTCTGGAGCGGGTCGAGCAGGTGGAGGGGATCTCCCGCCAGGTGCGGGACAGTGTGCTGGTCACGTTGCCTGAAGAGGACATCGAGCGGGTCAACCACGTATTGGAACAGGTCCTGGCGGCACTGGATACTTTAAGCAAGGACACCTTATGAATCTGCTGCGCGGAAGGCGTTTCGGCGGCTTCCAACGGTTGGACCGCCGGCGGCAGTGGCTAATGATGGCGGCGCTGGTGGTGGTTATCCTTCTGGTGGCATGGCTTATCCACTACTTAAGCTGGCGTTTCGGCCATGTAGCGGAGAATGACGCCCAAATCAAAGGCGAAGTGATAACCCTGGCCAGCCGGGTGGACGGGTGGCTGGTCTCGCGCCCGGTCATGGACGGCGATAGGATCGTCAAAGGTCAGATCCTGGCCCGTATCGACGACCGCGACGCGCGGCGGCGGCTGGCGGCCGTGGAGGGGAGTCAGGCCGCCGCCCGGGCTCAGGTGAGCTACATTGAGGCACAGCGGGATACCGCCGACAAAACTACCCAGGTGCAAATGCAACAGGCGCAGGCGTAGCTCGGCGCGGCACAAAGCGCGCTGGCGTCCGCCGGCCATCAACTGGCGCTGGCGCAAACCAACTTTCAGCGCGACGACAGCCTGGTAAAAGGTGGCGGGACGTCGCGAAAGACCTGGGATGAATCGCGCACGCTTTTGCTGCAGCGTCAGGACGAACAGCGCGAGGCCCAGGCGCAACAGGTCGCCAGTCAGGCCGCTTATGCCAATACCTTGGCGCCGCGCGGTCAACTCCAGGTGCTGGATCGTCAGGCCGATATGCAGCGTCAGCAGGTCAAGGCGCTGCAGGCGCAGGCCGATCAACTGAAGCAGGAAATCGCCGATCGCACGCTGCGCTCGCCGGTGGACGGGGTCGTCGACCGGACGCTGGGGGACGTGGGAGATTATATCCAAGCGGGCCAGTGGGTGATGATGGTACACGATCCGCACAATGTCTGGGTTGAGGCCAACGTTAAAGAAACCGCGCTCGGTGAGGTCGCCGTGGGTCAGCCGGTAACGATCGGCGTTGATGCCTATCCCGGCCGCGATTGGCATGGGCATGTCCTGCGGGTGGGCGATGCCGCCACCAACCAATTCGCGCTGTTGCCCAGCCCTAACCCCTCCGGTAATTTTACCAAAATTACCCAGCGGGTGCCGGTGCGCATCGCGCTGGATAACAACGACCCGCGCCTGCGTCCAGGGCTCATGGTGGAGGTCGCGATTAATGTCGCCCATTGAGCGCCAGGCCGAACGCTTTGGCCCGGCCTACCGCTGGCTGGCCACCGGCACCCGTCATGCTGGGCACCATCGCCACTGCCACCATCGTCAATGTAGCGATGCGCGATATCATGGGCGCGTTCGGGTTGGGGGCAAGAGCAGGTGTAGTGGCTTTCGACGGCGTTTCTGGCCGCCATGACCGCCACCATGCTGATGACCGCCTGGGCGCTTGAGCGATTCGGCTATCGCCGTACCTTTGTATGTGCCATGGGTGTATTTATCGTCGGCAGTCTGTTGGGGTTTGCCAGCGGCAGCGGCGCCAAGGTGATTTTGGCGCGGGTTCTACAGGGGAGCGCGTCGGGCATCGTCCAGCCGCTGGCGATGGTGGTGATGTCGCAGATTTTTCCCCCGTCCCAGCGCGGCAGGGCGATGGGCATTTATGGCGTCGAAATTGTGCTGGTGCCGGCGCTGGGCCCAACGGTCGGCGGTTTGCTGGTCGATCAGTACGATTGGCGCGATGTTTTCCTGGTGGTGGTGCCGTTTTGCCTGGCCGGCATGGCGGTGGCGCTGTTCATCATGCCGACGCGGGACGAGGACAGCAAGGCGGTGCCGCGCCGTTTCGACGTCACGGGGTTTTTATTGCTGGTTTGCGCGTTGACGACATGGCTGACGGGGTTATCAAACGGCCAACGCGAAGGGTGGAATGCCTTTTTTATCCTGGCGCTGTTCACGCTGGCGCTGTTGTCGGTGGCCGGTTTTATTCTCTGGGAGCTGGTGACGCCGCATCCGCTGCTGAGCCTGCAGGTCTTCAGCAATCTCGGCTTTTCCGCGGGCTGCGTGGTGGCGTTCGCTCTCGGTGCCGGCATTTATGGGTCGACCTATATTATTCCGCTGTTTGTGCAAACGGTGCAGGGCTTCACGCCTACCCGTTCCGGGTTATTGCTGATGCCGGCGGGCCTGGTGCTGGGCCTGGTGTTTCCTATCGCCGGCCAACTGAGCGATAAACTGCCGCCGCATATCCACGTAATGAGCGGACTGGTGTTGTTCGGCCTGTCGTGTTGGCTTTCCGGCGGGGCGGACGTGGACACGCCTTTCTGGACGATGGCCTGGTGGGTAATGCTGGGCCGCATCGGTCTTGGCGTAATGCTGCCGGCTCTGAACGCTGGCGCGCTGCGGGCGCTGCCGCCGGAAAAACTGGCGCAGGGGTCAGGGAGTTTGAATTTCGTGCGGCAGCTCGGGGGCGTTTGGCGTCAACGTGTTGTCGGTGGTGGTCGACAGGCACACCACGTTCCACGGCGATGCGCTGACCACCGCCAATGCCGCCGGCATGGAAGCCATCAGCCGGCTGGGGCTGCTGATGTCCCATTGGGGCAATCCGTTCGGTTACCCGCTGCGGGCCGGTATTCATACCGGCGCGCTGGCCTGGCTGGAAGCATGCTGGTGCCCAAGGCGCAGATGATGGCTTATCAGGATGGGTTTTATCTCGTTGCACTGTTCTTCTTCGCTGCGCTCGCGCCTGCTTGGCTGATGCGCATCAAGCGGCCGCGACCGGCAATGGAGCGCAAGACAAACCCACTACCGCCGGCGCAATAACTTCCGGTCTGTCGCGGTGACGCGCAAAAAACGGACCGCTACCGCCACTACCTCGCCAACGACCGCGATGGCGCAAAAGGCGAGCGGAGCATCGCCGGCTTATCTGGCCTCGCGGCGTTAGGCGCCTATCACACCTTTGGGGCACTTCGGTCGCTCATCTGACGTACTCAGGTGACGTCCGCTTGATTTAACTAGACGATCAGTCTATATTCTAGCGATGCAATCGACCCTACCTTCCGCGCGACGCGGCCGGCCACGTAAAGTGGCGGCCGCCGACCCAGATACCCGTCAGGCGCTGATTCTCGCCGGCATCGCTATGCTGACTGAGCAGGGATTCACCGCCTCGGGCATTGACGGCATTCTCAAGGCGGCTGGCGTACCCAAAGGCTCCTTTTACTATTATTTCCCCAGCAAAGCGGCGTTCGGCCAGGCGATCGTCGCCGGATACGGCGACTATTTCGCCGCCCGGTTGGCACGCTGTCTCACGCAGTCAGATTTGACGCCGCTGGCCCGGTTGCAGGTTTTTATCGAGCAATCGGCCGCAGGCATGGCGAAATATGATTTCCGGCGCGGTTGTCTGGTGGGCAACCTCGGGCAGGAAATCGCGGTCCTGCCGGCCGGTTACCGCCAGCAATTAAGCGCCATCTTGCACGGTTGGCAGCGGCAGGTCGCCGATTGCCTGCGGTTGGCGCAGGCGGCGGGTGCTGGTTCCGGTCACATCCGATCACTGATTCCGATTTCACCCGATCACTGATTCCGGTCGCCCGATCAGCGATTCCGATGCTGTCCGATCGCTCATCTTCTGTTCCGCCATACTCTGGAGACTTTTAGCTTCCGAGGGCATGGCATGGCACGTAAAAAGAAGAAAGCGAGAACGGAAATGTGCATCTATATTAATGTCTTACGTATGAAATTCGAGCAGCGTCGCTCGAATCGCACTATCGCAGCAGCGCTCGGCATAGGCTGTACTACCGTGCACGATATCCTCGGCCGATTCACGGTAGCTAACCTGGTCTGGCCATTGCCGGCGGAACTGTCCCCCGTCGACCTCGACCGCCTGCTCTATCCCGGCAAATCCAGAAAAGTTATCAATACCTTACCCAGCTGGCTTGATATCGATACCGAGTTAAGCCGCAAGGGCATGACCAAGCAGCTGCTCTGGATGGAATATCAGTCCGCCGTGGGCGGTGATGCCCTCGGTTACTCACAGTTTTGTGCACTGTTCCGTGACTGGAAAAAGAAGCAGCGGCGTTCCATGCGCATGAAGCACAAGGCTGGCGAAAAGCTCTTCATCGACTTCTGTGGCCCCACCGTACCTATCGTCAACCCTGCGACCGGTAGCGTACGCCAGGTCGCTATCTTCGTCGCTGCCATGGGCGTGTCAGGCTATGCGTATATCGAAGCCTACGAAGGCCAGGACATGGCATCGTGGCTCAACGCCAATAGCCGCTGCCTGCACTTCATGGGTGGGGTTCCGGAGCTGATGATACCTGATAATCTGCGCAGCGCTGTCAGCACCCCTGACCGCTATGAGCCGGTCATAAACCAAAGCTACCAGGCGCTGGCAAATCACTATGAGACAGTGGTGCTACCGGCGCGCCCGAGAAAACCGAAAGACAAGGCGAAGGCAGAATCAACTGTGCAGCTGGTAGAACGCTGGGTTTTGGCCCGGTTGCGTAAACGTAGGTTCTACTCGCTGGCCGAACTCAACCAGGTGATACGAGAACTCCAATCATGAGTTGAATCTGCGCCCGATGCGTCATTACGGCGGACAAAGTCGCCTTGAACGCTTCGAGCAGCTGGACAAACCGGCTCTTGGGCCTCTACCGCCCACACAATGGGAATACAGTGAGTATCTCGTTGCCCGAGTGGGACCTGATTACCACATAGACTACGGCAAAAACTGGTACTCGGTGCCGCATCCGCTGGTTGGCGAGCGCGTTGACGTCATAGCCACCCAACGGCTGGTGCAAATCCACCATAAGGGCGTCTGCGTGGCTACGCACCCTCGCAGCGATAACGCCTATAGGCACACGACTCAGGCGGCGCACATGCCGGCTAACCATAAGGGGCAGAGTCAGTGGACGCCGGAAAGGCTGTGCAGTTGGGCGCTGTCGGTGGGTGTGTGCACACTGAAAGTGGTCGAGTCCATCCAAAAGAGCAAAGCCCATCCGGAGCAGGCTTACCGCTCCGTGCTGGGGCTACTCAATCTGCAACGGCGCTATGAGACGACGCGACTGGAGAAGGCCTGCGCGCTGGCGTTGGAGAAAGGGTGCATTAACCGCTCTTTCATAGCCAACGTATTGAAACACGGTCGTGAAAGTGAGGTCACCCAGGACGGAGCCGGCGTATCAATGCTGGTTCACGAAAACCTCCGAGGTCCGGACAGTTATCACTAAGGAGAATAAATATGGATACACTGTTAATGGCTCTGCGAGAGCTGAAGTTGTCGGCAATGGTCCAGGCGTTGGAGACGCAACGCGAACTCCCGGGGAGTTATGGGGAGCTGGGGTTCGAGGAGCGGTTGTCGCTGATGGTAGAAGCGGAAAATTTGCATAGAAAAAACAACCGCATATGCCGTCTGCGACGGCAATCGCAAATGCGCTTGTAGGCAAAACCGGAAGATATCCATTATATCCCTAGCCGAGGAGTGACACCGGAACAGATGCGAGATCTGCTAGGGGGACAATATCTGAAATATCAGAAAAGCATACTCATCACGGGGCCGACAGGTACGGGCAAAACCTGGCTCAGTTGTGCGCTTGGTGAGCAGGCATGCCGGCAGCAATATAGCGTGCGTTACTGGCGAGTGGGTCGGTTGCTGGCCCATCTTCACCAGTGTCAGGTAGACGGGACCTATCTAAAACAGCTTAAGCAGTTAGAAAAAATAGAGTTACTGATCTTGGACGACGTGGGCCTAGAATCAATAAGTCCGATGCAGGCAACGATGCTGTTGGAGGTGATGGAAGATCGCTACGACAAAAGCAGCAGCATCCTGATCAGTCAACTGCCGGTGAAAAAATGGTATGGACTGATAGAAAACCCCACGACAGCTGACGCGTTACTCGATCGGTTAGTACACCCCAGCTATAGACTGGAACTTAAAGGCGAATCACTACGCAAAGAGCAAGGAGTAGTCAGCACAGGAAAAATAGACTAAACCCTAGTCAGAAGATGAGCGAACACGTGATCGAATATCACTGGAATGGGTGATCGGAAAATATCGGAATAACTGATCGGATGTCGCCGGAACAGCTGATCGGATACGTTGGAATCTGCAGCGGGGGAGGTTCATTCCCAGGCGGATTGTGCGGCGCTGGCGGAATTTTTCTGGATCGGCTGGGAAGGGGCGGTCATGTGCGCCCGGCTGGCGGGCAATCGCCAGCCTCTCGATCGTTTCGCCCAAGGGTTTCTGGCCGGTTTGCCGCGCTGAATTTCAAGGCGTTGCGTCAGGCGACGTCGCCCATGTTCAAGGAGCATCCATGTTTAACGCCATCGTGATTGAAAAAGACGACGCGGGCTACCGCGCCGGACTGACCCCCCTTGAGGAAGCGCAATTACCGCCGGGGGATGTGCTGGTGCGGGTGGATTACTTCACCCTGAATTATAAAGACGGCCTGGCCATTACCGGACAAGGGTCGGTGGTGCGCCAATTCCCGATGGTGCCCGGCATAGATTTGGCCGGTACGGTGGAGCACAGTCGCCATGCGGGGTTTCGCGTCGGCGATCGGGTATTGCTGAACGGCTGGGGAGTCGGCGAAAAGCACTGGGGCGGACTGGCGCAAAAAGCCCGCGTGAACGGCGACTGGCTGATTCCGCTGCCGGAAGGGCTAGATGCGCGGGCGGCCATGGCGGTCGGCACGGTGGGCTATACCGCCATGTTGTCGGTATTGGCGCTACAGCGCCACGGTATCACGCCGGACAGCGGTAAGGTGCTGGTCACGGGCGCCAATGTTTGTGCCGGATTACGCTATCAGGGCGTCGTGACGGCCTGCGGTCTGGCGCAAGGTATGGATTTTCCCGCCAGCGTGGCACCCTTCATTCTGCGCGGCATTACCCTGGTAGGTATCGACAGCGTCATGCGCTCCGAGGCTGACCGCCGTGAGGCGTGGCAACGCATCGCCGAAGTTGTCGATACACCGCTATTAGATCAGATAAGCCGGGAAATTGGGCTGTCGGAGGTCATAGACACCGCCCAGGCGCTAATGGCGGGTAAGGTTCGTGGCCGTATCGTGGTCAATACCCAGCGCTAAACGGGCCTGCGCGGCGCCAAATAGACACCCGACCGACGTTATCGCTCAGTCGGGTGAGCCACGGCGGAGCCCGTACCGGATTCTGTGTAAATGCCTTTTCTCAGAAGTGACCGTCCAGGCGGTCACCGAACTCGATAATAAAGCGACTCATTGCCATGCGCCAGTCCCTCAAAGACATTGTCCATTTCTGTGAGGCCGCCTGTATCGCCAGCCACACCACCTTTTTCACTGCGTCGTCGGTTGGGAACACCTTGCGCTTTTTGATGGCATGCCGGATCACGCTGTTTAACGACTCGATGGCGTTGGTCGTGTAGATTACCTTGCGGATGTCCGTTGGGTAGACAAAGAACGTGGCCAGATTGGCCCAGTTTGCCTGCCAGCTTCGACTTATTTGCGGGTAGCGGATGTCCCAGGCACTGGAGAACGCTTCCAGCGCTTGCAAGCCGGCTTCTTCCGTAGGGGCCTGATAGATAGCTTTCAGGTCGCGGGTAACGGCCTTGTAGTCCTTCCAGGAGACGAACCGCAGGCTGTTGCGCACCATATGCACGATACACAGCTGGAGCCGCGCCTCCGGATACACCGCGTTAATAGCGTCAGGGAAACCTTTCAGCCCGTCTACGCAGGCGATAAGGATATCGTTCAGGCCGCGGTTTTTCAGCTCTGTCAGCACGTTCAGCCAGAACTTTGCGCCTTCATTTTCGGCCAGCCACATACCTAGCAACTCTTTCTGGCCTTCGATGTTGATGCCCAGCGCCAGGAACACAGATTTGTTGATGATGCGGCTGTCCTGCCGGACTTTTAGAACGATACAGTCAAGATAAACAATGGGATAGACTGCATCCAGAGGCCGGTTTTGCCATTCGACAACCTGCTCCATGACCGCATCGGTGACCTTTGAGACCAGCGCCGGCGAGACATCGACGTCATACAGCTCTTTGAATGCGGCGGCGATCTCGCGGGTGGTCATCCCTTTGGCGTACAACGATAAAATCTGGTTATCCATCCCGGTAATCCGGGTCTGGTTCTTCTTCACCAGTTGCGGTTCAAAGGAACCGTCACGATCGCGCGGAGTACGCAGCGCCAGCGGGCCATCGCCAGTGGTAACGGTTTTTGTGGAATAGCCGTTGCGGGCGTTGGTCCCCGGTTTAGGCTGATTTTTATCGTAGCCGAGGTGATGGGTCATTTCGGCATTGAGAGCTGCTTCGACGCTGATTTTTTTCAGCAGCCGATCGAAGTGACTGAGATCTTCAGGGGTTTTGAGATTTTTGGCCAGTTCGTTAGCCAGAGCCTGCAACTGTTTTTCGTCCATAAATTAACCTGTTTTTGATGTTGGATTGAACATATCAAAATCAGGAAAATACACAAATTTCTAAACAGGCTCCCACGGCGATTTACCGATTGAGCCGGTTTCTCTCGCCATTGTGATATCCCGGCCGGTAAAGTGAACTTTTCGACTACGCCATCAAACAGAATACTTCGACAACGTCATCAAAGTGAATCTTGCCGAGAAAACCGTCGAAAAAAAGCTCTGCTAGTTGCTATACAGGTGACGTTGTCACTTTATAGATACCGCGAATATGAAGCGGCGATTATACCCCGTAAAGCATTAATAAATGTTAATGATGGGGAAAAAAACGGGATTTTACACTACACCTTATAACTCGACTCAGCAACCGGGACGCGCAGCGTCTACGATAATCGGAGGAGTAATAATGAAAGCAGTCGTTTACAACGGGCCGCGTGATGTGGCGGTGAAAACGGTACCGGATGTGCGGATTGTGAAACCGACCAACGTGCTGGTTAAGATTAGCACCACTAATATTTGCGGCTCAGATTTACATATGTACGAAGGGCGGACCCGCTTTGAGCCAGGCCGGATTTTCGGCCACGAAAATCTGGGACAGGTAATCGAGATTGGCAACGCGGTGGAGCGGGTGAAGGTGGGGGATCTGGTCTGTTTGCCGTTTAACATAGGCTATTGTTTTTGCGAGAATTGCGAGCGGGGCCTGACGGGTTTTTGTCTCACCGCAAATCCCGGCGCCGCCTATGACTTTGCCGAGATGGGGCCCTGGGATGGCGGCCAGGCGGAATTGCTCCGCGTTCCCTATGCGGATTTCAACTGCCTCGTTCTGCCGGAGGATGCCGCCGAGAAAGAGGATGACTATGTCATGCTATCCGACATTTTCCCGACCGGTTGGCACGCCACCGAGCTGGCAGGTTTGCGACCCGGCGATAGCGTCGCTATTTACGGCGCCGGCCCGGTTGGGCTGATGGCGGCACACGCGGCGGTCATCAAAGGCGCATCACAGGTGCTGGATAACCCATCCCGACAGGCTGGCGCTGGCCGAAAAACTTGGCGCCACGGCCGTGAACGCGGTGGGGGATGCCGCGGTGCAAAAGATCCTTGATCTGACCGACGGCCAGGGTACCGACTGCGGCTGTGAATGTGTCGGCTATCAATGCTGCAATAAACATGGGCATGAAGATAATGCCGCAACGATGAACAGCTTGGTCGCCTTCACGCGGCGCCACCGGCGGTATTGGCGTGGTAGGCGTTTTTGTGCCGCAGGATCCCGGCGCCGCCAGCGAGCTGGCGCAGGCCGGCAAGATGCCGTTCGATTTCGGTAGTTTCTGGTTTAAAGGCCAGCAGATCCGCACCGGCCAGGCCAATGTGAAGGCCTATAACCGCCAATTGGCGCGGCTTATCCATCAAGGCAAAGCCAATCCCGCGGCGATTATCTCCCATAGGCTGAAATTGGCGGAGGCGCCGGCGGCTTACGGCCATTTTGACGAGCGCGCTGCCGGCTGGACCAAAGTGATCCTTAAGCACTGACGCCGAGGTACCGCGCTACCGTCAGGCGAGGCAAATACGGTTGCGTCCCTCGCGTTTGGCCTGATAAAGCGCGGTATCAGCCCGACTCACCATCCTGGAAGGGGATTCATCGCCGCTCGCCGGCTGTCCCACATACACACCGATGCTCGGGATGAGGCTACCGGTGGGGCTGGCCTGGTGCGTAATTGCCAGCCCGGTTATCGCCTCATACACCCGCTGTGCGACTTCCCGCGCGCCCGCCACGTCGGTTTGCGGCAGCAGGATAATGAATTCCTCGCCGCCGTAGCGCGCAACCCGGTCCCGGTGCCGCAGTGAAAGCGCTTTCAGCGCCTCGTCGATCCGTTTTAGGCAATTGTCGTCGGCGACGTGTTCGTAGAGATCGTTATATTGTTTGAAAAAGTCGATATCCAGCAAAATAATGCCTAGCGAATCGTGGCTTAGCACCGCACGATTGAACTCGTCGGTCAGGGCCAGATCGAAATGGCGACGGTTATACAGGCCGGTGAGTCCGTCGCGACGCGCCAAATGTTCCAGAGACCGGTTGAGCTTGCGCAGCTCGCGCTGAGCGTGGCGCAATTCTTCTTCCACCCGCATGCGGCGGCGAATTTGACGAATAAACGAAATCGCCAACAGGCTGAGCAGCGCCAGAAAAATCCCCACCAGAATCAAATGACTTATTGCATCCTGACGCCAGTCCACCAGCGCCTGATCCAGCGACATACCGGTGGTGATCGCTACGGGAAACTGCTGCAAATGAGTGAAGCTGTAGATTTTTTGCGCATCCTGGCCATTGAGGGCGTCCTGACCCCTGAAGCCTGCTGGCCAATATGCTTTTGATAAAGCGGCGTTGCAGAAATCGAGCTGCCGATCGCCCGTTCGTTGTAAGGATGACGATAGAGTACGGTGCCATTGTTGAGCATCATCATCAAGGTGGAATCATCGTCTATCACGAAACGGGCGTAGAAATGGCGGAAATAGTCAATGACGACGCTTTCTAACAGTACGCCGGCGAAACTACCGTCGGGGCGATTAATGCGTAGCGAGACCGGTAAAATGAGCTCGCCGGTAAGCCGGCTGCGAATCACTTTGCCGATATGCAAATTAGCGTCATTGTGATCGCGGTGGTAGCGATAATAATCGCGATCGGCGAAATCGGTATTGGCCGGTAATGCGTTGTCGGAGGTGGCAACCATAATGCCCCGCGGCGTCATAGAGAAAAATGCCGCGTACCTGCGGCAGGGCGCGCATTTTGGCGGTGAAAAGCGGGTGTAATTGCCCCTGCTGTGCGGCAGCCAAACCGTCCTGAGCGATACGTTGGGCCAAATCGGTTAACAGGATCTCGGCCTGCATGAAAGTATCATTGGCATGCTGAGAAAGCGCCTGGGTCAAATTGAGAATATTGGTTTGGGATCGCGACAGCGCAAGCTGATAGGTATGGTAAAGATGCCAGCCGGTCAGCGAGACGAGCACCACGGCCAGAAACAGCGCGGAGGCGGCTACCTGAAGAATCAGCGAAAAACGAGGCGGCCCATCCAGCGAATCGGTATCGTCGTTGCGACGCCCGCGGCCAAAAAAATGTGTAAGTTTTAACATATGACCCGCGCGCAGCTCCCCGGCGAATTTGAAATACTTTCCCTCCCTCATGCAAGTATTTATGGCATTTCGCCGTTCGTCAAAATTATCGCTGTTGATATTCATAGGCGATGACAAACGCGCGCAGGGGAAGCAGGCGCTTGTCTGCGTTGCGCGGGTGACGCCCTCAGGTGGCGGTGCAGATAAAATACGGTGAATACAGCATATTCAGCAGCAATACGTTCTTATCGATCCTTTTCATCTGCGGTAAAAACGACGAACCGAGGGGCATCAGAATCTGGTCAGCGAGCCTTTTCGGCGTGTTGTCGAAGGTCGAAATATTTTCCTTGGTGATGATAATCTCATAGAGATCTTTGTCATTTTTGAGCTGATAGCTGAAATGCTTGATGCGCTGGAGTTCATAAGTTTTATCGTTGGCGCTAAAAGTCCCATTAAGAATGTAAAAACCTTCCGAGGCGTTGGTAAAATACATGCGAACATCCACCACATAGCTGTAGGTGCCGGGAAAAGTATTGGCTTTCATCACCATCAACCCTGAGCAGTTGAAGCCTGATAGCGATTGCTTATGCTGGTGCAGATAAAAAAGAAAGCCCGCGATGAAGCACATCACCACAATCACGATGAGCCTTTTCATGCCTCACTCCAATTGTAAAAGAAGAAATTTAAACAATTGGAAATCTGGCCATCCTCATCTTTACGACACTTGGCCATGAAAGTGCGGACATTGATATTATCCTGGATAAGCGGATCGGGGATGAGCGTTTTAGAAAAAATGATGATGTAATTGTTTTTGCATTTTTCCACATTCCCTTTCATAGCTTCGGCGATTCGTAAACGGTAGTCCTCTTTTTCCAGGCCGGGAATGGGGTGGAAAGTATAAACTTTGCAGGTATTGATCTGGCTGAAGAAGTATAGTTTCTGATTATCATCATCTTCAGAATAAATATACGCCATGACAACAGTCAGCAGCGTGACAATCACCATTAAAAAGGTCAGCGCACCATTGATATTTTTCCGCCCGCCGGTAAGCATGACGGGATGCGCTATTTCCACCGGGAATTCATTCACCGCGGGAATGCATGTCGCCTGGGTGATATCGTCTTCCAGCGTGCTTATCACCAGCTGATCATTTAATTTCAACCCGCGCTTGGGAATTGTGACTACCGCTGAGGCATCCAGCCCTAATGAGGTTAATCCCTTACGTATTAAACTAACCTGTTGATTTAAATTGCCATTAGACGGCTGTAGACCGTGGGCGCTCCAGACGCTGGCAAAGAGGTGCTCCCGGGTCACCGGTTCGCCGGTCCCGCGATACTGAATAAGCTCCTCCAATACCCGGCCGGCGGAATTGGACAGTTTTACTGATGTATCGGCATCATCCACCAGCGTGAGAAGGTATTCGGTGGTATCAAACGCCACGGTTGAATTGATAATATATTTCATGGGCTACTCCATATTGACCTGCCTCTGGTCAATATTCATACCAGACATTTTTGTTTATAGATGTACCTGTTAAAGAGAAGACCCTGCCTTTTCTGCGCATAATATCGTGAAGAGAATTCTAACGTTATGAAGGCCGCAAATTGGATAATTATCATATTTTCAGGATTATATCCTTGCTAACTCTTAAAAAGAGATTTTTTGTTTTAAAAATAGCAAAAAAGTTTTAAAATCTAAAAAAACTAACAAAGCCAGCACAAAAAACCTTAACTAGTCTGCGACCGCCTCTCATAAGTGACAAAAATAGAGAGTAATCCTTCAGGCTGCGAAATAATGAGGCGATTTAACCCTAATTTTAGCACTACATAGGCAAATTGATGCTGTGCCGAAAATTGCATAATCTCATTGTTTCAGATGCTATAAGGTTACTCAATCAGGTAAATAACGGATGCCGCATTCATCGCGCGGTGTAAGCGTTATCAAGCAGACGCCAGATGACCTTAAATTGTCTATGGTTAATTCTCTTCGCTTTCCAGAACAGCCAAAGGGAAATAGGGGCGGCGAGGGCGTAGGCGCGGAAAATTTATGGCGGGCTAAAGCGTGCCGCCGATAGCGATGGCATAAGCGTGTAACCCTTCCCACCGGCAGGCAGCGCCGTTTCGTGTGTAAGCCGCTGTTGCCCTCGCGCCGGCGCCTGCCGCCCTCGCCGCTTTGCACCGTTAAGGACACGTCGTCCGAGCGCCGTTGCAAGCCGGGGGAAGAAGGCACCGCCGCACCGCGGTCCAGCGGGATGTTGTCGTGGAGCGGCCTGGGTCGGACGCTACGCGCGATAGAACCTGGGCTCGTTACCGGGCCGTCGCCAGGGGAGGGTAAGGGCGTCTGCCTGCGCGGTGCGGGTGTAAGCGGCGAACGCAGCGAGCCGCGTTCGCTCATCCTGCTCGGCCTTGCCGCAGCGTGGCTGAGGGGATCCACTGGAGATAGGGAGTTAGCGTAGTCAATAGTCCTGTTAGCTGGCTTTTAGTAGGCCAAGCGCGCCGCTGGCGTTTATCCCTCGTCACGACGCAATATGCCAATTGACTTGACGCCGTCATGGAGCTTTTTTTGCCTGCCGAAAGATCATTTTCGTTTTTAACGGGTTAAAGACATTACGCCAAGTCGCAACGTCCGAGCGCTGGCGCAATCCTGCGGAGAGAAACATGCGTTGAAACATTTGCGGCAATAAGTTATTGAACTTGATGTCGGCGCTAATAAGCCAAATATGCTTTGGCGAATATTCAAATATTATAATAAATGCAAAATAAATAGTTTTACCGCTATTTCTTATGCCAGCGCTAAATAGAACAGCGGCAATGGGCAAGTCATATGAAAAATGCCCGCCGCTAATGTCGCATTCAGTTACAATTTAGGCGGGTACGGCGATCTCTGGTTGCCGTGAAAAACCCGTTTGCTCTCTCCGTCCGCGTTGATGCGCCCTGACCCGGTTGACGTCGGGGAATCGCGGGCGCGCACTGCATCGCGCTCCAGAAGGTCATGGCCAGGAAGCCGGTTATTTTTGCAAAAGGAAGTGATATGTACGTTGACCTACAGGGGCGTTCGCGCCCAGCCTTGGCGCCGCGCGCGATGTCGCTGCTGGCGTTATTTGCTTGCGGTGTTGCCCCCGGCGCGTGCGCCGGGGAAATCCTTGCCGCCGAACGCGACGTCCGTTTGGCACAGGCGCCCATTGTACCAAAGGAGAGCGATACCCTCGCCGATTCCGCCGAGCAGGACGTCATTACCGTGACCGCCCCCAAGGGGTCCCCACTCTCGGTGTCTCTGGCGCCCAAAATACCGCGACAGCCCGTGCCCGCCAGCGACGGCGCCGATTACCTGAAAATCATTCCCGGTTTTGCGCTAATCCGCAATGGCGGCACCAATGGCGATCTGGTGTTCCGCGGGATGTTCGGTTCCCGGCTGCGCATGCTGGTGGACGGGGGAGAAATGCTCGGCTCCTGCTCTTCACGCATGGATTCCCCTAGCGCCTATATTTCCCCGGAAAGTTTTGACATCGTGTCGTTAACTAAAGGTCCCCAGACCGTCCTGTGGGGACCGAGCGCCTCCGCCGGCACCTTACGCTTTGAAAGGCTGCCGCAGCGCTTTGACGCGCCGGGGATGACGGTGCACGCCAGCGCGCTCGCCGGCTCAAGCGGGCGGTTAGACGAGAATATTGATGGCGCTTTCGGCAACGCGTCAGGCTATCTGCGCTTAATGGGCAATGTCTTCCGCGCCGGCGATTATCAAGATGGCGCGGGTCAGCGGGTCTATTCCGGCTGGCGTAAATGGAGCAGCGATGTGGCGGCCGGCTTTACCCCGACACCCGATACCTTGATGGAGCTGACGGTGGGTCGCGGGGACGGCAATGCCCGTTACGCCGCACGCGGTATGGACGGTACCCGCTTTGCGCGGGAAAGCATTGGCCTGCGCTTCGAGCAGCATGCGCTAGGCGAGGTGCTGGACAGCGTCGAAATGCGGGGCTAGTACCATTACACCGATCACGTCATGGATAACTCTGCCCGGTGCAGCGCGCAGCGCCTGTCGCGTCAAGGCGGCGCCACATCCGGCAATTGGGTCCCCCTGCGCAGCAACGTTGACCGTTTGACGCTCGGGGGCCGCGGCATCGGCACCTGGCAATGGCAAGATGTAGAATTGCAGGGCGGGGCGGACTTGCAGGTCAACCGGCACCGGAGAAAGGTTGGCGGCCGCTGGCAGGAGGACGCGGAATTTCAGAATAGCGGCCTGTTTGCAGAAGTCAGTTGGCGGTTCAGGCCGACGCAGACGTTGATAAGCGGCATGCGCCTTGAGCATACCGCGGCGCAGTACCATGGCGCGCGCGGCTCGGAGCGACGCCGCGAGGTGTATCCCGCCGCCTTTGTTCGCCTGGAGCACCAGCCCGAGACGCTGCCATTGATGACCTATGTCGGCGTGGGGTTAACCGAGCGGTTCCCGGACTATTGAGAACTCATTACGCTCAGAGCCGGTCGGGGCGCCGGGCAGGATGCATTTCACCGGCTCAAGCGCGAGAAAACCGCGCAGCTCGATTTCGGCGCGCATTGGCAACTGGCGCCGCTGGACGCCTGGGCATCGGCCTATATCGGCCAGGTGCAGGATTTTATCTTGTTCCGCTATGGCGTTCCGCGCCCGAACGCCAGCCGGGCAGACAATATCGATGCCCGCATTTACGGCGGCGAGACCGGGTTGGGTTACCGCTTCAATGAACGCTTGCGGCTCGAAAGCAGCCTGGCCTGGGCGTTTGGGGAAAATCGGGATACGCGCCGGCCGCTGCCGCAGATCCCGCCGCTCGAGGAGCGGCTGGCGTTGACCTGGGACGCGGGGGACTTGAGCGCCCCCGCGCTGTGGCGGCGCAACGCCGAATCGCGCTTAACGAAGGCAATGTGGTCGGCAAGGATTTTGACCGCAGCGTTGGCTTTGGCGTTATGTCGGCCAATATGGCTTGGCAGGCCGCCGCCAATATCAAAATCAGCGCCGGGGTGGATAATTTGTTCAACAGACGCTATAGCGAACACCTTAACCTGGCGGGCAACCGCGGTTTTGGCTACTCCGCGGATGCGCCGCTGCTGGAGCCGGGCCGCACGATCTGGGCCAGGGCCGGTGTAACGTTCTAACGCCAGTGCGACATGCGTCGCGTCGCGCTGGCACTATGGCAGCCGGTGGATCTAACGCAGGGGAGTCAAGAATAACTTTTTAACCGCCAATTCAGCAGGTGCTACACTGTGAAGTTGCGCCCCTGCGTAAGGCAATGGCGGTAACAGCGGGCTGAAGGGCTGGCGCATGCCAGCCATGACGCCTTTAGCCTGTTCCCGTAAACCCATCAGCTGCCGCTCGGCATAAACGGCATTCCGGCGCCATGGGCAGCCGTCGACGATGGACCGGCGTTGTGCGGCCGTTGCCATTTAGCGCCGCCGCGGTTTTGCTGATAACGTTGCCACCTTGGGTATCACTACGCCCGTCAAAACGTCCCGCGCGGCTGGCGCCGTACGCTACCGTCGAGCGAAAACGTGTAGGCGGCGCCGAAAGCCAACGTTGAGCGAGAAAGATTTCGGCTGGTGCCGAAGGCCAACGTTGAGCAAGAAACACTCCGGCTGGCGCCGTCCGGCGTGACTGAGGAATTGATCGTACCGATCGTATCGGCGCTGCGACGGGTAAGCAGCGCGCTCGACGCGCGCAGGCTATTTGACTTGACGCGGACCGGTGAGACGGTCCGCCAGCGTTTAGGGCTCATCAATATGAGAGCATTATGTCCGCAGAAAAAATCCCCGTATGGTTTATCACCGGCTGCTCTACAGGGTTTGGCCGGGAGTTGGCGAAACGCGTATTGTCACGCGGCTGGCGGGCGGTGATCACCGCCCGTGATGTGCAGCAGGTCGCGACACTCGCGCAGGACGCGCCCGATCGCGCGATGGCGTTGGATGTGACCGATGACGCGGCGATCGCCAGCGCGGTCAAGGCGGCGGTCGACAAATTCGGCGCTATCGATGTCCTGGTAAATAATGCTGGTTACGGTTACCAAAGCGCCGTTGAGGAAGGTGTGGAGGAGGAAATCCGCGCGCAATTCGACACTAATGTATTCGGCCTGTTTGCCTTAACCCGTGCGGTGCTGCCGTTGATGCGCGCGCAGCGCCAAGGGTATGTTATCAATATCACCTCGGTGGCGGGGCTGGTGGGCTTCCCCAGTTCCGGTTATTACGCGGCAAGCAAGCACTCCGTCGAAGGCTGGTCAGATGCGTTACAGGCGGAGTGCGCGCCGCTGGGCATCAAAGTGACCTGCGTCGAACCGGGTCCGTTTCGCACCGATTGGGCCGGGCGCTACCTGTGCCAAACGCCGAGTACGCTGGCGGATTATGCCGATACTGCCGCGGCTCGGATGAAAACCACCGCCGCCAACAGCGGCAAACAGGCCGGTGATCCGGTGCGCGCCGCCGACGCAATGCTGGATCTGATCCTGCACGGGCGGCCGCCGCGCCATCTGGTGCTTGGCGCCTGGGGATTCGAGACGGTGACCGGCAAATTACGCGAGCGGTTAGATGAAATGGCGGCCTGGCGCGACGTCAGCCTCGGCGCCGATTACCCGCAATAGGCACGCTGCACTGCGGCGAGCGCAACGCGCCTGGTGATCGGCGGCGGCCGTCCGCTTCGGCGCGAGCTATCTGCCCTGGGCGATATTCCATGGCCGCGTTAACGCCGCAGGTAAACCTGCGGCACGCCATCATCTTCTTGGGTTTGTACGCGAAGATCGGCGTGATAGCAGGCGCGCAATTGCGCTTCCGTCAAGACCTCCGCCGGCGTACCGCTGGCGATAAGTCGCCCTTGCCGCAGCAACAGTATCCGATCGGCCCATAGCGCCGCCAGATTGACATCATGCAGTACGCCGCAAACGGCCAGCTTGCCCGCGCGGGTGAGTTGATACAACAGGCGCAGCAATGCCTGTTGGTGATAGAGATCCAGCGCCGAGGTGGGTTCATCGAGAAACAGTCATCCCGCCGGTCCGTCCTGCCGCCATAATTGCGCCAGCGTCATCGCCAGGCGCACCCGCTGCTGCTCACCGCCGGACAACCGGCGGAACTCCCGCTGCGCCAACATCTCGCAGCCGGTCAGCGTCATTACCTCCTCGAGCAAGGGAGCGCTGAGCGGCCGGCCAGGCGGTCAGCGCGCGTCCCTGCAATCGACACTGTCCCTGGAGTGGATCGAGATAGCCGCTCAACAACCGTAAAAGGGTCGATTCACCGGCGCCGTTGGGGCCAATCAGGGTCACCATCTCACCCGGCGCCAATGTCAGCGAGACGGCCTCGATCAGCAGGCGCCCGCCAACGCGGTAATGAAGATTGTCGGCGCGCAAAAACTACTCAGACACCGGCCGCCTCCCGTCTGCGCAGGATCAACCACAAAAACCACGGACCGCCCAACAGGCTGGTCAGCAGCCCTACCGGCATCTCCGCCGGGGCCACGGCGGTCCGCGCTACCGTATCCGCTAGCAGCAGCAATATGGCGCCGGCAAGGGTCGCGCCGGGCAACAGCCAGTGGTGATCGGCCCCGAGCGTCATGCGAATCAGGTGTGGCATCACCAGGCCAACGAAGCCGATCACGCCGCTGACCGCCACCGCCGTCGCTACCAGCAGTGCGCTCGACAACAGCAGACGGCGCTGGGTTCGTTTGACGTCCACGCCAAGGTAATGCGCCTCTTCCTCACCCAGTTGGAGCACATTGAGCGCGGTGGACAACCGTTGCACCAGCAGCGCCGCGGGCAATATCAGCGATGCGGCGGTAGCCACCGTCGGCCCCTGGGCCTGACCGATACTGCCCATGCCCCATAATGACAGTTGGCGCAACTGCTGGTCGTTGCTTAACCAGGAGAGCACGCCGGTCGCCGCGCCGCATAAGGCATTGATGGCGATGCCGGCGAGCAACAGACGCGCCAGACCGGCGCTGAAACTGCTTAAAGAGAAAATCACCACGGTCACGGCGAGGCTGCCGATAAAGGCCGCCGCCATCGATGAGTAGAGCGCGAAAATCGGCGTCAGCGTAAAGGGCAATACTACCGACATCCCGACCGCCAGCGCCGCGCCGCTGCTAATGCCGAGCAGCCCAGGATCGGCCAGCGGATTGCGAAACAGCCCCTGCATCACCGCGCCGGAGAGCGCCAGCGCGGCGCCCACCAGCAGCGCCACCCGCGGCAGCCGTATACTGAACCAGATTTGCCAGAGCATGCCGTCGCCGGGGCTGTGCCAGACATTAGAAAGCGTGAGCCGCATAGCGCCGGATCCCGCCGCGGCCACGGCTAATGCCAGCATCAGCGCCAACATCATTCCCAAAATGAGCAGAGGTTTAGTCGCGCGCATAGGGCTCAGGGCTGCCTGGCCGCGGCCGTGCGCAGCTTGACTATCGCCGCTGGTGTATCCAGACCGAAACCCAGCAGCGCCATATCGTCCAGCACCAGCAGCCGGTGATGTTTCCCCGCCAGCGTCATCGCCAGTCCCGGTAATTGCCAGACTTTCTCCTCGCCGCCGAGAGTTTTTACCCCGTCAGCGGTCAGCAGCACCATATCCGGCGCGCAGGCGATGATGCCCTCCGCGGATAGTGGCTGATAACGGCTGAAGCTCTGCATGGCATTTTCCAGCCCGGCGGCGCGAATAGCCGCATCCGCGGCGGTATCTTTACCGGCGGCCATCGCCGACATGCCGCTATGGCTAAGAATGAATAGTACTTTGACCGGCAGCGTGCCGGCGGGGATGGCGTTCAACTGGTCATGTAATTGGGCAATCAGTTTTTCGCCTTGCGGCGTGCGGTCCAGCGCGCCGGCGACGGTTTGAATTTTGCGGTCGATGGCGCTAAGGGAGGTCTCGCCCGGCACGCTGACCACCCGTACCCCGCTATCGGCCACCTGCTTGAGCGCCAGCGAGGGTTTGGCCAGCTCGCTTGCCAGCACTAAGGTCGGGCGCAGAGCCAGAATGCCCTCCGCGTTCAATTGCCGCAGGTAACCGACATCCGGTAAGCGACGCACCTGATCAGCGGGCTTAAGACTGGTACTGTCGCGCTCCACCACCTCCGCACCGCCACCCAGGGCAAACGCGATTTCGGTCACATCGCCCCCGATGGTAACCACCCGCTGTTCGGCCAGCAGCGTAAAGGGCATGGTGAGAAGCGCCAGCGCCAGACAACCTCGCGCGCCGGAACCTAACCCGCAGCCGATGAACGGCTGAAAGGCGTGGGCGGCGCGGCACCCGGCGCTGCCGGGCGGCAAGCCGCCGTAAACGGTCAAGTGAGGATTGCGCCACGTCATCCGAGTTAAAAAAATGATAACACCCGACGCGGGCTTTCCGCTGCCGTCAGGAAAAACGCCGCGTGTGGCCTCTCGGGCGCAGGTCGGTAAACCGGCGGCGGCAGGGTAACGCTCTGGCGTAAACGGCGTGATTCATGATAGGCGTTAACGGTCTCTGTTTGGGCGGGGCGATAGCAAGGCGTCGGTCCCGGCTTTTGGCCGTTTGCCGCCGCGAAAGGGGATCGCAATCCCTTTAGCTGGAAAAATAATACGAACTATTATCGTTATCAATATCGAACTGCAATTTTTTTTGCTTAAAAGGCATGTAATATAGAGGGTTATACGGGAGCGCGCCTTACGCGTTAAACCCTCTATGGCGTCTCGGGAGACGGGAAAAAGAGCGTAAAGCGCGTTAGGCGATCCTGGCTCTTCACCGCGCAGTGGCCGTGATGCAGCTGCATAATGCTGCGCACGATAGAAAGCCCCAGACCGCTGCCGGTGGCAGAATCGTGGCGGGACGCATCGACCCGATAGAAACGGTCAAATATTCGCGCCTGCTGCGCCGCGGCGATGGTGTCGCCGTGGTTCTCCACCGACAGCGTCACGCCCTCGCGCTGCGTTTGGACAATCACCCGGATGGTACTGCCGCTTTGTGCGAAGCGGATCGCATTGGCCAGCAAATTGGCGAGCACGCGCCGCAACAGGTCGCCGTCGGCCCAGAGGGTGCCCTCCGTGGGATAGACCACCGTCAGCTGACGCTCCTCGGCCGGCCCCTTAAAATAGTCCGCCAGCGGCGGCAACACCGTCACCAGATTAACATGTTCGCAATGGATCGCTTGGCTGGCGTCCTGCGCCTGCGCCAGAAACAGCATGCTGTCAATCATGCGCGATAATCTCAACAGCTCTTCAAAGTTGGATCCAAGCAGCGTTTCATAGTACTTGAGGCTGCGATTCTGCGTCAGCGCCACCTCCGTTTGCCCGAGTAGGTTGGCAATCGGCGTTCGCAGATCGTGGGCCATATCGGCCGACACCTGGCTGAGCTGCTGAAAGCTGGTTTCCAACCGATCGAGCATTTGATTGAAGGCCGCCACCAGTGCCAGTAGCGCCCGCGGTACGTGATGTAGCCGGATGCGCCAGGCCAAATGGCGCACGTCGATGGCGGCGGTTTCCTGCGCCAGGCGATGCAGGGGGCGCAGCCCGCGTCGGGTCAAAAACGCGACGCTGAGCGCGGCAATGGCGGTGGCGACGATGATCAGCAACAGCATTTGGTGGCGGTAGCCCGCCAGCGTGCTGGTACGCTCCGTCATGAGCCTGCCGGTAATAATTTCCACCTCACCCGGGCCGTTGCGCGTTTTCGCCAGGGCGGAGGCGGAGATAAACGGCGTGCCGTCGCGCGCAAGCTCGTGACGCACATTTTTCAACGCCAGCGGCTGCTGGGCGGGCACCGCGGGGATGTCCGGTATGGTTGCCTTGCCGGGGTTGACTTCAATAAGCGGCGGTTGACCGGGAAAGCGCAGCACCAGCAGCGACTCGGTATTGCCGAGCATATTGGCAAACAGCCGTGGCTTGGTATGAATGAGCTCCAGCACATCTTCGTTAAGCAACAGGGTGCGGATCTGATCCATCCGGTTCAGCAGGGCCGCATCGTCACGCACGCTGATTTGTTGCGCCAGCGATTGATACAGCGCCATCCCCGTCAGGATCATGACCAGCAGCACGGTAGTGGAAATCAACAGCGACAGGCGCGCGGTCAGCGACAGGCTTTTCATGGCGTATCGTCGTCCTCGCAGCGGTAGCCCACGCCGTGCACGGTATGGATAAGGGGGCGAGGAAAGGTTCGTCGACTTTTTGCCGTAGACGGCGCATGGCCACATCTACCACATTGGTATCGCTATTGAAATTCATATCCCAGACCCGCGAGGCTATCAAGGTACGGCTCATCACCTGTCCGGGATTGGACATTAGCAATTGCAGCAGGTTGAACTCTTTATTGGTCAGATCGATTCGCCGGCCGGCCCGCTCCACGCGCCGTTTGGCGATATCCAGCCGCAGGTCGGCCACCGCGAGAAGCTCTTCGCATTTCACCTGCATGCCGCGCCGCAGCGCGGTACGGATGCGGGCGAGCAGTTCGGCAAAGGAGAAGGGCTTGATGAGGTAATCGTCCGCCCCCAGCTCCAGCCCTTTAATGCGGTCGTCGACGGTGCTTTTGGCGGTAAGAAAAATCACCGGTGTATCCAGCAGAGAATCCAGCGTTTTCATGACCTCCCACCCGTTTACCTCCGGCATCATCACGTCGAGCAGTATTAAGTCGTAATGGTACTCCTGGACCATAAACAGCCCTTCGCGGCCGTCGCTCGCGGCATCAACGACATAACCTGATTCGGTTAAACCGCTGCGCATATATTCCCGTGCTTTGGGTTCATCATCAATGACCAGTATTTTCATCGTTCACTCCGTCGCAGCAAGGGAATAGTGCGCAGCGGGGGATCATTTCACCGCCTGCGCGGCGGCCTGCTCGATCAATGCCGCCACCTCTTTAGGATGGGATTCATACACCGAATGGCTGGCGCCGGCAACTTCTACCGTATGGCTTTTGGCGCGTTGAGCATACATCCGTTCTAAATCCGGATTGATGATTTTGTCCGCTTTGGCGACCATGTACCAGCTGGGTTTGGTTTTCCAGGCCGGGTTGTCGATGGTCGTGGAGAAGATACCGGCGGCGGTGGGCATCTGCGCCTGTGCTTCAAATTTAGCCTGTTTGGCGGGCAAGATCCGCCGCGAAGTCACCGGGGTAATTGGCCGGCGCCAGCATCATAAAACCATCCGGCGTTTTCACATACGGATGCGCGTTGTTGGGGTATTTTTTGCCGTTACCGCCGCTCGACTCGCCGACGTCCAGCGCATGGGCCGCGATTTACACCAGGTCCGCCACGTGCGAATCATTGCCCGCTTCGCTGATGATCGTACCGCCGTAGCTGTGGCCCACCAGGATGACGGGGCCGTCCTGCTGGTCCAGGACGCGTTGGGTGGCGGCGACGTCTTCCTTGAACGAGGTCAGGGGCTCCTGCACCAGCGTCACCTTATAGCCATCTTGGGTAAGAATGTCATAGACCGGGCGCCAGCCGGCCCCGCCGACAAAGGCGCCGTGCACCAGGACGATGTTTTTTACGTTTTCGGCCTGTGCTGCGGTGCTGACGCCCGCCATCAGACAGACGGTAGAAAGGGCGATGATCTTGATGGATTGGTTTCATGGCGTGTTCCTCTCGTGAGTAAGTATAGGTGTTCATTTCATAGAGGAGTGTAGGCGGGTGAAACTGACCGCGGCATGAGCGAGTTATGACAAAAGTATGACGTCGCCGGTGGCCAATAGCGCAGAGCGGCCCGGAGCAAATCCGATACTCACCGGCGTCAGCGCACCTGCGCCGGACGGCGACGCGTAATGTGGGCCAAGAGTGTGCGCCGGGTTCCGACAGGGCCGCGCCGTCGGCCGTCTTAGCCCAAATTAATGAGGCGGAACGTCGCGCGGTAACGACGAAATGCCCAGATACACAGCCCCAGGCCCAGCAAATGCGTACGGCGCTGGGGTCGCGCTATCATCTTTACAGCGTAGCGTTTGGCCGGTTTGCGGTGTTGTATGACGAGGCGGACACCGCCGATCTGTTGGACACCATCCGCCGTCTGCGTAAAACACTCAACACGGGCCATGCGCGTTTCTCTACCCTGCCTTTTGAACTGAACACCGGCTTGACCAGCTTTAGCGCTTCAGCTCGACGCCAGCCGCAGCAAATTCTGCGCGAATGCATGAGCGCGCTGCACGACGCGCTAGGCAGTAAGCAGGGGGTGATGCGCTATCATCCGGATAATGATCTCTCGCAGCAGCGCTTAACCACCCTGGTGCAGGATCTGACGAAGCGGATTTCCGCCGCCGCGGGATTTGCCGTTTATTACCAACCGAAATTGAATTTGCGTACCGGGATGATTGAAAGCGCCGAGGCGCTGATCCGCTGGCGGCACCCGCTGTTTGGCGATATCTCGCCGGCGGAGTTCATCCCTGTGGCGGAAAAGTCCGGGTCGATCTCCGCCATTACCCGCTGGGTGCTGCGTGAAGTGCTAAAACATATGGCGCTGTGGCGCGAGGAGGGGCGGCCGCTATCGGTATCGGTATCGGTATCAGTATCAGTATCAGTATCGGTCAATGTATCGGTGCAGGATCTCTCTAGCGAGCGTTTTCTGCGGCTGATGCGCGAGCTGAAAAAAGCATACCCGGCGTCGGCGGCCCTATTGGAGCTGGAATGCCTGGAAACGCAGGAAATCTTGCATAATCAACGGGCGTTAACCCACCTTGACGCGCTCAAACGCGAAGGTTATCGTATTGCCATTGACGATTTCGGCGCCGGTTACAGCAATCTCGGCTATCTGATTACGATGCCGGCGGACGTTATTAAGATCGACCGTTCGCTGATAAGTAATATGGCGGAGGATGCGCGTAACCGGGTGATTCTGACCTATCTGATTAAAATGCTGTATGATTTGCACTATCAGGTGATCGCCGAGGGCGTCGAGGACCAGGCGACGTACGACGAAGTGGCCGCACTGGGGTTTGATGGCGCGCAGGGGTTTTATATCTCACGGCCGCTGCCCCTGGCGGCGTTCGATCAGTTTATGGCGACGGTGGGGCAGCCGTGGCGGGTCGAGCCCCACGCGACGGCCCCGATCTAAGCGCCCGGGCGTGTCGCCTGCGTCATCTCCCGCCACCGACCGGTGACGATGCGCTGTCCGCGGCGGACAGCAGCGTCGCGACGCTCGCTTCCGATAGCGCTTTGGAGAACAACGGCCCTTGTAGTTCATTGCAGCCGACCTTGCTTCAGCGCGGCGCGCTTTTCCTCACTGTCCACGCCACGGGCGGTGACCGATACGCCCATGGCGTGGCCCAGGCGTATCACCGATTCCATGATGGCCGCCGCATTGTCGTCTTGTCCCATATGTTGGATGAACGACGGGTCGATTTTGATTTTATCCACCGGGAAATGATTAAGGTGCCGGATGCTGGCGTAGCGGACGCCAAAATTTTCCACGGTAATGGTAAACCCGCTGGCCCGCAGCGCCAGAGAAGGATGCCGAGAGAGTAAACATCTTGATTAAACAACACGCTTTCGTTGATGCCGAGTTCGATGCGTGACGGATCGCACTGCTGTGCTTGAAGAATCGCCGTGGCGCGCTCGACGAAGTCGGGGCTGTAAAATTGCACTGGCGTGATGCTCACCGCGATAAACCGATCCGGCCATTGTTGCGCCACCCGGCAGGACTGCGTCAGCATCCATTCCCCCAAGGCAATGCTGAGCCCGCTCTCCTCGGCGACCCTCAGCAGTTGCGACGACGACAGATAACGGTGCGGGGGATGCTGCCAGCGCAATTGTGCCTCAAAGCCGACAATCTGTTCGCCCGTGATGTCCACCTGCGGCAGGAAATGGAGGGTCAAGGTGTCTTTGTGTTGGAGCGCGGCACGAAGATCGTCCGCCAGCGCCTCCCGCGCGCGCAGCGACTCGTCCAGCGACTGCTCGAACCACTGTAACCCGTCGCGACCGCGGGCCTTGGCGGCATAAAGGGCGATATCGGCCTTGCGTTTCAAGTCCTCTTTCTCAATAGCATCCGCCGGGGCCAGCGCAACACCAATGCTGACCCCGATAAAGATATCGCGTCCGCCGAGCGCGAAAGGCTGTTTGACGGCATCGATGATACGCAGACCGAGCGCCCGCACCGCTTCCCGCGCTTTGACGTCGCGTAGCAAAATCAGGAATTCATCGCCCCCGGTGCGCGCCACCACATCGCCTTCGCGCACCAGACTGCACAGCCGCGTTGCCACGGCTTTGATCAGCGCATCCCCGCCGTGATGGCCCCGACTGTCGTTGACCTGCTTGAACCGATCGAGATCCAGCGCCAGCAGCGCGACGCAGTCCGACTGGCGGGAAGTGTAGGCCAGCGCTTGCGCCTCGCTCGCTTGTAGCGCTATCAGGGTTTGGCGCAGGCGCAGCGCCGAACGCCAAATGGCGCGCATCATCCAGGCGATCACGACGAACAGCAAGATTGCCAGCGGGGGAATCACGGGCCAGATAGCGCGCAGCACCTCGGCGCCAGGATGTTGCGGCCGCCAGCGGAGGGAGCTGACCGTTTGTCCCTACGGGTCGACTAACGTTAGGGCGGTCTCGCGCCGGCCCGGAGGATTGTCGCTGAAACTGAGAGGGTTAAGCAGATGGTGATTGCTCAAATCGTTAATAAAAGCCGCGTCCAGCGGTACCACGCTGAGCAGATAAAATACCGGGTCGGTAGCGCTTGCCGGCGGTCGCACCGGGCTGGCCGGCAATACGGGCAAAGGCGGCAAAGCCGCGGGGCACAAGCTTACGGGGCGGCGTCAGACTGACGTGATTATCGCGCGCCGCCAGCGGAGTATTCTCCGACAGACGAGAGGCGGCATCAATGAGCCTTGCCGCCTGCGCCAGCAACGGCACTGGCGCCTGGGGCGAGACCGACAAGCCCTATAACGCGGCGTAGATCCCCTGCCGGTGGGCGTTGAGCAGGTAAACCTGCTGATGGTGAAATACCGTATACAGCCAGCTGCCAACATTTTCGTCCAGCCATTGCCTGTCCAATGTGGGCCGGATGAGTTGCGTGTACAGCGGCTGCCAGGCTGTGATGCTGTACTGCTGGACCGCCAGTTCTTGCAGGTGATGGGCGACGGACGCGCGCACCGTTTCCTGTTCACGTCGCACGACATTCGCGTTAATTTGCTGGGAGGTAAGCCACAGGCTGGCCGCCGCGACGCAAAGCGTTAGAAGTAACACCAGTAGTAAAGGGAACGAAACATTTTTGAAAAAAGTGCGGCGGAATCCCTCGGGTAAAGCCATACGATTATTCAACAGTCAATGTTTCCTGTCGCGCCACCGCGGGCGCCGGTCGTGGTAGTGTCTTTCAATAGACTAGAAAAAGGTGGTCGTTTAAGTAAGTTTTGTTCGCCCGCGTCGGCTGCCGCGGGCCTGAGCCGGCGCAAGGTTACCCGGCCGTCAATCGCGTCAGTAGCGTTGCGACCAGGGCCGCGCGTGGGGGCTATGGCGCCAGGGCGTCATCAGATGCTCCAGCGCCAGTACCATCAGGAAGCTGACCACGCCCAGCAGCGCCAGAAAAGCGATGGCGGCAAAAGTGCCGGCCGTGTTTAATCGGGAGTTGGCCTGCAACAGATAGGCGCCCAGCCCGCCGCTGGTGGAGGCTGTCCATTCGCCTATCACCGCGCCGGTCACGCTGAAGGTCGCAGAGAGCTTCAGGGCGGAAAATAGCGGGGTATAGGTGGCCGGCAGTTTGACATGGCGGAAAATGCCCAGCCGGCTGCCGCCCATGGACCGCACCAAATTCAGCATATCCCGATCGACGGAATGTAGCCCGTCGAGCACATTGACCACCACCGGGAAAAAGACGACCAGCGCGACGATGACCAACTTGGGCGCCAGGCCGAACCCCAGCCAGATAGTCAGGGCCGCCGAAATGGCGATAACCGGCACCGCCTGGCTGGCGATAAGAATCGGATACAATACGCTCCTTACCCAGGGCAGGGCATCCATTATCACCGCGAAGGCAAAGCCGGCGCCTAATACGAAGCCCAGCAAAAAAGTGAGAAAGGTTTGCCGGAAACCTGCCAGCAGCACCGGCAAATCAGCCAGAATATGGGCCCAGGTCAGCGCCGGCGAGGGCATTACATACGGCGGGATAGCCCACAGCTGGACCGCCGCGGCCCAGATGACGATGACCAGCAGTAGGGCGAGGAACGGTCCGCCTACCGCCCTTTAGGCAGAGTTTTCATGCGCTTTAGACTCCGTGGCCGCGTCGTGATAAATCAAAGAGAGGATCTGCCCTTTCAGCGCGATAAAGCGCGGGTCGGTCAGCGTGGCGAGCGTGCGCGGCCGGGAAACCGGGACCGGCAAGATGGCGCGGATGCGCCCCGGGCGCGGCGTCATCACCACGACCCTATCCGCAAGCATAATGGCTTCGTCGATGTCATGGGTGATAAACACCACCGTTCGGCGCTGTTCCGACCACACTTGCAACAGCCATTGCTGCATGGCGAGGCGGGTTTGCGAATCCAACGCGCCGAACGGCTCATCGAGCAGCATAATATCGTGTTCCATCGACAGGGTGCGCATCAGCGCTACCCGCTGGCGCATGCCGCCGGACAGTGCGGCGGAATAGTGATTGATAAACTCCCCAGGCCATAGCGTCTGGCCAGCGCCACGCCCTGCGCGCGCTGCGCCCGGCTGGCGCCGCCGTTGATTACCGCGCCCAGCACAATATTGTCGATGACCGTCTTCCACGGCAACAGCAAATCTTTTTGCAGCATATAGCCAACGTGGCCGCTGCTGCCGGTCACGTCGCGGCCGTCGATCAGGATTTGGCCGCTGTCCGGGGCCAATACGCTCGAAATGACATTGAATGATGTACTTTTGCCGCAGCCGGAGGGACCGACCAGGCAAATAAATTCCCCTTGCTGCAGGTCCAGATCGGTCGGCGCCAGCGCGGTGAGTGTGCCGAAACTGCGGCAAACCTGGCGTAACGCTAATTTCACGGCGGACATCAGCAGTCTCTTTATGTTAAGCCTCGGCCAAAAGATCCCGCGCCGAAGGGCCGTTGGGCGCCGGCAATCCGTCCGGCGCCAATGATATGCTTAGCGCCGGTCATGACATTCAGCGCCAAAGCAGTTTGGCGCGCTGGCGGTATACGCTCTAATTTCATTTTTGTTAATAGCGCGCCAAAATGCAAAGTGCGATCGGGGGTTAGCGCATTAAATGGCACGGCATAGCCGCCGGAAAAGTGCACGGAATCGCCGCCGGCGCGTCGCTGGACGGTAATCAGGGTGCTCGCGCCGGCTATTGACCTCATAGCGCCTCCCGGGACGGAGTCCCGCTGCTCAGCCTTCATGGGGTCAGGCAGGTTTTGCAACGCAACCACCTCATAGAGACGTCCACGGCGCGGCCCTGGGCAGGGTACTGTGCCTTTGCGCTCAGCCGGACGTCGCGTCTCAGCGGCCGCGGCGGCGCACATTACCCGGGGCGGCGATTGCACTTGCGCCGCGTTGCCTTATAATGTCGCACGGCGTTTCCTTTGTCGCGGCCGGCGCCTACGAACCGTTAGCGTTTACCGCTTTTGTCGCTGGGTTGACATTCTATCAGAAATTGGCGCGTCGCTGGACGTTAACCCTCAGAAGGTGTCGTGTAAAGCGAGGTGCCGTCCCGGCACCCGCGCGTTATCATCGGCAACAGCGACGCCCTCACTTTTCGTCACCTTTGATGCGATTGCCAGGTTATGTCCTAGCGGAGCTTAATGTCGCGCGCAGGTTCCATTGTCCGGCCATTTCGTTGCGATCAATGCTTCACCACCAGCAGGAGAAAAAATGTCCAGTGTTTATCCCGTTTCACGCCCGCGCCGTTTGCGCCGCACCCCTGCTTTGCGTTCGTTGTTCCAGGAAACCGAGGTGCAGTTAAGCTCTTTGGTGCTGCCGATATTCGTCGAAGAGGAGGTCAGCGACTATGTGCCGGTGTCCGCCATGCCGGGCGTGGTCAGAATACCGGAAGCGCGTTTGGCCTTTGAAATCGAGCGCTATGCCAAAGCCGGCATTCAATTCGTCATGACCTTCGGCATCTCCCATCATCTGGATGAGGCCGGCAGCGATACCTGGCATGAAAACGGGTTGGTCGCGCGGATGGCGCGCATTTGTAAAGAGACGGTGCCGGAGATGATCGTGATGTCCGACACCTGCTTTTGCGAATACACTACCCACGGTCATTGCGGCGTCGTGCACGATAACGGGGTCGACAACGACGCTACGCTTGTGAATTTGGGGCGTCAGGCGGTGGTGGTGGCGCGCGCCGGGGCGGATTTTATCGCCCCCTCGGCGGCGATGGACGGACAGGTCCAGGCGATACGCGCCGCCCTGGACGGCGCCGGCTTCACCGACACCGCGATCATGGCGTATTCCACCAAATTTGCCTCGGCATTTTATGGCCCGTTCCGCGAAGCCGGCGGTACCGCCCTGAAGGGCAACCGCAAAAGCTATCAAATGAACCCGATGAACCGCCGTGAAGCGATTCGCGAGTCGCTGCTGGACGAGCAGGAGGGGGCCGATGCGCTGATGGTGAAGCCGGCCGGCGCGTTTTTGGACACTATCCGCGATATCCGCGAGGCAACCCATTTGCCGCTTGCGGCATATCAGGTGAGCGGCGAATACGCGATGATAAAATTCGCCGCCGCTGCCGGCGCCATTGACGAACGGCAAATCGTGCGTGAAACCCTGGGCGCCATCAAGCGCGCGGGGGCAGATATTATCCTCAGTTATTTCGCCATGGATATTGCCGAACAGGGTTTTTGATTGACGGCGCCCGGCGCGGTTTCGATGCCCGCCGGCGTTAGACTCACCTATCACCGCCGTGGTCTTGGCTAGGCAAGTAGGCCCGGACCATGGGCTGATATGAAGCCCAGCGCCCCTTGCGGTTACGCTAACGATGTTATAGACCAAAATTGGCGTTCTGTTGGGCTTTGTTGAATAAATCGAACTTTTAGGTGACTGGCGGCTCTGATCACTACATTCGTTTCAACATCAGGTCCCCATGGCAAAGCAAAAGTTTAAAATTACCAACTGGCCCGCATACAACAATGCGCTCAGGCAGCGGGGGGACCTGACAGTATGGCTTGATGAGTCAGCCATTGCTGCATGAACTGAGAGTACACCACCTGAACATCGTGGCCGGCCGCTTCACTACACCGATATGGCCATTACCACGGTTCTGATGATAAAGCGCGTGTTTAACCTTTCGCTCCGGGCGTTACAGGGTTTCGTTGACTCAATTTTTAAACTGATGGGGCTGTCGCTGCGCTGCCCAGATTACTCTCTGGTCAGCCGGCGAGCAAAAACCGTCGACATCAGCATAAAAACGCCAACCCGCGGCGAAATCTCACACCTGGTCATCGATGGCACCGGCCTGAAAGTCTTCGGCGAAGGCGAATGGAAAGTCAGGCAGCATGGGGCTGAGAGGCGCAGAGTATGGCGCAAGCTTCATCTGGCAGTAGATAGCGCGACACATGAAATTATCTGTGCCGATTTATCGCTAAGCGGTACGACAGATGCGCAGGCGCTGCCCGGGCTGATTAACCAAACCCACCGGAAAATCAGGGAAGCGTCGGCTGACAGTGCTTACGATACGCGTTACTGTCATGATGCTCTGCTGAGGAAAAAAATAAAGCCGCTTATCCCACCGCGAAGTGGTGCGCAATATTGGCCAGCTCGATACCATGAGCGTAACCATGCGGTGGCAAATCAGCATCTGAGCGGCAATAACGATACCTGGAAAAAGAAAGTAGGTTATCACCGGCGTTCACTGGCTGAAACGGCCATGTTCCGGTTTAAAATACTTCTGGGTGGTCATCTGAGTCTGCATGACTATGACGCGCAGGTAGGTGAGGCTATGGCAATGGTCAAAGCGCTTAACCGGATCACGTTGTTAGGAATGCCAAACAGCGTCCGCATCATGTAACAATCGCCCTGATAAGGAGGAAGTCGTCAAAAATTTCGGATTTATTCAACAAAGCGGATACACAGCTGGAGCAGCGCCTCCGAATACACCGCGTTAATAGCGTCAGGGAAACCTTTCAGCCCGTCTACGCAGGCGATAAGGATATCGTACAGGCCGCGGTTTTTCAGCTCTGTCAGCACGTTCAGCCAGAACTTTGCGCCTTCATTTTCGGCCAGCCACATACCTAGCAACTCTTTCTGGCCTTCGATGTTGATGCCCAGCGCCAGGAACACAGATTTGTTGATGATGCGGCTGTCCTGCCGGACTTTTAGAACGATACAGTCAAGATAAACAATGGGATAGACTGCATCCAGAGGCCGGTTTTGCCATTCAACAACCTGCTCCATGACCGCATCGGTGACCTTTGAGACCAGCGCCGGCGAGACATCGGCGTCATACAGCTCTTTGAACGCGGCGGCGATCTCGCGGGTGGTCATCCCTTTGGCGTACAACGATAAAATCTGGTTATCCATCCCGGTAATCCGGGTCTGGTTCTTCTTCACCAGTTGCGGTCCAAAGGAACCGTCACGATCGCGCGGAGTACGCAGCGCCAGCGGGCCATCGCCAGTGGTAACGGTTTTTGTGGAATAGCCGTTGCGGGCGTTGGTCCCCGGTTTAGGCTGATTTTTATCGTAGCCGAGGTGATGGGTCATTTCGGCATTGAGAGTTGCTTCGACGCTGATTTTTTTCAGCAGCCGATCGAAGTGACTGAGATCTTCAGGGGTTTTGAGATTTTTGGCCAGTTCGTTAGCCAGAGCCTGCAACTGTTTTTCGTCCATAAATTAACCTGTTTTTGATGTTGGATTGAACATATCAAAATCAGGCAAATACACAAATTTCTAAACAGGCTCTTATTAAATGAAAAACAGCATTTAAATTTATTCAAAAATTATGCTCAATCCCTGCCTGATGGCATATCACTGGTTTCTTATTTACAAGAAAATGTGTTCAATAAACCTTTTTTACTGGCAAAAAAATTATATAACTATGACCGAGTCAAATTTGGCTAATCGCACCAGCCCGCTATAAATTCTCGCCCGTGGTAAGCGAGTTAGGGTATACTCAAAGAAGACAACCCGGTGAGACAGTTTTTCTGTCTCACCGGGTTGTTTTGTCTCGTTCCGGTGCTACGTTTTCATCATCTAAAGGCTAACGAGACAGTTTTCATTATTATGGCACTTTACGGCTACGCCCGCGTTTCCACTCACGAACAGGACCTCACTCTCCAGACGCAGACCCTGAGCGCCGCCGGTTGTGAAATTATCTGTGCGGAAAAAGCCAGCGGCAGCAGCCGGGATGGCCGGACAGAACTCAGCCTGCTGCTTGAATTCCTGTGCCCGGGTGACACGCTGATGGTGACGCGGGTGGATCGTCTGGCGCGCAGCATCCGGGATTTGCAGGATATCGTTTACAGCCTGAATCAGCGGGGGTCACCCTCAGGGCCACAGAGCAGCCGGTGGATACCAGGAGTGCTGCCGGCAAGGCTTTCCTCGATATGCTGGGTGTGTTCGCGGAATTTGAAACCAACCTGCGCCGTGAACGTCAGATGGAAGGCATCGCTGCCGCCAAAGCGCGCGGGGTTTACCGTGGCCGCAAACCGGCCATTAATCCTGCCAAGGTGTACCGCCTGTATGTGGACGAGAAAATGGGCGCCACGGCAATTGCCCTCCAGCTGGGTATCGGACGGGCATCGGTCTACCGGGTGCTGGATAACTATGAGCAGCCGGCGTAAATCCATCCCGTCATACTCCCTGTTGCAACTGCGGCAGCGGCTTGATCGTCTGCCGCCCAAAAGTCCCGAACGGGCCGTTCAAATCGCCACTGTCGCTCAACTGTATGGCGTGTCTGCCACCACGGTTTACCGCTCCCTCCATCGCACACTCCGCCCCCGCACGGCTCACAGGCGGGATCATGGCCGTCCGCGGGTGATGTCCCGCCCGGACCTGGAATATTACTGCGAGCTGATCGCCGCGCTGAAGCTGCGCACCACCAACAAAGCTGGACGCCATCTGTCGAGCGGGCGTGCAATACAGTTGCTTGAAGAGTATGGCGTGGAAACACTGCAGGGCCTCGTCAGGGCACCTGCCGGCGTGCTGAGTGTGCCCATGATTAACCGCTGGCTCTCACTGTACCGTCTCGACCAGCCCCGCCTGCTGCGGGAACCTCCGGCCACCCGGTTTCAGGCTGAATACAGCAATGACTGCTGACAGTTTGATATGTCGCCTTCCGACCTGAAACATATCGACCGCCCTGAGTGGGTCGACCCTGCCAAGGGTGAACCCACCCTGATGCTGTTCAGTGTGGTGGATGACCGTAGTGGTGTCGCCTGGCAGGAATACCGCTGCGTGTACGGCGAAGATGCCGAATCCGCCTTGCGTTTTCTGTTTAACGCCATGTCAGCAAAGACCAGTCCGGACTGCCCGTTCCGCGGTCGTCCCCGCATGCTGTACCTTGATAATGGTCCGGTGGCCAAAAGCCGCGTCTTCCGCAACGTGATGCAGTCCCTGCAAATCGACTGGCAGACTCATGTACCGGCGGGTAAGGATGGTACCCGGACGACAGCCCGGGCCAAGGGGAAGGTTGAACGACCTTTTCGTACCGTCAAGGAAGCCCACGAGACCCTGTATTACTTTCACAAACCGGAAACGGAGCAGCAGGCCAACGAATGGCTGTGGCATTACCTGTCGCGCTATAACGCCCAGCGCCACCGCCGCGAAAAACATTCCCGGCTGGAAGACTGGCTGACACACCTGCCGGAAGACGAACTGCGGGACATGTGCACCAGGGAGCAGTACTGCCGTTTTGCCCGCGAGCCGGAATCGCGTCGGGTGGGGGTGGATGCGCGGGTGACGATTGACGGCACGGTCTGGGAGGTGGAGCCGGATATGACCGGAGAAACCGTGACTCTGCTGTGGGGGCTGTTCGATGACGAAATTTTTGCCGAGTTTGCCGGTGAGACATGGGGGCCTTACTATCCGGTCTCCGGCCCGGTTCCGTTGCACCGTTACCGGGCGTTCCGCCAGGGGAAGGCAGCAGAACGCACTGACCGTATTCACGCCCTGGCCGCACAACTGGGCCTGCCCGTCAGTGCCCTCGCCGGGAGTGATATCCGGCTGGTCAGCGACAGCACGGAGACTCCGCATGAGCTGCCCCATCAGCCTTTTATCTCCCCGGAGTCTGAATACCAGTACCCCACGGTTATTGCGGCAAAACTGGCCATAGCCGGTGACCTGGCAATTTCTCTGGCCAGAATGTCAGGCGAAGATCGGGCGTTTATCGACAGCCTTCTGGCGGAAACCCTCATCCGCAGTGAAGTACTCGCCCGCGTCAGGGCTCATTTCCGTAACAGACAATCAGGAGAAGATCATGCGGGTTGAAGTGATGGAGCAGTACGGGCTGACACGGCCCATCGATCAGGCCGGATATTATGAAACGGCGCACCATAAACAGCTGCTGAAGGACATTAAAGGCGCAATACATGAAGGGCGCCTCGTCGCTGTCTGCGGTGTAGTCGGGAGCGGTAAAACCGTGACACTGCGATGTTTACAGCAACAGCTGACGGATGAAAATAAAATCATCGTTGCCCGCTCACTCTCGGTGGAAAAACATAATATCCGGCTTGCCACGCTGATCAGCGCCCTGTTTTACGATCTGGCGCCGGACAGACAGGTGCAGATCCCCAAACAGGGGGAACGACGCGAGAGTGAACTCCAGGAGCTGGTCAAAAAGGGAAAACGTCCGGTAGCGCTGTTCGTTGACGATGCTCACGACCTGAACGGAAATACCCTGACCGGCCTCAAGTGGCTGATGGAAGTGGTGGAGGATGGTGGTGGCCGCCTGTCTGTCGTGCTGGCCGGTCACCCGAAGCTGCGCAATGATTTACACCGCCCGACGATGGAAGAAATTGGTTACCGGACCGATATTTTCACCCTGGATGGGATCGCCGGCAGCCAGCGTGAGTATATCCACTGGCTGCTGAAGACCAGCACCGGTAAGGGAAAGCCTGAAGATATCCTGACCAGCGATGCCATTGATCTGCTGGCCGCAAAACTCCGCACACCATTGCAGGTACAACAGCATCTGGCGCTGGCACTGGAGGGCGGTTACCTGGCGGGTGAAAAGCCGGTTACTGCTGCGCTGGTTGAGTCCGTGCTTTCCCGGCAGCTTGACGACCTGGAGCCAACCCTGACGCGACACGGCTACCGTCTGAAGGATATGGTGGAACAGTTTGACGCAAAACCTTCTGAAATCAGGGCATTATTCAGTAATCAGTTAGATCCGGCCAGAACGGCAGAGTTGCGTGACAGGATGCTGGCGGTAGGGTTGCCAATATAATGATGTTGATTTGCAGTTATTGTGATTCCGGCGCAATGGAATGCAAGCCGGCCAGAATAAATGCGAGTACAGTTGCATTTAATGTGAGCAGAGCGTGTTTTTCATTTGCAGTTAATTCGAGCAGAAAAACGGGATAAATGCGATTTGACGCGATTTCAAATGCGATTCGCTACAGCTGCTGGTTCCGGTCACATCCGATCACTGATTCCGATTTCACCCGATCACTAATTCTGATTTCATTCGATCACTGATTCCGGTCGCCCGATCAGCGATTCCGATTCTGTCCGATCGCTCATCTTCTGTTCCGCCATACTCTGGAGACTTTTAGCTTCCGGGGGCATGGCATGGCACGTAAAAAGAAAAAAGCGAGAACGGAAATGTTCATCTATATTAATGTCTTACGTATGAAATTCGAGCAGCGTCGCTCGGCATAGGCTGTACTACCGTGCACGATATCCTCGGCCGATTCACGGTAGCTAACCTGGTCTGGCCATTGCCGGCGGAACTGTCCCCCGTCGACCTCGACCGCCTGCTCTATCCCGGCAAATCCGGAAAAGTTATCAATACCTTACCCAGCTGGTTTGATATCGATACCGAGTTAAGCCGCAAGGGCATGACCAAGCAGCTGCTCTGGATGGAATATCAGTCCGCCGTGGGCGGTGATGCCCTCGGTTACTCACAGTTTTGTGCACTGTTCCGTGACTGGAAAAAGAAGCAGCGGCGTTCCATGCGCATGGAGCACAAGGCTGGCGAAAAGCTCTTCATCGACTTCTGTGGCCCCACCGTACCTATCGTCAACCCTGCGACCGGTAGCGTACGCCAGGTCGCTATCTTCGTCGCTGCCATGGGCGTGTCAGGCTATGCGTATATCGAAGCCTGCGAAGGCCAGGACATGGCATCGTGGCTCAACGCCAATAGCCGCTGCCTGCACTTCATGGGTGGGGTTCCGGAGCTGATGATACCTGATAATCTGCGCAGCGCTGTCAGCACCCCTGACCGCTATGAGCCGGTCATAAACCAGAGCTACCAGGCGCTGGCAAATCACTATGAGACAGTGGTGCTACCGGCGCGCCCGAGAAAACCGAAAGACAAGGCGAAGGCAGAATCAACTGTGCAGCTGGTAGAACGCTGGGTTTTGGCCCGGTTGCGTAAACGTAGGTTCTACTCGCTGGCCGAACTCAACCAGGTGATACGAGAACTCAATCATGAGTTGAATCTACGCCCGATGCGTCATTACGGCGGACAAAGTCGCCTTGAACGCTTCGAGCAGCTGGACAAACCGGCTCTTGGGCCTCTACCGCCCACACAATGGGAATACAGTGAGTATCTCGTTGCCCGAGTGGGACCTGATTACCACATAGACTACGGCAAAAACTGGTACTCGGTGCCGCATCCGCTGGTTGGCGAGCGCGTTGACGTCATCGCCACCCAACGGATGGTGCAAATCCACCATAAGGGCGTCTGCGTGGCTACGCACCCTCGCAGCGATAACGCCTATAGGCACACGACTCAGGCGGCGCACATGCCGGCTAACCATAAGGGGCAGAGTCAGTGGACGCCGGAAAGGCTGTGCAGTTGGGCGCTGTCGGTGGGTGTGTGCACACTGAAAGTGGTCGAGTCCATCCAAAAGAGCAAAGCCCATCCGGAGCAGGCTTACCGCTCCGTGCTGGGGCTACTCAATCTGCAACGGCGCTATGAGACGACGCGACTGGAGAAGGCCTGCGCGCTGGCGTTGGAGAAAGGGTGCATTAACCGCTCTTTCATAGCCAACGTATTGAAACACGGTCGTGAAAGTGAGGTCACCCAGGACGAAGCCGGCGTATCAATGCTGGTTCACGAAAACCTCCGAGGTCCGGACAGTTATCACTAAGGAGAATAAATATGGATACACTGTTAATGGCTCTGCGAGAGCTGAAGTTATCGGCAATGGTCCAGGCGTTGGAGACGCAACGCGAACTCCCGGGGAGTTATGGGGAGCTGGGGTTCGAGGAGCGGTTGTCGCTGATGGTAGAATCGGAAAATTTTCATAGAAAAAACAACCACATATGCCGTATTCGACGGCAATCGCAAATGCGCTTGCAGGCAAAACAGGAAGATATCCGTTATATCCCTAGCCGAAGGAGTGACACCGGAACAGATGCGAGATCTGCTAGGGGGACAATATCTGAAATATCAGAAAAGCATACTCATCACGGGGCCGACAGGTACGGGCAAAACCTGGCTCAGTTGTGCGCTTCTGGCTCAGTTGTGCGCTTGGTGAGCAGGCATGCCGGCAGCAATATAGCGTGCGTTACTGGCGAGTGGGTCGGTTGCTGGCCCATCTTCACCAGTGTCAGGTAGACGGGACCTATCTAAAACAGCTTAAGCAGTTAGAAAAAATAGAGTTACTGATCTTGGACGACGTGGGCCTAGAATCAATAAGTCCGATGCAGGCAACGATGCTGTTGGAGGTGATGGAAGATCGCTACGACAAAAGCAGCAGCATCCTGATCAGTCAACTGCCGGTGAAAAAATGGTATGGACTGATAGAAAACCCCACGACAGCTGACGAGTTACTCGATCGGTTAGTACACCCCAGCTATAGACTGGAACTTAAAGGCGAATCACTACGCAAAGAGCAAGGAGTAGCCAGCACAGGAAAAATAGACTAAACCCGAGTCAGAAGATGAGCGAACACGTGATCGAATATCACTGGAATGGGTGATCGGAAAATATCGGAATAACTGAGCCTGTTTAGAAATTTGTGTATTTGCCTGTTTTTGATATGTTCAATCCAACATCAAAAACAGGTTAATTTATGGACGAAAAACAGTTGCAGGCTCTGGCTAACGAACTGGCCAAAAATCTCAAAACCCCTGAAGATCTCAGTCACTTCGATCGGCTGCTGAAAAAAATCAGCGTCGAAGCAGCTCTCAATGCCGAAATGACTCATCACCTCGGCTACGATAAAAATCAGCCTAAACCGGGGGACCAACGCCCGCAACGGCTATTCCACAAAAACCGTTACCACTGGCGATGGCCCGCTGGCGCTGCGTACTCCGCGCGATCGTGACGGTTCCTTTGAACCGCAACTGGTGAAGAAGAACCAGACCCGGATTACCGGGATGGATAACCAGATTTTATCGTTGTACGCCAAAGGGATGACCACCCGCGAGATCGCCGCCGCGTTCAAAGAGCTGTATGACGCCGATGTCTCGCCAGCGCCTGGTAGCTCTGGTTTATGACCGGCTCATAGCGGTCAGGGGTGCTGACAGCACTGCGCAGATTATCAGGTATCATCAGCTCCGGAACCCCACCCATGAAGTGCAGGCAGCGGCTATTGGCGTTGAGCCACGATGCCATGTCCTGGCCTTCGCAGGCTTCGATATACGCATAGCCTGACACGCCCATGGCCGCGACGAAGATAGCGACCTGGCGTACGCTACCGGTTGCAGGGTTGACGAATAGGTACGGTGGGGCCACAGAAGTCGATGAAGAGCTGTTCGCCAGCCTTGTGCTCCATGCGCATGGAACGCCGCTGCTTCTTTTTCCAGTCACGGAACAGTGCACAAAACTGTGAGTAACCGAGGGCATCACCGCCCACGGCGGACTGATATTCCATCCAGAGCATCTGCTTGGTCATGCCCTATCAAGCCAGCTGGGTAAGGTATTGATAACTTTTCCGGATTTGCCGGGATAGAGCAGGCGGTCGAGGTCGACGGGGGACAGTTCCGCCGGCAATGGCCAGACCAGGTTAGCTACCGTGAATCGGCCGAGGATATCGTGCACGGTAGTACAGCCTATGCCGAGCGCTACTGCGATAGTGCGATTCGAGCGACGCTGCTCGAATTTCATACGTAAGACATTAATATAGATGCACATTTCCGTTCTCGCTTTCTTCTTTTTACGTGCCATGCCATGCCCCCGGAAGCTAAAAGTCTCCAGAGTATGGCGGAACAGAAGATGAGCGATCGGACAGAATCGGAATCAGTGATCGGATGTGACCGGAACCAGCAAATGCTGAGCATCGCCATCATGGCACAGCCGATGAGGGCGGGACGTGTTGTGGTTGTTACGCGCATTGTTCATTACCTCTGCAAGATTCAACTCAAGGACGGGCTGCCTCAAACACGGCGGCCGCCGGACGATAAGAAAATACCCTTCCACGGCGGGGCGCAATTTAATTAGGTGAATTCATAATATATAGTTTTAAGTTCTGTTCTAAGCCGACCATTCACGTTTATTCTCTATTGGCTGCGGATGACGTCCACGCCGTACGAGGGACGGCATGCCGCGGGCAATGTGTGATCCTTCGCCCAAAATTCAAACAATTCAGGTAAACCTCTCCACGGACTCTTGCAGCGTCAGCGGTGAGAATTTAGATTATATTTGTATTGTATATAATATGAATACTTAATCAAGTGATCCCCTTTATCCCGATGGTGGTCAGATTGACCAGCGGTACCTCGCGTTAAACGGAGACGTCTACAACGGTCATAAGAGTCGACACGGGGTGTCTGCGCATCGACTGATGTCAACCAAAGAGGTTCGCTATGCAATGGGAAAACAAAGAAACGGTCGCGGCGGCGAGCAGCGCGACCGGGGCCAAAAAAACCAATGTCCGCTGGATGGTGGTGGCGGTGTTGTTCTTCGTGACCTTGATTAACTATGCCGACCGCGCGTCCATTTCTCTGGCCGGGCCGGGCCGGGCCGGGCCGGGCATGGCAAAAGAGTTGGGTTTAAGTGTGGTGGACATGGGGTTTATTTTCTCAGCTTTCGGCTGGGCCTATGTCATCTTTCAATTGCCCGGCGGTTGGCTGTTGGACCGCTTCGGCTCGAAAATGATTTACAGTCTGAGCATCTTGCTCTGGTTGCTTTTCACCTTGATGACCGGGTTGGCGGGCTTTGTTACCGGCGCAACCGCGGTAATGGTCATTTTTATTTTGCGCTTTTTGGTCGGTGCGGCGGAGTCCCCCTCGTTTCCGGCCAATAGCCGGATTGTCGCCTCCTGGTTTCCGGCGTCGGAGCGCGGTACGGCGGCGGCCATTTTCAATTCTGCCCAATATGGTTCCACGGTGTTTTTCGCGCTGCTGATGGGGTGGCTGGCCCATACCTATGGCTGGCATTCCGTCTTTACGGTGCTGGGATTGATAGGCATCACTTTTCTGCCGGTCTTTCGCAAACTGGTGCATAGCCCCAACCGCCACACCATGGTCAACGCGGCGGAACTGGCGTATATGGAGCAGGGCGGGGCGCTGGTGAATATCGACCCCAACAAGCAAGAGCGCGCCGCCCATAAAGGACCGCGCTTGAGTTATTTGAAACAACTGCTGTCCAGCCGGATGATGCTTGGGATCTATTTCGCCCAATATTGTCTTAACGCCATCGGCTTTTTCTTTATCACCTGGTTCCCGGTATACCTGGTGCAGGAAAAGCATATGTCAATCATGAAGGCGGGGATGGTAGCGGCCATTCCGGCGATGTGCGGTTTTGTCGGCGGTATCATGGGCGGTTTTGTTTCCGATATGCTGATTCGCCGTGGGATGTCGCGGTCGTTAGCGCGTAAAATCCCCATCGTCGGCGGGATGGTGCTGTGCTGCATTATGGTGCTGTGTAATTACACCGATTCTGAATCGGCGGTCATCTTTATCATGGCGATGTCCTTTTTGGGTAAAGGCATTGGCGGCATGGGCTGGACGGTTAACGCCGACACCGTACCGAAGGAAATTGCCGGGTTATCGGGTAGCGTACTGAATACCTTTAGCAATTCCTCCAGCATCACCACTCCCGTTATTACCGTATACATTCTGCAAGTGACCGGTTCGTTTCACGCCGTACTCTGGTTTGTGATTGCCCATGCGGTGGTGGTGATGCTCTGTTACTTGTTCGTGGTCGGAAAAATCAAACGTTTTATTCTCACGGATACACCATAACCTGCCGAAGTAAGGAGTTATAGGATGTCGACAGCAGAAACGCCCAGAATCAAGCAATCGTTGAGTTTCATCGCTTACGAGAAAATTAAAGCGATGATCCTGAATATGGAATTACAGCCCGGCAGCTCGCTAACCGAGATGTGGCTAATCGGCAAATTAGACATGAGCCGTACACCGATTCGTGAGGCGCTGTACCGGCTACAGCAGGAGCGGTTTGTTGAGCTGACACGCCATAAAGGCTGGTATGTCAGCGAAATCAAATTGCGGGATATCCAGGAGCTGTTTGTGATCCGTGAAGCGCTGGAGGGTATTTGCGCACGCCATGCGACCGCGCGTATCAGCGATGAGGCATTGACGAAGATGGAGGCCTATCTCGATTCGCTGGAGTCCCCTTTGCTGGCGAATGAAGAAGCGGTCGTCGATCCTGGCGATACCCTGCATGATTTAATTTTTACCTATGCCGACAATCAGCTCATCAACACGATGATGGCGATTCATTTGGAACGTCTGCGCATATTTCACGTTATCGCCAGCAATTTGCCGGGCAGGAAATTACAGTCCTGGCGCGAGCACCGGGAAATTTTGTATGCGCTAAAAGCCCGTGATGAAGATCGCGTCGAGCAAACCATGCGTCGGCATATTCGCAGCAGTCTCGACAGCCTGCTGCAAGATCTGCTGCAAAAAAACCAGACGTTTAACGCGCTGTAGCACGAGGGTGCCGACGGCAAATCGCCGCAGGGGCGGCCGGCGGCGCGAATTTTAGGAGAGAGTATGCGAAAAGTGATTGTGTTTGGCGTTGATGGCTTATCGATGCCGTTACTGAAACGCTACGCGGCGCAGGGCGCGTTACCGAATATTTCCCGGATGCTGCAACAGGGGGCGGCGACCGAGCTGTTGCCCTTTATTTCCTCCTGGAGCGATGTCAACTGGGTGGCCTTTATGGCGGGCCAAGGGTTGGGAACCGCCTGGCGCGGACAGGCGCTGCCCGCCGATAACCATCAGACCGGCAATTTACTTGACCAGATGACGCGCCAGGGGCTGAAAGCCGCCTTAGTGCATTTTCCCGAGACTGTCGTGGCCGACGCCGGGCATTTCAGTTTCGCGCCATACTGGGGCAGAAGCGCACTCTGGGCCGCCGAACATTTTAAACCCATGGGCCATACCACCCGCTATCAGGCGCGCACCGACGATAAACACATCAAGCAGCAAAAGCTTGGCTGGCCGCCCAACGGCACGCTGACCTACCATGATAAAGGCGCCTGGCAGCCGCTGGAAAAAGGCGCTGACGGACGCTACGCGCTGATGTTGCAGGGCCAGCGCGGCAACACCTTAACGCTGCCCCTGGGCGAGCAAGGAGGAAAACCGGTGATCTGGATAGGCGACCAGGCCGTGGCGCTGGCCGAAGGCGAGTGGAGCCCCTGGTGTTCACTGCGCGCCCTCAACGTGAGCGGCAGCGTGCGGTTCTATCTGGGATGCTACCGGCCCGAACGCGACGATGTTGAGATTCTGCAAGCGCAGGTCACCGACCCGGACCAACTGTGTGGCACATCCGAACAGGCCAGGGCGCTGCTGGCTCACGCCGGGCCGTTTTTCAGTAAGTGGGTGGTCAAAGCCTCGCCGCAGGAAGATTACCCGCAGGCCACCTACCAGGAAGGGGATGAACAGTCGCTGTGGCTCGCCGATACGGCGCTGACATTAACCCAGCAGCAGGGCTATGCTCTATGGGCGACGGTGCATCGGTTGGTGGACGAATCGCACCATAACTGTCTCGGTCAATGCGATCCGGCGTCGCCCTTCTTTGATCCGGCGCAGGCGGCGCGCTATGACGCGGTGATGCGCGATTGCTACCAGATCCTTGATAAGACCATGGGCAAGCTTATGGCGCAGATGGACGATGAAACGGTGCTGATGCTGGCGTCCGATCACGGTGCGGTGCCCAACGCCTATATGTGCGATATCTACCGCTACTTGGCGAAGCATCAGCTGGTGGTGCTGGACGAACAATTAAAACCGGATATGGCGCGCAGCCAGGTCTATTTGAAAGATGAACGCGGCGGCCTGGAGATTTTCGTCAATTTGACCGGACGCGAGGCGACAGGCATCGTGTCGTCAGCCGATTACGATGCCGTGTGCGCCAAAACGCTGCACGCCTTGGGCAGTTGGCATGTGCTGGAGCAGGGTAAATTGCGCAATGCGGTTAGCCTAGCTCTATTGAAAGACGACGCGGCGGGCATCGGCTTTTGGGGACCGTGCGCGGGGGATATCGTTTTTGCCTATAACGCCGGTTTTGTCTGGGGCGTAAGCCGCGGCGGGGAGGATATTTGCCCGGTCGAGGTGCCGGGGGCCAATCACGGGCCGCAAAAACCCACCGCCGCGACGGCGATGTCCTCCAATTACGGCGCGCTGGTGATGATGGGGGCGGGCGTGCGCGCCGGCTACTACCACGATCGCGCAACGCTCGGCCCTTACACCATGGTGGATCCGGCGGCGGCGATAGCCCATTTACTCGGCCTGCCGCTGGCGACGCTGGATGGCCGCGTGATCCACAGTCTTCTCGCGGATGGTCACGCTCGCCCCTAAGGACGGTTCCATGAAAATCACAAGCGTTACCACCCATTTATTGTCGGCCAAGCTGAGCCAACCCTTTGCTTATTCGTGCGCGCTACGATACCCGCACCGAGATGCTGGTGGAAATCATGACCGATGAGGGTATTACCGGTTGGGGCGAGTGCTACGGCCCGGCGCGCATGATCAAAGCGGTAGTGGATGAGCTGGCGGGGATGATCATCGGCAGCGACGCGCTTAACAGCGAATTCATTTGGCAGGATCTGTACGCCCGGCTGCGCGATCACGGCCAAAAGGGGCTGCGGCGTGAACGCCGCCTGGCGGGTGGCGTGGGAGCGGATAAAATGCGTCAGGAACGTTTTTTCGTGTCCGGCAATCAGCGTTTCAGCCAAATTGTCTCCGGCGGCAAAGAAGCTGAAATGCCAGACCAGCGATTCACCCTGCGGCGAGAAAGCCGGGAAGTCATACAGGCGTTTATCCGGTATCGGCGCTTCCATAAATACCACTTTATCGATATGGCGCGGGTGTTTTACCGCCAGCGGATAGGTATTCCAAATACCGATATCATGGGCCATCAGTGAGAAGGGTTGCCCTTGGCTATAGTGTAGCGCCAACCGGTAAAGAGAGTCGGCGATCGCTGCGCCGGAATAGCCGCTGACGGGCGTGGCGGAATCGCCGAGGCCGGGTAAGTCCACGGCTATCACCGTATGCTGTGCGGCCAGCAGCGGCATTAGCGTGCGTCACTCGTACCAGGACTGGCCGAAGCTGTGCACCAGCAAAACCAGCGGTCCCTGTCCGCCTTTGACATAATGTAACCTGACATGATTGATGGTCTGATAGGCGGCGGTAAAACCGGCCGGCGGTAAAAACCTGTCCTGGGCTGCCGCCGGCGCGGCGCTCAGCAATGCGCCATAGCAGGTGCGTATAAGGGGTATCATCGTGTGCGCTCCTGTCGTGGGGCGGCGTCCGGCGCTTGGGTGAAGACAGGGCCCAAGGGCGGCGACCGGCGCCTGAATAATTAAAGACTTCCGACGCGATACTCCGCATCAGGGTAACTACGGCTTTCCGCCGCGATACAACGCGACAGGGTGAATACGGTTGCCGGCGCGATATTCTGCGTCAGGGTCACAGGCTGTTTCTGGCGCGGCGCTAGTGGCGCCGGCCCGCGACAAAGCCGTAGTCCGAAGTGCGCCAGGCAATAGCGAGGCCTGTCAGGAACAGTAGCATGACCACCGGCGGGAACGTACTGACGCCGCCGTGCGTCAGCAGTAGCCCGCCCGCCAGGCCGCCCAGAGCGATGGCGCTATTCCAGGTCGCGGCATTCAGGGACAGCGCCACATCGGCACTTTCCCCCGCCGCATCGGCCAGCGCGGTTTGCAGCAGCGTGGCGCCGCCGCCAAACGTTACCCCCCAGACGGCGACGCTGGCATACATTAGCACGGGGGAGACGCCGTTCAGCGCAAAAGCCAGCGCGGCCAGGGCAAAGCCGGACAGCGACGCCAACACCGCCCGGCGCAAATGGCGGTCGATCACCCGCCCGGTAATGACAATCCCCGCCAGCGCCGCCAGACCGAATATCAACAGCACGCTATCTACCCGGTTCGCCAGCCCGGCGGGTGTCACCAAGGGGGCAACGTAGGTGTAAAGAATATTATGCGCCAGCATCCAGGTGAAGACCACCGCCAGCACCGCCTGGACGCCGGGGTTGCGCAGCACCGTGCCCGGCCGCGCCTGCCGCCGGTCCCGCTGGCCGGGAAAGTTCGGTATCGCCAGTACAATCCACGCCATCAACAGCAGCGACATGGCGGCGGAACCATTCGCCGGGCATAACCCGCCAACAGGCTCCAGGCCAGACCCGCGGCGGCCCCGGCCAGAAAACGGGCCGTCAGGAGCACCGCCACCTGGGAGGTTGCCGCCGTCAAGGTATTGAACAGCAGAAAACCGAGAACGGTCGCCAGCAACACCTGCCGGCGCGGCCAGGTACGGGTGACGAGGGTCAGCGGTATGGCGGCGATAAGCGAACCGGCGGCATAGGCGGTGACCATCTGGCCCGCCAGCGCGGGGGAGATATGCAGGCCGGCGCCGATTTGCGGCAATAGGCCGGCGGGCAACGTCTCGGTCAGAATGCAAATAAAACCGGTCATGGCGAGCGCCAACAATGCCAGAACGGGCAGCGCGCCCTGATCTGCAATACGGGATGCCTTAACCGAAGGCCATTGAGTCATCATCATTACCTTTTGTATCAATTGGTATAAATATAAGATATACGCTGCCGCGCCGGAAAATCCCCAGCAGAAGAGCGAGGTGGCGCGGCGGACAAGGTTACTTATATATCGAACGGTATAAATATCTGACCGACCGCAGGTTGTCAATCTTTTATGTATCGATTAGTATAAATAAGTACCTTTAGCGTGGAGCACAATAATGAGAACGGGACGGCCGAGGACCTTTGACCGGGAGGCGGCGGTGAGTCAGGCAATGCATCTTTTCTGGGAGCATGGCTACGAGTCGACGTCGCTGGCGCAGTTGAAAGCCGCCATCGGGAGGGGAATCACCGCTCCCAGCTTTTACGCGGCTTTTGGTTCCAAAGAGGCGCTGTTTCGCGAAGCCGTGGATCGCTATCTCACCACCCACGGCCGTGTGACCGACTCTCTATGGCAGGCGGATCTGCCGCCGCGCGTCGCCATTGAAACTGCGCTGCTGCGATCCGCGCGCATGCAGTGCGAGCCGGGGCATCCGCAAGGGTGTATGGTGGCCCTCGGCGTCATGACGGCCTGCTCGGCGGCCAATAAGCCGCTGATGCAGCTGCTGGCGGACTCTCGACAGCGTACGCGCAGCGGCTTGCAACGCTGCCTAGCGCGGGGCGTAGAAACGGGTGAGCTGCGGCGCAACAGCGATATTCCAGCGTTGACGGTGGCGTTCGATGGCTTCTTGCTGGGCATCTCGACGCTGGCCCGTGATGGTATCCCTCTGGCGGCGATAGAGGGGGGCATCACGCAAATCATGACCTTATGGGACAACAACCGGGCGGATAACCTACCACGCCAGGCCGCTGGCCAGTGAGCGCCATGCCGGTATGGCGGATATGTCCAACGGCGCGCCGCCGCAGGGGTGATGGGTCATTAGGTGAGGGAGAGTGGGCGTAAGCGCGCATAATGGCGCGTCAGCGCAGGGGTAAAGCGCGCAAGGGGGAGCGCGAATAAGGGTGCGGCAACGCAGACGGTGAAAAGGCTTTTTCCCGCTTATAAGTTATAAGGCCATCTGGCCGGTACGAATATACTTTATAAGTCGCCACGGTGACCCCTGCCGCCATTAATGGTCGTTCAGAACCCTTTATTTTTTTCAACGCAGCTCTAGGCGACGCCGTTATTTTTCTGGTCGCCCATAGCGGCGAGGGCAATGGCTGAAAATAACGGAAAGTCTATTTCACAAACATCCGCCGGCATCATTACCCAACCTGCCACTAGCGCCCACATCGAGTTATTTCAGCGCGCCTTTCGGGTAATTTTGCGGGAAAGGAGCAATGAAATGCCTTATCATGCAGGCTACCTTGCAGTATTCACGCCACAGCCGTCAGGAAAGAATATAACCCCAGATCCCTATCAGGTATTCGACCGAAAACAGACCGCCGATTTATTGCCGTTTAAACCTTTCGTCGATGTTTTGCGTCAGGCGGTAGCCGATTATACCGCGGGACGGATCCTCAGCCCCGAATGCATGGTGGTGCCGCTGAACAACAAAGGGGTCATGTTCAGTATGCCCGCCGTCGCGCCGGATTTGGCGATACACAAATTGGTGAATGTGGTGCCCGATAACCGTCAGCTCGGTTTATCCACCCTTTACGGGCAGGTGGCGGTGTTTGATGCGCAAAATGACGTGCCGCTCTTTGTGCTGGATGGTCCAGAAGTGACCGGCCGGCGGACGGCGGCCGTATCAATGCTTGGCATTATTGCGCTGCTGCCCGAGCCGCCGCGGGAAATCTTGCTCATCGGTAGCGGAACGCAATTCCGCTATCATTTACTCGCTATCGCAGCGCTGTATCCCGAGTGCCGGGTCTGGGTGCGCGGGACGAGCGCGGCGCGTGCGCAGGCGTTTTGCGATGAACTGCGCCCGCTGCATGGCGATCTTCACCCCTGCGTCAGCGACGCCATACCGGACAAAGTGTCGGTCGTCATCACGCTGACCACCAGCCAGCGGCCGGTATATAACGCGGCCGCGCGGGCGGGGCTGTTGATTATCGGCGTCGGCGTCTTCAAACCGGAAATGGCGGAAATAGGCGAGGTGACGCTGTCCGGCAGCGATATTTACCTGGACGATCCCGACGGCGCCAGGCATGAGGCGGGGGATTTAATTCAAGCCAATATCGACTGGCGCGCCACCTTTTCCCTGGCCCAGGGGTTAACCACACCACCGGAAAGCACGCGTCCCATCGTCTTTAAAACCGTCGGCACCGCCGCTTGGGATTTAGCCGCCGGACGCGTCCAAAACAGCGCTTGGGTAAGTAACGCGTCCCTGGGCAGATAACGGCGGCGGTAAACGTCGCCGCGCTAAACCTGTCACGGCGCAGCGTTGTCGGCAGCAAGGGGGCTGACTGGCGCCCCATCGAGCCCCTTTTGGCAAGTTTTCTGCGGCCGAAAAAAGAGCGCCGCGTATTCAATGGTGACCAACATCGCGTGAGAAAATGACGCCGCAACGTTAGCCAAGCGCGCAATGAGTAGAATTCTGCTGAATGCGCTCTTCGCGCACGAATAGGCGTGGGTGAGCCTGCGTCGATGCGGTAATAACGCCTGAGAGTCGCGCGTCGATGCCAAAATAGCGCTTTGCTGTCGCAACGTTGCCGAAAAAATAGCGCCGCGGCGCTGTCGAGCAACGCCATAAAATAGGCATGCGCCGTTAGCGCGGTTAATCCTCCGGCTTTGCCGCTGGTCGCTAAAGAAGATAGCGATGTGTTGTCATCAGTTAACGCAGGAAATAACCTCTTCCCGCTACGACACGGCGGGATAAAATAGTCTCCCGCCGTCTTATCGCGCATTATGAGCTAGAGGTGAACTTCACTCTGGCGCTTTTTCTGTTGCGTTATTGCCGCGCATGCGCGCTTATTTCGCTGGCACCATAGGCGGCACGTAATGAAAGGTGGCGGTGAAAAGCCACAGCAGCAATAACACCAGGGGAAGGTGGACAATAAGCTGGGTGAAGGTGAATCCGACAATATCCCGCGCGCGTAGCCCCAATACCCCCAAAAGCGGCAACATCCAGAACGGGTTGATGAGGTTCGGCCGCGCTTCGGCGGCGTTATACACCTGCACTGCCCAGCCAAGATTGACGCGCAACTCGTTTGCCGCCTGCAGGACATAGGGCGCTTCGATAAGCCACTTGCCGCCGCCGGAGGGAATAAAAAACCCCAGCACCGCGGAGTAAATCCCCATCACCGCCGCATAGGATTCGGAGGACGCGACCGAGACAAAGCCCGACGCCAGCAGGTGCGAGAGGGTCTCGCCGTCGGCATTGGCGGTCTTGGTCATAATGAAGGCGATCCCGCCGTACAACGGAAATTGTATTAGCACGCCCGCCACGGAAGGAACCGCTTTGGAAAAGGCGCGGATAAACCGGATCGGCCGCCAGCAGAGTATCATCCCCAACGTCAGAAACAGAAAGTTATAGGTGTTTAAGTTGAAAATCACCAGTATCGGGTTGCTGCTGGTGAATTCCGTGTACAGCCACAGCACGCTCAAGAGCGCCAGCAGAAGGGTCACCAGCGGTGAGTATTCCAGCCATTCCCCCGGCCGTTGCGGTTTGTTGACCGCCATGCTGGGCTCGGTCAAGTCCACACCCAAATCGGCGGCGGTGCGGATGCGCGCCCCGGTCGGCGCCGAGAGGTAGGCCACCCACAGCGAAATGATGATCAGGATGAGCATCATCAGCAGCGATTGCCAGGTAACAATCGTGTCGGTAAAGGGGATAACGCCGCTTATTTCCAGCAGGCCGCTGAAGACCAGGCTGATGGCCCAGTTGAACAACGAGGAACCGAGGCTAACGGCGGCAATCAGCACCACCGCGCCCTTGGCGCCGCGGGGCAGGGCGGCGAGGCGCATAATAAGCTTGGCGGCCGGCGGCGAAACCGCCACGATATAGCCGGAGATGGCCACCAGCGCCATTTGCATCGTAAACGGAATCAGACTCCAATAGCCATCGCCGAAGCCGCGCGCGGCACTCGCCAAGGGGACGCCCATTGCCATTGCCGCCAGCACGACGACCACCACCGCCAGCGCCGCGAAGACATAGGCTTCGGGGAACCATTTTTTCGACCAGTTACTCACCCCGATGGCGATGTTTTCCATCCGCCCGGAGGGGGGGGGTTGCTCTTTGCACCTCGGTTCTCACATTCATGGGTTTGCTCCTCTCATCCTCACTGTAGCGTCATGTTATTGCGTCGGGCGGCGCCTATACCGCGGGCGGTTATCGGCCCGCCAGGCGCGTTTGTTATGTGCAGTAGGGTTGACCTCTAACGGGTCATGCATCCAGCGTCAGATCGCTGATGGGGATCGCCTGACAGGTTAAGCAGGTGTCGGGCTCATCGGGCGCGGCGGCATGCAGGTGTTTCACCTCGCCTTGTAAAATACGGACAGCGCAGCTTTCGCACTGGCCCACCCGGCAACCGCTCGGTAGCGGGATGCCGAGTCGTTCAGCGAAGCTCAGCAGCGGGCCGGATTCGCGGGTCCAGACGTGCCGTTGCCCCGAGCGTTGAAAATGGACGTTAAACGGGCGATCGCTTGCGATAACCGCGGCGGCCGGGGCGCGAAAAGCTTCTTGAAAGATAGCGAAACGCGCGACCCCCTTGGCCAGCAGCTGTTCGGTGATGGCTGTAGAGATGGATGATGCGCAGTCCGGGCAGGCGCGCCTGCAGCGCCGCGATACGCTGGTCAAACGCGTGGCACAGGGGATCGCGATTGGCATAGAGCAGCAGTATCTAGGCGCGGGAGCCGGCGTCGGCCGCGGTTTCCAGCGCGCTTAAAAACGGGGTAATACCGATACCGCCGGCGTAAAACACCAGCGGCCGCGGCGAACGATAGGGGATGACGAAATGGCCGCCGGGGGCCATCAGCTCCAGACGATCCCCCGGGCGAAGGTGGCGATTGATAAAGGCGGAAACGGCGCCTTCCCGGCTGTTGCCTTGGGCATCGGTCTCCTTTAAATGGCGGACCGCAATGTGATAACACGCGGCGTCTGGCGCGAGCGCGGGGCCGATAAGCGAATAGGCGCGGACGGCGAACATCGCCGCTTCGCCGGCGGCGTGTTCCTCCCCATTGAGCGTCACGCGGGTCACATCCTGGCGCTCTTTGTGCAATTGCTGGACGATAAACGGCCGATAGCCCTGCCAGCGGGCGGGCGCGAGATCGTGGGAGACTTCGCGCGCCACATCACAGGCGAACGCTCGCAGCGGTGTAGTGCCGCTGATGGGGTCGCGCCTGGCGCCGTCGACGAGGCCGTTATAGTGACTATTACCCTCACCCTGTAGAGGCATGCCCGGTTGTCCCAAGGGGACGCAATCCTGCCACCAGCCGAATTCCCCCACCAGGACGCAGGGATGGAGCGAGTCGCGCAGCCGGGCGCGGAAGCGGGCGCTGCCGAGACGGGTGGTGACGCGGACCCAATCCTGCTCCGCGATACCTTTCAGTCGCGCCAGGGCGGCGGCGATCTCGATGACCGGATCGGCCGCCTTGCGCCGGAGACTGGCGAGGCTGCGATGCTGGCTGTGGCAGAAAAAGCCGTTTTTCGCGCTGGTTAATACATAAGGAAAGCGGGTATCCAGCTGCGTCAGCGTCGCGTCGTCAAACGTCGGCAGCGGGGGATAGCCGTGTTTTAGCAACCGTTCGCTGTACAGTTCGACTTTGCCGGTTTCGGTCGCGAAACCGATTGCGCGGTAGTGCCGTTCACGCGGTGCGACGGGGACCGTCACGCCCCCCGGTCGTGCGCGCAGGCAGGCCACGGTGAGCCCGGTCGGCGCCAGCATCGCGTTCCAGCCTTGCTCCAGCGTCCCGCCAAAAAAGGTCTCCTGTAACCCCAGCCGGTTCGCCAGGGCAAAAACGATGTCGTTATCCGAGCGGGCTTCACCGCGCGAGGAAACCATTTGCGGGCGCAGTTGTATCAGCGATTCAGCGCGGGAAGAGATTTCAAACCCGATACGCAGCCCCTACCGCTCCCAGGGGGTATTGACGGGCAGCACGATGTCCGCATAGTGGGCGCTGGGGTTGAGGAACAGATCGCAATGCGCATAAAACGGCAGCTTGCTCAGGGCCTCGACCCCCAGCGCGGTGTCGCTTTGAGAAACCAGAATATTGGTGCCGAAGGCCAGCATCCCTTCGATGGCATAGGGTTTGCCGGTCAGGATCGCTTCATACAGATCGCGGCCGGCGATCCAGCCCTGCGCCGGCGGACCCAGCGGGCGCTCGGCGTAATCCAGCGCTTTTTCCCGCTGACGCGGGTCGATGAGATCGAGGCCGTTGACCGGCCGGTAAGGCGGTTTGACGAAAATGCGATTACCGCCTTCGGCGTCGAAACTGCCGGTCAGGGCATACAGGCAGGCGATGGCTCTGTCGGTTTGGGTGGCGTTGGTCTGCTGCGCGACGCCGGACCAGGCGTGGTAGGCGACTCGGTGGGCGCTGGCGAGCAGATCGGCCGCGCGGTGCAGATCGTGCGTCGATACCCAGGTCAGCGCGGCGGTGCGCGCTGGCTTATAGGCGGCACAGGCCCGGGCATAGAGCGTAAACGCCGATCGGCACGTGAGTGCCGCAGTGTCGGTGGCGACATGAAAATGGCCACGCAGCGCCGCCGTCGTCTCGTCCCATTCGCCCTCTACCGCCTCCAGCCGCGGCAAGACGCGCACCGCATTGGCGTGACGGTCCCAGTAGGTTAAGGCGTCCGCCGGTTGCAGGCCAACGTCGCCCGCGCGTAAAAATTGGCCGTTGTCGTCACGGACCAGGGCAGGGGCGTTGGACCAGCGACGGATAAACTGCGCGTCGAATTCGCCGTCCGCCAGCAACAGATTGGCCAGCCCCATGGCCAGCGCAGCATCGGTACCGGACCGGATGCGCAGCCACATGTCGGCCTGTTGCGCCAGGGCGGTTTCCCGCGGGTCGATGACCAGCAGCCGGGCGCCGTTGCGGCGACCTTCGCCGATGGCATGGGCCTGCGCCAGCCAGGTATTGGCGGGATTGTGGCCCCACAGCATGATAAGATCGCTGTGGGGGTAATCCGCCGTCGGCATGCCGCAGCCGAAGGTGAACGTATGGGCGACGTCTTTATGCCAGTTGCAGATTTCCGTGGCGTAACAGGTGTTGGGGCTGCCGTAGCTGCGAATCAATCGCTCAATCCAATCGATACTGTCGCTGAGGGGGGTGCCGCTGGGGGTGGTGACGCCAAAGGCGAAAGCGTGCGCGCCCGAGCGCGCTTTTATCGCCGCCATTTGGCCGGCCAGTTCCGCTAATGCTTCATCCCAGCTTATCCGCTGCCAGCCCGGATCGGCCGCGCCTTTGGGCCGCGTGCGGCGCAGGGGATAGCGCAGCCGCTCACTGCTGTCCACCAGCTCCGGCGCCGCTTTGCCTTTCAGGCACATCGCCTGCCCGGTGGGATGGCTGGTGTCCGCGCTGACGGCTATCAGGCGGTCGTCTTCAATATGATTAAGCGTACCGCAGCGCGATCGGCAGAGCGTGCAGTACCCTTTAACGACCTTGCCCGTCATGATGCGCCTTCCCCGTGATGTCGCCATAGACCTCTTGCGAAGCTAAGGAAAGCGCGTCATTATTTCTAATACAAAAAAGTGAATTAGGAATATCGAAAAAATCGATGAGGCCCACCGTTCGGCAATTGCAGCATTTCATCGCCCTGGCCCATTGCGGTCAGGTATCGAAAGCGGCGTTACTCTGTCACATATCCCAATCTTCCATGACGGCCTCGCTGCAACGGCTCGAACAGATGCTGGGGTCGGCACTGTTCTGGCGCGGGCCCGCCGGCATCGCGCTCACGCCGGCGGGGCAGCGTTTTCTTCACCATGCCCAAAGCATTCTCGCCGATCTCGACCAGGCAATGGACGAGATAAGCCAAACGTCCCCCGCGCTGCAAGGGCCGGTGCGCATCGGGCTGACCGAGACAGTTAGCGCTTATTTAATGGCGTCATTGATTGCCAAAATTCAGCAGAATTTTCCCCTGCTTGATGTCCATTACGGCGAGCACGATCGCCAGACGCTGGAGGCGATGCTGAAAACGGGCCAGCTGGATTTGGCGCTGATGCTGACCGCCAACATCTCCCCATCGGAACACCTGGCCTATGACGTGCTGACGCGCTCGCCGCGTATGCTGTGGGCACAGCCGGAACATCCGCTCATCCTGGCCGGGCGCGTAACGCTGGCGGATGTCGCGGCACACGACTATATCCTGCTGGATATGGACGAACATATCACGGTGCTGGATCGCTACTGGTCGTCGCGCGGGCTGCGGCCGCGCATCACCTTTCAAGGCCGGTCCATCGAGGCGGTGCGCAGCCTGGTCGCCGCGGGCGAGGGCGTCAGTATTCTTTCCAATATTGTTTACCGCGCCTGGTCGCTGGAGGGACAGCGCATCGCCCGTCGGCCCGTCAGCGACAGCGTGCCGACGATGGATATCGGCGTCGCCTGGTGCGGCCGACGCCAGACCGGGCAGGCCTACCGGGCGCTGATTGATTTCATCCGCACCCTTATCCCCGCGGCATAGGGAATATTGATGCCGACGGCATAAAAAGCGTCTGACACGACGTCAGAGGGGATTCGGAGCCGACAAACTAAGAGGCGCCGCGCCCGGCGGCGGTGGAGGATGCCGAGTTTGCCCCAGCCCCGGGATGGGAAAACGTCGACCAGCCCGAACCCCCTTTATCGTAGAGGGAGGTCGGACTGGTCGCGCGAGCGCGGCATGGCAAGTTTCAGCTTACTCCACCGGCGCCAGCGCCGTTTGGGCCACGTAAGGCTGCAGCAGACTATTGGCTTTTTCCTGCACCGCCTTGGCGGCGGCTTCTGGCGTCACGTTTTTGTCGTTCACTACCGCCGCCAGCTGATCCTCCATCGCTTTGCGTACTCCCACCGTTTCATAGGTGGAATACCAGGGATGGGCATACTTCAGCGGCGCCAGCGCGATGGCCGCGCGCGGATCGTGCGCCAGATAGGCCTTCATCACCGGCAAGTCATAGGCCGCTTTCCGGGGCGAGAAATAGCCGGTGAAACGGCTCCAGGCGCCGTTCACCTCCGGGCTGACTAGGTAGCTCAGGAATCGATAAGCCGCTTTTTTCTGTCCATCGGAAATGCCCTTGAAACTGACCAGACGGGCGCCGCCAATCGGCACGGCGCGCTGCTGTTTCGCCGGCAACATGGCGACACCCAGCTCGAAGTCTTTGGTATTTTCCCGCATAAAGCCCAGCGCGCCGGTACTCAGCATCGCCATGCCCAGCTTGCCGGAGAAAAAGGCCGCGCTTATCTGTTTGGAGTTCAGCACCCCTGACGGCATCACATTGTCGCGGTAAATCAAATTCTGCCAAAAGCTCAGCGCGCCCACAGTGGTCGGGGTATTGTAATACACCTCTCCCGGGTAGCTTTGGTTGAAGTAATCACCGCCGTTGGCGTGCACCAGCGCCGAAAAAATCCAGCCGCCGTAATCGTCGTTGGTGGAAGGCAGCATAATGCCCCACTGACCTTTGCTCTTATCGGTCAGTTTTTTCGCATCTTCCAGCAGCTCCCGCCAGTCTTGCGGCGGTTGACGGATACCGGCCTGCTCGAACAGCGTCTTGTTGTAATACAGGATAGGCGTCGAGTTATGGAAAGGAATAGCATAGGTTACCCCCATCACCTGGGCGTTTTGCTGCATGGCGGGCCAAAATTCACGGGTCAGGAAGGTCGAGGCCTTATCGCTGCCGAAGCGGAACAGCTCGTCCATCGGCAGGATCTCATCCTTAAGCGCCAGGTCGGTGGTGAAATTGGCCGACATGATCACTAGCGCCGGCGGCTGTCCCGCTTTTTGCGCGGATTCCGCTTTGATTTTGGTCGTGTCGTAGTTGCCGGTAAAAATGCCCCGAACCGCCACCTCGTCCTGGGTGTCGTTAAATTTTTTGATAACGCGGGTCATCTCCATCGTCAGCTTACCGTCAACCGGGGCCGGAAACATGAAGTCGATGTTCTCCTTCGCCCGCGCGCTGACGCAAAGCGTGAGCGAGACGATAAAGGTGAGCGCCGGTAAGCGCTGTGTCAGAGGCAAATGCATGGGGGGTTTCCTGGTATAAAGCGCGCTGTGTTTGCGCATCAAAAAGATGGATATCAATGGGGGAAAAACCGATGGATAAACTGTCGCCCACCCGGGGGGCGTCGCCGCGATTTTTACGGCAATAGCGCAGCGCGCCGATAGGCGTGCTGATGTGAAGCAGATAGTCCGCCCCCATCAGTTCTCGCTGCGTCACGGTGGCCGGCAGGCAGAGCAATTGCCGGGTGCCCTGTAGGTCATCGGTGATGTGTTCCGGGCGGATCCCGACAATAACGCTGTCCCGCTGTTGCGCCGGCGCGGGCAGCAAGTACGCCTGCGCGCCCAGCGCTATCGCGCCCCGCTCGCAAGGTAGGGTCAGGATATTCATGCCCGGCGAGCCGATGAACCCCGCGACAAAAACATTGGCCGGCCGGTCGTAGACGTATTCCGGCGGGCCGATTTGCTGAACCCGGCCCTGGTCAAGGACCACGATGCGATCCGCCATCGACATGGCTTCGATTTGATCATGGGTGACGTAAACGGTAGCGGTGCACAGTTGCCGGTGCAGCGCCATGATACTGTCGCGGACGTCGCCGCGCAGTCTGGCGTCCAGATTGGATAGCGGTTCGTCCATCAGAAACAGCCGCGGATCGCGCACGATGGCGCGCGCCATGGCCACCCGCTGGCGCTGACCGCCGGAGAGTTTGGCGGGCTTTCTTTCCAGCAGCTCGTCGAGCTCCAGCATGCGCGCCACCTGCGCCACGCGGGCCGACCAGCCGGCTTTCGGCTCGCGTCGGACCCGCATGCCGAAGGTGATATTGTCTTTGACCGACAAATGCGGGAACAGGGCGTAATTCTGGAAAATCATGGCGAAGTTGCGCTGTCGCGGGGAGGCGGCAGTAATGTTGACCTCATCGAGCCAGATTTCGCCGTGGCTTGGGTGCTCCAGCCCGGCCAGCAGGCGTAAAAGCGTGCTTTTACCGCAGCCGGAGGGGCCGACCAGCACCAAAAATTCCCCAGCGGCGATCTCAAGCGTAACGCCGTCGAGCGCCGTTTTCTCCTCGAAGCGTTTGGTGACATTATGCAGGCGTAACATGACTACTCCCCCTCATCCAGCGGGCAACTGATGGCCTCGTCATACAACCACGGGCCGGCGGTCTGCGTCAGCGGGTGCAAATAGCTTATCCATTGCAGCTGTTCCTGGCGGTGCATCAGACAGGCCGGCGGCGACAGGGTGTAGTAGGGGCGGGGGTCGTCGTGAAAATAGGGCACCTGATGTACGACGGCGGGCACGGTGGCAATGGTCGCCTGGCGGTATTGGGTCATAATCAGACAGTGGTTATGGCCGCAGAAGATGCGCATAAGCGACGGAAACCGCGCTACCAGCGCCAGCAGCAGATGGCCGTTTTCACAGGCGATGGGGTCCATCTGCGCCGATCCTAACGGCAAAGGGGGATGATGCATAAAAAGGGCGGTGGGTTTATTGCCGCCGGCCGCCAGTCACGCCAGCGTCTCGTCGGTCAAAAACCCTTTTGAGCTGCCGGCAAGGCTGGAATCGATAAACAGCAGGCGAGTGGGGTAGTCGTCGATGGCATAGCGCATATTCTGCGGGTCGGTGCCGAGCTGCGGGCACAAGGGGTGCAAATACTCCAGGAAGTGGGCTTTATCGTCATGATTGCCGGGGATGAGGAATAGCGGGTAGCGCAACGTGCCCAGGATCTCCCGCGCCCTGCGATATTCCTGCGGGCGGTCGCAATTGACGATATCGCCGCTGACGATAACGGCATCCGGCCGTTCGCGCAGCGCGTTAAGCTGGGAGACCACCTCGGCATTGGCGGCGTTAACATCGATAAATCCGTACAGTTTTTGCCCGGGGCGGCGAAAGTGGGTGTCGGATATCTGCGCCAGAAACATGAGCACTCCTTATTTAATGCCTGAAAAACCAAAGCTTTTCAGAAACTGTTTTTGAAATACGATAAAGGCCAGCATCAGCGGTAGGCAGACCATCAGCGTGCCCGCGCTTATCATGCCCCACTGGCCCCCCGACTCGGCGCCCATGGCGAAGGACACCAAACCGACCGTCAGAACCTGTTTATCCGGGTCGTTGAGCATCATCAGCGGCCAGAGGTATTCGTTACAGTGATAGGTAATACTGACGGTGGCGAACGCCAGGACGGTGGACCAGGACATCGGCAGCAGCACGTTGAACAGCACCTGCCACCAGCGACAGCCCTCCATTAAGGCCGCGTCTTCCATTTCTTTGGGAATCGACATAAATGCCTGATGCATCAAAAAGACGCCGAAGGCGGAGGTGAAATAGGGCATCATGACGCCCAATAGCGTATTCAACAGGCCGAAGGTGTTCAGGGTGAGCATATTCGGCACCATCATCATGACCGGCATGATCATCAACTGCACCAGAAACAGGACAAACAGCGTCCGTTGACCGCGAAACTCGTGACAGGCGAACACGTAGCCGGCGGTGGTGATGGTCAATAGCTGTACCAGGAAGGTGCCGCCGGCAAACAGCAGGGTGTTGCCGTACAGGCTGAGCCAGTCCGCGCTCTGCCAGGCGTCGCGAAAATTGTCCAGCGTTAACGGCCAGCGCGGCAGCAGCGACGCCATGCCCTCGCCGAAGGTGCTGGCGCTGAAGGCGGAGGAGAGCATCCACAGGAAGGGGCTTACCCACAGCAAGGCCAGACAGACCAGCAGCAGGGTAAGCGTCGCCGGTAACGAGCGGAGTAAGCGCCACCATGCCGGGAGGGAAAGGCGCTTGGGCGCCGTCGGGTGGGAGGCCAGATCAACGTTCATAATGCGCCCCTTTTTCCAGCAGATTCAGATTGAACAGCGAAAAAGCGAACAGCCCCAGCAGCGTGATAAAAGTCGCGGCGGAAGCTTTACCAAGATCGTGGGTATCCCAGGCGAGATTCTGGATGTAGTACAACAGTACGGTGGTGGCGTTATCCGGCCCGCCGCGGGTCATTACCGCGACGTGGTCGATTTGCGTGATGGCGTAGATCAACTCGGTGGTAACGACAAAGCTTAGCGTGGGCCGCAGCAACGGCAGCGTGACGCCGAAAAACACCTGGGTGGGGGAGGCGCCTTCCATGATTGCGGCCTCCCGGGTCGAAGCGGGAATGCCCTGTAGCCCGGCGAGGAAAAATAGCATGTAGTAACCGGCGAACTTCCACACGCCGATAAGCGATAGCGCCAGCAGCGCGCTGTTGCTGCGCCCGAGGTAGTTGGTATTGAGCGGGCCGAAGAACATCGATAGCGCATGATCGAGCGGGCCCAGACCGGGCATGAAAATAAACAGCCACAGGGCGGTGGCGCTGACCATGGGGACAATCATCGGAAAAAAGAACGCCGTGCGCAGCCAGCGATTGACGCGGTGGTTTTCCCACAGCGCCACCGCCAGCAGCAGCGCCAATACTACCCCCGGCACCACCGTCAGCAGGATATAGACAATATTATTGCCCAGCGCCCGCCAAAATACGCTGTCTTGCAGCAGGCGGATAAAATTATCCATGCCCACGAACGGCGGGTCATTCACCGCCATGCGGCTGTCAAACAGGCTGTCATAGACCGAACGGACCAGCGGGAAGTAGGTAAACAACAGCAAAAATACGAGTGAGGGCGACAGGATTAACCAGGGGAGGCAGTGTTGCTGGTTCCGGTCACATCCGATCACTGATTCCGATTTCACCCGATCACTAATTCTGATTTCATCCGATCACTGATTCCGGTCGCCCGATCAGCGATTCCGATTCTGTCCGATCGCTCATCTTCTGTTCCGCCATACTCTGGAGACTTTTAGATTCCGGGGGCATGGCATGGCACGTAAAAAGAAGAAAGCGAGAACGGAAATGTACATCTATATTAATGTCTTACGTATGAAATTCGAGCAGCGTCGCTCGAATCGCACTATCGCAGCAGCGCTCGGCATAGGCTGTACTACCGTGCACGATATCCTCGGCCGATTCACGATAGCTAACCTGGTCTGGCCATTGCCGGTGGAACTGTCCCCCGTCGACCTCGACCGCCTGCTCTATCCCGGCAAATCCGGAAAAGTTATCAATACCTTACCCAGCTGGCTTGATATCGATACCGAGTTAAGCCGCAAGGGCATGACCAAGCAGCTGCTCTGGATGGAATATCAGTCCGCCGTAGGCGGTGATGCCCTCGGTTACTCACAGTTTTGTGCACTGTTCCGTGACTGGAAAAAGAAGCAGCGGCGTTCCATGCGCATGGAGCACAAGGCTGGCGAAAAGCTCTTCATCGACTTCTGTGGCCCCACCGTACCTATCGTCAACCCTGCGACCGGTAGCGTACGCCAGGTCGCTATCTTCGTCGCTGCCATGGGCGTGTCAGGCTATGCGTATATCGAAGCCTGCGAAGGCCAGGACATGGCATCGTGGCTCAACGCCAATAGCCGCTGCCTGCACTTCATGGGTGGGGTTCCGGAGCTGATGATACCTGATAATCTGCGCAGCGCTGTCAGCACCCCTGACCGCTATGAGCCGGTCATAAACCAGAGCTACCAGGCGCTGGCAAATCACTATGAGACAGTGGTGCTACCGGCGCGCCCGAGAAAACTGAAAGACAAGGCGAAGGCAGAATCAACTGTGCAGCTGGTAGAACGCTGGGTTTTGGCCCGGTTGCGTAAACGTAGGTTCTACTCGCTGGCCGAACTCAACCAGGTGATACGAGAACTTAATCATGAGTTGAATTTGCGCCCGATGCGTCATTACGGCGGACAAAGTCGCCTTGAACGCTTCGAGCAGCTGGACAAACCGGCTCTTGGGCCTCTACCGCCCACACAATGGGAATACAGTGAGTATCTCGTTGCCCGAGTGGGACCTGATTACCACATAGACTACGGCAAAAACTGGTACTCGGTGCCGCATCCGCTGGTTGGCGAGCGCGTTGACGTCATCGCCACCCAACGGCTGGTGCAAATCCACCATAAGGGCGTCTGCGTGGCTACGCACCCTCGCAGCGATAACGCCTATAGGCACACGACTCAGGCGGCGCACATGCCGGCTAACCATAAGGGGCAGAGTCAGTGGACGCCGGAAAGGCTGTGCAGTTGGGCGCTGTCGGTGGGTGTGTGCACACTGAAAGTGGTCGAGTCCATCCAAAAGAGCAAAGCCCATCCGGAGCAGGCTTACCGCTCCGTGCTGGGGCTACTCAATCTGCAACGGCGCTATGAGACGACGCGACTGGAGAAGGCCTACGCGCTGGCGTTGGAGAAAGGGTGCATTAACCGCTCTTTCATAGCCAACGTATTGAAACACGGTCGTGAAAGTGAGGTCACCCAGGACGGAGCCGGCGTATCAATGCTGGTTCACGAAAACCTCCGAGGTCCGGACAGTTATCACTAAGGAGAATAAATATGGATACACTGTTAATGGCTCTGCGAGAGCTGAAGTTGTCGGCAATGGTCCAGGCGTTGGAGACGCAACGCGAACTCCCGGGGAGTTATGGGGAGCTGGGGTTCGAGGAGCGGTTGTCGCTGATGGTAGAAGCGGAAAATTTACATAGAAAAAACAAGCGCATATGCCGTCTTCGACGGCAATCGCAAATGCGCTTGCAGGCAAAACCGGAAGATATCCGCTATATCCCTAGCCGAGGAGTGACACCGGAACAGATGCGAGATCTGCTAGGGGGACAATATCTGAAATATCAGAAAAGCATACTCATCACGGGGCCGACAGGTACGGGCAAAACCTGGCTCAGTTGTGCGCTTAGTGAGCAGGCATGCCGGCAGCAATATAGCGTGCGTTACTGGCGAGTGGGTCGGTTGCTGGCCCATCTTCACCAGTGTCAGGTAGACGGGACCTATCTAAAACAGCTTAAGCAGTTAGAAAAAATAGAGTTACTGATCTTGGACGATGTGGGCCTAGAATCAATAAGTCCGATGCAGGCAACGATGCTGTTGGAGGTGATGGAAGATCGCTACGACAAAAGCAGCAGCATCCTGATCAGTCAACTGCCGGTGAAAAAATGGTATGGACTGATAGAAAACCCCACGACAGCTGACGCGTTACTCGATCGGTCAGTACACCCCAGCTATAGACTGGAACTTAAAGGCGAATCACTACGCAAAGAGCAAGGAGTAGCCAGCACAGGAAAAATAGACTAAACCCGAGTCAGAAGATGAGCGAACACGTGATCGAATATCACTGGAATGGGTGATCGGAAAATATCGGAATAACTGATCGGATGTCGCCGGAACAGCTGATCGGATACGTCGGAATCTGCAATACTCGCGTGATCCCCGACATCCTCAGCCAGGCGCTGGCGCACGCGGGCAGAATTGATATTCTGGTCAACAACGCAGGCATCATTTTGCGCCAAGATGCCATTGATTTTACAGAGCAAGAGTGGGACGCGGTGATGGATCTGAACAGTGGCTTTGTTGAATAAATCGAACTTTTAGGTGACTGGCGGCTCTGATCACTACATTCGTTGAGCCTGTTTAGAAAGTTGTGTATTTGCCTGATTTTGATATGTTCAATCCAACATCAAAAACAGGTTAATTTATGGACGAAAAACAGTTGCAGGCTCTGGCTAACGAACTGGCCAAAAATCTCAAAACCCCTGAAGATCTCAGTCACTTCGATCGGCTGCTGAAAAAAATTAGCGTCGAAGCAGCTCTCAATGCCGAAATGACCCATCACCTCGGCTACGATAAAAATCAGCCTAAACCGGGGACCAACGCCCGCAACGGCTATTCCACAAAAACCGTTACCACTGGCGATGGCCCGCTGGCGCTGCGTACTCCGCGCGATCGTGACGGTTCCTTTGAACCGCAACTGGTGAAGAAGAACCAGACCCGGATTACCGGGATGGATAACCAGATTTTATCGTTGTACGCCAAAGGGATGACCACCCGCGAGATCGCCGCCGCGTTCAAAGAGCTGTATGACGCCGATGTCTCGCCGGCGCTGGTCTCAAAGGTCACCGATGCGGTCATGGAGCAGGTTGTCGAATGGCAAAACCGGCCTCTGTATGCAGTCTATCCCATTGTTTATCTTGACTGTATCGTTCTAAAAGTCCGGCAGGACAGCCGCATCATCAACAAATCTGTGTTCCTGGCGCTGGGCATCAACATCGAAGGCCAGAAAGAGTTGCTAGGTATGTGGCTGGCCGAAAATGAAGGCGCAAAGTTCTGGCTGAACGTGCTGACAGAGCTGAAAAACCGCGGCCTGAACGATATCCTTATCGCCTGAGTAGACGGGCTGAAAGGTTTCCCTGACGCTATTAACGCGGTGTATCCGGAGGCGCGGCTCCAGCTGTGTATCGTACATATGGTGCGCAACAGCCTGCGGTTCGTCTCCTGGAAGGACTACAAGGCCGTCACCCGCGACCTGAAAGCTATCTATCAGGCCCCTACGGAAGAAGCCGGCTTGCAGGCGCTGGAAGCGTTCTCCAGTGCCTGGGACATCCGCTACCCGCAAATAAGTTGAAGCTGGCAGGCAAACTGGGCCAATCTGGCCACGTTCTTTGCCTACCCAACGGACATCCGCAAGGTGATCTACACGACCAACGCCATCGAGTCGTTAAACAGCGTGATCCGGCATGCCATCAAAAAGCGCAAGGTGTTCCCGACCGACGACGCAGTGAAAAAGGTGGTGTGGCTGGCGATACAGGCGGCCTCACAGAAATGGACAATGCCTTTGAGGGACTGGCGCATGGCAATGAGCCGCTTTATTATCGAGTTCGGTGACCGCCTGGACGGTCACTTCTGAGAAAAGGCATTTACACAGAATCGTGTACAGGGTCCATTCGTTTCAACATCAGGTCCCCATGGCAAAGCAAAAGTTTAAAATCACCAACTGGCCCGCATACAACAATGCGCTCAGGCAGCGGGGGGACCTGACAGTATGGCTTGATGAGTCAGCCATTGCTGCATGGACTGAGAGTACACCACCTGAACATCGTGGCCGGCCGCTTCACTACACCGATATGGCCATTACCACGGTTCTGATGATAAAGCGCGTGTTTAACCTTTCGCTCCGAGCGTTACAGGGTTTCGTTGACGCGATTTTTAAACTGATGGGGCTGTCGCTGCGCTGCCCAGATTACTCTCTGGTCAGCCGGCGAGCAAAAACCGTCGACATCAGCATAAAAACGCCAACCCGCGGCGAAATCTCACACCTGGTCATCGATGGCACCGGCCTGAAAATCTTCGGCGAAGGCGAATGGAAAGTCAGGCAGCATGGGGCTGAGAGGCGCAGAGTATGGCGCAAGCTTCATCTGGCAGTAGATAGCGCGACACATGAAATTATCTGTGCCGATTTATCGCTAAGCGGTACGACAGATGCGCAGGCGCTGCCCGGGCTGATTAACCAAACCCACCGGAAAATCAGGGAAGCGTCGGCTGACAGTGCTTACGATACGCGTTACTGTCATGATGCTCTGCTGAGGAAAAAAATAAAGCCGCTTATCCCACCGCGAAGTGGTGCGCAATATTGGCCAGCTCGATACCATGAGCGTAACCATGCGGTGGCAAATCAGCATCTGAGCGGCAATAACGATACCTGGAAAAAGAAAGTAGGTTATCACCGGCGTTCACTGGCTGAAACGGCCATGTTCCGGTTTAAAACACTTCTGGGTGGTCATCTGAGTCTGCATGACTATGACGCGCAGGTAGGTGAGGCTATGGCAATGGTCAAAGCGCTTAACCGGAGCACGCTGTTAGGAATGCCAAACAGCGTCCGCATCATGTAACAATCGCCCTGATAGGGAGGAAGGACCCTGTACACGATTCTGTGTAAATGCCTTTTCTCAGAAGTGACCGTCCAGGCGGTCACCGAACTCGATAATAAAGCGGCTCATTGCCATGCGCCAGTCCCTCAAAGGCATTGTCCATTTCTGTGAGGCCGCCTGTATCGCCAGCCACACCACCTTTTTCACTGCGTCGTCGGTCGGGAACACCTTGCGCTTTTTGATGGCATGCCGGATCACGCTGTTTAACGACTCGATGGCGTTGGTCGTGTAGATCACCTTGCGGATGTCCGTTGGGTAGGCAAAGAACGTGGCCAGATTGGCCCAGTTTGCCTGCCAGCTTCGACTTATTTGCGGGTAGCGGATGTCCCAGGCACTGGAGAACGCTTCCAGCGCCTGCAAGCCGGCTTCTTCCGTAGGGGCCTGATAGATAGCTTTCAGGTCGCGGGTGACGGCCTTGTAGTCCTTCCAGGAGACGAACCGCAGGCTGTTGCGCACCATATGTACGATACACATCTGGAGCCGCGCCTCCGGATACACCGCGTTAATAGCGTCAGGGAAACCTTTCAGCCCGTCTACGCAGGCGATAAGGATATCGTTCAGGCCGCGGTTTTTCAGCTCTGTCAGCACGTTCAGCCAGAACTTTGCGCCTTCATTTTCGGCCAGCCACATACCTAGCAACTCTTTCTGGCCTTCGATGTTGATGCCCAGCGCCAGGAACACAGATTTGTTGATGATGCGGCTGTCCTGCCGGACTTTTAGAACGATACAGTCAAGATAAACAATGGGATAGACTGCATCCAGAGGCCGGTTTTGCCATTCGACAACCTGCTCCATGACCGCATCGGTGACCTTTGAGACCAGCGCCGGCGAGACATCGGCGTCATACAGCTCTTTGAACGCGGCGGCGATCTCGCGGGTGGTCATCCCTTTGGCGTACAACGATAAAATCTGGTTATCCATCCCGGTAATCCGGGTCTGGTTCTTCTTCACCAGTTGCGGTTCAAAGGAACCGTCACGATCGCGCGGAGTACGCAGCGCCAGCGGGCCATCGCCAGTGGTAACGGTTTTTGTGGAATAGCCGTTGCGGGCGTTGGTCCCCGGTTTAGGCTGATTTTTATCGTAGCCGAGGTGATGGGTCATTTCGGCATTGAGAGCTGCTTCGACGCTGATTTTTTTCAGCAGCCGATCGAAGTGACTGAGATCTTCAGGGGTTTTGAGATTTTTGGCCAGTTCGTTAGCCAGAGCCTGCAACTGTTTTTCGTCCATAAATTAACCTGTTTTTGATGTTGGATTGAACATATCAAAATCAGGCAAATACACAAATTTCTAAACAGGCTCGGAGGAAGTCGTCACACATTTCGGATTTATTCAACAAAGCGCATTCCTGATTGATTCGCAGTGTTTGCGGGAAGTCAGCCAGTTTACTTGATGAGCTCATTTCTCCTCCGTGCTTCATATATATTGATGGTGATATCCCATAGCAACGCGTCGTGTAATCGTAGAGATTCGGCGATTAGCGCCTGAATTAATTTATTGGCATAGCTCATAGAGGATTGCCTTCCTGCCGGAGAATATCGATAAGTTTCTTGCATCCATTCCTCAGCCATTTTATGATTTTATCCAATAGGGTTTCTTCCGGGTGATAGCTCCCCATGAGGGCAGCATTACCCGCGAATGCGTAATTCATGGGGTGCTCCTGTTATTATATTGTTATTTGTGTATTGTATGTTGCGTGACTCATGGTTTTCCAACTCTGACCGTTATCTTTCGATAACATACGCCAGCAAAGGGAAAACCGTATTGATAAATAGCCTGTTCGTCGGATACGTCTCGCGTGGATAAGCCCTTCACGGTACAGGCGTTCAAACCGCTTCGCCCGCTCTCTTACCTCGATGGGTATTTTAGGTTTCATGCTCCTTCTCCAGTTTACTGAGAATCTTCTGTAATGTTTCGGCCTGTACAAATTGCACAGCAATACATTCAAACGTCAGCCTGACGCCGCGCAGTGTCAGTAATGCCAATATACCGTCGGTGACTTGCATATAGGGCGCGGCTGTACCGCTGAACGATGCAAGGGCCAGCACCAGACAAGCAATGCATGAAATAATGAACAGCGTGTTGATAATCTTCAGTGTCCAGAATGTTTTAAACATGAGCATGCTCCATTATTGCGTCGATAAGCTCCTGGGTATCTACGGTAAATCGTTCCAGGGTTTTACAACCTCCAACTTTAGCCCCGGCCACTCTGCATCCGACATCGTCATCAGAAACGAGCAGAGAAAAACCACCTTCCTGATTGTGACTTATTTCTATGTGAACTTTCTTACCACGGAAATTATTCATCAATACTTACCTCCTGCGTGCATGGACGCTGCTGCAATGGTTCCTGCTGGCGGGCATCCTGAGTTTAATGTTTAAAGATGTTATTCCGAAACTGCGGAGCGGCTGACGTACATCCTCGTCAACTTGTTCCCTTCCTGGTGTACAGATGCTTCCAGTGCAAAACTGAACCAGAGGTTAATCATCGGCCTCTTCAAACTCGCCGTTTGCATTAAGCACATACCAGGTATCCGGTTTCACGCCGTTATCACCCACCCTGCTGGCGCGGATGTGGATAATGTTGCCCTCACTATTGCGATAGCACAGTACAATTGCGCCGCCCTCAGCGGCTTTGGCCTTACCCTGCGCGCCGAGAGACGCGGCAACCGATCCGAAGCCGCTAACGCCTGCGGCTGACTGGTCGCCCGCATTGGTGGTGACGGACTGGTAGCCGGTGTTGGTGGCAACTGACCAGTCGCCAGTGTTGGTAGCGGCTGACCCGCGGCCTTCAATGATCGTCTGTTCTGCGGACTTATCAATTTTACTCGCTATGCACTCGACGGCGCGGCCAACCATTTGGTGGAGGGACAGCTCCTTCTTTAATGGTAATTGTGCTACTGGTGAGTTTGCCGCCTCCCGCTTCATGGGCGATATCGCCGGATACCTCAACCTCGGCAAAACGATGGTTTGCTGACTCGTAGTAGCAGAAGACATCGAGCGGATATTCGCAGGCATGGAAACCTGAACTACAGATTTCTACCGCGCCCTCGTGCTGGTAGGTTTTCTCGATCTCGAACTGATAATCACGGCAAGTCATATCGGCGTTAAAGCCTTTGTAGGCGGTGATTTTGGTCATGGTGTTTATCCTTATGCAGCCTGAAGATATTTGTCGTGGGTGAATTCGCCGTTCCAGTCTTTCTTCATCGGAAGCTCGCCTTTCAGATAGTGGCGATAAAGCCATTTAGCACCGTCTTGTAACAGAATGACTTCATATAATTGCATGTCGCCTTTATATGATTTGATGGTATATGGTGATTCAGTGAAATATTTATCACGTGCGTGAGCTTTCACGCGCCATATATAGGACTTGTTCGTGTCTTTTTGCGCGTCGTAGAGAAAATTACGTTCGGCCAAAAACAAGCTGACACGGTTGATATTCACGCCGTTGAGTTGCTTGCAGAACTTGACCGGCGTCATTCCTGTTTGAAATAAGTTTTGTAAGCAATGAATCTCTTCTTCTTGCTTCTTGTTGACCAATGCCAGATGTTGTTTTTCCTCTGCAAGTTTGGCAGCGAGGCGCAGTGCATCGGGGTATGTTTGCGGAATAGCTGGCTTCTTGGCTTGTTCTTCCAGTTCACGCCAGCGCTTGGCAACTTTATGGCGAAGCTCAATGCTGTACCCCATGACGAGTGTCATCGTTAAGTCCTGGTCAAGCAAAAACTCCTGATAGACGCGTCCTTTGCTGTCTTTGTAATCAGCCGAAAAGTCGGCCGATTGAATATTGAGCGCCTCGAACATTTTGCGGCAGTCTTCCAGCACGTGTTTATGGGCTTTGTTGAATAAATCGAACTTTTAGGTGACTGGCGGCTCTGATCACTACATTCGTTTCAACATCAGGTCCCCATGGCAAAGCAAAAGTTTAAAATCACCAACTGGCCCGCATATAACAATGCGCTCAGGCAGCGGGGGGACCTGACAGTATGGCTTGATGAGTCAGCCATTGCTGCATGGACTGAGAGTACACCACCTGAACATCGTGGCCGGCCGCTTCACTACACCGATATGGCCATTACCACGGTTCTGATGATAAAGCGCGTGTTTAACCTTTCGCTCCGGGCGTTACAGGGTTTCGTTGACTCGATTTTTAAACTGATGGGGCTGTCGCTGCGCTGCCCAGATTACTCTCTGGTCAGCCGGCGAGCAAAAACCGTCGACATCAGCATAAAAACGCCAACCCGCGGCGAAATCTCACACCTGGTCATCGATGGCACCGGCCTGAAAATCTTCGGCGAAGGCGAATGGAAAGTCAGGCAGCATGGGGCTGAGAGGCGCAGAGTATGGCGCAAGCTTCATCTGGCAGTAGATAGCGCGACACATGAAATTATCTGTGCCGATTTATCGCTAAGCGGTACGACAGATGCGCAGGCGCTGCCCGGGCTGATTAACCAAACCCACCGGAAAATCAGGGAAGCGTCGGCTGACAGTGCTTACGATACGCGTTACTGTCATGATGCTCTGCTGAGGAAAAAAATAAAGCCGCTTATCCCACCGCGAAGTGGTGCGCAATATTGGCCAGCTCGATACCATGAGCGTAACCATGCGGTGGCAAATCAGCATCTGAGCGGCAATAACGATACCTGGAAAAAGAAAGTAGGTTATCACCGGCGTTCACTGGCTGAAACGGCCATGTTCCGGTTTAAAATACTTCTGGGTGGTCATCTGAGTCTGCATGACTATGACGCGCAGGTAGGTGAGGCTATGGCAATGGTCAAAGCGCTTAACCGGATCACGTTGTTAGGAATGCCAAACAGCGTCCGCATCATGTAACAATCGCCCTGATAGGGAGGAAGTCGTCACAAATTTCGGATTTATTCAACAAAGCGGTGTTTATGCTGCTTTTCGGTCAACTCCGCAATCTCGCGGCTGGACATGGTTAATGTTTGTGCAATGGTTAAATTTTGCATGCAGATATACCTCGTTGGTTAAAACGATAATGGAACCCCGGCACGATACCGGGGCGAGATTAGTGATTAGTGGCGTTGTAGGAACTGGCTAACGTTCGCCTGTTGCCATTTTTTTAGCGCGTGGGTTATCCTTATTTCTTATTTTTTACTGTGCCGCCAGTTAAGGCAAAAAACACCAGCCGGACCTGAAAGACAGAAAGCAGATTATTTAAAGAGTAAAGATTAAATTTGCTTTTTATTGCATCAAGCATCTTTTCAACCGTTATGTAGACAACATCACGCGCCGCTGCAATCTCTTTTTTGGAGAGGCCAAGAGAGAAGAGCATCGCCGTTTCAAGCTGTTCTATCGTGGTCAGCTCAGGGAACACATCACGGAATTTCTCTACTTGTTTCACGTTAAAGGACTTCATGCCGCACCCCCGGTTTTCCTGCGTTGCTCTAATTCAGCCACGCATTCCCGCGCCGCCTGTTCGACATCTGCTATTACTGATTCGCCGTCAAACTCTTTCAATGTGTAAATCTTTTCGTTAACAACAACGCAGTACGCGCCATTTAGCCAAGCAGCAAAAACCGTGTAATAGTCATGTTTCCAGAATTCACGATAGACAATGTTGGTTATTCTGTTGGGCTGTAAATATATTGACCCATAAACTTCAAGGTTATCCGGCAAGATAAAAATGCCCGTATAGCAGAGGTCAATACTGCCACCGACGCTCAAGTTTTCCGGTAGGCGGGTAATGCCTGTGCGGCTGAGACCAAGATCACCGCCAACACTCAGACCATTCGGTAGACTGGTTATGCTTGCACCGCGGAGGTAAAGGCTGCCATCAACACTCAAATTGTCCGGCAAGCTGGTTATGCTTGTACCGCGGAGATCAAGCCAGCCTCTAACACTCAGGTTGTCCGGTAAATTGGTAATGCTCGCATCATGGAGATTGAGGTTTCCATTGACGAAAATCTTATCTCCGTCAATGGAGTACGGGACCTTCTTTTTCTGCAACATTTCAATGAAGTCATTCATGTTCATGGAGGTAACTCCTTTCGTTGATGTAGTTAATTACTTTGTAAACTTCATAGGTGAACTATTTTTGAGGCCACCTTCGGTTAGCTTGTATACAGCGGTCTTGGTAGCTCCCGTACTTCCGATGGCTTGTTTGGTCTTGAGCGTTCCGTTCTCCAGTTCGTTTAGCCAACGAAGGGCCGTTGCCTCAAGCGGTTCATTTAGAGTTCCAGTGGCACATGGCAGATATCGTTCAATCTGTATCCAGATATCGCCTCGTCGTTGAAAGAACCTTCCGTTTTGTGTTGAATAGTTAGCACCATAAATGCTTGGAAATGCCGGAGCCATTGGTGTTACTCCTTCCGTTGATGTGGTGGATACGCTACACTTGGCATAAACAGGAGGACTTCCCCATGGGCCAAGTCGCATTTGATACTCAAGAATTCGTTGAGACACTGGAAAACGCCGGGTTGCCGAAAGACCAGGCCAAGGCGATTTCTATTGCCGTCCGTAAGTCTCATGAGGTGGCGGGTGTGGCTACCAAGCGTGACCTTGACGATGTCCGTAAGGACTTATCCGCAGAGATAGCCGATGTCCGTAAGGATATTGCTAACAGGTTTGATAAGCTGGGATTACAGATGACGGTTCGTGTCGGAGGGATGCTGATTGCTGCCGTTGGCCTCATGACCGCTATTTTGAAAGTGCTGAAATAGCTTCAGCCATACACCCGCGGAGCCCGTACCGGATTCTGTGTAAATGCCTTTTCTCAGAAGTGACCGTCCAGGCGGTCACCGAACTCGATAATAAAGCGGCTCATTGCCATGCGCCAGTCCCTAAAAGGCATTGTCCATTTCTGTGAGGCCGCCTGTATCGCCAGCCACACCACCCTTTTCACTGCGTCGTCGGTCGGGAACACCTTGCGCTTTTTGATGGCATGCCGGATCACGCTGTTTAACGACTCGATGGCGTTGGTCGTGTAGATCACCTTGCGGATGTCCGTTGGGTAGGCAAAGAACGTGGCCAGATTGGCCCAGTTTGCCTGCCAGCTTCGACTTATTTGCGGGTAGCGGATGTCCCAGGCACTGGAGAACGCTTCCAGCGCCTGCAAGCCGGCTTCTTCCGTAGGGGCCTGATAGATAAGCTTTCAGGTCGCGGGTGACGGCCTTGTAGTCCTTCCAGGAGACGAACCGCAGGCTGTTGCGCACCATATGCACGATACACAGCTGGAGCCGCGCCTCCGGATACACCGCGTTAATAGCGTCAGGGAAGCCTTTCAGCCCGTCTACGCAGGCGATAAGGATATCGTTCAGGCCGCGGTTTTTCAGCTCTGTCAGCACGTTCAGCCAGAACTTTGCGCCTTCATTTTCGGCCAGCCACATACCTAGCAACTCTTTCTGGCCTTCGGATGTTGATGCCCAGCGCCAGGAACACAGATTTGTTGATGATGCGGCTGTCCTGCCGGACTTTTAGAACGATACAGTCAAGATAAACAATGGGATAGACTGCATCCAGAGGCCGGTTTTGCCATTCGACAACCTGCTCCATGACCGCATCGGTGACCTTTGAGACCAGCGCCGGCGAGGCATCGGCGTTATACAGCTCTTTGAACGCGGCGGCGATCTCGCGGGTGGTCATCCCTTTGGCGTACAACGATAAAATCTGGTTATCCATCCCGGTAATCCGGGTCTGGTTCTTCTTCACCAGTTGCGGTTCAAAGGAACCGTCACGATCGCGCGGAGTACGCAGCGCCAGCGGGCCATCGCCAGTGGTAACGGTTTTTGTGGAATAGCCGTTGCGGGCGTTGGTCCCCGGTTTAGGCTGATTTTTATCGTAGCCGAGGTGATGGGTCATTTCGGCATTGAGAGCTGCTTCGACGCTGATTTTTTTCAGCAGCCGATCGAAGTGACCGAGATCTTCAGGGGTTTTGAGATTTTTGGCCAGTTCGTTAGCCAGAGCCTGCAACTGTTTTTCGTCCATAAATTAACCTGTTTTTGATGTTGGATTGAACATATCAAAATCAGGCAAATACACAAATTTCTAAACAGGCTCTGTGACTCCCCAATCAGCTGTATCTCCGCAGAAAATGGGGAGTCGCTGGAGAAGCGAAAATAGATCTGTGTGACCGTCAAAATCCGTAATCTAACCTGTGGTCAGGTCAAACACGGAACCGGAGTTGTCAGGACGAAGTTTGGCTAAATCGGGAGCAGAAATCTCTCGCTGCATAACTTAACAGATACGATAACTACATTGACGTCTACCTTAGCTATAAATTTTGTAACCAATTCTGGACTGTCCAAAATAGCTATTTTTTAGGGTTTTAGGGAGTCCAGAATTGTTTGCAAATTAGTCCAGAATATTTTGCATCGCTACACACGCGTGCGGCTGCGGTTTCATGCCGCATCGTCGGCAATCTTGATACCGATTTTGCTTACCTGATGCTCGTCTTTTTCCGCAATAGTCCAGACTACGCCTTCCGCCACCACATTATCCCCCACCACCGGTTCGCCCCCGCCCAGCAACGCCATGACAAACTGGCCAAGCGTCAGCTCGCCATCCACTTCGCCAGCGAATTCCAGTCCGTAGATAGAGGAAACATCGCGCAAGTGGGCGTCGGCTTCCAGTATAAAATCCCCGAAAAAGCGCTGATCCAGCGCGACGGGCGGCGATTGGCTAAACAGCCTGCCCAACGCGGGCAAATCGCGCTCCCGACCGATGACGCAAAGCACATCTCCTTCGCGCAGCCGGGTGTTGGCGGTAAGGTGAAGCAGTACATTGTCGCGAAACAGCGCGGCGATGCGCGTATGGCGGGGCATTTTCAGATCGCGCAGCGCCGCGCCCACGCACCAGTTTTCATACCCCAACTGATAAATAAACTGCTCCCAGGGGTTCTCGGGATGGATATCCATCCCCACGCGGGAAATGGGCGACGCAGTCGGCGGCACAACCACTTTCGCCAGGCGGGCGGCGAAGCCCAGCGAGGTGCCCTGGAGCAGCAGGGAAATCAGGACGATAAAGAACGCCACATTAAAATAGAGCCGCGCGTTGTCCAGGCCCGCCATCATTGGAAATACCGCCAAAATAATCGGCACCGCGCCGCGCAGGCCGACCCAGGAGAGAAAAAACCGCTCGAGGGTGGTGTAGTTGCGAAACGGCAGCAGACCGACAAAAATCGACAGCGGACGCGCTACCAGCATCAGCCACAGCGACAAGATGAGCGCCGGAATGGCGATCATCCATAAGTCGCTGGGGGTGACTAAAAGACCCAGCACCAAAAACATGCAGATCTGGCTCAGCCAGGCCATGCCGTCAAACGTTTGTAAAATACCGTATCGGTTGCGTATCGGCCGGTTGCCCAAGGCAAAGCCGCACAAATAGACCGCCAGAATGCCGCTGCCTTCTAGCGCGGTGCTCAGAGCGAAAATCATAATGCCGCCGCTCACCGCCAGCAGCGGATATAACCCGTTGGCCAGCGAGATGCGGTTGATCACCTGCTGCAATAGCCAGCCGCCGCCCAGGCCCATGACGACACCCAGGCCGAATTCGCGGATAAGATGCACCAGAAACAGCCAATCAAGGTGGGTTTGCCCGTTTTGAATCATGGCGATAAGCGTGATGGTCAAAAACACCGCCATCGGATCATTACTGCCCGATTCAATCTCAAGCGTAGAGGTGACACGTTCGTTTAAGCCTTTGTCGCCTAGAAGCGAAAACACCGCCGCGGCGTCGGTGGAACCGACGATGGCGCCGATAAGCATGCCTTCAATCATATCCAGCCCAAACAGCCAGGCCGCGGCCATGCCGGTTAACCCGGCGGTGATGATGACCCCCACCGTCGCCAGCGACAATGACGGCCAAAGCGCAACGCGAAAGGCGGTGGCGCGGGTACGCATACCGCCATCGAGCAGAATCACCGCCAGTGCCAGGTTACTGATAAGATACGCCACGGGATAGTTATCAAACGCGATGCCGCCCAGGCCATCTATTCCCGCCAACATGCCAATGGCCAGAAAAATGACCAGAATAGGGATGCCAAGACGTGAGGAAAAGGAGCTCAGCAGGATACTCCCCCCCACCAATATTGAACCGATAATAAACAAACTTATAATGATGCTGCTGTCCAAACGCGGTCTCCTTTTGATTTTTTATTTCATACTCTGTCTCTGCCTATCCCGCAGAGGCGTCGTGACCCCAAATACCTACCGCGACTGTCTGGCTGAAAGCGTCGGCACCAAGACCTGAAAAGGGGAGGGAAGTTCACCTTACTGCCCAGCGTGTCCTCCGTCGGAGCCCGCGACGGGAGCGGGGGAGGCGGGAAACCTGATCCGGCGGATCCTTGGCCGGTACTCGATTAAACTACCTTTTTTATTATCAACAAAAAAGTCGTTTTTTTCGTATTTATCTCTTTTAAGGCGTTTAAGCGCTTTTTTTGTCACAACGGGCCAAAAATGCCTTTTTACTCCCGCACCATGGGATGGTCCGTCCGCCGCCGTTCATGCCTGTGAAGCGAGGAGACAACCGCCTCAGCCGCCGCCTCATCGCACCACGCGCAGGGTTTATGCCGGCCGTCATCCTGGCGTGGTTAAGCACGGCATTGCTGACCGGGTCCTGCGGACGGCGACAGCCGCGCCATGCGCGATCGGCACCATGTTGGGTGCTACTCTGGCGCAACTTGGTAACCCGCAGCGCCGCGCGCGAGCGGCACCATGAGGAGTGCGCCGTTGCGCCAACGCAGTGGTGCAGCCCAGCAGCGTGGCCCTGCCAGGACGATAGCTAGTTAATTATGAGATATAGTCAATAATTTGATATGAAAGTAAATTCCGATGACCCATCAAAAAGCGTCATTTTTGGCGCTATCAACCCGTGGCGAAACGCCGTCAGTTGCCGGTCTAGCGCCGCAGGCCAGTTGATTTTCGCACGGCGTTAAGGCATTGAACGGGGCGGCGCGGCAATCTCGCCTACTTATCATTCTCTGGAGGGCCACGTCAGGAGGCGTTACCTGGGCGGTTTAAGTCAGGGGGCGGTGAAACGCAACAGGAATAAACAGCCAGTCGGACCGGGCTGGCTGTTGGTGGAAATATTAGCGGCTCTCGTTGAGTTGTTTCTGGAACAATTCGCGGAACACGGGGTAAATATCTTCCTGATCGCGAATATGCTGCATGGCAAAGTTGTCGAAACGCGCCTGTAGGTCTTCGTATTCACGCCACAGCGTCTGATGCGCCCGGCGGGTGATTTCAATATAGCTGTAATAACGCACCATTGGCAGCAGATGATTCGCCAACAGATCATGGTACAGAGGAGAGTCGTCCGCCCAGTTGTCGCCGTCCGACGCCTGCGCGGCATAGATATTCCATTGATTTGGGTCGTAACGCGCCTTGATGACCTCTTTCATGAGCTTCAGTGCGCTCGAGACAATGGTGCCGCCGGTTTCCTGAGAATAGAAAAACTCATGCTTATCCACCTCCTTTGCCTGGGTATGGTGCCGGATATAGACCACATCCACGTTTTTGTAGGTGCGGCTCAGGAACAGATACAGCAAAATATAAAAACGTTTCGCCATATCCTTGGTGACCTGATCCATCGAGCCGGAAACGTCCATCAAACAGAACATTACCGCCTGGCTGGACGGTTCTGGACGACGCTCAAAGTTCTTATTAGCGTAAATCGAAGGTATCGATGAACGGCACCCGATCGATTTTCTGGCGTAGTTCCGCGATCTCGCGCCGGATCTTTTCTTGCTCCAGCAACTGCACCGGTTCACTGTGTTGGCTAGCCTATCGAGCTCGGCCTCCAGCAGGCGGATGGCACTCCGCTTCCCGGCGGTCATGGCGGTGCGCCGGACCAGCGAATTTTGCAGCGAGCGAACTACGCTAATGTTGGCCGGCACCCCGGTTGACGTGTAGCCAGAGCGATGCGTTTTGTACTCGTTTAGCTGCTTATGCTGGTTTTTCTGCAGGTTGGGCAGCGCCAGATCTTCAAACAGCAGATCCAGATATTCATCTTTGGAAATCTGAAAAACAAATTCATCTTCCCCTTCGCCGTCCTGGCTGGCATTGCCCTGACCGCCGCCGCCCCCTCCCGCCCGGGCGGCCGCTCGATGCGATCGTTTTGCACAAAATGGTCGTTGCCGGTATGCACCCGATGGCGCATGCCTCCCCGGCCCTGATGAAAGATGGGTTCATTGATGTCGGTATTGGGAATCGACACCGACTCCCCGCTTTCCACATCGGTAACCGAACGCTTATTGATGGCCCCGGCAATCGACTGTTTAATTTGAGACTTATAACGGCGCAAGAAACGCTGGCGGTTGACCATGCTCTTGTTTTTGCCGTTAAGTCGTCGGTCAATAAAATAGGCCATTATATCCTCCGGACGACAGTGTCTACGCGTCGTGTATTACGACGATTTCCTTACCCGCAGATACCATTCGCATAACAGGCGCACCTGTTTACGTGTATATCCCTTTTCCATCATACGATCCACAAAGTCGTCATGTTTTTTCTGCTCATCCGTGGACGTTTTCGCATTAAATGAGATAACCGGTAGCAGCTCTTCGGTATTGGAGAACATCTTTTTCTCAATAACGACCCGCAACTTCTCATAGCTGGTCCAGTTCGGATTGTGGCCGTTGTTGCTGGCGCGGGCGCGCAGGACGAAATTGACGATTTCGTTGCGAAAATCCTTGGGATTGCTGATGCCGGCCGGCTTTTCGATTTTCTCCAGCTCGGCGTTCAGAGCTTCGCGGTCGAACAGCTGCCCGGTATCCGGATCGCGGTATTCCTGGTCCTGGATCCAGAAATCGGCATAGGTGACATAGCGGTCGAAAATGTTTTGACCATATTCTGAATAGGATTCCAGATAGGCGGTCTGAATTTCCTTGCCGATGAACTCGGCATATTTCGGAATAAGGTAGCCCTTCAGATGTTCCAGGTATTTTTCCGCCACATCCTGCGGGAACTGTTCACGCTTAATCTGCTGTTCCAACATGTAGAACAGATGCACCGGGTTGGCCGCCACTTCGGTGTGGTCGAAATTGAACACCCGCGAGAGGATCTTGAAGGCGAAGCGGGTTGACAGGCCGTTCATCCCTTCATCGACGCCGGCGTAGTCGCGATACTCCTGATATGACTTGGCTTTGGGATCGGTATCCTTCAGGCTTTCGCCGTCGTACACCCGCATTTTCGAGTAAATGCTGGAGTTTTCCGGCTCCTTCAGCCGCGACAGAATCGAGAAGCGGGCCTGCGTTTCCAACGTACCCGGCGCGCCCGGCGATTCTGACAATTCGCTGTGGCTGAGCAGCTTGCTGTAAATCTTCATTTCCTGCGACACCCGCAGGCAGTAGGGCACCTTGACGATGTAGACGCGGTCGAGGAACGCCTCATTGTTTTTGTTGTTGCGGAACTGGACCCACTCCGATTCGTTGGAGTGCGCCAGGATGATGCCGTTGAACGGCAGCGCGGCAATGCCTTCGGTGCCGTTGTAGTTGCCCTCTTGCGTCGCGGTCAGCAGCGGATGCAGCACCTTAATAGGCGCCTTGAACATCTCGACGAATTCCATCACCCCCTGGTTGGCGCGGCACAGCGCGCCGGAATAACCGTAGGCGTCGGGATCGTTCTGGGCGTGGTCCTCCAGTTTACGAATGTCCACTTTGCCCACCAGCGCGGAAATATCCTGGTTGTTTTCATCGCCGGGTTCGGTTTTCGCGATGGCTATCTGCTCAAGAATCGACGGCCAGACTTTGACGACTTTAAAGCGGGTGATATCGCCGCCGAACTCGTGCAGCCGTTTGGCGGCCCAGGGCGACATGATGGTGCCGAGATAGCGCCGGGGGATGCCGTATTCCTTCTCGAGAATATGCGCGTCCTCCTGCGGGTTAAACAGGCATAAGGGATGGTCATTCACCGGGCTGCGCTCGCCGTTGGCGCTAAGCACATAGATGGGAGCCCGCTGCATGAGGGATTTCAGGCGCTCCGTCAGAGACGACTTCCCGCCGCCTACCGGACCGAGCAGGTATAGGATTTGCTTCTTCTCTTCCAGCCCCTGGGCCGCATGCTTCAAATAAGAAACGATTTGCTCGATAGCCTCTTCCATGCCGTAGAATTCCTCGAAAGTCGGGTATCGGGCGATCACACGGTTGGAAAACAGGCGGGAGAGCGGTGGCTCCTGAGCAGTGTCGATCATCACAGGGTCGCCGATGGCCATCAGCAGCCGTTCAGCGGCGTTGGCGAACGCGCTTCGGTCCTGGTGACATATCGTGAGGAATTCCTGCAGGGTGAACTCTTCGTCCTTTGCAGTTTCGTAGCGCTGACGGTAATGGTCAAATATGTTCATAGCGATGCCCGTCCTTACGTTTAGCACAGGTTAAAAGGGAGCTAAGAAATAATACTAGAACCGCTCCCGAAAAAAAGATGCTCACTGAGTACAGCAACCACTATGCCAACTTGTTCGCACTTTTATGCTACCGGACTCAGATTAATCCTCCTCTACAACAAAGTTTAGTTGGCATCCGACAATTGTCATGGTAGCCAACGCCTTTTTTGAAGAGATTTCAATGACTCAGTTTGCGTTTTATCGTCTACGCCCCGTCTCACGCGGTCTGCGGCGCAATGCGCAAGATATGTAAAGGACATATATAGATTTAAGATATAATATGTTTGTTATTTTATATGTCTGTAAATGAACCGATGTACGTTACGCGCGCGACCTTTTATCTTATATCTACAGTATGCGCATATTTTTTCTTAACGGGAAACATACATTCGTGAAAACGCATTCTCTTAAACCGCTTAGCCTCGTTTTGACCGCGGGATTGCTGTCGCCAATGGCCGCCGTGGCCGACGATTTATCACTCGGCGTCTCGGCCGTGTACGCCACCAGCCCCTACCGGGGTGACGATGATAAAGTTCTGCCGTTTCCGCAGATTAATTATGATAGTCAGTACGTGTATGTGAAAGGCTTAAGTGCCGGCTACTATCTGTGAAAAGACCCGCAGAATCAGTTATCGATCACGGCGGTTTATGCGCCTTGGCATTTCCGGCCAAGTAAAAATGATTATGACGACATGAAAGCCCTGGACAAGCGTCGCTCCACGGTGATGGCCGGACTGCGTTACAGTCACACCGCCGATTGGGGGGTGGTGCGCGCGGAATATTTGGGCGATATTCTGGATAACAGCGATGGTTTCACCGCCGATTTGTCATATCTGTACCCTATCCAGCAGGGCCGGTTTACCCTGGTGCCGGGCATCGGCGCGATGTGGGCTAGCGAAGACCAAAACAACTATTACTACGGCGTGAGCCGCAGCGGCCTGCGTGAGTATCATGCCAACGACGGCTGGTCCCCCTATGTGGAGCTGACCGTGAACTATGCTATTACCCAAAGCTGGCGCACCTACGTGATGGCGCGCTATCTGCGTATGAGCGATGAAGCGAAAGACAGTCCGATGACCGATAGGCAATCTATCGGCCTGATGGGCATCGGTACCACCTACAGCTTCTGATGGTGCAGGACATGCACTAAAACGGGGCGCTTGCGCCCCGTTTGCACAATGGGAGAACAGGGGGCCTATTTTATCTTTACAGGAGGGACTATGAGCGTTAAAGAGATCCGCTTTCCCGATGGGCATTGCGTTCCCGCCATTGGGCAGGGGACCTGGTATATGGGCGAGCGTAATAGCGATATCGCGCAGGAGGTGCGCGCGCTGCGCGCCGGGTTGGATTTAGGTTTAACGCTTATCGATACCGCCGAAATGTACGGCGACGGCGGTGCGGAGCGCGTGGTGGGTCAGGCGATCGCCGGTCGTCGCGACGAAGTGTTCCTGGTGTCGAAGGTCTATCCGCAAAACGCCGGCGGACAAAAAGCCCTGACCGCCTGTGAGAATAGCCTCCGCCGCCTAAAGACCGCCCACCTTGATTTGTATTTGCTGCACTGGCGCGGCGGTATTCCGCTGGCGCAAACCGTTGATGCGATGATGTGGCTGCAGCAGGATGGTAAAATCGCCCGCTGGGGCGTGTCCAATCTGGATGTGGCGGATCTGCAAGAGCTATGGTCGCTGACGGGCGGCGACGCGTGCATGACCGATCAGGTACTGTATCACTTGGCCTCGCGGGGGATTGAATATGATCTACTGCCCTGGTGCCGCGAGCGGCGGCTGCCGGTAATGGCTTATTGCCCGCTGGCGCAGGCCGGTAAATTACGTACAGGGTTGATGCACCACGAGGCGGTGCAGGGCATTGCCGCTGAATTAGGGACGAGCGCGGCGCAGGTGCTGCTAGCGTGGGTTATTCGCGAACCGGGAGTGGTGGCTATCCCGAAGGCATCCAGCCTGGCGCATGTGAAAGAGAACGCCGGCGCTTTAGCGATCACCTTATCCGCCGAGCACCTCGTGGCATTGGACCGGGCTTTTCCGGCGCCGCTGGGCAAGACCGCGCTGAATAGTGCTTAAAGCCAAGGCCCGCTATCGCGGGCCTGATTTTAGCGCACGATCAGGATTGGGCGCCGTCATAGCATTGGCGGCGAGCTTGCTCAGGGGCAGCATTCGCCAGAAACCGGTCTGCTGGGCGCTGGGCACCGCCACAGCGATGGCTTAGGACTTGCGCAGGCGCAGCGTCTGCCGTAAACGCGCCGGCGCCGCGGCCGTACTGACCAGCGGATCGTTCACCCGCGTCGTCTCCACGCACACATAGCTCAGATAACTGTCGTCGGCGAAATCGCCGATCGATTGCGAAAGGGACTGCCCGCAGTTCCAGGCCACCACGTCGCTATGGTGTTGATGGTGAACTTCGATGACCCGCCCCAGCACCGGATCATAATAAGGCTTGTCGGCTCAGGTGCGGTATAGACGCGATCCACCTCGCCGGCGAAGGTCACATCGCCCTGTTGTTGTTCAGCCTTGCCGCCGTTGACTTTATCGATAAAGCTGTCGCCGAGCCCGCTGACGTGGATATCGCCAATGGCCCCCACGGTGAAGTAGCTATGCAGCGCGGACGTCGTCTGATACTCACCCTCTGCCACCAGTTCGATACTGCACGTTTGCCCGAGGGTAAAGTGGGCCTTAAGCTGTGAACGGATGGGGGAAAAACGGTTCAGTCAAGGTGCTATCGCGCAGGGTAAAGGTCAAGTGGACCTGTTTATCGTCCTCGCTGTGGTCGCTTAATTCCCAGGGAAGGATGCGGGCGAAGCCGTGGTTGGGAGTGGCAACCTTACCAAACCAGGGCCAACAGATCGGTACGCCGCCGCGGATGGCCACGCCTTCCTGGAAGGCGCTTTTTTCGCTTAACCACAGTACCGGCTTTTCGCCGGCCGGCTGCCAGGCGACAAGATGCGCGCCCTGCAGTGTCACCGCCGCCCGTACCTGCGGATGTTCGACCACCACCAGCGGCAATTCATCTTGCTGGCGTAGCGTTAGAGACGGCGACAGGGTTTATTTGACGGGCAACGCAAAAAGAGAGTCAAACATCGTTATACCTCCTGAGTAAAAGAAAAGGGCGACATCGCTGCCGCCCTTTCGTCATCCGGTCACCAGACTTATTTATTGGCGATATGGGAGATCAGATCCAACACTTTATTGGAATAGCCGGTTTCGTTATCGTACCATGCGACCAATTTGACAAATTTGTCGTTCAGCGCGATACCCGCTTTGGCATCGAATACGGAGGTCAGCTTCTCGCCGTTGAAATCGGTAGATACCACGTCTTCATCGGTGTAGCCCATCACGCCTTTCAGCTCGCCTTCAGCGGCTTTTTTGATGGCGTCGCAGATGTCTTCATAGGAAGCCGGTTTTTCCAGACGCGCGGTCAGGTCGACAACCGAGATGTTCGGCGTCGGGACGCGGAAGGACATACCGGTCAGTTTACCGTTCAGCTCGGGAATGACTTTACCTACCGCTTTGGCGGCGCCCGTCGAGGACGGAATGATGTTCTGGGACGCGCCGCGGCCGCCGCGCCAGTCTTTATGAGACGGGCCATCGACGGTTTTCTGGGTGGCGGTAGTGGCGTGAACGGTGGTCATCAGGGCTTCAACAATACCGAAATTGTCGTTGATAACCTTGGCCAGCGGCGCCAGGCAGTTGGTGGTACAAGAGGCGTTGGACACGATATCCTGGCCATCATAGGCTTTGTGGTTAACGCCCATAACGAACATCGGGGTGTTATCTTTGGACGGCCCGGTCAGCACCACTTTTTTAGCGCCGGCGGTGATGTGCTTGCGCGCGGTTTCGTCGGTCAGGAAGATACCGGTGGCTTCGGCGACAACGTCGACGTCGACCTCGCCCCACTTCAGGTTAGCCGGATCTTTCTCAGAGGTACAGCGGATGGTTTTACCGTTTACCACCAGATGACCGTTTTCCACGGCGACGGTGCCGTTGAAGCGACCATGGGTTGAGTCGTACTTCAACATGTAGGCCATATAATCCGCATCCAGCAGGTCGTTGATGGCAACGATTTCAATGTCGTTACGTTCCTGCGCAGCACGGAAAACAATACGACCGATACGGCCAAAACCGTTGATACCTACTTTGATAGTCATATATTCCACCACCTATTTAATAATGAATAAAAGGTTACTTGTAAATTTACAAAAACCTCGCGCAGCGTCAAGCAGAATCGTGTCAATAGTTGCGACAAATCAATCCACACCCCGTTCAGCGCACGATATGTACGCAATTGACGTCAACACACCTGCAGCTCATATGGGGTCGTCATCGTCCAATATAAACTGCGAAGTTGCAATTTGTGATAAGAATCACATTTCCACGGCTACAACATTTCATTATAGAGTTTATGCCAAAATTGCCTGCCGTGTTGTTAATTATTTGTTATAATGGCTCTACTGGAAAGCTTTCCCATCCCTCGCCAGAGACGTGTAACAATGGCCAATAATACACCCTCACGATTACCCGATGAAGCAATGACCGACATGCAGCGCTATGTCACCCAACAACGCGGCACTGAACCGCCTTACAGCGGTAAGCTGCTGGAAAATAATCGAACGGGGCAGTACCATTGCCTGGTTTGCCATGCGCCGCTATTCTACTCCGAAACGAAATACGAATCAGGCTGTGGCTGGCCGAGCTTTTATGAGCCGGTGAGCGACGAGGCCATCCGCTACCTTGAGGATAACACCCACGGTATGCAGCGGGTGGAAATCCGCTGCGGCACCTGCGATGCCCATTTAGGGCATGTTTTCCCCGACGGGCCGCAACCCACCGGAACGCGGTTTTGCGTCAACAGCGCCTCTATGCGCTTCAAGGACGGTGAAAACGGCGAAGAGGTTGCCGGATAAGCCCAGATTTATCGATTTAGCTAATTATTCCACATGAAAGGTGCGGCAATGGATGTTGTAGCGCTTCTGGCGACGATGACGCCGGAGATTTATCAACGGCTGATGACGGCCGTGGAATTGGGCAAATGGCCCGCCGGGGTGGCGCTAACGCCGGAGCAGCAAGCCAACTGTTTGCAGATGGTTATGCTGTGGCAGTCGCGTCATAACCGTCATCCCGAGCATATGAGCATCGGTACCGATGGCCAGATTACTATGAGGAGTAAGCGTGCCTTGCTGGAAGAACTGAAGGCCGGGACCGTCGACGTACTGAAACCCCAATAAGGCGCCGGCGCGGATTGCTCTGATGGGCTTCGTTTGCGCCTCCGGCGGCTCAGCGCGCGACGGGATCTCACCCTGGACGCAACGGCGTCTCGGCGGACTGTCGGCGAGGCGCTTCAAAGCGCCGATTATCCGCTCGGCGGGGGGGGGCTTGGGGGTTAGCGAACCTCGCAGGTCTCCAGCCGCGCGGCGAAGGCGTCCAGCGTCAGCATTTCTGCGCCGCGGCGCGCCATTTCCCGCAGCGCCTCGGCGCTGTCCTCCGGCTGCAAATTGACGCCGCGGCAGCCGTCGGTGAGCACCTCGACGGCGTAGCCCAAATGCAGGGCGTCCAGCACGCTGTATTTCACGCAATAATCCGTGGCCAATCCCAAGACGGTCAGCCGGTCGATGTCGTGCGCGCGCAGCCAGCCGTCCAGGGCGGTCTGCGCCCGGCGCCCGTTGTCAAAAAAGGTGCTGTAACTGTTGATATGGCGCTGTTCGCCTTTGCGAAATACCGCCGCCAGATCCGTGCGGTTAAGCCGGGGATGGAAGTCCGCGCCCGGGGTATCTTGCACGCAATGCACCGGCCACCAAATCTGCTCAAGCCCCTCCAGTACGCCGAGCGTATTGACCGGCTGCCGCGTTAATGGCGAAACTGCCGTGATCCCGTGGATGCCAGTCCTGGCTGGCCACCGCGGGAATGCTCCGCCGGGCGCACAGCACCAGCGCCGCATTGGCCATGGGGATCACCGCATCGCCCTGCGGCGCCGCCGGCGCAGAAATCATTTTGTAAATCAACCAACAATAATGCTCTGGCTATGGCTTTCTCCTGATGCATCGCTGCTGCTCAATTCGCCGCGCAGATCCTGCTGCATGAGACGGCGGATATCCTGGTAGGGCAACGATTGGCTAAGTAAAAAATGCAGCTTGGTCAGGGCGGCTTCCACCGTCATATCAAAACCGCTAAGGACCCCTGCGCGGGCCAGGGTGTTGCCGGTGGCATAGCCGCCCATATCCACCCGGCCGGAGAGACATTGCGTCAGATTGACCACCACAATACCACGGTCGTCCGCTTGCTTAAGTTCGTGCAATAGCGCCGGGTGCTGCGGCGCATTGTCCACGCCATAGGAGCGCAGAATCAGTGCGCGCACCGGCTGGCGCAGAAAGTTGCCGACCACGTCCGCGGAAATCCCGGGGTAGAGGGTGACCACCCCGACAGGTTGGGGCGTTATGGGATGCACGATAAGCGGGCCACCTTCCGCGCTTGCCGGTGAGGGCGTAAGACGGCGGATATGGATACCCGCCTCCAGCAACGGCGGCAAATTCGGTGAGGCGAAGGCATCGAACCCATCGGCATGGGCCTTAGTAGTACGGTTGCCGTGCAACAGTTTGTTATTGAAAAACAAACCGACTTCCTTGACCGGATAATGGGCGGCCAGATACAGAGCGTTGAGCAGATTGGTTTGCCCGTCGGAGCGGAGCGCTTCCAGGAGTATTTGCGAGCCGGTGACGATGACCGGCTTATCGAGATTCTCCAGCATGAACGACAGCGCCGAGGCGGTAAAGGCCATGGTATCCGTCCCGTGCAGGATAACAAAGCCATCATAGCGGTCATAGTTGGCGGCGATATCGCGGGCGATGGCTTGCCAGTCGTCGGGCGTCATGTCCGATGAATCGATCAGCGGGACGTATTCATGCACGGTAAAGTCCGGCATTTCGGGGCGGTAGAATTCCGGCATCCGCGCCAGTTGACGCTGTAGGTGCCCGGAAACCGGCACGTAGCCATTGTCCGAGCGCTGCATGCCGATAGTGCCGCCGGTATAGGCGACGTAAATGGATTTCTTCTGCATGGGAGCGCGACGCGTAGTGGGCAGTTGCGCCAATTATAAGGCACTTATTAAATAACACCAGCCGCCCGCGGCGTAACGCGTCGCAAGCAGAAAAAAACGCCCGGTTCAGACCGGGCGTTGGTGTTGGCGAGGGCGCTGGCGCGCCGGGCCGTTGCGATGCGGTAACGGCGCCGGCTCCTTTAGCGCACCACTTGCTCGCAGGAGAGACAGAACGCGTAGCGGTTTTGCGGATCGTTCCAGTTGAACCCCAGGCCGGCATCCATCTTCAGCCGGTCCACCACCTGGGTAACCGGCGCCGGCAGCCAGGATTGAATCACACTGGGCAGTACGGCATATACCGACGCGCTGATTTGCGTAAACAGTAAATCCAGCAGGCCCGGCTCATCCAGATACCAGTTCAACTGGTATTGCTTCAACTGCGCCAGTTCGGCGGCTTTACTTACCGCGTCATCGAAGTCCCCCAACTGGTCCACCAGGCCGTTTTGTGCTGCATCGCTACCGATCCAAACATGGCCTTGGCCGATCTTATCGACTTCCTCCGGCGTCATGTGGCGGAACTGCGCCACCAGGTCGATAAAGTTGTGATAACCATTTTCGACGTTAAGCTGCATCATCTGCGAGAATTCCGACGGCAGCGTTTTGGTTATCGACACATCCGCCAGCGGCGAGGTCGCGACGCCATCGGTGTGGACGCCGATGCTGTCAAGAGAGCTCTCCACGGTGTTGATCACCCCGAAGATACCAATCGATCCGGTCAGCGTGCTGGCGCTGGCGATGATGTAATTGGCGGGGGTGGAGACCCAATAACCGCCCGAGGCCGCGACGCCACCCATGGACACCACTACCGGTTTGCCCGCGGCGCGTGCGGCGGCCAGCTCAGAGCGGATAACTTCGGAGGGGGTGACACTGCCGCCGGGGCTGTTAACCCGGAACACAATGGCTTTGATATCGGGATCCAACCTGGCATCGCGGATCTGGTCGGCGGTAGTGTCGCCTCCGACCGACCCCGGTGTTTCCGGGCCGTCGATAATGGCGCCATTGGCGAAGATCACGGCGATTTGCCTGCCCTGCTGCGACGGCGTCGCCGGCTGATAATCGTAAATACTGATGCCTTTGTACGCTTTGTCGCGCTTGTTCCAGCCAAAAGCCTTGGTCAGCGCGTCGTCAATCGCCGAACGGGACGCCACTTCATCGACCCATTTGTTATTAAGGGCAAATTGCGCGGTATTGCCCTGAACCGCGCGCAGACCGTCCAGCATTGCTTGGGCGCCCGGGAACAGCTGCTGCGGCGTAATTTGCCGGTTGGCCGCGGCCGTCGTCAGATAATGCTGCCAAAGCTGACCTACCCAACGGCTATCGGCCTCGCGGGCGTCGTCGGACATATTGTCGTGCAGGAAAGGTTCGACCGCGGACTTATACGTGCCGACGCGGAAGATGTGGCTATTGACCTTTAGCTTATCGAGTAAGGTTTTGTAGTAAAGGTTATTCGTGGCGATACCGTGTAAATCCACCGCGCCCTGGGGCGTGAGATAGATTTTATTGGCATAGCTGGCAAGGAAGTATTGCGCCTGGCTATAACTGTCGCCCACGGCGTAGATGGGTTTGCCGCTATCGCGGAATTCACGCAACGCTTTACCGATGTACTGCAGCGAGGCCTGATCCGCCCCGGCGAAATCTTTCAGCGACAGTACCAGCCCGGTGATATTGGCGTCGCCTTTCGCCTGGCGCAGCGTATCCACCACGTCAAACAGCGAATTTTCCCGCAGCCGGTTGCTGGAAGCGCCGAGCAATTCGCGGCCGAGCTGACGGACTTTGTTATTCATTGCCGGCTTATCGACCACGGTGCCGGTCAGATCCATCACCAATGCGCCTTTTGTCGGCGTCGGCGGCGTGTGCCGCACTTGTAAATAGATCCCGACCACCACGATGATGAGGACCACTAGAAATACGTTGAAGATAAATTCGCGGATAAAATTCAGTAAACGCCAGCCCCATTTAAACGGGCCGGAAATAATTCGCCACAATGTGCGCATGTGATCTCCAATAAAACAGCGAAGTCCAAAATCATAATATAAAATTTGTTCGGCCGCGCTCTAAAAAACGCTACAGGTAAACCTTACCGCCGCGCGTTCAGGCCCTCGCCCCGGGCGTACGGAGAAAAGCGGGTTTGCCGCCGCCCTCAACAACGGTAGCACGCTATTACAGGTCAGGGCGCTATGATACCGTTAACGCCTTATTCTACCTTAGGAGTGAACTCATGGATACATTGGAACTGTTACTAAATCGCCGCTCTGCTTCCCGTTTAACCGAGCCCGCGCCGGCCGGTGAGGCGCTGGACCTGCTGCTGCGTGCGGGTATGCGCGCGCCGGACCATGGCGCTTTGCAACCGTGGCGCTTCATCCTCATCGAAGGCGAAGGCCGCACTCGGCTGAGCGAGTTGCTCAGCCAGTCGGCGATTAACGCCGGCATGGATCCCAAAGGCATTGAAAAAGCGAAACAGGCGCCGTTTCGCGCGCCGTTGATTATCGCGGTCGTGGCCTACTGCGATAGCCAAAGTAACGTACCGCGCTGGGAACAGGTGGTTTCCGCCGGCTACCGACGCCTTCGTGCGCCGCTTTTGATTGCGCGTCGGCGGCCGATGTTCGACCCGCGCCGGCAGCGATGCGTATCGCAGCATATGCGCAAGACGCAGCGCCCGCAGGCGTAAAATGCTATGCTGTGGCGCTCAAGACGGTTGCTTATCATTAGGTATACACATCACACATGCAGTTGTTTATCGCCGAAAAACCCAGTCTGGCCCGCGCCATCGCCGATGTTTTGCCGCAGCCCCATCGCCGCGGCGATGGCTATATCGCCTGCGGCCCGGATCACGTGGTGACCTGGTGTATTGGTCATCTGCTGGAGCAGGCGCAGCCTGACGTCTATGACGGGCGCTATGCCCGCTGGCTGATTTGCCTATTATTCCGGAAAAGTGGCGGCTACAGCCGCGGCCCGCGGTGCAAAAACAGCTGAATGTGATCAAAACTCTGCTCGCGCAGGCCGAACAGGTTATCCACGCCGGCGACCCCGACCGCGAGGGGCAACTGCTGGTGGATGAGGTGCTGGATTATCTGGCGCTCGACGAGGCCAAACGCCGCGGCGCCAAGCGCTGTTTGGTCAATGATCTCAATCCGCAGGCGGTCAGCAAAGCGGTGAGCCGTTTGCGGGATAACAGCGAATTCGTGCCGTTGTGCGTATCGGCGCTGGCGCGCGCGCCGACTGGCTGTATGGGATCAACATGACCCGGGCTTACACCTTGATTGGACGCAACGCAGGCTATCAGGGGGTGTTGTCGGTAGGCAGAGTGCAGACGCCGGTGTTGGGCCTGGTGGTGAGACGGGAAGAAGAGATAGAACATTTCGTGCCAAAAGCCTATTTTGAAGTGAAAGCGCATATTGTGACGCCGTCACAAGAACGCTTTACCGCCCTATGGGTACCCAGCGACGCGTGTGAAAGTTGGTAGGACGAAGAAGGGCGCTTGCTGCATCGTCCGCTGGCGGAGCATGTGGTAGCCTGTATCACCGGCCAGTCGGCGCAGGTGGTGCTCTATCAAGACAAACGGGAGTCGGAAACAGCGCCGCTGCCGTTTTCCTTGTCGGCGCTGCAAATCGAGGCCGCCAAGCGTTTTGGTCTCAGCGCGCAGCAGGTGCTTGATACCTGTCAGCGGCTATATGAAACCCACAAGCTCATCACCTATCCGCGCTCCGATTGCCGCTATTTGCCGGAAGAGCATTTCGCCGGACGTCAAGCGGTGTTGGCCGCCATTGCCGGTCACCAGCCCGAGCTGATGACGCAGGGCCAACTGAACACCGACCAGCGCAACCGCTGCTGGAACGATAAAAAGATGGATGCGCACCACGCCATTATACCCACCGCCCGAGCCGGCCGCGGGACGCTCAACGACAGCGAGCAGAAAATCTACGGTCTGGTGGCGCGCCAGTATTTGATGCAGTTTTGCGCCGACGCGGTTTTTCGTCGCTGTACTATCGAGTTGGCTATCGCCGGGGGCAAATTTGTCGCCCGCGCCCGGTTTCTTGCCGAAAGCGGCTGGCGCGCGCTGCTGGGCGCGAAAGAGCGGGATGAGGAGAATGAGGGCACGCCATTGCCGGTGGTCGCCAAGGGGGATACGCTGCTTTGCGAACGGGGGGAAGTGGTGGCGCGTGAAACGCAACCGCCGCGGCCGTTCACCGACGCCAGTCTGTTGTCGACGATGACCGGGATTGCCCGTTTTGTCCAGGATAAAGCGCTAAAGAAAATTCTGCGCGCCACCGACGGGCTGGGCACCGAAGCGACGCGCGCCGGCATTATCGAGTTATTGTTTAAGTGCGGTTTTTTGTTTAAACAAGGACGCTATATCCACGCCAGCGATAGCGGACGCGGTTTGATCCATGCGCTGCCGTCGAGCGCCGCCAGCCCGGATATGACCGCGCAGTGGGAATCGTCGCTCACCCAAATAAGCGAGAAACAGTGCTGCTATTAAGATTTTATGCAGCCCTTGACGCAAACGCTACAGCAACTTATATCATCAGGCGCGCCAGCAGCCGGCGCCCTCATCCTTGCGGGGTCTGCCGCCGGCGACCGAAAAACCGCCGGTCAAAGGCGCACGGCGTAAGCGTAAACCGCCAAAACCCCCCGCCGACCCGCGTCCGCCCGCCGGCAGCGCGGCGTCAGGTAAGGCCTCATTATTGGGCCCCTATCATCGGGCGGCGTCTTGGGTGATTAACGCCTGAATGAGGGGGGCATCCGCCGCAGCCAGCGGCAGGGCAAGCGCGCGCGAAGGAGAAAGCCAAATGCACTCGCTATGATAGTGTAACTCCAGCTCGTCGCTGAAGTGGGTCACGCGCCAGCCGTAGAGCAGAATTTCTCACTCCCCTAGGACACGGCGGTGCAGGGCGACAAACGAGCCTATCCGCGCGCGCAGGGATAATTCTTCAAACAGCTCGCGTCTGAGCGCTTGGGGCTGTGTTTCGCCCGGCTCCACCTTGCCACCGGGCAATTCCCACAAGCCCGGTTGGTCACGGCGCTCATCGCGCCGGGCCAGTAGCAGGGCGCCGTCGCGGACGATGAGCCCCGCCACCACCGTAAGCGGCTGCATGGCACTCACAAATCGAAATCCGCCCACACCGGCGCGTGATCGGACGGTTTGTCCATCGCGCGGATACCGTAATCGATGCCGGTCGCCCGAACGGCGGCCGCCAGCGGCCGCGAGGCCAGCAGGAGGTCGATACGCAGACCGCGGTTATCATCAAAGCCGCGCGAGCGATAGTCAAACCAGGAGTAACGATCATCGCCGGAAGGATTGGCTTGGCGGTAAGTATCCACCAGTCCCCACGTCAACAGACGGTCCAACCAGGCGCGCTCCTCCGGCAGGAAAGAGCATTTCCCGGTGCGCAGCCAGCGTTTACGGCTCTCTTCGCCGATGCCAATGTCCAGATCGGTGGGGCTGATATTCATATCCCCCATGATAAGCAGCAGGGATTCGCCGTGGTGGCTTTGTTCCACATAGTCTTGCAGATCGCGGTAGAAGCGCTCTTTGGCCGGGAATTTGACCGGGTGGTCACGGCTTCCACCCTGGGGAAAGTAGCCGTTAACCACCGTCAATACACCTTTGGGCGTGATGAAATCGGCCATGATAATCCGGCGCTGGGAGTCGTCGTCGTCGGTACTAAAGCCGCGGCGAATGGCTAACGGCTTTTCCCGGCTGAGCAGCGCCACGCCGTAGTGGCCTTTCTGACCATGATAATAAACATGATAACCGTGGCGAGAGACCTCTTCGAGAGGGAACATATCGTCGTGAACTTTGGTTTCCTGTAGACCGATCACGTCCGGCTGCAATGTCGTGATGATGGCTCCAAACTGATGGGGGCGCGCGCGTAGCCCATTGATATTGAATGAGACAAACTTCATGGTTTATGCCAGGTGAGAGGTTATCGGCAGATGTTAGCAGAAATCGTCAGTCATGAAAACGCGGCGCAATGTCAGCGTCGGGCGAGAAATAGGTCTGTGTGCTGTTAACAGGATGTTTAAGGGAGCGGGTAGGGGAAGGATGATTCGCCGCTTTACGGCTCACCCTCCGGGCCGATGCTGTGCATCGTTGTCTCGCGCTGCTCGACGCTAACCTTGGTCGAAGGTTCTCACCTTCCCCCGCGAATATCAGGGAAACTAGGGGGTGGTGGTTAGCAAGAAGCTTGATGGAATGGTGGTGGGGGAAGGATTCGAACCTTCGAAGTCTGTGACGGCAGATTTACAGTCTGCTCCCTTTGGCCGCTCGGGAACCTCACCTGAGCGAAAGATGACAATAACGCGTCAAGCGAGGCGCATCATATCAAATAAAGCGGCGCTGTAAAGCACGCCCCCCGATTCTTTTGCCGCTTTTTTCTCCAGTCGCGGACGAAATGCGCGCGATGATGGCCCCTACGCCGCGCAGCGTTAAAAAATAACGGTCCGATTGCCGTAGACGAACACCCGCTGAGCCAGCACGCGGTATAACGCCCGGCTCAGGACATTTTTCTCCACGTCCCGCCCCCGCGCGCATCATATCTTCCGCGGTGTAGGTATGATCTACGTGAATCACGTCCTGAATAATGATAGGGCCTTCATCCAGGTTATCGTTAACGTAGTGCGCGGTGGCGCCAATGATCTTCACCCCGCGCTCATAGGCCTGGTGATACGGACGCGCGCCGATAAACGCCGGCAGGAACGAGTGGTGAATATTGATGATTTGATTGGGGTAATGACGCACAAATGTCGGCGTCAGCACGCGCATGTATTTCGCCAACACCACATAGTCCGGGGCGAAGGCGTCAATCTGCGCCATCATGCGCGCATCATGTTCCTCGCGGCTGAACCCTTCATGGCTTATCAGGTGGAAGGGGATATCAAACCGTTCTACCAGCGGCCGCAGCGTTTCGTGGTTGCCGATGACCGCGGCGATCTCCACATCGAGTCCGCCATAAGCGCTTTTCATCAACAGGTCCCCAAGACAATGGGCTTCTTTTGTTACCAGCACCACGATGCGGCGCCGTCCGGCGTGATTCAATTCTCGCAGCGTTCCCGCGGGGAGTACCGCGTCCAGATCGGCCCGCAGCGCAGCATCATTGAATAATCCTTCCAATTCGGTGCGCATAAAAAAGCGACCGGTATGATGATCAACGTACTCGTTATTTTGCACGATATTCAACTGATGCTTGAAGCAAATGTTGGTGATTTGCGCAATCAGACCTTTGGCATCCGGACACAGGGTGCGTAATACCTTTCTTTGTACATTTTGCGACTGCATTGATTTGCGGATCCTGTCCTATCTGTTGATTTTTGCCATGAAGCGGGCCGCGAAAGAGCGGCGGCCGAATTATTGTCCACAACACTTTTTAAATTTGAGGCCGGAGCCGCACGGGCACGGCACATTCCTGCCGGGTACAATATGCCGGCCGTCGACATAATACCAGCGTTCATCGAGGCGGACAAAGCGGGAACGTTCGTGAATAAAGCCGTTGCGCCGCTGCCGCTCGTCGTAAAAGCGGACGATAAATTCCACATAGCCCTGGCCGGCATCTTGGCCGGCGGCGCAGTCGATCACCCGCAGACCGCGTCAACGGGTGGCGCGAAAGCCGTCGGTCAGCTCATTCCGGCACACCGCGGCGCCGGCTTGTGGGTGCCAGGTGGCAAGTAAATAATCGACATCCTCTACCACAAAGGCGCTGTAGCGTGAACGCATCAGCTGTTCGGGGGTCGCGGGCAGCACGTCACCCGAAAGGAATGGGGCACAGCAGTCGGCATACGGCCTACCGCTGTCGCAGGGGCAAATTGAGCGCATGCGACTCCTTGTTCAATGATGGGGTAGAGACCCACGCGATCGCAGATGCGGGGGACAAAAAGGTATTTTACCCAAAGCGACCGCCGCTGCGACTATTTTGGCTAAACACCGGCGAATAAAATGCCCGGCGGTGGCCACAAGGGCGGGGTTTTACCCTGTATCGGCGGTTAGCCCTTGTCAAGCCGGCCAGAAAGCTCCATCATTTTGCACTGCAAAGACGCTTTGTTGAATAAATCCGAAATTTGTGACGACTTCCTCCCTATCAGGGCGATTGTTACATGATGCGGACGCTGTTTGGCATTCCTAACAGCGTGATCCGGTTAAGCGCTTTGACCATTGCCATAGCCTCACCTACCTGCGCGTCATAGTCATGCAGACTCAGATGACCACCCAGAAGTGTTTTAAACCGGAACATGGCCGTTTCAGCCAGTGAACGCCGGTGATAACCTACTTTCTTTTTCCAGGTATCGTTATTGCCGCTCAGATGCTGATTTGCCACCGCATGGTTACGCTCATGGTATCGAGCTGGCCAATATTGCGCACCACTTCGCGGTGGGATAAGCGGCTTTATTTTTTTCCTCAGCAGAGCATCATGACAGTAACGCGTATCGTAAGCACTGTCAGCCGACGCTTCCCTGATTTTCCGGTGGGTTTGGTTAATCAGCCCGGGCAGCGCCTGCGCATCTGTCGTACCGCTTAGCGATAAATCGGCACAGATAATTTCATGTGTCGCGCTATCTACTGCCAGATGAAGCTTGCGCCATACTCTGCGCCTCTCAGCCCCATGCTGCCTGACTTTCCATTCGCCTTCGCCGAAGATTTTCAGGCCGGTGCCATCGATGACCAGGTGTGAGATTTCGCCGTGGGTTGGCGTTTTTATGCTGATGTCGACGGTTTTTGCTCGCCGGCTGACCAGAGAGTAATCTGGGCAGCGCAGCGACAGCCCCATCAGTTTAAAAATCGCGTCAACGAAACCCTGTAACGCCCGGAGCGAAAGGTTAAACACGCGCTTTATCATCAGAACCGTGGTAATGGCCATATCGGTGTAGTGAAGCGGCCGGCCACGATGTTCAGGTGGTGTACTCTCAGTCCATGCAGCAATGGCTGACTCATCAAGCCATACTGTCATGTCCCCCCGCTGCCTGAGCGCATTGTTGTATGCGGGCCAGTTGGTGATTTTAAACTTTTGCTTTGCCATGGGGACCTGATGTTGAAACGAATGTAGTGATCAGAGCCGCCAGTCACCTAAAAGTTCGATTTATTCAACAAAGCCCCTTTAACCCTCAATATTGGGTAATTGTCCTATTTTAGACTGAACGCCCATTATTCCACGGGTTTCCCATGCCGAAACTGATATAATCGAAAAGTTAAACATATTATATAGATAAAATTTTATCTTAACGAAAGAGAGGTGGTTCATGTCTGCTATTACGACAAAAGTGAAAAAAGCAGTAATCCCGGTGGCGGGATTGGGCACACGAATGTTGCCGGCAACCAAAGCGATCCCGAAGGAAATGCTTCCCCTGGTGGATAAGCCTCTGATTCAGTATGTGGTGAATGAATGTATTGCCGCAGGCATCAACGAGATCATCTTGGTCACCCACTCGTCCAAAAACTCCATTGAAAACCATTTCGATACCAGTTTCGAGCTGGAAGCGATGCTGGAAAAACGCGTCAAGCGTCAACTGTTGGCGGAGATCCAGGCGATCTGCCCCCCCCATGTAACCATTATGCAGGTTCGTCAGGGGCTGGCCAAAGGCCTGGGGCACGCGGTCTTGTGCGCGCACCCGCTGGTGGGAGATGAACCGATTGCGGTGATCCTGCCCGACGTGATTATCGATGAATATGAATCTAACCTACAGACCGAAAATCTGGCGGCGATGCTAAAACGTTTTGAAGATACCGGCCGCAGTCAAATTTTGGTCGAGCCGGTGGACGATGTCACCAGCTACGGCGTGGTGTATTGTCAGGGCAAGACCCTCAATCCGGGTGATAGCGTAGAGATGGTGGGCGTGGTCGAAAAACCGTCGGCGGAAGAAGCACCGTCTAATTTGTCCGTGGTTGGCCGCTATGTGCTGTCCGCCGATATTTGGGCACTGCTGGAAAAAACCCCGCCCGGAGCCGGCAATGAAATTCAGCTGACCGACGCGATTGCAATGCTGATGGACAAAGAAACCGTCGAGGCCTACCACCTGAAGGGGCTGAGCCACGACTGCGGCAACAAACTGGGCTACATGCAGGCGTTCGTTGAATATGGTCTGCGTCATGAAAGTCTTGGCAAAGAATTCAAAACGTGGTTAAAAGACGCCATCACAGAATAAAGCGCTGAAGCTTTTTGGCTACATATTGACACAGACCAGGATCATCCAACATGAAAGTAACGGTTTTTGGTATCGGCTATGTCGGCTTGGTGCAGGCGGCGGTTTTAGCCGAAGTGGGACACGACGTGTTGTGTGTCGACGTGGATGAGCGCAAAGTCGAGAATCTGAAAAAAGGCGTGATTCCCATTTTCGAGCCGGGGCTGACGCCGCTGGTGCAGCAGAATTATGAAGCCGGACGGCTAAAATTTACGACGGATGCGCAGACCGGCATCAATCATGGCGTCATGCAGTTTATCGCGGTAGGAACGCCGCCGGACGAAGACGGCTCTGCTGATCTGAAATACGTGACCGCCGTGGCGCGGACCATCGCCCAGCACATGAACGATCACAAAGTGGTTCTGGATAAATCCACCGTGCCGGTGGGTACGGCGGATAAAGTCCGCGCCGTGATGCAGGAAACGCTGCAAAGCCGCAATAGCACGCTGACGTTCGATGTGGTATCCAACCCTGAATTTTTAAAAGAAGGGGCGGCGGTAGCCGACTGCATGCGCCCTGAGCGAATTGTGGTAGGCACCGACAATGAAGATGTGGTGGAATTACTCCATGAGCTTTACGAGCCGTTTAACCGCAACCATGATCGGATGATCCTGATGGATATCCGCAGCGCCGAGCTGACCAAATATGCCGCCAACTGCATGCTGGCAACCAAAATCAGCTTTATGAATGAAATGTCCAATCTGGCGGAATTGCTGGGTGCGGATGTGGAGAAAGTACGCCAGGGCATTGGCTCGGACTCGCGCATCGGTTACAGTTTTATTTACCCTGGCTGCGGCTATGGCGGCTCTTGCTTCCCGAAAGACGTGCAGGCGCTCATTCGGACCGCCGAGCAGATCGGTTATCAGCCCAAGTTGCTGCAGGCTGTCGAAGACGTAAACTATAAGCAGAAAGACAAACTGCCGGCCTTTATTCGCCGCCATTTCGGCGACGATTTAAGCGGCAAAACCTTTGCGCTGTGGGGGCTGTCGTTTAAGCCCAACACCGACGATATGCGCGAAGCATCAAGCCGAGTGTTGATGGAAGCGTTATGGCAGTCCGGCGCGACGATTCAGGCTTTCGATCCGGAAGCGATGAATGAAACGCAGCGCATTTACGGCCACCGCGACGATCTGCAATTGATGGGCACCAAAGAAGCCGCCCTGCGTGGCGCCGAGGCGCTGGTCATCTGCACCGAATGGCAGAACTTCCGCGCGCCGGATTTCGATGTCCTTAAGGCGGCGCTGAAACAGCCGGTGATCTTTGATGGCCGTAATTTATACGATCCGGAGCGCCTCGCTAATCGCGGCTTTGTCTATTATGGCATTGGCCGCGGCGCGTCGCTTGCTTCTCCTTCCTAAGAGACCGCGATGAAATTTTTGGTCACCGGCGCCGCCGGTTTTATTGGCTATCATGTCAGCGGGCGTCTGCTCGCTGACGGTCATCAGGTGATCGGTATCGACAACCTGAGCGATTATTATGATGTGTCGTTAAAGCAAGCCCGTCTTGACGGCTTGCGGGCCTATGACTCTTTTCGTTTCCACAAGCTTGATTTGGCGGACCGGCAGGGCATCGCCAGCCTGTTTGCCGATGAAGGGTTTGATCGGGTGATCCACCTTGGCGCACAAGCCGGGGTACGCTATTCGCTGGACAATCCCCTGGCCTACGGTGACGCCAACCTGATCGGTCATCTTAATATCCTTGAAGGGTGCCGGCATACGCAGGTGGGGCATCTGTTGTACGCCTCCTCCAGTTCGGTCTATGGCCTTAACCGCAAGTTGCCCTTTTCCACGGACGACGCGGTGGATCATCCGGTGTCGCTGTATGCGGCCACCAAAAAAGCCAATGAGTTGATGGCGCACACCTATGCGCACCTGTATCGGTTGCCGACCACCGGCCTGCGCTTTTTTACCGTCTATGGCCCATGGGGGCGCCCGGATATGGCGTTGTTCAAGTTTATCCGGGCGATGCTCAACGGCGAGCGTATCGACGTCTACAACGGCGGAGATATGCTGCGCGACTTTACCTATATTGACGACATTGTCGAAGCCATCATTCGTCTGCAGGACGTTATTCCGGCGCCGGATGCCGGCTGGACGGTGGAAACCGGCTCGCCGGCAGCGAGTTCCGCGCCTTATCGCGTCTACAATATTGGCAATAGTCAGCCGGTAAAGCTCATGGACTATATTCAGGCGCTTGAAGAGGCCCTCGGTATCCAAGCAGAGAAGAATCTGCTGCCGATGCAGCCCGGCGATGTGCTGGAAACCAGCGCGGACACGCAGGCGCTGTATCGCGCGATTGGCTTCAAACCGCAGACGCCGGTGGCGGAAGGGGTCAAACATTTCGTCGAATGGTATCGCGAGTATTATCAGCGTTAATGTATCGCCACTCAATAGCGATAAAAGCGGCCGTTCGGCCGCTTTTTTTTGCCTGTCATGTCTGGGGTCTCCGCCGCGGTCGTTTATGCGCCACCCGGCAGGAGGAAAGCCACGCGCGCCGCGCCAAGGGGCATAGCGGCCACGCGGGAGCCTAGCGGCCAGATAGGGGGAATAGAGGCAAGGCGGCGGCAGGTAGGCTATACCCTAGCGATACAGGGCCGCCGTTAGGGTAAACCGTCGGCGCGGGTCGACGCGTAGCAAAAAAATAGTCACTGTTTCTTGCCTTAAGGGAGGCGGTCAGGGTGGGGGCGTATGGCTTGCCTTGGTCCGCCAGCCATGGAACTGGTTTGGTGGCGGAGCGCTCGCGCCAAGGCCCGTCTGCGCGTCTCAACGCGGCGAGAGAAGGCGGTTATTGCTAGCGTGCCAATAGGCAGTGGCCCGGGCGATGGACGGCGCTCAAGGATTCCTGTTGGTGATATGCCTTGATAGGAAACATGACTCGGCAGTAGGGGCAATGCCGCGGCGACACCTGAGCTAATGCGACTCTGATGAGGTCGTTGTCTTGCCACTTGCCGTTGCTGATATTCCCGGCGGCTGGCTTATCGCCGCGGGTAGGAATAAGCGGGGACGAAAGCCTTCCAGGATCGGACTGCGGATTTAGGTCGGCATAAACGGGGCTCCGCCGTTATATCTTTTGCGATTCATCAAATGCACGCACGCGGAAGACCCTGTACACGATTCTGTATAAATGATCAGGGAAGCGTCGGCTGACAGTGCTTACGATACGCGTTACTGTCATGATGCTCTGCTGAGGAAAAAAATAAAGCCGCTTATCCCACCGCGAAGTGGTGCGCAATATTGGCCAGCTCGATACCATGAGCGTAACCATGCGGTGGCAAATCAGCATCTGAGCGGCAATAACGATACCTGGAAAAAGAAAGTAGGTTATCACCGGCGTTCACTGGCTGAAACGGCCATGTTCCGGTTTAAAACACTTTTGGGTGGTCATCTGAGTCTGCATGACTATGACGCGCAGGTAGGTGAGGCTATGGCAATGGTCAAAGCGCTTAACCGGATCACGTTGTTAGGAATGCCAAACAGCGTCCGCATCATGTAACAATCGCCCTGATAGGGAGGAAGTCGTCACAAATTTCGGATTTATTCAACAAAGCGACTTGGGCCGGCTAGGCGATTACAGCAGGAAATCTTCCAGTGCTTTGCCTTCTTCATCAATCGCTTTTTTGATTACCGCTGGGGTACGGCCTTGGCCGGTCCAGGTTTTAACGTCGCCGTTTTCGTCGGTGTACTGATATTTCGCCGGACGAGCGGCACGCTTGGTTTTACCCGCGGATTTAGAGGAGCTCATCGACTGCAGCAATTCGTTCGGGTCGATGCCATCAGCAATCAACATTTCGCGGTATTGCTGTAATTTGCGCGTACGCTCTTCAATTTCGGCCTGGGCTTGACTATCTTCCTCGCGGCGTTCATTGACAACGACCTCTAGTTTCTCCAGCATTTCTTCAAGAGTTTCCAGAGTGCATTCTCTGGCCTGTGCGCGCAGAGTACGGATGTTGTTAAGAATCTTTAATGCTTCGCTCATTGACATAATCTCGAATATTATAAAGGGGGCATCCCAGTAATAATAGAGCGCTAGTTTCTTTTCTGCAATACCTAGATTGTGATTAATCAAAAATATTCTTTATAAATGCCCATGACCCCGCAACTGTAAATATATTATGTTCGCCGGACGCGGCAAAATTGATTCATCAGGTTCCGTTTTTCCTTCAGGACGCCTTATGAGTGCATAATGCACTGCTGATTTCATTATAAGGAAGGTTTATATCACCGCGCCAGCGGGGGGTTATAACCGCTGTAGACCTTCCCGGCGGCTGAAAAATAAAAGCTTTACAGCATAATCTCCTGCGTTTTCTTATATCGCCCGCAGCGGGACGTTCCCCCTTTGGGTCCGCTCACAGCCGCGATAAATGCCGCCTTTACCCCCCGTTAATGCCGATAGCGCGAGCTTTTTAACCTGGAGGAAACTATAACTCGCCCGCCGTTGGCGGCCGCTGCGCGTTTTTTTATTGCTCGGGGAAGCTAGTTATTGTCCGGCGGGCTCGCCGCTGCCGCCGGTGCGGGATTGTGGGCACCGGGACAGCTTCATCACGTCGGCGAATATGATACACTCTCATCCTATTTATTTGGTCTTATTATTGAGACGGAGTGCCGAACGGATGGCGCAACTCTATTTTTATTATTCTGTAATGAATGCCGGCAAGTCTACCGCGCTGCTGCAGTCCTCCTATAATTACCAAGAACGCGGCATGCGCACGCTGGTGTTCACGGCGGAAATCGATGACCGCTACGCCCGCGGGCAGGTCAGTTCCCGTATCAGTCTGTCTTCTCCCTCCGAGGTGTTCAATGCCGAAACCGATTTGTTTGCGGCCGTGGCGGCCGCCCATCGGCAACAGGCCGTTCATTGCGGGCTGGTAGATGAATGTCACTTTTTAAGCCGCGAACTGGTCGCCGGCCTGTGTGAAGTGGTGGACAAACTGACGATTCCGGTGCTGTGCTATGGCCTGCGCACCGATTTTCGCGCGGAGCCGTTTACCGGCAGTTTGTGGCTGCTGGCCTCCTGGGCGGACAAGCTGGTGGAGCTGAAAACCGTATGCTATTGCGGGCGCAAGGCCAACCGCGTGCTGCGCATCGACGAGCTGGACCCTGTACACGATTCTGTGTAAATGCCTTTTCTCAGAAGTGACCGTCCAGGCGGTCACCGAACTCGATAATAAAGCGGCTCATTGCCATGCGCCAGTCCCTCAAAGGCATTGTCCATTTCTGTGAGGCCGCCTGTATCGCCAGCCACACCACCTTTTTCACTGCGTCGTCGGTCGGGAACACCTTGCGCTTTTTGATGGCATGCCGGATCACGCTGTTTAACGACTCGATGGCGTTGGTCGTGTAGATCACCTTGCGGATGTCCGTAGGGTAGGCAAAGAACGTGGCCAGATTGGCCCAGTTTGCCTGCCAGCTTCGACTTATTTGCGGGTAGCGGATGTCCCAGGCACTGGAGAACGCTTCCAGCGCCTGCAAGCCGGCTTCTTCCGTAGGGGCCTGATAGATAGCTTTCAGGTCGCGGGTGACGGCCTTGTAGTCCTTCTAGGAGACGAACCGCAGGCTGTTGCGCACCATAATGCACGATACACAGCTGGAGCCGCGCCTCCGGATACACCTCGTTAATAGCGTCAGGAAAACCTTTCAGCCCGTCTACGCAGGCGATAAGGATATCGTGCAGGCCGCGGTTTTTCAGCTCTGTCAGCACGTTCAGCCAGAACTTTGCGCCTTCATTTTCAGCCAGCCACATACCTAGCAACTCTTTCTGGCCTTCGATGTTGATGCCCAGCGCCAGAAACACAGATTTGTTGATGATGCGGCTGTCCTGCCGGACTTTTAGAACGATACAGTCAAGATAAACAATGGGATAGACTGCATCCAGAGGCCGGTTTTGCCATTCGACAACCTGCTCCATGACCACATCGGTGACCTTTGAGACCAGCGCCGACGAGACATCGGCGTCATACAGCTCTTTGAACGCGGCGGCGATCTCGCGGGTGGTCATCCCTTTGGCGTACAACGATAAAATCTGGTTATCCATCCCGGTAATCCGGGTCTGGTTCTTCTTCACCAGTTGCGGTTCAAAGGAACCGTCACGATCGCGCGGAGTACGCAGCGCCAGCGGGCCATCGCCAGTGGTAACGGTTTTTGTGGAATAGCCGTTGCGGGCGTTGGTCCCCAGTTTAGGCTGATTTTTATCGTAGCCGAGGTGATGGGTCATTTCGGCATTGAGAGCTGCTTCGACGCTGATTTTTTCAGCAGCCGATCGAAGTGACTGAGATCTTCAGAGGTTTTGAGATTTTTGGCCAGTTCGTTAGCCAGAGCCTGCAACTGTTTTTCGTCCATAAATTAACCTGTTTTTGATGTTGGATTGAACATATCAAAATCAGGCAAATACACAAATTTCTAAACAGGCTCCGATGCATCGCACCATTTACCAGTGACGTCGCTTTGTTGAATAAATCCGAAATTTGTGACGACTTCCTCCCTATCAGGGCGATTGTTACATGATGCGGACGCTGTTTGGCATTCCTAACAGCGTGATCCGGTTAAGCGCTTTGACCATTGCCATAGCCTCACCTACCTGCGCGTCATAGTCATGCAGACTCAGATGACCACCCAGAAGTGTTTTAAACCGGAACATGGCCGTTTCAGCCAGTGAACGCCGGTGATAACCTACTTTCTTTTTCCAGGTATCGTTATTGCCGCTCAGATACTGATTTGCCACCGCATGGTTACGCTCATGGTATCGAGCTGGCCAATATTGCGCACCACTTCGCGGTGGGATAAGCGGCTTTATTTTTTTCCTCAGCAGAGCATCATGACAGTAACGCGTATCGTAAGCACTGTCAGCCGACGCTTCCCTGATTTTCCGGTGGGTTTGGTTAATCAGCCCGGGCAGCGCCTGCGCATCTGTCGTACCGCTTAGCGATAAGTCGGCACAGATAATTTCATGTGTCGCGCTATCTACTGCCAGATGAAGCTTGCGCCATACTCTGCGCCTCTCAGCCCCATGCTGCCTGACTTTCCATTCGCCTTCGCCGAAGATTTTCAGGCCGGTGCCATCGATGACCAGGTGTGAGATTTCGCCGCGGGTTGGCGTTTTTATGCTGATGACGACGGTTTTTGCTCGCCGGCTGACCAGAGAGTAATCTGGGCAGCGCAGCGACAGCCCCCTCAGTTTAAAAATCGCGTCAACGAAACCCTGTAACGCCCGGAGCGAAAGGTTAAACACGCGCTTTATCATCAGAACCGTGGTAATGGCCATATCGGTGTAGTGAAGCGGCCGGCCACGATGTTCAGGTGGTGTACTCTCAGTCCATGCAGCAATGGCTGACTCATCAAGCCATACTGTCAGGTCCCCCCGCTGCCTGAGCGCATTGTTGTATGCGGGCCAGTTGGTGATTTTAAACTTTTGCTTTGCCATGGGGACCTGATGTTGAAACGAATGTAGTGATCAGAGCCGCCAGTCACCTAAAAGTTCGATTTATTCAACAAAGCCTGGTGAAATAACCTTCCGGGGTAATAACCTGGTCAACCATTTTTCCTACGGTTTTAACGTGTATACCTCCATTATCGTCAGTATGAGAATGCGTTAGAATGTAGACGCGGCTATGCTCTGCCAGCGCCCCGGCAAGATTAAATGTGTCCCATGCTATTTTCCTTATGTTGGTAAATTTGTCATAACCCCGTTGGGTCGCTCGTCTCATAAACTCATCAACAAGGACACTTTGAAAGTCATCAATAACAATGATATCTTTATTGTGCGCTCTTAATATATCTAATATCTTGACTGGGTCATTTGTCCTTGCGACGTTAAGCTCCACTTTCCAGCCAGAGGATTTAAATGGCAGTGGTTTATTGATGCACTGAATAATCCCTGTTTTTTCTGGGTCAAGATTTCTCAGACTGGTAGATTTGCCACTACCTGATTCGCCCAATACTAATGTTGCTATACTCATCGTTCACCTCAAAAAGGTTCGTTACCGTTCGGCATAAGTATCTGATATTTAGCTTTGCGGTATGTGCATAATGCAGTGATTACTTTTTGGCTTCACGCATGCCTAATCGACGATATTCAAGCGCCTGAATTAAGCAGAAGCGTCGCCATTCCTGATTGATTCGCAGTGTTTGCGGGAAGTCAGTCAGTTTACTTGATGAGCTCATTTCTCCTCCGTGCTTCATATATCTTGATGGTGATATCCCATAGCAACGCGTCGTGTAATCGTAGAGATTCGGCGATTAGCGCCTGAATTAATTTATTGGCATAGCTCATAGAGGATTGCCTTCCTGCCGGAGAATATCGATAAGTTTCCTGCATCCATTCCTCAGCCATTTTATGATTTTATCCAATAAGGTTTCTTCCGGGTGATAGCTCCCCATGAGGGCAGCATTACCCGCGAATGCGTAATTCATGGGGTGCTCCTGTTATTATATTGTTATTTGTGTATTGTATGTTGCGTGACTCATGGTTTTCCAACTCTGACCGTTATCTTTCGATAACATACGCCAGCAAAGGGAAAACCGTATTGATAAATAGCCTGTTCGTCGGATACGTCTCGCGTGGATAACCCCTTCACGGTACAGGCGTTCAAATCGTTTTGCCCGCTCTCTTACCCCGATGGGTATTTTAGGTTTCATGCTCCTTCTCCAGTTTACTGAGAATCTTCTGTAATGTTTCGGCCTGTACAAATTGCACAGCAATACATTCAAACGTCAGCCTGACGCTGAGCAGTGTCAGTAATGCCAATATACCGTCGGTGACTTGCATATAGGGCGCGGCTGTACCGCTGAACGATGCAAGGGCCAGCACCAGACAAGCAATGCATGAAATAATGAACAGCGTGTTGATAATCTTCAGTGTCCAGAATGTTTTAAACATGGGCATGCTCCATTATTGCGTCGATAAGCTCCTGGGCATCTACGGTAAATCGTTCCAGGGTTTTACAACCTCCAACTTTAGCCCCGGCCACTCTGCATCCGACATCGTCATCAGAAACGAGCAGAGAAAAACCACCTTCCTGATTGTGACTTATTTCTATGTGAACTTTCTTACCACGAAAATTATTCATCAATACTTACCTCCTGCGTACATGGACGCTGCTGCAATGGTTCCTGCTGGCGGGCATCCTGAGTTTAATGTTTAAAGATGTTATTCCGAAACTGCGGGGCGGCTGACGTACATCCTCGTCAACTTGTTCCCTTCCTGGTGTGCAGATGCTTCCAGTGCAAAACTGAACCAGAGGTTAATCATCGGCCTCTTCAAACTCGCCGTTTGCATTAAGCACATACCAGGTATCCGGTTTCACGCCGTTATCACCCACCCTGCTGGCGCGGATGTGGATAATATTGCCCTCACTATTGCGATAGCACAGTACAATTGCGCCGCCCTCAGCGGCTTTGGCCTTACCCTGCGCGCCGAGAGACGCGGCAACCGATCCGAAGCCGCTAACGCCTGCGGCTGACTGGTCGCCCGCATTGGTGGCGACGGACTGGTAGCCGGTGTTGGTGGCAACTGACCAGTCGCCAGTGTTGGTAGCGGCTGACCCGCGGCCTTCAATGATCGTCTATTCTGCGGACTTATCAATTTTACTCGCTATGCACTCGACGGCGCGGCCAACCATTTGGTGGAGGGACAGTTCCTTCTTAATGGTAATTGTGCTACTGGTGAGTTTGCCGCTTCCCGCTTCCCGCTTCCCGCTTCATGGGCGATATCGCCGGATACCTCAACCTCGGCAAAACGATGGTTTGCTGGCTCGTAGTAGCAGAAGACATCGAGCGGATATTCGCAGGCATGGAAACCTGAACTACAGATTTCTACCGCGCCCTCGTGCTGGTAGGTTTTCCCGATCTCGAACTGATAATCACGGCAAGTCATATCGGCGTTAAAGCCTTTGTAGGCGGTGATTTTTGTCATGGTGTTTATCCTTATGCAGCCTGAAGATATTTGTCGTGGGTGAATTCGCCGTTCCAGTCTTTTTTCATCGGAAGCTCTCCTTTCAGATAGTGGCGATAAAGCCATTTAGCACCGTCTTGTAACAGAATGATTTCATATAATTGCATGTCGCCTTTATATGACTTGATGGTATATGGTGATTCAGTGAAATATTTATCACGTGCGTGAGCTTTCACGCGCCATATATAGGACTTGTTCGTGTCTTTTTGCGCGTCGTAGAGAAAATTACGTTCGGCCAAAAACAGGCTGACACGGTTGATATTCACGCCGTTGAGTTGCTTGCAGAACTTGACCGGCGTCATTCCTGTTTGAAATAAGTTTTGTAAGCAATGAATCTCTTTTTCTTGCTTCTTGTTGACCAATGCCAGATGTTGTTTTTCCTCTGCAAGTTTGGCAGCGAGGCGCAGTGCATCGGGGTATGTTTGCGGAATAGCTGGCTTCTTGGCTTGTTCTTCCAGTTCACGCCAGCGCTTGGCAACTTTATGGCGAAGCTCAATGCTGTACCCCATGACGAGTGTCATCGTTAAGTCCTGGTCAAGCAAAAACTCCTGATAGACGCGTCCTTTGCTGTCTTTGTAATCAGCCGAAAAGTCGGCCGATTGAATATTGAGCGCCTCGAACATTTTGCGGCAGTCCTCCAGCACGTGTTTATGCTGCTTTTCGGTCAACTCCGCAATCTCGCGGCTGGACATGGTTAATGTTTGTGCAATGGTTAAATTTTGCATGCAGATATACCTCGTTGGTTAAAACGATAATGGAACCCCGGCACGATACCGGGGCGAGATTAGTGATTAGTGGCGTTGTAGGAACTGGCTAACGTTCGCCTGTTGCCATTTTTCTAGCGCGTGGGTTATCCTTATTTCTTATTTTTTACTGTGCCGCCAGTTAAGGCAAAAAACACCAGCCGGACCTGAAAGACAGAAAACAGATTATTTAAAGAGTAAAGATTAAATTTGCTTTTTATTGCATCAAGCATCTTTCAACCGTTATGTAAGCAACATCACGCGCCGCTGCAATCTCTTTTTTGGAGAGGCCAAGAGAGAAGAGCATCGCCGTTTCAAGCTGTTCTATCGTGGTCAGCTCAGGGAACACATCACGGAATTTCTCTACTTGTTTCACGTTAAAGGACTTCATGCCGCACCCCCGGTTTTCCTGCGTTGCTCTAATTCAGCCACGCATTCCCGCGCCGCCTGTTCGACATCTGCTATTACTGATTCGCCGTCAAACTCTTTCAATGTGTAAATCTTTTCGTTAACAACAACGCAGTACGCGCCATTTAGCCAAGCAGCAAAAACCGTGTAATAGTCATGTTTCCAGAATTCACGATAGACAATGTTGGTTATTCTGTTGGGCTGTAAATATATTGACCCATAAACTTCAAGGTTATCCGGCAAGCTAGAAATGCCCGTATAGCAGAGGTCAATACTGCCACCGACGCTCAAGTTTTCCGGTAGGCGGGTAATGCCTGTGCGGCTGAGACCAAGATCACCGCCAACACTCAGACCATTCGGTAGACTGGTTATGCTTGCACCGCGGAGGTAAAGGCTGCCATCAACACTCAAATTGTCCGGCAAGCTGGTTATGCTTGTACCGCGGAGATCAAGCCAGCCTCTAACACTCAGGTTGTCCGGTAAATTGGTAATGCTCGCATCATGGAGATTGAGGTTTCCATTGACGAAAATCTTATCTCCGTCAATGGAGTACGGGACCTACTTTTCCTGCAACATTTCAATGAAGTCATTCATGTTCATGGAGGTAACTCCTTTCGTTGATGTAGTTAATTACTTTGTAAACTTCATAGGTGAACTATTTTTGAGGCCACCTTCGGTTAGCTTGTATACAGCGGTCTTGGTAGCTCCCGTACTTCCGATGGCTCGTTTGGTCTTGAGCGTTCCGTTCTCCAGTTCGTTTAGCCAACGAAGGGCCGTTGCCTCAAGCGGTTCATTTAGAGCTCCAGTGGCACATGGCAGATATCGTTCAATCTGTATCCAGATATCGCCTCGTCGTTGAAAGAACCTTCCGTTTTGTGTTGAATAGTTAGCACCATAAATGCTTGGAAATGCCGGAGCCATTGGTGTTACTCCTTCCGTTGATGTGGTGGATACGCTACACTTGGCATAAACAGGAGGACTTCCCCATGGGCCAAGTCGCATTTGATACTCAAGAATTCGTTGAGACACTGGAAAACGCCGGGTTGCCGAAAGACCAGGCCAAGGCGATTTCTATTGCCGTCCGTAAGTCTCATGAGGTGGCGGGTGTGGCTACCAAGCGTGACCTTGACGATGTCCGTAAGGACTTATCCGTAGAGATAGCCGATGTCCGTAAGGATATTGCTAACAGGTTTGATAAGCTGGGATTATAGATGACGGTTCGTGTCGGAGGGATGCTGATTGCTGCCGTTGGCCTCATGACCGCTATTTTGAAAGTGCTGAAATAGCTTCAGCCATACACCCGCGGAGCCCGTACCGGATTCTGTATAAATGCCTTTTCTCAGAAGTGACCGTCCAGGCGGTCACCGAACTCGATAATAAAGCGGCTCATTGCCATGCGCCAGTCCCTCAAAGGCATTGTCCATTTCTGTGAGGCCGCCTGTATCGCCAGCCACACCACCTTTTTCACTGCGTCGTCGGTCGGGAACACCTTGCGCTTTTTGATGGCATGCCGGATCACGCTGTTTAACGACTCGATGGCGTTGGTCGTGTAGATCACCTTGCGAATGTCCGTTGGGTAGGCAAAGAACGTGACCAGATTGGCCCAGTTTGCCTGCCAGCTTAGACTTATTTGCGGGTAGCGGATGTCCCAGGCACTGGAGAACGCTTCCAGCGCCTGCAAGCCGGCTTCTTCCGTAGGGGCCTGATAGATAGCTTTCAGGTCGCGGGTGACGGCCTTGTAGTCCTTCCAGGAGACGAACCGCAGGCTGTTGCGCACCATATGCACGATACACAGCTGGAGCCGCGCCTCCGGATACACCGCGTTAATAGCGTCATGGAAACCTTTCAGCCCGTCTACGCAGGCGATAAGGATATCGTTCAGGCCGCGGTTTTTCAGCTCTGTCAGCACGTTCAGCCAGAACTTTGCGCCTTCATTTTCGGCCAGCCACATACACTAGCAACTCTTTCTGGCCTTCGATGTTGATGCCCAGCGCCAGGAACACAGATTTGTTGATGATGCGGCTGTCCTGCCGGACTTTTAGAACGATACAGTCAAGATAAACAATGGGATAGACTGCATCCAGAGGCCGGTTTTGCCATTCGACAACCTGCTCCATGACCGCATCGGTGACCTTTGAGACCAGCGCCGGCGAGGCATCGGCGTTATACAGCTCTTTGAACGCGGCGGCGATCTTGCGGGTGGTCATCCCTTTAGCGTACAACGATAAAATCTGGTTATCCATCCCGGTAATCCGGGTCTGGTTCTTCTTCACCAGTTGCGGTTCAAAGGAACCGTCACGATCGAGCGGAGTATGCAGCGCCAGCGGGCCATCGCCAGTGGTAACGGTTTTTGTGGAATAGCCGTTGCGGGCGTTGGTCCCCGGTTTAGGCTGATTTTTATCGTAGCCGAGGTGATGGGTCATTTCGGCATTGAGAGCTGCTTCGACGCTGATTTTTTTCAGCAGCCGATCGAAGTGACCGAGATCTTCAGGGGTTTTGAGATTTTTGGCCAGTTCGTTAGCCAGAGCCTGCAACTGTTTTTCGTCCATAAATTAACCTGTTTTTGATGTTGGATTGAACATATCAAAATCAGGCAAATACACAAATTTCTAAACAGGCTCTGTGACTCCCCAATCAGCTGTATCTCCGCAGAAAATGGGGAGTCGCTGGAGAAGCGAAAATAGATCTGTGTGGCCGTCAAAATCCGTAATCTAACCTGTGGTCAGGTCAAACACGGAACCGGAGTTGTCAGGACGAAGTTTGGCTAAATCGGGAGCAGAAATCTCTCGCTGCATAACTTAACAGATACGATAACTACATTGACGTCTACCTTAGCTATAAATTTTGTAACCAATTCTGGACTGTCCAAAATAGCTATTTTTTAGGGTTTTAGGGAGTCCAGAATTGTTTGCAAATTAGTCCAGAATATTTTGCATCGCTACAGGCCGCTGGATGATGTCAATTATACCTTTGATCATTTTCAAACCAAATTATTGACCTTGGCTGACAGTATGCAAACGGAACTGGGCAAGGAAATGGCCCGCTATAATACTGAATATCTGGTGACGTTTATGAGTAAATTATGTGCGAAATTAAAAGGGAAATATTACCAATTGGATAAGGAAACACTGGAGAGATTGGGTATGGGTTATAAAGCGGAAGGGAGCGCGGCGGCAGAGTAAAGTTTTTTAACGTTTCTTTTCTAAATCGATTGCGTTCAATGACGAAGAGCGTTAGTTTCCCGCGTTCGGCACCGCCAAGACACCGCTCGCCCGATCTCGGCGGAAATAGGCGACCGCGAGGAGGTCTGACATGGCGCGGGGCGGTTGCTGTAGCGACAAGGGGCAGAAAAAATTAATTCGGTGTTTCGGGGGTCGTGCCGCAATGGCAGCGCTGATTATCCTGATGGACCCACTTTTGCCCATCCCTGATATCGCTGCGTGACGTTGGCGCCAGTAGGGTCAGCCCTGTAGGTAGGCTGCCCACAAAATCGATGTTTAGCCGGCTGCCGGTGTCCTTGCAATACGCCACTTCACCGCGCAAATCGACCACCGTTTGCCAACAGCGACCATCGCAGCTGCGCACCAACGCCCAGCCCTTGGTCGGCAGCACCGGTTTATCGGCAAAGCTATGGGGGGGGGGAGGGTCGCGCCCACGCATAAATATTCCTGCGTGGCGCAAAGGTATTCGCGGGTTGATGGGTGAGTGCAGTAGACCACCATCCAGCCCGAGCGCCGGACGATGCCCTGCGCATCCAGGCTGGCAATTGCAAAATCGGTTGAGTATCTTCTATACATGGCGCCCTCCTGAGAAAATCCGTAATAGCTCGTCGATGCTTTGCCCTCAAGCTCGAATTATCTCTACATCCATGAGCAAAGATGAAGTATTGCGTTAATTATTATTGTCATCATTTAATTATAAATAAATTAGATTGTTTTGTGGCCACCGACGCCAGGCGCTAACCTCACCGAGAATGACACGCCATTTGTCAGGATGGTGTGTCATTCGTCTTACAGAGGGTGCAGATCCCGTTTTCTGCCGAATTTATAACCCGATTTTGTCGTTTTATTCACCTTTTGCCGCGAGGGATAGCCGCATGTCCTGCGCGCGGGGCAGACCACGATGTCGACGGGTCTGGCTGTTGCCCACGGATTTACCACCAGACCGAAGATAAGTTTAACTAATACTTCGTCGGTTTGACGCTCCTTACGGCAGCTTCTAGGCTAATGATTCAAGTCACGCTAACGGATAAGGAAGAGGGGATGCGCCCATGAGCGAGAAATATCCACAGCAGGCACCGCCCGCACAGCGGCAGCATACACAACCGGGTGAAGAAAGCGCGATGGACCCGCAGCCGGTTTATGATGACCCCGACTATCGGGCGGGGGCAAACTTAAGGGTAAAATCGCCATTATTACCGGCGGCGACAGCGGTATCGGCCGTGCTGTAGCGGTCGCTTTCGCAAAAGAGGGGGCGGACGTGGCGATCGTCTATCTGAGCGAGGACAACGATGCGCAGCAGACCCGCAGCGCCGTAGAGTATTATGGCACGCGGGCGTTACTTATTCGTGGCGATTTGGCGGAGGTGAGTTTTAGCGCGCAGGTGGTCAATGAGACCTTGGCGCACTTCGGCAAGCTGGACATTTTGGTCAACGTGGCCGGCGAGCAGCATCCACAGGCGGATTTCGGCGCCATCACGCCCCAACAACTGGAGCGAACATTCCGAACCAACATTTTTTCGATGTTCTATCTTTGTCAGTCCGCATTACCTTATTTGGAATCCGGCGCCACCATCATCAATACCGCTTCCATTACGGCCTACCAGGGGCGGCCTGATCTTATCGACTATTCGTCGACCAAGGGCGCGATTACCTCTTTCACCCGTGCTCTTTCCAATCACCTGGCTCCCAAAGGCATTCGGGTGAACGGGGTAGCGCCGGGACCGATCTGGACGCCGCAGGCCGCTGCCATATCGCCTGTCCGGCGACCCGACGAGAAACAAGCACTCAGCCTACGGGAGGGAGGTAATGATGGCATTTGAAACCGGCGATATCGTACAGCCGAAAAAAGGCGGACCCGCGATGAGCGTGGTGAAAATCGAGGATGGCTTAGTCTATGGCGGCATGATGGATTTCGGCGAGGAGAACAGTAAGGTGTTCAGAGCGGAAGAATTGACCCTGTATAAAGAAGAGGGGGATTTCGGCGTTTGCTGATCCAAGCCGCAGCATGCGCCGCCGCGGGTTCACGCCGCAGGCCGCAGCGCGTCACCCAGCCTGACACCTTATTGACGCGCTAAAGCCCGCGCACTTTGGCCCTATCGTCTGGGCAGCGCGGTGCCTGAGCGCGCCGTTTCCCCTTGCATTCAGGTTGTAATTCACCTAATTTATTTGCTGTTTTCGCCGGCCGCTCCGGTTGGGTTTCCGTTGCTACATCAGAAAAATGTGTTGTGAAAATACGCCGTCGAATCAGTCGCAAAAAATATCATCGCGAGACATTGAGCGATGCGCAGTTTGCCATTGAGGTATTGGCGATTGCATCAGGAACCCTTATCCTCTTTGTCAGTTTGATGACACTCTGGATAATCTGATTATCGGCGAGGGAAAGGAGCAGATATGGAATCCAGCAAACTTGATGAGACAAAATTACTGCTGCTAATCGGTTTGTTAATATCCATTTTAATCGCCGTAACGGTTTTATTCGGTCTCGCCTGGTTAAACGATCTCCGTCATTCGGCGGATCCTATTGATGTCCAGTCATGCTATAAAAAGGCGCCTTAACGGCGGGTCGGATAGCCCATGGTCACAGGATGAGGATGACTCGCCGACCCCCTACGTCTTCTTCTACCGCGCCAGGTCAGGCGGAAACCGCCTGATTACCCGGTTCGGCGTCCTTTAGCAGGCCCGCCAGGCGTATCTGCTGATCGCGCAACTCCAGCGCCAACGGTTCATAAATTGAACGGCAGCCGTTGACATCTTGCATACCCAACAGACCGAAAGGCCGGTGCTTTTCCTCGCTCCAGCTGCGGTAGTCGGCGATGGGATAATGGCAAATGCCTTCCACCGCCACGTGGGCCTGCACCGCCTGTTCAAAAATATAGCGCGCCCAGGGGACGCGCATCTTCTCTTCCGCACCCGTTTCGTCGATGAGGAGCGGGCGTTGATAGCGTTGCCACACCTCCTGCAATATAGTCGCAAAGGGGCGGTAATGGCCGTCATCCAGCGCAATCGTCTCACCGTGATAAAACCATTGATTGCCAGGCCGATACCCGACGCCGATGATATCCAGCCACTCTTCACCGCCGCCCAGCGCAGGCATTTCCCGGCCGCAGAGCATATCCCACACCTCGAACTGACGCAGGCGCAAAGCTTCCGCCGCCTGTTCCAGCTCCGGTTTGCCCGCCGGCGCATTGATATGCACCACCGGTTCCGGCTGAAGGAAGCGCGTTGTGGGATCTACCGCGCGGAGCGCCGCCATGGCGGCCAGGCTGGCGCGAACCAGCTGCTGTTTTAACGCCTTGCCTTGCCCGGAAGCCATCGGCGCGATGGACGCCATATCGCCTCCCGCCCAGCTCCAAAATGAAACCGCATTGATAGGGGTATAAATGGGTTGCACTACCCCTTCAGCGCGCCCCAGCGCCGCGGCGGCGCCGGCGAAGCGGGCAAAACCGTCCACGAACGCCGGCTGCCAAATGTCCAGATGATCAGGCCAGCCGAAGTGGCACAAATCCCAAATAACCTGGAGTCCGTTGGCCTGCGCGCTATGTAGCATCGGCAAAAAGCTCGACCAATCATACTGGCCGGGCGTGGTTTCGATAAGGTGCCAGCGCAATCCATCGCGCACGGTGGTGAGCCGACAGTCGGCCAATTGGGCGTAATCTTTCGCCGCCAGCATTTCATGGCCGCTGGAATGAATAATATCGAGCCGGCGTCCGTCGCCGCGCCATTCGGTGGAACAGTCGAAGCTGGCCTGGAAAAAGCTTTGGAAGAGTGAAGGGCCGTGAATCGCGGGCAGGTTATGGATAATTTGATCTTGCATAATGCGTCCCCCTAACCGTGACGGTTTTGCGCCGTGCGGGCCGAATGAAGCGTATCCTTTAAGCGTAGACCCAGCCTAGAGGTACGCGAGCGAAAAACGCCTGAATTGCGATCGCCCAGACAAGGGCGTTAGGCCAGCGCGGCGGGTCTACCGCGCCGTTCACTTTATGACCGGCAAAGGGGATAATGGTTCTCCACGCGGGAGGATGAGAGGAGAAATAATGGACACGCGTATTCAGATCATCACCGGCGATATTACCCATCTGTCGGTCGAGGGTATTGTCAATGCGGCCAATCAGCGACTGATGGGTGGGGGCGGTGTCGATGGCGCCATTCATCGTGCGACGGGCCCGGCACTTGTGCAAGAATGTGCGGCGATTCGCCGCGCGCGGCGGATGCGCAGTGGGGGAGGCGGTGATAACCGGCGGCCGCCGCCTAGGAGTGCGTCACATCATCCACACCGTCGGCCCCGTCTGGCGCGGCGGCGGGCAGCATGAAACGGCGCTGTTGCGCAGCGCCTATGACAATAGCCTTCGGCTCGTGGCGGAGTACCGTCTGGCCCGTTTGGATTTCCCCAATATCAGCACCGGCGTATACGGTTTTCCCAAACCGGCCGCGGCCCGTATCGCCATCGACGCCGTGCGCGCGTTCCTGACGCGCCATGACTGGCCGCAGCAAGTAATTTTTGTTTGTTTCGATGCGGAAAATGCGCATTTATATCAAACGGCGCTGGCGTAAATCGCCGGCGGCAAGTCAAACGGTATTGAGGTCAATCGCCGGCAGGCGACCCAATGACGCGGGGATAATGGGTGATAAACCGCGCCAGGGTCCGGGCAGCAATCGACGCTCCTTCAGTGCCGAGTACGGTGACGCCCGGCGCCAACGCGTTATGGGTCATCGCCGGCAAGGAAATGTAATAAGATCTTTCCGGGTGCCGGTGATTCATGGGCGCTATCCGGCCCGATCGGCACCCTAGCGTCCGCGGTCAGGGCAATATGCTGATTTGTCGGGGTTAAAAAATTTGCTTTTTTGCCCATAATCCGCTGAAAGAGAAAAAAGCATTAACCCCCGCCCGATGGCTCAGGTAAAATCAAACCGGGCGACAACTGTTGGCTTACCCTTTTATAGACTATCTTTTATCACTCGAAGAGTGGGTTTTTCAGCCTATTGAAATACAGGGTGCCGGGAAGGCGAATAAGAGGAATCATTACTGTATCATACTGTCGGACAAGTGATTTCAGTAATCAAAGATTGCTGTAAATGATTAAGAGCACAAGCAGAGGGGGGGATGTGCCAAATAATAAATTCTTCGTCAAATCATCCAAAGCGAGTCTCCGTTGGCTGGGAGACACGGTGCTGTTGACGCTATACGCTTTGCCCTCATGGGCATTTTCTATTGACGATGTGGCTAAGCAAGCCCAGGCGCTGGCGGCCAAAGGGTATGAAGCGCCAAGAAGCAATGTGCCTTCGCAATTTTGCGAAATGAAGTTCGCTGACTATCAGCAAATTCAATTCAATCATGATAAGGCGCTGTGGCACGATTTACCGACCCCATTAAAAATCGAGTTCTACCATCAAGGGATGTATTTCGACCAGGCGGTGAAAATCAATGAAGTGACGGCGACCGCCGTTAATGAGGTCAAATATTCATCGGATATGTTCAACTTCGGATCGGTCAATCACGATCCCGATGCGGTGAAGGACCTCGGTTTCGCCGGGTTCAAAATCCTCTATCCGATAAATCAGCTCGATAAAAACGATGAAATTGTCAGCATGTTGGGCGCCAGTTATTTTCGTGTTATCGGTAAAGGACAAGTTTATGGCCTTTCCGCGCGCGGTCTGGCGATCGATACTGCGCTGGCGTCCGGGGAAGAGTTTCCACGCTTTCGTGAATTCTGGATTGAGCGTCCCAAGGCCAACGACAAGCACCTGGTGCTGTATGCGCTGCTCGACTCCCTCCGCGCCACCGGCGCTTACCGCTTCGTCATCTACCCGGGGCGCGACACCAGCGTAGATGTGCAGTCTCGCGTTTATTTGCGCGATAAAGTCGGGAAACTGGGGCTGGCGCCGCTCACCAGCATGTTCCTGTTCGGGCCGAATCAGCCCGCCACCACGATGAACTTCCGTCCCACGCTGCACGACTCCAACGGCCTATCGATTCACGCCGGCAACGGCGAGTGGATCTGGCGTCCGCTGAATAACCCCCGTCACCTGTCCGTGAGCACTTTCCAGGTGGAAAATCCGCGCGGTTTCGGGCTGCTACAGCGCGGGCGCGACTTCTTCCAGTATCAAGATCTGGACGATCGCTACGACTTGCGCCCGAGCGGCTGGGTTGAACCCCGCGGCGATTGGGGCAAAGGGCATGTCAAGCTGGTAGAAATCCCCACCAACGATGAGACCAACGACAATATCGTAGCGTTTTGGACGCCGGAGAAATTGCAGGATGTCGGTCAGCCGCTGGAGGTCGCCTATCGGCTGCACTTCTCCCGCGATGAAGATAAAATCCATTCGTCGGATTTCGCCTATGTGAAACAAACCCTACGTTCTGCGGGGGATGTGAAACAGACCAACCTGACGCGTCAGCCGGACGGCACGACCGCCTTTCAAGTGGACTTCGTCGGCCAGCCGCTGAAAGAGCTGGACCCGGCCGCACCGGTCGCTTCCCAGATTAGCGTGGGCGACAATGCCGATGTGGTCGAAAACAGCGTCCGCTTCAATCCGGTTACCCACGGTTGGCGTCTGACCCTGCGTCTTAAGGTGAAAGCCACCAAGCAACCTACCGAGATGCGTGCCGCACTGGTTAACGGCGATAAGACATTGACCGAAACCTGGAGCTATCTGCTGCCTGCCAATGAATAATTCTACCTCCACCAGCCTCGACTATGTTGAGGCGTTGCCGCTTGCCGCCGAGCAAAAGGCCGGCCTGCGCGATAGACTGCGCGGGCAGGGCGATGACGCGCCTGATGCCGTGCATCAGGCCCTAAGCGATGGCCCGGCGCCGGATGGCGAAAATCTTGCCGACGAAGATGTGGCGCTGCGGTCGGTAAAAAGCCGTTTGCATATGGCCTGGTCGCAAACCGCGCGCCATCCTGAGCTGTTGGTCAATGATAGCCGCGGGCGTAAGGCCATTAAGGCGATGCCGACCATCAAGCGCACCACAATGTTTCCTGAACCCTGGTTCACCAATCCGCTGGTTCGCTTCTGGGGGGGGGGCTGCGCGGCAGGTCGCGCGCGCCGCGCCATAAGCAGGAAATGGTCGCCCGCGAAAACGGTAACTGGCGGATTGTCAGCACCATCCGTCGCTATATTTTGCTGGCGCTGACGCTGTTCCAGACCGCCATTGCTACCTGGTACATGAAAACCATTTTACCGTACCAGGGCTGGGCGCTTATCGATCCGATGGATATGATCCATCAGGACCTGCTGCAATCGGTGCTGCAGTTGCTGCCGTATGTGTTGCAAAGCGGGATCCTCATCTTGTTTGCCATCCTGTTCTGTTGGGTGTCGGCCGGCTTCTGGACCGCGCTGATGGGCTTTTGGCAACTGCTGATTGGCCATGATAAATACAGCATCTCCGTCAGTACCACCGGCGATGAACCGCTGAATCCGGCGCATCGCACCGCCTTGATTATGCCTATCTGTAATGAAGACGTGGAGCGGGTGTACGCCGGTCTGCGCGCGACCTATGAATCCGTGGTCGCCACCGGCCAGATAGATCACTTCGACGTCTATATTCTCAGCGACAGTTATCATCCCGATATCTGTGTCGCCGAGCAAAAAGCCTGGATGGAGCTGTGTGAAGAAACCGGCGGCACGGGGCGCATTTTTTATCGCCGCCGCCGGCGGGTAAAGCGCAAAATCGGTAATATCGACGACTTTTGCCGGCGCTGGGGTAATCAATACGCCTATATGGTGATTTTGGACGCCGACAGCGTCATGAGCGGCCATTGCCTGACCAATTTGGTGCGGCTAATGGAAGCCAATCCGCGCGCCGGCATTATTCAAAGTGCGCCAAAGGCGTCGGGCATGGATACGCTGTACGCGCGCTGCCAGCAGTTCGCGACCCGGGTCTATGGGCCGTTATTCACCGCCGGCCTGCATTTTTGGCAGCTGGGGAAGTCCCACTACTGGGGCCATAACGCCATTATCCGCGTCGAGCCGTTTATCAAGCATTGCGCGCTGGCGCCGCTGCCGGGCGAAGGGGCCTTCGCCGGCTCCATATTGTCCCATGACTTCGTGGAAGCGGCCTTGATGCGCCGGGCAGTATGGGAAGTTTGGATAGCCTACGATTTGCCCGGTAGCTATGAAGAGCTACCGCCCAATTTGTTGGATGAGCTCAAACGCGATCGTCGCTGGTGCCACGGTAACCTGATGAACTTCAGGTTGTTTTTGGTCAAGGGAATGCATCCGGTCCACCGCGCGGTGTTCCTGACCGGCGTCATGTCATATTTATCGGCGCCGCTGTGGTTTATGTTTCTGGCGCTATCGACCGCCCTTCAGGTGGTGCACACGTTAATGGAGCCGCAGTACTTCCTACAGCCGCGCCAACTCTTCCCGGTGTGGCCTCAATGGCGGCCGGAGCTGGCGATTGCGTTATTCTCCACGACGCTGGTGCTGCTGTTCCTGCTCAAACTGTTGAGCGTCATTCTGATCATCGCCAAGGGCGCGCGGGAATTCGGCGGTGTACTGCGGGTGACCGTTTCGATGCTGTTGGAAATGCTGTTTTCCGTGCTGTTGGCGCCGGTCAGGATGCTGTTTCACACACTGTTTGTGGTGAGCGCCTTCCTGGGCTGGTCGGTGCAGTGGAATTCGCCGCAGCGTGACGACGACGCGACGCCCTGGAGTGAATCCTTTAAGCGCCACGGCTCGCAAATGCTGCTCTGTCTGGTATGGGCCGGCGGCATGGCCTGGCTGGATCTGCGCTTTTTGTGGTGGCTCTCGCTAATCGTGGTGTCGCTTATCCTGTCGCCGTGGGTGTCGGTCTATTCCAGCCGGGCAGGTCTTGGTCTGAGATGTCAGCGCGCAGGTCTGTTTCTTATTCCCGAGGAGTATTCGCCGCCAAAGGAACTGGTGGCTACCGAGAATTATTTGCAGCGCAACCGCGCCCGTATGTTGGCGGACGGCTTCCGCCGTGCGGTAGTGGATCCGGCCTATAACGCCCTGGCCGTGGGCATGGCGGCGACCGCGCGTCATGGCGTCTCGGATCTGGTCGAGCGTAACCGGCAAGAGCATCTCGTCGCGGCCTTGACCCTGGGACCGACGAAACTTTCGCCCGCGCAGCGTCTGGCCGTTTTAAGCGATCCGGTCACATTGTCCCGGCTGCACTTGCGGTTGTGGTCGCAACCGGAGCACATGGCCGCCTGGCGCGCGCCCGTCATCGCCAGGCGGCGTTAGACGCTCACACAACCGCCACTGACTCTGCCTAATCGAACCCGGCCGTTTAATCGCGTCCGGTTTTTTTTGCACCAAAGCGGCTTGCCGTGTCTGCCATTAGCGCGGTAATTCCATCAGAAAGGAAAACGGAACTGTCCATTTCCCGTCGTCAGGGTAAGGTAAGGCCGTGATAGGTTACCTCGCGGCTTCTCCCCTCTATAGGCCAGGCGGGGATGCGCACGGATAGGCTATAATTAGAGAGCTAATTAACGTTTTTTGCTGATGTAGAGGGGTGGCAACCACCATCGAAGCATTTAGGGCCATCTGCGCCACCAATTTTCCGGCGCAGGGGCGCAGGCGACGCGTCGGGCATCTTATCCAAGCGGCGTAAAGAAGGGCATGGTGACCTTTGCGCTAAAGCGTAGACGGGGCGAACACCCTATCAAAGCGACGTAAAGAGACGTCATTGACCTCCCCGTAAAAGCGCAGGCGCGGCGAGCACCCTACCTTATGCGGAAGGGAAAAACGTTATTTCCACCGCGCTGTGACGTAGGCGTATGTGGTTTGACGCAACGGCGGACCACAAATATACCATTTGGTTCCTAATAAGGAGCCAAATCATGGAGCGGCAGCATTTATTGTAACTTGACGGCGGGTGTTGGACGTTAAAATCCTGATCAAAATTCAGGGTATGAGGATACCATGCAGAGTGATTGGCTGTTTGTCGTAAAAAATTGGGTGTATTTCTGGTTTGTGCCGCAGTCATCGCGCTGCTGACTTCATTATTGTTTATCGATATTAATGGATTTCATAATGGGGAGCATGAATCTTCGCTGACGGAAATCGCGCAGGAGCTGATTTTACTGGCTATTGTTGTGATACCACGGCTTGTTATTGCGCAATCCCGCCTTGCGCCACAGCAGCGCGCTGATTGGCGGCTTTTTTCTGTGTATGTTGATTCGCGAGATGGATTTTGCGTTTGATATTATCCGCCACGGCAGTTGGCTGTGGTTCGCGTTGGCGGTGACGCTGGTGGCGCTTATCTATGCCGGCCGCGCGTCGCAACGTACCTTGGCCGGACTGGTGGGCTTTTTTAAACACCCCAGCTACGGTATGCTGAGCGCCGGTCTGTTGACGGTGCTACTGTTCGCCCGTTTGATGGGCATGGGCACGCTATGGCACACGCTGCTGGCGGATGATTTCATCCGTACCGTCAAAAACGCCGTGGAAGAGGGGACGGAGCTGTTTGGCTACACGTTTTGCCTGCTGGCGACCCTGTCGTATTTCCACACCCAGCGCGGCAATGACGCGCAAGTGGCGCAGCCGGTAGCGACAGACCGATAACCTGAACGTGCCGGCATGGTGTCGGCACGATCGTTTACCCAAGGCGCGTACGCAGGACCGCTGTTTTCAATCAGGTAATAAAAGCCACTATGGGACGATTTTGTCTGGTGTTTGCCGCGCTGCTGCTGCTTACCGGCTGCGGCAGCATTATCAGTTGCACGGTGCCCGGCCAAGGGTACGGCAATCAATTTTATCCGGGCGTGCAGTGGGATCTGCGCGACACGGCCTGGAAATACCTCACCATTATTGACTTACCCCTGTCTATGGTGGTTGATACACTGCTGCTGCCGGTGGATTGGCGCCATGGCCCATATGATTAAACCGCCGGCTCGGCCGTTCCCGTCGTCGCGGCACAATGGCTACGGCGGCGTTAGCGGTGCGGGGTGATGCGAGAAGGGTGGGACATCACATCGCGTCCCATTCATCGGAAGCGGCTTTACCCTCTTCGGTATCGAGCGGCGGTTCATATTGATATTCGCCCTCGTCCCACTCGTGCAGCGTATTTTCCTCCTGCCACTCCAGGCGCAGTTCGGTTTCATCGTAATCACCATCGAAAATCGCCTGTGCGGCTTCGCCGGTGCGAAACGACATCGTCTCGGTAGCATCATTTTCTTCAGCTTGAAATTCGGCTTCCCACATGATCTCTCCGTCCTGCAGGACATATTTCTGTAGGCTGAATTGTTGCACTGACGGGGTTTCGTCCTCTTTGCTGCTGTCGGCTGACGCTTCCAGAAACTCCTCGCGGGCGATATCGATCGCTTTTTCCAGAGTTGCATACATGCTCATAGTTACTCTCCTGTGCTGATGAGGGGGGCAGAGGTCGTCACGCCGATTACGGGCGTAGAAGTAATTGTTGTCGCTCTGGCCAAAGTTGCAAGTACCGCCCGCTATACAGTAGTTAGAAGAACAAAAACCGGCCCCGGACGGCGTGACCGTGGGTGAGTCGGCCGATAACCGGCTGATTACCCCGTGAATGTTTCCGGCGACGGGATTTTGCAAAGAAGATTACGGCAAGGGGTAAAGGTTTCGCAAAGGTCTGCACGGGGCGGGCGGGAATCGCTAAAGTGAAGAAGTAAACCCGATGTAGAGGAGAAAAACATGATGAAACGCAGCACTTTACTGGCCTTTACCCTGATAACCACCGCCGGTGCCGGCAATACGCCACCGCCTCCGGGGGCGCAATACGGACAGCCCCCGCTGGGGATGCCGCTGCCTCCATTCCCGGGGGGCCCACGGCGGCCCGGGCGTTTTGCCACGGCGATGAACTGTTTTGCGCCTCAATGGCCAGCGATAATCCGACGGAAAGTTTGCAGAAACTGAACAGCATACTGCCGCCTGCGGCGAACGGCGTACATTACCAAGTGCGGGTAGCCGTGGTGACGATACCGGATCATAAACCGGGTGCATGAGAAGAGCGGGGTGGAAAACCCGCGCCTAGGCCCGGACAAAGCGCGCCTCAGCCCTAAAACAACGTGATTTTCAGGGCGCCCCAGTGGCGGGCGTCCCGGCAGCAGACGGTCGTCAACCCCCCTTCGACGGTCGATTTTGGCGGCGGCGTTAGCACGCCGCCCTTTTTTTGCTTCAATCATTAGGTAGCCTGATGCGTGCCGCGCTGCGCTGCAGGCTCCACCAGAAATACACCACGTTGACCATTACCACCAGCGCCGTCACAAAAAAAACCGCCCGGAAACCATAGCTGGCCGAAATAAAGGCGCCGAGGAGCGGCCCGCTGACGTTACCCACATCGCGAAATGATTGGCTATAGCTGAAAATACGGCCCGCGACTTGGCTGGAAGAGTTATAAATCAACAGGGTTTGCATCGCTGGCAGCAGCGCGCCGTCGGTGGCGCCCAACAAAAAGCGCAGTACGCCCAACTGCCAGGGCGATTGCACGAATGACATGGGGATCAGCAGCAGTACCGACAACGCCATCATGCTAATCAAAATGCGCTCGGGCCCGACCCGATCGCTGAGCTTACCCAGGCGTGGCGCGCTCAGCAGCGCCGCCATGCCGGGCACGGCGGCAATCATGCCGCTGATGAACGCCAGGTTCTGCGAATGACCCGCCAGTTCACGGACATACAGCGTCAGTATCGGCGCGATAGAGCCGGTGGAGACCTGGATGATGAGCGTGGTGACAAACAAACTCAGCACCAAACGCGGATTTTTCAGCGAGGCCAGCACCTGACGCCCGGAGAGCATGTCTTTTTTTTGCACGGGGGTGAAACGCTTCTGCACGAACAGCACGGTGGTAATAAAGCAGATGAACAGCACCAGCGCGGTAATGAAGAAGATCAGTCGTAAACCGTAAAGATCCGCCAGAAGCCCCCCGATCAGCGGGCCAATCAGCGCGCCGCTTACCGCGCCGGTGGACAGCGTGCCCAGCGCCCAGCCGCTCTTGTTACGCGGCACCTGGGTGGCGATAAGCGCGTTGGCGTTAGGCACGAAGCCGCCAAGCAGCCCGAGCAGCGCGCGCAAGATTAAAAACTGCCAGACGTTTTGCGCCAGGCCCATTAGCATCATGACAATGGCCATGCCCAGCGCCGAGCGCAGCAACATGACTTTGCGGCCTTTGCGATCAGCAAGACCGCCCCATATCGGCGATGCGATGGCGGAGAAAAGAAACGTGATACTGAAGACCGCGCCGGACCAAAGATTTAATTTTTCGGGCGAGGAAATCCCCAACAGCTCAACATAGAGCGGCAGGAACGGCATGACCAGACTGAAGGCGGCACCGGTGAGAAAGCAGCCTATCCAGGTCACAAAAAGATTGCGTTTCCAATTGATAAGGATCGGTTCCGGCGTCATGACGTCCTGTTTACGTATTTACGGCGGTCGACAACACACCAGGGCTGGAAACGCTCTCGCCGGGGGAGATTAAGTCAGAGGCACAGTATGCGCCGAAAGGGGGGCTGGGGCAATTTCACCGCTCGTTTTTGCGCGGCCTTTCGCAATCACCGCGCCGGCGGACGCCGACGCGCAAGGCATCAGCGGTAAAGCGAAGGCTCGCCGGGCGGGCGGGTTTTGAAACGGCGGTGCAGCCACATGTATTGGTCCGGCGCCCGCAAAATCGCCTGCTCTACCACCTTATTCATATAGCTGGCGGTGGCGATATCGCTATCGAGCGGCATGCCGCGTTCATCAGGCAAAATCAGCAGCTCGTAACCGCGCCCCTGCGGCAGGCGGCGCGGCATAAAGGGGATCACCGCCGGCTTGGCCATTTTGGCCAACAGATAAGTGCCGGCTGTCGTCGCGGCCTCGGGAACGGCGAACAGCGGCGCGAATACGCTGCTTTTCGGCCCATAATCGTGGTCCGGCGCGTACCAGATAATATCGCCGTTTTTCAGTGCGCGGATCATGCCTTTGATATCGGAGCGGTCCAGCATGGATTTATTGGACCGCAACCGTCCCCAGGTCTGGAGCCAGTCAAGCAGCGGGTTATCGTTGGGGCGATAAACGCCGATGCCGGGGTTATACATACCGAAAATTCGCGCGCCCAGCTCAAGCGTGAGAAAATGCATGCCGATAAGCAGCACCCCTTTGTTTTCGGTACGCGCGTTGGCGATATGTTCCAGGCCGCTGACGGTGACCCAACGTTTAATGCGCCAATCAGGCCAAAACCAGGCGATGCCGGTTTCGATAAGCCCCATGCCGACCGACTCAAAATTCTGCCGCAGCAGCGCTTCGCGCTTCGGTTCCGGCATCGCGGGAAAACACAATTGCAAATTCCGGCGCGCAATGGCCTCTCTGTGGCGCATAAAGCGCATCGCGAGCCGTCCCAGGCGGGTCCCCAAAGTATAAAGCAGCGGATAAGGTAGCAGCACCAGCAGATAAAGCGCGCCAATACCCAGCCAGGTAAGCCAAAAACGCGGATGCAGCAATGAACGATTAAAAACAGGAAGTGTGGTCATAGCGTCTCAAGTGTGAACGTTACGGGACAGCCCGTATTTCATTCGTGCCGTTAATACCTTGCAATATTCTGGCATTTTTTTTGCCGCGGTGGAATAAAGCGTCGCGCCCGGGGCATTATCGGCCTCTTGGCGCGCGCTTTTTGTGCAATAAGCGGTGAATAACGCTACGTCCGGCGAAATAGCCCCTTCACTTCATGAGGCTCACAGCGCCAATATTGCTTCGGCCCCTGTACCTGCGCGCCGAGTTTGGCGGCCGCATGCCAGGGCCAGCGCGGATCGTATAACTCACCGCGGGCCAACGCGATAGCATCCGCGTCGCCGTTGGCGATAATCGCCTCCGCCTGCTCCGGTTCGGTAATCATGCCGACCGCAAAGGTCGTAAGACCGGTTTCCTGGCGGATTTTCTTGGCGAACGGCACCTGATAGCCGGGGCCGACGCTGATGCGCTGCTGTGGCGACAGGCCGCCGCTGGAAACGTGAATATAATCGCAGCCGGCTGCTTTCAGCGCCTGTCCGAGCGCCACGGACTGCGCCTCATCCCAGCCGCCGTCAACCCAGTCGGTGGCGGAAATGCGCACCCCTACCGCCATGGTTAACGGTAGCGCCTGACGCAAGGCCTGAAACACCTCAAGCGTTAGGCGCATGCGGTTTTCCAAGCTGCCGCTGTAGCGATCTTCGCGCTGATTCGTCAATGGCGATAAAAACTGATGCAGCAGATAGCCGTGGGCGGCATGCAATTCAATGAGATTAAAACCGATACGCTGCGCGCGTCTGGCCGCGGTGACGAAATCGTCTATGAGAGCCGCTATCTCATCGAGACTCAGCGCGCGTGGCGCGGGGGAGGCGTCGTCATAGGCGAGCACCGACGGCGCGACCGTTTCCCAGCCGCCCTTTTCGGCAGCAATAACGCCTCCGCCGGACCAGGGCGGTTGAGTAGACGCTTTACGCCCAGCATGGGCCAGCTGGATCCCCAGCGCAATCGGCGAATGTTTTTTTACCGTATCGACCACCGCGGCCAGGGTTTGCTCTGTCCGATCGTCCCATAATCCCAGAACCTGCGGGGAGATGCGTCCGACCGGATTGACCGCGGTGGCCTCAAGGATTAACAGCGCGGCGCCCGACAGCGCCAAATGCCCGAGATGCACGGTATGCCATGAGGTGCTGCCCCTTCATCGGCAGAATATTGGCACATTGGCGCAATGACAATACGGTTTTCCAGCTCCAGGTTGCCCAGAGCGATAGGGCTAAACAGTGGCTTTGTTGAATAAATCGAACTTTTAGGTGACTGGCGGCTCTGATCACTACATTCGTTTCAACATCAGGTCCCCATGGCAAAGCAAAAGTTTAAAATCACCAACTGGCCCGCATACAACAATGCGCTCAGGCAGCGGGGGGACCTGACAGTATGGCTTGATGAGTCAGCCATTGCTGCATGAACTGAGAGTACACTACCTGAGAGCCTGTTTAGAAATTTGTGTATTTGCCTGATTTTGATATGTTCAATCCAACATCAAAAACAGGTTAATTTATGGACGAAAAACAGTTGCAGGCTCTGGCTAACGAACTGGCCAAAAATCTCAAAACCCCTGAAGATCTCAGTCACTTCGATCGGCTGCTGAAAAAAATCAGCGTCGAAGCAGCTCTCAATGCCGAAATGACCCATCACCTCGGCTACGATAAAAATCAGCCTAAACCGGGGACCAACGCCCGCAACGGCTATTCCACAAAAACCGTTACCACTGGCGATGGCCCGCTGGCGCTGCGTACTCCGCGCGATCGTGACGGTTCCTTTGAACCGCAACTGGTGAAGAAGAACCAGACCCGGATTACCGGGATGGATAACCAGATTTTATCGTTGTACGCCAAAGGGATGACCACCCGCGAGATCGCCGCCGCGTTCAAAGAGCTGTATGACGCCGATGTCTCGCCGGCGCTGGTCTCAAAGGTCACCGATGCGGTCATGGAGCAGGTTGTCGAATGGCAAAACCGGCCTCTGGATGCAGTCTATCCCATTGTTTATCTTGACTGTATCGTTCTAAAAGTCCGGCAGGACAGCCGCATCATCAACAAATCTGTGTTCCTGGCGCTGGGCATCAACATCGAAGGCCAGAAAGAGTTGCTAGGTATGTGGCTGGCCGAAAATGAAGGCGCAAAGTTCTGGCTGAACGTGCTGACAGAGCTGAAAAACCGCGGCCTGAACGATATCCTTATCGCCTGCGTAGACGGGCTGAAAGGTTTCCCTGACGCTATTAACGCGGTGTATCCGGAGGCGCGGCTCCAGCTGTGTATCGTACATATGGTGCGCAACAGCCTGCGGTTCGTCTCCTGGAAGGACTACAAGGCCGTCACCCGCGACCTGAAAGCTATCTATCAGGCCCCTACGGAAGAAGCCGGCTTGCAGGCGCTGGAAGCGTTCTCCAGTGCCTGGGACATCCGCTACCCGCAAATAAGTCGAAGCTGGCAGGCAAACTGGGCCAATCTGGCCACGTTCTTTGCCTACCCAACGGACATCCGCAAGGTGATCTACACGACCAACGCCATCGAGTCGTTAAACAGCGTGATCCGGCATGCCATCAAAAAGCGCAAGGTGTTCCCGACCGACGACGCAGTGAAAAAGGTGGTGTGGCTGGCGATACAGGCGGCCTCACAGAAATGGACAATGCCTTTGAGGGACTGGCGCATGGCAATGAGCCGCTTTATTATCGAGTTCGGTGACCGCCTGGACGGTCACTTCTGAGAAAAGGCATTTACACAGAATCGTGTACAGGGTCCTTTGTTGAATAAATTCGAAATTTGTGACGACTTCCTCCCTATCAGGGCGATTGTTACATGATACGGACGCTGTTTGGCATTCCTAACAGCGTGATCCGGTTAAGCGCTTTGACCATTGCCATAGCCTCACCTACCTGCGCGTCATAGTCATGCAGACTCAGATGACCACCCAGAAGTGTTTTAAACCGGAACATGGCCGTTTCAGCCAGTGAACGCCGGTGATAACCTACTTTCTTTTTCCAGGTATCGTTAATTGCCGCTCAGATGCTGATTTGCCACCGCATGGTTACGCTCATGGTATCGAGTTGGCCAATATTGCGCACCACTTCGCGGTGGGATAAGCGGCTTTATTTTTTTCTTCAGCAGAGCATCATGACAGTAACGCGTATCGTAAGCACTGTCAGCCGACGCTTCCCTGATTTTCCGGTGGGTTTGGTTAATCAGCCCGGGCAGCGCCTGCGCATCTGTCGTACCGCTTAGCGATAAATCGGCACAGATAATTTCATGTGTCGCGCTATCTACTGCTAGATGAAGCTTGCGCCATACTCTGCGCCTCTCAGCACCATGCTGCATGACTTTCCATTCGCATTCGCCGAAGATTTTCAGGCCGGTGCCATCGATGACCAGGTGTGAGATTTCGCCGCGGGTTGGCGTTTTTATGCTGATGTCGACGGTTTTTGCTCGCCGGCTGACCAGAGAGTAATCTGGGCAGCGCAGCGACAGCCCCATCAGTTTAAAAATCGCGTCAACGAAACCCTGTAACGCCCGGAGCGAAAGGTTAAACACGCGCTTTATCATCAGAACCGTGGTAATGGCCATATCGGTGTAGTGAAGCGGCCGGCCACGATGTTCAGGTGGTGTACTCTCAGTCCATGCAGCAATGGCTGACTCATCAAGCCATACTGTCATGTCCCCCCGCTGCCTGAGCGCATTGTTGTATGCGGGCCAGTTGGTGATTTTAAACTTTTGCTTTGCCATGGGGAGCGCTTTGTTGAATAAATCCGAAATTTTTGACGACTTCCTCCCTATCAGGGCGATTGTTACATGATGCGGACGCTGTTTGGCATTCCTAACAACGTGATCCGGTTAAGCGCTTTGACCATTGCCATAGCCTCACCTACCTGCGCGTCATAGTCATGCAGACTCAGATGACCACCCAGAAGTATTTTAAACCGGAACATGGCCGTTTCAGCCAGTGAACGCCGGTGATAACCTACTTTCTTTTTCCAGGTATCGTTATTGCCGCTCAGATGCTGATTTGCCACCGCATGGTTACGCTCATGGTATCGAGCTGGCCAATATTGCGCACCACTTCGCGGTGGGATAAGCGGCTTTATTTTTTTCCTCAGCAGAGCATCATGACAGTAACGCGTATCGTAAGCACTGTCAGCCGACGCTTCCCTGATTTTCCGGTGGGTTTGGTTAATCAGCCCGGGCAGCGCCTGCGCATCTGTCGTACCGCTTAGCGATAAATCGGCACAGATAATTTCATGTGTCGCGCTATCTACTGCCAGATGAAGCTTGCGCCATACTCTGCGCCTCTCAGCCCCATGCTGCCTGACTTTCCATTCGCCTTCGCCGAAGATTTTCAGGCCGGTGCCATCGATGACCAGGTGTGAGATTTCGCCGCGGGTTGGCGTTTTTATGCTGATGTCGACGGTTTTTGCTCGCCGGCTGACCAGAGAGTAATCTGGGCAGCGCAGCGACAGCCCCATCAGTTTAAAAATCGAGTCAACGAAACCCTGTAACGCCCGGAGCGAAAGGTTAAACACGCGCTTTATCATCAGAACCGTGGTAATGGCCATATCGGTGTAGTGAAGCGGCCGGCCACGATGTTCAGGTGGTGTACTCTCAGTCCATGCAGCAATGGCTGACTCATCAAGCCATACTGTCAGGTCCCCCCGCTGCCTGAGCGCATTGTTATATGCGGGCCAGTTGGTGATTTTAAACTTTTGCTTTGCCATGGGGACCTGATGTTGAAACGAATGTAGTGATCAGAGCCGCCAGTCACCTAAAAGTTCGATTTATTCAACAAAGCCCCCCATCAGATGTCAAATATCACAGTTTGCCCCCCCCCTACCTTAAATTTTAGCCGTCATCGGACAACCGTGACAACCATTACGACCGATAAGATTACCGTTTAATAAACTGATTATAAATAATTAAAAGTTGTGATGATTCAGATGGATCCCTTTAAGTTTTTAAAACTTTAACACTGCTCGTAAAACATATTGAATTGTTCGTGATTATGTAATGACTCCGTTACTGAGTATGCGACAGACGCAAGTGAAAGAATATCAACTTGATGATAGCGCTGGTTGGGAAAAGTATTTCAGTTCGGTTTCCGTCACAATTATCCCTTGAAGATTACCAAGCAAGACTTGTCCGTTTTCCCCCGCTTAATGTATTCCGTTGATGGCTGGAGTTTAACACTCACGTTATCGTTGTTAAATCCGCATGGGGTCTGGCTCCGGCTTTCAGCACGTCAGCCGCTTTGTTGAATAAATCCGAAATTTGTGACGACTTCCTTCCTATCAGGGCGATTGTTACATGATGCGGACGCTGTTTGGCATTCCTAACAGTGTGATCCGGTTAAGTGCTTTAACCATTGCCATTGCCTTACCTACCTGCGCGTCATAGTCATGCAGACTCAGATGACCACCCAGAAGTGTTTTAAACCGGAACATGGCCGTTTCAGCCAGTGAACGCCGGTGATAACCTACTTTCTTTTTCCAGGTATCGTTATTGCCGCTCAGATGCTGATTTGCCACCGCATGGTTACGCTCATGGTATCGAGCTGGCCAATATTGCGCACCACTTCGCGGTGGGATAAGAGGCTTTATTTTTTTCCTCAGCAGAGCATCATGACAGTAACGCGTATCGTAAGCACTGTCAGCCGACGCTTCCCTGATTTTCCGGTGGGTTTGGTTAATCAGCCCGGGCAGCGCCTGCGCATCTGTCGTACCGCTTAGCGATAAATCGGCACAGATAATTTCATGTGTCACGCTATCTACTGCCAGATGAAGCTTGCGCCATACTCTGCGCCTCTCAGCCCCATGCTGCCTGACTTTCCATTCGCCTTCGCCGAAGACTTTCAGGCCGGTGCCATCGATGACCAGGTGTGAGATTTCGCCGCGGGTTGGCGTTTTTATGCTGATGTCGACGGTTTTTGCTCGCCGGCTGACCAGAGAGTAATCTGGGCAGCGCAGCGACAGCCCCATCAGTTTAAAAATCGAGTCAACGAAACCCTGTAACGCCCGGAGCGAAAGGTTAAACACGCGCTTTATCATCAGAACCGTGGTAATGGCCATATCGGTGTAGTGAAGCGGCCGGCCACGATGTTCAGGTGGTGTACTCTCAGTCCATGCAGCAATGGCTGACTCATCAAGACATACTGTCAGGTCCCCCCGCTGCCTGAGCGCATTGTTATATGCGGGCCAGTTGGTAATTTTAAACTTTTGCTTTGCCATGGGGAGCTGATGTTGAAACGAATGTAGTGATCAGAGCCGCCAGTCACCTAAAAGTTCGATTTATTCAACAAAGCCCCCCATCAGATGTCAAATATCACAGTTTGCCCCCCCCTACCTTAAATTTTAGCCGTCATCGGACAACCGTGACAACCATTACGACCGATAAGATTACCGTTTAATAAACTGATTATAAATAATTAAAAGTTGTGATGATTCAGATGGATCCCTTTAAGTTTTTAAAACTTTAACACTGCTCGTAAAACATATTGAATTGTTCGTGATTATGTAATGACTCCGTTACTGAGTATGCGACAGACGCAAGTGAAAGAATATCAACTTGATGATAGCGCTGGTTGGGAAAAGTATTTCAGTTCGGTTTCCGTCACAATTATCCCTTGAAGATTACCAAGCAAGACTTGTCCGTTTTCCCCCGCTTAATGTATTCCGTTGATGGCTGGAGTTTAACACTCACGTTATCGTTGTTAAATCCGCATGGGGTCTGGCTCCGGCTTTCAGCACGTCAGCCGCTTTGTTGAATAAATCCGAAATTTGTGACGACTTCCTTCCTATCAGGGCGATTGTTACATGATGCGGACGCTGTTTGGCATTCCTAACAGTGTGATCCGGTTAAGTGCTTTAACCATTGCCATTGCCTTACCTACCTGCGCGTCATAGTCATGCAGACTCAGATGACCACCCAGAAGTGTTTTAAACCGGAACATGGCCGTTTCAGCCAGTGAACGCCGGTGATAACCTACTTTCTTTTTCCAGGTATCGTTATTGCCGCTCAGATGCTGATTTGCCACCGCATGGTTACGCTCATGGTATCGAGCTGGCCAATATTGCGCACCACTTCGCGGTGGGATAAGAGGCTTTATTTTTTTCCTCAGCAGAGCATCATGACAGTAACGCGTATCGTAAGCACTGTCAGCCGACGCTTCCCTGATTTTCCGGTGGGTTTGGTTAATCAGCCCGGGCAGCGCCTGCGCATCTGTCGTACCGCTTAGCGATAAATCGGCACAGATAATTTCATGTGTCACGCTATCTACTGCCAGATGAAGCTTGCGCCATACTCTGCGCCTCTCAGCCCCATGCTGCCTGACTTTCCATTCGCCTTCGCCGAAGACTTTCAGGCCGGTGCCATCGATGACCAGGTGTGAGATTTCGCCGCGGGTTGGCGTTTTTATGCTGATGTCGACGGTTTTTGCTCGCCGGCTGACCAGAGAGTAATCTGGGCAGCGCAGCGACAGCCCCATCAGTTTAAAAATCGAGTCAACGAAACCCTGTAACGCCCGGAGCGAAAGGTTAAACACGCGCTTTATCATCAGAACCGTGGTAATGGCCATATCGGTGTAGTGAAGCGGCCGGCCACGATGTTCAGGTGGTGTACTCTCAGTCCATGCAGCAATGGCTGACTCATCAAGCCATACTGTCAGGTCCCCCCGCTGCCTGAGCGCATTGTTATATGCGGGCCAGTTGGTAATTTTAAACTTTTGCTTTGCCATGGGGACCTGATGTTGAAACGAATGTAGTGATCAGAGCCGCCAGTCACCTAAAAGTTCGATTTATTCAACAAAGCCGCATTTCGCTACTGTGCGCGCCCCATGACAATGTGGTGGTGAGCCCAACCGTGCTCTACAATCCGATACACCAGGACAGCATCAAGGATGTTGCGCGCTACCTGCGCGATGAATTGACGCTGGGCCTCAACCTGTCGCGGGAGAAGTTAAAACAGCAGCTGGAGGGGCAGATGCTGCTGTTGCCGATGATGTCCGTCCCCATTTGTCCTTATGAAGGAACCGTGCTAACCGGGCATTTCAGCGCGGTCGTCGCGGTGAAAAAAGATGAGTATTGGCATTTCGCCATTTTCGACAGTCTTGACGACAGCGACACTGAGCCGCTAAAAGAAGCGGTACTCGCTCAGTTAGTGCCCAAAAAGCGCGGGCGCTATTATTTTTTCCAGCAACATTTTCAGCAGCGCAACGACTGTGCCATTCATGCCTTTAATTTCTTCAGCCGCTGTCTCACCTTGAAGGAAACGTATTGGAGCGGACCGGAGCAATGGGGGCAGCTCTTTGATGATTATTGCCAAGAGACCGCGGACTTGACGCTAATGCTGGGCGAAGATAGCACCTTAAGCAGCACGATGTTGCGCTGCTATTTTATGCTGGAGTGCCTAATAAACGACTATCGTCCCGACGAATGGGCAATGGTGCAAAATGGACCAGTTTTGCGGCGCGAGCCTAGACGCGGTCTGAGTTTGTCGCACTCTTTCCGTCATTTGTTGGGCTGTACCGGCCACTATCGGCGGCTGGAAGACAATTAAGCGTAGTGCGCCGAGGCAAAATCTCGGGCGTTAAGGGAGGGCGTCGACGCCAGTTTGTGGGTGCGCCACCCGGGATATCACAAAACGCACCACCGCGGCTGGCATGGCATGCCAGGGTTCACTGTAGCGCGGCGCCGCGGGTGAAATGAATAACGCTGCACGCGGCACGGCACAGGTGCGCCACCGGTCGGGAATCGGACAAAGCGCCTATCCCGCCCATCAGTGCTGGCATGACTGGCGAAACGCCGCGGCCTCTTTCGCTAACGCATCAATATGCGCGCTGATAATTTTTATCTTGTGAAGCAGGGGATTGCGATCCGGCGAGCTGTCCAGGCTATTTAGTTTGCCCACCAGCATAGCGTTATGCTCCCGCAGCCGCGCCTCACGCGCCAGGCATTGCTCTAACTGGTGCTGCAACGACTGGTACTCCTGCCGCCACACATGCTGGCGCTGTATTACACTGTTTTCCAGCAGTGAAAAGGCCGCATTTAAACGCGTCTCTAACTCTTGCAACAACATGACTGTTCCTTTCCTCGGTCTTTGGCGCAGTATAATGATTGTCCAGCGCGGCAACAAACCCATTATGGCGCGGGCCGCCTGTCAGCGCCCCTGGCGCGTCTTTACGCTTTTTAGCACCACAAATTTCTGATTGGCGCCCAGGGCCTGGCAGTTGCCAAACAAACGTTTAAGTTGACGAAAATAATCCAAATGACGATTGGCCACGATCCGCAGCTCGCCGCCCTGCTGCAGGCTGCGCCGAGCATCGCGGAACATTTGCCGGGCGATGTGATCCGTTATCGCCTGCTGTTGGTGAAAAGGCGGATTGCAGACAATGGCCTGTACACTGTCCGCCGCGACGCCCGCCAAGCCGTTGTCAACCTGAAACCGGCAGCGCGGCAGATCCGCCGGCCGGTTTTCGCTTATATTAAGCCGGCTGGAGGCGATTGCCATATAGGACTCATCAACAAAATGTATCTCGGCCCGCGGGTTGGCCGTCAGCACCATCAACCCCAGGATACCGTTGCCACACCCCAGATCCACCAGCGTACCCTCAACCTCTTGCGGCAAATAGGACAGAAAAAAACGCGCGCCGATATCCAGCGATGTGCGGGAGAAGACGTTGGCGTGGTTGTGGATCCGATACGGCGTGTGCTCCAGCGGCCAGATACAGGGCGTTGGCGGCAATGACGGCGCCTGCTCGGCCAAGGTGCTGTAGATGAGCCGCGCCTTTTTTTGCGCCAGCGAGGTGTGGGTCGAGCCGATAATGTCGCTAAACAGCGCCAGCGTGGAACGATGGATCTCGCGTACCCTGCCGGCGGCAAGGAAAAGGGTGTCAGGGCCCGCCACCTGACGCACGGCGTGCAGTTGATGTTCAAGCAGTGCGAGGGTTTTGGGCACTTTTAACAGCACCAACCCGGGCGACGGCGGCAAAGGCGCCAGACTGTCCAGCAGGGTGATCTGCTCCACCTGTGTGTTTTGCGCCAGGTTATGACGGGTGGCGAGCTGGCTCAGGTACGAATCGCTGACGCAAAACGGCGCGCCGAAGGCGTCATTGAAAATCAACGTCGGTCCGGTTATCGCCTGCGCCGACGGGCACGCCTGTAGCAAATATTCATCCGCGGCGTCCCAGGCCTGTAGGGTGTCATTGGCCGCGCCGGGCGGTGGCGGGGAGCACGCCCGTTTTCGGCGCCTGTTATGGTCATCAGTTGCTGGCCTATGCGCTGGGCGGTAAGGTGGATTATCACCCCGACGGCATGGAGCTGGGCACTCAGGCCATCGAACTGCTGCCGGCGGCGGCGGATGACGCGCTGCTGACGGCGCTGCCCCGGCGTTTCGGCGCCAATTTGGTGCACTCGCAGTCAGTGCTTACTTTGCCTCCAGGCGCTACGGTGCTTGGCCGTTCCGCTCATGATCCCCACCAGATCCTGCGCTATGGGCTCAACGTTATCACTACCCAGTTTCATCCTGAGTTCACCGCAGCCATCATGCGCAGCTATTTGGTGCGCATGATGGCGCAAGAGCCGAAACGGTGCGACAATTACCAGCATCTGGAGGGTCAAATCGTCGCTACGCCCCACAGCCAGAGTCTACTGGCGCGCTTCGTGCGCCGCTGTTTGCGCGGCGATGTTACGGTTTGATATTGACGGTTGCATTTTTTTACATTAGCATGGTTCGCAGCAAAGGGGAGTAACTTTCTGCCGGCCAGCCGTCAATACGATGCCAAAGCATCCGGTAGCCGGGCAACTGCAGAATTTTCATGCGGGTTGTAAGTGAGACCTTGCCGGAAGGCGAGACTCGCTTATAACCCAGACCGTGAACAACGGCTGGCGCCTTCTGACGGCAGCCGTTGTTCGTTGTGGAAGGACTATTTCAGATGCATACCGTCGGAAATCCCTTGCTGTGGGGCAGCTTTGCTGTCGTGGTGATAATCATGCTGGCCGTGGATTTATTAATGCAGGGCCGCGCGGGGGACAAACCCCCGTCGATGAAACAGGCGGCGCTATGGTCGCTGCTGTGGGTCGCGCTGGCGCTGGTGTTTAACGCCCTGTTCTGGGCCTATTTGCTCCAGACCGAAAGCCGGGCGGTGGCCGATAGCCAGGCGCTGGCGTTCCTTACCGGCTACCTGCTGGAAAAAACCCTGGCGGCCGATAATGTGTTCATCTGGCTGATGCTGTTTAGCTATTTTGCCGTACCGCTTTCGCTACAGCGCCGCCTACTGACCTGGGGCATTCTGGGCGCCATCGGGCTGCGTGCCGTCATGGTGTTCGCCGGAAGTTGGCTTATCAGCGAATTTCAGTGGCTGTTGTATGTCTTCGGCGCGTTTTTGCTGTTCACCGGCATCAAGATGGCCCTACCCGGCCATAACGAACAGGATATCGGTAACCGTCCGCTGGCTCTACCGCCATTTGCGGGTGACGAATGAACTGCACGGCGAGCGTTTTTTCATCCGCCGCAATGGTCTGCTGTTCGCCACGCCGCTCTTGCTGGCGCTGATCATGGTGGAATTCAGCGACGTCATTTTCTCTCTCGACAGCATACCGGCGATCTTCGCCGTCACGACCGATCCATTTATCGTGCTGACCTCCAATTTGTTTGCCATCCTGGGGCTACGGGCAATGTATTTTCTGTTGGCCAATGTGGCCGAACGTTTCTCGCTGCTGAAATACGGGCTGGCGGTGATTTTGGTCTTTATCGGTATCAAAATGCTCATTGTGGATATCATCCATATTCCGGTCGCCGTATCGCTGGCCATGGTCGCGCTCACGGTGACGCTGATGCTGAACGCCTGGGTCAACCGGCGGCAACGCCGAGTCAGGCAACGGTAGCGGCGGCGGAGCTAGCGCGCCGGTGCGCGTGGGACGGGGTCATTCCGTCGGGGTTATGCGCCAGCGGCGCGCTTAAATAGGCAGGTCAGCGGCCGGGGACCTGAACCGGCAGCGCGCGGTTTTCCGTGACGAAGGGGTCAATACCCTGCTTGATAAGCCGGTGAAAACGCACAATCGCCAGGCCATTCATGATAAGAAAGCTGCCCTCTATCAATGAACCGCCGATGGAGCCGAGCTAGATATTGTGGGTAACCCAACATGCGGTCGAGCACCACATCACGCAGCGTGTGGTCAGACCGCTACAGCGAAACAGCGTCCAGGTACTGGCCACCGTGCCAACGATCGGCAGTAATTCGACCCCATAGCGGACTTTCGGCAAACCGAGCCCCAGCGTTAAAGCGATAAATACCAGCATGGCCCAGACACTGCGGGTGCGCGTGGAAACTAGCGTGCGCAGCGTATTCAGTACGGCGCTCATGCCGGCGGCATTAGCGCCCATTAAAAAGAAATGCAGGCCGATTATCAGGCTATAGAGCGCCAGTTGCAGCTTAAACCGGCGCTCGTTGCGGTTGAAAAAAGTGGTGATGCCGACGACGAACGCCAGCCCGCCTACCGCTTGGGCAAACCAATACAACGTCATGAGGGAAAATCTCGGTCAAGAGAATGGGAAAGTCAATGAAAACAGCGTTTCATAATACGAAACGCCGTTCCCCGGCCGCAAAAAAAACCGTTAAAAAAAATTACAAGGTCACGCCGCTTTTGAAAATCGCCAGTTCGCGAAAATCGTTGATCTCGTTTCGGGTTTGCTTGCCGTTGGCAAAGGCGACGATAAGATCGACAAACTCGGTTAACACCGCATCCATACTCATACCGTGGATCAACCGCCCGGCGTCGAAATCGATCCAGTGCGGTTTTTTCGCCGCCAGCTCGCTGTTGCTCGCCAATTTCACGGTCGGCACAAAACCGCCGTAGGGCGTACCGCGACCGGTGCTGAACAGCACCATGTGGCAGCCTGCACCGGCGAGGGCGCTGGTGGCCACCGCATCGTTGCCCGGCGCGCTCAGGAGATTCAGCCCCGGTACGCTTAACCGCTCACTGTATTTCAACACGTCGACCACCTTGCTCTGACCGGCTTTCTGCGTGCAGCCAAGAGATTTCTCCTCAAGCGTTGTGATACCGCCGGCTTTATTGCCGGGAGAGGGGTTTTCATAAATCGGCTGCTGATGGGCGATAAAGTACTGTTTGAAATCGTTGACCATATGCACGGTCTTTTCAAAGGTGGCTTCATCACAGCAGCGGCTCATCAGGATCCGTTCGGCGCCAAACATTTCCGGGACTTCCGTCAGCACGGTGGTGCCGCCGTTGGCAATCAGATAATCCGAAAAACGTCCGAGCATGGGGTTGGCTGTAATCCCCGACAGGCCGTCAGAACCGCCGCATTCCAGTCCAAATTTCAGTTCGCTGAGCTTGCCCGGTTCGCGATGGTCGTCGCGCATGCGCTGATAAAGCGCGCGCAAACATTCCAGTCCGGCCTCCACTTCATCATCCTGCTGCTGGCAAATCATGAAGGTGACCCGCCCGCTATCGAACTCGCCGAGGGTGGTGCGAAACACATCCACCTGATTATTCTCGCAGCCCAGCCCGATGACCAGCACCGCGCCGGCGTTGGGGTGGCGCACCATGTTTTGCAGCATGGTGCGGGTGTTCTCATGGTCTGCCCCCAGCTGCGAACAGCCGAACGGGTGGGTGAACAAATGCACGCCGTCGATATCTTCCGCGCCAAAGGTCTCCTTGAGGAACCGCTGCTGGATCTGGCGGGCGATGCCGTTGACGCAGCCCACGGTCGGCAGGATCCACAGCTCGTTGCGAATACCGACCTGGCCGTTGCGGCGCCGGTAAAGCTGCACCTCACGGTCGGGCATTTGCGGCGGCAGTGCGGGGAACGCGGGCTGATATTGATATTCATCCAGATCGCTGAGATTGGTTTTCGCGTTCTGTGAGTGAATATGTTCGCCCGGCTGGATGAGGCTTTTGGCGTGCCCGATGGGCAAACCGTATTTGATAATCATGTCCCCTTCGCCGATGGGCGTTAGGGCAAACTTATGGCCGCGCGCAACGGGCTGACGTAGCGTAACGCGGTCATTACCGACAGTTACCGTCTCGTCAGCCGGCAGGTCTTGCAGGGCGACCGCCACATTGTCAAGGGAATGAATTTTAATAATATTCATGATGAACCTTTGGGTTTCAGCAATAGGCGGAAACGGTGTCCCGCATGCTCCGGTCAAGGATGGCCTGCAGTTGCTGTTCAACCTGTTTCGCCAGACCGGGTACCTGCAGCAGATCCTGCTGCCAGTGTCCGGTATCGCTCAGTACGGTTTCGACCAGTTCGCCAAGCGGGGTGGTGCCGGCCGTCACGCCGCTCCATAGCGTCTGGTAACGATCCAGCCATGACTTATCATCTTGCAGTGGATAAGACTCGCCGTTGCGTTCGCCGCGATAAAACGCGATAAGCGCCGCCAGCGCGAAAGTCAGCCGTGCCGGCAGTTCACCATGCTGTTGCCGGTAGGCCAGCAGCTGCGGCAGGATCCGGGTGCGGAATTTGGTCATACCGTTGAGCGCGATGGACAACAGTTGATGCTGGATAAACGGATTGCGAAAACGCCCCTGTACCGCCTCGGCAAAAGAGATAAGTTCGTCGTGAGGCAGATCCAGCACCGGCACGATTTCTTCGGCGATGGCTTTTGCCACGAACGCACTGATCTGCTCGTCGTTCATCGCCGCGCCCACGGTATCCAGACCGCCCAGCCAGGCTACCGGCACCAGTGCGGTATGCGCGCCGTTCAAAATGGCCACTTTGCGTTCTTTATAGGGTTTGATGTCGTCGACGATGCGGATGTTCAGGTTGAGCTGATCCAAACACAACGCCTGGGCCAGCCAGGCCGGTCCCTGAATAACGAACAGATAAAAATATTCGGCGGTGTCGAGGAAGGTGTCTTGATAGCCGAGTTCCGTTTGCAGCGCCTGCACTTCATCGTGCGGGTAACCCGTGACTATGCGGTCCACCAGCGTCGAGCAGAAGGTATTGCTATCGTTCAACCAGTGGACAAATTCCGCCGGTAGCGCCAACAGGTCGGCATAGCGCAGCACCATTTCGCGCAGCGCGTCGCCGTTATAATCGATAAGTTCGCAGGGGATAAGCACCCATCCTTTATCCGCCGCGCCGTCAAAATGGCAGAAACGTTCGTACAGCAAACGCGTCAGTTTGGCGGGGTAACTTTGCGGCGGCGCATCTTGCAGCCGGTCGCCGTCGTTAAAGCTAATGCCGGCCTCGGTGGTGTTGGAGAAGACAAACTGGATGTTGGCATCATGAGCCAGCGCCAGATAGTCATCGAACTGGCGGTAGACATTAATCTCGCGGTTGACCGACCGGATAACGCGCGACTGGCGCACCGCGTCGCCCTGCTCGTTCAGGCCGCGGATAATCGTGGTGTACAGGCCGTCCTGGGTCGACAACGACGGGGGGAAATCGGTATCGATAGGGCGCACGACGACGACGCCGGCATCAAGATCGGTGTGTTCGTTCAGCAAGTCCAGTTGCCAGTCGACAAAGTCGCGCAAGAAATTCCCTTCGCCGAACTGAATAACGCGGTCGGTATACTGGCGACCGGGAAAATTTTGACGATTTAGCGTTTGCATTCGGGGGTTACCTTCAATATAAAGCCGTTCACGGGCGGGCCGTCGGCCCGCCCGGCTTAATCAGAGTTCAATGACAAAGTAGTTTTTGGCGTTGTCGAAGCAAATGTTTTTCACCATTTCGCCCAACAGCTTTATGTCCGCCGGTGCTTCGCCCTGCTCGACCCAGTGACCGATCATCCGGCATAGAATGCGGCGGAAGTATTCGTGACGGGTGTAGGACAGGAAACTGCGGCTGTCGGTCAGCATGCCGACAAAGCGGCTGAGCAAGCCGAGGTTGGCCAGTTGGGTCATCTGACGCTCCATGCCGTCCTTCTGATCGTTAAACCACCAGCCGGAACCAAACTGCATCTTGCCGGGCATGCCTTCGCCCTGGAAGTTGCCGACCATGGTCCCGATGGTTTCGTTGTCGCTCGGGTTCAGGCAATAAAGAATGGTTTTCGGCAGCGCATCGTTTTTCGCCTGTGCGTCCAACAAGCGGGAGAGGTTCTGGACCACCGGCTGATCGTTGGCGGAATCGAAACCGGTATCGGGGCCGAGCAGTTTCAGCATGCGGCTATTGTTATTGCGCAGCGCGCCAATATGGTACTGCTGTACCCAACCGCGGCGGGCGTATTCTGCGCCGAGGAACACCAGCACCGCGGTTTTGAACTGCGCGATTTCCTCGGCATTCGGCAGCTTACCGTCCAGGCGACGGGCCAGGATGCCATCGAGCGTGTGGGTATCGGCTTCGCCATAGACCACCACATCAAGCGCGTGGTCAGAGACGCGGCAGCCGTGGGCGGCGAAATGGTCCAGACGTTTCGACAACGCGTCGCAAAGCGCGCTGAATCCGCTAATGGCGGTGTCCGAAGCGCCCTCGAGCTTCTTCAGATAATCCACATAACCTTCGGCTTCAATATTGAAGGATTTATCCGGGCGCCAGCTGGGCAGCACTTTGATGGAGAAGCTGCTGTCTTGCGCGACGCCTTTATGATGGCGCAGGTCATCGATCGGATCATCGGTGGTGCCAACCATTTTCACGTTCATCTGCTGCATAATACCGCGGGCGGTGAAATTATCCTGTTCTAGCAGGGCATTACCGCGGTCCCAGATTTGCCGCGCGGTCGCTGGCGACAATAAGGTGTCGCTGATGCCGAATGGACGGCGCAGTTCCAAATTGGTCCAGTGATAGAGGGGGTTGCCGATGGTGTGCGGCACGGTCTGCGCCCAGGCTTCAAATTTTTCCCAGTCGCCGGCGTCGCCGGTACAAAAACGTTCGGCCACGCCGTTGGTGCGCATCGCGCGCCATTTATAGTGGTCTCCTTTCAGCCAGATGTCGTACAGGTTTTTAAAGCGGTAATTTTGCGCGATCTGTTCCGGCGGTAAATGGCAGTGATAATCAAAAATCGGCTGGTTTTTCGCATAATCATGATACAAACGGCGGGCGAATTCGCTGTCCAGCAAAAAATCTTCAGTTAAAAACGCGGTCATAACAGGCTCCTCACCTTCGTTTTTTTAGCAATGTTTCCAAAATGTTGAAATATGTTATACCAATTTAGGACCAACTGATTGGATTCTAAGCCCTGTCGTAGCGAACACCCTTCATGAATCAACAAAAATGTCACATCTTTGCGCCAATTCTGCCGAAAAAGGCGGCTGGCGGGACCGAATTATTATCCATTAAATTATTAATGGTTTTTGTGATGGTCCTCAGCTTTTAAATATGTATGATAAGTTATCGTAACGCCGTTTTCAGTCAGGACTCAAGTTTTGTTTATTGGCGAGGACCGCGGGGCGTTTAGCGACACCCAAGCGGGGTGGGTGCGATTCGGAAGAGCCGGCAATTAACCGGCCCGCTGAAAAGCCGCACCGGCAGGACGCAGCACCCTGGGCAGCCTGATAAAAACAATACCTAGGGGAACACCCTACGTTGGGTTCTCTATATCACACCGTCGAGCCACCGACCGAGCAGTTGGATTGACGGCACTACTATTGGGAGAAGTTTTAATGCGTAAGATTAAAGGGTTACGCTGGTATAGATCGCCCTGGTCACCGTGGGCACGGTGCTGGGCTACCTAACGCGTAACGCCATTGCGGTGGCGGCCCCGACGTTGCAGGACCAGCTGCACATTACCACACAGCAATACTCTTATATCATCGCCGCTTATTCCGCCTGTTATACCATTATGCAACCGGTGGCGGGTTATGTCCTGGACATGCTGGGCACCAAGGTCGGCTATGCGGTGTTCGCGATTCTGTGGACGGTGTTCTGTATGGCCACGGCGCTGGCCAGCAGCTGGGGCGGCCTGGCTATCGCCCGCGGCGCGGTGGGGATGGCGGAAGCCGCGATGATCCCGGCCGGTCTGAAGGCCAGCAGCGAATGGTTCCCGGCGAAAGAACGCTTTATTGCGGTCGGCTACTTTAACGTTGGATCCTCCATCGGCGCCATGGTTGCGCCGCCGTTGGTGGTTTGGGCGATTATGATTCACAGCTGGGAAATGGCCTTTATCATTACCGGCGTGCTGAGCCTTATCTGGGCACTCTGCAGGTTGGTGTTCTATAATCGCCCGAAAAATCAGAAGAAATTGACGGAAGAAGAACGGGATTACATCCTGAGCGGCCAGGAAGCCCAGCACCAGGTCAATGATGGTAAGAAAATGAGCGCCTGGGAAATCCTGCACAACCGCCAATTCTGGGGCATCGCGCTGCCGCGTTTTCTCGCCGAACCGGCCTGGGGGACTTTTAACGCCTGGATCCCGCTGTTCATGTTTAAAGTTTACGGCTTTAACCTGAAAGAAATCGCTATGTTCGCCCTGGATGCCGATGTTGTTCGCCGATTTGGGCTGTATCGTCGGCGGTTACATGCCTCCGTTCTTCCAGCACGTCTTTGGCGTGAATCTGATCGTCTCGCGCAAACTAGTCGTGACGCTGGGGGCGTTCTTGATGATTGGCCCCGGCATGATTGGCCTGTTTACCAGCCCGTATGTGGCTATCGGCCTGCTGTGCATCGGCGGTTTCGCCCATCAGTCGCTGTCTGGCGCGCTGATTACCCTGTCCTCGGACGTCTTTGGTCGTAATGAAGTGGCGACCGCCAATGGCCTGACCGACATGGCCGCGTGGCTGGCGAGCACCCTGTTCGCCCTGGTGGTCGGCGCGCTGGCGGATACCATCGGCTTTAGTCCGCTGTTCGCGGTCCTGGCGCTGTTCGATTTGTTAGGCGCCCTGTGCATCTGGACCATTCTGAAAAACCGTCCGGCGGATGAGGTGGAATCACAGAGAACCCCGGCGACGGTGTAACGTCGCCCCGGCGCGCCAGCGCCCGCAGTCTGCCTGGCGCCCGCCCTTCTCTGCCCCGCTCCCCGGCGACGGTTGTCAACCGCGCCGGGGATTTTTTCCTCCACGGGGTGGGGAAATTAAAGAGCGGTAAGGTCGGGTGGCGCATCTGGCCCACGAGGACAAAAAGTGGTATAATAAATACGTGCCGGCCCTCCTTTTTTTGTCCCGCCGGCGCCGGCCGCTAAACGTCAGCGCCACCCTTTCTCTGTATTGTGAAGAGCATGCAAAATGGAACCCACTGAGACCCGCAGATTATACCAGCAACTGGCGGCCGAACTGAAACGGTGCATCGAATCCGGTATCTATCCGGTCGGCAAGAAGCTGCCGGCGGAACGCTATATCGCCGAGGAGATGAACGTCAGCCGCACGGTGGTGCGGGAAGCGATTATCATGCTGGAGGTGGAAGGTTACGTGGAAGTGCGCAAAGGCTCGGGTATCCATGTCATCGCCAATCAGCAAAAGCATGTGGTGTTGCCCGCCGGCGAAATTCAGGCCGCCACGCCCGGCCCGTTTGAGATGCTACAAGCGCGGCAGCTTATCGAAAGTAATATTGCCGAGTTCGCGGCGACCCAGGTGTTCAAACAGGACATTATCCTGCTGATGGAAATCCAGGAGAATGCGCGCCAGGAAGACAGATTTCGCGATTCGTAATGGGACCTGAAATTCCACGTTCAGGTGGCGCTGGCCACCGGCAACAGCGCGATGGCGTCCATCGTTGAACAAATGTGGACCCAGCGGGTGCATAACCCTTATTGGATCAAGCTGCACGAGCATATCGACGATAAAGCGATAGAAAGCTGGTGCGAAGAGCACGACCAAATTCTCAATGCGCTGATCCGCAAGGATCCCTACGCGGCCAAACTGGCGATGTGGCAACATTTGGAAAACACCAAGCAGATGCTGTTCCACGCCACCACCGACGATTTTGAATCCAGCGTTGACCGCTATATGTTCAGCGACAACCCCGTGGTGCACCTGGACACCGTGACTACCGGGGTAAAATAACCGGCGCGCCGCCGCCTCAGGCCTCGAAGGTTAGCAGAGCGTAGGTGGCCAGCCAGTGGGCGCCCATATAGTTGGTGTCCAAATGCGCCAGCGCGGCGTGTAGATGCGCCGCGGCCACCTGCTGTAGCCCATGATCCGGCGCCGTTCCCAACTGCCGGGCGAGGGTGCGCCAGCACCAGGCGCAGCTGAGGTTCAAGCCGTCGAGATGGGCAATCTTGCTGTCAAAGCGATCGCTGACGAAAACCGGGTGGAACAGTGGCTGTTGCGCGTCAAGCTGTGGCAAGAACGCCTGCCACCAGGCGCTAAACGCCGTAGCCGAGAGACAGCGCGACATATAGACCGCTTCTATCAGCGTCGGCGATAAAAATTCATCTCCCGCCGGCTCCCACGCCTGACAGGCGCGATCGCCGCCGAACCAGCGCTTCCCGCCTTCGACCAGCGTCGCATCCTGGCTGCCTTGCGCGTAATCCAGCGCCAGCACGCTGGCAAAGGCGCTGTTAAAGTGCATGCCGGTGCGGATGGGGTAGGTTTGCAGCGGCCAGAATTTTTTGAAACTCGTCACCATGTGATCCGCCAGCGGCGCCAGCGCCTCGGCGTAGCGGCTGAGACGATCTTCGTGACCGGCGCCAAACTCAGCCACCAGTTTTAACAGCCAGGCCCATCCGTAGGGACGCTCGAAGCTGCCGCGGTTAGGCTAGGTAAAATAGGCCAGTTCTTGCGCTATCGCCTCGGGCGTAAGGCGGCGGGCAAACAGCGCGCGGGCCGCTTCCGCCTCCGCAAGCTGGGGAAAGCGGTTGACAATGCGCGCGAGCAGCCAATAGCTATGTACGCAGGAGTGCCAGTCGTAGCTGCCGAAAAAAACCGGATGCAGGGCGCGCGGTCCGTTGATGTCCCGTTCGTCCTGTAAATTGTGCATGATGTGGTTGGGATATTCGCGTTCCACATGTCCCAGAGCGATGCGCGCCATAGCCGCGGCCCGTTCGCCGTCCAATAGAAACGCGTCGCTTTGCAGGGTAGTCATTTACTTTTCCTTATTCTCTTCACCGAATCAAAAACGGAACACCAGTATCGACATTAAAATAATATTGATGATTAACAATAAGATGGCGGTATGAAATTGCACCTTGATGACTCATGCTGGCCGGAAAGCTCCAGCAGTGCGGCGGGAACAATATTAAAATTGGCCGCCATAGGAGTCATTAGCGTACCGCAAAATCCCGCCAACATGCCGATGGCGGACATGATAGCCGGATTGCCGCCCATATGGCCGACGATAATGGGTAAACCGATGCCGGCGGTCATGATGGGAAATGCCGCAAAGGTGTTGCCCATAATAATGGTGAACAGCGCCATGCCGATGCAGTAGGCGGCGACCGCGACGATGGGCAGTCCTAGCGGGATGACATCGGTAATCAGCCCCACCACCAGCTTACCCACCCCGGCCAGGGCGAAAATTCCCCCCAGCGCCGCCAGCATTTGCGGCAGGACGCTGGCCCAGCCGATGGCGTCCAGCAGCCGCCGGCCTTCGTTCATCGCGCTGGCGGGCGTCTCACGCAACATCATCAGCGCGACGAAGGACACGACGATAATACCCAGGCCCAGCGCGGCCAGGGTGGAGGAGCCGGCGGGGATCAGCAACGCCGGAATGAACTATCGGTTGCCAAAACGACTGGCGCGCACTTCCCGCTGTTCAACAGACGCCTCGGGTTGCTTGCTGCGGCCCAATCCACCGAGCCCCGCGAGCAGCACCATGACTATCACCAACAGATCATTTGCCAGCGCCGGCAAATAACTGCCGAAAATGAAAATAATCGCATTAATGCCCCAAAAGCCGGCGCTTTTCCAACGTTTTGGGTTAGAACTATCACGCAAGTTGATTATAGCCGTGGCGGCAAACATGATGCCCACCAGCAAATAAAGCGCATCCAGAATTGTCATCCTTTATACTCCCCTGCTGCCCGCGTTTTGTTCTGCGCGGCATAGCGCCGAATAAGCGCGCGCTGGTAAAATGCCACGCGGCAGCTATGAATGATAAACGCAAAAAAGGCGGTGGGAATGGCCCAGACGGCAAAATGCAGCGGCTCGATAATATAACCGTTTTGCTCCATAAATCCTTTCATCAATAAGATCGAGCCGATGGCGATAAATATGTCTTCGCCGAAGAATACGCCGATATTATCTACCGCCGCACAGTGCGCACGGATTTTTTCACGCTCCGCCTGGGGTAAATCCCCCAACCGTTTACGCGCGCCCCTTCGGCCATGGGGGTTATCAGTAGCCGCACCATTTGTGCATGGCCGCCGAGCGCGGTCAAGCCCAGCGCGGCGGTTAACTGCCGCATCAGCATATAGAGAATCAGAATGCGCGACAGCGACGCGGAGTGGATGCGCGTCACCAGGCACTGCGCCTGCTCGCGCAGTCCGTTGCGCTCCAGCAGCCCGATGACCGGCAGCGCCAGCAAGATAAGCGCCATATAACGATTTTGCACATAGGCGGTACCAAAATCGCTTATTACCGCAGGCAAATCCAGGCCGCTGGTCAGCCCGGTGATAAAGCCCGCAAGCGTTACGACCACCAGAGGATTGAAACGTAGCGCAAAGCCGAAAATAACGATAACGATGCCTATTAAAGGCCACATAATGATACCCCAAAAAATGATGAGAATGGCCTTCACCCGAGTGATTGAAGGCTTAAGGAATAGCCTTCCGCTGGCCAGTCCGAACAATGGGTAAACTCCTTTCTAAGCTATTTCCAAAGAATTTGGAATATTTAATTACCGATCATTTTTTAACAGAATAAAAAGTACGCACCCGCGACGGCGCATAATCGGCCTGACGAGAAGCGAAGCGGGGAATTATCATCGCTGCACGTAAGGGATTACCGCACGCGCGCAAGATAGCTACGGCGTTAATTATCTACTATGCAAAGAAGTCGGCCGGCATAAATATCTTTACCGCTGGTTTTTTATGCTGTTTTATTACCGTATGGCGCGGCAAATTGCCTTTTTTTTGCAGGCTTTCCGACCAGACCTTTTTGCCGGCTAACGCGATCTCTTCTGTTTGGCAACGCTCTTCGCCACCCTCAACGCTGTTCCTGTCGCGCCGGTCGCCGCCTTAGACGCGTTTTCACGCCCGATGAGGGGTGCCGCCGCTGCTCGTCATTAAGGCTTAGCCGGCGCTATTTTGCAGCGCAAGGCGGCGGCGCGGGCGGATAAAGTCAGTAAGCGTGATTTTATGTCAGCCGATGTAAAACTGACGGCGCAGGGCCTATTTTTCCCCTTAAAAGCGCCCATCGCGGGGCATTTTCGGCTATATTTCACTGTCTCAATGGAGTTGGTTTTGTTACAGTGTGAGGCTTTGTTGAATAAATCGAACTTTTAGGTGACTGGCGGCTCTGATCACTACATTTGTTTCAACATCAGGTCCCCATGGCAAAGCAAAAGTTTAAAATTACCAACTGGCCCGCATACAACAATGCGCTCAGGCAGCGGGGGGATCTGACAGTATGGCTTGATGAGTCAGCCATTGCTGCATGGACTGAGAGTACACCACCTGAACATCGTGGCCGGCCGCTTCACTACACCGATATGGCCATTACCACGGTTCTGATGATAAAGCGCGTGTTTAACCTTTCGCTCCGGGCGTTACAGGGTTTCGTTGACTTAATTTTTAAACTGATGGGGCTGTCGCAGCGCTGCCCAGATTACTCTCTGGTCAGCCGGCGAGCAAAAACCGTCGACATCAGCATAAAAACGCCAACCCGCGGCGAAATCTCACACCTGGTCATCGATGGCACCGGCCTGAAAGTCTTCGGCGAAGGCGAATGGAAAGTCAGGCAGCATGGGGCTGAGAGGCGCAGAGTATGGCGCAAGCTTCATCTGGCAGTAGATAGCGTGACACATGAAATTATCTGTGCCGATTTATCGCTAAGCGGTACGACAGATGCGCAGGCGCTGCCCGGGCTGATTAACCAAACCCACCGGAAAATCAGGGAAGCGTCGGCTGACAGTGCTTACGATACGCGTTACTGTCATGATGCTCTGCTGAGGAAAAAAATAAAGCCGCTTATCCCACCGCGAAGTGGTGCGCAATATTGGCCAGCTCGATACTATGAGCGTAACCATGCGGTGGCAAATCAGCATCTGAGCGGCAATAACGATACCTGGAAAAAGAAAGTAAGTTATCACCGGCGTTCACTGGCTGAAACGGCCATGTTCCGGTTTAAAACACTTCTGGGTGGTCATCTGAGTCTGCATGACTATGACGCGCAGGTAGGTGAGGCAATGGCAATGGTTAAAGCACTTAACCGGATCACACTGTTAGGAATGCCAAACAGCGTCCGCATCATGTAACAATCGCCCTGATAGGGAGGAAGTCGTCACAAATTTCGGATTTATTCAACAAAGCGACAGTGTGGATGATTTTTTTACACTTTAGCCGGTTCGCCAGCCGCCGTTTCGCGCGCGGTTTTTCTCTCGCTTCAGACGCAGGGACGGGTTTCGCCGGCGCGGATAGAGCAGCGTTTGCCTTGCCGTTCGCGGTTGATAGGCGCGTAAGCGTGCGTTCCGAAGCCAACGCCGCGGGTTCGCTTCCTCTGTTCCGGTTCGGCGGCGGGCAGTAGATGACATACCGTCAATGGTTGAGAATACACAATGGATATCTTTAAGGAACTGTTGCACGCCCTCTGGCAACAGGATTTTGAAACACTTTCCGATCCCAGCCTGGTTTGGACCATTTATTTGCTGGTGTTTGTCATCCTTTTTTTGGAAAACGGCCTACTGCCCGCCGCCTTTTTACCCGGCGACAGTTTATTGATATTAATCGGCGTGCTGATTGCAAAAGGGACGCTGAATTTTCCTCTCGTGCTGCTGCTTCTGACCGTCGCCGCCAGCTTGGGCAGTTGGATTAGTTACATACAGGGGAAATGGCTGGAAAATAACCGGCTGGTGAAGAGCTGGCTGGCGCATCTTCCAGCGCACTATCATCAGCGGGCCTACCGGATGTTTCATCGCCATGGGCTTTCGGCTTTGCTTATCGGCCGGTTCGTCACGTTTGTGCGAACGCTGCTGCCGACTATCGCCGGTTTGTCCGGCCTAGGCAGTTCGCGTTTTCATTTTTTTAATTGGATCAGCGCCTTTCTATGGGTGTTTATCTTAACGCTCGTCGGGTTCATCCTCGGGAAAACGCCGGTGTTTCAGCGCTATGAAGAGGAATTGATGCTGTGCCTGATGCTGCTGCCGCTGGCGCTGTTGACTATCGGGCTGGTGAGTTCGCTGGTGGTCATCTGGCGCCGTAAACGGCTTACCGATTCGGATAAAGAATGATGAAAGTGTCAGGTTGTTTTGGCCTTATGAAACGCTCCCGCCTCGGTTTGCTGGCGGTGGCGGTGCTGGTGTCGCTGACGCTGTGCCGCGACGACAACACGCTGCAAATCACCGTTGCCCGCGAACGCGGTTCGCTGCCGGACGGTTTTTTTCTCTATCAGTTGCTTGAGGATCGCGGTATCCGCGTGAAAAGCATTACCCCCGCCAAGGACAGTATGATTATTCATCTGGACACCCCGGAACAAGCGCAGGCAGCGCAATTGGTGCTGCAAAGTCACCTGCCCGAGGGCTATGCGATACTGAAAAGCCGCCGCTACAGCGCCTGGCAGTGGCTATACCGTCCTGCCGCCGATGAGGAGCGTCTGGGTTAACCCCGCCGCTTCGGCGTGCCGTCCTTGCCAAGCAGGCGCGCTCGCCGACCCTCTGCCCACTGCCGCCGTCAGGCGGCCTTGTCTTTAACCGGATTAACCCTAAGAAATTGTTACCACTTTTTTGCGGTTTAGCGGATCCGGGGCTACGCTTACCTTAAGCGCTAAACATCAGAAGCCCTTCTGGCTTTTAGCATGACGACCCGGATTCAACGCACCCGGTGCAATGACCTCTCACCCCGCGGTACGCCGCTACAGGCCGCGCTTCATGCCTGGCTCATGACGCCGGGAGGTTTCATCGGCGCTATCAGCGCCGGCGGGCAACACGGCTCAGGGCGTAGCAGGGTTAAAAATAATTAATGGTTGGTCGGGTGGACGCGGGCTTTTTTTCACCCCCGCCCCCGATGCCAAAGCCTTGAAGGAGTCTAACCATGGTCAAAGATGCCACTTCTGAACATTTACGTGCGGAATTGAAATCACTGGCGGATACGCTGGAAGAAGTGTTGCGTGGTTCCGCGCAAAAACCCAAAGCCGAGTTTGAAAAACTGCGTACTAAAGCGGAGCGCGCGCTCAAGGATACCCGCAGCCGTCTTGGCGATGGCGGCGAGCGTCTGGCGGAGCAAACCCGCGTAGTGGCCAGTAAGGCAGATGAATACGTACACGAATATCCTTGGGCGGGCATTGGCGTTGGCGCCGTGGTCGGCTTTATCCTCGGTGCACTTATTACACGGCGCTAATCATTATGATCGAACAGCAAAACCAGGGCCCTGGTAATGGCTTATTCAATATCGCCCAGCGAATCCTTACTATTGTCGTCGGTATGATAGAGACCCGACTGCGCCTGGCCGTAGTGGAGCTGGAGGAGGAAAAATTCAATATCATCCAGATGCTGATGATGGCCGGTATCACGCTGCTGTTTGCCGCGTTTGGTCTGATGAGTCTGCTGGTACTGGTGGTCCTGGCCATCGATCCGCAATACCGCCTGACGGCGATCGCCTCCACGACCGGCATACTGCTGCTGGCGATCGTCGGCGCGGTGGTGACCTTAGCTAAAGCGCGGAAATCCTCGTTACTTGGCGCAACGCGCGAGGAGTTGCAGGTGGATCGTAATATTCTTGAAAAGCTTCAGGATGAAATTAAAAACGAAGAAGTCGAACGCAAGCACGAGGAAGAGGTAAAAAGTAAGCAGCGCGACAGGATTGCGGAGGCAAAATGAGCGAACCCAAGCCGAAACACGCCAAAAAGCTGCTGTTGCTGCACCAAATCCAGCAACAGCGCCGGGCGCTGGGCGTGCAAAGTCGCCGGTGGCAGCTCGTCACCGCCCCTTGGGATCGGCGCTGGATGCGTCTGTTAAGTTTCCGCCGCTATCTGATTGCGGGCACCAGTCTATTGGCGCTGTACAACGTTCGTCACCCCAGCCGACTTATGCGCTGGGCGAAACGAGGCATTGGCATCTTGGGCGCGGTCAAAATGGTGCGTAAGGCGCTGGAAACCCGCTAGCCTTCACCCGAATCGAGGGGCGTGCTGGTTCCGGTCACATCCGATCACTGATTCCGATTTCACCCGATCACTAATTCTGATTTCATCCGATCACTGATTCCGGTCGCCCGATCAGCGATTCCGATTCTGTCCGATCGCTCATCTTCTGTTCCGCCATACTCTGGAGACTTTTAGCTTCCGAGGGCATGGCATGGCACGTAAAAAGAAGAAAGCGAGAACGGAAATGTGCATCTATATTAATGTATTACGTATGAAATTCGAGCAGCGTCGCTCGAATCGCACTATCGCAGCAGCGCTCGGCATAGGCTGTACTACCGTGCACGATATCCTCGGCCGATTCACGGTAGCTAACCTGGTCTGGCCATTGCCGGCGGAACTGTCCCCCGTCGACCTCGACCGCCTGCTCTATCCCGGCAAATCCGGAAAAGTTATCAATACCTTACCCAGCTGGCTTGATATCGATACCGAGTTAAGCCGCAAGGGCATGACCAAGCAGCTGCTCTGGATGGAATATCAGTCCGCCGTGGGCGGTGATGCCCTCGGTTACTCACAGTTTTGTGCACTGTTCCGTGACTGGAAAAAGAAGCAGCGGCGTTCCATGCGCATGGAGCACAAGGCTGGCGAAAAGCTCTTCATCGACTTCTGTGGCCCCACCGTACCTATCGTCAACCCTGCGACCGGTAGCGTACGCCAGGTCGCTATCTTCGTCGCTGCCATGGGCGTGTCAGGCTATGCGTATATCGAAGCCTGCGAAGGCCAGGAACATGGCATCGTGGCTCAACGCCAATAGCCGCTGCCTGCACTTCATGGGTGGGGTTCCGGAGCTGATGATACCTGATAATCTGCGCAGCGCTGTCAGCACCCCTGACCGCTATGAGCCGGTCATAAACCAGAGCTACCAGGCGCTGGCAAATCACTATGAGACAGTGGTGCTACCGGCGCGCCCGAGAAAACCGAAAGACAAGGCGAAGGCAGAATCAACTGTGCAGCTGGTAGAACGCTGGGTTTTGGCCCGGTTGCGTAAACGTAGGTTCTACTCGCTGGCCGAACTCAACCAGGTGATACGAGAACTCAATCATGAGTTGAATCTGCGCCCGATGCGTCATTACGGCGGACAAAGTCGCCTTGAACGCTTCGAGCAGCTGGACAAACCGGCTCTTGGGCCTCTACCGCCCACACAATGGGAATACAGTGAGTATCTCGTTGCCCGAGTGGGACCTGATTACCACATAGACTACGGCAAAAACTGGTACTCGGTGCCGCATCCGCTGGTTGGCGAGCGCGTTGACGTCATCGCCACCCAACGGCTGGTGCAAATCCACCATAAGGGCGTCTGCGTGGCTACGCACCCTCGCAGCGATAATGCCTATAGGCACACGACTCAGGCGGCGCACATGCCGGCTAACCATAAGGGGCAGAGTCAGTGGACGCCGGAAAGGCTGTGCAGTTGGGCGCTGTCGGTGGGTGTGTGCACACTGAAAGTGGTCGAGTCCATCCAAAAGAGCAAAGCCCATCCGGAGCAGGCTTACCGCTCCGTGCTGGGGCTACTCAATCTGCAACGGCGCTATGAGACGACGCGACTGGAGAAGGCCTGCGCGCTGACGTTGGAGAAAGTGTGCATTAACCGCTCTTTCATAGCCAACGTATTGAAACACGGTCGTGAAAGTGAGGTCACCCAGGACGGAGCCGGCGTATCAATGCTGGTTCACGAAAACCTCCGAGGTCCGGACAGTTATCACTAAGGAGAATAAATATGGATACACTGTTAATGACTCTGCGAGAGCTGAAGTTGTCGGCAATGGTCCAGGCGTTGGAGACGCAACGCGAACTCCCGGGGAGTTATGGGGAGCTGGGGTTCGAGGAGCGGTTGTCGTTGATGGTAGAATCGGAATGTTTTCATAGAAAAAACAATCACATATGCGTATGCGACGGCAATCGCAAATGCGCTTGCAGGCAAAACCGGAAGATATCCGTTATATCCCTAGCCGAGGAGTGACACCGGAACAGATGCGAGATCTGCTAGGGGGACAATATCTGAAATATCAGAAAAGCATACTCATCACGGGGCCGACAGGTACGGGCAAAACCTGGCTCAGTTGTGCGCTTGGTGAGCAGGCATGCCGGCAGCAATATAGCGTGCGTTACTGGCGAGTGGATCGGTTGCTGGCCCATCTTCACCAGTGTCAGGTAGACGGGACCTATCTAAAACAGCTTAAGCAGTTAGAAAAAATAGAGTTACTGATCTTGGACGACGTGGGCCTAGAATCAATAAGTTCGATGCAGGCAACGATGCTGTTGGAGGTGATGGAAGATCGCTACGACAAAAGCAGCAGCATCCTGATCAGTCAACTGCCGGTGAAAAAATGGTATGGACTGATAGAAAACCCCACGACAGCTGACGCGTTACTCGATCGATTAGTACACCCCAGCTATAGACTGGAACTTAAAGGCGAATCACTACGCAAAGAGCAAGGAGTAGCCAGCACAGGAAAAATAGACTAAACCCGAGTCAGAAGATGAGCAAACACGTGATCGAATATCACTGGAATGGGTGATCGGAAAATATCGGAATAACTGATCGGATGTCGCCGGAACAGCTGATCGGATACGTCGGAATCGAGCCTGTTTAGAGATTTGTGTATTTGCCTGATTTTGATATGTTCAATCCAACATCAAAAACAGGTTAATTTATGGACGAAAAACAGTTGCAGGCTCTGGCTAACGAACTGGCCAAAAATCTCAAAACCCCTGAAGATCTCAGTCACTTCGATCGGCTGCTGAAAAAAATTAGCGTCGAAGCAGCTCTCAATGCCGAAATGACCCATCACCTCGGCTACGATAAAAATCAGCCTAAACCGGGGACCAACGCCCGCAACGGCTATTCCACAAAAACCGTTACCACTGGCGATGGCCCGCTGGCGCTGCGTACTCCGCGCGATCGTGACGGTTCCTTTGAACCGCAACTGGTGAAGAAGAACCAGACCCGGATTACCGGGATGGATAACCAGATTTTATCGTTGTACGCCAAAGGGATGACCACCCGCGAGATCGCCGCCGCGTTCAAAGAGCTGTATGACGCCGATGTCTCGCCGGCGCTGGTCTCAAAGGTCACCGATGCGGTCATGGAGCAGGTTGTCGAATGGCAAAACCGGCCTCTGGATGCAGTCTATCCCATTGTTTATCTTGACTGTATCGTTCTAAAAGTCCGGCAGGACAGCTGCATCATCAACAAATCTGTGTTCCTGGCGCTGGGCATCAACATCGAAGGCCAGAAAGAGTTGCTAGGTATGTGGCTGACCGAAAATGAAGGCGCAAAGTTCTGGCTGAACGTGCTGACAGAGCTGAAAAACCGCGGCCTGAACGATATCCTTATCGCCTGCGTAGACGGGCTGAAAGGTTTCCCTGACGCTATTAACGCGGTGTATCCGGAGGCGCGGCTCCAGCTGTGTATCGTACATATGGTGCGCAACAGCCTGCGGTTCGTCTCCTGGAAGGACTACAAGGCCGTCACCCGCGACCTGAAAGCTATCTATCAGGCCCCTACGGAAGAAGCCGGCTTGCAGGCGCTGGAAGCGTTCTCCAGTGCCTGGGACATCCGCTACCCGCAAATAAGTCGAAGCTGGCAGGCAAACTGGGCCAATCTGGCCACGTTCTTTGCCTATCCAACGGACATCCGCAAGGTGATCTACACGACCAACGCCATCGAGTCGTTAAACAGCGTGATCCGGCATGCCATCAAAAAGCGCAAGGTGTTCCCGACCGACGACGCAGTGAAAAAGGTGGTGTGGCTGGCGATACAGGCATTTACACAGAATCGTGTACAGGGTCCAAAAGGCCTCTCTCCCCCCCCCCGCAGACTTTAACCCGTCCGACCGGGATGCGGAACAGGTCCCGTATCAGAAGGCGGCCTTCAATTTCCGTTAACCACCGGCCGTCGCTAACGTCACTGAACTGATAATCGACGATAAAGCGTTTGCTACCTTCCAACAGTACGCCGGGCCGGACGGGGATATCACGATCGGGTTTAAACCAACCAATATCAAGGTAAAATGTGCCTGCATCATAGATTTCACCCTTGATAAGTTTACTTGCCGGGACTTCGAGTGTTTGTTGCTGACTTTGATTGCGCGCGTTCGGACCGGCAAACATATCTCCCTGACCGCCGGTGAGCCATTCCAGACGGACGCCCGTATCCGCCAGGCATTTGACCACTAAATCAGAAGGGTATAAATCTTTTTTATAGCACATTGAAAGATTGCTGGCCGTGATACCGAGATGCTTACAATACTCAATTTTAGTATCAAAACCATAGGCTTGGATAATTCTGTCCAAGACTGCACCGCCTCCCGCTTTAAAATTTATACTTAACATGGCATGGTTTCCGCAAAGATACTGCAGCTTCCGACGTATCCGATCAGCTGTTCCGGCGACATCCGATCAGTTATTCCGATATTTTCCGATCACCCATTCCAGTGATATTCGATCACGTGTTCGCTCATCTTCTGACTCGGGTTTAGTCTATTTTTCCTGTGCTGGCTACTCCTTTCTCTTTGCATAGTGATTCGCCTTTAAGTTCCAGTCTATAGCTGGGGTGTACTAACCGATCGAGTAACGCGTCAGCTGTCGTGGGGTTTTCTATCAGTCCATACCATTTTTTCACCGGCAGTTGACTGATCAGGATGCTGCTGCTTTTGTCGTAGCGATCTTCCATCACCTCCAACAGCATCGTTGCCTGCATCGGACTTATTGATTCTAGGCCCACGTCGTCCAAGATCAGTAACTCTATTTTTTCTAACTGCTTAAGCTGTTTTAGATAGGTCCCGTCTACCTGACACTGGTGAAGATGGGCCAGAAACCGACCCACTCGCCAGTAACGCACGCTATATTGCTGCCGGCATGCCTGCTCACCAAGCGCACAACTGAACCAGGTTTTGCCCGTACCTGTCGGCCCCGTGATGAGTATGCTTTTCTGATATTTCAGATATTGTCCCCCTAGCAGATCTCGCATCTGTTCCGGTGTCACTCCTCGGCTAGGGATATAGCGGATATCTTCCGGTTTTGCCTGCAAGCGCATTTGCGATTGCCGTCGCAGACGGCATATGTGGTTGTTTTTTCTATGTAAATTTTCCGCTTCTACCATCAGCGACAACCGCTCCTCGAACCCCAGCTCCCCATAACTCCCCGGGAGTTCGCGTTGCGTCTCCAACGCCTGGACCATTGCCGACAACTTCAGCTCTCGCAGAGCCATTAACAGTGTATCCATATTTATTCTCCTTAGTGATAACCGTCCGGACCTCGGAGGTTTTCGTGAACCAGCATTGATACGCCTGCTCCGTCCTGGGTGACCTCACTTTCACGACCGTGTTTCAATACGTTGGCTATGAAAGAGCGGTTAATGCACCCTTTTTCCAACGCCAGCGCGCAGGCCTTCTCCAGTCGCGTCGTCTCATAGCGCCGTTGCAGATTGAGTAGCCCCAGCACGGAGAGGTAAGCCTGCTCCGGATGGGCTTTGCTCTTCTGGATGGACTCGACCACTTTCAGTGTGCACACACCCACCGACAGCGCCCAACTGCACAGCCTTTCCGGCGTCCACTGACTCTGCCCCTTATGGTTAGCCGGCATGTGCGCCGCCTGAGTCGTGTGCCTATAGGCGTTATCGCTGCGAGGGTGCGTAGCCACGCAGACGCCCTTATGGTGGATTTGCACCAGCCGTTGGGTGGCGATGACGTCAACGCGCTCGCCAACCAGCGGATGCGGCACCGAGTACCAGTTTTTGCCGTAGTCTATGTGGTAATCAGGTCCCACTCGGGCAACGAGATACTCACTGTATTCCCATTGTGTGGGCGGTAGAGGCCCAAGAGCCGGTTTGTCCAGCTGCTCGAAGCGTTCAAGGCGACTTTGTCCGCCGTAATGACGCATCGGGCGCAGATTCAACTCATGATTGAGTTCTCGTATCACCTGGTTGAGTTCGGCCAGCGAGTAGAACCTACGTTTACGCAACCGGGCCAAAACCCAGCGTTCTACCAGCTGCACAGTTGATTCTGCCTTCGCCTTGTCTTTCGGTTTTCTCGGGCGCGCCGGTAGCACCACTGTCTCATAGTGATTTGCCAGCGCCTGGTAGCTCTGGTTTATGACCGGCTCATAGCGGTCAGGGGTGCTGACAGCGCTGCGCAGATTATCAGGTATCATCAGCTCCGGAACCCCACCCATGAAGTGCAGGCAGCGGCTATTGGCGTTGAGCCACGATGCCATGTCCTGGCCTTCGCAGGCTTCGATATACGCATAGCCTGACACGCCCATGGCAGCGACGAAGATAGCGACCTGGCGTACGCTACCGGTCGTAGGGTTGACGATAGGTACGGTGGGGCCACAGAAATTGATGAAGAGCTTTTCACCAGCCTTGTGCTCCATGCGCATGGAACGCCGCTGCTTCTTTGTTCCAGTCACGGAACAGTGCACAAAACTGTGAGTAACCGAGGGCATCACCGCCCACGGCGGACTGATATTCCATCCAGAGCAGCTGCTTGGTCATGCCCTTGCGGCTTAACTCGGTATCGATATCAAGCCAGCTGGGTAAGGTATTGATAACTTTTCCGGATTTGCCGGGATAGAGCAGGCGGTCGAGGTCGACGGGGGACAGTTCCGCCGGCAATGGCCAGACCAGGTTAGCTACCGTGAATCGGCCGAGGATATCGTGCACGGTAGTACAGCCTATGCCGAGCGCTGCTGCGATAGTGCGATTCGAGCGACGCTGCTCGAATTTCATACGTAATACATTAATATAGATGCACATTTCCGTTCTCGCTTTCTTCTTTTTACGTGCCATGCCATGCCCCCGGAAGCTAAAAGTCTCCAGAGTATGGCGGAACAGAAGATGAGCGATCGGACAGAATCGGAATCGCTGATCGGGCGACCGGAATCAGTGATCGGGTGAAATCGGAATCAGTGATCGGATGTGACCGGAACCAGCACCCCTGCAATATCCAGTGACAGCGGCCGATATTGCCCGGTCTCGTCGATACGTTCATAAAGGCGAATGTAGCTCTTGCTGCTCACCACCTGCACCGCTTCCGCCAGCGCATCCATCGCCCGCAACCAGCGCGGGTCGGTGATATCATGGCGACGTAATTGCAGAATACGGGCGCTTTGTTGAATAAATCCGAAATTTGTGACGACTTCCTCCCTATCAGGGCGATTGTTACATGATGCGGACGCTGTTTGGCATTCCTAACAGCGTGATCCGGTTAAGCGCTTTGACCATTGCCATAGCCTCACCTACCTGCGCGTCATAGTCATGCAGACTCAGATGACCACCCAGAAGTGTTTTAAACCGGAACATGGCCGTTTCAGCCAGTGAACGCCGGTGATAACCTACTTTCTTTTTCCAGGTATCGTTATTGCCGCTCAGATGGGCTTTGTTGAATAAATCGAACTTTTAGGTGACTGGCGGCTCTGATCACTACATTCGTTTCAACATCAGGTCCCCATGGCAAAGCAAAAGTTTAAAATCACCAACTGGCCCGCATACAACAATGCGCTCAGGCAGCGGGGGGACCTGACAGTATGGCTTGATGAGTCAGCCATTGCTGCATGGACTGAGAGTACACCACCTGAACATCGTGGCCGGCCGCTTCACTACACCGATATGGCCATTACCACGGTTCTGATGATAAAGCGCGTGTTTAACCTTTCGCTCCGGGCGTTACAGGGTTTCGTTGACGCGATTTTTAAACTGATGGGGCTGTCGCTGCGCTGCCCAGATTACTCTCTGGTCAGCCGGCGAGCAAAAACCGTCGACATCAGCATAAAAACGCCAACCCGCGGCGAAATCTCACACCTGGTCATCGATGGCACCGGCCTGAAAGTCTTCGGCGAAGGCGAATGGAAAGTCAGGCAGCATGGGGCTGAGAGGCGCAGAGTATGGCGCAAGCTTCATCTGGCAGTAGATAGCGCGACACATGAAATTATCTGTGCCGATTTATCGCTAAGCGGTACGACAGATGCGCAGGCGCTGCCCGGGCTGATTAACCAAACCCACCGGAAAATAAGGGAAGCGTCGGCTGACAGTGCTTACGATACGCGTTACTGTCATGATGCTCTGCTGAGGAAAAAAATAAAGCCGCTTATCCCACCGCGAAGTGGTGCGCAATATTGGCCAGCTCGATACCATGAGCGTAACCATGCGGTGGCAAATCAGCATCTGAGGGGCAATAACGATACCTGGAAAAAGAAAGTAGGTTATCACCGGCGTTCACTGGCTGAAACGGCCATGTTCCGGTTTAAAACACTTCTGGGTGGTCATCTGAGTCTGCATGACTATGACGCGCAGGTAGGTGAGGCAATGGCAATGGTTAAAGCACTTAACCGGATCACACTGTTAGGAATGCCAAACAGCGTCCGCATCATGTAACAATCGCCCTGATAGGGAGGAAGTCGTCACAAATTTCGGATTTATTCAACAAAGCGCCTTGATGGCAGAAATGAGGCAGGAGAAGAAACCTTAACAAGCTATAGCAAAAGAGCCGTTTAAATAGACAAAATATAAATACATTGGGTGTATTTAGCAACGAAATTGTTAATAGAAAACTGTTTAAACGGCTTTCAAACTTACTCAAATCACGACCAATCCAGTCCAGAATATAGTGCAAAAAACTCATTTTCCGCTCATTTTTTTACGACGAGTCCAGAATCCTTAAAATCGTTGTGAGCCTCGCCAGAAAAGGGCTTCCGGCTAATCCGACGTTCCCCTTGAGAGTCCAGAAATGATTGCTAACCCACAGGATACAGGCGGATTTCCCGCAGGCGGAATCGGTGCATCGTCTGGATATGGCCACCAGCGGCGTGCTGGTGGTGGCGCTGACCAAGGCCGCGGAGCGCGAACCGAAACGCCAGTTTCGCGAGCGCGAGCCGCGCAAAACCTATATCGCCCGGGTGTGGGGGCATCCCGCGCGCGATGAAGGCGACGTCGATTTGCCGCTTATCTGCGACTGGCCGTACCGGCCGGACCCTGTACACGATTCTGTGTAAATGCCTTTTCTCAGAAGTGACCGTCCAGGCGGTCACCGAACTCGATAATAAAGCGGCTCATTGCCATGCGCCAGTCCCTCAAAGGCATTGTCCATTTCTGTGAGGCCGCCTGTATCGCCAGCCACACCACCTTTTTCACTGCGTCGTCGGTCGGGAACACCTTGCGCTTTTTGATGGCATGCCGGATCACGCTGTTTAACGACTCGATGGCGTTGGTCGTGTAGATCACCTTGCGGATGTCCGTTGGGTAGGCAAAGAACGTGGCCAGATTGGCCCAGTTTGCCTGCCAGCTTCGACTTATTTGCAGGTAGCGGATGTCCCAGGCACTGGAGAACGCTTCCAGCGCCTGCAAGCCGGCTTCTTCCGTAGGGGCCTGATAGATAGCTTTCAGGTCGCGGGTGACGGCCTTGTAGTCCTTCCAGGAGACGAACCGCAGGCTGTTGCGCACCATATGCACGATACACAGCTGGAGCCGCGCCTCCGGATACACCGCGTTAATAGCGTCAGGGAAACCTTTCAGCCCGTCTACGCAGGCGATAAGGATATCGTTCAGGCCGCGGTTTTTCAGCTCTGTCAGCACGTTCAGCCAGAACTTTGCGCCTTCATTATTCGGCCAGCCACATACCTAGCAACTCTTTCTGGCCTTCGATGTTGATGCCCAGCGCCAGGAACACAGATTTGTTGATGATGCGGCTGTCCTGCCGGACTTTTAGAACGATACAGTCAAGATAAACAATGGGATAGACTGCATCCAGAGGCCGGTTTTGCCATTCAACAACCTGCTCCATGACCGCATCGGTGACCTTTGAGACCAGCGCCGGCGAGACATCGGCGTCATACAGCTCTTTGAACGCGGCGGCGATCTCGCGGGTGGTCATCCCTTTGGCGTACAACGATAAAATCTGGTTATCCATCCCGGTAATCCGGGTCTGGTTCTTCTTCACCAGTTGCAGTTCAAAGGAACCGTCACGATCGCGCGGAGTACGCAGCGCCAGCGGGCCATCGCCAGTGGTAACGGTTTTTGTGGAATAGCCGTTGCGGGCGTTGGTCCCCGGTTTAGGCTGATTTTTATCGTAGCCGAGGTGATGGGTCATTTCGGCATTGAGAGCTGCTTCGACGCTGATTTTTTTCAGCAGCCGATCGAAGTAACTGAGATCTTCAGGGGTTTTGAGATTTTTGGCCAGTTCGTTAGCCAGAGCCTGCAACTGTTTTTCGTCCATAAATTAACCTGTTTTTGATGTTGGATTGAACATATCAAAATCAGGCAAATACACAAATTTCTAAACAGGCTCACCGGCCGCGGCAAAAGGTCTGCTTTGACACCGGTAAAGCGGCGCTGACCCACTTTGAGGTGCTATCCCGCGATCCCGATCATAGCGCCCGCGTGCGGCCAAAGCCATGGCGCCGCGGCTATTGTTTCACGCCCAAACCCTGGCCATCACCCATCCCCATTACGGCTCGCCGATTCATTTCCATCGCGAGGCAGATTTCTAAACCGCCGCTCTTGCTTTGCCGCTGCGGCGAACGCGCGGCACGACATACCGAACCTCGGCGTGCCTTGCCCCGCCCACCCGGGCGCGGCCTGCGCCCGGCGGTTAGCCCTGAGCGTCATTTACCGCTTAGCGAAAGCCCTTTTCCCGCTTTAAGAGATCATAGGCCTGCTGGATCGCTTGCGTTTTCTGTTTGGCCATTTCCATCATTTCCGGCGGCAGCCCTTTCGCCACCAGCTTGTCGGGATGATGCTCGCTCATCAGCTTGCGGTAGGCGCGCTTAATCGTCGGGCCATCGTCCTGGGGACTGACGCCGAGCACTTTGCAGGCGTCCTCCAGAGTCGGTCCCTGCGCCCGCCCCGGCTGGCGGTAGCTGCCCTGGTAAGACTCATGCTGACCGCCGAACTGCGCGCCGCCCTCCATCATGCTGAGGAACTGATCAAACTGGCCGCGGCTGATGCCCAGCTCTTCGGCGATGACGTACAGCACCTGCCGCTCGTTGGGGTGCAGCGAACCATCCGCGAAGGCCGCCTGGATTTGGATTTCCAAAAACATGCGGATAAGATCGAAACGGCCAAAGCAGACCTGGCGAAACTCGCGCAGCCGGCCGCGCAGCGGGAAATCGCTATCTTTCCCTTCGCGGAACGCCTCCTGTGCGGCGCTTTTAAGCGCATCATTCAGCTGCATCCGCGTCATCAACCGATTGGCGTTTACGATGTCCGCCTCGGTGACCCGCCCTTTGGACTTGGTCAAATGGCCCATCACCTGGAAAGTGGTGCGGAAAAAAACGTTTTGCCGGGTTTGTTGATCGGAAAAATAGCCGGGACCGGTCACGCGGGCGCCCCGCACCTTATCCACCATATGGCCAATCAGCAGGCCCAGTACGATGACCCAAAAACCGCCGCCCGACCAAATCGCCACAATAACGCCCAACAGCTTACCCCAATAACGCATATACTCCTCAATTCATCATGCCGTCGGTACAAAATTGCTTTATCATACCTGTCATTTAACGCTAAACCTAACGGTGCGCGGCGAAACGGCAGGATTTAACACTGGCGCAACGCTTATGAGTGATATAGTCTCTGACCGTTTGCCACGATAAGCCCTGGATGACGGAACACCTGAAAAACGCTTATGAAAAAACGTTTACCCACACTGCTGGCCAGCCTTATCGGGTCCGCTCTTTATAGCCAGCAGGCGCTGGCCGATCTGGCGGATCAATGCCTGTTAGGCGTGCCGGCCTATACCAAACCTCTTGTCAATGGCGACCCCAACGCGCTGCCGGTGTATATACAGGCCGATAAAGCCGCGGCGAATTATCCCGAACATGCGCTATTTAGCGGCAACGTGGATATTGAACAAGGCAACAGCACGCTCACCGCCGATGAAGTGCAGCTCACGCAGCGCCAGGAGCAAAACCAGGCTCCGCTGCGTACCGTTACCGCCACCGGCAATGTCAATTATGCCAGCAATGAGATCAAACTGCAGGGCCCCAAAGCCTGGTCTAATCTCAACACCAAAGATACCGACGTCTATCAGGGTAATTACCAGATGGTGGGCCGGCAGGGCCGCGGCGACGCCGATACCATGAAACAGCGCGGCGATAACCGCTACACGGTATTGGAAAACGGCAGTTTTACCTCCTGCCTGCCGGGGGACGACAGCTGGAGCGTGGTCGGTTCGGAGGTGATCCACGACCGCGAGGAGCAAGTCGCCGAGATTTGGAACGCGCGCTTTAAAATCGGTAAGGTGCCGGTCTTCTACAGTCCATATTTGCAAATGCCGGTGGGCGACAAGCGCCGCTCCGGTTTCCTTATCCCCAATGCCAAATACGGCAGTAACAACGGCTTCGAGTTCAGCGCGCCCTACTACCTGAACCTGGCGCCCAATTACGACGCCACTATCACGCCGAATTACATGAGTAAACGCGGCACCCAGATCCAGACCGAGTTCCGCTACCTGACGACCCCGGGCGAAGGGCTGGTGGAATTCGACTGGCTACCCAAAGATCGCGTTTACAGCAGCGAACACGCCAGCGATGGCGATAGCGACCGCTGGCTGCTCTATTGGCATCATAACGGCGTCATGGATCAGGTGTGGCGTTTCAACGTCGACTATACCAAAGTCAGCGATTCCAACTATTTCGACGATCTGGATTCCAAGTACGGCAGTACCACCGACGGCTACGCCACGCAAAAATTCAGCTTCGGCTATGCCGATGAAAACTGGGATTCCGCCCTGTCGTACAAGCAGTTCCAGGTGTTTGACACCAATAGCAGCGACGCTTACCGCGCCGCGCCCCAGTTCGACTTGACCTACTATAAAAACGACATCGGTCCCTTTGACCTCAAGGTATTCAGCCAGACGGCCAAATTTACCAACGTCAACAACGATTATCCCGAAGCCACCCGGCTGCATATTGAGCCCACGCTCAACCTGCCGCTGGCCAACCTCTGGGGCAGTCTGAATACCGAAGTCAAGCTGATAGCCACACACTATCAGCAGGAAAATATCGATTATTACAACGAGAATACCACCACCGGCCGTCACCTGAAGGGCTCGGTCAACCGGGTTATGCCGCAGTTTAAAACCGACGGCAAGATGGTTTTCGAGCGCGATATGGATTACGCGCCCGATTACACCCAGACGCTGGAGCCGCGGCTGCAATACCTGTATGTCCCCTATCGCAATCAGAACGATATCGGCGTTTACGACTCCACTATCCTGCAAACCGACTACTCCGGCCTGTTCCGCGATCGCACCTACAGCGGCCTCGACCGTATTTCGTCCGCCAACCAACTGGCGGGCGGCGTGACCACCCGAATTTATGACGATCAGCGCGTGGAACGATTTAACGCCTCCGTGGGTCAAATCTACTACTTCTCGTGGCCCCGTACCGGTGATATCACCGGTACCTGGGATAATTATGATAATACCGGCAGCGTGGTTTGGGCGGGAGATAGCTACTGGCGTATCAGCAATCAGTGGGGGGTCCGCGGCGGCCTGCAGTATGACTCCCGTTTGAACAGCGTTGCGCTGGGCGATGCGGTGCTGGAGTACCGGCGCGACGAGAACCGCATCCTGCAGCTGAACTACCGTTACGCCAGCCCGCAATATATTGAGCAGATGCTGTCCGACATTAGCCATCCCGGCTATCAACAGGGCATTTCGCAGGTGGGGGTCACCGGCAGTTGGCCACTGGTTGACCACTGGTCGCTGGTCGGCGCGTATTATTACGATACCAAGGCCAACCAGCCGGCGGATCAATTGGTCGGCCTGCAATACAACACCTGCTGCTGGGCTATCAATGTGGGCTATGAGCGGAAGATCATCGGTTGGAACAATACCGACAGTTCCAGCCAGTACGACAACAAAGTGTCGTTTAATATTGAACTGCGCGATTTGAGCAGCAATTATGGCCTGGGTACGGATAAGATGTTGGGATCCGGCATTCTCCCCTATCAGCGGGCGTTTTAATGCTGCAGTCTCGACGCAAACATTGAACTTAATCCGCGTATGCGGCTGATATATATGGAAAAGTCATGAAAAACTGGAAAACATTTATCCTCGGCCTCGCCCTGTGCGCCCAAGGCGCCCTCGCCGCCCCGCAGGTCGTGGATAAAGTTGCCGCCGTAGTGGACAACGGCGTCGTCCTGGAAAGTGATGTGAACAACATGCTGACCACGGTGAAACGCGGCGCGCAGGAAGCCAATCAACAACTGCTGGACGACGCGACGCTGCGCCGCCAGATCCTCGACCGGCTGATTATGGATAACATTATTTTGCAGCTGGCCCAGCGCGCCAACATCACCATCAGCGACGAGCAGCTGGATCAGGCCATCGGCAATATCGCCGCCCAGAACCACATGACCCTCGATCAGTTGCGCAGCCGCCTGGTCTATGACGGCATGGACTACAACACCTACCGGGCGCAAATCCGCAAAGAGATGCTTATAGCCAAAGTGCGCAACGGCGAAGTTCGTCGCCGTGTGAATATTTTGCCGCAGGAAGTGGACTCGCTGGCGCAGCAGATCGCCGCCCAAACCGGCAACGGCGCGGAATTTAATCTCAGCCATATTCTGATTCCGCTGCCAGAAAACCCGACCCAGGATCAGGTGGATAAAGCGGAAGCGCTGGCCAATTCTTTAGTCGAGCAGAGCAAGAGCGGCGCGGACTTCGGAAAGTTGGCAATCACTTACTCCGCTGACCCGCAGGCGCTGAAAGGCGGTCAAATGGGCTGGGGGAAACTTGAAGAGCTGCCGTCGCTGTTCGCGGCGCGCTTGCAGGGCGCTCAGAAGGGCAGCATTGTCGGCCCGATCCGCTCCGGCGTCGGTTTTCATATCCTGAAAGTCAACGACATTCGCGGCGGCGATCAGAAAGTGGCGGTTACCGAAGTACATGCGCGCCACATTCTTTTGCGCACCTCGGTGATGATGACCGATCAGCAGGCTCGCGCCAAGCTTGAGGATATCGCGGCGCAAATCAAGAGCGGTCGCATCAGCTTTAGCGCCGCCGCTAAACAGCTGTCCGAGGATCCGGGTTCCGCCAATCAGGGCGGCGATCTGGGCTGGAGCTCCGCCGATGCCTTCGACCCGGCCTTCCGCGATGCGCTGATGCACCTGAAGAAAGGGGAAATCAGCACGCCGGTGCATTCGTCCTTCGGCTGGCATTTGATTCAGCTTATCGACACCCGTCAGGTGGACCGCACCGACGCCGCCCAGAAAAACCGCGCCTATCGCCTGCTGTTCAATCGTAAGTTCGCCGAAGAGGCGCAAACCTGGATGCAGGAGCAGCGCGCGTCCGCCTATGTGAAAATTATCGACAACAATGGGCAATAACCAACGCATAGTCATCACTCCCGGCGAACCCACCGGGATAGGTCCCGATCTCGTCGCCATAATGGCCCAGCAGGCGTGGCCGGTCGAGCTGTTGATCTGCGCCGATCCGGCGCTGTTAACGGCGCGGGCGCGGCAGCTCAACCTGCCGCTGCGGCTGCACCCCTACCGTCCCGAAGAGCCGGCTACGCCGCGCCAGGCTGGAGAGCTGACGGTGCTGGCCATCGAGGCGCCGGCGCCGGTCACTGCCGGTGAACTCAATGCCGCCAATAGCCATTATGTGATAGCGACCCTGGCCCGCGCCTGCGACGGCTGCCTCAGCGGCGAGTTCGCCGCGCTGCTCACCGGTCCGGTGCATAAGGGCATCATTAACGACGGCGGCCTGCCGTTTAGCGGCCATACCGAATATTTCGCCGAACGCAGCGGCTGCGATCGCGTCGTTATGATGTTGGCCACCGAGTCGCTGCGCGTCGCGCTCGCCACCACCCACTTGCCGCTGCTGGCGGTTCCGGGCGCCATCACCCGCCAGTCCCTGGATGAAGTCATTACGATTTTGGTCCAGGATCTCAAGTGGCAATTCGGTATCGCACAGCCGTGCATCTATGTCTGCGGGCTTAACCCCCACGCCGGCGAAGGCGGCCATATGGGCCGGGAAGAAATCGAAGTGATCACGCCTGCCCTGGATACGCTGCGCGCCAAAGGGTATAATCTGGTCGGTCCGTTGCCTGCCGATACCCTATTTCAACCGAAATATTTACAGCAGGCGGATGCGGTGCTGGCGATGTATCACGATCAGGGTCTGCCGGTGCTGAAATATCAGGGATTCGGCCGGGCGGTCAATATCACGCTGGGGCTCCCCTTCATTCGTACCTCCGTCGATCACGGCACCGCCCTGGAGCTGGCCGGATCGGGACAGGCGGAGGCCGGCAGTATCAAAACGGCGCTTAATCTCGCCATCGACATGATAAAACATCGTAATGAATAACCGCGTTCATCAGGAGCATCTGGCGCGCAAGCGTTTCGGCCAGAACTTTCTGCACGATAGCTCAATTATTGATGCTATTGTTGCCGCCATTCATCCCGAGCCTGGCCAGGCAATAGTGGAAATCGGCCCCGGCCTGGGCGCACTGACCGAGCCGGTGGCGGAGCGCATCGACGCCATGACCATTATCGAGCTTGACCGTGATTTGGCCGCCCGCCTGGCCAGCCATCCTTTTTTGCAGTCCAAGCTCAACATCGTACAGCAGGACGCGATGACGGTGGATTTCGCCGCGCTGTCCGCCGAACGGGGCCAGCCGCTGCGGGTATTCGGCAATCTGCCCTACAACATTTCCACGCCGCTTATGTTCCACCTTTTCAGCTATACTCATGCCATTCGCGATATGCACTTTATGCTGCAAAAAGAGGTGGTCAACCGGCTGGTGGCGGGCCCGAACAGCAAGGCCTACGGCCGGTTGAGTGTGATGGCGCAGTACTACTGCAACATCATCCCGGTACTGGAAGTGCCGCCGACCTCGTTTCGCCCGGCGCCGAAAGTGGATTCGGCGGTGGTGCGGCTGGTGCCCTATGCTACGCTACCGTTCCCGGTCCGCGATTTGAGTAAACTGGCCACGTTGACCAGCCTGGCGTTCAACCAGCGCCGCAAGACGCTGCGCAACAGTCTGGGCAACCTTTTCAGTGCGCAACAGTTGGCGGAACAGGGTATCGACGCGACGCTGCGCGCGGAAAATTTGAGCGTTGAGCATTACTGCCGGTTGGCTAACGTGCTGGCGGAGCGCCTCGTTTCACAGGACTAACAGGAGTGCTTTGATGATAAACTCGCCCCGTGTCTGCGTTCAGGTTCAGAGCATGTACATAGAGACCCAGTCTCAGCCGGAAAAGGATCGTTACGTTTTCGCCTATACCATCACGCTGCGCAATCTGGGACGGCACCCCGTGCAGCTGATGGGGCGTTACTGGCTTATCACCAACGCCAACGGCCAGGAGATCGAGGTCCAGGGCGAAGGGGTGGTGGGCGAGAAGCCGCGCATCCTTCCCGGCGGCGAGTTTCAATATACCAGCGGTGCGGTGTTGGAAACCCCGCTCGGCACCATGCAGGGCCATTACGATATGGTCGATGATCAGGGACAAGGGTTTCACGTTGCGATCCCCGTCTTCCGCCTGGCGATTCCTACTCTTATAAACTAACTATGTCGACTTATTTAATCGGTGATATTCACGGCTGCTTCGATGAGCTGAAAATCATATTGGCGCAGGTTGAGTTCAATCCGGCGCTGGACACCCTGTGGCTGACCGGCGATCTGGTCGCGCGCGGCCCCGATTCGCTAGAGGTGCTGCGTCTGGTGCGCAGTTTGGGCGATAGCGTACGTATGGTGCTGGGCAATCACGATCTGCATTTACTGGCGGTCTATGCCGGTATCAGCCGCAATAAGCCGAAAGATCGCATCACACCGCTGCTGGAAGCGCCGGACGCCGATGAATTAATCAACTGGCTGCGCCGCCAGCCGGTGCTACAGGTGGATGAGGAGAAAAAATTGGTGATGGCCCACGCCGGCATCACGCCGCAGTGGGATCTCGCGACGGCGCGCCAGTGCGCACGGGAGGTAGAGGCGGTTCTCAGCAGCGACAGCTATCCGCTGTTCCTCGACGCCATGTACGGCGATATGCCGAACAACTGGAGCCCGGAGCTGAGCGGTCTGGCGCGTTTACGGTTCAGTACCAACGTGTTCACCCGCATGCGCTACTGCTTTCCCAACGGCCAGCTGGAAATGAACTGCAAGGATATACCGGAGAAAGCGCCGGCGCCGCTGCGGCCCTGGTTTGCGCTGCCGGGGCCGGTGCCCGAATGCTATAGCATCATTTTCGGCCACTGGGCTTCGCTAATGGGACAGGGAACACCGGTGAATATCTACGGGCTCGACACCGGCTGCTGCTGGGGCCGCGAACTGACTCTGCTGCGCTGGGAGGATAAAACCTTTACCCGCGTGCCCTCCAACCGGCAAAACGAGACCGGCATCGAAAATCCCATCAGCGCTTAAGGCCAACCCCGGCGGCCTGACGGGTGTCTGGCCGTTAAACCCCGGCGCGGACGACGCCACAAATCACGCATCATTCGCGGCGCTACAGGCCGGGTCGCACGTCACGCGCGGCGTTCGAGGACAAGCCGCGCGTCAGCCGCGGCGCTCCAAAACTTCAAAGCAGTAACTGTGGGTATTTTTCTCGTCGGCGTCATGGAATGCACTGAAGGTGGATTGCCATTCATCCGGCTCATAATCGGGAAACCAGGTATCGCCATCCACTTCCGCATCGATATGGGTCAGATAGAGCCGCCCGGCCTGTGGCAAAAAGGTCTCATAAACTTTCCCCCCGCCGATGACCATCACTTCTGCCACTGCACCCGCCGCGGCCAGCGCTTGCGCAGGCGTTGACACCCAGGTCACGTCGTCATTAACGCCGGGGTGGCTGCTCAGCACGATATTGTGTCTCCCCGGCAGCGGCTTACCGATGGACTCAAACGTCCGGCGCCCCATGATAACCGGTTTGTCGAGTGTGTTACGTTTAAACCAGGCCAGATCGGCGGAAAGATGCCAGGGCATGGCATTTTCCATCCCAATCACACGATCTACCGCCAGGGCGGCAATCAGGCTAATAATCATAAAAACCCTTACAGGCAACAAAATTGCTGACACTATACGGAAAGAGATCCGGGGCGTCGATAGCTGGCTTTGTAAGGCGTGACAAATTTCAGAAAGCACTTAAAAGCGCCGCGCCGACAGAAGGAAATCGGTTAAACCGGAGCGAAACAGCCATAAAAAAAGGATGCTTTCGCACCCTTTTTAACACCGTTACACGCGGATTCAGCCGGTGATTTGCGCGTGCATTTCCTGCACCGAAATTACCTGGGCGGTGGCGTCGGCGTTGAGGGACATCGCGGTAGCGAACCCGCCGTTCAGCGTCGTGTCGTAATGGACTTTATACTGCAAGGCGCTGCGCCGGATGAGTTTGGAATCCTCAATCGCCTGGCGGCCGGCGGTGGTATTCACGATATAGCTGTATTCGCCGTTTTTGATCCGGTCCTGAATATGCGGCCGTCCCTCATGGACTTTATTCACCAGACGCGGATTGATACCTGCCTCGCCCAGGATCACCGCCGTGCCGTGGGTAGCGTCCAGCTCAAAGCCGTGTTTCAGCAGCTTGGCCGCCAAGTCTACCACCCGGTCTTTGTCGCCTTCACGTACCGACAGCAGCGCACGGCCGCTTTTCTTCATGCGCGACTGGCTGCCGAGCATCGCCTTGGCGAACGCTTCGGCGAAGGTCCGCCCTACGCCCATGACCTCGCCGGTGGAGCGCATCTCCGGCCCCAGAATCAGGTCAACGCCGGGGAATTTGTTAAACGGCAGCACCACCTCTTTCACCGAGTAGTAGGGGGGAATGACTTCGCGCGTCACTCCCTGCTCCACCAAGGATTTGCCGACCATCACCCGGGCGGCCACCTTCGCTAAGGCTACGCCGATGGCCTTGGAAACAAACGGCACCGTGCGCGCGGCGCGGGGGTTGACCTCGATGAGGTACACCTCATTATCCTTCACCGCGAACTGGACGTTCATCAGCCCCCTGACCTGCAGCTCAAACGCCAGTTTCTCCACCTGCTGGCGCATGACATCCTGAATTTCACGGCTCAGCGTATACGCCGGCAGCGAACAGGCCGAGTCGCCGGAGTGCACCCCGGCCTGCTCAATGTGCTCCATGATGCCGCCAATCAGCACGTTTTCGCCATCGCAAACCGCATCGACATCCACTTCCACCGCATCATCCAGGAAACGGTCAAGCAGCACCGGCGCATCATTGGACACGCTAACCGCGCTGTGGAAGTAGCGCAGCAGGTCCGTGTCATCGTAAACGATTTCCATCGCCCTGCCGCCCAGGACATAAGAGGGGCGCACCACCAGCGGATAACCGATAGTGGCAGCTTTTTCCACCGCCAGGTCAATGGTGGTGACGGTGGCGTTGGCCGGCTGTTTCAGCCCCAAACGCTCGACCGCCTGCTGAAAACGCTCCCGATCTTCTACCCGGTCGATGGAATCGGGGCTGGTGCCAATCACCGGCACGCCGGCGGCTTCCAGCGCGCGGGCCAGTTTCAGCGGCGTCTGGCCGCCGTACTGTACGATGACGCCCTTGGGCTTTTCGATACGCACGATTTCCAGCACGTCTTCCAGCGTCACCGGCTCGAAATAAAGACGATCCGAGGTGTCGTAATCTGTGGAGACCGTTTCGGGGTTACAGTTGACCATGATGGTCTCGTAACCGTCTTCCCGCAGCGCCAGCGAGGCGTGTACGCAGCAGTAGTCAAACTCGATGCCCTGGCCTATCCGGTTCGGGCCGCCGCCCAGCACCATGATTTTCTCGCGATCCTGATGAGGCTGGGATTCACACTCCTCATCATAGGTCGAGTACATATAGGCGGTATCGGTGGCGAACTCGGCGGCGCAGGTATCCACCCGCTTATAGACCGGGTGCAGATTGTAGCTTTCGCGTAATTTGCGAATTTCTGCCTCCGCCACGCCCACCAGAGCGGCCAGCCGCGCATCGGCAAAGCCCTTGCGTTTCAACTGGCGCAGGCAATCGGCGCTAAGGGCGGTGACGCCTCGCTCCGCCACGTCGTTCTCCAGCTTGACCAGCTCCTCGATTTGCACCAGGAACCAGCGATCGATATTGGTCAGGTTGAACACGCCGTCCACCGACATGCCGGCGCGGAAGGCGTCGGCCACATACCAGATACGCTCGCCGCCGGCATCCTTCAGCTCGCGCCGCAGGGTGGTCAACGCTTCATGATCGTCGAGATTGACCTTGGGATCGAAGCCGCTGGCTCCCACTTCCAGCCCGCGCAGCGCTTTTTGCAGCGACTCTTGCTGGGTGCGGCCGATGGCCATGACTTCACCCACCGATTTCATCTGCGTGGTCAAACGGTCGTTGGTACCCGCGAATTTCTCGAAGTTAAAGCGCGGAATCTTGGTCACCACATAGTCGATGGAGGGCTCGAAGGAGGCCGGCGTGCGGCCGCCGGTAATGTCGTTCATCAGCTCATCGAGGGTATATCCCACCGCCAGCTTAGCGGCGACTTTGGCGATGGGGAAGCCGGTCGCCTTGGACGCCAGCGCGGAGGAGCGGGAAACGCGCGGGTTCATCTCGATAATGATAAACCGGCCGGTTTTCGGATTGACCGAGAACTGGACGTTAGAGCCGCCGGTTTCCACACCGATTTCGCGCAATACCGCCATTGAGGTGTTACGCATGATTTGGTACTCTTTATCGGTCAGGGTCTGCGCCGGCGCGACGGTTATCGAGTCACCGGTGTGGATACCCATCGAATCGACGTTCTCGATAGAACAGACGATGATGCAGTTATCTTTTTTATCGCGCACCACCTCCATCTCATACTCTTTCCAGCCGATGAGAGACTCATCGATCAGCAGTTCGGTGGTGGGGGACAAATTCAGACCGCGCTCGCAAATTTCTTCAAACTCTTCGCGATTATAGGCAATGCCGCCGCCGGTGCCGCCCATGGTGAACGAGGGGCGGATAATGCAGGGGAAGCCGACATCCGCCGCCACCGCCAGCGCCTCGTCCATGGTATGTGCAATGCCGGAGCACGCGGTTTCCAGGCCGATTTTTTTCATTGCCTTATCGAAACGCTGGCGGTCTTCCGCCTTGTCGATCGCGTCAGCGGTGGCGCCGATCATCTCCACGCCGAACGCTTTCAGCACCCCTTCACGCTCGAGCTCCAGGGCGCAGTTGAGCGCCGTTTGGCCGCCCATGGTTGGCAACAGCGCATCCGGCCGCTCTTTTTCGATAATTTTGTGCACCACTTCCCAGTGAATAGGCTCGATATAGGTTGCATCGGCCATGTCGGGGTCGGTCATAATGGTGGCGGGGTTGGAGTTCACCAGTACCACGCGATAGCCCTCTTCGCGCAGGGCTTTGCACGCTTGCGCGCCGGAATAATCGAACTCACACGCCTGGCCGATAACGATAGGACCGGCGCCCAGGATCAGGATACTTTTTATATCGGTACGTTTTGGCATCTCAGGCTCCTGATACGTTAGGCTGTGAGCGATAAGCGTTGATGAGCTCGATAAAATGGTCGAACAGCGGCGCGGCGTCGTGCGGGCCAGGGCTGGCCTCGGGATGCCCCTGGAAACTGAACGCCGGTTTGTCGGTGCGGTGCAGGCCCTGAAGCGTGCCGTCAAACAGTGAGGTATGGGTTACCCTGAGCGTGGCGGGCAGCGTTTTTTCATCCACCGCGAAGCCGTGGTTCTGGGCGGTGATCATCACCCGATCGGCCGCCAAATCTTTTACCGGGTGGTTGCCGCCGTGGTGACCGAATTTCATCTTCACCGTCTTGGCGCCGCTGGCCAGCGCCAGCAATTGATGGCCCAGGCAAATGCCGAACAGCGGAATATCGGTGGTGAGGAAGGTTTGGATGGCGGCGATCGCGTAATCGCAGGGCGCCGGATCCCCCGGGCCGTTGGCCAGGAAAATGCCATCGGGGTTCATGGCCAGCACCGTTTCAGCCGGCGTCTGCGCCGGCACCACCGTCAAGCGGCAGCCCCGATCCACCAGCATGCGCATGATATTGCGCTTGATCCCATAGTCATAAGCCACCACATGATAAGGCAGGTCAGTCGCCGGCGCGGGTAATCCTCCGTCCAGAGTCCAACTGCCCTGGGTCCAGCTGTACTGCTCAGTGGTACTCACCTCTTTCGCCAGGTCCATGCCATTCAGGCCGGGGAATTCGCGGGCTTTGCGCAGCGCCAGCTGCGCATCCGGATTATCGCCGGCGATGATGCAGCCGTTTTGCGCCCCTTTTTTCCGCAGCAGACGCGTCAGCTTACGGGTATCGATATCGGCGATGCCGACAATATTCTGCTGCTTCAGATAATCCGAGAGCGACAGCGTATCGCGAAAGTTGCTGGCGATGAGGGGCAGGTCGCGGATCACCAGCGCCTGCACGCGGGGGGATTCGTTGTCTGCTTCATTGGTGCCGGCATTGCCGATATGGGGATAAGTGAGAGTAACGATTTGGCGAGAATAGGAAGGATCAGTGAGGATTTCTTGATAACCAGTGATTGACGTATTGAAAACCACTTCCCCCACCGCCGTGCCCTCTGTCCCAATGGCCCGACCATGGAATTGGGTTCCGTCTTCCAGAACCAACAGCGCTGACTTTATCAAAACACCCTCCAAGGAATATTCAGTCATTATATTTGCATATTAATTCATTCAAACGGCATGAATCAATGCAAAAATCACCTGTAAGGTAGAATTTTGGCAAATTGGGCGCATTTTAAAGATGACCCTATAGTTTGTCTACCCTAAAGGGATATTTTTTAACTGTTTTCGTCCACTTTAGCGTAATGATGGCATGAATAGCGTAAAAAAGAGGATAAGACAGCCCAGGAAAACGGTTGCTCGCTATTTTGATGGCGCCAGAGCGGCAAGTGGTGCTCTTCGGCGCCTTTTGGCGGAGGAAACCGCTGATGGCGCCGTATAATCCCACGCTTAATGTTAAAAAAGGGGAGTTTAACGAGGGAATCAACCTAAATTGGCAAAAATCAGACCACTTAAGCGACCCACCCCTAATTATTCAATATAAACAAGCCGTTAATACGAACATATGAAGAAAACAATTTAGAAAAAACCCTATAATTTGTCAAGACCAAGCACATTTACCATATCAAAAAGGCCCTTTTTTTGGCCCGAAAGCCAAACGGCGGCACGCACCGCTCCGCTGGCGAAAGTCATTCTGCTTGACGCTTTATGGGTGATCTCCAGGCGCTCGCCGACCTCGGCAAACATGGCGGTATGCTCACCCACGATATCGCCGGCCCGCACCGTGGCAAAGCCGATGCTTTTCGCTTTGCGCTCGCCGGTATGGCCTTCACGGCTGTACACCGCGCAATCGGCAAGATCGCGCCCGAGGGCGCCGGCAATCGCTTCCCCCATGGCTAGCGCCGTGCCTGACGGGGCATCCACTTTATGGCGGTGATGCGCCTCGATAATTTCAATATCGGCCTCCTCCCCCATCACCTGCGCCGCTTTTTCCAGCAACTTAAGCATCAGATTGACCCCGACGCTGAAGTTGGCGGCGAAAACAATGCCCGTCTCCTGCGCCGCCGCGTGAATGGCCTCTTTCTGCGCATCGCTAAACCCCGTGGTGCCGATGACAATGCCTTTGCGATGCCCACGGCAAAAATCCAGGTACGCCAGGCTAGCGTCGGGTCGGGTAAAATCAATGAGGATATCAAAATCCTCTTTTACCGCCACGAGATCGTCGCTTATCGTGACGTCGAGGGCGCCGATACCTGCCAGCTCACCGGCGTCCATCCCGCACAATCCCGAACCGTCGCGGCTTAACGCCGCGCCCAGCGCCGCCTGTTCCGACTGCGCCACCGCCTGGATTAGCTGGCGCCCCATCCGGCCACCCGAGCCGGCGACCGCGATGCGGATTGTTATGTTGCTCATGGATCCTCTCACTTTTTTATCTTGTCGGTTATTCTCAGGTTAACCGTGCCGGAGCGCCGCCGCCAGCAGAAATCCGTGGTGATGATAAATTTGCGCTCGGGCGCGCAAAGGATGAGCTAGGCCGCTGACCGACGACATTTTTTTGCGCCGCGCAGCGCAAATTGAATGTTTATTCATAGCCAATGCGTTTTTACGCTTTCCCCATCGCGTAAAGCCGCTACACTTAGCGCTTATTGGCAAGCCAAAGATGAGGTCAGGACGGAGACGCTTTTTAGCGGTCAGGTGCGTCCGGTGGGCGATTATCGCGCCGAGCTGGGGGAATCCCCGGTCTGGTGCAGCCAGAGTCGGTCCCTATTGTGGGTCGATATTTTACAACGCCGATTGCTGCGCTATTGGCCGGAGCGGGATGCCATCGAACAGCGCAGGCTCGCGCCGCTGTTCAGCGCCGCGCTGCTGACCGAGCGTCGCGAACAGTTTATGCTGTTGAGCGACCAGGGCATCCTGCTTTATCACTGGGAGGATTGTCAGGCGCAGCCGGCGTTGCTCTGCCCCTACCAGCGTGACGCGGCCGGCACCCCCTCAACGAGGCCGCCATCGCCCCTGATGGTTCCCTGTGATTCAGCACCATGGACGTTAACGAATCGGCGCCCCTCGGCGGCTGGTATCGGTTTGCCCCGGGCGATTCCCGGCCGGTCAAAATGGCCGGCGCCATGACCATTCCCAACACGCTCGCCTGGCATGAAGATCGCGTCTGGTTTGCCGACAGCGCCGAGCAGTTGTTTTTCTCAGCCAGCGGCCTGGGAATTCTGCCGCAGGAGATGCGTAGCCACGCCGCCGACGATATGACGCCCGACGGGTCGGCGCTCAGTCATGAGAGGGATTTGATTAACGCCCGCTTCGGCCACGGGTGTCTTAGCCGCTACCGTATCCGCCACGGTACGCTTACGCTCGCCGAGCATGTGCCGCTGCCGGTCACGCAGCCCAGCTGCTGCGCCTTTGGCGGCCCCGGAGGCACGACGCTGTTTATCACTTCGGCACGTAAGCAGCTGGCGGCCCCCGGCGAGCTGGACGGCGCACTGCTGCAGTGCACCAACCTACCGTTTCCGGTTCGATTGACCCGCGGCTTGGGAGGGTACGCCGTTACGAAAGCGTTAGGCAAGACGGCGATGATGGCATTACTCCACCATCTTCACGTCGACCCGCAGCTCTTTCGGCACTTCAAAGACGATATTTTCCTCGCGGCCTATGAGCTCTTCAGCGTCTTCGGCGCCCAGCGAGCGCAGACGTTCGATTACCCGCTGCACCAGGATATCGGGCGCCGAGGCGCCGGCGGTAACGCCGATTGCCTGCGTGCCCTGCAGCCAGCTTTCCTGGATGTCGCCGGCGCTGTCAATCAGATAGGCCGGCTTGCCAACCCGCTGGGCGAGTTCCGCCAGCCGGTTGGAGTTGGAGGAGTTTTTCGAGCCGACCACCAGCACCACATCGGCATCGGCGGCCAGATTGCGCACCGCTTCCTGGCGGTTGGTGGTCGCGTAGCAAATATCGTCTTTGCGCGGCCCGATAATCGCGGGGAACCGCGCGCGAAGCGCGTCAATCACGTCAGAGGTATCATCCACCGATAGCGTGGTCTGGGTCATAAAGCACAGATTATCAACGTTTTTGACGTTAAGCCGCCAGACATCCTCCGGCGATTCGACCAGATACATCCCTCCGTCGGGGTTGTTGTATTGCCCCATGGTGCCTTCCACTTCGGGATGACCGGTATGGCCAATCAGAATGGCCTCGGTCCCCTTACGGCTGGCGCGGGCGACCTCCATATGCACTTTGGTCACCAGCGGGCAGGTAGCGTCAAACACGGTCAAATCGCGGCGGCGCGCCTCTGCCCGCACCGCCTGGGAGACGCCGTGGGCGGAGAAAATCAGGATGGAGCCATCAGGCACTTCAGCGATTTGCTCGATGAAAATCGCTCCCCGCTGGCGCAGCGTATCGACCACATAGCGGTTGTGCACGACTTCATGGCGCACATAGATGGGCGCGCTATAGATTTCCAGCGCGCGCTCAACGATACTGATTGCCCGGTCAACGCCGGCGCAAAATCCGCGCGGATTAGCCAGCAGTATGCGCAACGGTCGCCTCCAGTTGCGGGTCAATTGCCAGTACTTCAATATCGAACCAGACCACTTTACCGGCGAGCGGATGATTAAAATCGACGGTGATAGAGTCGTCCGCCACGTCGCTTATCAGCCCCGGCATTTCGCTGCCGTTGATACCGGTAAACAGCATAATGGTACCCACGTCCGGCACGCCGGTCTCAATAAAATTGCGGCGCGAATAAAACTGAATGAGATCGGGATTGGACGGACCGAACGCCGACTCCGGCGCCAGGGAGAAGCTTTTCCGGTCTCCCGTCCGCAGGCCGAGCAGCGCCTGCTCCAACTCGGCGGACAGGCTGCCGTCCCCGAGCCGAAAAAGCGCCGGTTTGTTTCTCGCGCCGGGTCGAATCGGCCAACTGCCCGTCCGCCAGTTTAAGATCAAAATGCAGCAATACCGCGCTGTCCGGTTGTACGGCGTGATTAGTCATCACTTCACCCTTTCTGCCTGGCGGTTTTGCCGGCGGGACGGCAAAAGCCCTCCAGCACAATCAGTACGGCGCCAATGCAAATGCCTGCATCCGCCACGTTGAACGTGGGCCAGTGCCAATCGCCGACATAGAAATCAATAAAGTCGATCACCACGCCATGCACCATCCGGTCGAACAGATTGCCCAGCGCGCCGCCGATAATCATCGCATAGGCGGCGTTAGACAGCCTGGCCCGCTTGTCTGAACGATACATCATGACCAGCAGCACCACCGCGATGATCACCGCTATGGCGGAGAACGCCCAGCGTTGCCATCCTCCCTCGTCCGCCAGGAAACTGAAGGCGGCGCCCGGATTGTGGGCATAGGTAAAATTAATAAACGGGATAACCGGCACCGACTCGCCAAGCCAGAAATGCGCCATGACCCACTGCTTGCTGCCGAGATCCAGCGCCAGAACCACCAGCGCCAGCCAAAGCCAGCGCAGTCCCGTGGACATAATCGTTTTATTCATCAGACAAACTTACGCTCTTCGCCCGGGCCGGCCACATTGGTGACACAGCGACCACAAATTTCCGGATGATCGGCATGCTGACCGATATCCGTCTCATAATGCCAGCAGCGCGGGCATTTTTCCCCCTCGGCTTTTGCCAAGGCAATCTTCAGCCCCTTCAGCCCTTCGCACTGCACCGCGTCATCGCCGGCGTCGCCATAATCCGCCACGACCGCGCTTGAGGTCAGTAGCGCGAAGTAGAGTTCATCGCCCAATTCACGCAGTGAAGCGGCAAGATCCGGCTCCGCGTACAGCGTGACCCGAGCCTCCAGTGAGCCGCCGATGCGCTTGTCCGCCCGCGCCTGCTCGATAACCTTGTTAGTTTCGCTGCGCACCTGCAACAGCGTCTGCCAATAAGCATCGTTCAACGGCTGGGCGGCGTCCAGTCCGAACAGGCCATCGTACCACTCTTCGGTAAAGACATACTGCGCCCGTTCCCCCGGCATAAAGCCCCAGATCTCATCGGCGGTAAACGACATGATGGGCGCCATCCAGCGCCCCAGGGCTTCAATGATATGATACAGCGCGGTCTGGCAGCTGCGGCGGGCGATACTGTCCGCTTTGGTGGTGTACTGACGGTCCTTGATGATATCCAGATAAAAAGAGCCCATCTCGACGGAACAGAACTGCATCATACGCTGTACGACATTATGGAAATCATAGCTGTCGTAAGCGGCGACGATCTCCGCCTGCGCCGCCTGCGCCCGGCCCACCGCCCAGCGATCCAGCACCACCATCTGCTTCGGGCTGACGCTGTGGCGCGCCGGATCAAAACCGTTCAGGTTGGCCAGCAGGAAACGAGCGGTGTTGCGGATGCGGCGATAGGCGTCGGCGGAACGCTTGAGGATTTCATCGGACACCGCCATCTCGCCGGTGTAATCGGTGGAGGCGACCCAGAGACGCAGAATATCCGCCCCCAACTTGTCCATGACCTGCTGCGGGCTGACTACGTTGCCCACCGATTTGGACATTTTCCGGCCTTGCCCATCAACGGTAAAGCCGTGGGTCAGCACCTGACGATACGGTGCCTTGCCGTGCATGGCGGTAGAGATCATCAGCGACGACATGAACCAGCCGCGATGCTGGTCAGACCCTTCCAGATACATGTCGGGCGCATGGCCTTCAAATTCCGGCCGCACCGCCACCACGGAGGAGTGGGTGGAGCCGGAGTCGAACCAAACGTCGAGGGTATCCGGCACTTTGTGATAATGCGCGGCATTGTCACCCAAAATCTCGGCCGGATCCAAATCCCACCAGGCCTGAATGCCGTCCTGCTCAACCCGCTGCGCCACCGCTTCCATCAGTTCAATAGTGCGCGGATGCAGCGCTTCGGTCTCGTTATGCACGAACAGCGCCATCGGTACGCCCCAAGTGCGCTGACGCGAAATGCACCAGTCGGGACGGTTGGCGACCATGGTCTCAATGCGCGCCTGGCCCCAGCCGGGGATCCACTGCACGTCCTTGATCTCTGCCAGCGACTGCTTACGCAGGCCGAGCTGATCCATGCTGACGAACCACTGCGGCGTGGCGCGAAAGATAATCGGCGTTTTATGGCGCCAGCAGTGCGGATAGCTGTGCTGTAGCTTTTCCACGTGCAGCAGGGCGCCGCTGTCGCGTAGCAGATCGATGACCACATCATTGGCTTTAAACACCTGCAAACCGTCCAGCGCCGGCAGCGTACCCGGTAGATAGCAGCCATCGGGACCGACCGGATTGGCGACTTCCAGACCGTATTGCTGGCCGATGACATAGTCGTCGGGGCCATGGCCGGGGGCGGTATGCACCGCGCCGGTGCCCGCGTCCAGCGTCACGTACTGGCCCAAAATGACCGGCACATCGAAGCCCATGAACGGATGACGGAACCGCAGCAGCTCCAGCGCGCTACCTTTGGCGCTGCCGAGCACCGTCCAACCCGTGATGCCGGCGCGCGCCATGACGCTGTCCACCAAATCGGCGGCCAGGATATAGGCTTGCCCGTCAATCTCGACCCATTGATAGTCGAAGTCGGGATGGACGGCGATGGCGCGGTTGGCCGGCAGGGTCCACGGCGTGGTGGTCCAGATCACCAGTGACACTTGACCAGTAAAATCAGCGATGCCGAACAACTTGGCGGCGACCGCGGCGGCGTCTGCGGCCGCGAAAGCCACATCAATGGACGGCGAAGTCCGGTCGTAATACTCCACTTCCGCCTCCGCCAGCGCGGAGCGGCAGTCGATGCACCAGTGCACCGGCTTGGCGCCTTTATGCAGATGGCCGTTGGCGATAATCTTACCGAGGGCGCGAATAATATTCGCCTCGGTAGTGAAATCCATCGTCAGGTACGGGTGTTCCCAGTCGCCAAGCACGCCCAGACGAATGAAATCCTTTTTCTGCCCCTCCACCTGTTCGGCGGCATAACGGCGGCAGGCGGCGCGGAATTCCGCGGCGCTGACCTTCTCGCCCGGCTTGCCGATCAGTTGTTCCACCTTCAGCTCAATCGGCAGGCCATGGCAATCCCAGCCCGGGGCATAAGGCGAGTCATAGCCCATCAACCCTTTGTATTTAATAATAATATCTTTAAGAATTTTATTGACCGAGTGACCGATATGAATGCTGCCGTTCGCATACGGCGGGCCGTCGTGCAGAATGAAAGTTTTCTTGCCCTTCCTGGCGTGACGAATAATCCCGTACAGATCCTGTTCATACCAGCGTTGCAGCATGCCAGGTTCACGCTTGGCTAAATCGCCGCGCATGGGAAACCCTGTGTCCGGCAAATTCAGGGTATTTTTGTAATCAGTCATTCGATTCTCGGTTCCGTTTTCGGTTTGAGCATTATTGAGGCGTCGCCAGCCCGAAATAGTCGCGGGCGCTCATCACATCATTCGCGATTTGCCGCTTTAAGTCGTCAAGCGAAGCAAACCGTTGTTCATTGCGCACTTTCGCGCGAATCACCACCTCGATATGGCAACCGTACAGGTTCATGTCCACATCCAGCAAATGCACTTCCAGCCGCTGGCGCAAACCGGCCACCGTGGGCCGGGTGCCAATATTCGCCACGCCGGGCAGCGGCCGGTCGGCGATGCCGTAGACTTCCACCGCATACACGCCGTTGATGGGCGCCTGCCGCCCTTTCAACGACACGTTGGCAGTCGGGTAGCCGATCGTCCGCCCCAGTGCGTCGCCATGCACCACTCGGCCGGAGAGGCTATAGGGATGCCCGAGCAGCATTTCCGCCTCCATCAGACGATCCTGCGCCAGCGCTTCGCGCACGGCGGTGCTGCTTATGCGCCGACCGCCTTCGGTGTAGGTGACGGTGCTCATCACCTCGAATCCGGCCGCTTTCCCCGCCTGCTGGAGCAGGGCGTAATCCCCCTGACGCCGAGCGCCAAAGCGAAAATCGTCGCCGACGCCGATGAAACGCACGCCCAGTTTTTGCACCAGCAGATCCGTCACGAAAGCGCCGGCGCTGAGCGCCGCAAACTGCTTGTAGAAAGTGACGCATACCACCGCGTCCACGCCGGCGGCCGCCAGGTATTTCACCTTGTCGCGCAGCCGGGTCAAGCGCGCCGGCGCGGCATCGCCGGCGAAATGTTCCTGCGGCTGAGGCTCAAATATCATCACCATCACCGGTAGACCGCGACGGCGGCCCTCAGCCTGCAATTCTGCTATGAGCGCCTGGTGTCCGCGGTGAAAGCCGTCGAAATTGCCGATGGTCAGCACGCACCCATGGTGACGTGGCTGTAAATTATGTATGCCGCGAATAAGCTCCATAGCAGGCTCAAGACACCTAAAACAGTGGAAATCGGCGGATTATACCTTGTACCACCGCTAAGGTTAACCCGCGATTCCAATCTTTGACATTGCGCGCAGAGAAAGCCGCGCTTATTTCGCCCCCGCCCTGTTTTCACGCAGGTTATGCTGCCACGAAACGCCGGTGGGCGGCACGTCCGCCCTTGCCCGCGGGCGAACTGCCGGCTCAGCACGCCGGTAAACGCTTTTTTCGCATGAAGCACTGTATTGTGTCGGCGGAAACTGATAGAATATTGCGCCATCACATTGTAACAGGCGTCGCGCGTTGTGTTGTTTAAGCGGCGCTTATTTGCACAAATCCATTGACAAAAGAAGACCGAACGGGCACATCCCTCGGCCTTTGAATTGTCTCATAGAACAAGTTTGGGAGTTGGACCTTGGCTAATATCAAATCAGCTAAGAAACGTGCCGTACAGTCTGAGAAGCGTCGTCAGCATAATGCAAGCCGTCGCTCCATGATGCGCACCTTTGTGAAAAAGGTTTACTCTGCTATCGCCGCCGGCGATAAAGAAGCTGCGCAGAATGCGTTTTCTGCCATGCAACCGATTGTTGACCGTCAGGCCAGCAACGGGTTGATCCACAAAAACAAAGCTGCACGTCATAAATCGAACCTGACCGCGCAAATCAACGCCATGCAGTAATTGCGGTAACGTTGTGCTTTGTTGAGAAAACCGGCCCTGGCCGGTTTTTTTATGCCCGCAAATCGCCGTTAAACGCTTGTCGGGCGCAAACGAAACGGCCTCGATCGCTTTTCCTGGCGCGCAAGCGGGCCTTGGCAATGGCTCTTCTACGGCTACCGGCTTGTGATTAGGCGCGGGTATTGCCTTCCTCTGGCAACGTCTGGGCGACAGACGCCCCGCTCCCCTGCGGCCGCGGCAAGACCGCGCGCAGCAGCAGGTAGCCCAAAAGCGCCGCGGTCACCGAGCCGGATAAAATACCGACCTTCGCCAGCACGATGGTGGTCGGATCCCCCTGCCCGAACGCCAGATTGGCGATAAAAATCGACATCGTAAACCCGATACCGCACAGTACCCCCGCCGCGGCAATGTGGCGAAATGCAATGCCGGCGGGCAGCCGAGCCAGTCTAAGCTTCACCGCCTCGGCGGTAAACAGCACTATCCCCAGCGGTTTGCCGACCACCAGCCCGGCGGCAATCCCCAACGGCAGCAGTGAGACCAAATGCCCCGGCGCTACGCCCCGCAGCGAGATACCGGCGTTGGCGAAAGCAAATAGCGGCAAAATCAGATACACCACCCACGGCTGCAGCCGGTGCTCCAGGGCGCGCGCTGGCGATTTGCCGGTTGCCGGCAGCGTGAGCGGGATAAGCCCCCCCACTATCACGCCGGCGAGCGTGGCGTGAATACCCGAAAGCAGGATACAGCCCCACAGTGCCGCCCCCAGCAGCAGGTAAAGCGCGAGAGACCGGACGTTGGCGCGATTCATCAGCGCCATTACCCCGATGACGCCCCCTGCCGCGGCCAGCGCCAGCGGATTAAGCGCGCTATTGTAGAACAGCGCGATAATCACTATCGCGCCAAGATCATCAATAATCGCCAGCGCCAGCAAAAACACTTTCAGGCTGGCCGGCACCCGAGTTCCCAACAGGGCCAGCACGCCGACGGCGAAGGCGATATCGGTGGCGGCCGGAATCGCCCAGCCGGCGCGCAATGCCGGCGCGCTGGCGGTGACCAGGCTATAAATCAACGCCGGCGCCGCCATTCCCCCCAGCGCGGCAAGGGCGGGAAACGCCGCCCGCGCGCGGCTATTGAGCTCCCCCTGCAACAGTTCGTATTTGACTTCCAGACCCACGGCCAAGAAAAACACCGCCATCATGCCATCGTTAACGATCAGCTGCACGGTCAGATGCGCAGAGGTGTCGCCCCCGGGCCGTGCGGGAAAATGAATAATGGCGTCATAGAGCGCGCTGGCGTCGGTATTGGCCATCACAATAGCGGCAAGCGCGGCGACGAAAAGCAATACGCCGCCGGCGGCCGGGTGAGCAAACATGCGGCGTAAAGACGCAGCGAACATAACGATCCTCAATTTTGGCGGAGAAGGGATTATTGTGCGGCAGGCGACAGCGGGGGTAAATGAAAACTGCCCCCCGTGCCGACGAAAATTCGCTTAGGGCGCCGCCGGCGCGGCAAAAAAACCCGGCGCAGGGCCGGGGAGATTTGCGCCGCGCCAGAGGCGGAGCCTATCAGCGGGTCAAATCGTCAAAAAACTTTTTCACACCGTCGAGAAAGCTTTTCGAGCGCGGACTGTTCTGATCGCCGCTCGGTCCACCAAAGCTCTCTTCCAGCTCGCGCAGTAGCTGTTTCTGACGCTCGTTGAGTTTTACGGGCGTTTCCACCACGACCCGGCACAGCAAATCGCCTTGCGACCCGCCACGCACGGATTTCACGCCTTTGCCGCGCATACGGAATAATTTACCGGTCTGCGTTTCCGCCGGCACTTTCAGCTTGACCCGGCCGTCGAGCGTCGGGACTTCGATCTCGCCGCCCAGCGCCGCCATGGCGAAGTTGATCGGCACTTCACAGTAAAGGTTGTTTTCTTCACGTTCAAAAATGGGATGTTTACGCACCTGGACCTGTACGTACAGATCCCCCGCGCCCGCCCCATGCTCGCCGGCTTCGCCTTCGCCCGTTAAGCAGATGCGATCGCCGGTATCCACGCCGGCCGGGATCTTCACCGACAGCGTCTTGGATTTCTCTACCCGGCCATGGCCGTGGCACTTGGTGCAAGGATCTTTAATGATCTTGCCCTGCCCCTGACAGGTGGGACACGTCTGCTGCACGGCGAAAAAACCCTGGCGCATCTGCACCTGGCCCTGGCCGTGACAGGTCGGACAAGTCACCGCCGAAGTGCCCGGCTTCGCGCCGCTGCCGTGGCAGACATCGCACTCTTCAAGCGTAGGGATACGAATTTCGCGGGTAACGCCGCGCACCGCTTCCTCAAGGGAAAGCTCCATGTTATAGCGTAAATCCGCGCCCCGGCTGGCGCGCTGGCGCCGGCCGCCGCCAAAGATGTCGCCAAAAACATCGCCGAAAATATCGCTGAAATCCGCGCCGCCGGCGCCCATGCCGCCCTGTTCAAAGGCCGCATGGCCATATTGGTCGTAGGCGGCGCGCTTTTGCGCGTCGGTCAGCACTTCATAGGCTTCTTTGATCTCTTTAAATTTCGCTTCAGCTTCGGCATTCCCTGGGTTGCGATCCGGGTGGAATTTCATCGCCAGGCGTTTATAGGCCTTTTTGATTTCACGCTCTTCCGCATCCCGGGAAACGCCTAAAATCTCGTAGTAGTCTGATTTCGCCATCGTCGTCTCTTCCTGCCCTCAACATGCTTGCACGGGCGCAGAGTTGCCTCGACGCCCGTGCCTGTTGCCAGCAGCGGCGGTGTGCGCCGCCGCCGTGCCCATTCAGGGCGATTATTTTTTGTCTTTAACTTCTTCAAACTCGGCGTCGACCACATCGTCGTCCGTGCCGCCTTCGCCCGCCGCCTGAGCCTGCTGCTGAGCCACTTCGAGCAGTTTGCCGGAGACCTGAATAAGCGCCTGCATTTTCGCTTCGATGTCGGCTTTATCCTCGCCTTTCAGCGCGGTGTCGAGATTTTTCAGCGCTTCCTCGATAGCGCTCTTGTCGTCCGCCGGCAGTTTGTCGCCCGCGTCTTCCAGCTGCTTGCGGGTGCTGTGCAGCAGATGATCTGCCTGGTTACGGGTCTGCACCAGCTCTTCAAACTTGCGGTCGGATTCGGCATTGGCTTCCGCTTCCTGCACCATTTTCTGGATTTCCTCTTCGTTCAGACCCGAGGAAGCTTTGATGGTGATCTTCTGTTCGCGGCCGCTGTTCTTGTCCTTGGCGGAGACATGCAGGATCCCGTCGGCGTCGATATCGAACGTCACTTCAATCTGCGGCGTGCCGCGCATGGCCGCCGCAATGCCGTCCAGGTTGAACTGGCCCAGGGATTTGTTATCGCCGGTGCGCTTACGTTCGCCCTGTAGAACATGGATGGTCACGGCGGACTGATTGTCTTCCGCGGTGGAGAACACCTGGCTGTGCTTGGTCGGGATGGTGGTGTTCTTGGCAATCAGCGGCGTCATCACGCCACCCATGGTTTCGATACCCAGCGACAGCGGGGTCACGTCCAGCAGCAGCACGTCTTTCACGTCGCCGGCCAGTACACCGCCTTGAACCGCAGCGCCGATGGCGACCGCTTCATCCGGGTTAACGTCTTTACGCGGCTCTTTGCCGAAGAAGTCGGTCACTTTCTTCTGCACCAGCGGCATACGGGTCTGCCCACCCACCAGGATAACGTCTTTGATGTCCGAAACCGACAGGCCCGCATCCTTCAGCGCCACTTTCAGCGGCTCAAGCGTGCGATTGACCAGCTCTTCCACCAGCGACTCCAGCTTGGCGCGGGTCATTTTCAGGTTCATGTGCTTCGGACCGGAACCATCGGCCGTGATGTACGGCAGGTTGACGTCGGTCTGCTGCGCGGAAGACAGTTCGATCTTGGCTTTTTCGGCGGCTTCTTTCAGGCGCTGCATCGCCAGCGGATCGTTGCGCAGATCGATACCCTGATCTTTCTTGAATTCATCCACCAGATAGTTGATCAAGCGGCTGTCAAAGTCTTCACCACCCAAATGGGTGTCGCCGTTGGTCGCCAGGACTTCAAAGGTTTTTTCGCCGTCGACATCGTCGATTTCGATAATCGAAATATCGAACGTCCCGCCGCCCAGGTCATACACCGCGATGGTGCGGTTGCCGGTTTCTTTGTCGAGGCCATAGGCCAGTGCGGCTGCGGTCGGTTCGTTGATGATACGCTTAACATCCAGACCGGCGATACGGCCGGCGTCTTTGGTCGCCTGGCGCTGCGTATCGTTAAAATAAGCCGGCACGGTAATAACCGCTTCGGTGACCGGTTCGCCCAGATAATCTTCCGCGGTCTTTTTCATCTTCTTCAGGATTTCAGCGGAAATCTGCGGCGGCGCCATTTTCTGGCCTTTGACTTCCAGCCAGGCGTCGCCATTGTCAGCCGCGATGATTTTGTACGGCATGATGCTAACATCGCGCTGCACTTCTTCATCCTTGAAACGACGGCCGATCAGACGCTTGATGGCGAACAATGTATTTTGCGGGTTAGTGACGGATTGACGTTTAGCCGGTTGGCCAACCAGAATTTCACCATCCTGCGTATAGGCAATGATGGAAGGAGTCGTACGATCGCCTTCGCTGTTTTCAAGTACGCGAGGTTTGCTGCCTTCGATAATTGCGATGCAGGAGTTGGTCGTACCCAAGTCGATACCAATGATTTTTCCCATCTAAACATCTCCACTAAAAGTTCAATTTCGTTGTGGTCGTAAACCTGATATGCGGCCGAAAATAAACTTTTCAAGTTTTCGCCGCCCGATTATTTCCCAGGTTCAACAACGTTGGATGCAAATAAGATGGGGTCACACCACCCTGCATCAAGGGGTAACGGCAAAAAAAATCCCGCGATAGCGCCTCGCGCGCCGGACGTTTTGCCCTATGACGCGCGCGATCCTCCCTAATTTATTGAATAATTTAGAGTAAATTAATTAGGCTATTTTCCATTGCAGCGGCGGCGTGACGCCCGTTCGGGGCGCGCACATACCGCGTGCATAGCGCCGGCGTTACCTCGCCTGGTTGACACGGCTCTTTAAGCTTGCCATATCCCCCGACGACCGAGGATTTTTGCCCGCCGCCGCCGGTAAGCGGTTGCCACCCGCTGGCTTAAGCCTTGCGCGGTCAACTGGCAATTCGACCCGCCTACAGCGCCGCCTTGGCCCCATCGCTGCTGGGCAGCATACGCTTCGCGTTCCCCGGCAGCGCGAACCCCAACGCAATCCCCATCAACGCCAGCGCCAGCACGTACCAGGACGGCGCCATTGGTGTGACGCTCATCAGCAAGGTCACCACCATCGGCGTCAAGTCGCCGAAAATGGCGTAAGTAATATTATAGGAAAAGGAAATGCCGCTAAACCGCATCGGCGCCGGAAAGGCGTGGACCATCACAAAGGGCACGCCGCCCATGATGCCGACAAAGAAGCCGGCGCTACCATAGGTCAGAAACAGCTGCGCCGGTTGGGTGACGTCGCTGTGGTAAAAGATCCAGCTGGCGATAGCCAACAGGGCGAAACCGGCAATGAAGGTTTTACGCGCCCCGAAACGGTCAATCACCACACCGGCGACGATGCAGCCGAACGCCAGGGCGATAATCGCCACGCAATTGGCCTCCAGCGCGACGGGCGCGCTAATGCCGCGCTGCTGCTGTAGCCACAGCGGCGCCATCAGGATAACCACCACAATGCCGGCGGAAAGCAGCCAGGTCAGCAACATGGATATCGCCACCGCTTTTTTATGACTCATCACTACCGATTTGAGCGGTAGCTCGCGGGCCAGCGCTTTGCGCGCCTGTAGCTCGATAAAGATTGGCGTTTCCCGCAGCCAGCGGCGCAAATACATAGCGCACAAACCAAAGACGCCGCCGATAAAAAAAGGGATGCGCCAACCGCCGGCGGCGATAGCGCTGGCGGGGAGTAATTGGTTGATAAGAGTGGCCACAAACGAGCCGAGCAGAATGCCGACGGTCAACCCGGCGGTTAGGGCGCCGCAGGCGAAGCCGATGCGCCGGGAGGGCACATGCTCGGCAACAAAGACCCAGGCGCCGGGAACCTCGCCGCCAATGGCCGCGCCCTGCAAGATCCGCAGCAACAGCAGCAATAGCGGCGCCGCGATGCCGAGCGCCGCATAGGTCAGCAATAGCCCGATCGCCAGCGTCGGCAGCGCCATCAATAAGATAGACAGGGTAAACATTTTCTTGCGCCCCACCCTATCGCCAAAATGGGCCATGACAATGCCCCCCAGCGGGCGCGCCAGATAACCCGCGGCAAAAATGCCGTAGGTTTGCATTTGGCGCAGCCACTCCGGCATGTCAGCCGGGAAAAACAACTGCCCCATGACCCCGGCGAAAAACACAAAAATAATAAAATCGTAAAACTCTAACGCTCCACCTAATGCCGCAAGCGTGAGCGTCTTACAATCCTGCCGGTCCAGCCGGCGGTGATGTTCGTCATGCATAATCATCTGCGCTTGACAAGGTAAATGGCAACAATATACCACGGCTTGTAAACTTACTGATACGATAAAAATGTTTACCCTTCAGGCAATAACTCATGTACGCCACGCGAGCGGCAGCGATATAGCAGCCATGCGCGATGCAGACGACGGATGATTAAGCCATGTTGGCGGCGCGAGCGGCGGACCTTTCACCACGCCGCTTACTCTTCCGCGGCCCGACGGGCGCTTTTGGGTCGAAACGCCGTGACCACCGACGGCTCAGTTTCCAGATAAGGGCCGTCCAGCAGTTGAATGCAGTAAGGCACGCTGGCGAAAATGCCCTGGACTTCAATGTCGCCGCGGTCGTTCTTCACGCTTTCCAGCGTTTCCTGAATCGATTTCGGCTGTCCCGGCAGATTGAGGATCAGCGACTGCTTACGAATCACGGCGGTCTGGCGCGACAATATGGCCGTGGGAACAAAGTGCAGACTGATTTGCCGCATTTGTTCACCGAAGCCCGGCATTTCATGATCGGCCACCGCAAGCGTTGCGTCAGGGGTGACATCGCGCCGCGCCGGCCCGGTGCGCCGCCGGTGGTCAGCACCAAATGGCAACCGCTTTCATCCACCAGTTCGCGTAGCGTTTTCTCGATCAGGGGCTGCTCGTCCGGCACCAACCGGGTCTCAAGGGTGAACGGGCTGGTCAGGGCGCGGTTCAGCCAGGCTTGGAGCGCCGGCAGCCCCTGATCGACATAGACACCGCGTGCGGCGCGGTCTGAAATGGATACCAGGCCGATGCGACATGTTTGCATAATGATGCTCTCCTTAACCACGATCTCGGGCGCCAACCGACGGCGCCATGAAAAACGGCCCGCGCAGGGCCGTAAACGTTCTCTCTCGCCCTCGCCGGCGGGAAAGCCGGCGGCCTGCGTTAGAGCAGTTCGTCCAGCATTTTTTCCAGATTTTCCTGGTCGACGGCAAAGTTACGGATGCCTTGCGCCAGTTTATCCACCGCCATCGGATCCTGATGATACTGTCAAAGAAATGCTGCTTCCGTTAACTTTCCCGGACGCGCTTTAACCGTTCCTGTATAAGAAAGTTTACGCTCAAACTCCCCTTCGCTGTCCGCCAGCTCTTTAAGCAACGCAGGCTCGATGGTCAGCTGGTCGCAGCCGGCCAGCGCCAGGATTTCGCCGCTATTGCGAAAACTGGCGCCCATCACAACGGTGTCATGACCGTGTTCTTTATAATAGCGATAGATGGCGGTAACCGATACCACGCCAGGATCCTCATCAGGCGTGAAGGTCTGGCGTTCACCGCTGGCCTTATGCCAGTCGAGAATTCGGCCGACGAACGGCGAAATGAGATACACGCCCGCTTCGGCGCACGCACGCGCCTAGGCAAATGAAAACAGCAGCGTCAAATTACAATTGATCCCCGCCTTTTCCAGCTGTTCGGCGGCGCGAATGCCCTGCCAGGTCGAGGCCAGCTTGATCAAAATGCGTTCGTTGCCGATACCGGCATCGTCGTAAAATTTCACCAGGCTCTTGGCCTTGGCGACGCTGGCCTCGGTGTCGTAGGAGAGCCGCGCGTCCACTTCGATGGAGATGCGGCCGGGCACCCACTTCAGTATTTCCCTACCGATGTTGACCGCCAGCCTATCGGCGGCGTAATTCACCTGTGCGGCCCGATCGTTGCTCTGGCCGCGCGCCCAGGAGATGGCGTCGTCGATATAGCCGCGGTATTCCGGGATTTGGGCGGCGTTAAGAATAAGCGACGGGTTGGTGGTCGCATCCTGAGGCTGATAGCGCTTGATGGCGGTAATATCGCCGGTATCGGCCACTACGGTGGTCATTTTACGCAGGGAACTGAGTTTGTCTGCCATAATCATGGTCTCATGTTGTCGCGTGTATCACGGAGCGGGCAGTGCGGCGCGAGAATGATAGCACGGGCGGCGGCGGCGGAAAGCGGCCGGACGCGGGCTTTTACCTGTCGCACCTATCGATGAAATCATGCGTAAAATGGGTAAAATAAGCGCCCAGACCCTACAACACCCAGCCGGGACGCTGGAGCGGGAGAAAAGGAACGATGGCTGATCTATTGAATTTTATCAATAACCTATTATGGGATTCACTATTAATTTATCTGTTGTTGGGTACCGGCATTTGGTTCACGCTGCGCACCGGTTTCATCCAGATACGCCATTTCTGCCACACCTTCACGATCCTCAAAGACTCAGGGACGCGCGGCGACGGCGGCATTTCGCCGTTCCAAGCCTTATGCACCTCTCTTGCCACCCGTATCGGTTGCGGTAATTTAATGGGGGTCGCCATCGCATTGATCCTGGGCGGGACGGGCGCCATCTTCTGGATGTGGCTGGCGGCACTGATTGGCATGGCGACCGCCTTTGCGGAAAGCACCCTGGCACAGTTGTACAAAATACGCGACACCTGCGGCGGGCCGGCCTGGTATATGGCCAACGGGCTCGGCCTACGCTGGATGGGTACGCTATTCACCCTCTTTTTGCTGGCGGGCTATGGCGGTTTTTTCAGCGCCGTGCAGGCCAACCCGATTACGCTATCGGCACAGCAGTTATCCGGTATGGACCGCTGGCCGATTACCCTGGCGCTGCTTATCTTGTGCGCGGCGGCGATTTTCGGCGGCCTGCGCGCCATCGCCCGCTTGACCCAGTGGTTAGTACCGGCCATGGGCCTGCCGGCGGCCGCCTCGGGTCTAGTGGGTTATGGCTTGGCGCAAGCGATTTTCCAAGGCGTACAGCGCGGTCTGTTCTCTAACGAAGCGGGCACCGGCTCGGCGCCGAATATCGCCGCCGCCGCCGCGCCCTGGCCGCCGCACCCCGCCTCACAGGGCTATATCCATATGCTGGCGGTATTTATCGACACGCTGGTGATATGCAGCGCCACGGCGGCGATTATTCTTACTTCCGGCACGCTCGAGCACGCCCATGCCGATATCCACGGCATCGCGCTGATTTATCAATCGCTGGCCACGGTGACCGGGCACTGGAGCATGCCGCTACTGATGGCGCTGGTGTTTGTGTTCTCTTTCGCCGCCATTATTGGCAATTACACCTATGCGGAAAGCAGCCTGCGCTTTTTCGTGCCGCAGCCGGTGAAACTGAAATGGCTGCTGCGTCTGCTGACGCTAACCATGGTGCTATTTGGCTGCGTGGCGGAGGTCTCGGTGGTATGGCGGCTGGCGGATCTGGCTATGGGCCTGATGACGATAACCAACCTTATCGCCCTTTTGTTACTGTCGCCGGTCGTATTGATGCTGGCGAATGATTACAATAGCCAGCGCGCTATCGGTAAGCTGCCAACGTTTTATGCGGCGAATTTTCCCGCTATCGCGCCGCAGCTGGCGCCGGGTCTATGGGTTCGGCCGGCGACGCCGCGCGATAAAAACAGCCGGGCAGCCGCCCCGCTCTCCCGCGATGGCTAGTACGCGCCGCCGCGGCATGACCGGCGCCCGTATTTTTTCGCTATAACAGGAACCTGCAATGCTAATGGTTATTTCTCCGGCGAAAACGCTGGATTATCAGAGTCCGCTGGCGATCCGTCGCTACACGCAGCCGGAATTACTGCCCCAATCGACGGCGCTTATCGACGTGTGCCGGCAGCTGACGCCGTCGTGTCTCGGCACCTTGATGGGTATCAGCGATAAACTGGCCGATCTGAACGCCGCCCGCTTCCAGGCCTGGCAAACGCCGTTTACCCCCGACAATGCGCGCCAGGCGATACTGGCCTTTAAAGGGGATGTTTATACCGGTCTGGCGGCGGAAACCTTTAGCGAGGCGCAATTCGATTTTGCCCAGCGGCACCTGCGGATGCTGTCAGGGCTGTACGGCATATTGCGTCCGCTGGATTTGATGCAGCCCTACCGGCTGGAGATGGGGATCCGTCTGGCCAACCCGGCCGGTGCCGATCTGTATCGCTATTGGGGCGCCGCGCTGACCGATAAATTGAACCAGGCGCTGGCGGAACAGGGCGATCCGATCCTGATCAATCTGGCGTCGGACGAGTATTTCCGCGCGGTGCAACCGGACCGCATCAACGGCCGGGTTATCAAACCGGTGTTCCTGGATGAGAAAAACGGCCAGTACAAGGTAATCAGTTTTCACGCCAAAAAAGCCCGTGGCATGATGTGCCGCTTCGTGATTACCGAAGCGCTGACGCAGCCCCGGTCCTTACAAGCGTTCAATGCCGGCGGTTATCGGTTTGACGCCGCGGCGTCGAGCGAGAATGAGTGGGTGTTCAAACGACCGCAGCAGGCCGGTTAGCGCTACGGAAATAGCAACCACCGGCGCTTCGCGCTGGCCGACGGCGCTACGATCCCGGATCGTCGGCGCCAAACTGCCGGCGGCGAGCCGCTGACGGGACGCTAACGCGGCAGTTCCAGCATGAAATGACGCAGGTCGCTGAACGACGCCGGCATGCGCGCCGACAGCAGCGGTAACGTCGCGCGTACCGCCAGCGCCGGCGGCAGCGGCAGCGGCAGCGGCAGATTCTGCCCAAGGATGGATTCTACCGATTCCTTGAACTTGGCCGGATGGGCGGTGCCGAGGAACAAACCGAACTCCCCGGGCTGCAGGCCGTCGCGCAGCAGACGGTAGGCGATAGCGGCATGCGGCTCGGAAATATAGCCCAGCCCCGCCAGCTCGCGCATCGTTTCGGCGGTGGTCTTATCGTCGACGCAGCCGTAGCCGAGCGTCGTCAGCTGCCAGTTTTTGCGCCGGAACAACTCCTCCACCCGCGGCCAGTTATTGGGCTGACTAACATCCATCGCGTTTGACAGCGTGGCCACGGTGGGATTGGGTAGCCATTTCCCGCCGCTCAGAAACCGCGGTACGGTATCATTGGCGTTAGTGGCGGCGATGAAACGCTTCACCGGTAGCCCCAAGGTTTTGGCCAGCAGGCCGGCGGTAAGATCGCCGAAATTGCCGCTCGGCACCGAAATCACCAATTGATTGCGCGCCTGCTGCGGCAGTTGCGCCACCGCTTCAAAATAGTAACAAATCTGCGCCAGCAGCCGGCTGATATTGATGGAGTTGGCGGAGTTCAGCCCCAGCGTCTGTTTCAGCTCTTCATCGTCGAACGCCTGCTTCACCAGCGCCTGGCAGGCATCGAAATCCCCCTCTACCGCCACGGTATGAATATTGCCGCCCAGCGTGCAAAAGAGCTTTTTCTGCAACGGGCTGATTTTGCCTTCGGGGTAGAGGATCACAACCCGCACATTCTTAAGTCCGTAGAACGCGTGGGCCACTGCGGCACCGGTATCGCCGGAGGTCGCGGTAAGGATGGTCACCGGCTGGCCCTGGCCGACTTCGGTGAACATCTGCGCCATAAAGCGGCCGCCGAAATCCTTGAACGCCAGCGTCGGGCCGTGAAACAGTTCCAGCGCGGCGATATCCTCGGCGACCGGCACCACCGGCGCCGGGAATTCAAACGCCGCCGCCACCCGCGCCAATACGCGTTCCGGCGGCAGTTCATCCCCGATATAGACCGATAAAATACGTGCGCTGCGGCTAACGAAATCCATTTCCAGCAACTCGTCTATCTCGGTCAGGGCGAATTCGGGCAGTTCCATGGGAAAAAACAGCCCCTGCTGACGGCCAAGGCCCTGCTTGATCGCTTTGGCGAAGCTGACCTGCTCGTTGTGTTCCTTAATATTGTAGAGTTTCATTATTTAATCCATCATTATACGGGCGCCGGAGGTATCCAGGTGGCAAATATGAACAAAACCTTCGTCGTTTTGCAGGTAGTGCTGCGTCAGCCAGTCGGCGACGCGCGCCGCGGTATCCTGGCGATCGCAGATGGCAAAGAGCGTCGGCCCCGAGCCCGAGATACCGCAGGCCAGCGCGCCAATATCGCCCACCGCCTGACGCGCGTCGGCGAAGCCCGGCAGCAGCCGGGTGCGATAGGGCTCGGCAATGACATCTTTCATCAGTTTAGCCGCAAGCGCCGGTTGCCGGGTATGGCAGGCATGCACAAAGCCCGCCAGATAACGGCCATGGCTGATACAGTCCTGGCGGCGATACTGCGCCGGCAGAATCGCCCGCGCCTCGGCGGTACTCACTTTGATGCCCGGGTAGGCCATCACCCATAGCCAATCGTCGAACCCCGGTACCGGCTGGCTGATGATGCCGCTCTCCTCCAGCATCAGTTGCATGCCGCCGAGAAAACAGGGGGCCACATTATCGAAATGCACCCCGCCGGAAATGCGCCCTTCCATTTCCCCCATTAACATTAGCATTTGGTCATCGTTTAACGGTCGGCCGCAATGGGCATTCATCGCCACCAGCGCCGCGACCACCGAACAGGCGCTGGATCCCAGGCCGGAGCCGATGGGCATATTCTTTTCCAGCCGCATGGCGACCGGTACCGTTTTACCCACCGCCTCGCAGAATCGCTGCCAGCATTGGTAAACGATGTTTTGCTCTGGCTCCGCCGGCAATTTGTCGACGAAACGCCCGGCGCAGTGCAGACTGAAGATCGCGGCGCCCGTCACGCTGACGCAATCGCCCAGCAACGTCCCGTCCACCGCCGACACCGCCGCGCCCAGCACATCGAATCCCACGCTGACGTTGCCGATTGAGGCCGGCGCATACACTTTAACCATGTTAAACTCCCAACTTCCATGACAGCGTGCGTAAAAGATCGACGAAAACGCCGGCGGCGGTGACATCATTGCCGGCGCCATAGCCACGCAGCACCAGCGGTAACGGCTGATAATAGCGGGTTGAGAACGCCAGCGCGTTTTCCCCGTCTTTTACTTTGAACAACGGGTCGTTGGCGCCCACCGCGTCGATTTTGACTTTACAGCGTCCTTCGTCAATGCTGCCCACATAGCGCAGCACCTGACCTTCGGCGTGCGCCTTCGCCACTCTGGCGGCGAATTCATCATCCAGGGCCGGCAGACGCGCCAGGAACGTCTCCACGTCGTCGCCGGCGTCAAAGCTCGCCGGGAGCACCGGCTCGACATCAATATCCGCCAATTCCAGCGTATACCCCGCCTCGCGCGCCAAAATCAGCAGTTTGCGCGCCACATCCATACCGGACAGATCATCGCGCGGATCGGGTTCGGTGTAGCCGTTGCCGCGCGCCAAAAGCGTTGCCGCCGACAGCGACATACCGTCATCCAGTTTGCCGAAAATAAACGACAGCGAGCCGGAAAGAATACCGGAAAACCGGGTCAACTCGTCACCGGCATTCAATAAGTTCTGTAAATTCTCGATAACCGGCAAACCGGCGCCGACGTTGGTATCATAAAGAAATTTACGGCGCGAGGTCGCGGCTGCGGCGCGCATTTGATGGTAATAATCCATTGAGGCGGTATTGGCTTTTTTATTTGGCGTCACCACGTGGAAGCCATCCGCCAGGAAATCCGCATACTGGTTGGCCACCGCCTCGCTACTAGTGCAATCGACGATGACCGGGTTAAGCAAGTGATACTCTTTCACCAGCCGAATCAGCCGCCCCAGGTTGAACGGCTCGCGCGCCTCCGCCAACGCCCCCTGCCAGTTAGCCAAGTCGATGCCGTGCACATTGGTCAGCAGAGCGCGCGAGTTGGCTATTCCGCATACCCGCAAGTCGATATGCTTATCCTTTAGCCACGCGTGCTGACGGCGGATCTGCTCGATCAGCGCGCCGCCGACGCCGATGACGAAGACTTCAATAACCTGATCGGTATTGAACAGCATCTGATGCGCGACCCGTACGCCGGTGGTGGTGCTGTCATTGTCCACCACCACCGAGATGGAACGCTCGGAGGATCCCTGGGCGATAGCGATGATGTTGATGTTGGCGCGCGCCAGCGCCGCAAAAAGTTTGGCGGACAGACCGCGCTGGGTTCGCATTCCGTCGCCGACCACCGAAATAATCGCCAGGCGGGAAATCACATCCAGCGGCTCCAGCAGGCCGTCTTTCAGCTCCAGGTAGAATTCCTCCTCCAGCGCCCGGCGGGCACCCGCCAACTCATGCTGCGGCACGCAAAAACTGATGCTGTATTCCGACGAGGATTGCGTAATCAGCACCACGGAGCTGCCGGCGCGCGACATGGCCGCGAAAATCCGCGCCGCCATGCCGATCATGCCTTTCATTCCCGGGCCAGAAACGTTGATCATCGCCATATTATTCAGATGGGTAATACCTTTGACCGGGTTACCTTCCTCGCCGCTGGTGGGCCCGATTAACGTGCCGGGAGCCTGAGGATTGGTGGTGTTTTTGATAAGACAGGGAATTTGGAACTGCGCGATGGGGACGATGGTACGGGGATGAAGAACCTTGGCGCCGAAGTAGGAAAGTTCCATCGCCTCCTGATAGGAAAGCTGACTGAGTAAACGCGCATCCGGCACCCGATTCGGATCGCAGGTATAAACGCCGTCCACGTCCGTCCAGATTTCGCAGCAATCGGCGCGCAGACAGGCCGCCAGAACCGCCGCCGAGTAATCGGATCCATTGCGGCCCAGCACCACCAGTTCACCGCGCTCGTTACCGGCGGTAAAGCCCGCCATCAGGATGATGTGATCGGCGGGGATGGCGGCATCGTTGATGAGCCGGGTGGACTCGGCGATATCCACCGTCGATTCCAGATAGCCCCCCTGCGCCAGCAGCTTCTCCACCGGGTCGATGACCGTCACGTTGAAACCGCGGGCGCGTAATAGCGCTTCCATTAGCGCGATGGAAAGTTTTTCGCCGCGGCTGATGATCGCGGCGTTAACGCTATCAGGGCAGTATTTCAGCAGTGAAATGCCGTGCAATAACTGTTTGAGCTGTGCGAACTCTTGCTCCACCTGGCTACGCAGCGCCGGATGATCAAACTCCGGCTGGGCTGCAGCCAACCCGTCCAACAGTCGGGTAAAGATCTGTTCGGCGTCAAGGATATTCGGCTGGATATCAATGCCGTTGAGCGTACGGTCTATCATCATGACCAAGTGGTTGGTGATTTTGGCCGGCGCGGATAATACCGCCGCCACCTGTCCCTGGCGGCTATTACTCTCAAGGATATCGGCGACGCGGATAAAACGCTCCGCGTTGGCGACGGAGGTACCGCCGAATTTCAGTACTCGCATTTCTGTTTCATCTCCTGAATTAAGCTTAAAAAAAACCCGCACTGTCAAGGTGAGGGCTTTTTTCTGGATTCCTGTATGCGTCAGCCCGCGCCGCTACCCGTGGTGGTATCGGTGGTGGTAATAATAATGGTGCCGTGGCTGAAGCGGGTACGCATGATGGTTGGCATTATCACTGTTTTTTTACTAATACTCTATTGGTTAAAGCAATCAGACGCTAAAGTCAATGAATATCTGCTTTTACGGCCCGCTGCATGACCCGAGTCGCACCGGTCAATATCGCGCGCCTGCGCCGCAGGCACGCCGGAACGCATCATCATTATCGATAATGCAGTCTAATATGCTAACCATTACCGCGATCACGGCAGAAATCACCGCGCGCCGTGGGACGTGGGACGTCAATCCAACTGGGCGCCTTGGCGGGCATCCAAGAATCAACAGGGTACACCATCAGGTTCCGTGCTAGGACGAATTTACATAGTCACTTAAGTTATTAGGCGGAAGCTATTGTCATTTGTGGAAAATGGCGGCAGGAAAATAGACGCTTTCTCGCCACTCTTGCGGTAATTATAATGCTAATCGATAAGCAAAAGTAATCCATTCGCGCCAGGCCAAGCGCCGGGCTGCGTCCCCCCAGCGCCCTTATGCCGCGACCGGCGGCTGTTCTGTTAGGTTAATTTCACCCGAACGCCCTGCCGGGTTAAACAATATAAGATAATGGTACATAAAGAGACGTGAAAGTTATCTAACGAGCTGAGCTGTTAATCTTGTCTACAGAAATGGCACAGGTGTTAGGGTTTATTTTGATATACGTCAGCAAAATGATATTCTCTTGAGTGGTAAATTCGGTTGACGCTGTTATATTGTTGTTAATAAGGGCTAAGCTATGCAGCATTTAAACCTGAGAAATCAGGCCCTGAATACAGGTAAGCGTCGCCGGTAACAGAGCGTTAATCACGATAGGGCACGATTAAAGTGCTTAGGCCTGAAGCCTTGGGGGATGCGTCTCATTCCTCCGCTACCGTTAAGGACGACAGCGGCTTGAGTACCTCCTCTTTCAATTATGTTGGTAATTTTAGGTAGCAAACATGCAGACCCCGCACATTCTTATCGTTGAAGACGAGTCAGTCACCCGTAATACCCTCAAAAGCATTTTTGAAGCCGAGGGCTATATGGTCCATGAAGCTACCGACGGCGCAGAGATGCATCGCGCCCTGTCGGAACATGATATTAATTTGGTTATCATGGATATCAACCTGCCGGGTAAAAATGGTTTATTGCTGGCGCGAGAACTCCGTGAGCATGCCAGCGTCGCTTTGATGTTTCTCACCGGCCGCGATAACGAAGTTGACAGGATCCTCGGGCTGGAAATCGGCGCCGACGACTATATTACCAAGCCCTTCAACCCCCGCGAACTCACTATACGCGCGCGCAATTTGCTGTCCCGCACCATGAATTTGGGCGGCGCGCTTGAGGAGCGCAAATTGGTGGAGAGCTATAAATTCAACGGCTGGGAGCTTGATATCAATAGCCGTTCGCTGCTTAGCCCCCACGGTGAGAGTTATAAGCTGCCGCGCAGCGAATTCCGCGCCATGCTGCATTTTTGCGAGAATCCAGGCAAGATCCAATCCCGCGCCGAACTGTTGAAAAAAATGACCGGCCGCGAGCTCAAGGCCCACGACCGTACCGTGGACGTCACTATCCGCCGCATCCGAAAACATTTTGAATCGTTGCCGGATACGCCGGAAATCATCGCCACCATTCATGGCGAAGGTTATCGTTTCTGCGGCGATTTGGAAGAGTAAGCTTCACCGACAACGGTGCCCTCCCCCGTGGGGCGGGCGGCCGATGATCTTTTCCTCACCCACCGGTAAACGACTTCCCGTCGCCGCCATCGGCTGCCGCCAGATAGCTCCAGCTCGCTCCCGTTCCCCTTGCAACCAAATGCCTTAGCGCGGGCAGTGACCGGCACAGGTGGTGCCGCTGCCGCACGCACGGCGCCGGAAAAGGCAGCTACGAACGCGATTCGCCCCAGGGCATAATCGGCACCACGCTCAGCGCATTTTTGGGCGAACCCTCCACCACCCGATCCGAATAGGAGAGATACACCAGCGCGTTGCGTTTGGGATCATAAAAGCGTACCACCTGTAGGCGTTTGAAAATCAGCGATGTGCGTTTTTGAAACACCACGCTGCCGTGCTCAGGACGGCTTTTGATCTTGTCGCTTAGGGTGATTGGCCCCACTTGCTGGCAGGAGATCGCCGCATCGGAAGTATCTTCCGCCAGGCCGAGGCCGCCTTTGATGCCGCCGGTCTTGGCGCGGCTGAGATAGCAGGTCACATTGGGCACCTCGGGATCGTCAAACGCTTCCACCACGATTTTATGATCGGAGCCGAACAGCTTAAATACGGTGTCGACGGAACCGACCTCCTCGGCCCGGGCCATCCCGAGGCAGAAGGCGTAGCCCATCAGGGCGAGAACGATTTTTTTATTCATAGTTAAGCGTATTTTCCTGTAGCACCCATTGAGGCCGCCGGGGCGAGGGCGCCGGCGGGACTGGTCAATATTAACTGGCAATAATAAGCTTATAAATCTTTGGCGACCTGTTAGCCAAAATATTACTATTATGCGTCGACGCTTTTTTAACGACGCCATCACCGCTTTCTGAGGATTGTTATGGATCAAGCCGGTATCATCCGTGACCTGTTAAGCTGGCTCGATAGCCATCTGGACCAGCCGCTGTCGCTAGATAATGTCGCCGCCAAAGCGGGCTATTCCAAATGGCACCTGCAGCGTATGTTCAAAGAAGTGGCCGGCCACGCCATCGGCGCCTATTATTCGCGCGCGCAGGTTATCCAAGGCGGCGGTGGCCTTGCGGCTGACGAGCCGGCCAATACTGGATATCGTGCTCCAGTACCGTTTTGATTCCCAGCAAACCTTTACCCGCGCTTTCAAGAAACAATTTGCCCAGACGCCGGCACTGTATCGCCGCAAAGAAGAGTGGGATTCCACCGGCATCCGACCGCCGATTCGTCTGGATCAAAGCGCGCTGCCCCAGGCGGAGTTCATCCGGCTACCGGCAATGGAGCTGATCGGCGTCACGCAAAGTTACACCTGCACGTTGGAGCAGCTCAGCAGCTTCCGTACCGAGCTGAGCATCCATTTCTGGCGCCAATATCTCGGCGAGGCCAAATGTCTGCCGCCGACGCTGTACGGCCTGAATCATACCCGACCAAGCTTGGAGAAAGAGGATGAACAGGAGGTGCTTTACACCACCGCTATTGAGCCGCAGCACATGCCGGAAAATGTCCACGGCGGCGAGCCCGTTCATCTGGATGGGGGGGAATACGCCCGCTTTATTTATCAAGGCCCGCCCCACGACCTGCAGGACTTCATTCTGTCGCTGTACGGCACCTGCCTGCCGTCGCAAAGCCTGGTGCGCCGCAAGGGATGCGATATCGAACGATTCTTCCCCCCCCCCCCCGGAGCGCAAACCGGACGCGGAATTGCCGCACACTATCCGCTGCGAATATCTGATTCCAGTGCGCCGTTAACGCTGCAGCTCATCCAGGGCGGGCATATCCAGATGGGAAACATCGCCCGCCGTTTCCACCACCCAGCCAGGCGCCAGCCACGGGCTTTGTTGGTAATCCATGCGGGAGAGGGAGCAGTTACGCAGCCTGAGTCGACGCTCAGCGTAGGCCGGCAGGCCCAAGACGGTGCTTATCAGACAGCCAAGCGCCATGCCGTGGCTGACCAGCAGCGGCGTACTGCCCGCCGGCAACGTCAGGCAGTGGTTAAGGGCGGCATGGAGCCTGTTTAGAAATTTGTGTATTTGCCTGATTTTGATATGTTCAATCCAACATCAAAAACAGGTTAATTTATGGACGAAAAACAGTTGCAGGCTCTGGCTAACGAACTGGCCAAAAATCTCAAAACCCCTGAAGATCTCAGTCACTTCGATCGGCTGCTGAAAAAAATTAGCGTCGATGCAGCTCTCAATGCCGAAATGACCCATCACCTCGGCTACGATAAAAATCAGCCTAAACCGGGGACCAACGCCCGCAACGGCTATTCCACAAAAACCGTTACCACTGGCGATGGCCCGCTGGCGCTGCGTACTCCGCGCGATCGTGACGGTTCCTTTGAACCGCAACTGGTGAAGAAGAACCAGACCCGGATTACCGGGATGGATAACCAGATTTTATCGTTGTACGCCAAAGGGATGACCACCCGCGAGATCGCCGCCGCGTTCAAAGAGCTGTATGACGCCGATGTCTCGCCGGCGCTGGTTTCAAAGGTCACCGATGCGGTCATGGAGCAGGTTGTCGAATGGCAAAACCGGCCTCTGGATGCAGTCTATCCCATTGTTTATCTTGACTGTATCGTTCTAAAAGTCCGGCAGGACAGCCGCATCATCAACAAATCTGTGTTCCTGGCGCTGGGCATCAACATCGAAGGCCAGAAAGAGTTGCTAGGTATGTGGCTGGCCGAAAATGAAGGCGCAAAGTTCTGGCTGAACGTGCTGACAGAGCTGAAAAACCGCGGCCTGAACGATATCCTTATCGCCTGCGTAGACGGGCTGAAAGGTTTCCCTGACACTATTAACGCGGTGTATCCGGAGGCGCGGCTCCAGCTGTGTATCGTGCATATGGTGCGCAACAGCCTGCGGTTCGTCTCCTGGAAGGACTACAAGGCCGTCACCCGCGACCTGAAAGCTATCTATCAGGCCCCTACGGAAGAAGCCGGCTTGCAGGCGCTGGAAGCATTCTCCAGTGCCTGGGACATCCGCTACCCGCAAATAAGTCGAAGCTGGCAGGCAAACTGGGCCAATCTGGCCACGTTCTTTGCCTACCCAACGGACATCCGCAAGGTGATCTACACGACCAACGCCATCGAGTCGTTAAACAGCGTGATCCGGCATGCCATCAAAAAGCGCAAGGTGTTCCCGACCGACGACGCAGTGAAAAAGGTGGTGTGGCTGGCGATACAGGCGGCCTCACAGAAATGGACAATGCCTTTGAGGGACTGGCGCATGGCAATGAGCGAGCCTGTTTAGAAATTTGTGTATTTGCCTGATTTTGATATGTTCAATCCAACATCAAAAACAGGTTAATTTATGGACGAAAAACAGTTGCAGGCTCTGGCTAACGAACTGGCCAAAAATCTCAAAACCCCTGAAGATCTCAGTCACTTCGATCGGCTGCTGAAAAAAATCAGCGTCGAAGCAGCTCTCAATGCCGAAATGACCCATCACCTCGGCTACGATAAAAATCAGCCTAAACCGGGGACCAACGCCCGCAACGGCTATTCCACAAAAACCGTTACCACTGGCGATGGCCCGCTGGCGCTGCGTACTCCGCGCGATCGTGACGGTTCCTTTGAACCGCAACTGGTGAAGAAGAACCAGACCCGGATTACCGGGATGGATAACCAGATTTTATCGTTGTACGCCAAAGGGATGACCACCCGCGAGATCGCCGCCGCGTTCAAAGAGCTGTATGACGCCGATGTCTCGCCGGCGCTGGTCTCAAAGGTCACCGATGCGGTCATGGAGCAGGTTGTCGAATGGCAAAACCGGCCTCTGGATGCAGTCTATCCCATTGTTTATCTTGACTGTATCGTTCTAAAAGTCCGGCAGGACAGCCGCATCATCAACAAATCTGTGTTCCTGGCGCTGGGCATCAACATCGAAGGCCAGAAAGAGTTGCTAGGTATGTGGCTGGCCGAAAATGAAGGCGCAAAGTTCTGGCTGAACGTGCTGACAGAGCTGAAAAACCGCGGCCTGAACGATATCCTTATCGCCTGCGTAGACGGGCTGAAAGGTTTCCCTGACGCTATTAACGCGGTGTATCCGGAGGCGCGGCTCCAGCTGTGTATCGTACATATGGTGCGCAACAGCCTGCGGTTCGTCTCCTGGAAGGACTACAAGGCCGTCACCCGCGACCTGAAAGCTATCTATCAGGCCCCTACGGAAGAAGCCGGCTTGCAGGCGCTGGAAGCGTTCTCCAGTGCCTGGGACATCCGCTACCCGCAAATAAGTCGAAGCTGGCAGGCAAACTGGGCCAATCTGGCCACGTTCTTTGCCTACCCAACGGACATCCGCAAGGTGATCTACACGACCAACGCCATCGAGTCGTTAAACAGCGTGATCCGGCATGCCATCAAAAAGCGCAAGGTGTTCCCGACCGACGACGCAGTGAAAAAGGTGGTGTGGCTGGCGATACAGGCGGCCTCACAGAAATGGACAATGCCTTTGAGGGACTGGCGCATGGCAATGAGCCGCTTTATTATCGAGTTCGGTGACCGCCTGGACGGTCACTTCTGAGAAAAGGCATTTACACAGAATCGTGTACAGGGTCGCTTTATTATCGAGTTCGGTGAACGCCTGGACGGTCACTTCTGAGAAAAGGCATTTACACAGAATCGTGTACAGGGTCTACAGGCTGTTTGCAGATTCCGACGTATCCGATCAGCTGTTCCGGCGACATCCGATCAGTTATTCCGATATTTTCCGATCACCCATTCCAGTGATATTCGTTCACGTGTTCGCTCATCTTCTGACTCGGGTTTAGTCTATTTTTCCTGTGCTGGCTACTCCTTGCTCTTTGCGTAGTGATTCGCCTTTAAGTTCCAGTCTATAGCTGGGGTGTACTAACCGATCGAGTAACGCGTCAGTTGTCGTGGGGTTTTCTATCAGTCCATACCATTTTTTCACCGGCAGTTGACTGATCAGGATGCTGCTGCTTTTGTCGTAGCGATCTTCCATCACCTCCAACAGCATCGTTGCCTGCATCGGACTTATTGATTCTAGGCCCACGTCATCCAAGATCAGTAACTCTATTTTTTCTAACTGATTAGCTGTTTTAGATAGGTCCCGTCTACCTGACACTGGTGAAGATGGGCCAGCAACCGACCCACTCGCCAGTAACGCACGCTATATTGCTGCCGGCATGCCTGCTCACCAAGCGCACAACTGAGCCAGGTTTTGCCCGTATCTGTTGGCCCCGTGATGAGTATGCTTTTCTGATATTTCAGATATTGTCCCCCTAGCAGATCTCGCATCTGTTCCGGTGTCACTCCTCGGCTAGGGATATAGCGGATATCTTCCGGTTTTGCCTGCAAGCGCATTTGCGATTGCCGTCGCAGACGGCATATGTGGTTGTTTTTTCTATGCAAATTTTCCGCTTCTACCATCAGCGACAACCGCTCCTCGAACCCCAGCTCCCCATAACTCCCCGGGAGTTCGCGTTGCGTCTCCAACGCCTGGACCATTGCCGACAACTTCAACTCTCGCAGAGCCATTAACAGTGTATCCATATTTATTCTCCTTAGTGATAACTGTCCGGACCTCGGAGGTTTTCGTGAACCAGCATTGATACGCCGGGTCCGTCCTGGGTGACCTCACTTTCACGACCGTGTTTCAATACGTTGGCTATGAAAGAGCGGTTAATGCACCCTTTCTCCAACGCCAGCGCGCAGGCCTTCTCCAGTCGCGTCGTCTCATAGCGCCGTTGCAGATTGAGTAGCCCCAGCACAGAGCGGTAAGCCTGCTCTGGATGGGCTTTGCTCTTTTGGATGGACTCGACCACTTTCAGTGTGCACACACCCACCGACAGCGCCCAACTGCACAGCCTTTCCGGCGTCCACTGACTCTGCCCCTTATGGTTAGCCGGCATGTGCGCCGCCTGAGTCGTGTGCCTATAGGCGTTATCGCTGCGAGGGTGCGTAGCCACGCAGACGCCCTTATGGTGGATTTGCACCAGCCGTTGGGTGGCGATGACGTCAACGCGCTCGCCAACCAGCGGATGCGGCACCGAGTACCAGTTTTTGCCGTAGTCTATGTGGTAATCAGGTCCCACTCGGGCAACGAGATACTCACTGTATTCCCATTGTGTGGGCGGTAGAGGCCCAAGAGCCGGTTTGTCCAGCTGCTCGAAGCGTTCAAGGCGACTTTGTCCGCCGTAATGACGCATCGGGCGCAAATTCAACTCATGATTGAGTTCTCGTATCACCTGGTTGAGTTCGGCCAGCGAGTAGAACCTACGTTTACGCAACCGGGCCAAAACCCAGCGTTCTACCAGCTGCACAGTTGATTCTGCCTTCGCCTTGTCTTTCGGTTTTCTCGGGCGCGCCGGTAGCACCACTGTCTCATAGTGATTTGCCAGCGCCTGGTAGCTCTGGTTTATGACCGGCTCATAGCGGTCAGGGGTGCTGACAGCGCTGCGCAGATTATCAGGTATCATCAGCTCCGGAACCCCACCCATGAAGTGCAGGCAGCGGCTATTGGCGTTGAGCCACGATGCCATGTCCTGGCCTTCGCAGGCTTCGATATACGCATAGCCTGACACGCCCATGGCAGCGACGAAGATAGCGACCTGGCGTACGCTACCGGTCGCAGGGTTGACGATAGGTACGGTGGGGCCACAGAAGTCGATGAAGAGCTTTTCGCCAGCCTTGTGCTCCATGCGCATGGAACGCCGCTGCTTCTTTTTCCAGTCACGGAACAGTGCACAAAACTGTGAGTAACCGATGGCATCACCGCCCACGGCGGACTGATATTCTATCCAGAGCAGCTGCTTGGTCATACCCTTGCGGCTTAACTCGGTATCGATATCAAGCCAGCTGGGTAAGGTATTGATAACTTTTCCGGATTTGCCGGGATAGAGCAGGCGGTCGAGGTCGACGGGGGACAGTTCCGCCGGCAATGGCCAGACCAGGTTAGCTACCGTGAATCGGCCGAGGATATCGTGCACGGTAGTACAGCCTATGCCGAGCGCTGCTGCGATAGTGCGATTCGAGCGACGTTGCTCGAATTTCATACGTAATACATTAATATAGATGCACATTTCCGTTCTCACTTTCTTCTTTTTACGTGCCATGCCATGCCCCCGGAAGCTAAAAGTCTCCAGAGTATGGCGGAACAGAAGATGAGCGATCGGACAGAATCGGAATCGCTGATCGGGCGACCGGAATCAGTGATCGGATGAAATCAGAATTAGTGATCGGGTGAAATCGGAATCAGTGATCGGATGTGACCGGAACCAGCAACTGTCGAACTGGATTTATGTCGATCTGCGCGGCCGGGATTTGAAATCGGCCGTCGAGGAGATGCAGCGCGCGGTGACGCAACAGGTCAAGCTACCGCAGGGGGTGTCGCTCAGTTGGTCCGGGCAGTTCGAGTATCTTGAGCGCGCCAGCGCCAAGCTGAAAATCGTACTGCCTTTCACGCTGGCGATTATCTTTGTTCTACTGTATATCACCTTCAACCGGGTACGTGATGCGCTGCTTATCATGGGCACACTGCCGTTTGCGTTGATTGGCGGCGTCTGGCTGCTCTATCTGCTGAACTACAATTTGTCGGTGGCGGCCGCGGTGGGCTTTATCGCGCTGACAGGCGTTGCGGCGGAATTCGGCGTGATTATGGTGCTGTATCTTAACCACGCGCTGGTCAAGCACCGCGACGAACAAGGTCAGTTAGACGAACGGGCGTTGCTGGCGGCAATTCGCGAGGGCGCGGTGCTGCACGTGCGGCCGAAAGTCATGACAGTTGCGACCATTATGGCCGGCCTGCTGCCGATCATGTGGGGCGGCGGCTTGGAAGTGATGCAGCGCATTGCCGCACCGATGGTCGGCGGGATGGTCAGCGCACCGCTGTTGTCGATGCTGGTCATTCCGGCGCTGTACAAGCTGCTGCACCGCCGCGGCTGATGGCGTCAACGCACCTGGGTCGATCCGCGGGTTTTTCCACGCCGCCTTGGCCGCGCGGGTCACCTTGACACCTCATTACCGGTCCAACAAAAACGGCCTGATGTCATTAACATCGGGCCGTTTTGGTCTCTGCTTCGCGCCGGCATTCCCCCTCCCGATAGCGCCATGGGGCGCGGGTCGGAAAGACGCGCGAAAATCAGTCTTTGGTTGCCAACATCTCTTTCTCATACGCCAGCGCCTGCACGCTGTCGTACTGATTTTCCCATTTGGCGATCACCAGCACCGCCAGCGCATTCCCCACAACGTTAAGCGCGGTACGCGCCATATCCAGGATACGGTCGACGCCGGCAATAAACGCCAGCCCCTCTAGCGAAATGCCCACGCTGCCAAGCGTCGCCAGCAGCACCACAAAGGACACGCCCGGTACGCCCGCGATGCCCTTGGAGGTGACCATCAGCGTCAGCACCAGCACCACTTCCTGGCCCAGCGACAGTTCAATGCCGTACAGCTGCGCGATGAAAATGGCGGCGATACTCTGATACAGTGTCGACCCGTCCAGATTGAACGAATACCCCGTCGGCACCACGAAGCCGGTAATCGCCGCCGGTGCGCCGTACGCCTCCATTTTTTCGATAATGCGCGGCAACACGCTTTCTGAACTGGCGGTGGAGAAGGCCAGAATCAGCTCTTCCTTCAAAATGCAGATAAGCGTCCAGATACGCAACCGGCAGAGCCGCGCCACGGCCCCCAGCACCACCAGGGCAAAAAAGATAATGGCGCCGTATACCAACAGCACCAGCTTGGCCAGCGGCAGCAGCGAGGCGAAGCCAAAGGTCGCCACGGTGACCGAAATCAGCGCAAAAACCCCCACCGGCGCATAGCGCATCACCATATGCGTGACTTTGAACATCGTCTCGGCGACCGCGTTGAACACATTTAACAGCGGCGCCCGGGTATTTTCCGGCAAAGAGGCCAGGCCGAGGCCGAACAAGACGGAGAAGAAAATGATCGGCAACATGTCGCCGTTGGCCATCGAGGCAAAAATATTCGCCGGGATAAGCGACAAAATGGTGCCGACCAGACTATGGCCGCTGGACTGCACTGCAACGGTGGTTTGTTCGTACTTTGAGATATCCACCACCGCCAGTGTCGACATATCAATCCCGTGGCCGGGGTGAAAGACATTGGCGAGGGTAATTCCCAGAATAATCGCCAGCGTCGTGATTATCTCGAAATACAGGATGGTTTTAAATCCGATACTGCCGAGCTTTTTGGCATCGCCAATACCGGCAATGCCGACAACCAGCGTGGCGACCACGATGGGCACCACGATCATTTTAATCATGCGGATGAAAATATCCCCGGCCGGCGAAAGAATATTGGCAATCATCCAATCGCGTAATTCTCCCTGGTTATGGAGTACCGCACCGAGCAGGATACCCAGGACTAAAGCAACGAGAATTTGCCAGGCGAGCGTTATTTTTAACTTTTTCATAACAATAGTGCTTTCCATAGTAGACCCCACCGTGACGAACACCTGTCCATCTTCGTCACCGACTTCACTTATTCACCTCTAATGATCATGCGAAGCGGGGGCGCTTTAAAAAGTTGGTATAAATCGAAAATCTCAAAAACGCCGAGCACACGCGGTGTCTCGTTAAGACTTGATTTATAAGAGCTTTCGACAATTTTTCCGGTTATTTCACGTATTTTACAGGAGATTAACTTTAACTATTTGTTATTTAAGGGTTAAGTAATAGAAAACGCGCTGAATCGCTGCCATCAGACGCGCTACCCGCCTTTTATATACGCTTTTTAAACAGAATAAAATGATAAATATCGCTGAAAAGGGTCTGAGAGGGCCATTAATGCCTGTTATCCCAGGTCTGGCGGGGGTATGTTTTTTCCATAAGTGCAGAGACCTTATAGGCGATGCGTGATCTGTCGCGCAAAAAAGAAACAAAGCCAATCCAGGGAGGTTTAATTAACCAAGGGTTGACATATCATTAACAAATACAAGGAGGAAACTATGAGCCAACCCCATCGTTACCCGATTCCCGATAGCCTGGCGGAACGTACGCTGATTTGTGCAGAGCAGTAACGGAAATTGTATGCGCAGTCCATCAACAATCCCGATTCCTTTTGGCGGGAATATGCCCAGATTGTGGAATGGATTACCCCTTTCAGGACGGTGAAAAATACTACCTTCGATCCCGGCCATGTCAATATCCGCTGGTTTGAAGACGGCACATTAAATGTGGCCGCCAACTGTCTCGATCGTCATTTGCCAGAACGAGGCGACCAAATCGCCATTATCTGGGAAGGGGATGACGCCAGCCAAAGTAAAACCCTTACCTACCGCGAATTACATCAGGCGGTGTGCCGCTTCGCCAATGTTTTGAAGGCGCAAGGGATCGGTAAAGGGGATGTGGTGGCCCTGTATATGCCCATGGTGCCGGAAGCGGCGGTGGTCATGCTGGCCTGCGCCCGCATTGGCGCCGTCCACTCGGTGATTTTCGCCGGTTTTTCGCCGGAGGCGATCGCCGGCCGCATTATCGACTCCAGCGCCAAATTGGTGGTGACCGCAGACGAAGGGCTGCGCGCCGGGCGGAAGATCCCGCTGAAGAAGAATATCGACGACGCGCTAAATCATCCGGCGGTGAAGAGCGTCAACCGAGTCATCGTGTTCCGCCGTACCGGCAATGCCATTGACTGGCACCCCGACCGGGATGTGTGGTGGCACGTCGTCGTCGACGGCGCCGACGAGGCCTGCCAGCCCGTGGCGATGGGCGCAGAGGATCCGCTGTTCATTCTTTATACCTCCGGCTCCACCGGCACCCCGAAGGGCGTGCTGCACACCACCGGCGGTTATCTGGTCTACGCCGCCACGACCTTTAAATACGTATTCGATTATCATTCCGGCGATATTTACTGGTGTACCGCCGACGTCGGTTGGGTAACCGGCCACAGCTATCTTCTCTATGGTCCGCTGGCCTGCGGCGCCATTACCCTCATGTTCGAGGGCGTACCCAACTGGCCTGACGTCAGCCATATGGCGCAAGTGGTGGATAAACATCAGGTTAATATCCTCTATACCGCGCCGACCGCTATCTGCGCGCTTATGGCCGAAGGGGACAAGGCGATAGCCGGCACCCGCCGTACGTCGCTGCGGTTCATGGGCTCGGTGGGCGAACCGATCAATCCCGAAGCCTGGGAATGGTATTACCATAAAATCGGTAATGGCCGCTGCCCCATAGTCGATACCTGGTGGCAGACGGAAACGGGCGGTTTCATGATCACCCCGCTGCCCGGCGCCATGGCGCTGAAACCCGGCTCGGCGGCGCTGCCGTTTTTCGGCGTGCAGCCCGCGCTGGTGGATAACGCCGGCACGCCGGTGGAGGGCGCCGGCGAAGGCAATTTGGTGATCGCCGACTCCTGGCCCGGCCAGGCGCGCACGCTGTATGGCGATCACGATCGTTTCGAGCAGACTTATTTTTCCACTTTCAAGGGCATGTATTTCAGCGGTGACGGCGCCCGGTGCGACGAGGACGGTTATTACTGGATAACCGGTCGCGTGGATGACGTGCTGAACGTTTCCGGCCACCGCCTCGGCACCGCCGAGATCGAATCGGCGCTGGTGACGCATCCGAAAATTGCCGAAGCGGCGGTGGTGGGGATCCCCCATAACATCAAAGGCCAGGCAATTTATGCCTATATTACGCTCAACGCGGGCGAAACCCCGACGCCGGAATTATATAACGAGGTCCGCGCCTGGATGCGCAAGGAGATCGGCGCTATCGCTACCCCCGATGTCCTGCACTGGACCGATTCGCTGCCGAAAACCCGCTCCGGCAAAATAATGCGCCGCATCTTGCGCAAAATCGCCGCCGGCGATACCGGCAATCTGGGCGACACCTCCACGCTCGCCGATCCCGGCGTGGTCGAAAAGCTGCTGGAAGAAAAACACTCTCTGACCTTGCCTTCGTAGTCCTCCGCCACCTTCGGGTGGCTTTTTCTGCCGTACCTCTGACCCCACTGGAGAATCCCTGATGAATGCGATCATTTATCAACGGATACAGAGCAATCCGCGTTTTCAAGAGCTGGTGAGTAAACGCCAGCGTTTCGCCCTGTTGCTTGCCCTAATCATGCTGGTGCTGTACTACGGGTTCATTCTGCTTATCGCTTTCGCGCCAGACTGGCTGGGAACGCCGCTGCATCCCGGTACCAGCGTGACGCGCGGTATCCCGCTCGGCATCGGTCTGATTGTGGCCTCCTTCATACTGACCGGTATTTACGTCATTCGCGCCAATGGCGAGTTCGACCGTCTGACCCAACAGCTGTTGCGCGAGGTGCAGTATGACCAATAAATACCTCTGGACCGTGGCGCCGCCGCTGGTCGCCTTTCCGCTGCTCATCCAGGCCGAAACGGTCAACGGCGCGGTTGAGCGCCAACCGCTTAACCTACAGGCCATTATCCTGTTTGTGCTGTTTGTCGCCGCTACGCTGTATATTACCTATTGGGCGTCGAAACGGACCCGCTCGCGCAAAGATTATTATACCGCCGGCGGCAATATCACCGGCTTGCAAAACGGGCTGGCGATCTCCGGTGATTTTATGTCCGCCGCATCGTTCCTCGGTATCTCGGCGCTGGTCTATACCTCCTGCTATGACGGGCTTATCTACTCGCTCGGCTTTCTGGTGGGCTGGCCGATCATTTTATTTTTGATAGCCGAACGGCTACGCAATCTCGGGCGCTATACGTTTGCCGATGTCGCGTCATACCGCTTGCAGCAGAAACCGAGCCGCACGCTTTCCGCCTGCGGCTCGCTGGTGATGGTGGCGCTGTACCTGATAGCGCAGATGGTGGGCGCCGGCAAACTGATTCAACTGCTTTTCGGCCTCAATTATCATGTCGTCGTGGTGCTGGTGGGCATTTTGATGGTGTTGTACGTCCTGTTCGGCGGCATGCTGGCCACCACCTGGGTACAAATCATCAAGGCGGTGCTGCTGTTGGCCGGCGCCAGCTTTATGGCGCTGATGGTGATGAAAACCGTCGGTTTCAGCTTTAACTGACTGTTTGCCGATGCCATGGCGGTACACGCCAAGGGCGCGGCTATCATGCGGCCCGGGGGGCTGGTGGCCGATCCGGTCTCGGCGCTGTCGCTGGGGCTGGCGCTGATGTTCGGGACGGCGGGCCTGCCCCATATCCTGATGCGTTTTTTTACCGTCAATGATGCCCGCGAGGCGAGTAAAAGCGTGTTCTACGCCACCGGCTTTATGGGCTATTTTTACTTTCTAACGTTTATTATCGGCTTCGGCGCGATTTTGTTAGTGGGCGCCAACACCGCTTTCAAAGACAGCGCCGGCGCGCTGCTCGGCGGTTACAACATGGCGGCGATCCATCTGGCCAATGCGGTGGGCGGCAACTTTTTCCTCGGCTTTATTTCGGCGGAGGCTTTCGCCACCATTATTGGCGGTAGTGGCGGGGTTAACGCTGGCCGGCGCGTCGGCGGTTTCCCACGATCTATACGCCAGCGTGATTAAAGCGGGAAACGCAACGGGGTGCGACCAGCTGCGGGTGTCGAAAATTACCGTGGTGGTGCTGGGTTTTGTGGCTATCGGTCTCGGCATTCTGTTTGAAAACCAGAATATCGCCTTCATGGTGGACCTGGCGTTTTTCATCGCCGCCAGCTGTAATTTCCCCATCATTTTACTGTCGATGTATTGGCGCCGGCTGACCACGCGCGGCGCGATGGTCGGCGGCTGGCTGGGGCTGATTACCGCGGTGGTGCTGATGATTATCGGCCCGACCATTTGGATGCAGGTGTTGGGGCACGCCAAGCCGATTTACCCTTATGAATATCCCGCGCTGTTCTCAATGCTGGTGGCGTTTATCGGGACTTGGCTGTTTTCCATAACTGATCACTCGGCGCAGGGAGCGAGGGAACGCGAGCTGTTTCTGCCGCAATTCATCCGTTCGCAGACCGGTATCGGTATTTCAACCGGCGCGGATCATTGACCTCGCGCTTCGTTACGCGCGCCCCCTTTGCCCGCGCCAGAGGGGGCGCGGCCCGGGGTGACGGGCGCTACCACATGATATGACCAATTAATGGCGCCAGTAGCACCGTTACCACCCCTGCCAGCAGCATTACCAGACTGGACACCACCCCTTCCCGTTGCCCCATTTCATAAGCGCGGGCGGTGCCAGCTCCGTGGGAGGAGGCACCTAATCCCGCCTCGCGCGCCACGCCGGCACGCACCGACAGACGCAAAAACAGGATATCGCCAACCGCCATGCCGAACACGCCGGTAATCACCACGAACAGCGCGACCAAATCCGGCTGGCCACCCGCTCCGCCGCCGCTAGCGCAAAGGGGGTGGTGATTGAACGCACAGACAAACTGCGCTGCACCACTTCCGGCAGCGCCAGCAGCCGCGCCAGCCACACCGAGCTGCCCACCGCCACCACGGTAGAGGTGATGACCCCGGCGCTCAAGGAAAGCCAATGCCGGCGGATGATGGCCATATTTTCATAAACCGGTACCGCGAAAGCAATGGTGGCCGGCCCCAGTAGCCATAATAGCCAGCGAGCCTCGCCCATGTAGTGCTGGTAAGAGATATGGGTCAGTACCAGCAACAAGACCAGCACCGCTGGCGTAAAAATCAGCGGCATCAGCGGCAGATGATGGAAACGGCGATAAAGATGTTTGTTAAAGAAATAGAGCAGCAGCGTGACCAGCAGACACAGCGCCCCCAGCATAAAATCACTGCTCATGTCGTTTCCCGCGCGCCAGCCAGAGTTCAAAACGATAGACCCGGTCCACCACCAACGCGGTGATCCCCAGTACCAAGGTGGTGCTCAGCGCGATGACCAGAAAGATCCGCCATCCCTCCACGCGCAGCAGCTGAGTGTAGTTCACCACCGCCACCACCGCCGGCACGAAGAACAACAGCATTTCCGCCAGCAGCCAGCGGGCGCCGTCGCGCACCCAACGCAGGGGAAGGATGCGCAATAGAATAAGCGCCAATAACAGGAACATGCCGACGATATTGGCCGGCAATGGCAAATGCAAGCGCAGCACCAGCTGCTGCGCCAGCACAAATAACCCGACGTACAGCGCCACCTGCAACGGCACCTGCACTCGACCCCAACGCGACGGCATAACGAGGCGCCCGGTCAGCGGCATAGCAATACCCTTATTAGTGTGAGATTGCTCACAGTGTAGGCGGCTAGCAAATATTACTGAAAATAAATTAATATCATAGAAATTATACCATCCAGGAATAGTGAATGGACATCCGAACGCTACGCTATTTTGTCGAGGTGATCCGGCAACAAAGCTTCACCCGGGCATCGAGCTGGAGATAGCCGAATTTGGCGGCGTCACCATGCAGCAGGCGGTGCTGGCCGGAGAACTGGATCTGGCGCTGACCGCGTTGACCGCCGAAGTCGACCCCGACCTCGCGGCGCTGCCGCTGTTCAGTCATCCGCTGTGTGCGGTAGTGCCGCGTCGCGCGCCGTGGCTGACGCGGCGGGAAGTGCCCTTTACGCTGCTGGGGGAGTGGCCGGTATTGATTTATAACGAAGACTTTTCGCTCTACCGGCAATTGCTCGACGCTTTCGATGCGGCCGGGATTGAGCCGCAGATTGCGGTACGTAGCGGCCAGTGGGATTTTCTGGCGGCGATGGTTGCAGCCGATATCGGATTAGCGGTGCTGCCGGAACCCCTCTGCCGGCGGTTGGATAGTCAACGTCTGCTCTGGCTGCCGCTGATGCCGCAAATGCTATGGCAACTCGGGCTTATCTGGCGTCAGAACAGCTATCTATCCCATGGCGCGCAGGCGTGGATTGTCGCCTGCCGCGAACGTTGGCTACCCGGCGAGCGCCTGCGGGGGGCGCAGCAAGCCCCCCGCTAGCCGCGTGGCACAGCGGGCAGAAGGTGCGTGAGGGCGCCCAAAGCGCCCGCCCGACCGCGCGGCTTATTCGTGCTCTACCAGCAGCGCTTCCAGCAGATCTAAATCGTGCAGCAACTTCATCAGCGTTTCATTGCTGATTTTTTGCTGCGCGCGTAAATGATAATATTCACCGCGCTCGGCGCGCAGCGCATTCAGCCTCATGCGCCGTTCCAGATTTTCAATCAGCAGCGCGCTGTCCGCGTCGTCATTGCCGTCAATCCGGCGGCGTAGATTGCCGATAACCCGGGCGCTAACTTCATTTAGGATCTGAGCGTCGATATTCTCTTCCTGGCTATTGGCCAGCCGCTCTTCCATTTTATGCAGGCTTTCAATGGCCACTTCCGCCGCCGCCGCGCGCGCCATGCGTTCTTCCTGGCGGTGCTGCGCCTTGTCGGACACCTGAATACCGCGCAACAACAGCGGCAAAACAATTACGCCGCAGATCAGGGAAAACAGAATCACGCCGGTGGCGATAAACACCAGCTGATAGCGCGAGGGAAACGCCGAACCGTCGCTGAGCAGAAGGGGGATCGACAGCACACCCGCAAGCGTGATGGCGCCGCGCACGCCGGCGAAAGACGATATCAGAATCTCGCGGGTGCTATAGTCGCCGAAGACCATCGGCCGCTTGGTCATAAAGCGTAAACTGATGCGTTTCATCAGCCACAGCCAGCCGAAACGCAGTACCATCAGCGCGGCGTAGATAAGGATCACATCGGTAAACAGCATCCAGGTTTGGATAGTGGGATCCAATTCAGCCTGGGTGATGGAGGTCTCAAGAATGTCGGGCAGCTGTAGCCCGAGCATAATAAACACCATGCCGTTGAACACAAACTCCAGCATCGCCCAGACGCTATTGCCGCGCAGGCGCATCGCCAGCGGCGCGTTGCGTATTATGCCCGACTGGCCGATGGTCATACCTGATGCCACCGCGGCCAGGATGCCAGAAACGCCGATATGTTCGGCAATCAAATAGGCGGCGAACGGCAGCAACAGCAGCAGCACTGTCTGCGTCGCGGCGTCGCCGCCGCTCCAGCGAGTGATAAGCCGCAGGGACTTGCTGTATCCCCACGTCACCGCCACGCCGGCCAGCAGACCGCCTGCCGCCACTTTGACAAACTCAAGCGAAGCGCCGCCGACGGAAAACACCATCGTCCCCATCGCGACCGCAATGGCGAACTTGAGCGACACCAGACCGGAAGCGTCGTTCATCAACGCCTCGCCCTGCAAAATGTCCATCAGCTTTTTCGGGATACGGCCTTCGCCGACGATGCCCGACAGCGCCACCGCGTCGGTGGGCGATAACACCGCCGCCAGCGCCAGCGCCGCCACCAGCGGGATGCCCGGCACCATCCAATAAATCAGATAACCAATTCCCACTACCGTGATAATGACCAATACCAGCGCCAGCGCCACTATCTCGCCGCCGTGACGCAAAAATTCGCGCGTCGGCGTCTTCCAGCCGTCGGAAAACAGCAGCGGCGGGATGAACAGCACCAGGAAGAGCTCGGGATTGAAATCGACGTGCAGCCCGAATTTGGGCCAGGCGAGCAGCGCGCCGAGTGCGATTTGCATCAAGGGCAGCGGAATTTGAAACGGTAGAATACGTGTCACTACCCCGGATAGGGACACGATAAGGGTGAGGATAAGAATCGTAAAAAAGATTTCCATGCTTTCCTTAGTCTCTAACTTTTGCGGCAATGTACAGGACGCGCGAGAAAATCTCCCCGCAAACGCGAACCCCGATGATAGTAGATCATTTTCCCGGCAGTTAAAAAGCCGTTATCAACTATCGGCCGGCGTAACGGAATTTTTAACCGAGTGGGGCGGCGGCCGCGCCGCCGCCGCCGGTAGGGCAAAAAAACGCACCGGCTTGCCGGTGCGTCTGTATCTCTGGGAGACAAGCGCCAGCCGCGTGGCGCTTAGAAGTCCATGGTCATGGAGAGTTTCAGCGAGCGCGGATCGCCCTGAGTCAGGTAGCCATCGCTGGCGGAAGCCCAGTAGTTTTCGTTGGTGACGTTTTCCACGTTGGCGCGCCAGACGATATTGTTTTTCGGCAGTTGCATGTCGTAACGCATGCCCAAATCCAGGCGGGTCCAGCCGCTGGCTTTCAGGTCGTTGGCTTCATCAACATACTGTGACCCGGTACGGATCACACGGCCGGTGGCGACGCCGCCGCTGAGCCACGGCAGATCCCATTTGCCGCCCAAGACGAACTGATAGCGCGGTACGCCGATGGCGTCGTTGCCATCGTTGGCGCCGTCCTGGGTTTTGGTCAACTCCGGATCCATCCAGGTGGCGCTGCCGTTCAGGCGCACGCCGATTACCGGTTCGCCGAACAGATTCAGCTCAATACCGCGACCGGTTTTTTGATTTCAAACACCGCCAGCGAGCCGGCGATACGGCTGTAATCCGCTTTTACTCCCACTTCGTTTTGCTTGGACGTTTCAATGCCGGTCACCTGGCCGCCGTTGACCACGGTGCCGGAGTTATAGGTGCTGCCGGCGGTTTCGCCTGCCTGCAGCGCTTCGATATGGTTAGCATACAGGGAGATGTGTTCCCAGGGCTTCACCACCAGGCCATAGGCCGGCGTCAACTTGGTGCGCTCAAATTTAGCGGACTGCTCGCCGGTATAGGCGTAGTTAGTGACATTCACGCTCTGACGACGCAGACCGGCAATCACTTTGACGCGGTCATCAAGCATCGAAAGCGTATCCGACAGACTCACACCGCTGTTGTAGGTCCGGTTGGTGACGCCAGGGTTGCTCATTTTGCCGCCCGCATAGGTCGCGTCCGTCGGCTCATCGGAATAGCTTGGATCGTAGATATTGGTGGTGATGTTGCTGGACGACATTTGATAGGCCGTACGTACGCGGCGGTAGCTGCTGGAGTAACCTAGGTTGACGCTATGATCGATAAAGCCGGTATCGAATTTTCCGCGAATGCCCGCCTGGCTGGAGAAGCTGTCGGAAAAATAGGGAACCCGCATCTGGCCTATGGTCGCGTCGCCGTCATCATTATAAGGCGTCGGCGAGGAGTTAAGAGCCGTATTCATGGATATGATTACCCCCGATCCCGCCATAAACCATCCAGTCATTGGTCAGATCGTATTCGCCGCGCAGCGCGCCAAACTGGCTTTCAGTGTTGGTAAACGCCCACTTCTTTCCGTAGTTGGTGGTGGCGGAGGGCGCCTTGAGGATCTTATCCATACCGGAGGTGTACACCACCGAACGGGCGCCGTGAACCGTTTGTTTCTCGGCGCCCGCATCCAGCGAGGCGCGGAAACGGTCACCGCGGTAATCCAGGCCAATGGTGCCCAGCGTCAGACGGCGTTTCTGCTCATCCACCGCCGTCTCGCCTTCGCGATGCACGCCGCTGACCCGTACGCCCCATTGGATGTTATCGCCAAAGCGGCGCGCGACGTCAAAGGCGCCGCCAACCTGAGATTTCGAGGTGTAGTCGACGGAGACGCGGTTCAGCGGCTCGTCGCCGGCGCGTTTCGGTTCGATGTTTACGGTACCCCCCACGCCGGTACCGCCGGGAGGAACGCCGTTCAGGAACGCGCTGGAGCCTTTAAGTAACTCGACGCGTTCCGCCAGCTCGGTGGCCACAAATTGGCGCGGCAACACGCCATAGAGACCGCCGTAGGCGATATCTTCGCTGTAAAGATCAAAACCACGCACCCGGTACGACTCTTGGGTATTACCGTAGCCGTAGGTGGTCTGTACCGATGCATCGTTACGCAACACATCGCTCAGAGAGCGGGTCTGCTGATCCTGCATCAGCTTGGAGGTATAGCCGACCACGTTAAACGGCACATCTTGTGTCGACTGTTCGCCCAACCGGCCCAACCGGCCGCCGTTGGCGATCTGGCCATCCAAATAGGCCGGCACCAGCCGATCGCCGCCGGGGGTAAAGCCGTTGTCCGGTTTTGCCACAACGGTAATGGTTTCCGTGCCGTTACCGGTCGCAGCAGCGGACGCAGCGCCGCCGGTTGTTGCCGAGGTCGCGGTGGCGGAGGTGGTCGCTGCCGTGGATGTCGTTGCAGTGGTGGCGGCAAAGGCCGGTACGGCGAAAGAGCCGCAGCTGGCGCTAATCACTAACGCCAACAGGCGCGGCGAAGAAATCTTGGCCGCAGGAAAAGCGAGACGCGCGCTGTACATATACTTTTTACCCGGTTAAATGTGAATAATAATAATTATTATAAGAGTTAGTGATTATGTAAATTCAGGTCAATTTTGCAAGAGCTTATTAACTATTTTTAATGAAAAGTTTTACTGGGGGGAGAGGCGCGTCGTTAAAAAAGCGTAAAGAGGGTCTGAGCAGGCGCACGGCGCTTCCTTCGCCATCGTTAGGGCCTCCGGCCCGCGGGCGACATGATACCGTCAGTCGCCGCCCGCCCTCGGCGCTTGACGCCCCTACGCCGGTGCCTGGGCCGCAACGGGTTAAAGGTACATTCCGCCGGACGCCTCAACGCGCTGAGCGGTCATCCAGTGGCAATTATCGCTCAGCAGCGCCACGACCGCCGTGCCGATATCATCCGGCAGTCCCACCCGTCCCAGGACGGTATTTTCGGCGATGACCTGATTCACCTGTTTATTGTCGCGCACCGTGCCGCCGGCGAAATCCGACTCGATCGCGCCGGGCGCGAGAATATTAACCCGTATCCCGCGGCTGCCCAGCTCTTTGGCCTGATAACGGGTCAATACTTCCATCGTCCCTTTTGTCGCGGCATAGACGGCAAAGCCGGGCGTAGTGAACCGCGTAAGCCCGCTCGACATATTTAAAATACTGCCGCCGTCGGCCAGCAGCGGCAGTAATGCCTGGGTGAGGAAGAACGGGCCTTTGACATTAATGCTCATCAATTGATCGAACTGCGCTTCGTCGGTCGCGGCAAACTCGGCATGAATGCCAATCCCGGCATTGTTCACCAAATGGTGAAACTGTGTCTGGCTAAATTTATCGTTCAGCACCTGCTGCAAATCGCTGACGAAATCGGCAAAGCGGCTGCTCTCCTCGGTATCAAGTTGCAACATGGCCGCCCAGCCCCCGCTCCATTCAATTTCCTTTACCTGCGCCTGCGCTTCCTCTGCCCGGGAGTGATAAGTGCCAATAATATCGAAACCGGCAACGGCAAGATGAATAGCGGCGTTGTAGCCCAATCCGCGGCTGGCGCCGGTGATTAATGCAATGGGACGACTCATAGCAAAACTCCTATGGCTTGCGATCGAATAACCCTGCGCCGGTTGACGCAGAACAGCGACTGTATTACTAAGAATATTGACCGGAGCGAAAGGGATAAAGAGCGTTAAACCGGAAATACTGTTCAATAAAAGCTAACAATCAAGGAAGCGATGATGAACAAACTGGCGCTGCTGCAAAGCTTTGTGCGGGTTGTCGAGCTGGCAAGTTTTACCCAGGCGGGCAACAGTTGCTGGTTCCGGTCACATCCGATCACTGATTCCGGTCGCCCGATCAGCGATTCCGATTCTGTCCGATCGCTCATCTTCTGTTCCGCCATACTCTGGAGACTTTTAGCTTCCGGGGGCATGGCACGTAAAAAGAAGAAAGCGAGAACGGAAATGTGCATCTATATTAATGTGTTACGTATGAAATTCGAGCAGCGTCGCTCGAATCGCACTATCGCAGCAGCGCTCGGCATAGGCTGTACTACCGTGCACGATATCCTCGGCCGATTCACGGTAGCTAACCTGGTCTGGCCATTGCCGGCGGAACTGTCCCCCGTCGACCTCGACCGCCTGCTCTATCCCGGCAAATCCGGAAAAGTTATCAATACCTTACCCAGCTGGCTTGATATCGATACCGAGTTAAGCCGCAAGGGCATGACCAAGCAGTTGCTCTGGATGGAATATCAGTCCGCCGTGGGCGGTGATGCCCTCGGTTACTCACAGTTTTGTGCACTGTTCCGTGACTGGAAAAAGAAGCAGCGGCGTTCCATGCGCATGGAGCACAAGGCTGGCGAAAAGCTCTTCATCGACTTCTGTGGCCCCACCGTACCTATCGTCAACCCTGCGACCGGTAGCGTACGCCAGGTCGCTATCTTCGTCGCTGCCATGGGCGTGTCAGGCTATGCGTATATCGAAGCCTGCGAAGACCAGGACATGGCATCGTGGCTCAACGCCAATAGCCGCTGCCTGCACTTCATGGGTGGGGTTCCGGAGCTGATGATACCTGATAATCTGCGCAGCGCTGTCAGCACCCCTGACCGCTATGAGCCGGTCATAAACCAGAGCTACCAGGCGCTGGCAAATCACTATGAGACAGTGGTGCTACCGGCGCGCCCGAGAAAACCGAAAGACAAGGCGAAGGCAGAATCAACTGTGCAGCTGGTAGAACGCTGGGTTTTGGCCCGGTTGCGTAAACGTAGGTTCTACTCGCTGGCCGAACTCAACCAGGTGATACGAGAACTCAATCATGAGTTGAATCTGCACCCGATGCGTCATTACGGCGGACAAAGTCGCCTTGAACGCTTCGAGCAGCTGGACAAACCGGCTCTTGGGCCTCTACCGCCCACACAATGGGAATACAGTGAGTATCTCGTTGCCCGAGTGGGACCTGATTACCACATAGACTACGGCAAAAACTGGTACTCGGTGCCGCATCCGCTGGTTGGCGAGCGCGTTGACGTCATCGCCACCCAACGGCTGGTGCAAATCCACCATAAGGGCGTCTGCGTGGCTACGCACCCTCGCAGCGATAACGCCTATAGGCACACGACTCAGGCGGCGCACATGCCGGCTAACCATAAGGGGCAGAGTCAGTGGACGCCGGAAAGGCTGTGCAATTGGGCGCTGTCGGTGGGTGTGTGCACACTGAAAGTGGTCGAGTCCATCCAAAAGAGCAAAGCCCATCCGGAGCAGGCTTACCGCTCCGTGCTGGGGCTACTCAATCTGCAACGGCGCTATGAGACGACGCGATTGGAGAAGGCCTGCGCGCTGGCGTTGGAGAAAGGGTGCATTAACCGCTCTTTCATAGCCAACGTATTGAAACACGGTCGTGAAAGTGAGGTCACCCAGGACGGAGCCGGCGTATCAATGCTGGTTCACGAAAACCTCCGAGGTCCGGACAGTTATCACTAAGGAGAATAAATATGGATACACTGTTAATGGCTCTGCGAGAGCTGAAGTTGTCGGCAATGGTCCAGGCGTTGGAGACGCAACGCGAACTCCCGGGGAGTTATGGGGAGCTGGGGTTCGAGGAGCGGTTGTCGCTGATGGTAGAAGAGAAAAATTTGCATAGAAAAAACAACCACATATGCCGTCTGCGACGGCAATCGCAAATGCGCTTGCAGGCAAAACCGGAAGATATCCGCTATATCCCTAGCCGAGGAGTGACACCGGAACAGATGCGAGATCTGCTAGGGGGACAATATCTGAAATATCAAAAAAGCATACTCATCACGGGGCCGACAGGTACGGGCAAAACCTGGCTCAGTTGTGCGCTTGGTGAGCAGGCATGCCGGCAGCAATATAGCGTGTGTTACTGGCGAGTGGGTTGGTTGCTGGCCCATCTTCACCAGTGTCAGGTAGACAGGACCTATCTAAAACAGCTTAAGCAGTTAGAAAAAATAGAGTTACTGATCTTGGACGACGTGGGCCTAGAATCAATAAGTCCGATGCAGGCAACGATGCTGTTGGAGGTGATGGAAGATCGCTACGACAAAAGCAGCAGCATCCTGATCAGTCAACTGCCGGTGAAAAAATGGTATGGACTGATAGAAAACCCCACGACAGCTGACGCGTTACTCGATCGATTAGTACACCCCAGCTATAGACTGGAACTTAAAGGCGAATCACTACGCAAAGAGCAAGGAGTAGCCAGCACAGGAAAAATAGACTAAACCCGAGTCAGAAGATGAGCGAACACGTGATCGAATATCACTGGAATGGGTGATCGGAAAATATCGGAATAACTGATCGGATGTCGCCGGAACAGCTGATCGGATACGTCGGAATCTGCAACAGTCTAGATCTGCCTAAATCAACCATGTCCGAGCACATCCAAACGCTGGAGAGCGTGATGGGCGCCCGATTGCTGCACCGCACCATTCGCCGGGTGACGCCGACGCAGGACGGCCTGGTCCTGTATGAACGCGCGCGGGACGTACTGGCCTCGATGGATGAACTGGACGGCTTGTTCCGCCAGCAGGGACCGGTGTTGGCCGGCAGGCTGCGCGTCGACATGCCCACTGCCTTTGCCCGACTGGAAGTCTTCCCGCGCCTGGGGGAGTTTTTACAGGCGCATCCGGCTATCCAGGTGGAAATAAGTTGCACCGACAGACGGGTGGATGTAGTGCGCGAGGGTTTCGATTGCGTGGTGCGCATCGGCCAGTTAAACGACACCAACCTGGTAGCGCGCCGCCTGGGAAAACTGCGCATGGTCAATTGCGCCAGTCCGGCCGAGCCTGTTTAGAAATTTGTGTATTTGCCTGATTTTGATATGTTCAATCCAACATCAAAAACAGGTTAATTTATGGACGAAAAACAGTTGCAGGCTCTGGCTAACGAACTGGCCAAAAATCTCAAAACCCCTGAAGATCTCAGTCACTTCGATCGGCTGCTGAAAAAATCAGCGTCGAAGCAACTCTCAATGCCGAAATGACCCATCACCTCGGCTACGATAAAAATCAGCCTAAACCGGGGACCAACGCCCGCAACGGCTATTCCACAAAAACCGTTACCACTGGCGATGGCCCGCTGGCGCTGCGTATTCCGCGCGATCGTGACGGTTCCTTTGAACCGCAACTGGTGAAGAAGAACCAGACCCGGATTACCGGGATGGATAACCAGATTTTATCGTTGTACGCCAAAGGGATGACCACCCGCGAGATCGCCGCTGCGTTCAAAGAGCTGTATGACGCCGATGTCTCGCCGGCGCTGGTCTCAAAGGTCACCGATGCGGTCATGGAGCAGGTTGTCGAATGGCAAAACCGGCCTCTGGATGCAATCTATCTCATTGTTTATCTTGACTGTATCGTTCTAAAAGTCCGGCAGGACAGCCGCATCATCAACAAATCTGTGTTCCTGGCGCTGGGCATCAACATCGAAGGCCAGAAAGAGTTGCTAGGTATGTGGCTGGCCGAAAATGAAGGCGCAAAGTTCTGGCTGAACGTGCTGACAGAGCTGAAAAACCGCGGCCTGAACGATATCCTTATCGCCTGCGTAGACGGGCTGAAAGGTTTCCCTGACGCTATTAACTCGGTGTATCCGGAGGCGCGGCTCCAGCTGTGTATCGTGCATATGGTGCGCAACAGCCTGCGGTTCGTCTCCTGGAAGGACTACAAGGCCGTCACCCGCGACCTGAAAGCTATCTATCAGGCCCCTACGGAAGAAGCCGGCTTGCAGGCGCTGGAAGCGTTCTCCAGTGCCTGGGACATCCGCTACCCGCAAATAAGTCGAAGCTGGCAGGCAAACTGGGCCAATCTGGCCACGTTCTTTGCCTACCCAACGGACATCCGCAAGGTGATCTACACGACCAACGCCATCGAGTCGTTAAACAGCGTGATCCGGCATGCCATCAAAAAACGCAAGGTGTTCCCGACCGACGACGCAGTGAAAAAGGCGGTGTGGCTGGCGATACAGGCGGCCTCACAGAAATGGACAATGCCTTTGAGGGACTGGCGCATGGCAATGAGCCGCTTTATTATCGAGTTCGGTGACCGCCTGGACGGTCACTTCTGAGAAAAGGCATTTACACAAAATCGTGTACAGGGTCGTCCGGTCTACTTGCAGGCCCATGGCATACCCGCCACCCCTGCCGACCTGGATCATCATGTCTTGATAGATTATGTCCAAGTTTTGGGGTCGCAATCGGCGGGATTTGTCTATCAGCAATAGGGCCGCAGTGTCAGCCGCCAAATGCCCGTCCGGGTCACGGTGAATAATGCCGATGCCTATGAAGCGGCCTGCCTGCGCGGACTGGGAATTATTCAGGTTCCCGTCGCCCGTTATGTTGACCTTTTCACCACCGGTCAACTGGTGGAGATATTGCCCGATTACCGGCCGCTGCCCATGGATATCACGCTACTTTATGCCCACCGTCGCCATCTGCCCCCGCGGGTAAAGATGTTTATGGATTGGCTGGCGGACCTGATTACCCCAGGGGTATTTCCTGGTTGAACCGGCATGTCGAGAGGACCGCAAACGCCACGGCCGCCGCCCGCCATTGGAGGATCCCCCGCCAAGGCGCGCCGGGCAAAACGAAACGCACCGACCCACGTCGTCTAAATCCGCGCCGTTTCCGGCTGGCCTTAGCGCGTCAAACCCCCTGACGCGCAATGGCTAATGCATAACGCCTAATGCTTAACGCTAATGCCTAATGCCTAATGCCTAATGCCAGATGCCAGATGCCAGATGCCAGATGCCAGATGCCAGATGCAGATTAATTGCGGCTCAGGTAATCCGCCAGGAAATATTAAGGACTCAGCTGCGCCGACAGCGCAGCATCATAGGCGACCGGATAAGCCTGTGTCTCGCAGGGCAAAGTGATGCGTCCCGAGCCGTCTTTCGCGATAGTGAGCGCGACAAAGCGTTTGCCCTGCACGTTGAGCCAATAAAGGCTCTCCGCGGCGGTAACGGCATTTTTCTGTGGCACGGCGGCAGATTCTTGCGGCGCGGCGGGGGTATGAGTCGTTTGCGTGGCGCCAACGTCGTCAGCCGGTGCGGACGCCACAGCATCGGGAGTCTCTCCTGCGGCGGTCATTTCACCCTGCGAATCAGTGGCTGACTGGGCGCCGGCCGGCAATGCCAGCGTTAATACTATCATTGGCCAAAAGGGCCCGATACGTGATTCCATAACGATCCAGAAGATAAAGTTAATGGCCACCGCGGCGGCCTGCTTAGGCAGAGCGCGCCTTCCCTGCCGCACAAGCAGCGCCGCATAGCGTAACCGGGTAGATGAGTGCCTTAATAAACGTTGCGGCCCCTCCCGCCTGGCAATCCCTCGTTATTGACCGCGGCGCGATAAGCGTGTCGCGATTGCCTCCATTGGCGCAACAGCCGCCGGGGTGAACAAGCGCCAGGCCGCAGTTTCATCCGAGCGTTGTTAAAGCACATTATTCGCTAAGCGTGCGCAAAAAAGTTGTTTGTTATCAATGTGCGGCCTGGTTAGAGTGAACGCTTTCACAGGGGACGCGTTCCATGTTGTTATCGGCTTATTTACGCTTTAAAATCTGCTGGCGGGCCACATGGCCATTATGGATAAGTCTGCTTTGCATGACGTCCGCCTCCGCCGCCGCGCCGTTGGCCAAAGAGTCACAGACCGTATTGCGCGTCGGCGTCGTCAGCCGTCTGGGCCAGGATTTGTGGTTCAAAGCTTCCGGCGAAGACCAACACTTACCTTACACCGTGCAATGGGTAAATTTCGACGCCGCGCCGCCGGCGATGGATGCCTTGCTGGCGGATTCGATCGACACCTTTTGGGGCGGCGACACCCCCGCCGTGTTTCTCGCCTATAATCAGCGCGATGCCAAAGTCGTGGCGGCCAGTGAAAAGGGTCTGTTTGGCGCGCTTCTGGTAGCAAAAGACTCTCCTATAACCACCGTCGAGCAGCTGAAAGGGAAAAAAATCGCCGTCTATCGCGGCTCAGGATTCCACAACAGCCTGCTGTCCATCCTACAGGATCACGGCCTGTCCGCCGACGATGTGCAGTTGAGCTATCTGGCGCCGGCGGAAGGATTGGCCGCGCTGACGCAAGGTCGAGTTGCTGCCTGGGGCATTTGGGATCCGAACGCGGCCATCGCCGAGAAAACCTTCGGCGCCCGCATTCTTACCACACCGCGCACCTTTAGCCTCGGTTTGCAGTTTGCCTCGCAGAAGACCCTGGCAGACAAAGGAAAATCCCAAGCGTTGCAAGACTTCTTATTTGCGCAGCTACCGCGCGACCGCCTGGCTACGCGCGCACCCGCAACGGTGGGCGGAGCTGCCAAGCGAAAGAGGCCAATATCAGCCCTGTGACGTAGCGCGTCTGGCCGCTTCCCGCGTAGGTGGACAATTCGTGCCGATCGACGCCGGCCTTGAAAAGGCGGTACAAACTATCGCCGATAACTTTTATCGGCTCGGGATCATTGACCATGCCACCGACGTCAGCCCCGTCTTTGATGCGCGCTACGCCGCCTTTTTGCAGCAACGGCTCCAGGAGAAAAAATAATGTCCGGTTTACGTGAATACCTACAGGTTAAACGCGAAAAAATGTTGGCCTGGCGCAAAAAAATCAGCGCAGACGGCAGTCAGCCCAGCACGATTTCCGCGCAGGTGACGGCTGAAGGCCGCAGCGGCGTGCGCCGTATCCGTATCAAGGATCATCAAATTATTCTCGACAGCTCGCCGGAGCTGGCAGGCTACGGCCTCGGTCCCGGCTCGCAGGAAGTGCAGCTCGGCGTATTGGGCAGTTGCCTCACCCATGTCTACCTGACGCAGGCGGCGCTGCAGTCGGTGCCGCTGGATGCCTTGTCGGTAAACGTTACGGCGGAAATCGACCATCGCGCCACTCAGGAAGCGTTCGCGCACTTGCCGGTATGGCCGCAAAATTTGCGCTATACCGTACAGGTATCGTCCCCCGCCAGCGACGAGCAGTTGGCCGCCGTGCTGGCGGCGGTGGAAAAAACCTGTCCGATTTATGATTTTCTCATACGGCCCCAAACAATTACCGGCGCCGTGCAGCGCATCCAGGCTGAAGGCTGATCGCTATGGCGTTTAACATTATTGGTCATGTCCCCCACAACGCCTTCAGTGAACAACCGGAAGCACGCCGCGCCGCCGAGATCGATCTGCCGTGGATAAGCGAATGAGCCCGCATTCACGAGCGGGCGGGCTTTGACAGCGTTCTGATAGGCCACGACGCCTGGCGGCCAAACGCCTGGCTGTTGGCCGCCCATATTGCCGCGCAAACGGAACGGCTAGGCGTCTGTATCGCCGAAAGACCCGGTACCGCACTACCCACTTATGTCGCCCGCCAGGCCATCACGCTTGAGCGGCTAGCGGGGCGCGGCCGCGTGACGCTACATGTGGTAACGGGCGGTAGCGAAAAAGACCAGCGACGGGACGGCGATCAAATCGATTATGCCAGACGCTACGATCGCTGCGCCGAATATCTGGACATCTTGCGCCAGACCTGGCGCGCGGCGGCGCCCTTCGATTACCAGGGCGACTATTTTCAACTGCGCGAGGTCTGGTCGCTGGCGCAACCGCTGGCGCACGGCAGCATCGGTTTATCCTTTGCCGGCACGTCGGAGGAGGCGCTGGATTTATCGGCTCGTTATGCGGATCTGCATATGCTGTGGGGCGAACCGCTGGCGGAGACGGCGCAAAAAATTGCCGCATTGCAGCAACGTGCCGCCGCTCAGGGTCGCCAGCTGCAATTTTCCATTTCGCAGCGCGCGATTGTGGAAGACAGTGAAAAACTGGCGTGGGAGAAAGCGGAACACCTTTATCAGCAGGCGCTGAAGCAGTTGGGAACGAAAGCGGACCAGCCTGCCGATTTCAAATTGGATATGCAGCAATCCGCCAGCGCACGACAGCTTAACGAACTTGCTGCCTGGCGCGATATCTATGACGAACGATTATGGATGAAATATGCCCGCGTACTGAAAGTGGGCGGATCTACCACCGCCCTGGTCGGTACGGCGGAGCAAGTCGCGGAAGCGTTTTTACGCTACCGCCAGTTGGGGGTTTCCGCCTGGTATCTGCGCGGCTGGGATATCGCCGAAGACGCGCGCCGCTATGGGGAGCAACTTATCCCATTATTGCGCGCGCGCGTGGCGGCAGCTGAGGAGGCGTTATCGTAACCGGCTAAGTTTGGTCAGGGCGAAAACGACGCTAATTATTGCCAAAGGCGGTGGCGAACGTCATCAGCAGCGGGTTGCTGACCCGCGTATCAGACCCGGCTGCTATCGTCAAAACGCGGGCAAAAGCACCGGTTCTACCACATTGTCTCTGCGCCAACGATCATCAAGTCGTTTCTGCGTGACTAAAACGCAATTCGCTCACCTGCGGCGCCAAGAGATTTCATCCCTCACCCGTTTACAGCCTGCGACTGGGAGATGAATTCGTAATAATCCACCCTTCATTCCTTTTGCAATGCGGTAGTTTAATCTCGTGGACAGTTTTCGGAATCAAACACCTTCATCATAGTGAGTTCATCGATAGATTCCACGCGTGCGCGAGTATAGGCCATCATTTATACAAGGGCTGCAACGTGTATTGAAATGCAAAGGCCAAGTTATCACGGTATCGAAATTTTATAGAATACCCCTCTAGAATCATTAAACTCCTTGGACTCACTGAATAAAAAAACCAAATAAGAGACGAATTAGTAATAAATAAAATCGTCTGAAGAAACTATTGGCGGCAAGGATTTATTGGGTCTACGTCAATATATCGGCCACCCTGCTTTGCAAGTATTTCCTATCCTTCATAGATTAGTTAATTTAAAAAAGGTAAATTTATGACATGCATAACTTCTCTTCATAAGCCAGTTCATTCTGCTCATAACAGCGTAAGCCGCGAGGTAAATCAAACATCACCAGTAATCAACCGGCATGGGACATTATTTCAACCTTATTGGTGCGGCAATAATGCGAATGCCGTGTTGAAAACCAGTATTTATCGCTCCACCGGCACGTTAAATATCATAGCGTCAACGCCGAAAGGCGCAGGCGCGGCGGTTAACCAAGATAAAGCCTTGCCGCTGGCCAAAAATGCCCTCCAATATAATAGCCAACCCCTCGCGGAAACCTCACCTGCGGTTGATAGATTCAAGGCCAATACCACCGCTAACATTGAATTTGCTAAAACGTTGCTGAATACTGACGACACGCCGTCACCCATCAAATGGTCCACGCACCCTCTTCTTAACGCAGTAACGCATACCCCTTCTTCGCTCGCTAATACCACCACAAACGAGACTGGTACACCAACGCAGGAAGAACGCATTCCACCTCAGGCCAAAGATCTGCATCAACATCAGCGTCTAGAGTCAAAGGCGCTATTGCCTATGACCGCTACCGGCGAGAATACACAACAGACAAGGGCTAATTTAACGGCCAACATCGTTAAAGTTACCGATGTATTGATGCGTTTAGAGGAGAACGGCAAAAAAATACGGGCGATGCAACATCAAGCTGTAGCGACAAGCGCAACATTGCAAACATTAGCGGAAAAAAATCACGCCACCAGGGCGGAGTTCAGCCAACGCATCAGATCCCGGGACAACAATCAACACTCCTCGCGTCTGACCGACGGTCCCCAGGCAACCCCACAGAGCCGGTTTGAGAGCACGGCGATGCCCAGCGTCTCTTCAGCGCCACCGCTTCAGCCGGTCAACGGCTTTGTTGAATAAATCGAACTTTTAGGTGACTGGCGGCTCTGATCACTACATTCGTTTCAACATCAGGTCCCCATGGCAAAGCAAAAGTTTAAAATCACCAACTGGCCCGCATACAACAATGCGCTCAGGCAGCGGGGGGACATGACAGTATGGCTTGATGAGTCAGCCATTGCTGCATGGACTGAGAGTACACCCCCTGAACATCGTGGCCGGCCGCTTCACTACACCGATATGGCCATTACCACGGTTCTGATGATAAAGCGCGTGTTTAACCTTTCGCTCCGGGCGTTACAGGGTTTCGTTGACGCGATTTTTAAACTGATGGGGCTGTCGCTGCGCTGCCCAGATTACTCTCTGGTCAGCCGGCGAGCAAAAACCGTCGACATCAGCATAAAAACGCCAACCCGCGGCGAAATCTCACACCTGGTCATCGATGGCACCGGCCTGAAAATCTTCGGCGAAGGCGAATGGAAAGTCAGGCAGCATGGGGCTGAGAGACGCAGAGTATGGCGCAAGCTTCATCTGGCAGTAGATAGCGCGACACATGAAATTATCTGTGCCGATTTATCGCTAAGCGGTACGACAGATGCGCAGGCGCTGCCCGGGCTGATTAACCAAACCCACCGGAAAATCAGGGAAGCGTCGGCTGACAGTGCTTACGATACGCGTTACTGTCATGATGCTCTGCTGAGGAAAAAAATAAAGCCGCTTATCCCACCGCGAAGTGGTGCGCAATATTGGCCAGCTCGATACCATGAGCGTAACCATGCGGTGGCAAATCAGCATCTGAGCGGCAATAACGATACCTGGAAAAAGAAAGTAGGTTATCACCGGCGTTCACTGGCTGAAACGGCCATGTTCCGGTTTAAAACACTTCTGGGTGGTCATCTGAGTCTGCATGACTATGACGCGCAGGTAGGTGAGGCTATGGCAATGGTCAAAGCGCTTAATCGGATCACGTTGTTAGGAATGCCAAACAGCGTCCGCATCATGTAACAATCGCCCTGATAGGGAGGAAGTCGTCACAAATTTCGGATTTATTCAACAAAGCGCCGGTCAACGTCAAAAGAAAAGGGGCCAGGATTGTTGTGCCACCAGCACAGCCCCATCAAGCCTCGTTAGATCCGCAGACCAACGCCAGCAATACATCAAGCAATAACACGGCTCGTATTACTCGCTCGCCGCGCAATAAGCTGATTGTCGCCGAAAGCCGATTGCCAAATTACATGAAACCCACCAAATCCACATTGGCGAAAATGGTGAAAACGCCTCAACAAAGTAAGCATTCCCGATAATGTATTCTGGGGTTGTAATGTCGTTTACTCACCCTCTGTCAAGGCAGCGCGTTAGGGGCATGGGATGCATTTCTGAATATGAGTCAGCTCAATGGTCATGCTTATATAGCGTGCTGCTTGGTGATAAGCATTCAAGGAGGCGTTTTATTTTAACCGACAGTATATAAAGCGTTGCAACGTGATGCGAAAGTTAATGATGGCGCCACTATTGTCGTTTTGCTTATCATAGTCTGAGAACATTGCCGCACAGAATAGGACGCTAAACCTTATTGTTATGATGGTTATTGAATAGGAAGCAGCCGATCCATTTTTCGGCAGCAACATTCCCGCTATCCAGCGCAAATAGGCTGATGTCGTACCGTTATTTTAGATAATACATGAAATAGTGGACGCGAAAATAAAGGATATGCTATTCATTGAATTATGCCATTACCGTTAACGTCTTCAGCATCGAGTTAAAACAAAAAACCTCCTGGTATAGGAGGTTTTTTTGCGCATCATTGACAATGTTGTCTAAGGTTAGCCTTAGAACGGAATATCGTCATCGAAGTCCATCGGCGGTTCGTTGCTGGGCGCAGGCGCTGAGTTCTGCGCGGGGCGCGCCGCCGGCGCGTTGCCGCCGCTGAACTGCGCGTTATTGCCCTGCGGCTGCTGAGGCTGCCCCCAGCCACCCTGCTGCGCGCCACCGGCGTTACCGCCCGCCACGCCGCCCTGTCGACCGCCAAGCATTTGCATGGTGCCGCCGATATTGACCACCACCTCGGTGGTGTATCGATCCTGGCCGCTCTGATCTTGCCATTTGCGGGTCTGTAGCGATCCCTCGATATACACCTGGGAGCCCTTACGCAAATATTCACCCGCCACCTCGGCCAGCTTGCCAAACAGCACCACGCGGTGCCATTCCGTTTTCTCCTTGGTCTCGCCGGTCTGCTTGTCGCGCCAGCTCTCAGAGGTGGCCAGGGTGATGTTGGCTACCGCACCACCGTTAGGCATATGGCGGACTTCCGGATCCTGGCCCAGGTTTCCGACTAGAATCACTTTATTAACGCCTCTGCTGGCCATGGGGGTCTCCTGATAAGATGAATGACTAAGTTTAATCGCTCAAGTTTACCATTGCCAACGCTTAAAGAACATGTTTAGAAACTTGGACTGCGCATCGAAAAACCGGGTGAAGCAGAATTATTTGTTACAATCAATACTGGATATTCATTCAGCTTTTTTTGTGCCATAATTGACCGTTTCGCGCCGCAGCGGTTTTGTCAACCGCACAGGCCGCCCTCGTTCATCCGGTGTTGGGATTAGTTGAATGGATAAGATTGAAGTTCGTGGTGCTCGTACCCATAACCTGAAAAACATCAGTCTGGTGATACCCCGCGATAAATTGATAGTAATTACCGGCTTATCAGGCTCGGGAAAATCATCGCTGGCGTTCGATACGCTCTATGCCGAGGGTCAGCGTCGCTATGTGGAATCGCTTTCTGCCTATGCCCGGCAGTTTCTGTCGTTGATGGAAAAACCGGATGTGGATCATATCGAAGGGCTGTCGCCCGCCATTTCGATTGAGCAAAAATCCACGTCCCATAATCCGCGCTCGACGGTGGGCACGATCACCGAAATCCACGATTATCTGCGTCTGTTGTACGCCCGCGTCGGCGAGCCGCGCTGCCCGGATCATGATGTTCCGCTGGCGGCGCAGACCGTTAGCCAGATGGTGGATAATGTGCTGTCGCAGCCGGAAGGCAAACGGCTGATGCTCCTGGCGCCCATCGTGAAAGAGCGCAAGGGGGAGCACAGCAAAACGCTGGAAAATTTGGCGGCGCAAGGCTATATCCGGGCGCGTATCGACGGGGAGGTCTGCGATTTGTCGGATCCGCCGAAACTCGAGCTGCAAAAAAAACATACCATCGAAGTCGTGGTCGATCGTTTCAAAGTGCGAGAGGATCTCGCCCAGCGCCTGGCGGAATCTTTTGAAACCGCACTCGGTCTCTCGGGTGGTACCGCGGTAGTGGCGGATATGGATGACGAAAAAGCGGAAGAATTGCTGTTTTCCGCCAACTTCGCCTGCCCGATCTGCGGCTATAGCATGCCCGAGCTGGAACCCCGGCTTTTCTCCTTCAACAACCCGGCCGGCGCCTGCCCCACCTGCGACGGGCTCGGCGTGCAGCAGTACTTCGACCCCGACCAGGTATTGCAAAATCAGGACATCTCCCTGGCGGGCGGCGCCATTCGCGGCTGGGATCGGCGCAACTTCTATTATTTCCAGATGCTGTGCTCGTTGGCCGAACACTATAAGTTCGACGTTGAGGCGCCGTTCCATGCGCTGAGTCCGACGGTTCAGCAAATAATTTTTTTCGGATCCGGCAAGGAAAACATCGAATTCAAATATATTAACGATCGCGGCGACACCTCGGTGCGGCGCCATCCGTTTGAAGGGGTACTGCCGAACATGGAGCGCCGCTATAAGGAAACCGAGTCCACCGCGGTGCGCGAAGAGCTAGCCAAATATATCAGCAACCGCCCCTGCGCCACCTGCGGTGGGACCCGTCTGCGGCGCGAAGCCCGCCACGTCTTCGTGGAGCACACCACCCTGCCGGAAATTTCCGAGATGGGCATCGGCCATGCGCTGGCATTTTTCGACGAGATGAAACTGAGTGGTCAGCGCGCCAAGATCGCTGAAAAAGTATTAAAAGAGATCTGCGATCGGCTGAAGTTTCTGGTCAACGTCGGTCTGAACTACCTTTCCCTGTCGCGTTCGGCGGAAACGCTTTCCGGCGGCGAGGCGCAGCGCATCCGTTTGGCCAGCCAGATTGGCGCCGGCCTGGTGGGCGTGATGTATGTGCTGGATGAACCCTCCATCGGTTTGCATCAGCGCGATAACGAGCGATTACTGGAAACCTTAGTGCATCTACGCGATCTCGGCAATACGGTGATCGTGGTGGAGCACGACGAGGACGCTATTCGCGCCGCCGATCATATTATCGATATCGGCCCGGGCGCCGGCGTTCACGGCGGAGAGGTGGTGGCCGAAGGCACCGCCGAGGAGATCATGGCCCATCCGGCGTCGCTGACCGGCCAGTTTCTCAGCGGCAAGCAGGAAATCGCCATTCCGCAGGCGCGCATTCTGGCGGACCCCACCCGGGTATTGAAGCTGGTCGGCGCGCGCGGCAATAACCTTAAGGACGTGACGCTGACCCTGCCGGTGGGGCTATTTACCTGCATCACCGGCGTTTCCGGCTCGGGCAAATCCACGCTTATCAACGACACGCTGTTCCCGGTAGCGCAGCGCCAGCTCAACGGCGCGACCACTACCGAAGTGGCGCCCTATCGCGAAGTGCAGGGCCTGGAACATTTCGATAAAGTCATTGATATCGATCAGAGCCCTATCGGCCGGACGCCGCGCTCCAATCCCGCGACCTACACGGGCGTGTTTACGCCGGTGCGCGAATTGTTCGCCGGCGTGCCGGAATCCCGCGCCCGCGGTTATACGCCCGGCCGTTTCAGCTTCAACGTGCGCGGCGGGCGCTGCGAAGCTTGCCAGGGCGATGGCGTCATCAAGGTGGAAATGCACTTCCTGCCGGATATTTATGTGCCCTGCGATCATTGCAAGGGCCAGCGCTACAACCGTGAAACCCTGGAAGTGAAATATAAGGGCAAGAATATCCACCAGGTGCTGGAGATGACCATCGAGGAAGCGCGCGAGTTTTTCGACGCTGTTCCCGCCCTGGCGCGCAAACTGCAAACGCTGATAGATGTCGGTCTGTCCTATATTCGCTTAGGGCAATCCGCCACCACGCTATCCGGCGGCGAGGCGCAGCGGGTAAAGCTGGCGCGCGAACTGTCCAAGCGTGGCACCGGCCAAACGCTGTATATCCTCGACGAGCCGACGACCGGCCTACACTTCGCCGATATTCAGCAATTGCTGGCGGTGCTGCATCAGTTGCGGGATCAGGGCAATACCATCGTGGTGATCGAGCATAACCTGGACGTGATTAAGACCGCCGATTGGATCGTCGATCTTGGCCCGGAAGGCGGTAACGGCGGCGGTGAAATTCTGGTCGCCGGCACGCCGGAAACGGTGGCGGTCTGTAAAGCGTCCCATACGGCGCGCTTCCTGCGTCCCATTCTCGAGCGAGCGTTGCAAAAAGCTTAGGGAGCGGCCGGATAGGTGGGAAGAAAGTGCCTCGCGACCTCGAGCCTGTTTAGAAATTTGTGTATTTGCCTGATTTTGATATGTTCAATCCAACATCAAAAACAGGTTAATTTATGGACGAAAAACAGTTGCAGGCTCTGGCTAACGAACTGGCCAAAAATCTCAAAACCCCTGAAGATCTCAGTCACTTCGATCGGCTGCTGAAAAAAATCAGCGTCGAAGCAGCTCTCAATGCCGAAATGACCCATCACCTTGGCTACGATAAAAATCAGCCTAAACCGGGGACCAACGCCTGCAACGGCTATTCCACAAAAACCGTTACCACTGGCGATGGCCCGCTGGCGCTGCGTACTCCGCGCGATCGTGACGGTTCCTTTGAACCGCAACTGGTGAAGAAGAACCAGACCCGGATTACCGGGATGGATAACCAGATTTTATCGTTGTACGCTAAAGGGATGACCACCCGCGAGATCGCCGCCGCGTTCAAAGAGCTGTATGACGCCGATGTCTCGCCGGCGCTGGTCTCAAAGGTCACCGATGCGGTCATGGAGCAGGTTGTCGAATGGCAAAACCGGCCTCTGGATGCAGTCTATCCCATTGTTTATCTTGACTGTATCGTTCTAAAAGTCCGGCAGGACAGCCGCATCATCAACAAATCTGTGTTCCTGGCGCTGGGCATCAACATCGAAGGCCAGAAAGAGTTGCTAGGTATGTGGCTGGCCGAAAATGGAAGGCGCAAAGTTCTGGCTGAACGTGCTGACAGAGCTGAAAAACCGCGGCCTGAACGATATCCTTATAGCCTGCGTAGACGGGCTGAAAGGTTTCCATAACGCTATTAACACGGTGTATCCGGAGGCGCGGCTCCAGCTGTGTATCGTGCATATGGTGCGCAACAGCCTGCGGTTCGTCTCCTGGAAGGACTACAAGGCTGTCACCCGCGACCTGAAAGCTATCTATCAGGCCCCTACGGAAGAAGCCGGCTTGCAGGCGCTGGAAGCGTTCTCCAGTGCCTGGGACATCCGCTACCCGCAAATAAGTCGAAGCTGGCAGGCAAACTGGGCCAATCTGGCCACATTCTTTGCCTACCCAACGGACATCCGCAAGGTGATCTACACGACCAACGCCATCGAGTCGTTAAACAGCGTGATCCGGCATGCCATCAAAAAGCGCAAGGTATTCCCGACCGACGACGCAGTGAAAAAGGTGGTGTGGCTGGCGATACAGGCGGCCTCACAGAAATGGACAATGCCTTTGAGGGGCTGGCGCATGGCAATGAGCCGCTTTATTATTGAGTTCGGTGACCGCCTGGACGGTCACGTCTGAGAAAAGGCATTTACACAGAATCCGGTACGGGCTCGCGATCTCCGCTAACGTCTGGCGCTTTGGCGCTTTGGCGCTGGATCCGTCGGCGCATTGACGCTTTGGCCGCGGACCCATTGGCGCATTGGTGCCTAAAAGTTTAAAGGCGTCTTTTTGTTAATACCGTGCCAGGCCGCCGCTATGCCTCACGGCACGCAGGTGTCATCGCACGTCACGGCGCGCGGGTATTCCGCTGCGAACAGGCAGCGCCGCGTCAGATATTCAGCGTTTGGCGCGTCGCTTCCGGCAGGCCCGCTACCGCCCATTGTCAGGAAGCATCCACCAGGTGATAAAACTGTGAATCAGGTATATCACCGTCAAGAAACAGCGTGCTCCAGTGGGCTTTATTCAGCCGCTCGCCCGGCACCGCCGCATTAAACGCGCTGCGTAATGCCTAAGCCATTTCGGCGCTGCTTTTCAGCGATACCGCCGGTCTGCCGTCCACGGTATGGGTCATAGCAAACATCACCTCTCCGACTTTAATCTGGTTTGCCTGCCACTCCTGGCGTACGCTCTGTACCGCGCCCGGTTTTGTCATGCAATAACTCAACAGCGTCGATTGATCCATAAATTATTCCCCCTGCAATGTGGCGACGATACGGCGGCGGCCGCCGCAATTACGATGCTCACCCAGCCAAATTCCCTGCCAAGTGCCCAACAACAGCGTGCCATGACCGACGGGCAATAACAGTGAGGTGCCAAGCAGAGAAGATTTGATATGTGCCGGCATGTCATCCGCCCCTTCATAATCGTGCTGGTAGGGGGCCGATTCCGGGATCTGACGTAAAAAATGGTTTTCCATGTCGGTTCTGACGGTAGGATCGCAATTTTCATTTAGCGTCAGGGAAGCGGAAGTATGTTGCAGCAATAAATGAAGCAGCCCGCTACGGACAGCGCTCAACGACGTCAATTGGGAAACGATTTCATCGGTGACCAGATGAAAGCCGCGCGGTTGGGCTTTCAAGGTCAGGGTTTGTTGGTACCACATAATACCTGCTCCTTTTTACCACTCAGTATAGTGGCTACACAGGAGCAGGGGAAAATCGCTCGCGCCTACTGCACGGCCGTGAAGGCTTGGGCCACTTTGCCGACGTTAGCGGTGAGCCCGTACTGGATTCTGTGTAAATGCCTTTTCTCAGAAGTGACCGTCCAGGCGGTCACCGAACTCGATAATAAAGCGGCTCATTGCCGTGCGCCAGTCCCTCAAAGGCATTGTCCATTTCTGTGAGGCCGCCTGTATCGCCAGCCACACCACCTTTTTCACTGCGTCGTCGGTCGGGAACACCTTGCGTTTTTTGATGGCATGCCGGATCACGCTGTTTAACGACTCGATGGCGTTGGTCGTGTAGATCACCTTGCGGATGTTCGTTGGGTAGGCAAAGAACGTGGCCAGATTGGCCCAGTTTGCCTGCCAGCTTCGACTTATTTGCGGGTAGCGGATGTCCCAGGCACTGGAGAACGCTTCCAGCGCCTGCAAGTCGGCTTCTTCCGTAGGGGCCTGATAGATAGCTTTCAGGTCGCGGGTGACGGCCTTGTAGTCCTTCCAGGAGACGAACCGCAGGCTGTTGCGCACCATATGCACGATACACAGCTGGAGCCGCGCCTCCGGATACACCGCGTTAATAGCGTCAGGGAAACCTTTCAGCTCGTCTACGCAGGCGATAAGGATCTCGTTCAAGCCGCGGTTTTTCAGCTCTGTCAGCACGTTCAGCCAGAATTTTGCGCCTTCATTTTCGGCCAGCCACATACCTAGCAACTCTTTCTGGCCTTCGATGTTGATGCCCAGCGCCAGGAACACAGATTTGTTGATGATGCGGCTGTCTTGCCGGACTTTTAGAACGATACAGTCAAGATAAACAATGGGATAGACTGCATCCAGAGGCCGGTTTTGCCATTCGACAACCTGCTCCATGACCGCATCGGTGACCTTTGAGACCAGCGCCGGCGAGACATCGGCGTCATACAGCTCTTTGAACGCGGCGGCGATCTCGCGAGTGGTCATCCCTTTAGCGTACAACGATAAAATCTGGTTATCCATCCCGGTAATCCGGGTCTGGTTCTTCTTCACCAGTTGCGGTTCAAAGGAACCGTCACGATCGCGCGGAGTACGCAGCGCCAGCGGGCCATCGCCAGTGGTAACGGTTTTTGTGGAATAGCCGTTGCGGGCGTTGGTCCCCGGTTTAGGCTGATTTTTATCGTAGCCGAGGTGATGGGTCATTTCGGCATTGAGAGCTGCTTCGACGCTGATTTTTTTCAGCAGCCGATCGAAGTGACTGAGATCTTCAGGGGTTTTGAGATTTTTGGCCAGTTCGTTAGCCAGAGCCTGCAACTGTTTTTCGTCCATAAATTAACCTGTTTTTGATGTTGGATTGAACATATCAAAATCAAGCAAATACACAAATTTCTAAACAGGCTCTTAGCGGTATTCAGCCCGGCCAGACACATCTGGCCGCTGTCGATCAGATAGACGCCGTACACTTCGCGCAAATGCGCCACCTGGGCCGAACTGAGGCCGGTATAGCTGAACATGCCCTTCTGACGCAGCAAATACTCGAATTGATGTTCGGGTAGCGCGACCTTTAACGCCGCCACCAGGCTCTGGCGCATTGCCAGAATACGCAGGCGCATCGCCGCCACCTCCTTACGCCACAGAGCATTGAGTGCCGGTTCGTTCAGCACCTGCGCCACCACTTGAGCGCCAAAGTTCGGCGGACTGGAGTAGTTGCGGCGCACGGTCGCCTTTAATTGGCCCAGCACGCGCTCGGCTTCGTTCGCGCTATCGCACACAATCGACAGCGCGCCCACCCGTTCACGATAAAGGGAGAAAATTTTGGAGAAAGAGTGGCTTACTAGGCAAGGCAACCCCAGACGCGCCATTTCGCGCACCGCATAAGCATCTTCCTCCAACCCGTCGCCGAACCCTTGGTAGGCGATATCCAGGAAAGGAATGAGCTGACGTTCCGCCACCACCTCAATGATTCGATCCCATTCGGACCGGGTCAGGTCCGAGCCGGTCGGGTTATGGCAGCACGGATGCAGCAGCACAATGCTCCGCTGCGGCAATTGCTGAAAACAGGCCAGCATCGCGTCAAAATTGACGCCCAGTTTCTCACCGTCGAAATAAGGATAACGATTAGCCTGGAATCCGGCGCCGGTGAAAATGGCCACGTGGTTTTCCCACGTTGGTCTGCTGACCCAGACCTGGGAATCGGGAAAGTAACACTTCAGAAAATCCGCGCCGACTTTCAGTGCCCCTGACCCGCCCACGGTCTGAATCGTGGCGATCCGCTGCGCGTTGCGCATCGGACGGTCCTCCCCGAACAGCAGCGCCTGGGTGGCGCTGCGGTAGGTTGACAACCCTTCCATCGGCAAATAGGAGGATGAGCTTAGCGCCGGGCGGGCGAGCAGCATGACCTGTGCCTCGGCCACCGCCCGCAGTTGCGGGATAATCGCCAGTTCGTTGTAATAATTGTAATAAAGGCCGATGCTTAGATTAACCCTATCAGGGCGCGGATCCTGTTTATAGGTTTCCATCAGCGTAAGGATGAGGTCTCCCGCATAAGCATCAACATTTTGGAACACGGTGCAGCTCTCCTGGATGAGTGGGTGCAACGTTGCACCCACTGCTCACAATATCAAATAAAGCGAATTGAGTGGCGATTAAGTTAACAAAAAGCGTCAAAAATGGGAGCGCGATGAGAAAAAAAATGCGCCGAGGGGCATCACTCATCGTCATATTGCGGGCCGGCATAATTGTCGAATCGTGACCATTGTCCGTTGAAGGTTAGCCGCACGGTGCCGATAGGGCCGTTACGCTGCTTACCGAGAATAATTTCAGCAATCCCCTTCATATCGCTATTCTCGTGATAGACCTCATCGCGGTAGATAAACATAATCAGGTCGGCATCCTGCTCGATTGAACCGGACTCACGTAAATCGGAGTTGACGGGGCGCTTATCGGCACGTTGTTCCAAGCTTCGGTTCAGCTGCGACAGCGCTACCACCGGCACCTGCAGCTCTTTAGCCAGCGCCTTCAACGACCGGGAGATTTCCGCGATTTCCAGGGTACGGTTATCGGACAGCGACGGTACACGCATCAGTTGGAGATAGTCGATCATAATCAGACTCAGGCCATCGTGTTCGCGAAATACCCGCCGCGCGCGCGATCGCACTTCTGTCGGGGTCAACCCTGATGAGTCATCGATATACATGTTGCGTTTTTCCAGCAGGATCCCCATGGTGCTGGAAATGCGCGCCCAATCCTCATCGTCCAGCTGGCCGGTACGAATCCGGGTTTGATCGACGCGCGATAGCGACGCCAGCATACGCATCATGATCTGCTCGCCGGGCATCTCCAGGCTAAAGATCAACACCGGTTTGTCCTCGGTCATGGCGGCGTTTTCGCACAGGTTCATGGCAAAGGTGGTTTTCCCCATGGACGGGCGCGCGGCGACAATGATCAAATCCGACTTTTGCAGGCCGGCGGTCTTTTTATCCAGGTCCAAATAGCCGCTAGAAACGCCGGTGACGCCGTCGTGCGGCTTCTGGTAAAGCTGTTCGATGCGCGCCACCGTATCTTCAAGAATACGGTCGATGCTCTTCGGGCCTTCATCTTTACTGGCGCGGTTCTCGGCTATTTGGAAGACCCGCGACTCCGCCAGATCCAGCAGATCCTCGCTGCTACGTCCCTGGGGATCGTAACCGGCATCAGCGATCTCATGGGCGACGGCGATCATTTCCCGCACCATGGCCCGTTCGCGCACAATATCGGCATAAGCGGAAATATTCGCGGCGCTGGGGGTATTTTTCGAGAGCTCCGCCAGATAGGCGAACCCGCCAACGGCGTCCAATTCCCCTTTTTGTTCGAGAGATTCCGAAAGCGTGATCAGATCGATAGGCTTGCCCAGCTCCAACAGACGCTGCATCTCGTTGAAGATAAGACGGTGCGGGCGGTTAAAAAAATCGTTGCCGGTCACCCGTTCGGCGACGTTGTCCCAGCGTTCGTTATCCAGCATCAAACCGCCCAGCACCGACTGCTCTGCTTCCAGCGAATGGGGCGGCATCTTCAGACCTTCAACCTGACGGTCGCGGGGAAAATTTGCTTTGTTAGACGGTTTTTTTTCTGACATGAAAGGGTACTTTACCTATCAAGAAGTCCTTGGATAAAGGCGCATTGTATCCTCTCTCGGATCGAGATCCTATGCGCTTTGCAAACCACGCCGCAAGGCTTATGGTTATTAAAGATATCTTAATTGGAGGAAGAGTGATGGCTAAGCGTATACAGTTTGCCGCCCACGGCGGACCGGAAGTGATGGAATATGTGGATTTCACGCCCGTGGATCCCGGTCCGGGCGAGGTACAGATAGAGAATAAAGCCATCGGCATCAATTATATCGACACCTATGTCCGTTCCGGCCTCTACCCCACGCGATCGCTGCCCTCGGGCCTTGGCACGGAAGCGGCCGGGGTAGTGAGCAAGGTCGGCCCCGGCGTCGAGGAGTTTAACACCGGCGACCGGGTGGTGTACGCCCAGTCCCCGCAGGGCGCCTACGCCACGGTGCATAATGTGCCGGCGGAAAAACTGGCCTTGTTACCCTCGGCCATCTCGTTTGAACAGGCCGCGGCCGCTTTTTTGAAGGGCCTGACGGTGTTTTATCTGCTGCGCCAGACTTACGAAATCAAGCCGAATGAGATCTTTTTGTTCCATGCGGCAGCCGGCGGCGTCGGGCGCATCGCCTGCCAGTGGTCGAAAGCGCTGGGCGCGAAAATGATCGGCACCGTCGGTAGCGCGGAAAAAGCGGCGTTGGCGAAACGGGCGGGCGCCTGGGAAACAATAAATTACCGCGAGGAAAATGTGCCTGAGCGCGTGGCGGCATTGACCCACGGTAACAAGGTTAACGTGGTGTACGATTCGGTCGGCAAAAACACCTGGGAAGCCTCCCTCGACTGCCTACGCCGCCGCGGATTGATGGTCAGCTTCGGCAACTCCTCGGGACCGGTTACCGGCGTCAATCTGGGGATCTTGAATCAGAAGGGTTCACTGTACGTCACACGCCCCTCGATCAACGGCTATATCACCGATGCCGCAAGCCTTAAGCACGCCGCCGATGAACTGTTCAGCATGATTGCCAGCGGGGTGATCAAAGTCGACGTGCCCGACCAGCAAAAATTTCCGCTGGCCGAGGTGCAGCGGGCGCATCAGGCGATTGAGAGCCGGCAAACCAACGGGTCGCTACTGCTTATCCCGTAACGGCAGACTGCCGCCTGGCCCGCGAAGACCCTTTTGCCTGCCCCAGCGTCACTCTGGCCGTAAAAACAACGGGCTTCCCAAGGGAAGCCCGTCACGTAACGCTATGACATAACACACTGTAAAAATGTAGGGGCAGAACAGAATTTGCCGGGCCATGCGAGTTGCCGCCGCTATTATTGCCCGGCAATGATGAAATCAATGAGTCTAAAGCGGTTTTATCCTAGCAGCCGCCTTCTAAAAAAAATATCGCCCCGGGGAGTAAAACTCAAAGCTGTGATCCATCCCCCATTTTCGCACCGAAGACCTAGCGCAGGCGGGAATCAAACCGCGAGCGCGGGGGCGACGGTTTTTTTATCGCACGCCATAGCCACGCCGCCGCCAGCGCGACCAACAGCCACGGCAGCAATTTGACCGCCGTAACGAACAGCCCGGCAAATAGCATCGCCAGAGACCCCACCTCCAGCACGCCCAACACCGAGATACCGGTCAACAACAGCATGAGAAAAAAATCAATGACAAAAAATAATTCCAGCATAGGGGTGGCTCCTTATTGGGCGTGATAGCGCTCGCCGCGACGGTAAATTTTAGCTCTCTAGATGTATTACAAGAACCATGCCAAGTTGGCATCCCCCTAAACGGCTGTTTTTGCTGATTAGCGGGTAAAAGACATTGAAGCGACTTAGCGGATTTGACCACCTTTTAGCAAAAAGCGCCACGACGGGTTCCTTCCGCGGACCGCGACTAACGTACGGGGGCAAGCGTGCCCACCGCCCGGGCCCGAATCCTAATCGCATTTGCGGGCATATAACCCAGCGGCAGCGAATCCAGCTCGATAATATCCACCGTCTCCGGCAGCGCGCCGGCGGCGATGGCCGCCTCTCGCGCCTGATGTTCCGCCCGCCGCAGGCACGACTCCAGCGACTCATCGCCCGGTAAAACAATGGGATCCACGCTACCGCTGATCTGGGCAATAGCCACACCGGTGGCGTTGGCGACGCCGGCGTGGGGCGGACGTATCACCTCAGAGGCTCCTTTGAGATGCATGGGAAGCAATGCCGCACCGCCCCCCACCAGGATGACGGGCATGTCATGCTGACTGGTATTCATACGCGCAAGGCATTTTTCCACCATCGCCACATAATGCTCCGCCACCCGGGCCACCATTGACGGGCACAGATGCGCGACCCGCCCGGCGTTGCCAATGTCCGCCCAGCCACGGGCCACCGCGATATCTGTCACCGTTAGGGTGTCGCCGCCAAAGACCAGCGACCGCGGCGGCAAGGCATAACCCACGCTCTCCGGCCCGACGCTGATGTCGCCGTCCGCGTCCACAATGACCACAGAGCCGCCCCCGAGGCCGATAGATGCGATATCCGGCATGCGGAAGTTAGTACGTACTCCTCCTATCTCAGCCTCCATCGCCGACTGGCGGGGAAATCCGCCGCACAAAACGCCGACGTCCGTGGTCGTGCCGCCCACATCGACCACCAGCGCCTGTTGCAGACTCGATAGCCGGGCCGCGCCTCGCAGGCTATTTGTGGGTCCGGAGGCGATAGTCAGGATCGGGAAAGTCCGCTCCTGATGCAGCGGCATTAACGTACCGTCATTCTGACCGAAAAACAGTTCGGCAATGATCCCCTGCCGCACCAGCGTCTGACGAAAACCCTCGGTGAGAGTATGCGCAATCCCGCACAACGCCGCATTCAGCACCGTGGCGTTCTCCCGCTCCAAAAGGCCAATGGAACCGATTTCCGATGACAGGGAGATCGGCGTATTTGCCCCCAGGATCTCACGCGCCAGGGCCGCGACCCGCTGCTCTTGCTCGGCCACCACCGGTGAAAAAATACCGCAGACCGAGACCGCGCGCACCGCCCCTTTGACCGCCTGCAACTGTTGACGCAGGGCGGATTCATCCAGGGCTGATAATATATCGCCGTTGTAATGATAGCCGCCGGCAAGGGTAAACAGCCGTACCGGCAAACGCGCGCGGAAGTCGGCCGGCATATCGCTTAACGGCGGCACCGCCAGCGAGGCCGGTGCGCCGAGGCGGAAATGCGCCACCGGCTGTAAACCTTTACGCTCAACGATGGCATTGGTGCAATGGGTCGTGCCGAGCATCGCCCGGCGTATGTCGCCGCGGTCCATGTTGACCAAAGCCAGCAGGGCCGCCAACGCCTGACCTATCCCTTGCATAACGTCAACGCTGGTGGGCTGTTTAGTATGGGCGATAATCCTTTGCCGCGCATCCAGCAGCACCGCATCCGTATGGGTGCCGCCGACATCGATCCCCAAAGATATATTCATGCGCTTTCCTCCTTGCACCGGGCCGTCAGCGTCTCCACCGGCGTATAGTCATTTTGATAATGAAAATAACGCGGTCCGCATACCTCGATTCCCCGCGACGTGCGCCATTTTTCATGGGCGGGAACGCCCAGCGCCACCACGCGCATCCCGTAACAAAGCCTTTCGCCCAGAATCGGCAGCCCCGTTTCCTCATCGAGCAGAATAATCAGATCCGGCGTCATGCACAGCGGCCGATCGTCTCGGCGTGCCAGCAAATATTCGTTCTGAAAAAGCACGTCAAAGCGGCCGCCGCTATCGTTGTCCACCCCGACAAAACAGGCGGTGCCGTGATTGAAACCGCCTTCGCTACGCTGGTTTACCCGATTCGCTTTACCGCGAAACAGCACGACGCCGTGCAGCAGCGCCGTGAGGGTATGGATAACGTTGCGGCGCGCGGCGCGCGCTTGCTGAACTTCTCGGCCGATGCGCCACATCAGCCCCAGCGTCCCCGCAATCCCCGAGGCGTGCGCTTGGCCGACCGTAACCGGATAACCGGCGAAGGTTGCGGCACCGCCCATCTTCACCGTGACCGCGCGGGCCAATTGCTCCGCCTTCATGCTGTCTTCAGCCTCCACCAGCACGGTGTTAGCATGCTCATCCACGACGGCAAACGGCGACGCATTGAGGCCGTCCAGATAGAAGGTGGTCATTTGAAACTCGGGAAAAGCCCGGCCCATGGCGTCGACGTCCATGACGGGTAGCCCGAGAATACAGGCCGAGGCCAGCGGTAACAGCGAATTGATGCCGCCGGTCTCAATCGGGTAAATAGCGGATAAAGAGCGGCCCATATGCTGAGCGATAATTCGGCAGGCCGTCAGGGATTCCTGACCGTTTGGCAACTTTTCCATCATCACGGCCGGCGAACCTATCATGCCCGTCGCCAGCAGCAATTCTTCCGGCTGAAGCTCATCTAACGTTAATAATCGAATAGGCCCATACTCGGCAATTGCCCGCTGAGCCATGATTTTACCGATATAGGGATCGCCTCCACCGCCGCTGGCAAGGATAGCGGCGCCGTAACTGATGTAATCAATCGCTTCATGATCCAGCCATTTCATCTCACCACCTCCCTTGGTTCTGCACAGGCGCTGATGCCCTATTCCCCGTTAAGAAACCCATTGCGTAGATATACACTAGCGCACGCATAATAAGCATAGCATCAATATTAGACATATTATAATTCCCCACCTTTGATAATCCCTTCAAAGACAGAGAAATTAAACCATAAATTTATTCGACCTCACAAAATTTTTCTAATCAATCCAGGTCTAAAAAGTTAATATCATGATTAATGAATGCAATATTCATAATAAAACAGATCAAAACAATAGCAGAATTAGTAATCGATCCTGGACTTTGAATAGAAGCCTGAAGTCTATTCTTTTGGTGCGCCTCCTGCGGAATATTCAATTAACCCTGCATCGGCCGATAGGCCTAACGTCTTATCCTTTTAACGAACGCACGGCCAGGTAACAAAATACTTTGACGCCTGGCCGATTTACTCCCCTCTCCGACATCTCTTGGTGTAGGATTAATCGCTTTGTGACAGTAAACCGTACCTCATTACCGACCTGTGTCCCTCTTCCTACTCAGCGATATACCCCTGTATGGGATCCGCGGCTATCGGCTTGTTGACTTATCCCACCGACATCTCTCCATTACCTATTTTTTGTCCAGCGCCATGCTTCCTTAACGGCCCATGACCTGTGATATAATCGCCCCCTTTTTTTGCCGAGAAGACAATTTATCCACATTACCCTTGTCGAGCCATCGACATACTCATCCATAAACACATAAATAAGCGCAACAATAGTCACCCGCAGATAGCAAAATAAATAAATTAATTATCACCTCATTAATAACCTTGGCCGAGGGAATATTACACGAAAGGCGGACGGGCTATATCGACGAAGCCGTTAATCATAAATTTATAGGGAGCCAGGCTGGATCAAAAATAACATTTGCGGTAAAAATAGAATTGCCACGCGGTATTTTTCAAAAGGACTTTATATGAACAGCGATTGTCTATCTCGCGATACTCAGGATAGCGTCATAGCACCACAGCTGCTAATGCTATGGGAATCGTCCCGTGAACCTTGGGGCGTCAAGGACCTTGAATCACGCTATCTTTATGCCAACCCTGCTTATTACGATCTGCTGAATATTAATCCAGCACTTTTCACCATCCCCGGCTGCTTCGATCATGATTTACCGTCACCGGTGGCGGATTTTGCCTCGCATTTCCAACGCCACGACCGTTGTACCATCAAACAGCAGGATCGCCTTTGCTCCATCGAGATCCATTGTTACGGCCGAGAAAAGCTTATTCAACCTTATTTTTTCGATAAATATCCACTCTACCATCAGATCACCCGTGAGTGCATTGGCTCAATTTTCCACGCGCGTAAAGTCGAGGACGTCTCGCTGCAAAAGCAGTTATGCGGCAAAAGCCCCGGTTATTTCCTGTTTTATCCGCCGGAACCGATCTTTACCGAGGGCGAGCTGGACGTGATCTTTTTTGTCCTGCAAAACATGAGCAGCAAAGTCATTGGCCGTCATCTTGGTCTTTCGCACCGTACGGTGGAGAACAAGCTCCAGGGCATCTATCAGAAAGCGGGAGTACACTGTTTGCGCCAGTTTAGCGAATACAGCCGCCACACCGGTTTTGACCGTTATGTGCCGCAAAAATTCTTAAAGCCCTTGAGTCAATTATTAATGCTGGACGCAGGATAGCGCTTTAATCAACACCTCGGCGCCTGGGCGGTGGGCGTGTTCGCTTAAATAGCGGCGCCACTGCCGGGCGCCCGGCATTCCTTGAAACAGCCCGAGCATGTGGCGGGTAATGTGGCCAAGGGCCGTGCCGCAAGACAGCTCCCGCTCTATATAAGGCAACATCGCGTCAATCACCGCCGCCTGATTCGGCAGGGGATTCGCCTCGCCGAACAGCTCGCTGTCAACCCGGGCCAGGATGCCCGGGTTCTGGTAGGCTTCGCGGCCCATCATGACCCCATCAAGCCTCTGCAAATGTTCCCGGGTATCATGCAGGGTGGTGATTCCGCCGTTGATCATGAGCCGAAGCGACGGGAAATCCCGCTTTAGCTGATACACCCGGTCGTAATCCAGCGGTGGAATTTCGCGATTTTCTTTGGGACTCAAGCCGCTAAGCCAGGCTTTGCGGGCATGAATGATGAAGGTCTGGCAGCCGCCGCGAGCGGCAACGGTATCGATGAACTCACAGAGGAACGTGTAGCTGTCCTGCTCGTCGATACCGATGCGGGTTTTTACCGTTATCGGCAACGATACCGCTTCGCGCATGGCGGCGATACACGCCGCCACCCGGTCTTTCTCGGCCATCAAACAGGCGCCGAAACGGCCGTTCTGCACGCGATCGGAGGGGCAACCCACGTTGAGATTGATTTCATCATAGCCTCGCGCCTGTGCCATTTTCGCGCAACGCGCTAGCGCATCCGGTTCACTTCCGCCCAGTTGCAGCGCCAAGGGATGTTCCGCGTCGTTATAGGCCAGATAATCGCCTTTACCGTGCAACAGAGCGCCGGTGGTTACCATTTCGGTGTACAGCAGCGCACGGCGGCTCAACTGGCGTAGAAAAAAACGGCAATGACGATCGGTCCAATCGAGCATCGGCGCAACACTGAACCGGCCGGGCGCGGTCGATACCAAACCGGCCGAGGTCATCATGGACGGCTGAACGTTTTGATTAGGGCGGTTTTCAAGCATGGTTGATATTTTCATGTCTGTTCTGGCAATCGGCTACCCACGCGGCACGGGAACAAAGGGAACCGACAGGGAATTCTTCGGGGAGATTCTAGCATAGAAAAGCAGTTGCCGGTGGCCCCTGATAAAAGTCAAACGCCGCTTCCATCAGGGCGCGCGGTAGAGAAGTTCAAACAGAACTCCGACCGAAACACGTTGGCGCCCCTCTTGCCTATGGGTTGTTAAACCACTCTCCGTATTGCTTGACCGCAGGATGACACGATTTTACCTCTATATCCTGTTATCGCCGTTTCCAACAGATGCCGGTTGCGTATGCATATAAATCGGCGGCATATCGGCAGTAAACAACGAAGCCGGTTAACTTGTTATGTAGCGGATAGGCATTTTGCGTCTTTTATTAATCCCTATAATCATGGAAAGGGGAGTCAACGGCCTATCAGGCTGTGCGGCTTAAGGCTATGGCACGATGGGCGCCGCAGTCGTTTACCGTCCCGGCCGGCGTGGCATACGTACATATACTTAGATAACCTCAATCAGGAGCTGATGCGATCATTTTGCCCCAAATTGCCCACATTGCGTCCCAATACCCGGAGGGTGGATTTACAAAAGGCCGCGTCTGTTCTATCAAAAGAAAGCTGGGCATTGAAAATGCGTGCCGGCGTTGCCCAAGGCAAAGGACCAGCGCTACGCATGCAATCGTGAACAACTGCGTAGTATTGGTAGGTCATTTTACTGCTATTAACGGCCGACTCATAGCACCGGCCTGCGCCGCCCCGAAATCGGCGGCAACACGCGTAGTTCTGAGGCCTGATATGTTAGCCAAATAATAATCTCTTTTTCCCGATGGTGAAAAAGCTACCAGACTGAGCAATATGACAGCCTTTATCCTTGATCATTGTGTATTTACCCGTAGTGCAATGCGGTCATTGCTAACTGATAGTGGCGTGAGAGGAAATATCTATGCCCTTAATGATGTTCTGAAATTGGAGATTCTTTGCCATAAAATTATCCCTGACATTGTCATAATCAGTCAGCGCTATATGCATTCAAAAGATGACGACCACATTTTAAAGACAGTAATTGAACGACTGCCCCACACTTTTTTTCTGATTTTTATTGGTAATGAAAACATTGTCTATAACGCCGTTGTCCCACTTAAAAGTAATGTTATCGTGACCTCCAAATTTCTTGCCGTTGACGGATTTACACAGCTATTCCGCCATTTCGCTGGACAAGAAAAATCTCCGATCGCCAGCAGAGCAAAACGCTGCGCACCACTGCGATTCAGTAAAACCAAAAAGCAAATTCTGGCCATGTGGATGGCTGGTGAGAACACTAAAGCAATTTGCGCCCATTTGAATATTAAAGATAAAACGCTGTCGTCACATAAGATCAATATTAAACGCAAAATAAATGCCGATAATAAATTGATTATCTATTATATTTTGCAGGTCGCCGGCAGCGTCACCGATGATCTGTATGCCCGCCAATACAACGGTTGAGGCACCTTTAGTCGTGGTTTTGGCGCCTTCGTGGTAATATGACTAGAGAAACCGTAACCGGGAAGCATCATGAAAACCACCACTGAAAACCCACTTCTCAGCCAGGCCGAACAATTGTGCGAGCAGCGCAATGTCCGCCTGACGCCGCAGCGGCTGGAGGTACTGCGCCTGATGTCGCAGCAAAACGGTGCGATAAGTGCTTATGATTTGCTGGATTTATTACGTCAGTCTGAGCCGCAGGCAAAACCACCAACCGTTTACCGTGCCCTGGATTTTCTCCTAGAGCAAGGTTTTGTTCACCGCGTTGAATCCACCAACAGCTTTGTGCTGTGCCATCATTTTGCCGAACCGTTCCATACCTCCGCTTTTTTCATTTGCGACCGCTGTGGCTTGGTCACTGAACAAACCACGCAGGGCATTGAAGACATATTACAGCGTATGGCGGCCGTCGCCGGCTTTACCCTCTCCCATAACGTGGTAGAAGCGCACGGTTTCTGTCCGCAGTGTGCTGAAGTGCAGGCCTGTGAGCATCCTGACGCGTGCGAACACGACCACAGCATTGCAATAAAAAAACGATAAAAATCCTTGCCTACCTGGGCATTATTTTAATGAGGGCGGGATAGTGCAGATTCCGACGTATCCGATCAGCTGTTCCGGCGACATCCGATCAGTTATTCCGATATTTTCCGATCACCCATTCCAGAAGCCTGTTTAGAAATTTGTGTATTTGCCTGATTTTGATATGTTCAATCCAACATCAAAAACAGGTTAATTTATGGACGAAAAACAGTTGCAGGTTCTGGCTAACGAACTGGCCAAAAATCTCAAAACCCCTGAAGATCTCAGTCACTTCGATCGGCTGCTGAAAAAAATCAGCGTCGAAGCAGCTCTCAACGCCGAAATGACCCATCACCTCGGCTACGATAAAAATCAGCCTAAACCGGGGACCAACGCCCGCAACGGCTATTCCACAAAAACCGTTACCACTGGCGATGGCCCGCTGGCGCTGCGTACTCCGCGCGATCGTGACGGTTCCTTTGAACCGCAACTGGTGAAGAAGAACCAGACCCGGATTACCGGGATGGATAACCAGATTTTATCGTTGTACGCCAAAGGGATGACCACCCGCGAGATCGCCGCCGCGTTCAAAGAGCTGTATGACGCCGATGTCTCGCCGGCGCTGGTCTCAAAGGTCACCGATGCGGTCATGGAGCAGGTTGTCGAATGGCAAAACCGGCCTTTGGATGCAGTCTATCCCATTGTTTATCTTGACTGTATCGTTCTAAAAGTCCGGCAGGACAGCCGCATCATCAACAAATCTGTGTTCCTGGCGCTGGGCATCAACATCGAAGGCCAGAAAGAGTTGCTAGGTATGTGGCTGGCCGAAAATGAAGGCGCAAAGTTCTGGCTGAACGTGCTGACAGAGCTGAAAAACCGCGGCCTGAACGATATCCTTATCGCCTGCGTAGACGGGCTGAAAGGTTTCCCTGACGCTATTAACGCGGTGTATCCGGAGGCGCGGCTCCAGCTGTGTATCGTGCATATGGTGCGCAACAGCCTGTGGTTCGTCTCCTGGAAGGACTACAAGGCCGTCACCCGCGACCTGAAAGCTATCTATCAGGCCCCTACGGAAGAAGCCGGCTTGCAGGCGCTGGAAGCGTTCTCCAGTGCCTGGGACATCCGCTACCCGCAAATAAGTCGAAGCTGGCAGGCAAACTGGGCCAATCTGGCCACGTTCTTTGCCTACCCAACGGACATCCGCAAGGTGATCTACACGATCAACGCCATCGAGTCGTTAAACAGCGTGATCCGGCATGCCATCAAAAAGCGCAAGGTGTTCCCGACCGACGACGCAGTGAAAAAGGTGGTGTGGCTGGCGATACAGGCGGCCTCGCAGAAATGGACAATGCCTTTGAGGGACTGGCGCATGGCAATGAGCCGCTTTATTATCGAGTTCGGTGACCGCCTGGACGGTCACTTCTGAGAAAAGGCATTTACACAGAATCGTGTACAGGGTCCATTCCAGTGATATTCGATCACGTGTTCGCTCATCTTCTGACTCGGGTTTAGTCTATTTTTCCTGTGCTGGCTACTCCTTGCTCTTTGCGTAGTGATTCGCCTTTAAGTTCCAGTCTATAGCTGGGGTGTACTAACCGATCGAGTAACGCGTCAGCTGTCGTGGGGTTTTCTATCAGTCCATACCATTTTTTCACCGGCAGTTGACTGATCAGGATGCTGCTGCTTTTGTCGTAGCGATCTTCCATCACCTCCAACAGCATCGTTGCCTGCATCGGACTTATTGATTCTAGGCCCACGTCATCCAAGATCAGTAACTCTATTTTTTCTAACTGCTTAAGCTGTTTTAGATAGGTCCCGTCTACCTGACACTGGTGAAGATGGGCCAGCAACCGACCCACTCGCCAGTAACGCACGCTATATTGCTGCCGGCATACCTGCTCACCAAGCGCACAACTGAGCCAGGTTTTGCCCGTACCTGTCGGCCCCGTGATGAGTATGCTTTTCTGATATTTCAGATATTGTTCCCCTAGCAGATCTCGCATCTGTTCCGGTGTCACTCCTCGGCTAGGGATATAACGGATATCTTCCGGTTTTGCCTGCAAGCGCATTTGCGATTGCCGTCGCATACGGCATATGTGGTTGTTTTTTCTATGCAAATTTTCCGCTTCTACCATCAGCGACAACCGCTCCTCGAACCCCAGCTCCCCATAACTTCCCGGGAGTTCGCGTTGCGTCTCCAACGCCTGGACCATTGCCGACAACTTCAGCTCTCGCAGAGCCATTAACAGTGTATCCATATTTATTCTCCTTAGTGATAACTGTCCGGACCTCGGAGGTTTTCGTGAACCAGCATTGATACGCAGGCTCCGTCCTGGGTGACCTCACTTTCACGACCGTGTTTCAATACGTTGGCTATGAAAGAGCGGTTAATGCACCCTTTCTCCAACGCCAGCGCGCAGGCCTTCTCCAGTCGCGTCGTCTCATAGCGCCGTTGCAGATTGAGTAGCCCCAGCACGGAGCGGTAAGCCTGCTCTGGATGGGCTTTGCTCTTTTGGATGGACTCGACCACTTTCAGTGTGCACACACCCACCGACAGCGCCCAACTGCACAGCCTTTCCGGCGTCCACTGACTCTGCCCCTTATGGTTAGCCGGCATGTGCGCCGCCTGAGTCGTGTGCCTATAGGCGTTATCGCTGCGAGGGTGCGTAGCCACGCAGACGCCCTTATGGTGGATTTGCACCAGCCGTTGGGTGGCGATGACGTCAACGCGCTCGCCAACCAGCGGATGCGGCACCGAGTACCAGTTTTTGCCGTAGTCTATGTGGTAATCAGGTCCCACTCGGGCAACGAAATACTCACTGTATTCCCATTGTGTGGGCGGTAGAGGCCCAAGAGCCGGTTTGTCCAGCTGCTCGAAGCGTTCAAGGCGACTTTGTCCGCCATAATGACGCATCGGGCGCAGATTCAACTCATGATTGAGTTCTCGTATCACCTGGTTGAGTTCGGCCAGCGAGTAGAACCTACGTTTACGCAACCGGGCCAAAACCCAGCGTTCTACCAGCTGCACAGTTGATTCTGCCTTCGCCTTGTCTTTCAGTTTTCTCGGGCGCGCCGGTAGCACCACTGTCTCATAGTGATTTGCCAGCGCCTGGTAGCTCTGGTTTATGACCGGCTCATAGCGGTCAGGGGTGCTGACAGCGCTGCGCAGATTATCAGGTATCATCAGCTCCGGAACCCCACCCATGAAATGCAGGCAGCGGCTATTGGCGTTGAGCCACGATGCCATGTCCTGGCCTTCGCAGGCTTCGATATACGCATAACCTGACACGCCCATGGCAGCGACGAAGATAGCGACTTGGCGTACGCTACCGGTCGCAGGGTTGACGATAGGTACGGTGGGGCCACAGAAGTCGATGAAGAGCTTTTCGCCAGCCTTGTGCTCCATGCGCATGGAACGCCGCTGCTTCTTTTTCCAGTCACGGAACAGTGCACAAAACTGTGAGTAACCGAGGGCATCACCGCCCACGGCGGACTGATATTCCATCCAGAGCAGCTGCTTGGTCATGCCCTTGCGGCTTAACTCGGTATCGATATCAAGCCAGCTGGGTAAGGTATTGATAACTTTTCCGGATTTGCCGGGATAGAGCAGGCGGTCGAGGTCGACGGGGGACAGTTCCGCCGGCAATGGCCAGACCAGGTTAGCTACCGTGAATCGGCCGAGGATATCGTGCACGGTAGTACAGCCTATGCCGAGCGCTGCTGCGATAGTGCGATTCGAGCGACGCTGCTCGAATTTCATACGTAATACATTAATATAGATGCACATTTCCGTTATCGCTTTCTTCTTTTTACGTGCCATGCCATGCCCCCGGAAGCTAAAAGTCTCCAGAGTATGGCGGAACAGAAGATGAGCGATCGGACAGAATCGGAATCGCTGATCGGGCGACCGGAATCAGTGATCGGATGAAATCAGAATTAGTGATCGGGTGAAATCGGAATCAGTGATCGGATGTGACCGGAACCAGCAGCAGTGACACAGAAAAATGAATAGCGATATTTATACTCTACGGCTCTGTTTGTATCTGCATATTTCTGCATGAGTGATAATTATTTTGACGATCAATAACCAATAATTGATCGGTAAAACTTATATTTATATGTAGGAACTATATTGATGAATACACCAATCATACCATGGGTGGGAGGAAAGCGGAGGCTGGCTAAACATATTTAGCCGTGCTTTCCTGCGCACAAATTCTACGTTGAACTATTCTGTGGAGGAGCTGCGCTGTTTTTCAGCAAGGATCCCATCCACAGTCGAAGTGTTGAACGATATCAACGGGGATTTGATAAACCTCTATCGGGTAGTCAAGTACCATTTGGAGGAATTCGTCCACCAGTTCAAGTGGGCTTTGAGCAGCAGGCAGCTGTTTGATTGGCTGAAAGAAATACCTCCGCAAACGCTGACCGATATACAGCGAGCCGCCCGCTTTTACTGTCTTCAGCAGCTCACATTTGGTGGCAAAGTGAGCGGGCAGAACTTTGGTACTTCGGCTGTACGATCACAGTCATTGAACCTCTTAAGAATCGAAGAACAGCTATCACAGGCTCACCTGCGTTTATCCCATGCAACCATAGAGCATCTTGGGTGGCAGGCTTGTATTGAAAAATATGATAGGCCACATTCATTGTTCTATCTTGATCCACCTTACTGGAAGACTCAAGGCTATGGCGCAGCGTTTGGCCTGGAGCAATACAGCATCATTGATAGCCTTGCTCATTCAATAGCAGGAAGAATGGTGATTTCAGTTAATGATATCCCAGAAATGAGGCTCATCTTCAAAAACCTTCATATCGACGTTGTTGACCTAAAATACTCATTAGGCAAGAACCGTCATAGTAGACGCGAGTTGGTCATTCGTAATTTCGCCTGATTTCCTGTTTGCAAACAATTCTGGACTGTCCAAAATAGCCATTTTTTAGGGGTTATGGGAGTCCAGAATTGTTTGCAAATTAGTCCAGAATTGATTGCATCGCTACAGTGATCGGATGTGACCGGAACCAGCAGGCCGGTAGGCGTCGGGATTGGCGCGACAGCGATCGATGGCCTGCCGCCACACGCGGGTCACTTGACTGACATAGGAGGGGCTGCGCTGGCGTCCTTCGATTTTCACCGAGGCAATATTGGCGGCGAATAGCGCCGGCAGTAGCGCCAGCGTATTTAAGCTGGTGGGCTCTTCCAATGCTTGATAGCGCTGCCTGTCCACCAGATAGCGGCCCTTGCACAGGGTGGGATAACCGGCATTTTCATCAGGTTGATAGCGGTCAATCAGCACATCGTTGAGTCGCGCCTCCATCCCGGCGGCGGTTTGCTGCCAGCGGACAAAACGCGCCGGTGAGCAGGCGCCGACCGTGTTGGGCGATTCACCGGTTAAATAGGACGAGAGATAGCAGCGTCCTGCGGCCATGATACAAAGACTGCCGAAGGCAAACACCTCCAGCGGCACCGGGCTTACTTGCGCGAGCTGTTTCACCTGATGGATCGACAGCACGCGCGGCAGGACTACCCGCGCGACGTCAAATTGTTGCTGATAAAAGCGGATAGCCGCCTGATTGGTGGCGGAGGCCTGCACCGAAACATGGCGCTCAATGGCGGGATAACGCTCGGCGGCATAGGCCAGCATCGCCAGGTCTGCCAGAATCAGCGCATCGGCGCCGCTTTGCGCCGCCATGTCTATCACGCGCTGCCAGCGTGCATAACCGTCGGGATGGGCAAAGGTATTGATAGCGATATGCAGCATGCGCCCGTGACGGTGCACATAGCGCTCCGCCTCCTGTAAGCGCTGATCGGTAAAATTGAGGCCGGCGAAATGACGGGCGTTGGTATCGTCTTTCAGGCCGATATACACCGCGTTGGCGCCATTATCAATCGCCGCCTTGAGTGCCGGTAGATTACCGGCTGGGCAGAGCAGTTCCATAAAGCTCCCAAGAAGTGGCCACCCGTTGCCGAAGCCGGCAAGGGCAAGAAATAATTCCAGGCCAACAGGCTGAATTAACAGCATTTGCCGCGTGGGCCTGCCGGCAATTGTAAATAAGGGCGGGTGAAGGGATTTTGATTTGGGGCAGTTTATGGCGTAATGGCAGGGGAAAACTGCCGCCGGCGGTGGTAAATCGCGACGTTTTTGTGCGAAACATTGATATAGGCCCCTGCGTGCGCCGGCCGCTGTGGCAAAATGGGCAATAACTTTTTTTGAAGGAGTGAAAACAGTGTGGGAGAAACTACGAGCACAGCTGGTGCGCCGGGGGCCGTCGCTGTTGCGCTTGCCGATTAAAATGACCCCATTTGCCGTACGGCGCCAGGTCCTGGAACAGGTGTTGCACAGGTAGTTTCGTTCAGCGCTGGAAGAAGGCGAGTTGGACTTTCTGGATGGCCGCTGGTTGCAAATCAATGTCGACGACCTTGGGCTGAGCTGGGCGATGACGCTGCGCGACGGACAGTTGCGGGTGAGACAGCATCCCACGCTGGACGTCATTTTCACCGGTAACGCGAATGACTTGCTGATGATAGCCGCCCGGCGCGAAGATCCGGACACGCTGTTTTTCCAACGCCGGCTGCGTATCGAAGGGGATACGGAACTTGGCCTGACGGTTAAAAACCTGCTGGACGCCATCGATCCTGAGCGCATGCCGGCCCTGCAACAGCTGGCCGACATGGTGGAAGCCGGCCTGAAAGGGGACGCGATCGCCGCTAACGGCCATCGCGTATCCCAGTCTTGCTGATTCGAATGGAAATCCCGGTTGATGCGCCGGGGATCGACAGTCTGCTCAAGCGGGCGTTCAATCGGGAGAGCGAAGCCGCCTTGGTGCGCGCGCTGCGGGAAGACGGGCTGCTGACCCTGGGCGTGGTGGCGACCGACGACGAAGGCGGGGTCATCGGCTATGCCTCCTATTGCCCGATCTGGATCGACGGTGAGGATCACCAGTGGGTAGCGCTGGCGCCGCTGGCGGTAGACGACGCCTGGCGTGGGCAGGGCATCGGCCGCCAATTGGTTTATAAAGGGCTGGATACGCTCAATGAATTCGGCTACAGCGCGGTGGTGACGCTGGGGGATCCGTCCTGGTTTCACCGTTTTGGCTTCGAGCCCGCCGCGCGTTGGCAATTGCGCACGTCTTGGCCCGGCACCGAGGCGGCGTTCCAGCTGTTCACGCTGGCGGACAACGCCCTGGACGGCGTAAGCGGGGAAGTCTCCTGGCCCGCGCCGTTCGTCCACCCCGTGTTAAGAACGGGCCATTAATCCGGGCGGGCAGTCTTGGCGCCCGCCGGCGGCTGCGCGCCCGGCGTGGGCGTTGATGCAAGCGGGCTTCCATCCAAGGATGGCGCAGGTGCCTCGCCAGCGAGCAGCCCGAAGCATTCCAGCGCCTGTTCCTGCAAGGCGACAAAGCGCTCTTTTTGCCCCCGCGACAGCTGTTTCACCCGGTATTCCCAACGCAACGCCCTGCTGCGATCGCCCGCCGGACGCTGAAACACCAGCGTTAGCGGTCCCTTACCGCGCAGCGATTTGGCCCCGCCGCCGCGTTGATGCTGCTCAAGGCGCCGCTGTACATCGGTGGTGATGCCGGTATAGAGCATGCCGCTGGTGGTGCGGATGAGATAAAGATGCCAGAGGGTGCTGCTCATGGTGGTGATCCCTTAAGTTGACCTAGCTGGCTTAGCTGACCTAGTTGGCGGGTGCAGCGCCGAGTGTAGCGGAATCCGCCAGCCACCGCTACCGCCCCGTCTAAGGCGCTTCTCTGGCGCCGCCGCCTTCGTCTCGTTGCCTCTCTGGCAGGACGTTTGTTTTGGCGCTGGCCCTTCCGGTAATTCCAGCAGGCCGCTCTCATGCTCGCCCCTCGGTAGGTAGTCTCCACCGGCGTCCCCTAAAGGTTGTGCGTAGCAGGCTGTCTCCGTCAGGTTGTCGTACCGGGCTGTTTCCGTCGTTGCCGCCCCTACAGGTTCTCCGCGACAGGCGGTGCCGGCTGGTGGCGAAAAAGTGGCATAAAAAAGCCCCGGCGCGCGGCCGGGGCCAGGGGAGGGGCAGCTTAAGGCTTATTCAAGATGCGCAGGGATTCTCGATTAAACGCCGGCAGATCATCGGCGTCCGGCTGGTGACGAGCGTATCGTTATCCACTACGACTTCTTTATCGAAAAAGTCGGCGCCCGCATTTTTCAAATCCACCACGATCGGTTTCACGGCCGTCATTTTTTTGCCGCGCACGACATCGGCGCTGATAAGCAATTGCGGGCCATGGCAAATCGCGAATATCGGCTTACCGCTGTCGGCGAAAGCGCGGGTAAAATTGACAAATCGGTCGTTGCCGCGCAGCGAGTCGGGGGAATGGCCGCCCGGAAGCAATAGCGCATCGAAATCCGCGGCCTGAACGTCATCAATGCCTTTATCGATAGTGACGGTGGCTTCTCCCTTTTTACCGGTGACGGTGTTGCCCGCCTGCTTCTCGACAGTGACCACTTGGTGCCCAGCTTGTTTGTAGGTCTGTGCCGGCGAGGTGTATTCGGAATCCTCGAACTCATCGGTAATCAAAACGGCGATTTTCTTGCTCATCATGGCGTTGTTGAATAAATCGAACTTTTAGGTGACTGGCGGCTCTGATCACTACATTCGTTTCCACATCAGGTCCCCATGGCAAAGCAAAAGTTTAAAATCACCAACTGGCCCGCATACAACAATGCGCTCAGGCAGCGGGGGGACATGACAGTATGGCTTGATGAGTCAGCCATTGCTGCATGGACTGAGAGTACACCACCTGAACATCGTGGCCGGCCGCTTCACTACACCGATATGGCCATTACCACGATTCTGATGATAAAGCGCGTGTTTAACCTTTCGCTCCGGACGTTACAGGGTTTCGTTGACGCGATTTTTAAACTGATGGGGCTGTCGCTGCGCTGCCCAGATTACTCTCTGGTCAGCCGGCGAGCAAAAACCGTCGACATCAGCATAAAAACGCCAACCCGCGGCGAAATCTCACACCTGGTCATCGATGGCACCGGCCTGAAAATCTTCGGCGAAGGCTAATGGAAAGTCAGGCAGCATGGGGCTGAGAGGCGCAGAGTATGGCGCAAGCTTCATCTGGCAGTAGATAGCGCGACACATGAAATTATCTGTGCCGATTTATCGCTAAGCGGTACGACAGATGCGCAGGCGCTGCCCGGGCTGATTAACCAAACCCACCGGAAAATCAGGGAAGCGTCGGCTGACAGTGCTTACGATACGCGTTACTGTCATGATGCTCTGCTGAGGAAAAAAATAAAGTCGCTTATCCCACCGCGAAGTGGTGCGCAATATTGGCCAGCTCGATACCATGAGCGTAACCATGCGGTGGCAAATCAGCATCTGAGCGGCAATAACGATACCTGGAAAAAGAAAGTAGGTTATCACCGGCGTTCACTGGCTGAAACGGCCATGTTCCGGTTTAAAACACTTCTGGGTGGTCATCTGAGTCTGCATGACTATGATGCGCAGGTAGGTGAGGCTATGGCAATGGTCAAAGCGCTTAACCGGATCACGCTGTTAGGAATGCCAAACAGCGTCCGTATCATGTAACAATCGCCCTGATAGGGAGGAAGTCGTCACAAATTTCGGATTTATTCAACAAAGCGGCTCATCATGTCCTCCTTCTGCTGAATGATGGCCTCACCTAAGCCTAGTGCTGGATCGGCCGCTCAGCAAATTGAAGGTAGTATGCTGTAGCCAATCAAGGGGTTATGATTTTTCTGCCGCTGCCGCTTATGCCGATATTGGGCTTTGTTGAATAAATCGAACTTTTAGGTGACTGGCGGCTCTGATCACTACATTCGTTTCAACATCAGGTCCCCATGGCAAAGCAAAAGTTTAAAATCACCAACTGGCCCGCATACAACAATGCGCTCAGGCAGCGGGGGGACATGACAGTATGGCTTGATGAGTCAGCCATTGCTGCATGGACTGAGAGTACACCACCTGAACATCGTGGCCGGCCGCTTCACTACACCGATATGGCCATTACCACGGTTCTGATGATAAAGCGCGTGTTTAACCTTTCGCTCCGGGCGTTACAGGGTTTCGTTGACGCGATTTTTAAACTGATGGGGCTGTCGCTGCGCTGCCCAGATTACTCTCTGGTCAGCCGGCGAGCAAAAACCGTCGACATCAGCATAAAAACGCCAACCCACGGCGAAATCTCACACCTGGTCATCGATGGCACCGGCCTGAAAATCTTCGGCGAAGGCGAATGGAAAGTCAGGCAGCATGGGGCTGAGAGGCGCAGAGTATGGCGCAAGCTTCATCTGGCAGTAGATAGCGCGACACATGAAATTATCTGTGCCGATTTATCGCTAAGCGGTACGACAGATGCGCAGGCGCTGCCCGGGCTGATTAACCAAACCCACAGGAAAATCAGGGAAGCGTCGGCTGACAGTGCTTACGATACGCGTTACTGTCATGATGCTCTGCTGAGGAAAAAAATAAAGCCGCTTATCCCACCGCGAAGTGGTGCGCAATATTGGCCAGCTCGATACCATGAGCGTAACCATGCGGTGGCAAATCAGCATCTGAGCGGCAATAACGATACCTGGAAAAAGAAAGTAGGTTATCACCGGCGTTCACTGGCTGAAACGGCCATGTTCCGGTTTAAAACACTTCTGGGTGGTCATCTGAGTCTGCATGACTATGACGCGCAGGTAGGTGAGGCTATGGCAATGGTCAAAGCGCTTAACCGGATCACGCTGTTAGGAATGCCAAACAGCGTCCGCATCATGTAACAATCGCCCTGATAGGGAGGAAGTCGTCACAAATTTCGGATTTATTCAACAAAGCGCCGATATTGCCATCAACGTCACCCCTGTCTCGCCGATGTCCGCTCTGCGGACCCCGACCGGAAGATACGACGAAACCTGAATTGCGCTAGGCGAGAAAGCCGCTGATGGTAGGCAAGAATATCCGCGCGGCAAAAGGATAAATAGTGCTTTGTTCATCTCTAGGTAAAGGGAATTAGGTAGTCGCCTGATTCCTCTGCACAATGGATCTGAGCGTTTCGGTAAAATCTTGCTATTTTAAGCCCGCGCTAAATAGCGCGTCGCGGGGCCTGATTAATGTCGGCCAGGTGGGTAAATACTGCCGGCGCGTGGGCGAGGACCTTTTAACGCCGCCCGCGAGGATAAATACTGCCAAAATAAATAGTTCGCGGCGGTAATAATGCTGCAAATCTCCGGGCGACAGGTTACCGACGGCATTCGGATAATACTCAACTTTGCCGTTATTTTGATTAAGTCGGTTAGAGTGGCAACGAATAACGGCGGCGAACGTAGCTTAATGGACGATTAACATTTTAAGAGCGTTAGCGTTCGGCGGAAGAGGGCGATTTCTCCCCGACGGGCAGTCCGACGAATTTTACCGCATTGCGGCCCTGATGTTTAGCCTGATAGAGAGCCTGGTCGGCTGTGGTTAATGACGCATCAATATTGGCGCCCGTTAGCGAGGCAATACCCACGCTAAGTGTAACGGTGGTGGACGCTTCCTGGTTATATAGATGCGGTATTTTCAGATCCAGCACCGCCTGCCGGACGTTCTCGGCCAGGGTCAGCGCTTCGGTTTCATCAACATCAATCAGTAGCACCAGAAATTCTTCGCCGCCGTAACGTACCACGACGTCTCGGGAGCGTACGGCGTCACGTATCGCCACCGCGGTCAGCGCCTTATCACCCATGCTATGACCATAATTATCATTATACGCCTTGAAATGGTCGATATCCAACAGCAGCAAATAGTGGCAGCCCGGCCCGCCGCCCGCGCCGAGCAGCCCTTCGAGCCTGTTATGCAGACCGCGGCGGTTGTAGAGGCCGGTAAGCGGATCGATCATGCTGAGATCGCTGAATTTTTCGCGCTCTTCGCTCAGGCGTTTCACCAAGTCAATAGTGAAAGCCTCGCTGCGGTTTTGCATCAAGTGGTGCAAGGAGAAACTGATAAGCGGCAGCACGATAGTAAATAGCAGCATGACGATATGGCTAAACTCATCCAGCACCACCACCGTCACGGCCGAAGGCAGGCTATGCAGACAAAACGCCAGTAAATTATCGGCAAGCGTAATAGCGCTAATGAAAAAGACCGTCATCAGGTTATAAAGAAGAAATGTTTTATCGGGTGTTGCTAGCTGGTTGAATCGAAACAGAATATGCCAGGCCCAGGAGATGCCGATAATAATTGCAAGATAATTCAATGAAACTGCATAACTGCGCATCCGAAAGAGACTTATTACCAAAACGGTGAGAGATAACTCCGCAACGATTATCGCCGCCGCTGACGGCTGGCGACTGTTATTTATCGCGCTCACCACGTAAAAAAGAGAAAAGGCGATATTTAGTAACAAAAATAGCAGCAGCGATGTGCGAAGCTTACTTTGGCGGCGCTCCTCATAGGTGTTATAAGTTTTAGACATAGACAAACGTATAAGCCCCGGCTGTGAAAACTAATAATAAATAATGTTGCGAGAAAATAACGGATCGCTATAAATCCCCAAGCGTTTTTATACCTGAATTTAATTTTTCGCTTTACGCTCAATTTACCAGCTTTAGCCGCCATTGTCATTGACTACGCTCGGCGACACCGTAAAAGACCTTGCCAGATTAAAGGAAATCGCCGTGCACCCGCGCCAGTAAACCGAGAGCGTCGAAACCGGTCGCGCCGTGGCAAAGCGATCGCAAATCAACCAGCGCGACGGTGGGCAGCATCGCCTATGTTCTGATGGTGAGTTGACCCAATAAGTTGCGGGTTGCCGGCATGGGCAAAGGGATATCGCGCAGGCCTAAGGAAGGCGAACGGAGCAGCCTGTTAAAGGTTAACGCAACAAAAGATGAACGCGAAGCGAGACATTGACAATGGTGCGAAGAAAGGGACTTGAACCCTCACGTCCGTTAAGACACTAACACCTGAAGCTAGCGCGTCTACCAATTCCGCTACCTTCGCCTGACACGGACAGCCGCTTAAGGCTGTTACCACGGAGGCGAATTTTAGAGGTTTTGGCGTTAAGGTCAATGATTATTTGTGATTTCGCGGGCGTTTGCTGCAAAAGAATACCGTGCCCCGCCGGGCCCAGCGGCGCGCGGCGGCCAACGGTGCGCCAACCCGGCGTTAGCGGCGTTTTCCCCGGTTATCGCGGGTACGCTTCACTTGATGGAAAGTCTGATAGACCTTAAAACGGCCGTTTTGCGCCAGCACCTGATGATTGCCGAATACCGCATCCAGCAGATCCGGATAGGGCAGGAAAGCGTTAGCGACAATGCGTAATTCGCCGCCGATGCGCAGATGGTAGAGCGCGCCGCGAATCAGCGTCTCCGCCGCTTTCAGATTGGTTTGCATACCATCGTGGAACGGCGGGTTGGAGATAATCATATCGAAACGGCCGCTGATGGCGGAGTAGACGTTGCCCGCCAGCACCTCCCCCTGCAGACCGTTGGCCGCCAGGGTAGCGTGACTGGCCGCCAGCGCCGGCGCGTGCACATCACTGAGAGTCAACTGCACCCCCGCCACGCCTTTCGCCAGAACCGCCGACAGGACGCCGGCGCCGCAGCCGATATCGGCCACATGGCCTTGAATCGGCTGCTCAAAGGTTGACAGCAGCAGCTGGCTGCCGTTATCCAGCCCGTCGCGGCTGAAGACGCCCGGCAGGGTTTTTATCACCACATTGTCAAGCGGGTAAGATTGCCAGTAAGACTCCGCATCGAAACGGGGTTGCTGGACGAGTTCGCCGTGATACAGCCCGCAGCGGCGGGCGCTATCGATCTTACCCAGCGGACACCACACGTCCAGTATCGCTTCGGCGCTGCGCACGCCGCTGCGGTTTTCACCCACCACGAACACATCGCAGCCCAACGGCATCAGCGACAGGAGATTGGTCATCTGGAACAGCGCTTCCGGTTTGTTTTTCGGCCAGAAGTAAATCAGCGTATCGCACCCGCCGACCAGGGCGGCGTCCGCCACCAGGCCGAATTGCACCGCTTGCTCGCCCAGCGCGCGGGCCAGCGTCTGCCGGTGGTGAAACCAGGCGGTATGAACCCGTACACCCCGCGCCTCAAGCCGGGCCGGCAGCAAATCCTGCACATCGCCGGCAATCAATACCTGTTTATCTGAGAATGTATCCTGATGCCGAAGTATGACTTCACTGGCGGGGGTTAATGCAGACATGCGACAAACGCTCCTCAATAATTCGAGCAGGGAGTATAGTGCTTTATTGCCCTGGGTTCGATGGGTTTGGTAGCATAGCGGCGCGGAATCGAGACCGCCGACGGGATAAACAATGACGACAAGGCGCGATTGGCTGTTACAACAACTGGGCATTACGCAATGGACGCTCCGGCGCCCGGCGGTGCTACAGGGGGAGGTTGCAATCACCTTGCCGGGGCATATTCGTTTATTGCTGGTGGCCGAGGCGGCGCCGCCGCTCGATCATCCGCTGGTGGCCGATGTGGCGCGCAGCATGGCGCTGACGCCGGCGCAGCTCTACGGGGTGACGCCTTTACAGGTGATGATGATGCCGGATGATGTCCGTTGCCATTGCTGGTGGCTCGGCCTTGAGGCCCTGCGCGAATTTGAGGGAATGTCTTTCCATACGCCGCCGCTGGCGGCGCTTTCAGGGGATGCTGGCGCCAAGCGCGAGCTATGGCGCCGGATAAGTGATGATGAATACCATATTACCGCTGCTACCGGCTGATCTCACCGAAGCCTGGCACATAGAACAGGCTAGCCACGCCTTTCCCTGGAGCGCTAAAACCTTTGCCGGCAATCAAGACGAACGCTATTTGAATTTCAAACTGTGCGTGGGCGATCGCATCGCGGCTTTCGCCATCATCCAGACCGTGCTGGATGAGGCGTCGCTGTTTAACACCGCGGTTCACCCCGACTTTCAGCGGCAAGGCCACGGCCGGGCGCTGCTCGATCATCTGATCGCCGAGCTGGAGCAGCGGCAAGTACTGACGCTTTGGCTGGAGGTGCGTCAATCCAATGCGCCGGCCATCGCCCTGTATCGCGCGCTGGGGTTTAATGAAGTCTCGATTCGGCGCCATTACTACCCGTCGGCGGACGGCCGGGAGGATGCCGTTATCATGGCGCTGCCGCTGGGCTGACGCCGCCGCCGGCCGGGGAGCTATCAATGCCTACCCACACCATGTAGAATCTGCAACCAGCAAATTCCCTTTAGACAGACACTGTGGCGCGCGCCTGCCGCGCGCCCATCGAGAAAGTGACCATGAAGAACGACCTCTACGCTGACGAAATTGCGGCACGGCGCACCTTCGCGATTATTTCGCACCCTGACGCCGGTAAAACGACAATCACTGAAAAAGTGCTGCTGTTCGGACAGGCGATTCAAACCGCCGGCACCGTGAAGGGCCGCGGCTCTAATCAGCACGCTAAATCCGACTGGATGGAAATGGAAAAGCAGCGCGGTATTTCCATTACCACATCCGTGATGCAATTTCCTTACCGCCAGGCGCTGGTCAATCTGCTGGATACGCCAGGGCACGAGGACTTCTCCGAAGATACCTACCGCACCCTGACGGCGGTGGACTGCTGTTTGATGGTGATCGACGCCGCCAAAGGGGTTGAAGATCGGACCCGCAAACTGATGGACGTCACCCGCCTGCGCGACACGCCGATCCTGACCTTTATGAATAAGGTGGACCGCGATATACGCGATCCGATGGAATTGCTTGATGAAGTGGAAAGCGAGCTGCGTATTGCCTGCGCGCCGATCACGTGGCCTATCGGCTGCGGTAAGCTGTTCAAGGGCATTTATCATCTGGCGAAAGATGAAACCTACCTTTATCAAAGCGGTCAGGGTCATACCATCCAGGCAGTGCGGGTGGTAAAAAAGTTGGACAACCCGGAACTGGATCAGGCGGTGGGCGAGGATCTGGCCGCGCAACTGCGCGAAGAGCTGGAGCTGGTGCAGGGCGCGTCCCATCCCTTTGAAGAACAGGCTTTCATGGCGGGCGAGCTGACACCGGTCTTTTTTGGTACCGCGCTGGGCAACTTTGGCGTTGATCATATGCTGGACGGTCTGGTGGCCTGGGCGCCGCCGCCCATGCCGCGTCAGACCGACGTTCGTGTGGTGCGCGCGGACGAAGAGAAGTTCACCGGCTTCGTTTTTAAAATCCAGGCCAACATGGATCCACGGCACCGGGACCGGGTGGCGTTTTTGCGCGTTGTCTCCGGCCGCTATGAAAAGAGCATGAAACTGCGCCAGGTGCGTACCGGTAAGGATGTCGTTATCGCCGATGCGCTGACCTTTATGGCGGGCGACCGCTCTCATATCGAAGAAGCCTACGCCGGCGATATCATCGGCCTACACAACCACGGGACTATCCAAATTGGCGATACCTTTACCCAGGGCGAAGAACTGAAATTCACCGGTATCCCCAATTTCGCGCCGGAATTGTTCCTCCGTATCCGCTTGCGCGATCCGCTTAAGCAAAAGCAGTTACTTAAAGGGCTGGTGCAACTGTCGGAAGAGGGGGCAGTGCAGGTCTTTCGTCCGCTGGCCAATAACGATCTTATCGTCGGTGTGGTCGGCGTGCTGCAGTTTGATGTGGTCGTGGCGCGGCTGAAGAGCGAATACAACGTTGAAGCGCTGTATGAGTCAGTAAACGTTTCCACCGCTCGCTGGGTGGAGTGCGGCGACGCCAAAAAGTTGGAAGAATTCAAGCGCAAAAATGAACTCAATTTGGCGCTCGACGGCGGCGATAGCCTCTCTTATATCGCCCCGAGCATGGTAAATCTGAATCTGACCCGGGAACGCTATCCGGATATTCAGTTCCATAAAACGCGCGAACACTAATTGCGTCTGTCCTGGGCCGCCGCGAAAGCGGCGGCGTCAACCCCCCTTATCAGGCAGCGTCGCACGGTGACGTTGTTGTGGATGGCGTGTCACTGTTTTGGCGTCGCGTCGGCATAGCGCCGCGCGCGGCGGGTGTCGCCGAACGTTGATAACCGGGTCTCCGTCCGCGGTGGTATCCCTTCCTTGCTGTTGTGGCGTTTCTGCCCAGCCGATGCACCGGCGCGCCGCCTGTATCAGCGTTGGCGACCGCGGTGACGTCTCAGCCGCGCGCCTGCATTTACGCCTGCTCGCCGAAGCGTCAGTTGTTGGATGTCCGGCCCGCGGCGGCCGACGCTTTCGTCCCGGAAAGTTCCTAAATCCTTGCTTCTGCTTTTGATTTAACGATTTTCTTTTCCCTGAGCATGCAAATTACTTGTGGTGGTCTATAGTTAAATTGTCACTGATGGAGCGGTTAATTAAGCTAATAAATCCGGCGAAGTCAGAGCAATTTGCTGTTAAGGGCCGTGAAGATAGGCTGTTTATTGTCCACGGTCCTCAGGAGGGAATGAGGCCAATAGGAGATCAGACCGCAGCAAGCGTGGATATCACCTTTAATGAAGGGTCACTGCAAGGTTGCAGGACGCTGAAATTGTTGGATGCCAGACCGGCTCGTGAAGCGGCGGCGCATTATTCAGGCTACAGTTGTGGCGCATAGCCCAGGCATTGGGTGGAATGACAAAAGGAAAACATCGATGAATAAGACCAAGATTGCACAATCGCTGACGGCTATCGTACTGGGTTCAGTCCTGGCCGGCGCAACCGCAATGGCGGATACCTCCGTGACGCAGGACGCCAAGTCCGCGGCGAACACCACGGGGCAGAAAATCGATAGCTCAATGAAGTCAGCGTCGGGGTACATGGGCGATAGCGCCATTACCGCGAAAGTCAAAAGCGCGCTGGTCGGCAATGAAGCCGTTAACAGCAACGACATTTCCGTTGAAACCAATGAAGGCGTGGTGACGCTTAGCGGTTTTGTCGCCAACCAAAGCCAGGCGGAAAAAGCCGTCGCCTCAGCGCGCACGGTGAAAGGCGTGAAATCGGTTAGCGATAAGTTGCACGTCAAGGAAACCAATAAAACGTCGGTCAAGACCTACGCCAGCGATGCTGCGATTACCAGCGAAGTGAAAGCGAAATTCCTGGCCGACAAGAGCGTACCGTCGCGGATGATTAAAGTGGAAACCACTGACGGTATCGTGCAGTTGAGCGGTAAAGTGGAAAATGCGACGCAGATCACCCGTGCAGAAAGCGTTGCCAAAGCGGTGGATGGCGTGAAGAGCGTTAAAAACGACCTGACGTCCGGCCAGTAATCCGGGCGGCTTGCGAAGTAACCGCGGTCAATTTGCGGTTAAAGGGGGCTTTGTTGAATAAATCGAACTTTTAGGTGACTGGCGACTCTGATCACTACATTCGTTTCAACATCAGGTCCCCATGGCAAAGCAAAAGGTTAAAATCACCAACTGGCCCGCATACAACAATGCGCTCAGGCAGCGGGGGGACATGACAGTATGGCTTGATGAGTCAGCCATTGCTGCATGGACTGATAGTACACCACCTGAACATCGTGGCCGGCCGCTTCACTACACCGATATGGCCATTACCACGGTTCTGATGATAAAGCGCGTGTTTAACCTTTCGCTCCGGGCGTTACAGGGTTTCGTTGACGCGATTTTTAAACTGATGGGGCTGTCGCTGCGCTGCCCAGATTACTCTCTGGTCAGCCGGCGAGCAAAAACCGTCGACATCAGCATAAAAACGCCAACCCGCGGCGAAATCTCACACCTGGTCATCGATGGCACCGGCCTGAAAATCTTCGGCGAAGGCGAATGGAAAGTCAGGCAGCATGGGGCTGAGAGGCGCAGAGTATGGCGCAAGCTTCATCTGGCAGTAGATAACGCGACACATGAAATTATCTGTGCCGATTTATCGCTAAGCGGTACGACAGATGCGCAGGCGCTGCCCGGGCTGATTAACCAAACCCACCGGAAAATCAGGGAAGCGTCGGCTGACAGTGCTTACGATACGCGTTACTGTCATGATGCTCTGCTGAGGAAAAAAATAAAGCCGCTTATCCCACCGCGAAGTGGTGCGCAATATTGGCCAGCTCGATACCATGAGCGTAACCATGCGGTGGCAAATCAGCATCTGAGCGGCAATAACGATACCTGGAAAAAGAAAGTAGGTTATCACCGGCGTTCACTGGCTGAAACGGCCATGTTCCGGTTTAAAACACTTCTGGGTGGTCATCTGAGTCTGCATGACTATGACGCGCAGGTAGGTGAGGCTATGGCAATGGTCAAAGCGCTTAACCGGATCACGCTGTTAGGAATGCCAAACAGCGTCCGCATCATGTAACAATCGCCCTGATAGGGAGGAAGTCGTCACAAATTTCGGATTTATTCAACAAAGCGGTTAAAGGGACTAAAACAGCCGGTATCGTCATAGGAAGAGGGGCAAGCTCCCTCTCCTCCGGTAACACAAAAGTTGTACTTCCATCATTTGGGTAAGGAGAGGCTTATGTTTCGTTGGGGCATTATTTTTCTGGTTATTGCCTTGATTACAGCTGCATTAGGGTTTGGTGGTCTGGCGGGTACGGCTGCCTGGACAGCGAAAATCGTATTCGTCGTCGGTATTATCCTGTTCCTGATAAGCCTGTTTACCGGCCGTCGCGGCAGGTAGTGAAGCTTTGAAACAGCCACTGGCCTTCGGGCCAGTCATGTTGAACGGTTATTTCCGGAGAGGCTTATGAATAACGACATCGTGGTAGGCAGATTGAAACAGTGGAAAAGCCAGATGTGGTTGTTGTGGGCAGAGTGGTTTGATAGCGACTGTGCCTGGGTTGCGGGAAGCAATGATTACCTCTCCGGCGTTTTACAGGAAGACTACGGCAAATCGGTGAAACCGGTATCGCCGAGCCCGTACCGGATTCTGTGTAAATGCCTTTTCTCAGAAGTGACCGTCCAGGCGGTCACCGAACTCGATAATAAAGCGGCTCATTGCCATGTGCCAGTCCCTCAAAGGCATTGTCCATTTCTGTGAGGCCGCCTGTATCGCCAGCCACACCACCTTTTTCACTGCGTCGTCGGTCGGGAACACCTTCCGCTTTTTGATGGCATGCCGGATCACGCTGTTTAACGACTCGATGGCGTTGGTCGTGTAGATCACCTTGCGGATGTCCGTTGGGTAGGCAAAGAACGTGGCCAGATTGGCCCAGTTTGCCTGCCAGTTTCGACTTATTTGCGGGTAGCGGATGTCCCAGGCACTGGAGAACGCTTCCAGCGCCTGCAAGCCGGCTTCTTCCGTAGGGGCCTGATAGATAGCTTTCAGGTCGCGGGTGACGGCCTTGTAGTCCTTCTAGGAGACGAACCGCAGGCTGTTGCGCACCATATGCACGATACACAGCTGGAGCCGCGCCTCCGGATACACCGCGTTAATAGCGTCTGGGAAACCTTTCAGCCCGTCTACGCAGGCGATAAGGATATCGTTCAGGCCGCGGTTTTTCAGCTCTGTCAGCACGTTCAGCCAGAACTTTGCGCCTTCGTTTTCGGCCAGCCACATACCTAGCAACTCTTTCTGGCCTTCGATGTTGATGCCCAGCGCCAGGAACACAGATTTGTTGATGATGCGGCTGTCCTGCCGGACTTTTAGAACGATACAGTCAAGATAAACAATGGGATAGACTGCATCCAGAGGCCGGTTTTGCCATTCGACAACCTGCTCCATGACCGCATCGGTGACCTTTGAGACCAGCGCCGGCGAGACATCGGCGTCATACAGCTCTTTGAACGCGGCGGCGATCTCGCGGGTGGTCATCCCTTTGGCGTACAACGATAAAATCTGGTTATCCATCCCGGTAATCCGGGTCTGGTTCTTCTTCACCAGTTGCGGTTCAAAGGAACCGTCACGATCGCGCGGAGTACGCAGCGCCAGCGGGCCATCGCCAGTGGTAACGGTTTTTGTGGAATAGCCGTTGCGGGCGTTGGTCCCCGGTTTAGGCTGATTTTTATCGTAGCCGAGGTGATGGGTCATTTCGGCATTGAGAGCTGCTTCGACGCTGATTTTTTTCAGCAGCCGATCGAAGTGACTGAGATCTTCAGGGGTTTTGAGATTTTTGGCCAGTTCGTTAGCCAGAGCCTGCAACTGTTTTTCGTCCATAAATTAACCTGTTTTTGATGTTGGATTGAACATATCAAAATCAGGCAAATACACAAATTTCTAAACAGGCTCGTATCGCCGCTAGCCAGCAAATCCTGCCACTGAATCACCGTCCCGTTGCTTTTCGCGCCCGCCGGCGACAGATTGTGACGCCGTTTTCGTTTAAGCCTCGCTTTTAGTCAACTCACTACCGCCATCGTCACGTTTTGCCCTGCCTAGCGTATTCATCGCGTTGACCGTACCCCTGGTGTCATTGTGCTGCTCAAGACGGACTCTTTCATTAAGGGCGATCTTCGCTGTGGCGCTGAGACTTACCTTTGGCCCGCCGCCCCACGCGTTGCAGTCTCCTTGAAGCACTGCAGGACGCGGCGGCTTATCGACGTGCGGCTATTGCGATGCACAGCCGGTTGCCGGCTGTTCGCATGGGTGAAGGCTTGTCACCGCCCAAAGGCGCTTTATGTTATAAGCTTGATGAGGAACACGGCTCGGCCGACTAACGCGAGGCCGCCGGCACAGGGGAGGCTCATGAACCCACCGCGCTTTATCGACACACATTGTCATTTCGATTTCCCGCCGCTTTTGGGCGAGGAACAGCAAAGTTTACGTCAGGCGGCGGCCGGGATTGAACGTATTGTGGTGCCATCGGTGGCGGCCGCGCGCTTCGCCGATGTGTTGGCGCTGGCAGAGCGGCACCCGATGCTGCATGCCGCGCTCGGTTTGCATCCCATCGCCATTGAACAGCATCAGGATGCGGATGTCGACTTATTAGAGCAGCATTTGCGCCAGCACCGTGAGATGCTGACGGCGGTCGGGGAAATCGGCCTGGATACCTATATGCCGCAGCCGCAGCTGCCGCGTCAACTGGCGTTATTGGCGGCGGCGGTACCATCACGTATTCTCGCGCCAGTAAAACCCGTGATGTCATGGCGCGATTGCCGTTGTCGTGCCTGCTGCTGGAGACCGATGCGCCTGATATGCCGCTGTCCGGTTACCAAGGCCAGCCTAACCGCCCGGAGCGGATCCGCCAGACCTTTGCTGCGCTATGCGATCTGCGCCGCGAGCCGCCGGCGGAGATTGCCGAGACGCTTTATCACAATAGCCTGCGTCTGTTCGGGCTGCCGGCAAAGCCAGCCGGGGAAAGTCATCCGCCGGGCGCCGCAGCGCGGTAAAGGGCGCCGCGCCATAAAAGCGAGGGGACGCGCACCTGCGGGCGACACGCGGTTCAGCCATAAAGGCCGCAGAACGCGCACCCGAAGGGGCCGATCTGCGATAAAGACGTTCAGCCATGAGGGCCGCGGAACGCGCGCCCACGCTGGACGCGCTAAGATAAATGCGTTCAGCCATGACCAGACGGCGGAAGGCGCGTGGGCAGCATGAATTCCGAGTTGTCGCGCATAAAACGCGATAATGCAGCAGCTAATTTCGCTTAAATATGAAAAAATAGCGTCAGCGCAATACGGGGAGAGCAGGATACCCCGTGCACTGGATAATGGCGCGGCGAGAAGGAACTCTGACGCCCGCGGTCTGCATGGCCGGCGGGTAGCTCTTCATGGAACCAAGTCCGCTCGCCAACCTTGTTGCGCGTGAACAGCCGTCTGTTCCGCGCTCTGTTTGCTGATTCGCCCCACGGCGAAAAACGGTAAGTTGGAGAGTAAAATGAATCAATTAACCCTTGCGGCCCAGCGTGCGCTGAGCCTCATGGATCTGACCACCTTGAATGATGACGATACCGATGAAAAGGTCATCGCTTTATGCCGCCAGGCCCACACTTCGGTGGGCGAGACCGCGGCGGTGTGTCTCTATCCACGCTTCATTCCCCTTGCCTGGCAGACGTTGAACGCCCAGGGCAGCACGGCGGTGCGCATTGCCACCGTGACCAATTTCCCCCACGGTAATGACTGCCTCGACATCACGCTGGCGGAAACTCGCGCCGCTATCGCCTACGGCGCGGATGAGGTAGATATCGTGTTCCCCTATCGCGCGCTTATCGCCGGCAATGAGCAAATTGGTTTGGAAATGGTGAAACAGGCCAGCGAACTGTGTCATGCCTCACAGGTGCTGCTGAAAGTGATCATAGAGAGCGGTGAACTGCGCCGGGCGGATCTCATCCGTCGGGCATCGCAAATCGCGATTGCGGGCGACGCTGATTTTATTAAAACCTCTACCGGTAAAGTGCCGGTCAACGCGACGCTTGAGAACGCCGGCATCATGCTGAACGTCATCGCAGAGGAGGGCGTCGGCGATCGCGTGGGTTTTAAAGCCGCCGGCGGCGTGCGTACCGCCGAAGAGGCCGCGGCCTATTTGGCCCTTGCCGATGAGATCATGGGCGAAGGCTGGGTCAACCCCCGTCATTTCCGTTTCGGCGCCTCCAGTCTATTGGGCAGTTTGTTGACGGTGCTGAGACAGGAAGCACCGCCTGCCAAAAACGGGTACTAAGCCGTGGCGGCCCGCCGTCGCAGCGGCATAGGCCGTTTTTCGGGCTAAGGCCCGTTTTGCTTTGCCGGGAGGAAACCGTGTTTCTGGCACAAGAAATTATCCGTAAAAAGCGGGATGGCGAGCCGCTGAGCGCGGAGGAAATTCGCTTTTTCGTCAACGGTGTGCGCGATAATACCGTCTCAGAGGGTCAAATCGCCGCCCTAGCGATGACCATCTTCTTTCACGACATGAATCTGGAAGAGCGCGTGGCGCTGACGCTGGCGATGCGCGACTCTGGCCATACGTTGGATTGGCGCCGGGATGGGTTAAGCGGGCCGGTGGTGGATAAGCATTCCACCGGCGGCGTGGGGGACGTCACCTAGCTGATGCTGGGGCCGATGATTGCCGCCTGCGGCGGTTTCGTGCCGATGGTGTCGGGGCGCGGGCTGGGGCATACCGGCGGTACGCTCGACAAACTGGAGGCGATTCCGCGGCTATCGATTTTCCTGGACGACGACGCCTTCCGCGCCCAGATCAAACACATTGGCGTGGCGATTATGGGGCAAACCCATTCGCTGGCGCCGGCGGATAAGCGCATCTACCGCCACCCGCGATATTACCGCTACGGTGGATTCGATTCCGCTTATCACCGCCTCGATTCTGGCGATGAAACTGGCGGAAGGGCTTGATGCGCTGGTGATGGATGTGGAAGGTGGGCTCCGGCGCCCTGATGCCCACTTTCGCGCGCTCCGAGGCGCTGGCGCAGGCCATTGTGGGCGTCGCCAACGGCGCGGGGTGCAAAACCACCGCGCTACTGACCGATATGAATCAGGTCCTGGCCTCCAGCGCTATGATCACTATCTGCCGGTGGCGACGCTAAGTAAGCCGGTCTTCCCCGCCAGCGCGGGTTATATCCGCGTCATGGATACCCGTGCGCTCGGGATGACCGTTGTGGCGCTCGGCGGCGGCCGTCAGCGAGGAAAGCTGGATGCGCGCGGCCGAGGCGGTGCGCGCGGCCATCCAGCTCGACGACGGGGCGCCGGAAGTGTTACCGGTCGTTTACCGCCGCATTACGGCGGCGGCCGATTAGTCTGCCGGCTTTTTATTGCGGGAGCGGTGCGCGCCGCTCCCCTCGAACGCGGTGCAAAAGCGGCCGATAGGCCGGCATTTCGCCGCAAGCAGGAGAACAATGATGCAACGTGTATTCATCATGGTGCTGGACTCATTCGGTATCGGGGCCGCTGGCGATGCCGATAAATTTGGCGATCGCGGGTCGGACACTCTGGGGCATATCGCCGAGCGCTGTGAGCGCGGCGACGCCAATCACGGACGCAACGGGCCGCTGAAGCTGCCTCATCTGACGCGCCTCGGGCTGGGCAAAGCCGGCGAACAATCCACCGGGCATTTTCCGTCGGGGCTGGATAAGCAGGCGGAAATCATTGGCGCATACGCCTATGCCAGCGAAATTTCCTCCGGTAAAGATACGCCATCGGGACACTGGGAAATCGCGGGCGTACCGGTGCTGTTCGACTGGGGCTATTTCCCGGAAACGGAAAACAGCTTTCCGCAGGCGCTGCTGGAGACGCTGGTCGCCCGCGCGGGCTTGCCGGGTTTTCTCGGCAATTGCCACGCCTCGGGGACGGTGATCCTCGATCGGTTGGGGGAAGAGCATATGCGCACCGGCAAGCCGATTTTTTATACCTCGGCGGATTCGGTGTTTCAGATAGCCTGCCACGAAGAGACTTTCGGCCTACAGCGTCTGTATGATTTGTGCGAGATAGCGCGCGAGATTCTCACCGATGGCGGTTACAATATCGGCCGCGTCATCGCCCGGCCCTTCGTCGGCGCGAAGGCCGGCCAATTTGAGCGTACCGGCAACCGACACGATTTAGCGGTGCCGCCGCCCTCCGCCACCATCTTGCAAAAGCTGGTGGAAGAGAAAGGCGGGACGGTGGTGTCGGTGGGTAAGATTGCCGATATTTATGCCCAGGTGGGCATCAGTAAAAAGGTGAAGGCCACCGGCCTTGATGCCTTATTCGATGCGACGGTGCGGGAAATGGACGCGGCGGGGGATAACACCCTGGTGTTCACCAATTTCGTTGACTTCGATTCCGCCTACGGCCACCGGCGGGATGTGGCCGGTTACGCGGCGGCGCTGGAGCTGTTTGACTGCCGTTTGCCGGAGCTGATGTCGCGGGTGAAAGACAATGATATCTTGATCCTCACCGCCGATCACGGCTGCGATCCCACCTGGCACGGTACCGATCATACCCGTGAGCATGTGCCGGTGCTGATCTACGGTCCGAAAGTGAATCCGGGTTTTTACGGCCATCGCACGACATTCGCCGATATAGGCCAGACGGTGGCGCGCTACTTCGGCCTCTCGCCGATGGACTATGGCAAAGCGATAATTTAAGCCGTGCGGGGCGGCGCCCGTCGATGACACGGCTGGCGCCCTGACGTTGCCAAGACGTCGCGCTAAGCGGCCAGTCAATCAACCGTGGCTATTGGCCGTGGGCCTGCTGGGGCCGGCGGCCCGTTTTTATCTTCAACACAACAAGGAATCAGAGTATGGCAACGCCGCATATTAATGCTGAAATGGGCGATTTCGCCGAGGTTGTGCTTATGCCGGGCGATCCGCTGCGGGCGCAGCATATTGCCAACACCTTCCTTTCCGATGCCCGGGAAGTGAATCAGGTGCGCGGCATGCTGGGCTATACCGGCAGCTATAAAGGGCGGGCCGTCTCGGTAATGGGCCACGGTATGGGCATTCCGTCCTGCTCGATTTACACCAAAGAGCTGATTACCGATTTCGGCGTGAAACAGATTATCCGCGTAGGCTCCTGCGGCGCGATTAGAAGCGACGTCAGTGTGCGGGATATCGTTATCGGCATGGGCGCCAGCACCGATTCCAAAGTGAACCGCATGCGTTTTAAAGATCACGATTTCGCCGCCATCGCCGATTTTGATATGGTGTGCAATGCGGTGGATGCGGCTAACGCCGCCAGCATTCCGGTGTGCGTGGGCAATATTTTCTCCGCCGATCTGTTCTATACCCCCGATCCGCAGATGTTCGACGTGCTGGAAAAATACGGCATTTTGGGCGTGGAAATGGAAGCCGCCGGGATTTATGGCGTGGCGGCGGAATTTGGCGCGCGCGCGCTGGCGATTTGCACCGTGTCCGATCATATTCGCAGTGGAGAAGCCTTAAGCGCGGCCGATCGCCAGACCACGTTCAACGATATGATTGAAGTGGCGCTGGAATCGGTATTATTGGGCGACGCGCGGTAAATCGGTGCCGGCCTGGGGCGGCGCCGTCTCAGGGCGCGTCGGGGGGCTTGACGTCGGTTGCGGACGGCTTGGCGTCGTCCGTGGGGAGCGCGGCGTCATCTTCTTCCGCGCGCCGTTCCGCCAGCGGCGTACTGGCGGTGAGCAGGTAAGGCGACTGCTGCCAGCGGCTGCGACGGTTTTGCAGCAGCGTACGTGCCAGGATAATGCCAATGGCGAGCGCCAGCATCATCATGAGGCGCAGCAGGTTAGTGGTGTTATCCACCTGTTTGGCCTCAATCTCCAACACGTGGGTATCCAGCGTCAGACGGACAAAACCGCTCGGGCCTTTGTCATCTTCGATTGTCCGCACCAATTGGTGATTGAAGAAGCTGCCCGCCCGCTGATTGCCGATAGCCAGCCGGTCGCGTACGCTGATGTTTTCGCCCGAGCGGGCCACCAGACTGCCGTCCATGTTATACACGCTGGCGTCGAGAATGCGGCTATTGCGCGTGAGGCGATCCAGCACCGATTTGATGGGGGCGCTGTTGTCGTCACGGCTGGCCATCAAGGGCGCCAGCTCGCCGGTGACCTGGCGAATCAGCGTATCCGCCAACTCCTCCACCTGCGCCGAGCGGGCCATTTGGTGGCTCAGGCTGAAATAGGTCGCGCCCTGCATCAACACCACCAGCAGCGCGACGCAAATCAGCACGATAACCGTGCGGTGTAAACGGAACGAGAATCTGGCGCGGGCCATAGGTTTCCTTTCTCTTTTGGACGCTTTATGTTGCCAGAAGCGCCGGCGATAGGATAGCTTGTTGCGTGTTGCTAACGGCGGCTGAACATCATCCTACAGGAGTCAAAATGTCCAATAGTCTGACCTACTGCGATCTGCCCGAGGGGATTTCACACTGGCCGGGATTGCCTTTGTCATTAAGCGGCGATGAGGTCATGCCGCTGGATTATCGGGCGGGCCATACCGGTTGGTTATTATACGGCAAAAATTTGGATAAACAGAGTCTGTCGCGGTATCAGCGCGCGCTAGGCGCGGCGATGGTGGTGGTTTCCGCCTGGCAAATCGACGACTATCGGGTGGTGCGTCTGGCGGGGTCGCTGACGGCGCGCGCCACGCGGCTGGCCCATGATCACGGCCTGGACGTGGCCCCCTTTGGCAAGACGCCCCATTTGCGCGCGCCGGGCCTGCTGATTATGGATATGGACTCCACGGCGATACAAATCGAGTGCATCGATGAAATCGCCAAACTGGCGGGCGTTGGCGCACAGGTGGCCGCGGTCACCGAGCGGGCGATGCGCGGCGAGCTGGATTTCACCGCCAGCCTGCGCCAGCGGGTCGCTACCCTTCAAGGCGCCGATGCCGATATTTTACGGCAGGTGCGCGAGGCGTTACCGCTGATGCCCGGTCTGACCCAGCTGACGAAAAAGCTGCAGAGCCTGGGCTGGCATGTCGCTATCGCCTCCGGCGGCTTTACCTACTTCGCCGAATTACTGCGTGACAAACTGCGTTTGGTTTCCATCGCCGCCAATGAGCTTGAAATTCGCGATGGCCGCTTGACCGGTGAGGTGTTGGGGGAGGTGGTGGATGCCGGTTACAAAGCGCGGGAATTGACGCGCCTGGCGGACAAGTTGGCCATCCCCATCAGCCAGACGGTGGCGATTGGCGACGGTGCAAATGATTTATTGATGATACAATCAGCAGGTCTGGGTATTACGTTCCACGCCAAGCCGAAAGTCAATGAACAGAGTAAGGTGACGATTCGTCACGCCGATCTGCTGGGAGTGCTGTGCATCCTGAGCGGCAATCTCAAACACGATGAACGCTGAGCGTGCCCGCCCGCGGCGTATCGACCGCGGCGTCCGGCGCGCCCTATCTTGCCGAGGTAATCTGTGGCTAAAGCGGTAAAACGCGCTTTTGTATGTAACGAATGCGGTGCGGATTATCCCCGCTGGCAGGGGCAATGTACCGCTTGCCATGCCTGGAACAGCATCACCGAAGTGCGCCTTGCCGCCTTGCCGCTACGCCGGCGGCGGCGTGCAACGAGCGGTTCAGCGGCTACGCCGGCGAGAGCGGCGTGAGCAGAGTGCAAAAGCTTTCGGACATCAGCCTGGAAGCGCTGCCTCGCTTCTCTACGGGTTTTAACGAGCTGGATCGCGTGCTGGGCGCCGGGAAAAGTACGCTGTTGCTGCAAACGCTCTGCAAGCTGGCCGGCGAAATGAAAACCCTGTACGTCACCGGCGAGGAGTCCCTCCTGCAGGTGGCGATGCGTGCGCACCGGCTCGGGCTGCCCACCGCCGATCTGAATATGCTGTCGGAAACCAGTATCGAACAAATATGCCTGATTGCCTCGCAGGAAAAACCGCGCTTGATGGTCATCGACTCGATTCAAGTTATGCACATGGCCGATGTGCAGTCCTCGCCGGGCAGCGTCGCCCAGGTACGGGAATCCGCTGCCTATCTGACCCGCTTCGCCAAAACCCAGGGCGTGGCGATAATCATGGTTGGCCATGTAACCAAAGACGGCTCATTGGCAGGGCCGAAGGTGCTTGAGCACTGTATCGATTGCTCCATTATGCTGGACGGCGATTCCGATTCCCGTTTCCGTACGCTGCGCAGCCATAAAAACCGGTTCGGCGCGGTGAATGAGCTTGGCGTGTTCGCCATGACCGAGCAAGGGCTACGTGAAGTCAGCAACCCCTCGGCGATATTCCTAAGCCGCGGGGAGGAGATGACGCCCGGCAGCAGCGTGATGGTGGTGTGGGAAGGCACCTGCCCGCTGCTGGTCGAGATCCAGGCGCTGGTGGATCACTCGATGATGGCCAATCCGCGCCGGGTGGCGGTGGGGCTGGAGCAAAACCGGCTGGCGATCCTGTTGGCGGTGCTACACCGCCACGGCGGGCTGCAGATGGCGGATCAAGATGTCTTTGTCAACGTGGTCGGCGGGGTGAAGGTCAGCGAAACCAGCGCCGATTTGGCGCTGATGCTGGCGATGGTATCCAGTCTGCGCGACCGCCCGTTGCCGAAAGATCTGGTGGTATTCGGCGAAGTCGGTCTGGCGGGGGAGATCCGCCCGGTTCCGAGTGGACAGGAGCGGATCACCGAGGCCGCCAAACACGGTTTTCGCCGCGCCATCGTGCCGCAGGCCAACGTGCCGAAAAAATGCCGGAAAATATGCAGATCTTCGGCGTAAAAAAACTGGCCGACGCGCTGGCGATACTGGAAGAACTCTGACGCTGAGGAATATATGTCGTCGTTCAACTACCTGAAAAGCGCCATCAAGCAGCAGGGATGCACCTTACAGCAGGTGGCGGAAGCCTGCGGCGTCACCAAGGGCTACCTCAGCCAGCTGCTGAACGCAAAAATCAAAAGTCCGAGCGCCCAGAAGCTCGAAGCCATCCACCGTTTCCTTGGGCTGGAGTTTCCCCGGCGGCAGAAAACGGTCGGGGTGATATTCGGCAAGTTCTATCCGCTGCATACCGGGCACATCTATTTGATTCAGCGGGCCTGTAGTCAGGTGGATGAGCTGCATGTGATCCTTAACTACGACAATCAGCGCGACCTGCGGCTGTTTGAGGACAGCGCCATGTCCCAGCAGCCCACGCTCAGCGACAGGCTGCGCTGGTTGCTGCAAACTTTCAAGTACCAAAAAAATATCCGTATTCATGCTTTCAATGAACAGGGAATGGAGCCTTACCCCCACGGTTGGGATGTCTGGAGCCGAGACGTAAAGGGTTTCATGGCCGACAAAGGCATTGAGGCGGATTTTATTTATTCGAGCGAAAAACAGGATCTCGTGCATTATCGTGAACATCTGGGGATTGAAACCGTCATTATCGATCCCGACCGTTCGTTTATGTCCATCAGCGGAGAGCAAATCCGTCAGGATCCTTTCCGCTATTGGGACTATATTCCAACGGAGGTCAAACCCTTCTTCGTCCGCACCGTGGCGCTGATTGGCGGGGAGTCCAGCGGCAAATCCACCATGGTCAACAAGCTGGCCAATATCTTTAATACCACCAGCGCTTGGGAATATGGCCGTGATTATGTGTTCACCCACCTTGGCGGCGATGAGATGGCGCTGCAATATTCCGATTACGATAAAATTGCCCTAGGCCAGGCCCAGTTCATCGATTTCGCCGTGAAATACGCCAATAAGGTGACCTTTATCGATACCGATTTCGTCACCAGCCAGGCGTTTTGCAAAAAATATCACGGCCGTGAGCACCCTTTCGTGCAGGCGATGATTGATGAGTACCGCTTCGATTTGGTTATCCTGCTGAAGAACAATACTCCCTGGGTCGCCGACGGTCTGCGCAGTTTCGGCGCGCCGACGGACCGCGATGAGTTCCAGCGTTTACTTGAAGTATTGCTGCACGATAATCACATCCCTTACGTGCGGGTGGACGTGGCGGATTATGACCAGCGCTTTTTACAGTGCATTACCCTGGTGAAAAAGCTGCTGGGGGAGCGCTGACGGCACCGCCGGCGCCAAATTTGCAGGCGCCACCGCGAGGCGTAGCGGCCAACGCGCGGCACTATCGACCAACGCTCAGCGCAGGCCACTCGCATGGCGCAGGCGTAAAAAAACGGCGCCGTGCGGCGCCGTAACACACTGCTGGCCGTCAGGCCATTTTCTTGTACTTGATGCGGTGCGGTTGCAACGCTTCCGCGCCCAGCGTCCTTTTTTTGTACTCTTCGTATTCGGTGAAGTTTCCCTCAAAGAATTCGATGTTTCCTTCATCCTGGTAGTCGATAATGTGCGTGGCGATGCGGTCGAGGAACCAGCGGTCATGGGAGATGACCATAGCGCAGCCGGGGAACTCCAGCAGGGCGTTTTCCAGCGCGCGCAGGGTGAGGCGCTATTGTGTCCGCTGATGCAGGCGCGCGGGTTTTATCCCATGGCGGCGGCGGCGTTAGGCCAACGCTATGTCATTAACGTGGCGCGCGCCGCACCGCCGGACCCGGCTTTGGCGCGGGAGCCGGCTATCGCCCGGGTGCGCGAGCTAATGTATTGGAATATGGACAATTTGGCGCGCAGCGAATGGAGCGCGCTGGTGGCCAGCCGCAGCAGGAGCAGCTGGCGCGCTATGCGTTTTTACAGCAATGGCCGGATCTGAGCGTGCAGGCGACGATCACCGGCAAGCTGTGGGACCATCTGGAAGAGCGCTTCCCGCTGGTCTGGCACCAAACGTTCCGTCAGGCGACCAACGATAAAGGAATCAGCCAGAGTTACGCCATGGCCATCGCCCGTCAGGAGAGCGCGTGGAATCCAAAGGTGCGTTCACCGATGGGCGCCGCCGGCCTGATGCAATTGATGCCAAGCACCGCGCAGCATACGGCGCAGATGTTTAATATGGCAAACTACACCCAGCCTGGCCAGCTATTGGATCCGCAAATCAACATCGCCCTCGGCACGGCCTATTTGGAATATGTCTATCATAGGTTCGGCCGTAACCGTATTCTCGCCAGCATCGCTTACAACGCCGGTCCCGGCAGAGTCAACAGCTAGCTGAACACCAGCGCCGGACGCGCCGACGCCATCGCGTTCATCGAGAGTATTCCCTTTTCCGAAACGCGCGACTATGTCAAGAACGTCCTGGCCTATGACGTGTTTTACCGCTATTTCCTGCGCCAGCCGGCGAAGCTGCTGACCGACGCTGAATGGCAGCGGCGCTACTGAGCGGCGAAAAGTATGATAAGCTCATGTACTAGTTGAATGGTATGGCGGTAGTTTATGAACGCGACATCTTCCACCACCAGCGCGGACGCCGGTGCCGATAGGCTGGAGCAGGACTGGCGCACCTTTGCCCGCCTGCTGGGCCAGGCCTATGCCGACGAGCTGCACGTGCCGCTGTTGCAGCTGATGCTTACGCCCGACGAACGCGAGGCTGTGGGGTGGCAATCATTTCTAGACTCTCAAGGGGAACGATGGATTAAGCCGGAAGCCCTTTACTGGCGAGGCTTACAGCGATTTTGAGGATTCTGGACTCGTCGCAAAAAAATGAGCAAAAAATGATTTTTTTGCACTATATTCTGGACTGGATTGGTCGTAGTTTGAGTAAGTTTGAAGGCCGTTTAAACAGTTTTACACTTGCTATTTTAACAAAAAATAAACAAATAATTTCCGCTTGTTTAAATGGCCTGACCCTGTACACGATTCTGTGTAAATGCCTTTTCTCAGAAGTGACCGTCCAGGCGGTCACCGAACTCGATAATAAAGCGGCTCATTGCCATGCGCCAGTCCCTCAAAGGCATTGTCCATTTCTGTGAGGCCGCCTGTATCGCCAGCCACACCACCTTTTTCACTGCGTCGTCGGTCGGGAACACCTTGCGCTTTTTGATGGCATGCCGGATCACGCTGTTTAACGACTCGATGGCGTTGGTCGTGTAGATCACCTTGCGGATGTCCGTTGGGTAGGCAAAGAACGTGGCCAGATTGGCCCAGTTTGCCTGCCAGCTTCGACTTATTTGCGGGTAGCGGATGTCCCAGGCACTGGAGAACGCTTCCAGCGCCTGCAAGCCGGCTTCTTCCGTAGGGGCCTGATAGATAGCTTTCAGGTCGCGGATGACGGCCTTGAAGTCCTTCCAGGAGACGAACCGCAGGCTGTTGCGCACCATATGTACGATACACAGCTGGAGCCGCGCCTCCGGATACACCGCGTTAATAGCGTCAGGGAAACCTTTCAGCCCGTCTACGCAGGCGATAAGGATATCGTTCAGGCCGCGGTTTTTCAGCTCTGTCAGCACGTTCAGCCAGAACTTTGCGCCTTCATTTTCGGCCAGCCACATACCTAGCAACTCTTTCTGGCCTTCGATGTTGATGCCCAGCGCCAGGAACACAGATTTGTTGATGATGCGGCTGTCCTGCCGGACTTTTAGAACGATACAATCAAGATAAACAATGGGATAGACTGCATCCAGAGGCCGGTTTTGCCATTCGACAACCTGCTCCATGACCGCATCGGTGACCTTTGAGACCAGCGCCGGCGAGACATCGGCGTCATACAGCTCTTTGAACGCGGCGGCGATCTCGCGGGTGGTCATCCCTTTGGCGTACAACGATAAAATCTGGTTATCCATCCCGGTAATCCGGGTCTGGTTCTTCTTCACCAGTTGCGGTTCAAAGGAACCGTCACGATCGCGCGGAGTACGCAGCGCCAGCGGGCCATCGCCAGTGGTAACGGTTTTTGTGGAATAGCCGTTGCGGGCGTTGGTCCCCGGTTTAGGCTGATTTTTATCGTAGCCGAGGTGATGGGTCATTTCGGCATTGAGAGCTGCTTCGACGCTGATTTTTTTCAGCAGCCGATCGAAGTGACTGAGATCTTCAGGGGTTTTGAGATTTTTGGCCAGTTCGTTAGCCAGAGCCTGCAACTGTTTTTCGTCCATAAATTAACCTGTTTTTGATGTTGGATTGAACATATCAAAATCAGGCAAATACACAAATTTCTAAACAGGCTCCGACGTGGGCCTAGAATCAATAAGTCCGATGCAGGCAACGATGCTGTTGGAGGTGATGGAAGATCGCTACGACAAAAGCAGCAGCATCCTGATCAGTCAACTGCCGGTGAAAAAATGGTATGGACTGATAGAAAACCCCACGACAGCTGACGCGTTACTCGATCGGTTAGTACACCCCAGCTATAGACTGGAACTTAAAGGCGAATCACTACGCAAAGAGCAAGGAGTAGCCAGCACAGGAAAAATAGACTAAACCCGAGTCAGAAGATGAGCGAACACGTGATCGAATATCACTGGAATGGGTGATCGGAAAATATCGGAATAACTGATCGGATGTCGCCGGAACAGCTGATCGGATACGTCGGAATCTGCACGCCGGAGGATGCCTGGAATCAGACGCTGGCGGCGATGTCGGAAGGCGTTCAGACCACCCTCGGCGCTTATCATCGCCGCTGGCAGTAACAGGAGAGTCAGACATGCGCTATTCTCTCGGGCCGGTACTGTATTATTGGCCCAAACCGACGCTGGAAACCTTCTACCAGCAGGAGGCGGAAAGCCAGGCCGATATTATCTATTTGGGTGAAACCGTTTGCAGCAAACGCCGATTAATGAAAACCGGCGACTGGCTGGCCATGGGCAGGCATCTCCTGCCGAGCGGCAAACAGATCGTGATTTCCACCCTGGCGCTGATTCAGGCGCCCTCCGAACTCACCGAGCTGAAACGCTACTTGGATAACGGCGAGTTTTTACTTGAGGCCAATGATCTCGGCACGGTGCAGCTGGCGGCGGAGCAGCGGCTGCCCTTCGTCGCCGGCTCTGCTTTGAATTGCTTATAACGCCTATACGCTGCGCATTTTGCTAAAACAGGGGATGGTGCGTTGGTGTATGCCCGTCGAGCTGTCGCGCAAATGACTGAGTAACACGCTGGAACAGTGCGAAGATCTGGGGATCCGCGGCCGTTTTGAGGTGGAAGTTTTCAGCTATGGCCATCTGCCGCTCGCCTGGTCGGCGCGCTGTTTCACCGCCCGCTCGGAGAACCGGTCAAAGGATGAGTGCGAAACCTGCTGTCTCCATTACCCCCAGGGGCGGCCGGTGATGACGCAGGAGCAGCAACAGGTCTTCGTGCTGAACGGCATCCAAACCCAGAGTGGCTATTGCTATAATCTGATTAATGAACAGATTTCCATGGCAGGGCTGGTGGATGTGGTACGCCTGTCGCCCCAGGACCTGTCTACGCCTGGGCAGGTAGCGGCGTTTCGCGCCAACCAGCAGGGGCAACATGACACGGTGCTAAACGGTCAGAAAGAATGCAACGGCTACTGGCGACGCATTCCCGGCCTGGCGCTGGTGGAATAATGCCCGAGACGCGGGCAAACACGCAGGGTTCGGCGCAGCCACTCTCGCGCCGCAGGGCATCAATGCCAATGATGTTGAGCGTTAGCGCCGGCGAGGCGGTGCATCAGCGCGGGTGATATGACCCTTCATGCTGACGACGCGGTGCATCAGCGTTGATGATGTGACCCTTCACGCCGGCGCCGCGACCGGCCACCGGCGCATTAAGGGTAACACCCATGGCGCCGCGCCACCCTACAAACCATCGCCGGCCTAATAACCACAATAAATAATGGGCTATCGCTGCCCGTATTTTTAGTTAATACTCATAATTATCATTAGCCGACAAAGTTGCGGCACAGACAACCTGTGAGTATGCCCATGCTAACTAAACAGACACCGATTCCCTTTTCCGTACTGGATCTCGCTCCGGTGCCGCAGGGCGCGACGCGTTCCATGCCTCCCTGGATTTGGCGCGCCACGCCGAACAATGGGGCTACCACCGCTACTGGATGGCGGAACATCATAATATGACCGGCATCGCCAGCGCCGCCACCTCGGTGCTGTTGGGGTTCATCGCCAATGGCACCACTACCCTGCGCGTCGGCTCCGGCGGCGTCATGCTGCCGAACCACTCGCCGCTGGTGATTGCCGAGCAGTTCGGCACGCTGGCAACCCTCTACCCCGGACGGGTGGATTTGGGGCTAGACCGCGCGCCGGGTACCGATCAGCGCACCATGCTGGCGCTGCGCCGGCATCTGGCCAATGACGTGGATAACTTCCCGCGCGATGTACAAGAGTTGTTAGGCTACTTCGCTGACGTCAAACCGGGCCAGCCAGTGCAGGCGGTCCCCGGTCAAGGATTGCATGTGCCGATTTGGCTGCTGGGCTCCAACCTCTACAGCGCACAGCTGGCGGCGGCAATGGGTCTGCCCTTCGCTTTCGCCTCCCATTTCGCGCCGGACATGTTGTGACAGGCGCTGAGTCTCTACCGCGAGCATTTCACGCCGTCGCCCACCTTGGCACAGCCTTATGCCATGGTCTGTATCAACGTGATCGCCGCCGACAGCGAACGCGACGCCCGCTTCTTGTTCACCTCGATGCAGCAACAATTTATCAACCTGCGCCGCGGCCGGCCGGGCCCGCCGCCGCCGCCGGTGGAAGATATCGAGGCGCTGTGGTCGCCGGGTGAGCAATACGGCGTTGATCAAGCTTTGCGGCTGTCGGTAGTTGGCGATGCCGCGCAGGTCAAGAGCGGGCTAAAGGCCCTGATAACAGAGACCGGCGCCGACGAACTGATGATTAATGGCCAGATTTTTGATCATCAGGCGCGTCTGCGTTCATTTGAGATTGCCATGGCGGCGCGGGAACACCTGAAGGATTAGCACCGGCGGCTGAGTCAATGCCCATTGGCGCCACCGGCGCGGCACACCAAAAAAACCCGCCGACAGGCGGGTTTTTTATCATCAGCGGCACGGCATGAGCGCGGGGCGCACGTAGGTCCCGGGTGCGGAGCCTGTCACCTACCTTCGTCCCCTAGCGCGCAACACCGCCCGACGGCGGCGGCCGGCCGGTGCGGCGTCACCGTCGCGGCGCACGCTGACCGTCACGGTTGAACCGACGTTCGCCGCCGGCAGCGCCATCGCGGCGATCGCCGAAGCTGCGACTGCGCTTCACCGACAAACTGCATATTCATCGGCTTGTTCAGAATACGCGTACGGGTGAAGTGAGACAGCATTTTTCCCGGCATGCCTTTCGGCAGCTCAATGGTCGAATGGGAGGCGAACAATTTAATGTTACCGATATAGCGGCTGCTGATATCCCCTTCGTTGGCGATCGCACCGACGATATGGCGGACTTCCACGCCATCATCGCGGCCCACCTCGATACGGTAGAGATCCATTTCGCCCACATCGCGGCGCTCGTCGCGCTCGCGGAATTCACGGCGCGGACGGCGTTCAATCACCGGATCCGGCGGCAGAATCAGCGGGCGTTCGCCTTGGGCCATTTTCAACAGCGCCGCGGCCAGCGTTTCCATATCTAGCTCTTCCGCCGGCTGCAGTTTGGCCAGCAGTGCGCGGTGCATATCCAGATCGCTGCTTTCCAGCTGGTTTTGCACCTTGGCGGCAAACTTGGCCAGGCGGCGGGTGCTCAGCACCTCGGCAGTCGGAAGCTCCACTTCGGGGATGGTCAGTTTCATGATGCGCTCGATATTGCGCAACAGACGGCGCTCGCGGTTTTCCACGAACAGCAGCGCCCGACCGGCGCGGCCGGCACGACCGGTACGGCCGATACGGTGCACGTAGGATTCGGAATACATCGGAATATCGTAATTCACAACCAGGCTGATGCGATCAACGTCCAGGCCGCGGGCAGCGACGTCGGTGGCGATCAGAATATCCAGGCGGCCATCCTTCAAGCGATCCAGTGTCTGCTCGCGCAGCGCCTGGTGCATGTCGCCGTTCAGGGCAGCGCTGTTGTAACCGCTGCGCTCCAGCGCTTCGGCCACTTCCAGCGTGGCGTTTTTGGTACGCACGAAGATAATGACGGCGTCGAAATCTTCCGCCTCCAGGAACCGCACCAGCGCTTCATTCTTGCGCATACCGTGAACCGTCCAGTAGCTCTGGCTGATATCGGGACGGGTGGTCACGCTGGATTGAATACGTACTTCCTGCGGCTCGTTCATGAAACGGTGGGTAATGCGGCGAATCGCTTCCGGCATGGTGGCGGAGAATAGCGCGATCTGATGCTGCGCGGGCACCTGCGCCAGAATATTTTCCACGTCTTCGATAAAGCCCATGCGCAACATCTCATCGGCTTCGTCCAGTACCAGCCCGCTCAGATTGGACAGATCCAGCGTACCGCGCTTCAGATGATCCAGCAGGCGGCCCGGGGTGCCGACCACAACCTGCGGCCCTTGGCGCAGTGCGCGTAATTGCACGTCATAACGCTGCCCGCCGTACAGGGCGACCACGTTGACGCCTTTCATATGCTTGGCGAAATCGGCGCAGGCTTCCCCGACCTGTACCGCCAATTCGCGGGTCGGCGCCAGCACTAGCACCTGCGGCGCGGCCAGTTCGGGATTGATATTGTGCAGCAGCGGCAAAGAGAAGGCCGCGGTTTTACCGCTACCGGTCTGCGCCATGCCCAGTACGTCACGGCCGGCCAACAGATGCGGAATACAGGCGGCCTGGATGGGTGACGGCTTTTCATAACCGAGATCGGTCAGTGCGTTAAGGATAGGAGCTTTCAGCCCCAGATCGGCAAAAGAGGTTTCTACTTCAAACATGTACACGTGCCTCATTTCTTAATGGCGGCCAGTCTACATACCTCGTCGTGAAAACTTTCATTCATTTTCATCAAAAGTGTGAACCGGCTCAAATTGGATTTAAAACGAAAAAAACAAGCCCTCACCCTCGCAGGTGAAAAAAAGAGTAATGCGGGCTACGTATGTTTTGTTCGTCAGCTATTGCTGGTCCGATTCTGATAGGTCGTCTTGCCCTTGGCCCAAAAGCGACAATTCCAACAATGCATAGCGGTGCTCAACAAAGTTATGCACGTTGTTAGCAACCGTCAGTTTGAACAGCGCCGAAGCGGCGTTCTTGTCCCCCAGACTCAGGTAGTGTTTACCTAAATAGAAGTCAGTTTCACTGAGATGCTCGGCGAGCGAAGTGTTATCCGTTGCGTCCGCCTTGAGGCGCGCCATCAGCGTCGATTCGCTAATGTCCCCCAGATAGAACTCGACAATATTCCATCCCCATTGCCCGTTATTCGCCCTCACATAACGGCTTTGCAGCGCGTTACGCGCTTTACCATCGTCGATTTTTTTCTCGACCAGGAAAAGCCACAGCGAGCGGAAGGGATCGTTTGGGTCGTCGCGATAAAACGCCTGCAGATCATCCTGCGCTAAACGGAAGCGGCCACCGTAATACAGGTCAATGCCACGGTTTAAATACGCGTAGTTGTAAGTTGGATCAAGCTCTAGTACAGAATCAAACGCTTCATAGGCGGCATCGTAATTGCCCGCCTGCGTTAAGTATATGCCAAGATAATTAAAAACTTCCGGCATATCGGGTCGGATTGCCAGCGCCTGTAAAAAATCATTGCGCGCCAGCGCTCTCAGCCCAAGGCTATCATACAGCACTCCGCGCTCATATAATAGCTGTGCTCGTTCATCATCGGTAAGGGACCGGCTCGCCAGTATCTGTTCCATACGCGCCAGGATGACTTCTTGCTGTAGCGTGGGCTGCAAAGGTACGGCCAGAACGCTATCTTTACTACGCCAATCACTGTTGCTGCATCCTGCCAGCATTAACGCCATTGCAACGAACCACCAGCGCAAGTAAGGCCTCATTTCCCACTCCCGAAGAAAAACATTGGATGAACGTCCTGTCCCCCATCGGCTTAACACAAGGCGTCCCGCCCTTGTGATACGAACAGCTACCCACCGGGACAAGGAGCTGTTAAATGCGCTAACAGTTTAGCTTCAGGCACCACGGCGTCCTGGCTGGGGGCACTGGCTTCCTTGATGCTCAGACGAACGCGACTCTGACGGTCAACTTCCAGAACCTTGACCGGCACTTCCTGGCCCAGTTCCAGATAATCAGCCACTTTCTCTACACGCTTATCGGCAATCTGGGAGATATGCACCAGCCCTTCTTTGCCGCCGCCGATGGCAACAAAGGCACCGAAGTCCACGATGCGGGTCACTTTACCATTATAAATCCGGCCCACTTCGATTTCCGCGGTGATCTCTTCAATGCGGCGAATCGCGTGACGGGCTTTATCACCGTCGGTGGCCGCCACTTTCACGGTACCGTCATCTTCGATTTCGATCGTCGTGCCGGTTTCTTCGGTCAGCGCGCGAATAACCGAGCCGCCTTTACCAATCACGTCCTTAATCTTATCGGGACTGATCTTAATGGTATGAATGCGCGGCGCGAATTCGGAAATATCACCACGCGGCGAGCTGATTGCCCGCTCCATCACGCCGAGGATGTGCATACGCGCGCCCTTGGCCTGATTCAGCGCCACCTGCATAATTTCGCGGGTGATGCCTTCAATTTTAATGTCCATTTGCAGTGCGGTGACGCCTTCACGGCTGCCGGCAACTTTAAAATCCATATCCCCTAGATGATCTTCATCACCCAGAATATCGGATAACACCACGAAGTTGTCGCCTTCTTTCACCAGCCCCATGGCAATACCGGCAACGGCCGCCTTGATGGGCACCCCGGCGTCCATCAGCGCCAGCGACGCGCCGCACACGGAAGCCATGGAGGAGGAGCCGTTGGATTCGGTGATTTCCGATACCACGCGCACGGTGTACGGGAATTCGCTGGCGTTCGGCATCACCGCCAGAACGCCGCGCTTCGCTAGACGGCCGTGGCCGATTTCCCGGCGCTTCGGCGACCCCACCATGCCGGTTTCACCGACGCAGTACGGAGGGAAATTATAATGTAGCAGGAAACGGTCTGTCCGTTCACCCGTCAACTCATCAATATTCTGCGCATCGCGTTCGGTGCCGAGAGTGGCGGTGACCAACGCCTGGGTTTCGCCGCGGGTGAACAGCGCCGACCCATGAGTACGCGGCAGTACGCCGGTGCGCACGTCCAGACCGCGGATCATATCTTTTTCACGTCCGTCGATACGCGGTTCGCCGCGCAGCACTCGGCTGCGCACCACATTTTTCTCCAGCGTGCCCAGGATGTCTTTGATTTCGCCTTCGTCCAGGGTTTCGTCCTGGCCGGTCAGGGCTTCCACGACATCGGCTTTAATGGAATCCACCGCGGCATAGCGCTCTTGCTTTTCGGTGATGCGATAGGCGTCGCCCAAACGGGATTCCGCCAGCTCGGCGACCCGCGCCTGGAGAGCGACGTTAACGTCCTGCGCCTGCCATTGCCACTTCAGCTTGCCGGCTTCAGCCACCAGCTGATTAATGTTGTCGATCACCACCTGCTGCTGATCGTGGCCGTACACCACGGCGCCCAGCATTTGGTCTTCGCTTAACAGTTGCGCTTCGGATTCCACCATCAGCACCGCATTCTGGGTACCGGCCACCACCAGATCCAGGCGGCTTGTAGCCAATTCAGCCTGGGTCGGGTTCAGCACGTACTGATCGTTGATGTAGCCAACGCGCGCGGCGCCGATAGGGCCGCTGAACGGAATGCCGGACAGGCTCAGCGCAGCGGAAGCGCCAATCATTGCCACGATATCGGGGCTCACCTGCGGATTAACCGATACTACGGTGGCGATAACCTGCATTTCGTTCAGGAAACCTTCCGGGAACAGCGGACGGATCGGACGGTCGATCAGACGCGAAATCAGCGTTTCACCTTCGCTCGGACGGCCTTCACGGCGGAAGAACCCGCCCGGGAAACGGCCCGCGGCGTAGGTCCGCTCCTGATAGTTGACGGTGAGCGGGAAGAAGCTCTGTCCCGGTTTTGCTTGTTTGGCACCCACAACGGTCACAAACACCGCCGTGTCGTCCATGCTTACCATGACTGCGGCAGTCGCCTGACGGGCCATCATACCGGTTTCCAACGTGACGGTATGCTGACCGTATTGAAACTTGCGAACAATCGGATTTAGCAAAATAATTTCCTTTTTCAAAGTGCGCGGCGCTTTCAAACTCACCGCCCACCGTTGACGAACAACCTTCTCATCGCATCCTCGCGACTAATGACAATCTTTATCCCGCGGAATAAAGCCTCTCATTAGCCGCGTGAACCTCAGCAATGGAAGAATCTACTTAGCGTCCACCGCGGCGCGGGCGAAACTATCCCCCGCCCCGGTGGGCGCTGCCTAGAAGAAAGGGGCCACATAAGGCCCCTTTCTCCTGAAACTGTCTGGCTTAGCGACGCAGACCCAGGCGTTCGATAAGGCTGGTGTAACGCGCCACATCTTTGCCTTTCAGGTAGTCGAGCAGTTTACGACGCTGTGAAACCATACGCAGCAGACCACGGCGGCTGTGGTGATCTTTTTTATGTTCCGCAAAATGGCCCTGCAAATGGCTAATCTGAGCGGTTAAAAGAGCAACCTGAACTTCAGTGGAACCGCTGTCTTTGGCATCACGGCCGAAATCAGAAACAATTTTCGCTTTCGCTTCAACACTTAGAGACATTATAACACTCCAAAATGATTGTGAAATAGATGGGCGCCGATCTCTAATTCAGCCACCCGCTTCATAAAAGCCGCGCTATTCTACTCTCAGCCCGTGCCGATCGCAAGGCGATTACATGATCAGGCACGCGGTTCCGCTATCAGGCGGCGCGGCGTCAGCCGGCCTGGCGCGGCGATTTCGCCGATGCCGAAGAAACGCCCGGCGTCCCCCTCGGTCAAGCGTACCAGACCGGCCTGTGGCTGCGCTGTAACCGCTACCGTTTGCCCAAGCCGGACCCGCGCGGCGACATCAGACGGCAGATTAACCGCCGACATATCCGCCACCGCGCTGTCCATCGGCAACAGCAGCGCATCCAGTTGCGCCAGGGTTTCCGGCGTCTCCGGCGCGTCGGCGGCGGTGGCCTGCAGCGCCGCAAGCGTTACCATACGCTCGGTGGGATAGCGGGCGACCGCCAACCGACGCAGCGCCGTGACGTGCGCGCCGCAGCCGAGACGTTCACCCAAATCATCGATAATGGTGCGGATGTAGGTGCCTTTGGAACAATGAATTTCCAGTTCCACCTCCGTCAGGTCCCAATGGTGTAACTGCAAATCGTATACGTGGATGGGGCGCGACTCGCGCTCTACGGTAATACCTTTGCGGGCGTACTCGTACAGCGGCCGCCCCTGATGCTTTAGCGCCGAAAACATCGACGGCACCTGCCGGCTTTCGCCGCGGAAGTGGTCCAGCGCCGCCTCCAGCCGCGCTTGGTCCAGCGATACCGGCCGGACGCTGACCGTCTGGCCTTCGGCATCGGAGGTATCGGTGCGTTCGCCGAGCCGGGCGGTCACCCGGTAGCGTTTATCGGCGTCCAGCAAATGCTGGGAAAACTTGGTCGCCTCGCCGAGGCAGACGGGCAGCATGCCGGTCGCCAGCGGATCCAGCGCGCCGGTATGCCCAGCTTTGTTGGCGTGAAACAGGCGTTTTACCTTTTGCAGCAGATCGTTGGACGAAAGCCCGAGCGGTTTATCCAGCAAGACGATGCCGTCGATATCACGGCCACGGCGACTTGGACGGCCCATCAGTCTTCCTTCTCCTCGCCGCCTTCATCGTCCGCCGGGGTTGTGCCGCGGCGCAGGCGGTCGTTTTGCACGACCTGGCTGACCAGGTTGGACATGCGCATGCCCTCTACCAGCGAATTATCGTAGGCGAACGTCAGCTCCGGCACCACGCGTAGACGCATGGCTTTACCCAGCAGGCTACGGATAAAACCCGCCGCATCCTGTAGCGCCCGGACGCCGGTTTTCACCTGTTCGGGGGTATTGTCATTCAAAAAAGCGACGAACACTTTGGCATAAGCCAGATCGCGCGAGACTTCAACGCCGGACACCGTCGCCATGCCGACGCGAGGATCTTTGATTTCGCGCTGCAGGATGATGGCGATTTCCTTTTGCATCTCCTGCGCGACGCGCTGGGTGCGGCTATATTCTTTGGCCATGGTAAATTCTCCAGACAAGCAGGGGGGCTTTCCGCCCCCCTGTAATGTGCGCTGCCGATAACGCGTTATCAGGCAATGGTACGTTGGATCTCGATGGTTTCAAAGACTTCGATCACGTCGCCTGAGCGCACGTCGTTATAGTTCTTTACGCCGATGCCGCACTCCATGCCGTTACGCACTTCGTTAACGTCGTCTTTGAAGCGACGCAGCGACTCCAGTTCACCTTCGTAGATCACCACGTTTTCACGCAGCACACGGATTTTGTTGTGACGCTTCACCACGCCTTCCGTCACCATACAGCCGGCGATAGCGCCGAATTTCGGTAAACGGAACACATCGCGCACTTCCGCCAGACCGATGATTTCCTGTTTGTATTCCGGCGCCAGCATGCCGCTCATCGCCTGTTTGACTTCATCAATCAAATCGTAGATGACCGAGTAATAGCGCAGATCCAGGTTTTCCGCTTCGATGACGCGGCGAGCGGAGGCATCGGCACGCACGTTAAAGCCCAGCAGGATGGCGTTTGAAGCCGCCGCCAGCGTCGCGTCGGTCTCGGTAATGCCGCCCACGCCGGAGCCGACAATCTTCACCTTCACCTCGTCGGTGAACAAATTCTTCAGCGCGTCGCTGATGGCTTCGGCGGAACCCTGTACGTCAGACTTCAGCACGATGTTCAGCTCGGACACTTCCCCTTCGGTCATGTTGGCGAACATGTTTTCCAGTTTGGACTTCTGCTGGCGCGCCAGTTTGACTTCGCGGAATTTGCCTTGACGATACAACGCCACTTCGCGCGCTTTCTTCTCATCGCGCACTACCGTCGCTTCATCACCGGCGGCCGGCACCCCGGACAGACCTAGGATCTCGACCGGAATCGACGGGCCGGCGGAAGCCACATCGCGGCCCACTTCATCGCGCATGGCGCGCACGCGGCCGTACTCGAAACCGCACAGGACAATGTCGCCCCGATTCAGGGTACCTTCACGTACCAGCACCGTTGCCACCGGGCCACGGCCCTTGTCCAGGAAGGATTCGATGACGACACCGCTGGCCATGCCGTTGCGGATCGCTTTTAGCTCCAGCACTTCCGCCTGCAGCAAGATGGCGTCCAGCAGTTCGTCAATGCCCGCGCCGGATTTGGCGGAAACATGCACGAACTGGCTTTCACCGCCCCACTCTTCCGGAATGACGCCGTATTGGGTCAGCTCATTCTTGACCCGATCCGGATCCGCTTCCGGCTTATCGATCTTGTTGACCGCCACCACCACCGGTACTTTGGCCGCTTTGGCGTGCTGGATGGCTTCGATAGTCTGCGGCATTACGCCGTCATCGGCAGCCACCACCAGCACCACGATATCCGTCGCCTGCGCACCGCGGGCGCGCATTGCGGTAAAGGCCGCATGCCCCGGGGTATCAAGGAAGGTTATCATGCCGTTATCGGTTTCCACATGGTAGGCGCCGATATGCTGGGTAATGCCCCCGGCCTCGCCTGCCGCCACCTTGGTGGAGCGGATATAGTCCAGGAGCGAGGTTTTACCGTGGTCGACGTGACCCATGATGGTCACCACCGACGCGCGCGATTCCGCGGCGGCGGAGCTGCCGGTATCACGGTCGGACATCACCGACTCTTCCAGCTCGTTCTCACGGCGTAAAATCACCTTGTGACCCATCTCTTCCGCCACCAGTTGCGCGGTTTCCTGATCGATTACCTGGTTGATGGTCGCCATGGCGCCGAGCTTCATCATTGCTTTGATGACCTGCGATCCTTTCACCGCCATTTTGTTGGCCAGTTCCGCCACGGTGATGGTTTCGCCGATGACCACGTCGCGGTTCACCGCCTGCGCCGGCTTGTTAAAGCCCTGCGTCAACGTGCTCGGTTTACGCTTGCCCTTACCGCCACGGCCCACGGCACGCGCTTCTTCGCGATCGGCCTTGGATTCGGACAAACGGCTGGTCTTCTTCTGCCTGGTGGCTTTACCACCGCGGGTGCGGCTGCGGCGATCGCTTTCCACTTTGCGATCGTTTTCGTCTTCAGCTTCCCGGGCGTGGTGGAAGGTCGTAACGTGGTAATCGGTGGTGTCTTCCTCCGCCGGCTCAGGCGCGTTATCCCTGGTGCCGCCGCGTTCTTCGGCCATACGACGCGCTTCTTCCGCGACCTGGAGAGCCTTTTCTTCGACCTTGCGACGCGTTTCCTCTTCCGCTTTGCGTCTTAGCTCCGCGGCTTCGGCTTCACGGCTAGCTTTTTCAGCCGCCTGTGGTGACTTGGTCATAGTATTGGTCTGCTGGTTAGTCAATTTATCACTTTCCGCTGCCACACGTTTCGCTTGTTCAGCGGCCTCACGCTTGGCCTGCTGCTGAGCCAACTCTTCCGCTTCACGCCGGGCCCGTTCTTCCGCTTCAGCCTGCTCTTGCGCCTGCGGATCGCGTTGCACATAGGTGCGCTTCTTGCGCACTTCGATTTGCACCGACTTACTTTTACCGCCGGTGCTAGGAATATTCAAGGTGCTGCGCGTTTTGCGCTGCAAAGTTAATTTATTGGGCGCCGCGCCGCGATCGCGGTTCAGGTGCGCCAGTAAGGTTTCTTTTTCCTGCTGGGTCACAGAATCCACTGCGGTTTTATCAATGCCCGCATCAGCAAATTGCTGTACCAGGCGATCGACCGGAGTCTGTATTTCTGCGGCGAGCGATTTTACGGTTACATCTGTCATGCTGTTCCTTTCCTGCTACAGTTTATTACGCGTTGTCGCCAAACCAGCAAATATTGCGCGCGGCCATAATCAGCTCGCCGGCTTTTTCACTACTCAGCCCTTCAATATCTGACAGGTCGTCGACACCCTGTTCGGCAAGATCTTCCAGCGTACAAACACCACGCGCCGCCAGCTTGAACGCCATGTCGCGCTCAAGTTCAGGCAGACCCAGCAGGTCTTCAGCCGGTACGCCCGCGCCGCGATTCTCTTCCTGCGCCAGGGCAAGCGTGGTCAGCGCATTCTTCGCCCGTTCGCGCAGCGCTTCCACCGTATCTTCATCGAGCCCTTGAATTTCCAGCAGTTCGTTTATCGGTACGTAGGCCAGCTCCTCAAGAGATGAGAAACCTTCCTCCACCAGTACCTCGGCGAACTCTTCATCGATATCCAGATTGCGGGTAAAGATATCGATGGCCGCATGGGCTTCAGCTTGATGTTTTGCCTGCAGATCCTCTACCGTCATTACGTTCAGCTCCCAGCCGCTAAGCTGGGAAGCCAGCCGGACGTTTTGCCCGTTGCGGCCGATAGCCTGGGCAAGATTGCCCGCTTCTACCGCGATATCCATGGTGTGCTTGTCCTCGTCCACCACGATGGAGGCGACATCGGCAGGAGCCATGGCGTTAATAACGAACTGGGCCGGGTTGTCATCCCACAGCACGATATCGATGCGTTCACCGCCCAATTCGCTGGACACCGCCTGGACGCGCGCGCCGCGCATGCCGACGCAGGCGCCGACCGGATCAATACGCTTGTCGTTGGTCTTCACGGCGATTTTCGCCCGTGAGCCCGGATCGCGGGCGGCGGCCTTGATTTCAATCACTTCTTCGCCGATTTCCGGCACTTCAATGCGGAACAGCTCTACCAGCATCTCCGACCGCGACCGGCTGACAAACAGCTGCGCGCCGCGCGCTTCCGGACGCACAGAATATAACACGCCGCGAATACGGTCGCCGGGACGGAAATTTTCACGCGGCAGCATGTCTTCACGGCCGATCACCGCTTCGGCATTGCTGCCCAGATCGAGACTGATGCTGTCCCGGTTAACTTTTTTCACTACGCCGGTGACGATTTCACCTTCATGACTGCGAAACTGATCGACCACCATCGCCCGCTCGGCTTCACGCACTTTTTGCACGATGACTTGCTTGGCAGTCTGGGTGGTAATACGGTCAAACACTACCGATTCAATTTCATCTTCGATGTAGCCGCCAAGCTGCGCCTCAGGGTCGTCAAATTGCGCCGCGTCCAGGGTGATTTCCCGGGTGGGCTGAGTCACTTCGTCCACGATGAGCCAACGGCGGAAGGTATCGAAATCCCCCGATTTGCGGTCGATGCTGACGCGGACTTCGATTTCCTGTTCGTATTTTTTCTTCGTTGCCGTGGCCAGTGCCGTCTCTAACGCCTCGAAAATCTTTTTCCGCGGGACGGCTTTCTCGTTGGACACTGCCTCAACAACAGCCAGAATTTCTTTATTCATCCTAGTTGCCTCAGTAAAACGTTAAAAGTGGGGTACCAGGTTCGCTTTCTGGATATTGTTCAAAGCGAACACTTCATCTTTTCCTTCCACCGTCACGGTGATCATGTCACCGTCAACCGCTTTGATGATCCCCTGCCATTTACGGCGGTTTTGTACCGCGATACGGAGCACCACGCTGACGTCGCTACCGATAAATTGGCGATAATGCGCGGCGGTAAACAGCGGGCGATCCAGGCCCGGTGATGAAACTTCAAGGCTATAGGCCACGGAGATAGGGTCTTCGACGTCCAGTACCGCGCTGACCTGGTGGCTTACATCAGCACAATCATCAACGGTGATGCCCTCGTCACTATCGATATAAATGCGCAGCGTCGACTGGCGGCCACGAATAAATTCAATACCCACCAGCTCGAACCCCAGGGCTTCCACGGGTGCCGTGATCATCTCTGTCAATTTTTGTTCTAATGTGGACAAGGCCACCCCCAAGACATAAAAAAAGGGCTTATTAGCCCAGTATTACTGTAGTGAAATAACAAAAAACCCCGAAAATTCGGGGCGTTAAGTGACTGGACCCTGTAAACCGCAGGCGGTTTTGAAACCATTCCAGAAGAATCATTTTTCAAAACTCCTGTGATGGTAAACCTAACGCCTACAGACAGTATATTTGAAAAAGCACTCTAAAGGAATGTGGTTGCGGGGGCCGGATTTGAACCGACGACCTTCGGGTTATGAGCCCGACGAGCTACCAGGCTGCTCCACCCCGCGTCCGAAAACGATGAAAATACTACACTGATAACCCTGAAAAAGCAAGTTATCTCTGGGATTGGTACCGAGGACGGGACTTGAACCCGTAAGCCCAATCGGGCACTACCACCTCAAGGTAGCGTGTCTACCGATTCCACCACCTCGGCACTTTCTATCGACTCTTACGCTGCTGTTTCGTTGCCTTGCCGGGCAACGGCTTAACGCTTACTGCGGAATATCGTTACCCGGTTTCGCCGGCGCTTCGGCTGGTGCCTTATCCGCCTGCTGAGCCTGGTTCAAATTATCCCACTGGCTGCCTTTTTGACCATGATTGCTGCTCAGGTTGCCCAGCACCAGGCTGAGAACGAAGAACAGAGTCGCCAGCACGGCCGTCATACGGGTCATGAAGTTACCGGAACCGCTTGAACCGAACAGGGTGCCAGAGGCGCCTGCACCGAACGAGGCTCCCATATCAGCACCTTTACCTTGTTGCAGCATGATCAGCGCAACCAGGCCGACCGCTACCAACAGGAATATGACTAACAGAGCTTGGTACATAATCTTTCAGTATCCTTGCGGCTACCACCGCACGTTAAGCTATTGCAGCCCCCAATACGGCGCTTGGCGTCGCCGACTGAAGCGGGTGTGAATACTAACCAAAGCGCCCCTTGCGTGCAAGGGCATTTTACGGCTGGCTGACCGTTTGCGGAAAAAAACGCCAATGCCGTTCGCCGCCGGCGCTGGTCGACGGGGCCCGCCAAAGCCGCAGCGGGCGCTGACGCGCTGCTTATGCCGGCCAAAACCGCCGCCTTGTGCCGGCCGTCAGCGCAGCGTCAGCCTGTATATCCCGGACGGCGGCGTTCACCGTATCAGCGCTGAAAAATCTTACGTCGCAGCCCGCAGCTTTCATGACATCAGCATCAAAGAGTCTGGCGTTTCAGCTCGCGGCTTAATCGGCATCAATGTCAGGAGTCTGGCGCTTTAGCCCACCACGTCCACCGCATACGCGCCGAATTGCCGTACATCTTAGCCCGCGGCTTTTACGGCATCCGCGATCTGGTGCGCCAGCCGGCTGACCTGCTCGGTGTCATCCCCTTCTACCATAACGCGGATCAGGGGTTCGGTACCCGACTTGCGCAGCAGCACCCGCCCGCGCCCGGCCAGCTGCTGCTCCACCTCGGCGCTGGCCTGTTTTACCGCCGCCGATTCCAGCGGATCGTGAAGTCCGGCAAAGCGTACATTGACCAGAATCTGCGGCAACAGGCGCATGCCGCTGCAAAGGTCATGTAAATTCATATGATTACCGACCATCGCCGACAACACTTGCAGCCCGGCGATAATGCCGTCGCCGGTGGTAGTTTTGTCCAGCAAGATGACATGGCCGGAGTTCTCCGCGCCGATACGCCAGCCCTTTTCCTGCATTTTTTCCAGCACATAGCGGTCGCCAACGCGGGCGCGCACGAACGGCACCCCCAACTGCTTAAGCGCCAGCTCCAGGCCCATATTGCTCATCAGCGTGCCGACCACGCCGCCGGATAACTGGCCCTGACGCAATTTTTCCCGCGCGATGACATACAAGATTTGATCACCATCCACTTTCTGCCCCAGATGATCCACCATGATCACCCGATCGCCGTCGCCGTCATAGGCGATGCCCAGATCGGCTTTTTCCGCCAGCACCCGGCTTTGCAACAGACGCACATCGGTGGCGCCGCATTCCTGGTTAATGTTCATACCGTCCGGCTGGCAGCCGAGGGTCACCACCGTCGCGCCGAGTTCGCGCAGCACGCTGGGGGCGATGTGATAGGTCGCGCCGTTGGCGCAATCTACAACTATCTTCAATCCCTTAAGACTCAGATCGCCCGGGAAAGTCCCTTTGCAAAACTCGATGTAGCGCCCGGCCGCATCGACAATCCGGCTGGCTTTGCCCAGTTCCGCCGATTCGACGCAGGTTAACGGCTTGGCCAGCTCCGCCTCGATAGCTTCTTCCACCTCGTCGGGCAGTTTCGTGCCGTCGATGGAAAAAAACTTAATGCCGTTATCGTAGAACGGATTATGGGAGGCGGAGATGACAATACCCGCCTCGGCGCGAAAGGTGCGGGTCAAATAGGCGATAGCCGGCGTCGGCATAGGGCCGGTAAAAGCGGCGGACAGGCCGGCCGCGGCCAGCCCCGCTTCCAGCGCCGACTCCAGCATATAGCCGGAGATTCGGGTATCTTTGCCGATGATAATTTTACGCGAGCCGTGGCGCGCCAGCACCTTACCGGCGGCCCACCCCAGCTTGAGGACAAAATCCGGCGTAATGGGGGAATCACCGACCTTGCCGCGGATGCCGTCGGTGCCAAAATATTGATGATTGCTCATTGGAAATAGGTTTCCTTCGCTGAAAGCGTGGCTTGCACCACGCGCATTGCTTCCACGGTTTGCCTGACGTCATGAACCCGGATAATCTGCGCCCCCTGCAGCGCGGCGATGACCGCGCAGGCAACGCTGCCCGTAACGTGCTTCTCTGGCGGAAGGTCCAACAATTGACCTATCATCGATTTGCGCGACATCCCCACCAGCAGCGGCAGGCCGAGATGATGAAAATCCCCCAGCCGGGCCAGCAGTTGATAGTTATGCTCCAACGTCTTGCCGAAACCGAAGCCCGGATCGAGCAGCAGACGGTCTTTGGCGATGCCGGCCGCTTCGCAGCACTCAATTTGCTGCACAAAATACGCTTCTACCTCCGCCAGCACATTCTCATAGTGCGGCGCCTGCTGCATGGTGCTCGGATCGCCCTGCATATGCATCAGACAGACGGGCAGCTGGCTGGCGGCGGCGACGTCCAGGGCGCCCGGTTCGCTCAGCGAGCGGACATCGTTGATCAAATGGGCGCCGGCCGCCGCGCTTTCGCGAATAACCAGCGCCTTGGAGGTATCCACCGAAATGAAGGTGTCGAAGCGCTGCGCCAGCGCCGCCACCACCGGCACCACCCGTGCCGCTTCCTCTTCTGCGCTGACCGTCTCCGCCCCCGGGCGGGTGGATTCGCCACCGATATCGATAATGGCCGCGCCGGCGTCCAGCATCGCCGCGGCGTGATCGATTGCGGCGGCCAGATGCTGGTATTTGCCGCCGTCGGAGAATGAGTCCGGGGTTACGTTGAGGATCCCCATGACGCGCGGAATGGAAAGGCTAAGGGTACGCTCTCGAGCTTTTAGTTGCATAACGACGGTTTCCTTGTGCTGTGCAAACTGTAAGGCCGCTATCTTAGCATCTTCTGCGCAAAAAAAGCCCCGGCGTGTCGTATAACGCGGGGCTGTCGGTAGTACCGCGCCGGGGCCTTGCCGCCGACGCGGGAGGGAACCATTAACGGTTGCCGAACTGCTCCGACATGGTATTGCCGGGATTCGGCGTGCGCGGTCCATCCACCGGCGTCGGCGCGCGCGGCGTGCCGTCGTCGGCGCTATTGTCGGAGACGGTATCGTCCCAGCCTGCGGGCGGGCGGACCGCCTTGCGGCCCATCAGATCGTCTATCTGCGGCGCATCGATGGTTTCATATTTCATCAGCGCATCCTTCATAGCATGCAGGATATCCATATTTTCCATCAGCAGCGTGCGGGCGCGGACATAATTTCGCTCAATCAGCGACTTCACTTCCTGATCGATGATGCGCGCCGTTTCATCAGACATATGCTTCGCCTTGGCCACCGAGCGGCCGAGGAAAACTTCACCCTCTTCCTCCGCATACAGCAGCGGACCCAGCTTTTCGGAGAAGCCCCACTGGGTCACCATGTTACGGGCAATCGAGGTCGCCACTTTAATATCGTTGGAGGCCCCGGTAGACACTTTCGCCGGACCGTAAATGATCTCCTCGGCCAGCCGGCCGCCGTAAAGGGTGGAGATTTGGCTTTCCAGCTTCTGGCGGCTGGCGCTGATAGCATCCCCTTCCGGCAGGAAGAAGGTCACCCCCAGGGCGCGGCCGCGCGGGATAATCGTCACTTTATGCACCGGATCGTGCTCCGGCACCAGGCGGCCGATGATCGCATGACCGGCTTCATGGTAAGCGGTGGACTCTTTCTGCGCTTCGGTCATCACCATGGAACGGCGCTCGGCGCCCATCATGATTTTGTCCTTGGCCTTCTCAAATTCCACCATCGACACCACGCGCTTGCTGCCGCGGGCGGCAAACAGCGCCGCTTCGTTTACCAGGTTGGCCAAATCGGCGCCCGAGAAGCCGGGCGTGCCGCGCGCAATAACCGCCGCATCCATGTCGGGCGCCAGCGGGACGCGGCGCATGTGGACTTTCAGAATCTGTTCGCGGCCGCGCACATCGGGCAGGCCCACCACCACCTGGCGGTCGAAACGGCCCGGGCGCAGCAGCGCCGGGTCCAGCACGTCGGGGCGGTTGGTCGCGGCGATGACGATGATACCTTCATTACCCTCAAAGCCGTCCATTTCCACCAGCATCTGGTTCAGGGTCTGTTCGCGCTCGTCATGACCGCCACCGAGACCGGCACCACGCTGACGCCCGACGGCGTCGATTTCATCGATAAAGATGATGCAAGGCGCCGCTTTTTTCGCCTGCTCGAACATATCGCGCACGCGGGAGGCGCCCACGCCGACGAACATTTCCACGAAGTCGGAACCGGAAATGGTGAAGAACGGGACCTTGGCTTCTCCCGCAATGGCTTTGGCCAGCAGCGTTTTACCGGTCCCTGGCGGCCCCACCATCAGCACGCCTTTCGGGATTTTGCCGCCGAGCTTTTGAAAACGGCTTGGCTCGCGCAGATAATCCACCAGCTCGCTGACCTCTTCCTTCGCTTCATCGCAACCGGCAACATCGGCGAACGTCGTTTTAATCTGGTCTTCCGTCAGCATCCGCGCCTTGCTCTTGCCGAACGACATGGCGCCTTTACCGCCGCCGCCCTGCATTTGACGCATAAAGAAAATCCAGACCCCAATCAGCAATAGCATCGGGAACCAGGAGATAAAGATAGACGCCAGCAGGCTGGGTTCTTCCGGCGGTTCGCCCACGACTTTGACGTTTTTGGTCAACAGGATATCGAGCAGCTTGGGATCGTTGACCGGGATATAGGTGGTGTAGCGGTTACTGTCTTTTTTAGTAACGGTGATTTCACGACCGTTAATACGCGCTTCCCTAACCTGATCCTGATTCAATTCGGACATAAAGGTGGAGTAATCCACTTTACGCCCATTGGACTCGCTGGGCCCGAAGCTCTGGAATACCGACATCAGCACGACTGCGATAACTAGCCAGAGAATCAGGTTCTTCGCCATGTCACTCAAGGGATTAACCTCATATTACAACAGTGTTAACAATTAGCGTAGGGTACTATATTTTGCGCCCTGTCGCCACAATGTACACTTCGCGGGAGCGGGCCCGGGAAGCGTCTGGCTTACGGATTTTTACCTTCGTAAACAGGGAGCGTATTTCCCGCAGGTACTCATCGAAACCTTCTCCCTGAAAGACTTTAACCAGAAAACTCCCACCCGGTGTCAGCACATCCCGGCACATATCGAGCGCTAGCTCCACGAGATACATGGATTTGGGGATATCGACCGCCGGGGTACCGCTCATATTGGGCGCCATGTCGGACAGCACCACCAGCACCTTCTGCTCGCCTACGCGCTCAAGCAAAGCCTGCAGCACCAGGGGGTCACGAAAATCCCCCTGCAGAAAGTCAACGCCCACCATCGGATCCATCGGCAGGATATCACAGGCGATGATACGCCCTTTGCCGCCGATTTGCGTGGCGACGTATTGCGACCAGCCGCCGGGCGCCGCGCCCAGATCCACCACGGTCATCCCCGGGCGAAATAGCTTGTCGCTCTGCTGTATTTCATCAAGCTTAAACCAGGCACGGGAACGGAGTCCCTTTTTTTGTGCCTGCTGAACATATTTATCGCTAAAGTGTTCCTGCAGCCAGCGGCTGGAGCTTGCAGAACGCTTTTTGGTCGCCATCTTATTTTCCAGCTATCTTGTATAGAGTGCAGCGGTGGAAAGATTTGGCCGCCCATGTGCCGATATCGACGGACGCCGATTTGGCGATATGAATGAGATGGCGGTAGAATATGCCGTTTTCAATCCCAACCTAAGTAAAAAACACAAAGAAATCTGAATAATAAGCAAAAACAGCATCTTAAAGGGCTGGCCCATTCGCTGAAGCCTGTCGTCAAGCTGGGCAATAACGGCTTGACGGAAGACGTGCTCGCCGAAATCGAACAGGCATTGGGACATCATGAGCTTATCAAGGTGAAAATTGCCGCGGAAGAGCGCGAGACCAAAACGCTGATCGCCGATGCCATCGTTCGTGAAAGCGGCGCCAGCAAGGTACAGGTTATTGGCAATATTCTGGTGCTGTACCGGCCGGCTGCAGAGCGGAAAATTACGCTGCCCCGCCCGCTAACATCATCTTTCCGATGGAAAGATGCCACTCTCCGACCCACAGGAAAAGGCCACCCGCGGCCTTTTGCTTTTCTTTACAAAGCCAGCGGCGGCCCGCGGGGGGATAAGCGGACGGAGGCCGGCTGCGGCGCCGCCCGGACGTTTACAGATACTCCACCTTAAGGATCTCGTACTCCACCTCGCCGCCAGGGGTTTTGATGACGACGATATCCCCTTCTTCCTTGCCCACCAGCCCGCGGGCGATGGGAGAATTAATGGAAATCAGGTTTTGCTTGAAATCGGCCTCATCGTCGCCGACGATGCGGTAGGTTTGCTTCTCTTCGCTATCCAGGTTCTTCACGCTGACCGTGGCGCCGAAAATGACCCGGCCGCTCGGGGCCAGCTTGGTCACATCGATCACCTGCGCATTGGACAGTTTGGCTTCAATTTCCTGGATGCGGCTTTCGCAAAAGCCCTGTTGTTCCCGCGCGGCATGATACTCGGCGTTTTCTTTTAAATCGCCGTGCTCGCGGGCCTCGGCAATAGACCGGATAATTTCGGGGCGACGGACGCTTTTGAGATTTTCGAGCTCTTCCCGCAGTTTTTCAGCGCCGCGCAGGGTCATCGGAATCTGGTTCATAATTGTACCTCTATGTAAATTCTTCCTGCTAAAATAATCGCCGTCCTGGCGTGACAGGCGCTGGCGCGACGCGCGTTTGGCACACGCCGCTCACTAAGCGCAAAGCAAAAGTGAGGCAACCCCGGAATTGCTTCCCAGGCCAGCCTCAGTTTTGCATTTTGATACGTATTTTACCGCAGAGTTCGGTGTGGGTCATCGTTTACTTTATCCCTGTTTGCACCGTAGTATGACAGCACGTTACATTGCCGTTGCCCAAAATTATGCGTTTTTTACGATTAGTCATAGGATTGACCAGTGTTTTCATGCTTTCCGCACAGGCGGCGCCGGTTGAAAACTATACGGAATATCTGCCCGACGGCGCCAACCTGGCGCTGGTGGTGCAAAAAGTGGGGGCCCCGCAGCCCGTTATTGATTATCACAGTCAGCAGATGGCCTTGCCCGCCAGCACCATGAAGCTGCTCACCGCGCTGGCGGCGCTGTTGCAGCTGGGCCCGGACTATCGCTTTACCACCACCCTCGAAGCGGCCTCCGCGCCGGTGGGCAGCGTGCTGTGCGGCAACCTGACCGCGCGCTTCGGCGGCGATCCCACGTTTACCCGACAGCGCTTGCGCAATATGGTGGCCGAGCTGCGCAAGCAAGGCATCAAACAAATTACCGGTGACCTGATTATCGACACCTCGGTGTTTGCCAGCCATGACAAAGCCCCCGGCTGGCCCTGGAACGATCTGACGCAATGCATTAGCGCACCGCCGGGCGCGGCCATTGTCGATCGCAACTGTTTCTCGGTGTCGCTCTACAGCGCCCGGACGGCCGGAGAGCCGGCGTTTATCCGCGTCGCCTCGTATTACCCGGTGCATATGTTCAGCCAGGTGCGTACCCTGGCCCGCGGCGACGGCGCGGCGCAATATTGCGAGCTGGACGTGGTGCCGGGAGAGCTTAACCGCTATACCCTTACCGGCTGCATGACCCAGCGCGCCGAACCGCTACCGCTGGCGTTCGCCATTCAGGACGGCGCCAGCTATGCCGGCGCCATCCTCAAAGACGAATTGCAGCAGACGGATATCACGCTGAACGGCACGCTCCTGCGCCAGACGCAGCCCAGCCCGCCGGGACACATTTTGGCACAATCCTCTTCCGCACGGCTGCACGATTTACTGCATATTATGCTGAAAAAATCCGACAATATGATTGCCGACACGGTTTTTCGCATGATTGGCCACGAACGCTTTAAAGTGCCGGGCACCTGGCGCGCGGGCTCGGATGCGGTGCGCCAGATCCTGCGTCAGCAGGCGGGCATCGAATCTGGGCAACAGTATCCAGATGGATGGTTCCGGTCTGTCGCACCACGATTTGATTTCCACCGCCACCATGATGCAGGTGCTGCAATATATCGGTCAGCACGATCAGACGCTGGACTTTATCTCCATGCTGCCGCTGGCGGGTTATGACGGCACGCTCATGTACCGCGCGGGTCTGCATGAGGCTGGGGTCGACGGCAAAGTGTCGGCGAAAACCGGCTCGCTACAGGGCGTCTACAACCTGGCGGGCTTTATCACCACCGCCAGCGGTCAACGTATGGCGTTTGTGCAATATCTCTCCGGCTATGCGGTGCCGCCGGCGGATCAACGTGCGCGGCGCGTTCCGCTGGTGCGTTTCGAGAGCCGGTTGTATAAAGATATTTATCAGAATAACTAGCCGTTTCGCGCCCGGTCGGCCCACGCGCCGGCCGGGAGACGCCCTTCTTTCCTACAAGCGGCTGGCGATGATTTTTTCCAACAATTTCCGCAGATCACGGCAGCAGATGGCGGCCATCAGGTGCTCGATGTGCCGCAACGTGCCGTTGTCTTTGCGGCGATAGGGGCGGCCTTGACCGATGTCGACGACAAACTGCGCGATACAATCGGCGTTGTCCATAATGATATTGGCCTGTAGCATTTTGTCCGCTCTGACCCGCTCGATGAATTCCAGCGGCGTTAGGGGCCGTAATTTGCAGAAATTTTCATAGCCTTTCACTAAGGTCTTCGCGTAGGGCAGCGTCTCGCCATTGCGATTATTAATCGCATCATAGAACTGCTTTAGGATAGTCGTGACGTCCACAGACTGGCCGTTACTCGGCAGGAACAGAAAATCCTGGGCGCCCGCCTGGATATGGGAAATTTCATGCAGGATTGTGACATGCATCGGATAGTGTTTTTCAACCCTGTCGTTATCCACCATAATCACCACCCTGTTTCCCGCATCATTGGGCAGGGTCACGCCCAGCGGGATGGTCGGATCGTAGCTAAAGGGCTGACCCGGGGTTCTCGACGAGGCGAAAAGGATATTGGTTTTGGATAGCACAGGTAGTCATTGAGACTGATGTGACAATAGTGTAGCCGCAAAATGGCCTGGGTGAGGATAAGATCATCTTGGGTATGCAGCACGCCGCTGAGATAGCACCTGATGCTACTATCGCCGGCAATGTTCTGCGTCCCCGTCAGCGTATCTTCGATCTCGTCGAAATAGATATCAAGCGCACGCCTGACATAGTCATGGGCCAACTCAACCTCATGGATGAAACGCTTCAAGTTTTGCCGCAGATACTGAAAGGCGGGAGGAATGGTTTGCATCTGCTTGCCATAGGAATACACATGGACTTTGAAGTTACGCAGATACGCCATCACTCTGCCCTCTTCCCAACCCGCCGCCTCACAACGTCGAATTTCGTTCCGCGCATAGTACGCTTTTACCGTGGCGTCTAAATCCTCGGTCAGATCCTGCTTACGCTCGAACAGGAATTTATAGTACCCCATGGGATGAATGAAACTGGCCAGTCGCGACATAGGAAGGGGGGATGGCGAGTAGCTCGCCAGGGGAAAAAGCGACACGCTCTGCGTCTGTTGCGACGGCATCAGGTCATAGGTCGGGCGGTAGGCGTCTTGCAGGAGTGACAGACGCATTAATAGCCCCCGTGACACAGGGCGTGACGGCAACGCCGAACGGGGATGCGGTGGCGGACGGACCCGCGGCGGGCAACGCGGCGTTAATCTGCGCGCCCGTAACGATCGCGGCGTCGGACACATCCACGGCGGGCGACGCGGCATTGACCGGCTCACGCTTAACATTAACGGACGCGGAGCCCTCCTGGGCTCGCGGCGCGGCGCTAATCGCTCTCGCCATCGCACCGGCAAAGGCGGTGCCTATCGCCGGAAGCGCATCACCCCGACTCGCGGTACCCGTCCATAATCCACCGACAAGATTGCCATAACCGCTCAGGGTTTCGTTTGCAGGTGTGACGTCTCCCGCCGTCGGCTGAGGCCAATAAGGTGTCCAGGTGCTAAAAACCCGGGTCTCTCTGCTTCCTTGCGCCGAGGTGTCAATGACGTTGGCCGCCAGCATACACATCATATTGCGCCAGCCGCAGCCGGCGATGGCCCCGGGCCAGGGAACGCTGGTCATCCTTATCTGCGCGCCGTGGTCGCTGTGGAGGTTATTGCGATAACCCTCCCCCGATCCTCGCCGATAGGTAGGGTATCCGTTCGCGCGCGCGTCAGGCCTGCCGCCGTTGATGGCGGTTGCTGCGGGTATTGCCCCTCGCGCCAGGGCGGCGGTGGGGAGCGGCGTGGAGGCGTCCGCCTCACCGGCGGTCGCGTTCAGTGCGGCATAGCGTAGTTGACGGTAGGACGACTGTTCGGGCTTCTGCTGTTTTTTTACGCCATGACGAGAGCGGTTTTTGCCCCGTGGCTCTTTGCCGGGGGACGGGGTAGCCGGACTCCCGCCGCCGGGCTGACGCTGCCTGCGGCGCAGGAGGCAAAGGACACGCCTTTGCACCGTGGTTAGGCCGCGCGTGGGGCCGGGATGTTTTCTTCAGCAGTGCATTTATCATCAGCGGGAAGTTCCTTACGGCGGCAGGCACCGAGGAACGCCCGCGCGGGCAGAGGGGAATCGCCGGCCTCACCGTCCGACGTTCGACCATGGCGGGCGACCGGGGCGGGGTCTGTGGCGTTCCTACGTCGGGTGAAGCCGGTGATGTGGATTGACGGGAAGCGTTCAATCCTGCTTTTTGCCTGACATCCATGGTATTCGGCATAGTGACTCCTGTTCAGTTCCATTGGGTCGAAGTGACACCTCGCAACGCCGTTCGGGCCGCGGCGCGTCATGGCGTGATGGCGTCAACATTCAGGCACTGCCGGGCCTGCCATCAGGGGAGACCCTGAGGGATAGCGCACGCATCATTGAGGACATGTACCGCCCATCCTGACGGCCGGGTCATGTTAGACGGGTGAAATGCAACGGGCAGCAGGCAGTCGGCGCTGCGTATAACCTTTCTCGCGGCTTTAGTGACCAGGGTAGTATGAAAGCCGCGGCAGCGACATGAAGAAAAGACGGTTTAATCACAACCGGTAATTTTCAGCGGATTCTTCAGCGATAGGGCCAATCTACCGTTCTAAACGGGCGGCAGGCAAGAGGATTTGCCCCCGGACGGATGGCTCGTAATGGAAATATCTTACGGCCTGAAAAGACATTCTCCCAGCCGCAATGCGCGGTTAGGCAGCAATATCGCGGCTGGGGGAGGCGGGCATAGCCAGTCAGCACTTACTGACCAGCTATCGCCAACCGGGCGATGCCATGACCGCCGGGGGAGGAAAAGAGTTAATGATGCTCAGCGCTGATAGATCGTTTCCACGCCGTCTTCATCGTCCTCATCCCAATCATCATCCAGATCCTCTTCGGCTTCCGCCTGCATGAGCTGATCGCGGTGATAATCATCCCACATGAATTCCACTTTTTCCGGCCCCGCCTCGGGCGTAGCCTGCTCTTTAGGATGCGCGTTGATAAACGCCATCACATTCCAGCACAGCGCCTTCACGCCGTCGCGATTGGCGGCGGAAATCAGATAGTATTGCGTTTCCCAACCCAACGCCTCGGCAATAGCCTTGGCGCGCGCGGCCGCTTCCTCAGCGTCAAGCAGATCCGCTTTGTTGAATACCAGCCAGCGCGGTTTGGCGGCCAGCATTTCACTGTAGCATTCCAGCTCGGTGACGATAATGCGAGCGTTTTCGACCGGATCGGACTCGTCCACCGGCGCCAGATCGATAAGATGCAACAACACCCGGCAGCGCTCCAGATGCTTAAGGAAACGAATACCCAAACCAGCGCCGTCGGCCGCGCCTTCGATCAGTCCGGGAATATCCGCCACCACGAAGCTCTGCTCGTTATCCATGCGTACCACGCCGAGGCTTGGCACCAGCGTGGTAAACGGATAATCCGCCACCTTCGGCTTGGCCGCCGATACCGCGCGGATAAACGTAGACTTACCGGCATTGGGCAGACCGAGCATACCGACGTCCGCCAACAGCATCAGTTCCAGCTGGATCTCGCGGATCTCGCCTTTGGTACCGTCGGTTTTCTGCCGCGGCGCCCGATTGACCGACGATTCAAAACGCGTGTTGCCCAAGCCGTGAAAACCGCCTTTGGCCACCATCAGCCGCTGCTCGTGGCGGGTCATATCGCCCATGACTTCGTTGGTGCCCAAATCCAGCACCCGAGTACCCACCGGCACTTTGATAACGATGTCTTTGCCGCGCTTGCCGGTACAATCCCGGCTCTGGCCGTTTTGTCCGCGCTCGGCGCGAAAGTTTTTCTCAAATCGGTAATCGATGAGGGTGTTCAGATTTTCATCCGCCAGCAGCCACACATCGCCGCCGTCGCCGCCGTCGCCGCCGTCCGGCCCGCCGCGGGGGATGTATTTTTCCCGGCGAAAGCTGACGCAGCCGTCGCCGCCGTCGCCCGCCGCCGCCAAAATGGCGGCTTCATCAACAAACTTCATGATAACTCTCCATAACTCATTTGCCGGGCGGCTTGATAACGGCGACCGGGGCCCGTCTGTTCAGCCCGGGCCACCAGCGGTGACCGACAGCGGAACACATCGCACCCGCCACCACCACGCCGCTATAGCCGACAAAGTTCAGCGGCGGCGGCACGAAGGCCGTGGGCCAGAACAGCGCCAGCAAATTAGAAAAAATCAGGGTAAACAGCGGCGTCAGGGTAATAATGGCGCTCACTTGCGCCGTCTGCCAGCGCGCCATATCCCACCAGCGTATTCAGGCCGCAGAACAGCAGGCAGGCCAACTGGCCGCCGGTTAATTGCAAAAGCGTCAGCGGCTTCGCCACCACCGTCAGCGCTATTGTACACAAAATATACAGCAACAACAGAATCTGTTGCGATGCCAGGCGCCGCAGCAAGACTTTTTGCGCCACGCCATAACTCACCCAAACCATCGCCGCGCAACAGCCAAAGATCACCCCCAGGGTGTTGGCGGTCAGACGGGTGAAAATCTCGCGCAGGCTGCTGTTGAAAAACATCAACAAACCGCCAATCAGCTGCGTGATGCGCATGCGCTCTTTCAGAATGACGACGCTCGCCAGCATCATACCCACCGGCGACAGCTGGCCGATGACCTGCGAGGCGGAGGGGTTCAAATATTGCAGCGACGTGCCAAAAAAGACAAAGTTGCCTAAAAGCCCGGCGGTCGCCACCGCGAGCAGTATCAGCCAGCGCCAGCGGAAAAACAGCCGCAGCGGCGGCAATTGCCTGCGCGGCGCCAATAGCAGCAGCAACCCCATACCGGCCATTAAAAAACGGTACCAAACCACGGTGTAAGGCTCCATGGTGGTAAGGACCTACTTCATGGCAATGGGGAGCGCGCCCCAGCACATGGCGGTGGTCAAAGCGAGCGCAATGCCGATGCCCGTCTGCTGTCCAGCCTGCTGCGTATTTTTCATGATGAACGGTGAGCGTAAAACAGCGGAATAAAGTAAAAAGCCCCGCAACCAGGTGCGGGGCTTTACTCGGCTATCAGAGAACGGAAAATTTATTCAGAAACGATGCTAACAAATTTACGGTTCTTCGGGCCCTTCACTTCAAACTGGATTTTACCCGTCGTTAAAGCGAACAGCGTATGATCTTTACCGCAGCCTACGTTGGTCCCCGGGTGGAACTTCGTTCCACGCTGACGGACGATGATGCTGCCGGCATTTACCGTTTCGCCGCCGAAGCGTTTAACGCCTAGGCGTTTACTTTCTGAGTCGCGACCGTTACGTGTGGAGCCGCCAGCCTTTTTGTGTGCCATGAGCCTGCTCTCCTGTTAAGCGCCAATACCGGTGATTTTAACGTCAGTGAACCACTGACGGTGGCCCCGATGCTTACGGAAGTGCTTACGGCGACGAAATTTCACAATCATCACTTTATCGCCGCGACCGTAAGCCACAACTTCCGCCGTGATCTTGCCGCCGTTCACGAAAGGACCGCCGATCTGGATGTCGTCGCCGTTGGCGATCATCATAACCTGGTCAAATTCAACAGTTTCACCCGTTGCGATGTCCAGCTTTTCAAGGCGAACGGTCTGACCTTCGCTCACCCGGTGTTGTTTACCACCACTTTGGAAAACCGCGTACATAAAAAACCCCGCTTTCCGCACGCTCAATCTGTAATCGTCTGGAGCGTGCTATAAAATATTCACAACAAAACAATAGGGCACGAATTCTACGCAAGAATCTCACTAAAGACAAGTGCAGAATACATACAGAAAGCGAATAAAGGTGCAGTTTCTTCATCGCCATTTATCTCTTATCTTACGTTTTTCAAGTACAATCAGTAACACTCTTTCCGCCATTCGGTCCCGTGTGCGGCATTACACTGACGGTATACCTACAAACCGATAGAAAATAATGAATCTTGAACAAATTACTGAACTGACCGCGCAGGATATGGCGGAGGTCAACACGGCAATTCGCGAGCAGCTAAACTCAGAGGTCGCCCTGATAAATCAGCTCGGCCACTACATCATCAGCGGCGGCGGCAAACGTATCCGACCCATGATTGCGGTGCTGGCGGCGCGTGCGCTGCACTATCAGGGCAAGCAGCATGTCACCGTCTCCGCGCTGATCGAATTTATCCATACTGCCACGTTGTTGCACGACGACGTGGTGGATGAATCGGACATGCGCCGCGGCAAAGCGACGGCCAATGCGGCGTTTGGCAACGCCGCCAGCGTCTTGGTCGGCGATTTCATCTATACCCGCGCTTTTCAAATGATGACCGCGCTGGAATCCCTGCGGGTGCTGAAGCTGATGTCTGAGGCGGTTAACATTATCGCTGAAGGGGAAGTGCTGCAATTAATGAACTGCAACGATCCGGATATCACAATCGACAGTTATATGCGGGTTATCTATAGCAAAACCGCGCGGCTGTTCGAGGCGGCGTCGCAGTCCTCCGCCATATTGGCCGGCGCCGATGCCCGCCAGGAGGCGGCGCTGCGCGATTACGGCCGTTATCTGGGCACCGCCTTTCAACTCATTGACGACCTGCTGGATTACGGCGCGGACGGGAAAACGCTGGGTAAGAATACGGGCGATGACTTAAACGAAGGTAAGCCGACGCTCCCGTTGCTGCACGCCATGCGTAACGGCACGCCAGAACAGGCGGCGCTGATCCGCCAGGCGATCGAGCAGGGCAATGGACGCCACCTGCTGGAGACGGTGCTGGACACCATGCGCCAGTGCGATTCCCTGGGATACACACGCCGGTGCGCGGAAGAGGAAGCGGACAAAGCTATCGCCTGTTTGGACTGCCTGTCGCCCTCCCCTTACCGCGATGCGCTAGAGGGCCTGGCCCACGTGGCGGTGCAGCGCGACGCTTGAAAGCGCAATCGCCAGAGGAAAGGAATCTCTTTGGAAAATCGCCGTCATTGAACGGCAAACCACGGCGTAACGCTGTCGTGGTTACTACCGTTACTCTTCTTGCAGCCCCAGCCGTACGATAAACGCGCCGATGCCTTCGCGCATAACAAAAGCAATCACCCGCTCCCTCTCTTCCACGGTCAGTTGCCGGTAGATGGTTATCCAGGTGGCCAGGGCCACGGATACCCCTTCCGCTGGCGCTTCAAGAGACCATTCGACGTCGTCCCCGTCCCGCATTTCCCGGCGCATTAGCGCTTTTTGCACCACCGCCGGCAGGCTATCGAACGCATACTCCATCCCCCGCCCCTGCGCCCCTTTTCTGCGCCGCCGGTTCCATTTTTCACGCCTGGCAAGATCACACAGCCCCTGACGGGTACCGGGTAGTCCGGCAACGGACAGCAGTTCCTGCGTGCTGAACCAGGCTTGTTTCATAAGATTTTCATTCCGAATTCGACCTGCATAACAAATTAGAATTTATTTGGAAAATAATTGAAAATATTTAAGAAGTTTGATGCTATATATTTTCCAACTAAAGGCTGTGACCATTGCCTTCGTTTTATCTACATTGGTTAGTTATACCATTAATCCTCGTTTGTCTTACAGCAAAAGGAACGAAATGTGAGCGAAAGGAATACAGATTGGCACCCTGCGGATATCATCGCGGCACTTCGTAAACGCGGAACCTCCCTGGCCGCGGTATCGCGCGCGGCGGGATTGAGTTCATCCACGCTGGCGAACGCCCTCACCCGGCCTTGGCCCAAAGGTGAATGGCTCATCGCCGATGTGCTGGAGGTCCATCCTTCGGTGATATGGCCCAGCCGCTATATCGACCCGGAAACCAATCAATTGCTCGATAGGAAAAGCCTGATACGCCAGCGCTGATCCTCGGCGCTGGGGAGGGCCATGCCTTCCCCGGCGCATTATTTCATTCCGGCCTGAGATCGTTAACCGGCTCATCCGGATAGTCCAGACGCTTTAACAGGTTCAACACACCCTCACGTACGATAAAAGAGACGATAAAATCGCGCTCCGCATCGGAAAGTTGCCGATGAATTTCGTTCCAAGTTGCCGACGTCTCCTGTGGAGAGAGTTGGTACTCCGCCGGGTTGGTCCTTAAAGAAAGCGTCTTTTTTACCATGTCCGGCAAACTGTGCCAGGCATACTCTACCGCTTTGCCGCGCGCACCCTCGCGCCGCCTTTTTTGCCAGCCCTCCTCCCTGGCTCGCCGATTCAGTCCCTGTCGTGTTTTGGGTAGTCCACCTACCCCAATCAATTCGTGCGTTGCAATCCATTCTTTTTTTATTTCCATCTTTAATCCCCCTCCTTGTCATGGTGACAGCCTGGCGCTATCGCCATCGCACGGTTTGGGCAGGTACTGTGGAATTTACGGCACCTGATTCCCGTTCCGCTATTACGACAACATTTAATGTATAACATTAAAGACTTGTCGTAACGCTAATTACAACACAAAAAAAGCGCATTGGATCAAAGGTGGCATTAAAAAATGAGATCAATGCCAGCTATTAGAATAAAAAACACAAAATTAATAAAAACTGTTCATTATTAATTGAATAGAATTCTTATAGCATTATCCATGTTATTACTGTAATGTAATAAACTATACCTTAAGAAATAAGTTTAGGTGAAAACGAATGACCGGGAAAAGGGAAAAGAAAATGGCGTTGCTGCTAAATTTTCGACACGGAAACCGGGCCAGAAATAGTATTTGGCATAAGGAAAAGTTTATCGTTATACCCTGCTGAGGCGATGAAATGTTTAGCGTAGATTTAATCCCTCCGCCGACGCCATAACAGAAGTCGAGACAATCCCCGCATGGCGTCAGGCGTCCCTTTTCGCCGGCGCAGGGCACCGTCACACGCACCGGCTCATCAGCAATAGCCGCCCCACCGGCGCCGGCCCTGCCTGACACCTAAGCGCGCCGGGCCAGCCCACGCCCCGGCGCGGCAATGCCCCTAGCCCGGGCGAAACGCCTGACAAAACAATGCCGGCGTCGCCGGCAAATAACAGACCGCACCCGGCGGCTGTGATTATAAAGGGCCACGCCGACGCAAGGATCGTAGCGCCTTATCCTCACGGCGGCGGCGGGCTACTGCTGCAGGAACTGGTCGCCGCGCGCATATCCTGTAGCGCCTGCTGCTCGAAGTCGCTGAGGATACCCAGCGGTCGCCGCGCGCTAACGCCCTGCGGCCCCAGCAGCAGCGGTTGGGCAAAAAAGCGGGAAAACGCCGACTCGCTTTCGACATAGGCGCATTCGATAATTCCCTGCTGCCCCTGCAGCGCCCGCACCAGCGACAGCGTAAAGCGGGCCGCGGCATACCCCATGGCAAGCGTGGCCGATCCAGCGCCGGCTTTGGTCTCCACCACCTCGGTGCCGGCGTTGTGGATGCGCCGCGTCAGGAGATTCACTTCTTCATCGCTGAAAGTGATCCCCGGCACCTGCGATAACAAAGGCAGAATGGTGACGCCGGAGTGGCCGCCTACCACCGGCACCTCTATTTGATCCGGCCGCAGCCCTTTCATGGCCGCCACGTAACTGTTGGCGCGGATGACGTCTAGGGTGGTGATACCAAAAAGCTTTTGCGGCTGATAGACCCCGGCCTGCGCCAGCACGCCGGCGGCGATGGCAACCAGGGTATTCACCGGATTGGTGACAATGCCGATCAGCGCCTCGGGCGCACAGACCGCCACCTGGCCCACCAGCTGCCGCACGATGCCGGCATTAACATTAAACAGATCCGCACGATCCATACGGGGCTTACGGGCGACGCCCGCCACAATCAGCACGATATCGGCGCCAAGCAACGCCGGGGACGCGTCTGGACCGCAAAAATCACGCACCTTCACCGGCGAGGGAATGTGGCTGAGGTCCACGGCAATCCCCGCCATTACCGGCGCGATGTCATACAGCGAGAGTTCCCCATCCTGGGGTAAACGGGTTGTTAGCAGCAGCGCCAGCGCCTGGCCGATGCCGCATTGCCGCGCCGAGCAATGCGACTTTCATTGTAATCTCCTTATATCCCTACGAAGAATGGCATCTCATACTCTACTGAAAAGCATAAAGGCATCGCCTAATAAAGACAATTGATGAACATCAGGATTGCGACAGCGCATGGAGAAGCAGGCCATCTGTAGGCGGGTTGCAAGTTGGGGGCTTTTCACCCACCATGGACAGCGAAAGCTGTCTCCGGCAGCAATTTCATTGCATAAATATGCATAATAATCCATTAAATAATCGGCTTACTCTGCGGTAAAACATGCGAAATCAATCGAAACAGGAAGAACTGGTCAAGGCGTTCAAGGCGCTGCTAAAAGAGGAAAAATTCAGCTCTCAGGGCGAGATTGTGCTTGCGCTGCAGGAAGCGGGCTTTGAGAACATTAATCAATCCAAGGTCTCGCGTATGCTGACTAAATTCGGCGCCGTACGCACCCGTAACGCCAAGATGGAAATGGTATATTGCCTGCAGGCGGAGCTGGGCGTTCCCACCGCCAGCAGCCCGCTGAAAAATCTGGTGCTGGATGTGGATCATAATGACGCACTGGTTGTCATCCATACGAGCCCCGGCGCGGCACAGCTCATTGCCCGAATGCTGGATTCGCTGGGGAAATCAGAAGGGATCCTCGGCACCATTGCTGGCGATGATACGGTCTTTACCACGCCCGCGCCTGGCTTCTCGGTCAAACGACTGTATGAATTTATTCTGGTCCACTTTAACCAAGAGCTCTGACGCCACCGCCGCTCGCGTTCGCAGCCGGCAGGGCCGACGGCGCACGGGATGCGCCATGCCGGCGGCGTTACCGTAGAGCTGCCGCCGGCGCCTGCTGGCCTAAGCTTGCCGGTCGGGCGCCTCGCCACGGCGTTAAACCCAGCATGCCGCAGGGTGGAAATGATCCCGCTTTCGACGTTTAACGTTCCTTTCGCCAGCGCCGGCTCCCGCCGGCGGTCGCGTACATGCCCAGAAGCTACCGCGCTCCATCGGCACGCGATTTAGGCGGATGCGCCCTAATCCGTCATCATGCACAAAGCCGGATCCGATAAGTTAAACGGCGATTTTTAACATTGTCTTACGCCGGGTAGGTTTTTTTACCTTGGTAAATAGCGTGACGTCGGATGTTACATGTCAGAAATAAGGGACTTTATCTGTAGGCCAGTGGGAAATGTTATCTCAGACCGCACTTTTAGCCACATCAACTTATACGCATGATTTTACATGAATTTAACAAAATACGCTCATTTTTTGCGCATATTTAATAACTTTTACTTCTAACCTGGATGATTGCAAGCTGAAATTCTCATAAATAATTATTATCAAACTATTGGTTTATGTTGTTACTAGTGCATACTTAGCTTCGTGATAAGCATCACAGTCCGAGAAAAATGAGCGTTATATGAGGAATAAAATGATGAAAGCAAGAACGGCGTTACCATTAATGGCGGTGCTTTCCGCATTGTTTTTCGGCGCGTTCGCCGCGGATTCGATCTCGCTGCAGCAGGCTCAAGATTTGCAGCCCATGGGCAGCGTTAGCGGTATCGACGGTGCGCCAAGCGACATCCATCAGGCGCTGAATCAGGCGGCCGACGCGAAGGGCGCACGCGCCTACCACGTAACCGAAGCCTATGAACACGGCAACTGGCACGCCACCGCCCAGCTTTACAAATAATCAGTTCGCCAGAACCGGGACGGCTGCCCGCGGTAGCGCCTGGCAGATCAGCGCCACCCGGCGGGCATGCTTTTTGGCAGCACTATGCAATGTGTCATGTTGTGAAACACTCTCTGTAACCCACATCATTTCGCGGCGACCCTCAGTTAATCCCGTGTCCGGAATTAACCCATCGCGATTTGATGATTCCCTCATCGTCTAGCAGATGATTTTCCCCCGCTCGCGGGTTTTTTTTTGCCCTGGCGCAGAGCGCTACCCTTCCCTGCCGCGAGAAAGCGCTGCCCTGGCGCGTGGCTCGTTGCGCCAACTGATCCAGCAGCTTGGCATGAATGCCGCCAAAACCGCCGTTGCTCATCACCAGGATGAAATCTCCCGGTTGCGCGGTTTTCACGATCATTTCCACCAGCGTATCAACATCAGCGCTGCAGTGCGCGGGCTGCACGCAGGCCTCCGCCACTTCGCTCACCTGCCAGGGAATATGCTGCGGCTGATACAGAAACACCTCGTCAGCGCGGCCGAGTGACGGCGCCAGCTCATTTTTGGATAGCCCCATTTTCATGGTGTTGGAACGGGGCTCCAGTACCGCCAGAATCCGCGCCGTGCCGCCGATTTTGCTGCGCAGCGCCGCAAGCGTCGCCAGGATAGCGGTGGGATGATGGGCAAAATCATCGTAAACCGTCACGCCGTTGGCGGTACCTTTAAGCTCCAACCGCCGGCGGGCATTGATAGAGCGGTCCAGCGTCCGGCAGGCGTCCGCCGGCTGCACGCCGACGTGGCGAACGGCGGCGATAGCCATCAGCGCGTTATGCATATTATGCTCGCCCACCAGTTGCCAACTGACCGCGCCAACGGGCTCATCGTGAAAATACACCTCGAAACCGCTCGCGTCCGGGGTGGTTTTTTTCGCCCGCCATGCGCCTTCTTCGCCGGTGTATTCCGTTTCGCTCCAGCATCCCATCGCCAGGGTGTGTTTAAGATTGGCGTCATTATCCGGCAAAATGATTTGCCCTTTACCGGGCACCAGCCGGATCAGGTGATGGAACTGTTTCTGGATCGCTTTGAGATCATCAAAAATATCAGCGTGGTCAAATTCCAGATTATTCAGAATAAGGGTGCGCGGACAGTAATGGACGAACTTGGACCGTTTATCGAAAAAGGCGCAATCGTATTCATCCGCCTCCACCACGAATAACGGGCCATCGCCAAGCCGGGCGGAGACGGTGAAATTGCCCGGTACGCCGCCAATCACGAAACCCGGTTGATAGCCGCACTCCTCCAAGATCCAGGCGACCATGCCTGTGGTGGTGGTCTTGCCGTGGGTGCCGACAACGGCGATTACCCAGCGCTGCGCCAGCACGTGATCGTGCAACCACTGCGGACCCGACACATAAGGGATGCCGCGTTCCAACACCGCTTCTACGCAGGGATTGCCCCGCGACATGGCGTTGCCGATAATGACCCAATCCGGCGCGGGATCGAGCTGAGTCGGATCGTAACCTTGAATCAGACCAATTCCCTGCTCCTGCAGCAGCGTACTCATCGGCGGATAAACATTATTATCCGAGCCGGTGACCTCATGTCCCAGAGAACGCGCCAGCATCGCCAGACCGCCCATAAAGATGCCGCAGATACCAAGAATATGAATGCGCATAATTTTTCCATTTTTAGCCGCGTAATGCCGCCTATTCTAGCGCCCCAGCCGATTGATAGAAACGGTATTTGATGATGTACTGGCAATCTGTTTAGGCTAAACTGGATGGACTAACTGGTAGTGGTAAAAAAATTATACCGCTTTTCATCCGTAGCTTCAGGGTCCTTTTTGATATTCAGGGAATGTGTCATGAAAACGTTAGGCGAATTTATTGTTGAGAAGCAGCATGATTTTCCGCATGCCACCGGCGAGCTGACCGCGTTACTTTCAGCGATAAAGCTCGGAGCTAAAATCATTCACCGTGACATCAACAAAGCAGGATTGGTGGATATCCTCGGTACCAGCGGGGCTGAAAACGTGCAGGGCGAAGTCCAGATGAAGCTGGATCTGTTCGCGAACGAAAAGCTGAAAGCGGCGCTGAAAGCCCGTGGACAGGTCGCGGACAGTGCCTCTGAGGAAGAAGATGAGATTGTCGTCTTTGAAGGGGTGGAAAACGGCAAGTACGTGGTGTTGATGGATCCCTTGGACGGTTCGTCCAATATCGACGTCAATGTCTCGGTTGGCACTATTTTCTCTATCTATCGGCGCATCACGCCGGTCGGTACGCCGGTGACCGAAGAAGACTTTCTTCAACCCGGCAATAAACAGGTCGCCGCAGGCTATGTGGTCTACGGCTCCTCCACGATGCTGGTGTACACCACCGGCTGCGGCGTACACGCTTTTACCTACGATCCGTCGCTGGGGGTCTTTTGTCTGTCCCATGAAAGCGTGCGCTTTCCCGCGACCGGGCAGATGTACTCCATCAACTAGGGCAACTACATCAAGTTCCCCAACGGGGTGAAGAAATACATCAAATACTGCCAGGAGATGGACGAAGCCACCCACCGCCCCTACACCTCGAGCTACATCGGTTCGCTGGTTTCCGATTTCCATCGCAATTTACTCAAAGGCGGCATTTATCTCTATCCCAGCATCGCGACCCATCCCAACGGCAAGCTGCAATTAGCCTATGAGTGCAACCCGATAGCGTTTCTGGCCGAGCAGGCCAGCGACGGCAAAAACCGCATACTGGATATTGAGCCGCACGAGCTGCATCAGCGTTCCGCGTTCTTCACCGGGACCGAGTCCATGGTTAACGGTGTTGAACGCTTTATCCGCGATTACCCAGATAACGTTTAAGCCTGGGAGCGCGCCGGCGGGATGTCGCGCCGTGCTACTCTGCGTCCGCGCCACGGGCCGGACGGCCGCCGCGTTGGCCGGTGCAACAGCGTGAGCCTATCCGCGGGGGCGCCCAGCGTACCGCGAGGGAAAATCGGTTATACTAGCCGTCTCGCCATTATTGGAAAGTTTAAGGAAAACGACATGAGTTTGAATCAGGTACCGGCAGGCAAAGATCTCCCAGAAGATATTTATGTGGTCATTGAAATTCCGGCTAACGCGTCCCCCATTAAATATGAAGTCGACAAGGAAAGCGGCGCCCTGTTTGTCGATCGTTTCATGTCCACCGCGATGTTCTACCCCTGTAACTACGGCTATATCAACCACACTCTTTCCCTGGATGGCGATCCGGTGGACGTGCTGGTGCCGACGCCGTATCCGCTACAGCCTGGCTCCGTAGTGCGCTGCCGTCCTGTCGGCGTGCTGAAAATGACCGACGAATCCGGCGAAGATGCCAAACTGGTGGCGGTGCCGCACACCAAGCTGTCTAAAGAATATGACCACATTAAAGACGTCGACGATCTGCCTCAGCTGCTGCGGGCGCAAATCACCCATTTCTTCGAGCATTACAAAGATCTCGAAGCTGGCAAATGGGTGAAGGTCGACGGCTGGGATAACGTCGAAGCGGCCAAAGCCGAAATTCTCGCCTCTTTCGAGCGCGCCAAAAAGAAATGATACCGCCGAAAAAAAAGTCGCTCACCGAGCGGTTTTTTTGGCCGTTAACCCGCCTCGTCGGAAGGGTCCTCATGCCGGCGTACCCAATCTCCTCCGGGCAGCAGCGTAAGACCGGTGACCGGCCGCTGATAAAGATACATCCAGGCGCTGCCGTAGGGCGTGCCGATCAGGATCCGCTTGTATTCGCCGCTTTTGGTGCGCAGAGCATCCAGTTCCGCCAGGATGGTGGAATCGATGCGGTACACCTCGCCATAGACCGCGCCGTCGCCCGACACGACCGCCGGATAATGGCCGAGATCGTAAAGCGCATAGCCTGGAATAGTGTAATCTCCCAGCCATTGGGCGTTGGTCATCCAGTGACTATTTCCCTGTTTGCGTCGCAGACTACCGTAAACAATAATTCGCATGGTTAAAACTCAAACCGATAGAGCAAGTCTAGCGCCTGGTTAAGACCAGACACGGCTTCCAGATAAAGTTTCGGCATTAAACGATAACGCAGCGTTAACGTTGCCAGTGAGTCAAAAATACCAACACCGTATTTGACCTGCAGACCGGGCGCGATATAACCGCTGACCACGACCTGGGAGCTGTCGCCAACCCCCTGCGTGTCCAGCGCTAAATCGCTGACCCCGAATGCTTGTCCGATTTTACCCACAACTTGCCCGCTTTGTGCAACCCCCATCCCAATTAACATCGACGTCATCATATTGCTGTCGGCGCCGGAGGCATCCAGACCCTGTCCGCGCAGCAAATAAGACAACGCCTCCTGTTGCGATTTGACCGGATCGGAAAAGACTTCCATTTTCGGCTGGTCGGCCAAGCCGGTGACGCGTACCCCCGCCGTGACGTCATCCTCGGTGGAATCCGGATTGCGGATGGCCTCGATGTTCAGATAAGGCTGATCAACCGGGCCGGAAAACAGCAACTGCCCTTTGTTGACGATAAAATCCTGTCCATAGGCGTGAAAGCGACCGGAGGGAATATCGATTTGCCCGTTAAGCCCCAGCCCTTGCTTATCCTGCGATACTTTCAAATCCCCTTTAAGCCTGGCTTTGAGGCCGAAAGCGTCCAGGCGCACATCGTCGCCGACATGTACCAGCAGGTTGGAGGTAATGGGGATGGCGGCGCTATCCTTATCGGCTACCGGCCGCAGATTATCGTTCAGCAACACTTCATCACTGGAGACGCCGACCGCGCTCTGCGGCATATCCTTCACTTCAATGCGCGCCCAGGGAATTTCAACCTTGCCATTAAGGGCGAACAGCGTCGGCGTGGCCTCGAACACAATATCCGGCGACATGTCCAGCCGTACCATGGGCGGCACGGTGATGCGCACCCGATTGCCCTGGGCGTTGATACGCGCGCGCCAGGCCGCCATCCGGCTCCAGTCGGCGTCGCCGGTAAGGTTGACCTGGCCGTGGGTGGTCCCGATAAGCCCCTGTAGCGTAGAGCGGGTCCCGGCGAAAGAGAGCGCCAGGCGACTGTCGGTCATGGCAAAGGGCATGAAGTTGCCTTTGATAACCAGATGCTCCAGCCCCAGTTGACCGTACAGCTGCGGCCGCTGCACATCGCCGCCGAGACGCAACGCGGCATTAACCAGCCCATCGACGCTTTCGCCCCGCGACATCAACGGTTTTAACAGCGCCAGCGAAAGCTGATTGATGTTGACGTTGCCGGACAGCGCCCGCCGATTTTGGGGATCCGCCACCTGCACCTGACCGTTGAACTGGCCATTGCCGGAGATTTTGAAAAGCCAGTCGAGGCGGGCCAATCCCTTATCCAGCGCGGCATTGAGCGTCAGCGTCTCAAACTCCACCGGCAGAGTCTTGCCCTGCACCGTTTGACTGACCTTCACGCCGTTGCCCACTAGCGCCACTTTGCCCTGCGGTAGGCCGCCCCCCGCGGTCCAGCGCACATCGGCCCGGCCTGTGAAGACGCCGCTGGCCTGTGTTTCCGCCGGTAGCAGGGGTTTCAACATCGCCAAATCGAAGCGGTTCAGCAGCAAACTGGCCTGCCCGGATGCCCCTATCTCACTGTTTTGCGGCGCGCAGATCTGCGCATTGGGGTTTTGCCAGCAATGCGAGCCGATAATGAGATTTTGCGCGACGGCCTGATAATCTAGCGTCATTGCGCGCGTCAGCCGCCATTCCCCCACCGACGTAGCGAAACGGGTTTGGCTGAGCGTACCCTGCCAGCGTTGCTGTTGCCGGTCGAAACCGCCGTTTAACTGCAACTGGCCGGCAACCGGCTCACCCTGCATCGCCAGCTTGAGCTGATGCTGCTTTTCATCGCCGGTCGCGTCCAGGGTCAGTTGGGCGATGGATAGCGACCCCTGTAGCAACCTGTCCAGCCGCAGCTGAACGTTACCGCGCACGATGTCGCTGGAACGGACATCGCCCTGCAACGCAATGCGCCCGACGGTTAACTCTCCCCAGCGCAGCGCGTATGCGTTGAGATCCATAAGCAACTGCGGCGCGCGCAGATTGCCCCGCAGTTTGATATCGCCCGCCGCCCGGCCGCCCAGCCCTGGCAAGGCACCGTTCAGCGCCGGTGCGTTGAGCACGGCGTCCAGCGCGAAGGCATCGTTCAATTCGCCTTTCACCGTCAACTGGTTACGCCCCAGCGCCAACAGCAGTTGCGGCACCTGCCATTGACCGGCGGCGTTACCGCTGAGCGACCCCTTAGCGGTGAGCGCGTTTTGCCGGATATGGCCATGGAGATCCAGTTCAGGCACCTGTAGTTGCCAGCTGCCGCCATACAGGCTGCCGCGACTGGTGAGTTTTCCGGCCAGCCGCGCGGGCCAGTCCGGCCACTGGCGGGCGGTATTAATCCCGCTTAACGACAGCTCGCTACGCCAGCTAATGGCACGCTGCCAGTCCACCACCGCGCTCAGATCGGTATTGCCCTGTAGCGCCGCCAACCGCAGACGCGATAGCGTAAAGCCGTCGGTATTGCCCTTGGCGTCCAGGCTCACATCCGCCGGCGGCAGACCCTCGCCGCTGAGCGCCGCTTTCAACGTCAGCCGATAATCCCGCGCCTCGCCGTCCAAACGCAGGGCCAGACCCCGTGCCTGATATTGCGGCGTACCGGTTAACGGCCACTGCACGGACTGGCCGTCGAGCGTCAATGTCAGCGGCAGACCCGCCTGCGCCAGGCGCGTTTTCAGCGCCAACTGCGCGGTGACCGGACCGGAGAGATTGAGCGCGGCGCGCAGTTCATCGCGCAGGTCGCCGTCCACCGCGAGCTTGATCTTCTCGCCTTTTAGCGGCGCGCTATTTACGGTGGTGTTGACCGTCATCGACACCGGCCAGCGCCCGCTAAGTTCGGCGTTGCCGGACGCGTTGAGCAAGCCCCGAGGCGAGTCGATATCCAGCAGTTTCAATTCAGCATGCCGATCGCGGGTCGTCGCCTGCAAACGTAAGCGGGTGATAAGCAGATTGGCGTCGCCGGAGAGACGCAGATTTTCCCCTTCGATATCCTCAACCGTCAGATTCAACGGCAGGGTAAACGAAGGCAGCGGCGGCAGGAGCGGCTTGGCGAACAGTGCGCGCAGCGTCTCGGCCAGCGGCGGCTGCGCGCGAATTGTCGCCAGCGTCGCCTCAGTATCGGCGCGTTTTTGCGCCGGCGTGCGCGTGTCGGGTTTTATCGCCTGCGCGGCAGTGGCGGCCGCCTTATCCGCCACCACCTGCGCCGCCGTCGGCAGCGCCACCAGCAAACCGGCGATGCGCGTCGGCGTCACCGTCAGGTTATTGCCCTGAAACTGAAGGCCGGTGCTGAATTCGTCAAGGGCGATGCGGGTATTATCCACTTTGACCTGCACATTATTCAGCGCCAGACGGCGCAGGTTAAGCGGATAGGGGGTCGACAGGGAACCGCCGCCCGACGCCTCCTGCGTTGCCAGCGCCGGCGGCCTGAATTCGGCGGTGTTTACGCCGACATTCACATCGCGCAGGGAGAGATCGTTGAGGCACAGCTGGCGATCCCGCAGACAGCCAAAATCCAGCGCAAGATGGAATTCGCCGACGCCGACCGTAACGCCGGGCATCTGGTAACGTAACTGCTTAATGGCCAAATCGCGCCAGCCGCCGCTGACGGAGGCCATTTCCAGTCCCGGCACCCAGCGGGCCGCGCCGTTCAGCACCAGGTGCAGCCCGCTGGTGGTGCCCACCAGAAACCCCAGCGCACCCACCAGCAGCAGCACGACACCCAGGCAGATTTTCTTAACAAGGCTCATAATTCCGGCCCCAGTCCAATATAGAATTGCACGCCGTGCTCATGTTCATCCGCCACCGGGGCGGCGATGTCCAGCTTGATGGGGCCGACAGGCGATTGCCAGCGCACGCCGCCGCCGGCGCCGGTCTTGAAGTTGCTATGTTTGATATCGTTAACCGCCTCGCCGCTGTCCACAAATACCGCGCCCCACCATTTGCCGGTGACGTTATATTGATACTCCAACGATCCGGTAGCCAGTTTGGAGGCACCGGTCAATTTGCCGTCATCGTCGCGCGGCGACAGGGATTTGTATTTATAGCCGCGAATACTGCGATCGCCTCCGGCAAAAAAGCGCAGCGAAGGCGGGACGCGTTCAAAATCGTTGGTTTCGATCCAGCCCAGGTTGCCGCGGGCTACGAAGCGGTGTTTCTCCGCCAGCGTGCGGATCCAGACGTTTTGCGCCTGCAAAATGACAAAATCGATATCCGAACCCCAGACGGTATTGGAGACATCCACCGAATAGCGCTGGCTGTCGCCCCAGGTGGGCATCAGGCCGCCACGCTGGCGGGTCCGGGTGATACTGACGCCGGGATAGATAAGCATCGTGGTATCAGTAACGTTGGCCTGGGTAAAGTGATCCAGGCTCCAGCGCAAATTGATAGCCCGCTGCCAGCCGCTGGACAGATCCCAATAGCGCGCCACGTTCAGCGTGGTGGAATCCGCCTGGGTATCGTTGAGGTCTTCGCGCTTGAAGCCGCCTTGCAGCAGATAATATTGCTCCAGGGGATCTTTGAGCAGCGGAATTTTATAGCTGACATCGGCCGATTGCTCCGGCGCCGACAGGCTAAGACTGGTTTGCAAACTGTGGCCGCGCGAGTTAAGCCACGGTTTGTTCCAGGTGGTTTTGACCCGCGGTCCCACATCGGTGGCGTAGCCGACGCCGGTTTCGAGACTGTTGCGACTGCGCGGCGTCACGACCGCGTCCAGCGGCAGCGTTTTGCTCTGTTTACCGGAGGAAAAGTCAGGGGAGATCACCACCGAATTAAACCAGTTGGTGGCCGCCAGCCGGCGATTTAGCTCCGCCAGCGATTCGGCGCTGTAAGGTTCACCCTCGCGTACTTTGGCGAGATTTTGCAGGTAATCTTCGCGGATCTGGGCGCCGTGGAAGCGCACTTTACCGAAGCGATAGCGCTGGCCGCTATCAAAATCGATATCCCAATAAGCCTGGTAGCGCGACGGCGCTACACCCAACTGGCTTTTGCGAAACTCGGCGTCGAAATACCCCTTGCGCAGCGCCAGGCTGGAAAAACCGTTTTTGAATCTGTCGTAAGCGCCGTGGTTCAATACGGTGCCGAGGGCGGGCTTGCCGTCTGACACCCACTGGCGATAATCGCTATCCTGCCGCGCCTCGCCGCGCAAAATGACATTGACGCCGGCGATTTTCACCGGCTTACCCGGCGTGATACGGGCGATAAGTACATCGCGACCGCCGTTCACCGCCGGCTTAAAGACGAAATCGATGGTGGGCGAATAATAGCCAAGCGCCCGCAGCCCCTCGCGCACCGCGTTATCAACCCGGCTTTGGAAGCGCGCGTCGGCGGTCACCTCATCGCTGCCAATGGTCGACAGGCGCGCGCGTACATTGCGCTGCAGGTCGCCGCTGAGGCCCTCCACCTGCAGGCGGACGTTGGCGCTATGGGCCTGCGGCATCAGCAACAGCGCGCAGAAAAATAGGGATTTTCGACCGTACCGTGCTTTCACGCTGATGATCTCTGATTGTTTCTTTCCTGGCAAAGTCTCTCCATCCGCGACGAATCAGCGTTGATGCTATTATTAGCAGACTCAATACTCCGTTGGCAAAATCGCCGGGCGGGCCTTGCGCGGCCGCGTCCGTCTCGCCGTCGGGCGCTGAGTGGCGCTTACTCACCTGATACTCAGGTGTATCAACCCTCTATGGTTAGTGATGAGATATTTTCGCAGTAAAATCGATTTATCTTCACAGCATCATGTAATAATGCGCTTTATTGTCGGTAAAGCGTGCCGGTTAAACAACCCCTTGCGGGGTATTTCGCCGGCATTTGTTCAAATGAGGAGTTCAGGGTGGCGCAAAATTTCGACAAAACCACGCGCATTACGCAAAGTGAAGCGCTGCCGGGGCGCATGACGCCCATGCCCATCGCCCCCACGCATCCGGTGCTGCACCATTCCATGAGCCACGTCCCGGACGGCATGGCGCTAGCTATATTCGCCATGGGCTGTTTTTGGGGCGTGGAGCGGCTGTTCTGGCAACAGCCCGGCGTTTACAGTACCGCGGCCGGCTATACCGGCGGCTATACGCCCAACCCTACCTACCGCGAAGTGTGCAGCGGCCAGACCGGCCATGCCGAAGCGGTAAGAGTGGTGTTCGACCCGCAGATCATCCCCTACACGGCTTTGCTGGGGTTATTCTGGCAGCACCACGATCCGACTCAGGGCATGCGCCAGGGGGACGATATCGGCAGCCAGTACCGCTCGGCGCTCTTTCCCCAGGATAATGCGCAGCGCGAGGCCGCGCGCGCAAGCCTGGCCGCTTTTGCCCAAGCGATGGCCGACGCCGGCGATACCCGGCCCATCACGACCGCACTGGAACCCGCGGCGCCCTTTTATTATGCCGAGGATGAGCATCAACAATATCTACATAAACATCCCGACGGCTATTGCGCCCTCGGGGGCATTGGCGTGTGCCTGCCGCCGGCCCGCTAAGCGGTATTGGCGGCGCGATGACAGACGCTGCTATACTGTCGTGCGACACGGTCGCCGTGGCGTTGAGGCGAGATGTTCACGCAAATTCGCCCTTACAGGGCGCCGACGCTTCCATATAGCCCGAACTGGTTAACTTATGCTAAATAGTTTTTTGCTTATTCTGCTGCTGATTGCAGTAAGCGCATTTTTTTCGATATCAGAGATATCGCTGGCCGCCTCGCGCAAAATAAAATTGAAATTGCTGGCCGACGAAGGGGATATTAACGCGCAGCGCGTGCTCAAATTACAAGAGACGCCGGGCGTGTTTTTTACCGTGATTCAGATTGGCCTCAACGCCGTGGCCATTCTCGGAGGCATCGTCGGCGACGCCGCCTTTTTTCCCTGGTTTGCCTCGGTATTCGCGCACTTTATATCATCCGAGCTGGCGGAACAGTTGAGCTTCATTTGCTCCTTCTCGCTGGTGACCGGCATATTTATTCTGTTTGCCGATCTGACCCCGAAACGCATCGCGTTGATCTCCCCGGAAAGTTATGCCGTCAAGATTATCTACCCAATGCGCTTCTGCCTGCTGGTATTCTGTCCGCTGGTGTGGCTGTTTAACGGTCTGGCCAACGTCATTTTCAGAATGCTGAAACTGCCCATGGTGCGCAAAGACGATATCACTTCCGACGATATTTACGCGGTGATGGAGGCAGGGGCGCTGGCCGGCGTGCTGCGCAAGCAAGAACATGAACTCATCGAAAACGTCTTTGAGCTGGAATCGCGCACTGTGCCCTCCTCTATGACGTCGCGCGAAAATATCATTTATTTTGATCTGCGCGAAACCGAGGACAGCATTAAAGAGAAAATTGCCACCCATCCCCATTCCAAATTCCTGGTCTGTGACGCAACCATCGACCACATCGTCGGCTATGTCGACTCGAAGGACCTGCTTAATCGCGTGCTGGGCAATCAGAGCCTGGCGCTCAATAGCGGCGTGTAGATCCGCTCGGCGCTGATCGTGCCGGATACCCTGACCTTGTCTGAGGCGTTGGAAAGCTTTAAAACCGCCGGCGAGGATTTCGCGGTCATCTTAAACGAGTATGCGCTGGTGGTCGGGATAATCACTCTTAATGATGTGATGACCACGCTTATGGGGGATCTGGTGGGCCAGGGGCTGGAGGAGCAGATTGTCGCCCGCGACGAAAACTCCTGGCTAATTGAGGGCGGCACGCCGATTGATGATGTGATGCGGGCGCTGCACATTGATGAGTTTCCGCAATCCGGTAACTACGAAACCATCGGCGGCTTTATGATGTTTATGCTGCGCAAAATCCCCAAACGCACCGATTTCGTCCGATACGCCGGCTACAAGTTTGAGGTGGTGGATACCGACAGCTATAAAATCGATCAGCTGCTGGTTACGCGCGTCGAGGAAAAATCCTCCCCGCTACTGTCCCCGGCGTCCGACAACAATGCCCATGTCGCCTGAGATAAGCGCCGCAGTGATGAAAAACAGCCCCCGCGCGCGGCGGAGGCATAATGACTACGGCGGCGGTTCACCGTAAAAAGCGTTCTTAGGCCATATCTAGCTAGAGCCGCATTACCTGGCGATTGACTTCAGACATGATGCTGAAATACTGTTTATCTCGCACCTTGGGCAGCAAAATTTTACCTTTATCGAACTCAAAAGCGCCGATGCCCTTGATGTAAAGTCTGTCGCGAAATAAGGTCTTTACGTAAGTGGCTACTTTTATGGCGTTATAGCGATGGAAGATTCTCATTTTTTTACTTTCCTCCTACAGGGTTACTTCTTCCTATGGTACTGACTACCGCGATTGGAAATCCGGTAACGCTACCTAACTACACCTTATCTGAGTGGTAAGTTGTGCTTTAGTTCACGCTCTTACAGGATGCATTACTGCTTTTACATAATTTGACAGTAGGGTATAAAAAACAAATCCCTATAAACAGTATAATTATCCTAAAAGTGCGGTGGTTGTGCTTGCACACACACTGGGCCAAAGAGGGCCCGGTGAGATCCTAACAACAGGAGTTTTTTATGCGCTATCTCATCGGCCTACCGTTATGCTGCCTCGTCGTTTCCCTCTCTTTGCATGCACATCAGCTGCGCACCGGTGAACTGGTTCCGCCTGTGAAGATCATGCATCAGGGAGAAGTAATCTACGATCATAATGAGTTTAGTCATCAATCCTGGAATAGCGCACACCTCCCTGGAAAAATTCGTCTCATCCAGCATATCGCCGCCCGAACCTCGGCGCGCGAAATGAATGCCGCATTGATCGAAACCCTACGCAAGGCAAGATTACCGCGCAAATATTACCAAACGACGACATTCGTCGAACGCGGCGACGCCTTCTTCGCTACCGGCTGGTTCATCCGCCACCAAATCGAGGCGAGTCTGCGTCGCTACCCCTGGTCGCAGATTATCGACGATACCAACAGCATGGTGCGTCATGCCTGGCAGTTGAAAAGCAAAAGTTCGACCATAGTGCTGCTTAACGCCCGAGGAGAGGTGCAATGGGCCAAAGAGGGGCCGTTGACGCTGGAGGAAATACGCCAGGTCGTCAGCCGTATCCAGCGCCTATTGCGCGAACAGGACCGATGAGCGCCGGCGGGCGAACGACGGCCGGTTGATAACCTAGCCGGACGGGAACAGCGGCCGGGCGGCAACGGCTGTCGGCGGGATATGACCGTCCGACGAGGTTAGCGGGGGATAGACAGCTACCCGCGGCACGACCGCCGCGGGCGCGCGGCGTCAGAACAACGACACCCGAAAGCCGGGATTCAAGAAAGATTCTCGCGGGGTATAATCTAATGCCCGTCCCTGCCAATCATTGACCTGGGCCCCGGCCGCCATGGCCACCGCGTGCCCTGCGGCGGTATCCCAGACGCTGGTCGGCCCAAAGCGCGGATAAAGCTGCGCCGTCCCCTCCGCCACCAGGCAGAATTTCAGCGATGAGCCGATAGTGATCGTCTGATGCTCGCCCAGGTGGGCCAGATAATCCTGCAGCTCCGCATTGTTACCGTGCGAACGGCTCACCACCACCAGCGGCGGGCGCGCTTCTTTCACCTCTATGGCCTGCCGCTCGCCGTGCTCGTCGATACGCCAGGCTTTTCCGTCCGCTGCGGCATAAAGCCGGTCGGTGAGCGGCACATAGACCACGCCCATCACGGGCTTACCGTCCTCGATTAGCGCGATATTGACCGTAAATTCACCGTTACGGCGCAGAAACTCCTTGGTGCCGTCCAAGGGGTCCACCAGCCAGAAACGGCGCCAATGCTGACGAACGGACCAGTCCGGCGAATCCTCTTCGGAGAGAAGGGGAATGTCCGGCGCCAGCGCCTGTAAACGGGCGGTGATGACCCGATGCGCGGCCAGATCCGCGGCGGTAACCGGCGAGTCGTCCTGCTTCTGATTCAGCTCCAGCGGCTTTTCGCCGTTGTAGACCTGCATGATGGCCGCGCCGGCGTCGCGGGAAAGGGTAATGATGTGTTCAATCATGATACACCTCGAAGATGAGCCTTAAGGTAATAATAATATTTTTTCGTCCGGCGTGATAACTCTTCGACACCCCAAGGGGGAGAAGTTGCATAGCGCCACGCCGTCGAGAGGACCGCCGGCGTGGGAGAGAGGAAACGCGTCGGCGCGCGTTCCGCAGGTTTACAGAATTTCCAACAGCTCTACTTCAAAAATCAACGCGCTGAAAGGCGGAATGGACGCGCCCGCGCCGCGTTCGCCGTAGGCCAGTTTATGGGGAATATACAATTCCCACCGGGAGCCGACCGGCATCAACGTCAGCGCTTTGATCCAACCGGCAATGACGCCGCTGACCGGGAACTCTGCCGGCTGGCCCCGCTCAACCGAACTGTCAAACACGGTGCCGTCCAGCAGCCGGCCGGTATAATGCACGCGCACGCGATCCTGGCGCGAGGGGATGGGCCCGTCGCCTTGGGTCAGGACTTTAAATTGCAGGCCGGATTCGGTCAGTGTGACGCCCTCCTTGTCGGCATTGTCCGCCAGGAACTTATCGCCTTCCACCGCCAGATGCTGCTGGCGCTCCTGACGCACCGCGTCGGCGCGTTCGTAGACGGTACGCAGCGCGCGATGGATAACGTCCACCGGCACCGCCGGGGCATTGCCTTCCAGCGCATCGCGCAATCCCGTAAGCAAAGCATCCGGCAACAGGCCTTCCAGACCGGATTCGACCAGTTGCTGGCCTACCTGTAGGCCGATACCGTAGCTCGCCTGGGCTTCTACGCTGTCTAATGAAGGGTTAGTCATGGCATTTCCTTGATATCTCAAAAAGCGAAAGGCGCAGCATAACAGCGCGGGCGGTTGGGGTAAAATCCCGCGTGCAAATAGTATGACGCCTCCCCTTAACGTCAGCGTCACGGTATAAAATAGGCATGGAGCTTCATCCCACGCCGCTCTATACTTCATCGGGTTACGGCAACAGTTTTGCAAGAGAGGTCATCATGGGCAGAATCGCGCCCAGGAAAAACACGTCCCCGGGCTTTTCGCTGCCGGGCCTAGACGGCCTGCGGGAGAAATGGCGTCGCCGTTTCGGCCCCGATGATGACGTCAGCCGGCCCGCCGTTGAGAGCGATGAACGCGCGCCAACCAGTGAAAGCGTTAAACGCACGCCGGGGAAAAACACGGGCGCGCAGGACAGCCTGCCAGCCGCGTCGACGGAGGACGCGCCCTACGCCCTGGCCATCGGCAGCGCGGGCCATCGCCCTGATTATCTGACAGACGTCCCGCCACGAACGTCAGCGGCCCCCGCACCGCCAAGCGAAGGCGCCTCACTGCGTGGACAGGCGCTATTGGCGACATTGTGGCACCTGCCCGACGGCTTTAACTGGATGGGGCCGCTACCACTCATGCATCGCCGCTGGCTGCTGATTATCGCATTACTGGTGGCCATCGCCTTACTTTGGCCCTACAGTCCAACGACGCCTCCGGCGCCGGTGGCTCGCAATGATGCAGCATCCTCTGCCGTGCCGAGTATGCAGGCCGAGCTGGTGGACAACAGCGCCGGCGGCGGCAACACGGACGAGCGACACGTGCAAACGTACCGCATCGTCGACGGCCAGACACTGGCCCAGTTGTTCCGCGCGCATAATCTGCCGGTGGAGGATGTCTTTGCCATGGCCCAGGTAGAGGGCAACGACAAACCGCTAAGCAGCCTGCAGGCCGGACAGGAAGTCCGCATCGTGCAAAACGCACAGGGCGTCGTGACGCTGCTGGAAATAGAAACCGGCGCCGCCGGCCCGGTACGTTTTGCGCTCCAGCCCGACGGCAGCTACCAGCGCCGATAACCATTCTGCCCCCGTCGCTGCCCTTGACGCCGGCGCCCTTGCGCAGCGCAAAAAAACCGGCGCTCGGCCGGTTGTCGTCCCACCCTCTACGCGTGCAGATTCCGACGTATCCGATCAGCTGTTCCGGCGACATCCGATCAGTTATTCCGATATTTTCCGATCACCCATTCCAGTGATATTCGATCACGTGTTCGCTCATCTTCTGACTCGGGTTTAGTCTATTTTTCCTGTGCTGGCTACTCCTTGCTCTTTGCGTAGTGATTCGCCTTTAAGTTCCAGTCTATAGCTGGGGTGTACTAATCGATCGAGTAACGCGTCAGCTGTCGTGGGGTTTTCTATCAGTCCATACCATTTTTTCACCGGCAGTTGACTGATCAGGATGCTGCTGCTTTTGTCGTAGCGATCTTCCATCACCTCCAACAGCATCGTTGCCTGCATCGGACTTATTGATTCTAGGCCCACGTCGTCCAAGATCAGTAACTCTATTTTTTCTAACTGCTTAAGCTGTTTTAGATAGGTCCCGTCTACCTGACACTGGTGAAGATGGGCCAGCAACCGACCCACTCGCCAGTAACGCACGCTATATTGCTGCCGGCATGCCTGCTCACCAAGCGCACAACTGAGCCAGGTTTTGCCCGTACCTGTCGGCCCCGTGATGAGTATGCTTTTCTGATATTTCAGATATTGTCCCCCTAGCAGATCTCGCATCTGTTCTGGTGTCACTCCTCGGCTAGGGATATAGCGGATATCTTCCGGTTTTGCCTGCAAGCGCATTTGCGATTGCCGTCGAAGACGGCATATGTGGTTGTTTTTTCTATGCAAATTTTCCGATTCTACCATCAGCGACAACCGCTCCTCGAACCCCAGCTCCCCATAACTCCTCGGGAGTTCGCGTTGCGTCTCCAACGCCTGGACCATTGTCGACAACTTCAGCTCTTGCAGAGCCATTAACAGTGTATCCATATTTATTCTCCTTAGTGATAACTATCCGGACCTCGGAGGTTTTCGTGAACCAGCATTGATACGCCGGCTCCGTCCTGGGTGACCTCACTTTCACGACCGTGTTTCAATACGTTGGCTATGAAAGAGCGGTTAATGCACCCTTTCTCCAACGCCAGCGCGCAGGCCTTCTCCAGTCGCGTCGTCTCATAGCGCCGTTGCAGATTGAGTAGCCCCAGCACGGAGCGGTAAGCCTGCTCCGGATGGGCTTTGCTCTTTTGGATGGACTCGACCACTTTCAGTGTGCACGCACCCACCGACAGCGCCCAACTGCACAGCCTTTCCGGCGTCCACTGACTCTGCCCCTTATGGTGGTTAGCCGGCATGTGCGCCGCCTGAGTCGTGTGCCTATAGGCGTTATCGCTGCGAGGGTGCGTAGCCACGCAGACGCCCTTATGGTGGATTTGCACCAGCCGTTGGGTGGCGATGACGTCAACGCGCTCGCCAACCAGCGGATGCGGCACCGAGTACCAGTTTTTGCCGTAGTCTATGTGGTAATCAGGTCCCACTCGGGCAACGAGATACTCACTGTATTCCCATTGTGTGGGCGGTAGAGGCCCAAGAGCCGGTTTGTCCAGCTGCTCGAAGCGTTCAAGGCGACTTTGTCCGCCGTAATGACGCATCGGGCGCAGATTCAACTCATGATTGAGTTCTCGTATCACCTGGTTGAGTTCGGCCAGCGAGTAGAACCTACGTTTACGCAACCGGGCCAAAACCCAGCGTTCTACCAGCTGCACAGTTGATTCTGCCTTCGCCTTGTCTTTCGGTTTTCTCGGGCGCGCCGGTAGCACCACTGTCTCATAGTGATTTGCCAGCGCCTGGTAGCTCTGGTTTATGACCGGCTCATAGCGGTCAGGGGTGCTGACAGCGCTGCGCAGATTATCAGGTATCATCAGCTCCGGAACCCCACCCATGAAGTGCAGGCAGCGGCTATTGGCGTTGAGCCACGATGCCATGTCCTGGCCTTCGCAGGCTTCGATATACGCATAGCCTGACACGCCCATGGCAGCGACGAAGATAGCGACCTGGCGTACGCTACCGGTCGCAGGGTTGACGATAGGTACGGTGGGGCCACAGAAGTCGATGAAGAGCTTTTCGCCAGCCTTGTGCTCCATGCGCATAGAACGCCGCTACTTCTTTTTCCAGTCACGGAACAGTGCACAAAACTGTGAGTAACCGAGGGCATCACCGCCCACGGCGGACTGATATTCCATCCAGAGCAGCTGCTTGGTCATGCCCTTGCGGCTTAACTCGGTATCGATATCAAGCCAGCTGGGTAAGGTATTGATAACTTTTCCGGATTTGCCGGGATAGAGCAGGCGGTCGAGGTCGACGGGGGACAGTTCCGCCGGCAATGGCCAGACCAGGTTAGCTACCGTGAATCGGCCGAGGATATCGTGCACGGTAGTACAGCCTATGCCGAGCGCTGCTGCGATAGGGCGATTCGAGCGACGCTGCTCGAATTTCATACGTAATACATTAATATAGATGCACATTTCCGTTCTCGCTTTCTTCTTTTTACGTGCCATGCCATGCCCCCGGAAGCTAAAAGTCTCCAGAGTATGGCGGAACAGAAAATGAGCGATCAGACAGAATTGGAATCGCTGATCGGGCGACCGGAATCAGTGATCGGATGAAATCAGAATTAGTGGTCGGATGTGACCGGAACCAGCAACGCGGGCGAAATAGCAAAACGCCGGCACAGGGCCGGCGTTTTAAGGTCGATAATCTCGCGATTACGCTTCGGGCACAATCACCACATTCAGGGTAGCGAAAACATCGCTGTGTACCTGGATGCTGACGTCGTGGTCACCAGTCGTGCGCAGAACACCGTTCGGCAGACGCACTTCGCTTTTCGCGACGTTAACGCCGGCGGCGGTGATCGCGTCAGCGATGTCGCGAGTACCAATAGAGCCGAACAGTTTACCTTCGTCGCCTGCTTTCGACGCGATGGTGACGCTGCCCAATTCATTGATTTTCGCGGCGCGTGCTCCAGCTTCGGCCTGAACGTCAGCCAGTTTGGCTTCCAGTTCAGCACGGCGCGCCTCGAAATACTCTACGTTTTTCTTGGTGGCCGGCACGGCTTTGCCTTGCGGCACCAGGAAGTTACGAGCATAACCCGCTTTAACATTAACCTGATCACCCAAACCGCCCAGGTTGGTGACTTTATCAAGCAGAATAACTTGCATTACCTTATCCCCTCAAAGACTTAGTGGACAATGACCGATTACTGATGACGATCAGTGTACGGCAACAGGGAAAGGTAGCGCGCACGCTTGATCGCGCGGGCCAGCTGACGTTGGTATTTGGCGCGAGTACCGGTAATCCGGCTCGGGACAATTTTACCGCTTTCGGTGATATAGTTTTTCAGCGTAGCGATGTCTTTGTAGTCGATCTCAACAACGCCTTCCGCGGTGAATCGGCAGAACTTGCGACGACGGAAATAACGTGCCATAGGGCTAGTCTCCAGAATCTATCAAATCAATCTGCTCGGCATGCAGAACTATTTTGCTGAGGCCATTGCGCCCTTGATGGCAACTGATGAACCCCTGCACGGTGATCTGCGCGCGGACCGTTATACTGCGAGTTATATCGAGAGTGTGTTTTCCACTGACCACCACGGGCAGTCGGCACCATGCCTGGCGTGAAAAACCGGCTTCCTGCTGCACAGAACGGTGCTCAAGCACGAACTGGTAATGCGGAATACCTGACGGACTGACCTTACGGATGGGTGTCTTGCACACGGTGCCCGACAGCATCAGACGGTTCGCCGTCATCATCGATTACTCTTCAGAATCCCCAGCATCAGAGTCTTCGTTGGTTTCAGTGGCGAAATCTTCACGGCGCTCACGGCGTTCGTCTTTCGCTTTAACCATCGGAGACGCTTCAGTCACCGCGTGCTTAACGCGCATGATCATGCTGCGGATAACGGCGTCATTGAAGCGGAAAGCTGTTTCCAGCTCGTCAATCACTTCCTGCGGCGCTTCTACGTTCAGCAGAACATAGTGCGCTTTATGCAGTTTGTTGATCGGGTAAGCCAGCTGACGGCGGCCCCAGTCTTCCAGGCGATGGAACTGGCCTTCAGCACCGGTAATAAGGGCGCTGTAGCGTTCGATCATTCCGGCAACCTGTTCGCTTTGGTCAGGATGAACCATAAAAACGATTTCGTAATGACGCATAGAATTGCTCCTTACGGATTATTCAGCCTCCTGTCAGGGTCAACCGCGGCCCATGGAAGCAAGGAACGTGATAAGTGTGCGGTCGAAAAATGACGCGAAATTGTACTTATCCAGCCGGCTAAACACAAGGACCGCGGCGGATTATTTCCGGGTTACGCGGCCGGCGCTCGGCGTTCAACCGCAACGCTAAAGGGCGTCGCGAAAAAAAGCGACGGTGGCCGCGAGGGCGCCCACGGTAATTTTATGGCCAATCTCCGGCTCGGTGAGATAGCGCACCCGATGATGGGCGCCGCGCGCTGCTAGCGCCTGATACAGCCGCGCGCTTTCCGCCGGCGGCACCAGCGGATCCGCGTCGCCATGCCAGAACAGCAGCAGCCGATCACCCAATTTATCCAGCCGCTGAAAGACGTCGTAGTTCGCCAGCGGCGCCAGCGCGGCGGCAAAGCGCCGTTCATAATCCGGCGCATCCGGCGTCACCGGCGAAAAAAGCGTGCGGCTGAGCCGCATAAAATCGCCGGATCCCATCAACGCCGCGGCAGACAACGGCCAATCATAACGCGCCAGCGCCCCTAGCGCCGTCATGCCGCCCATCGACGCGCCACAGACGCCAACGCGTTGCCCATCAATCTGCCCCCGCTGACGATAATGGGCGTACAGCGTGGGCAATTCGTCGATATTATTGCGCAGAATATCCCAAAAATGCCGCAGGCGGCGTTGCTCATCGCCGTCAAAACGGGCACCATGCATAAGAGCATCCGGCAGGATCACACGGAACCCGGCCTGCGCCAGCGCATAGCCGAAATAGCTATAGACCTCTTTGGACAAGGTGTAGCCATGGTAAAAAAACAGCGTCGGCAGCCCTAAAGCATAACCACCCGCCGGCATCGCATGTATCACTTCGATGTCGCCGACGTACTCCTGATGCATCTCTACCATGGGGCCTCCCCGTTCGCCGTAACACGTCACGCTACGCCGTCCTGTCGCCGCAGCGTCCGGTCATTACCATAATCACTGCTGGCCGGTTTCGCTATACTTTAATCACCTAAGCACTGCGGATATTTGGCTATGAAATGACTTCCTTTGACGATCATCTTTTGCTGCTTGCCGTTAGCGGGATGTAGCGTGTTCAACGGCAAACCGCCGCCGCCCGAAAAACAGGCGGTGGAAATCAGCCGCAATAGGGTAGGTTCGCTGACCCGGACAGGCAAGGTCACCGTAAATGAACGCGGCAGTCCGATGGATGCTAAAAACGCCATTCAACGCCAGGCGGATGAACGTCAGGCGCATTATTACCAGATCCTGATGATCGATGAAACGGTCACCCCCGGCGTCTGGCACGGAGAGGCGATTCTTTATCGGTAATGGCGCGGCGCGCACGCGCATTTTAGGGGCTCATCGGCGCGAATACCCCAAGCGGCGTGCGCTACGTCGTCAAGGCGAGAACCGAATACGCCGCAGGGCGCGGCCCGCCGTCATAGTCGAGAACGGACAACGCCGAAGGCGCGAACATTTACTGGGCGCCTCGGCCGTCAGGGCCGTGGCGCGGGCGGACATACGCATGGCGTCATGGGGCGGGTGTAACCGAAAAGCGCCTCAGCCGCCGGCCCGATAGCGCTCACCGGCGGCCGCAAGATGATGTCTAACCTCGCTGCCGCACGGCTTCAAACAGGCATACTCCGGCGGCAACCGACACATTAAGGGACGAAACCGCGCCGGCCATGGGAATGCTGATGAGTTCATCGCAATGTTCACGGGTCAGGCGCCGCATGCCTTTGCCTTCCGCGCCCATCACCAGCGCCAGCGGCCCGGTAAGTTTGCTTTGATAAAGATGGTGATCCGCCTCGCCGGCGGTGCCGACGATCCACACATTATGCTCTTGCAGCAGGCGCAGCGTACGCGCCAGATTGGTGACGCGGATCAGCGGCACGGTCTCCGCGGCACCGCTGGCGACCTTTTTGGCGGTGGCGTTCAGCGGCGCCGCGCGATCGCGCGGTACTATTACCGCATGGACACCGGCGGCGTCGGCACAGCGCAGGCAGGCGCCAAGGTTATGCGGATCGGTAACACCATCCAAAACCAGCAGCAACGGCGCAGCCTGTTGTGCCAGTAGCGCCGGCAGATCGTTCTCTTGGAACTGCCGCCCTGCCTGCACGCGGGTGACGATACCCTGATGTACCGCGCCCTCTGCTTTCTCATCCAGCCATTGGCGACTGGCCATCTGAATAACGATGCCGGCCTGCTCGAGTTGCTGAACCAGGGGCTGCAAACGGCGGTCGTCGCGTCCTTTTAACAAATACACATCCAGGAAACGCTGAGGATCGCGCTCCAACAGGGCCTGTACAGCATGAATCCCGTAAATAATTTCGCTCATGATCGTCTTTCATCGTCAACGGGCATGCCGGCCCGTTTAGGGTTGTGCTAATAAACGTCGCGGCCCGGTAATCAGTTTTCTGAGCGACCGGAAGCCGCGGCGGGTTTCCTACGGCGGCGCGTTTTGCCGCCAGCGGCTTTATTACGGGTAGCGCCCTCGGCGGAGGTTTTCTTGCGCGAAGTGTCCTCGGTCGACGGTTTGGCCGGCGCCGAAGAGGCGTGACCGCCTTTGCCGCGCCCTGCGCCGGGTTTATCGCCCCCCTTCCCTGTCGGCCGGAATGCGCTGTCGGGTTCAAAATTGGCGGGCTGTTTACTGCTGCTGCGGCGGCGCGGCGGTTTGCCGTCATTAGCGCCGCGGGCGGCCTGCTGCTGACGCTGGCGCTCGCTTTTGCCGGCACCGCACGGCTGACGGCGGCTGGAAATCAATGAAAAATCGATTTTGCGTTCGTCCATATGCACAGCTTCAACGCGGATTTCTACCGCGTCCCCGAGCCGGTACACCCTGCCGCCGGACTCGCCTATCAGCCGCTGGCCGATGTTGTCATAGCGATAATAATCATTATCCAGCGATGAGACATGCACCAAGCCGTCGATAAACAGCTCATCGAGACGCACAAAGAAACCGAAACTGGTGACGCTGGTAATAATGCCGCTGAATACTTGCCCAACGTGATCCTGCATAAAATCGCACTTCAGCCAATCCGCCACGTCGCGGGTCGCTTCATCGGCGCGACGCTCGCTGAGCGAACATTGCTGGCCAAGCTGCAACATCTCTTCCAGTTCGGAATGCCAACCGCCGGTCGGTGTGGCCCGTCCATCGACGTCGCCATTCTGTCGGCCGAGAAGATATTTGATCGCCCGATGCAACGCAAGATCCGGATAACGGCGGATAGGCGAGGTGAAGTGAGCATACGCCTGCAGCGCCAGCCCGAAGTGGCCGCGGTTTTCAGGATCATAAATCGCCTGCTTCATCGATCGCAGCAGCATGGTTTGCAGCATTTCGTGGTCCGGACGGCCAGCGACCAAATTCATCATATCGGCATAATCTTTGGGCTCAGGTTTATCGCCGCCCCCCAAGGTCAGCCCCAGTTCGCCCAATACTGTGCGCAACGAGGTGATATGGTCATTGCTTGGCCGGTCATGCACGCGATAAAGCGCCGGCTCTTTATGCTTCTCGACAAAGTGCGCCGCGGCAATATTCGCCAGGATCATGCACTCTTCGATAAGCTTATGGGCATCATTGCGCTTCACCGGCTCAATACGCTCGATGCGGCGCTCCGTGTTGAAGATAAACTTGGCCTCTTCGGTTTCAAAAGAGATACCGCCGCGCTGCAACCTGGCCTGTTCCAGCGTCTGATACATTTCATGCAGTTGGGTCAGCGGCTTGATGAGCGGCGCGTAATGGTTGCGCAATTCCTGCTGGCCCTGCAAGATCTGCCAGACCTTATTGTAAGTCAGGCGCGCGTGAGAATTCATCACCGCTTCATAAAATTTGTAGGAAGAGAGACGCCCCTGGGCGGAAATGGTCATCTCACAGATCATACACAGCCTGTCCACCTGCGGATTGAGGGAGCACAGCCCGTTGGACAGCACCTCGGGCAGCATCGGGATCACCTGCGAGGGGAAATAGACCGAAGTCGCGCGCCGGCTCGCTTCCTGGTCCAGCGGCGTATGCGGCCGGACATAGTAGCTCACATCGGCTATCGCCACCCACAGACGCCAGCCTCCGCTGCGTTTTTTCTCGCAGTACACCGCGTCATCGAAGTCGCGCGCATCCTCGCCGTCGATGGTCACCAAGGGTAGCGCGCGTAAATCGATACGCCCGCGCTTGGCCGCTTCCGGTACCTCTTCTTTTAAATTCGCCAACTGCTGCTCGACTTCCAGCGGCCAGACATAGGGAATATCGTGGGTGCGCAGCGCAATATCCACCGCCATGCCGGTTCCCATATTATCGCCGAGCACCTCCACCACTTTGCCGATGGCTTTGGTGCGCCGCGTCGGGCGCTGGGTCAGCTCCACCACTACCACGAACCCCATGCGGGCGCCCTGGGTCGCTTCCGGCGGGATCAAGATATCGAAACTGAGACGGCTATCGTCTGGCACCACGAAAGCGCTGCCGGCGTCAATGAAAAAGCGGCCAACGATCTGGCTGGTTTTCGGCACCAGCACCCGCACAATGCGCGCCTCGCGGCGGCCTTTGCGGTCCGCGCCCTGCGGCTGCGCTATGACGATATCGCCGTGAATGGCCATTTTCATCTGTTCGGCGGACAAATAATAATCGTCCTTGCTGCCTTCGACGCGCAGGAAACCGAAACCGTCTCGATGGCCGATGACCGTACCGCGCAACAAATCCAGACGCTCCGGTAGCGCATAGCACTGCCGACGGGTGAAAATCAGTTGCCCGTCACGCTCCATTGCGCGCAGGCGGCGGCACAAGCCTTCCAGTTGGTCTTCACCACTGATATCCAGTTCTTGCGCCAACTCCTCGCGGCTGGCGGGCTTTTCCCGCTTGGCTAAATGGGCGAGGATAAATTCTCGGCTTGGCACCGGGAACGCGTATTTTTCTGCCTCTCTTTCCAGAAAGGGATCTTGTGACATTGAGCTATCTCCATAATGTCAAAACAGGTTGCCGTGCCGCTAGCGGGCACGCGCACGTTTTTGTAGAGTGGCGGTTAGAGCCATCATGCCGGCCACGCCAGGCGCAAAATGATGTGATGGACCCTATGGGTGCCTGCGGCAACACCTGTTTTCAACGGCAGGCAAAATGTCAACCTCTGTTTCCGCGCTACAACCGGCCGGCGCGCACGGCACCGGCCTCAATACCGCTATCATTGGCAAGCCCGCTAAACCCTGGCGGGGGCATACGTACCGGTAAAAAGGAAAACATGAACAATAAGAGTAACCTTTGAGAACCAAACAGGCCATAAAACTTGTTGGTCGGCAATGAGGGCAAGATAACCTATTGACATATAAAAACAAACCGGGCGTAGCCCGGTTTGCTCTCTTTTTTGCTAATTTACGCCCGACGGCCGTTAGGCGTCAAACGGATCGCGTAGAATCATGGTTTCGCTACGGTCAGGCCCGGTCGAAACGATGTCAACCGGTACGCCGGTCACCTCTTCTATGCGCTTGATGTAGCGACGCGCCGCGTCGGGCAGCTTGTCGAACTGCTTCACGCCGAAGGTGCTCTCGCTCCAGCCCGGCAACGTCTCATAAATCGGCTCAATACCTTCCCAGTTTTCCGCCGCCAACGGGGTGCTTTCCACCACGCGGCCGTCAGACAGGCGATAGGCGGTACAGATTTTCACCTCTTGCAGACCGTCAAGCACGTCGAGCTTGGTGAGGCAGAAACCGGAAAGGGAGTTAATCTGTACCGCGCGACGTACCGCTACCGCATCCAGCCAGCCGGTGCGGCGGTGGCGGCCGGTGGTGGCGCCGAATTCATTGCCCTTGGCGCACAGAAACTCGCCCGTGTCGTCAAACAGCTCGGTGGGAAACGGGCCAGCGCCGACGCGGGTGGAATATGCCTTGACGATGCCGAGGACATAATCCACATAGCGCGGACCGAGGCCGGAGCCGGTCGCGACGCCGCCGGCGGTGGTGTTGGAGGAGGTAACGTAGGGATAGGTGCCGTGGTCGATATCCAGCAGCGTTCCCTGGGCGCCTTCAAACATCATCAAATCGCCGCGTTTGCGGGCGGCGTCCAGCAGCTCGGAGACATCCACCACCATCCCGGTCAGGACGTCTGCCACCGCCAGGATATCGTCCAGCACCGTTTGATAATCCACCGCTTCAGCCTGGTAATACTGCACCAGCTGGAAGTTATAGTAATCCACGACCTCTTTCAGCTTTGCGGCGAAGGTGTCTTTATTGAACAGATCGCCCACGCGCAGCGCGCGACGCGCCACTTTGTCTTCATAGGCCGGGCCGATGCCGCGGCCGGTGGTGCCGATGGCTTTGGCGCCGCGGGCCTTTTCGCGCGCGACGTCCATCGCTACGTGATAGGCAAGAATGAGCGGACACGCCTCGGAAATCAGCATGCGTTCGCGTACCGGAATACCCCGCGCCTCCAGCGCTCCCATCTCTTTCATCAGCGCTTCCGGCGACAGCACGACGCCGTTGGCGATGATGCTGACGACATTTTCACGCAGAATGCCTGAGGGGATCAAATGAAGGACGGTTTTTTCACCGTTGATAACTAAAGTATGACCGGCGTTGTGTCCGCCCTGATAGCGAACAACATATTTGGCCCGTTCGGTCAGCAGGTCGACGACCTTGCCTTTACCTTCGTCACCCCATTGGGTGCCCAGTACGACGACGTTCTTACCCATCTCTTAACTTCACCAGATTGCTTAAAAATGGATTCTACCATCTGAATCCATAACTTTCAGTACTTTTTCGCGCTGCGATCACGCGCCCATTTTGCTACGCAACATATAGTAGATAACGCAGCCGGCGACCACTAAACCCCCGCCGAAGCGACGCAATAGCGTATCCGGCAGCGTCGTCAGCGAACCTATCATCTTGCGCCAGACGCCTGGAAACAACATCGGCCCCAATCCCTCCAGCACCAGCACCAAACCGAGCGCCATCCAAATCGTCGGATTCATGACATAACCTCAAAGCAAAAAGGCCCGAATGATCGGGTATTAAACACACATTATCTCATTGAAATGAATGCAATTCATCTCAAAGGCCGTCCACACACTATCAACACCGAACAATAAGGCCTCGATATCCGCGGCCTTTATATGCACACCTGTACTCTTCGCATCTGCCTGCCGTCGTGCATAATTGGCTTTCCCGTTCTTTCGCGCCAACACGCACGGTGGGTTAGCATTTAGCATCAAGCGCGAGCAATTTAAAAGAGTCCATGAAAATTCTTGTTGGAAGTTATCACCATGTTTAGATAAAGGCGCTAGGGAGGGACGTACGGCAAACACCGCCATTGACGTGCGTTATCCTCACTACGAATTATCCTGGCCATTTTGGCATCACTACGCCAGCGCGGAGGCAAACCCGCCGCCGTTTGGGGTATGGACAACGGTGACCAACGGCCGGACGGCGGCGTCAACGTCTTCTGTGAAGCCGCCGACCCTCCTCGGCATGGCGCGAAACTGTTCAGCCCGCCCCCACGCAGCAACCGTTATCCGTGGACCCATACGAAATGCGGTGTTAATTACGGGTATGACTAAGGAGCGGATTTCCATGAAGAAAGTGAAGAAAGCTATTCATAAGATTCCTGGGCGAACGGGTTTACTCGCACGCCATCGGGCGAAGGCGAGCTTTCTATTAAAAATAGTTGAACACTTATCGCCCGGAAGATGAATATGCGGCATTTACGCTTGCGGCAAACCTCGGTGGACACAAACAGCTTACCTCTTGCAACCCAATTAACTTTGCTGTTTCTGAATAATTCGATGGATAGTCTTTGGGATGAAGCATAACCTCAGCTCCGGCAACATCGACACCATGCATGTTTTTTGTTTCATGTTCTCAGCATTGATTATAAAACGCTTTAGAAGCACAGGGATCGGGTGGACAAGGGCAATAGTAGTGTCTGTCGTTATACCGATCAGAAAAGGTAGTTCTCGTGATGGGCATTTCCCTACCTAGCGATTTAAAATGTGAAGAGCCCGTACCGGATTCTGTGTAAATGCCTTTTCTCAGAAGTGACCGTCCAGGCGGTCACCGAACTCGATAATAAAGCGGCTCATTGCCATGCGCCAGTCCCTCAAAGGCATTGTCCATTTCTGTGAGGCCGCCTGTATCGCCAGCCACACCACCTTTTTTCACTGCGTCGTCGGTCGGGAACACCTTGCGCTTTTTGATAGCATGCCGGATCACGCTGTTTAACGACTCGATGGCGTTGGTCGTGTAGATCACCTTGCGGATGTCCATTGAGTAGGCAAAGAACGTGGCCAGATTGGCCCAGTTTGCCTGCCAGCTTCGACTTATTTGCGGGTAGCGGATGTCCCAGGCACTGGAGAACGCTTCCAGCGCCTGCAAACCGGCTTCTTCCGTAGGGGCCTGATTTCCGTAGGGGCCTGATAGATAGCTTTCAGGTCGCGGGTGACGGCCTTGTAGTCCTTCCAGGAGACGAACCGCAGGTTGTTGCGCACCATATGCACGATACACAGCTGGAGCCACGCCTCCGGATACACCGCGTTAATAGCGTCAGGGAAACCTTTCAGCCCGTCTACGCAGGCGATAAGGATATCGTTCAGGCCGCGGTTTTTCAGCTCTGTCAGCACGTTCAGCCAGAACTTTGCGCCTTCGTTTTCGGCCAGCCACATACCTAGCAACTCTTTCTGGCCTTCGATGTTGATGCCCAGCGCCAGGAACACAGATTTGTTGATGATGCGGCTGTCCTGCCGGACTTTTAGAACGATACAGTCAAGATAAACAATGGGATAGACTGCATCCAGAGGCCGGTTTTGCCATTCGACAACCTGCTCCATGACCGCATCGGTGACCTTTGAGACCAGCGCCGGCGAGACATCGGCGTCATACAGCTCTTTGAACTCGGCGGCGATCTCGCGGGTGGTCATCCCTTTGGCCGTACAACGATAAAATCTGGTTATCCATCCCGGTAATCCGGGTCTGGTTCTTCTTCACCAGTTGCGGTTCAAAGGAACCGTCACGATCGCGCGGAGTACGCAGCGCCAGCGGGCCATCGCCAGTGGTAACGGTTTTTGTGGAATAGCCGTTGCGGGCGTTGGTCCCCGGTTTAGGCTGATTTTTATCGTAGCCGAGGTGATGGGTCATTTCGGCATTGAGAGCTGCTTCGACGCTGATTTTTTTCAGCAGCCGATCGAAGTGACTGAGATCTTCAGGGGTTTTGAGATTTTTGGCCAGTTCGTTAGCCAGAGCCTGCAACTGTTTTTCGTCCATAAATTAACCTGTTTTTGATGTTGGATTGAACATATCAAAATCAGGCAAATACACAAATTTCTAAACAGGCTCTAATAATCGGAACGGCAGTGATTTGTATAATTCATCCAACGGCACGTCTCTTCGCTTGATGGGCACCTGCATAAGACATTATTTACAGAAATAAACCTCTCCGCAATTTTTTTCTTTCGACAATCGGATATAAATTTATTTGTATACCATACATGTTGTCCATATTGATTTATCCTGTGCTGCATATAGTCGTTCGGCATGTATTATCTCCAATGTTGAGCAGCCGTGAAGTGATGTACGGCGTCCATAGAGATCATGAGCATTTCAAACATTAATTTAAACCTAGAGACGATTCATTTTTCATCAAAATGAGAACTAACACGATGAAGTGAACGCAATGTATCATCAAGTTTCATTATTTTGAGTTCAATCTTGAACTCTTTTCGATATCATTCCAGAGCAATCACGTCACTGAGGATAAAAACCCGCGGATAGCGAAACCGGAAGTTCTTCATACTGAATATGATGAGTCACTATGGGATACTTAACGTGGCGTTGCAAGCGAGCCTTTCCTCATTAAGCAAAAGGCTAGGGTTATTATTACCTCACAATGACAGAGCGTCGGGTATTAAAGGCAGATAGGGAAACCGGGTCCCGTCCAGACGCAAAGCTCTGAGCACTCCTTTGCGGTATTACCGGGCTTGGCTAGACATGCTAAAGCAAAGGCCGGCGAAGTGGCGAGGGAAATGAATACCAGTGTTGTTGCTATCAATAACGCTTTACGTGATCTCATTATTGAATACATACCATAACCTCCATGGTAAATGCGTAAAATTAGATGACGAACGTCCGCTTAAAATAGCCGCCCATCAATATTTCTATCATTAATTATTTTATTAACTATAGAAACGAGCTGATTGTTGCATAATTGTTTACAAAGTGTCTCAGTGACGAAAATATCTCGCACGCAAAAACGAGGGCAACCACCAGGATAGGAGGCGCTCCCCTGTATTTCGGTTCATGGATGCCCTCATACACAGCCGTGTCGCGATGCGAATCGCATCAGTTGTAGGAGGTTTAACGGTCTGTGGCGGGATAAGCTTATTGCTACGCTCAATCCAAAAGAGTGGATCGATAGCGAAAAGGCGGGTTAGGGAGAAAAGTACAACGATATCCAGCCTTATTTCCCGCTTTTGACTTTAGCGGTAAAAGATTGTGGACGGTTGAGCGCGTCACCGAGCTGCTGCTGGCCAATGCCGTTGCTGATTTAAGCCTGACGAAGTGCGTGGACCACCCGCCAAGACCCCTGGTATCGATTGCGGTCAATTAAGCCGTCCAGCGACGGTATCGCACAGGCCACGGATACTCGACACTTGCTCGCCGTACTGATTAACGACCTTGGCGGGCCGTTAGCCGTAGCATACCGCAAGACAGGCACGCTTGACCCGCGGCCCGCCCTGGGAAAAACGTACCTCGCACACTCGAGCCTGATTGAATGTGCGAGGCAACCGTTAGGGACGGCGGCCGACCGCGGTATCTTCCGGCGACTTCATGAAGCGGAAGAAATCACTTTCCGGGCTCAGCACCATCACATCATTGTTGCTGTTAAAGCTGTTTTCATACGCGCGCAGACTGCGGATAAAGGCGTAGAACGCCGGATCCCGGCTGAACGCGTCGGCATACAGCTTGGCGGTTTCCGCATCCGCTTCACCACGGGTAATCAGCGCCTGACGCTCGGCCTCGGCCAGCGTGCGGGTCACTTCGTAATCCGCGGCGGCACGCAGCTTCTCCGCCTCTTCCTGGCCCTGGGACCGGTGGCGACGGGCGACGGCTTCACGCTCCGCGCGCATGCGCTGATAAATCGCGTCGGACACTTCCGTCGGCAGGTTGATCTGCTTGATACGCACGTCGACAACTTCAATGCCCAGCGCCGCCATACTGTTCGGGTTCACCGCCGGCTGCTGGCCGTTGGTTTCACGCTCTACCCGCGCGGCGGCGGAAGCGATGGCGTTATCGGCCGCGGTGGCCTGCGTCTCTTCATTGTCGCCGGAGGTCCCGTTATTAAGCGCTTCGCGCACATCGGTCATCAGGCGGTTGCGGGAGTCGGTGACGATCCCCTTCACATCCAGCCGGCCGAGCTCCGAGCGCAAACGGTCGGAAAACTTCCGTTTCAGCAACACTTCCGCCTGCGACACATCACCGCCGTCGGTCGCCAGATAATACCGGCTGAAGTCGCTGATACGCCATTTGATATAGGAGTCAACGATCAGGTCTTTCTTCTCCATGGTCACAAAGCGATCCGCCTGGTTTTCCATGGTCTGAATGCGCGCATCGAGATTCTTGACCGTTTCAATAAACGGTATTTTCATGTGCAAACCGGGATTGAAAATCAACGGTTTGTTGTCGCCGTCGCGCAATACTTTACCAAAGCGCAGAACGATGCCGCGCTGGCCTTCTTGCACCACAAACAGTGACGCATACAGCACCACCAGCACTATCACCACAATAAGCAATAAAGGCTTACGCATCGGTTACTCCCTCCCTTCGCGCGTGGTATCGTCACGCTGTGCATTGGCGCGTCGCTGATCCATGACCGTTCCGTTAGCGTTGCCGCCCGCGGCAGGTGCCGTCGCGACACCGCTGTTGGCGCCCCCGGCAGGCAGCCGCAACAGATTGAGCGCCTCATTGCTTGAGCGCGTCTTGCTATTGCCGGTCGGCGCCGGCGGGTTGCGCAACATCTGATCCAGCGGCAGCACCATCAAATTGTTGCTGCCTTTGTCGTTGACCAGAATTTTGCGGGTACTGCTCAGCACGCGCTCCATAGCGTCGATATACAGGCGTTCGCGGGTAATTTCCGGTGCCGCTTTATACTCCGGCAGCACCTTGGCGAAACGTTGCACTTCCCCCAGCGCCTCCAGAACAGTGCGGGCTTTATAGGCGCGGCCCTCTTCCAGGATGCGCTGCGCCTGACCGTTAGCGCGCGGCTGCACTTCATTGGAATACGCTTCGGCTTCGCGGATATACTGCTGTTCGTTTTCCCGCGCGGCGATAGCGTCGTCAAAGGCCGCTTTCACCTCTTCCGGCGGCCGGGCGGCCTGGAAGTTGACGTCCAGCAGGGTTATACCCATGTTATATGGCTGAATAGTTTCTTCTAGCACCCGCTGGGTGTCGCTGCGCACCACGGTACGGCCTTCGGTCAAGATGCGATCCATAGTGTATTTACCGATGACGCCGCGCAGAGCGCTGTCGGTAGCCTGGCGCAGGCTGTCGTCGGCGTTGGTGACGCTAAACAAATAGCGTTCGGGGTCGGTCACGCGATACTGCACGTTCATTTCAACGCGCACCACGTTCTCATCGGAGGTCAGCATGACGCCGGACGCCGCCAGCTCCCGTACCGACTCCACGTTGACCGCGGTCACGGTATCAATGAAAGTCGGCTTCCAATTCAGGCCAGGCTGAACCAGATGATCGAATTTGCCGAAACGCAGCACTACGCCGCGCTCCGCTTCTTTAATCGTGTAGAAGCCGCTGCCCGCCCAGATGACCACCACGGCCGCCACCGCCAGACTGATATAACGGCCGCTTCTGCCCGGCGCGCCGGTGCCGGTGCCGCTACCACCTTTATTGCCGAACCCGCTCAGCTTGCGGCTGAGTTTGCGGAAGATATCATCCAGATCGGGCGGCCCTTGTTCTCGTCCGCCTTTATTGTTATTTCCGCCAGAGTTGCCGCTATTATTATTGCTGCTCCCCCACGGGTCGCGGTCATGTCCGTTATTACCGGGCTGGTTCCACGCCATGTTTTAGCTCCCTTTTTACTTTAATTAGTATTCTTCAGGCTTGAGTTCCCAAAGGACGGTCAGACAAGATAGTCTACCAACGCCATTTCCTGCTTACATAAACGATGCCAGTCGATGATGGGCAGTCTTACCACCAGCCCCACGCTGCCATCTTCCTCGACCCACTCTTTTTCTATGGCCTGCAGCTGGTAAAAACGGCTGCGCAGCCGGCCAGCCTGCGGGGGCAAACGGAGCTCATGGCGCGCGATCTCGCCCGCCAGTCGCTCGGTCAGGGCCTGCATCAATAGCGCGACCCCTTCGCCGCTGTGGGTGGAAAGCCACACCCGCACCGGTCGGTTCTCTTCATCGCGATCGATGCGTGGCGCGAAATCGCCAAGCAGATCGATTTTATTCATCACCAACAGCGTCGGAATATCGTTGGCTTCTATCTCAGCTAGCACCTGGTCCACCGCATCGATATTTTCATTAATTCGCGTATCGGCGGCGTCGACGATATGCAACAGCAGGGTGGCCTGCCGCGTCTCTTGCAGCGTCGCTTTAAACGCCGCCACCAGGTCCGTGGGGCAGATGGCGGATAAAACCCACCGTATCTGCCAGAACGGTATCCCCCACGTCGCCGACGTTGATACGCCGCAGCGTCGGATCGAGGGTGGCAAACAGCTGATCGGCCGCATACACCCCGGCCTCGGTCATCAGATTAAACAGAGTGGACTTACCGGCGTTGGTATAGCCCACCAGCGAGACGGTGGGCACATCCACCCGGGCGCGGGCGCGCCGGCCCTGCTCGCGCTGTTTCTCCACCCGTTCCAAACGGGAAAGGATCTGGCTGATGCGGTTCCGCAACAGACGACGGTCGGTCTCAAGCTGGGTTTCCCCCGGCCCGCGCAGCCCGATGCCACCCTTTTGCCGCTCAAGGTGCGTCCAGCCGCGTAGGTAGCAAGATGACGCAGCTGGGCCAGCTCCACCTGCAGCTTACCCTCATGGGTGCGCGCGCGCTGAGCAAAAATGTCGAGGATCAACCCCGTGCGGTCGATAACCCGGCACTCGCACAGGCGTTCAAGATTACGCTCCTGGGCGGGGGATAAAGCATGATCGAATAGGACCACAGACGCGCTACTGGTTTTAACCGCCTCCGCGATCTCTTCCGCTTTTCCCTCGCCAACAAAATATTTTGGATGTGGCGCCTTGCGGCTGCCGGTAACGACGTGCTGCGCCGCTACCCCGGCGGAAGAGACCAGGGATTCAAACTCCTGCAAATCTTCCATATCCTTGTCTTGCGAAAAAAAGATGTGAACCAGTATGGCCTGCTCACCGGCATCATAACGGTCAAACAAGCGTACAACCTCTCATGCGGATATACCGCAGCTATAATCGGGCCTTAGCGCCAACAGCACGCTAAAGCACCGCGAAATGGTCAACAGGGATGCGCCTTATTCGGCGTCATCGCTTTCCGGCTGCGACGGTTGCGAAGCAGGGGTGCTGCCATGGTGATAATTACTGGAACCACCGCTCGGATTGTTATTGTGATGCAATACGGGGCGCGATGGTACGACGGTGGAGATGGCGTGTTTGTAAACCATCTGGCTGACCGTGTTCTTTAATAAAATGACAAATTGATCGAAAGATTCAATCTGGCCCTGTAGTTTAATGCCATTCACCAAATAAATAGAAACCGGAACACGTTCCCGACGCAACGCGTTCAAGAACGGATCTTGCAAAGATTGCCCCTTAGCCATTCTGTCTTTTCCTTATGTGCTTGTTGTTTGTAACAAAAACCATGTGGCTCTAAATAAAATAATCGTTGTAAAAAAGCACGTTCAGTACCATCAATTGTACACAATCACCCAACCTATGCACTAACAACCTGTAATACCCTGTCGAGGGCGGCGGCGGGTTTATCGCTATCCAGCCAATGAACATCGCGCCACCCCCGCAGCCAGGTCATTTGGCGCTTGGCAAGCTGTCGTGTCGCGCAAATCCCGCGAAACACCATGTCATCATAATCGGTTTCGCCGGCCAGATATGACCACATCTGGCGGTAGCCGACGCAACGAAGGGATGGCATTTCCCGGTGAAGATCACCTCGGGCAAAAAGTGTACTGACCTCGTGCTCAAAACCGGCGGCCAACATCTGATGAAAGCGCTGCGCAATACGCTGATGCAGCAATGCGCGGCCAAGCGGCGCGATGGCGAATTGATGTACCCGATACGCCAGCGCTTCACCGGATATTTTTGTCAGTTCCGTTAGAGTGTTACCTGAAACGAAAAAAACCTCCAGTGCCCGCGACAATCTCTGCGGATCATTAGGATGAATACGATTTGCCGCAATCGGATCAATCTGTTGCAATTGCCGGTGCAACGCCTGCCACCCCACCGCTTCCGCCTCGCGTTCAATACGCACGCGCACTTCTGGATCTGCCGGGGGCAAGGGGGATAATCCCTCCAGCAGCGCCTTGAAGTAAAGCATGGTCCCGCCCACCAGCAACGGTATACGACCGGCCTCGGTGATCTCTGCCATTTCCTTAAGCGCATCACGGCGGAAATTCGCCGCTGAATAATGCTCCGCCGGATCGCGGATATCTATCAGCCGATGCGGCGCCCGCGCCAGCTCGTCGGCGCTGGGCTTGGCCGTGCCGATATCCATACCGCGATATATCAGCGCAGAATCGACGCTGATGATCTCCACCGGCAGGTGCTGGCGCAATGTCATCGCGAGCGCGGTTTTACCGGAGGCGGTGGGCCCCATCAGGAAAATGGCCTGGGGCCGGCGCGGAAATGTCGGCTCAGTCATGGTTCAGGGCTTTAATAGCGGCCTCAAAATTCAGTGTTACCAGAAGCCCGTCGGGCGGGGCTTTCACCCACTGCGGACAAAGCCGCTCCACCTCGGCAATCAATTGTATTGCCCGGGAATGGCTCCAGACGACCGATTCGTGCTGCAGTCGGCGGGCAAGCCAAACCGCAACCTGGTGATGCGTCACCGACGTTTCACCGTGCAGGTAGCCTAACAGGTCTGGAATCAAGTTTTGTAAATTTTGTTGGCGTAATGGTAAAGGTACCGCATTCAGTATTGCCTGATGAAGATGCGCCTGTAGCGTGATTCCCATTTCCTGAAGCAGTGGCTGATAGCGTTTAAGCGCCGCGGCTTCTTCATCGCGCAGCGTCATACGCAGCGGAATCAGCAGCGGCTGAGCGCGCAGCTGTTCCGTGCAGGGCGTCAGTTGGCGTTCGGTCAAGCCGCGTTCGGCAACCGGCAGCGAGAGCAGCGCCAGGCCGCTCGCCGACTCTACCAGCGCATAGCAGGGCGCGACCAGAGTCACCACTCTGCCGAAACTGTGGGGATTACCGGCGACGGCCGGCCCGGCACTGACGGACGCCTCGCCCATGACGGCGCTGGACGAGGAGGCGGCGCCGGCGTGCGGCGCGTCGTTGTCGCCGTCGGGCTGTCGCGCTCCCCATAGAGAGGATGCCTCGCCGGCAGGCAGGGAAAAATGATTGCGCCCGGATGCCTGGCGATTCTCCGGCGCACTCGGCCCTGCGCCCTCGTCGCCGATCGGCAGGCGTGGCGCCGTGCTTTGCTGCAAGACGGTCACCACCGCCTGATAGATAAAATCATGCACCAGCCGCGCCTGATGAAACCGCACTTCGTGTTTGGCGGGGTGGACATTGACGTCAACCTGATGCGGATCCACATTGAGAAACAGCACAAAGGCCGGCTGCTGCGTTCCCGCCAGCTGATCCTGATAGGCCTGACGTATAGCGTGATTGATCAATTTGTCGCGCATCGTGCGCCGATTAACATAGCTGTACTGTATCTCGGGCAGCTCCCCCGCCGCCGGATCCGCTACCCAGCCGTGTATCGCCAGATCGCCGTGCTGCCAGGAAACGCCCAAGGCTCGCGCGACAAACGCCGGGCCGCAAAGCCCGCCCAGCCTGCGCAGATGCTGGCTTTGCTGGCTGACCGCGCGGTACTGGCGCACCGTTTTGCCGTTGTGCTGCAAAATGAATGTCACGTCGAATCGTGCCAGCGCGATACGGCGAATGACTTCATCGATATGGGTGAACTCGGTCTTTTCGGTGCGCATGAACTTGCGCCGGGCCGGCGTATTGTAAAACAGATCCACCACGTCTGCCGTCGTTCCGACCGGATGGGCGGCGGGTTTAAGCGTTACCGCCAGTTCGCGCCCCTCGGCGTATGCTTGCCAGGCTTCGCTCTGCGCGGCGGTGCGCGAGGTCAAGGTCAGACGTGACACGGAGCTTACGCTGGCCAATGCCTCGCCGCGAAAACCCATACTGGTGATACTTTCGAGATCGTCCAGGCTGGCGATCTTGCTGGTCGCATGACGGGCCAGCGCCAGCGCCAGCTCCTCTTTAGCGATACCGCTGCCGTTATCACGAATACGGATACGTTTGGCGCCGCCGCGCTCGATATCAATCTCAATGCGGGTCGCACCGGCGTCAAGACTGTTTTCAAGCAGTTCCTTTACCACCGACGCGGGGCGTTCCACCACTTCACCGGCGGCGATTTGGTTTGCAAGCTGTGGCGGCAGCACCTGAATCGGCATGATAATCGGGTCCTCTGGCCTTAAGCGGGCGGTATGGTCAACGTTTGTCCCAGCATCACGTTATTGGACGTCATATTATTAGCACGCTTGATGGCGCTGACGGACACGCCATAGCGTGCGGCGATTGCGGTCAATGTATCGCCACGCGCCACTTGATGCCGTCGAGGACCGCCCTTCGGTGCGGCAGCGGGCGGCGGCGCGGCCTGAGCGCTTCCCCCCGCGGGAATGCGCAGCCGTTGCCCGACCCAGACGCCCTCTTTTTTCAACTTGTTCAGCGTACGGATCGCCTCCATGCTTACCCCATATTGGCGGGCGATGGAGGAGAGCGTCTCACCCCGCTTCACGACATGGCGTCCTGCGGCGGCGGGTGTCAGCGCGCCGGCGTTGGACTGGGCCACCGCCTGGGTTCCGCTGGCTCCGGCGTCGGCCGCGGAGCTAACGCCCTGCGGCCGATTTTCGAGCTTTGGGCCGGTTTGCAGCGGATGCGCCAGGAAATAAGCGCGCAGTCCCAGGTACAGGGCGTTGGCGATCTTATCCTGGTACGCGCTGCTACCGAGTAGCCGCTCCTTCCGGGTATTACTAATGAAACCGGTTTCCACCAGCAGCGACGGAATATCCGGCGAGCGCAGTACGCCGAGACTGGCGTGTTCCGGCCGGCGTTTATGCAGCGCGCCTACCCGCTGCAGCTGGCCCAGTACCTTCACCGCGATGTCGTATCCCACCCGCTGCGAATGGCCGAACTGCAGATCCAGCACCGCCTGGCTGAGGTAGGGATCGGCCTGGCTGTTGGCCAACAGGTCGCCCGCCCCCCCCAGCAGCTCCGACTGTTTTTCATGCTGCTCAAGCCAATTCGCCATTTCGCTGTTGGCGCGCCGGTTGGACAGCACCCAAACCGACGCACCGCTGGCGCTGCGGTTGGGCGCGGCATCGGCGTGAATGGACACCAGCACGCTGGCGCCCTTTTTGCGCGCGACGTCGGAACGGCCCATGACGGAGATGAAATAATCGCCGTCGCGGGTCAGTACCGGCTTGAACATCTTGTCTCCATCGAGCAGCGTTTTCAGCTTGCGAGCGATAGCGATGGTCACATTTTTCTCATGCAGGCCATTGGGGCCGGTAGCCCCCGGATCCTGACCGCCGTGGCCGGCGTCGATGGCCACCACCACCGTGGCGGGGCTCTCGACCACCGTCACCCGGTTGGTAAAGGGGTTTTTTACCGATTTTGACGGCGGCGGCGTGCTTGGGGCCGGCACAGCGGCGCTCGTCCGCGGAGCAGAGGCAACGGCGGCCGGCTGCTGGCTCGTCACGGTCAGCACAACATTGTAGCGCCCGTCCACCTGCCGTGTCGTGGCCTGCGCGCGGGATTTGCGGGCCAGCTCGAATACCAGGCGTATACTCTGCTTATCCACCGGCGTACTGGTGCGAATACGTTTAATCACATTCTCACCGCTAAAATCGAGCGGCAGCCCTTGCACCGGGCCGCTCTGGCGGATATCCACCACGACCCGTTCGGGGTTGTGCAGCGAAAAAAAAGCGTAAACCGGCTGTTGATTAAACCCGAGGGTGACCGTCGATTGATTGGCGCTGTTGGCAACGTTAATATCGCTGAGCGTCGCCGCCATTGTCCGCCCTACGATTAAACACACCGCCAACGCCAGCATTATCCTGAACTGCAGCATCATGAAGACGTTCCCTGCCGCGGCGCCAGGTGCGCCAGAATGCGCTCGCCGGTGGCGCTGAGGGCCTGCGCCTGCGCCTGCCGGCCGTCCTCTTGATAGGCGAGCGTCAAGGCGATATCCGCCGCCGGCAGGATGCCCTCCCCACGCTGCGGCCATTCCACCAAACACAGGGCGGTATCATCGAAATAATCCCGCACTCCCATAAATTCAAGCTCCTCCGGATCCGCCAGGCGATAAAGGTCAAAATGATAAACCGTCCAGCGCGGCAGCGCGTAGGGCTCGACCAGGGTGTAGGTGGGGCTTTTTACATTGCCCGGGTGCCCCAGCGCACGAAAAAACCCGCGGCAGAATGTCGTTTTGCCGGCGCCAAGGTCGCCATAAAGATAAATCACGCAGGCTTGTCGGCAGGCGGCAGCCAATGCTGCGCCGAAGGCGACGGTTGCCGTTTCATCCGGCAGGAATATTACACGTTTTTCCATGTCTGGTTTCTATGCGGTAAGCTCTGGATTGACATATAGGTACAATGCCGGCAGTAAATCTGTGGCCAACATGCCGCGCGTTCCTTTTTCCGCCGCCAGACGGTCGGCGGTAGCGCCATGGACTACGCAGCCGGCACAGGCTGCATCATACAGCGACAGCTTTTGCGCGAGCAAACTGCCGATGATACCGGACAATACATCCCCCATTCCCCCCGAGGCCATGCCCGCGTTACCGACATCGGCGATGGCGACGGCGCCATCTTCAGCGGCCAGCAAGGTCCCCGCGCCTTTCAGCACCACCACGCCGCCGTAGCGCCGCACCAGTTTGCGCGCTGCAAGTAAACGGTCACTTTCAATGGCGCCGACATTGCCATTCAGCAAGCGGGCGGCCTCGCCCGGGTGAGGCGTAATTATTCGATTGTGACGTTTCTCAGGATTGAATGCCAGCAAGTTAAGCGCATCCGCGTCCCACAGCATTGGTCTGTCACAATTTTCCACCTCGCGCAGCGCATTTTTCCCCCAACTGTCCTGTCCGAGGCCCGGACCGATTACCACCACATCCGCCCATTCCAGACCCTGCTGAAGGGTGTCGCGGGTCAGCGGCGCTACCATAAGCTCCGGCCGGGCGGTCAACAGCGGGGGGATATTCTCCTCGCGGGTCAGCACGCGGACCAGCCCGGCGCCGCAGCGCAGCGCGGCCTCCCCCGTCATACGAATCGCGCCGGCGAATCCATGATCCCCGCCCACAATCAACAGACGGCCGTTGTCGCCTTTATGCGCGCAGGGATCGCGCTCAGGGAGCCAGCGCGGCAACAGTTCCGCGCTGAGCCGCGCCATTAGCGGCGTTTCCCGCTCGAGCCATTTTCCCAGCCCCAAGTCGTCATAATGCACGTGTCCGGTCACGCTGCGCGCCTTGCCGGTCAACAATCCCGGTTTAAGGGCGATGAACGTCACGGTATGTGCGGCAGACATCACCTCCCCGGGCGTCGCGCCGGTCTCGGCCAACAGACCGGATGGGATATCCAGCGCGATCACCGGCGCGGAATGCCGGTTTGCCGCGGCGATAAGCGAGCAATAGGGATCGCGCGGCGCCGCCTTGAGGCCCGTTCCCAGCAGCGCATCGATAATCACCTCCACGCCCTGCGGCCAAGGCTCCTCGGCGGCGTGTATTTCTCCGCCGGCCGCCAGCCACGCCGCTTTGGCCTGTTCCGCTTCGGCAGGCAAAGGGGAGCTGCCGCCGCACGCCAGCACCGTGACCTGTTTACCGGCGGCGGCGGCAAGCTGCGCCACCACGTAACCGTCCCCGCCGTTGTTACCGTGACCCGCCAGCACCAGCCAGCGATGGGCGCCGGGATACAGCCAAAGAATACGTTGGAACGCCGCCGTACCGGCGCGCTGCATCAGCTGATAGAGCGACACGCTGGCCAGCCCGGCGCCCTGGCTTTCCCATTCCCGGAGCCACTGCGCACCGTAGACGGAGTGTGATAAACTTTGTAGAGAAAATGTGTTGGCACGGTCAGTCATGTCTTATCCTTTTGATCTTACAGAATTAGCCCGGCAAATTAAACGCTGGGGGCAGAAGTTGGGCTTTCAGTAGGTCGGGATTTGCGACACCGACCTTGCCGCCCATGAGCCAACGCTGCAAGCCTGGCTTGACCGCAAATACCACGGCGAGATGGCCTGGATGGCGCGCCACGGCATGCTGCGCGCCCGGCCCCACGAATTGCTGCCGGGCACGCTACGGGTGATCAGCGTGCGCATGAACTACCTGCCGGCCAAGGCCGCTTTTGCGTCGACATTGAAAAATCCTTCATTAGGATATGTTAGTCGTTATGCACTGGGCCGTGATTACCACAAAGTTTTACGTAACCGTTTAAAACAACTGGACGAGCGGATCCGCGACGCCTGCGGCGAGGTGAATTTCCGCCCCTTTGTCGATTCAGCGCCGATCATGGAGCGGCCGCTGCGTCGCCTGTATCACCACCTGCCCCACCGGCGCCATCGTCGAGCCTTATACCCTTGATGCCCGCCGCTGTATCTCCTATTTGACGATTGAGTTGGAGGGGGAAATTCCCGAGGCGCTGCGCCCGCTGATAGGCAATCGCATTTATGGCTGCGACGACTGTCAATTGATCTGCCCGTGGAACCGTTTCTCGCACCTGACCGATGAGCCGGACTTTAGTCCGCGCGCGGTATTACATGCCCCTAAACTGGTAGAACTGTTTGGCTGGAATGAGGCCACATTTCTGCGCGTTACCGAAGGGTCGGCCATTCGGCGCATTGGCCACGTGCGCTGGTCACGCAATATCGCGGTCACGCTGGGTAATGCACCCTATCAGGACGAGATCGTGCTGGCGCTGCGGCGCCGACTGGGAGAACTGCCGCTGCTGGATGTGCATATTCATTGGGCGCTGGAAAGGCAGATGGCGCGTCGAGAGGCCGCCGCCGTGGCGGTACAAAGCGCGCAGCAAACGCGGTTGGTCAGGGCCATCGAAAAAGGATTAACCTGCGACGCTTAGGCAAATTCTCGCAGGGAAAAAACCTCTTGCAATAGCGCATGGCCGCTGTGTATAAAAATAAAAATCCTTTGTCAATCAATCGTCACAAAAAACGCAAGCGATCGATCTTACGTTTCATAATAAAAATTTATCTTTCTTTTTCAAATGGTTATGGTAGAGCGAAATTTTCAAAAGCCGAACGCGCGCGGTCGATAGCCCGAAGAAGCCTGTGGATAACTCTGTTTAAAAGATTACGACGGAGAATATAAGGCAGACGCTGCGCTACCTTTAGCGGTGGATAAATTATTCACGCAATTAATTCGTCTGCTGCTGAAAAAAGGTGGCGAACGATCGTCTCGCGGGCGCTTGCACGGCTACGCCTCGATAGCCTTCGTGACGACGGATCGCATAATGTACCAGACACCTCAACTTGGCAAGCTTTTTGTCGGCCGCGTGCGTGGATCCGCTTACCGTCAAGAGGGGTAAAAGCGGCGGATGGCTCTCATGAAAGAGCGTGTCAGCCATGGCAGTACGCGTGCTCAAGACCGCCGCCTAACGCTTCCCAACAGAGCAGTTGATCAGGCAAGTAACGATTACTTAGCATCATTGCGCCGTGACAAGAGGATAAGCGGGCCGCTATCGCGGTTTACCCGGCAGGGTAAGAGGGGCGATGACGGCGTCGGCCATGCATAGCATGTAACCGCCCGCACTTATTCTGTAGAAAGTCTTAACATTAGGGTTTGGCGGCACCGATAAGGCGCTTTGTTGAATAAATCCGAAATTTGTGACGACTTCCTCCCTATCAGGGCGATTGTTACATGATACGGACGCTGTTTGGCATTCCTAACAGCGTGATCCGGTTAAGCGCTTTGACCATTGCCATAGCCTCACCTACCTGCGCGTCATAGTCATGCAGACTCAGATGACCACCCAGAAGTGTTTTAAACCGGAACATGGCCGTTTCAGCCAGTGAACGCCGGTGATAACCTACTTTCTTTTTCCAGGTATCGTTATTGCCGCTCAGATGCTGATTTGCCACCGCATGGTTACGCTCATGGTATCGAGCTGGCCAATATTGCGCACCACTTCGCGGTGGGATAAGCGGCTTTATTTTTTTCCTCAGCAGAGCATCATGACAGTAACGCGTATCGTAAGCACTGTCAGCCGACGCTTCCCTGATTTTCCGGTGGGTTTGGTTAATCAGCCCGGGCACAGCGCCTGCGCATCTGTCGTACCGCTTAGCGATAAATCGGCACAGATAATTTCATGTGTCGCGCTATCTACTGCCAGATGAAGCTTGCGCCATACTCTGCGCCTCTCAGCCCCATGCTGCCTGACTTTCCATTCGCCTTCGCCGAAGATTTTCAGGCCGGTGCCATCGATGACCAGGTGTGAGATTTCGCCGCGGGTTGGAGTTTTTATGCTGATGTCGACGGTTTTTGCTCGCCGGCTGACCAGAGAGTAATCTGGGCAGCGCAGCGACAGCCCCATCAGTTTAAAAATCGCGTCAACGAAACCCTGTAACGCCCGGAGCGAAAGGTTAAACACGCGCTTTATCATCAGAACCGTGGTAATGGCCATATCGGTGTAGTGAAGCGGCCGGCCACGATGTTCAGGTGGTGTACTCTCAGTCCATGCAGCAATGGCTGACTCATCAAGCCATACTGTCATGTCCCCCCGCTGCCTGAGCGCATTGTTGTATGCGGGCCAGTTGGTGATTTTAAACTTTTGCTTTGCCATGGGGACCTGATGTGGAAACGAATGTAGTGATCAGAGCCGCCAGTCATCTAAAAGTTCGATTTATTCAACAACGCCCCGATAAGGCACAAAATGAAGGTCACGCTGGCCGGGACGCCATGCCTATTTCTTGGCTTCAATACACCGCATTGGTACTAGACCTCCAGCGGTTTTGCGTAAGCCGTCAAAGGGACCGAACGCGCATCATCTTGTCCAACGTGCAAAAACAAAAAAGGGCCTGAAAGGCCCTTTTTCGCAACCGGTTACCGATCCGTGCGGATCGGTAACCGTTAATTGGAGCGGGAAACGAGGCTCTAACTCGCGACCCCAACCTTGGCAAGGTTGTGCTCTACCACTAAGCTATTCCCGCATTAATCGCTTTCACGCTGCCCGGCATAACGCAGACAGCTTATTATGATACAAGCAGTGCATCATTGTTGACAAAGACGGCAAGGGCATTTGGTTCTGGTTGGATTAACAGCGTCATAAAACCACCTAACCCATTGATTTTAATGCCTTTTAGCCATCTCAATCTTCGAGATGGACGCAATTATGGACTGCTTTAGGGTCAACGGCAAGCCTTTTTTCACGCTCGGCGTTCGACTGCTTAATCTGTCATCACCCCCTCTGTTGCGCACTTTACCGGAGCGGCCGTCGGGCGCGGTCGTGATGGATAGATCATACTTAAAGGACTCATTAACCCATTATCGCCATTAACTTTGTATGGCGACACGCATCAAGGGAGAACATATGGATTTTCTGGGATGGACCGCCGCCGTCGGAGGGCTACTGTTACTGATGTCGCTGGCCTCCGGCTGGATTAACCGCGGTCCGCTAACGGTATTCGGCCTGTATCTGATCGCCGGGATTATCTGCGGACCGTGGATGCTGGATTTACTCCATCTCAACCTCGCCCAACATGCCGTTCTCGTCGCGCGGACGACAGAAATCGCCATGGCGACCTCGCTGTTCATCACCGGTCTGAAACTACGTTTGCCGTTCAGCAACCCCGGCTGGCGTATGGGCATCCGCCTGGCGTTTCCAGCAATGATACACACCGTCGCCGGCATCACCGTGATGTTCCATTACATCACCGGCTTTGCATGGCCGCTGGCGTTCGGCGCGATCGTCGCCCCGACCGATCCGGTGCTGGCCAGTTTAATCTCGGTGAATGACGCCAACGACGACGACAGCATGCGGGTTTCGCTCTCCAGCGAAGCGGGTATGAATGACGGTACGGCGTTGCCGGTACTGATGCTGGCGATGGCTCTGCTGGCTTCCAAAACCGACTTTTCCGCTGGCATCCTGGCCCACTGGGCGCTAAAAGATATTCTTTGGGCGCTATTGGGCGGGCTGGGGATCGGCTTTGGTATGGGCAGAGGCGTGGGAAAATTGGCGGCGCGCGTACGCAATGCCCATCAGGATGTCGCGCCCAATGACTTCTTTGCCCTGGCGCTGATAGCGCTAAGCTATGCCGCCGCGCAAGGCCTTGATACCTCAGGTTTTTTGGCTGCCTTTGCCGCCGGCGTCGGATTACGCCGCGCCGAAGTGCGGGTGGTAAATCGCCATCCGCCGGAAGAGTTGGCGGAAGAAGAGCATTATTCCCCTGCGGAGATCCTGGTGAACCCGAACCGGCGCCATACCTTGGGCAATGGTGGTCTGGCTACCGCCGTCGGTCTGGTAGTGGGGGATGGGCTTTCGTTCGGCGATACGGTGGAACGGCTGTTCGCCGCGGCGATTGTGGTGGCGCTCGGCATTTCCCTGGCCTACCACTGGGATCCGATGGGGCTGGGGCTGGCGGCGATACTTTTTGTGATCATACGTCCATTATCGGTGTGGCTGGCTACCCTCGGCACCGACACGCCGCCGTTGCGGCGGTTATTGATTGGCTGGCTTGGTATTCGCGGCATCGGCAGCGTCAACTATATCGTCTACGCTTTCAGCCACGGCCTGGCGGACAAGGACGCGGAGCGCATGGTCAACATGGCGCTGACGCTTATCGTCGCCAGCGTCATTGTCCATGGCATTACCGTGACGCCGCTGCTGAACTGGCGCCAAGCCAGACAAACCGCGCGGCAGGCAGATAATACGGACCCGTAAGCGTCGGTAGGAAGCGCCATGGCAGAGCCTAACGCCCATCGGCTAGCGATTCGATTGCCCCGTCGGTAACGTACGCCTCTCTCGCCGATGGCCGGCGCGGTTATGCCCGGCTAGCTCTGCGGGCCGCCGCGACCAGCCCGTCCAGCCACGTCTGATGGCCGTTCAACATGGGATTAGGCCGGGTTCTCGCCAATTCCAGCGCCGGTTTGCCGTTCTGCGTTTCCTGGGTCAGAATACGCACCCGACCGCCGGACAAATCCTCAATCAACCAGGCGTGATGCACGTCCAGACGCGTATCCCCCTCCCCCGCCCAACCGTACCAGGCCAGCCGTCCCGGTTGTCCTGCGCCAGGTGCCTGCTGCTCTACGACCTGTGCTTCCACCGGGAAACCGAAGGTCTCAAAATAAAAGTGGACACCCGTCGTCAGCGCGGGGCCCGCCCGATCGTAAAAGCGAACGTTGGCGGCGTTAGTATAGTAGTCCGGCCAACGCGCGGCGTCGTTAAGCCACGGCCAAACCTCGGCCGCGCCAAGGCCGGCCTCAATCACTTCGTTAGACACGAAATTGTCGGTAAAGCCCGGCTGATACTGCTCGGGCCAGATAATCGCATGCATAATTGACCTTTCTGTGTAGTGTGATGGGCCATGCCACACGGATAGCGCCGCCGCGTCATGGACGCTACGCAGGGTGCTTGGTACGCTGATATAAATCCAATCGCAATATTTTATTGACGCTATCATGCCCGCTAATATCAGACATTTGGATCTTAACCTTCTTAGAACCCTCGACGTCTTGTTGGACGAGCGCAACGTCACCCGCGCCGCAAAGCGTCTCGTCCTGACGCAGCCTGCCGTCAGCGGTATGCTGACGCGATTGCGTGAGAGTTTTGACGATCCGCTGTTCGTACGTACGCAGCGGGGCATCGTCCCCACGCGGCGGGCGCAGGCGCTGGCGGCGCCGGTTAAGCAACTGCTTGGCGATGTGGAAACCCTGCTTAAGCCACCGGCATTTGACCCCGCCACAACCTGTGCGACCCTCACTCTTGCCACGACCGATTATGCCCTGCGCACGGTGGTGGTACCACTTATGGGGATGCTCAAACATCAGGCCCCCGGCATTAGGGTAGCGGTGGTGGCGGGCGATAACGATCGATTACAGACGCAATTTGAGCAGGGCGACGTCGATTTGGCGCTGATGACGCCGGAGACGACGCCGCCGGGTCTGCACGCCCAGCCGATGTATCAGGAAACCTATGTTTGCGTCATGCGCTCCGATCATCCTGATGCTGCCAACGGCCGCCTCACACTTGATCGCTTTTGCGCGCTTGAGCATGCGCTAGTATCGTATTATGGCGGCAATTTTGCCGGTGCGACCGACAGGGCGCTGGCCGATCTGGGGCGGACGCGGCGCGTGGCGCTATCGGTAAATAGCTTTCTGGTGTTGCCCGACATGCTCCGCATCAGCGATCTTATCGCCATCGTCCCGCGGCGGCTGGCGCAACATGCCGAAGGCTTGGCGATCCTGGCGCCGCCGCTGACGATCCCCGGCTTTAGCAAAAGCGCGGCTTGGCACGAACGCACCCACCGTGACCCTGCCCACCGCTGGGTGCGGGAAACGCTTTTCACCCTGTGCCAAACGCGCGACTAATGCCGGCGAACGGCCGCCCTTCCCCCTTCCGCCCTTGGCGCCGAATCGTCAGGGCCGCTTATCGCGGTGGCGATAACGCTCGCTAATGGTGCCAAACGCATCTTCCATAGTAAGACTAGCCATGAGCGCTTGAGAAAGCGCGCATGCATCTCATTCCACCAGAGCATGATGGAAAGTTTTCAAAATCGGGGTAAATAAAAACGGAAACGTAATGAGTATTATCTCCACTTACTTATAAGAAACTTAATATTTCCTTTTGCAGTCTATGGATTAGGAAGATTAAGAGCTACACTTGTCCCATCTCGACACCACGACCATGATACCTTCAGGAGTTATTTTGAATAAGAAAGTCGCCCTCATAACCGGTATTACTGGCCAAGATGGTTCATATCTTGCCGAATTCCTTCTGAATAAAGGCTATGAGGTCCATGGCATAAAACGACGGTGTACTCAGTTTAATACGCAGCGTATAGAACATATTTTTCAGATGTCACATGATAATAACGCCACACTTAAATTGCACCATGGCGATCTCTCTGATACGTCAAATTTAACCCGAATATTGGCGGAAGTCCAACCGGACGAAGTTTATAATTTTGGCGCGCTTTGTTGAATAAATCCGAAATTTGTGACGACTTGAGCCTGTTTAGAAATTTGTGTATTTGCCTGATTTTGATATGTTCAATCCAACATCAAAAACAGGTTAATTTATGGACGAAAAACAGTTGCAGGCTCTGGCTAACGAACTGGCCAAAAATCTCAAAACCCCTGAAGATCTCAGTCACTTCGATCGGCTGCTGAAAAAAATCAACGTCGAAGCAGCTCTCAATGCCGAAATGACCCATCACCTCGGCTACGATAAAAATCAGCCTAAACCGGGGACCAACGCCCGCAACGGCTATTCCACAAAAACCGTTACCACTGGCGCTGCGTACTCCGCGCGATCGTGACGGTTACTTTGAACCGCAACTGGTGAAGAAGAACCAGACCCGGATTACCGGGATGGATAACCAGATTTTATCGTTGTACGCCAAAGGGATGACCACCCGCGAGATCGCCGCCGCGTTCAAAGAGCTGTATGACGCCGATGTCTCGCCGGCGCTGGTCTCAAAGGTCAGCGATGCGGTCATGGAGCAGGTTGTCGAATGGCAAAACCGGCCTCTGGATGCAGTCTATCCCATTGTTTATCTTGACTGTATCGTTCTAAAAGTCCGGCAGGACAGCCGCATCATCAACAAATCTGTGTTCCTGGCGCTGGGCATCAACATCGAAGGCCAGAAAGAGTTGCTAGGTATGTGGCTGGCCGAAAATGAAGGCGCAAAGTTCTGGCTGAACGTGCTGACAGAGCTGAAAAACCGCGGCCTGAACGATATCCTTATCGCCTGCGTAGACGGGCTGAAAGGTTTCCCTGACGCTATTAACGCGGTGTATCCGGAGGCGCGGCTCCAGCTGTGTATCGTGCATATGGTGCGCAACAGCCTGCGGTTCGTCTCCTGGAAGGACTACAAGGCCGTCACCCGCGACCTGAAAGCTATCTATCAGGCCCCTACGGAAGAAGCCGGCTTGCAGGCGCTGGAAGCGTTCTCCAGTGCCTGGGACATCCGCTACCCGCAAATAAGTCGAAGCTGGCAGGCAAACTGGGCCAATCTGGCCACGTTCTTTGCCTACCCAACGGACATCCGCAAGGTGATCTACACGACCACCGCCATCGAGTCGTTAAACAGCGTGATCCGGCATGCCATCAAAAAGCGCAAGGTGTTCCCGACCGACGACGCAGTGAAAAAGGTGGTGTGGCTGGCGATACAGGCGGCCTCACAGAAATGGACAATGCCTTTGAGGGACTGGCGCATGGCAATGAGCCGCTTTATTATCGAGTTCGGTGACCGCCTGGACGGTCACTTCTGAGAAAAGGCATTTACACAGAATCGTGTACAGGGTCAGAAAGAGGTTATCACCGGCGTTCACTGGCTGAAACGGCCATGTTCCGGTTTAAAACACTTCTGGGTGGTCATCTGAGTCTGCATGACTATGACGCGCAGGTAGGTGAGGCAATGGCAATGGTTAAAGCACTTAACCGGATCACACTGTTAGGAATGCCAAACAGCGTCCGCATCATGTAACAATCGCCCTGATAGGGAGGAAGTCGTCACAAATTTCGGATTTATTCAACAAAGCGGCTCTAATCTTATCGCTAATCCCCCCCCCCGGGGGCTATCCGCCCTACCTACAGAAACTTTTCATCTATAACGCAGATATAGAAATACTATCTATTGACTTTGTTCCATCGCTGCCGATGTCGTTAAAAGTGCTGGATCTTTCCTCAAATCCTCTGACTTCTCTGCCAGAAAATATTTCAGCATTACCGGCCGGTTTGGAAAGGCTGCTGCTGATCAATAATAAATTCACCGACGTGCCAGAGGTGTTATTCACCCTGCCGATCAGCTGCGAGATTTACATACCTCGCAATCCCATCCCGGCAGAGCGCCTTAAACAAATTGAAGCGCGTATTACCGCGCCGGACTATCAGGGACCGCGTATTTTCTTGCATAACGTGCCCGATGATGATCCCTTTGAGATGTTGCTGAAGCAGCTGAATATAAAGCGCTAGAGGGGACACCGCGCTGCTGTCGTTGTTGCAACCACGTGCGCATTGCGGCGGCCAGTGAAAGGGTGGTTCGATAATCTTGTTGCTGGCTAATTGCGTCAGTCAGCAACGGACACAGCGCTTCTACCAACGCTTTAGCAGCCGGTATAATACGATCAGATTGCTGGCTCAGAAATGCATCCGGCAAAGTATTAACCGCCCGCGCCAGCCGTCGGAGGCGTTTTTACTGCGGTGTTTGTAGGTGTGAGAATAGTAGGTTGAACTGGGTTCGCAGGCCGGTCAAGTCACTCTGCCGGAGTGTCAGATCATCGGGCCGGCTGGCGGTTTCCTGCTCATAGAATGCCTGAATGGCGCTTTGTTGAATAAATCCGAAATTTGTGACGACTTCCTTCCTATCAGGGCGATTGTTACATGATGCGGACGCTGTTTGGCATTCCTAACAGTGTGATCCGGTTAAGTGCTTTAACCATTGCCATTGTCTCACCTACCTGCGCGTCATAGTCATGCAGACTCAGATGACCACCCAGAAGTGTTTTAAACCGGAACATGGCCGTTTCAGCCAGTGAACGCCGGTGATAACCTACTTTCTTTTTCCAGGTATCGTTATTGCCGCTCAGATGCTGATTTGCCACCGCATGGTTACGCTCATGGTATCGAGCTGGCCAATATTGCGCACCACTTCGCGGTGGGATAAGCGGCTTTATTTTTTTCCTCAGCAGAGCATCATGACAGTAACGCGTATCGTAAGCACTGTCAGCCGACGCTTCCCTGATTTTCCGGTGGGTTTGGTTAATCAGCCCGGGCAGCGCCTGCGCATCTGTCGTACCGCTTAGCGATAAATCGGCACAGATAATTTCATGTGTCGCGCTATCTACTGCCAGATGAAGCTTGCGCCATACTCTGCGCCTCTCAGCCCCATGCTGCCTGACTTTCCATTCGCCTTCGCCGAAGATTTTCAGGCCGGTGCCATCGATGACCAGGTGTGAGATTTCGCCGCGGGTTGGCGTTTTTATGCTGATGTCGACGGTTTTTGCTCGCCGGCTGACCAGAGAGTAATCTGGGCAGCGCAGCGACAGCCCCATCAGTTTAAAAATCGCGTCAACGAAACCCTGTAACGCCCGGAGCGAAAGGTTAAACACGCGCTTTATCATCAGAACCGTGGTAATGGCCATATCGGTGTAGTGAAGCGGCCGGCCACGATGTTCAGGGGGTGTACTCTCAGTCCATGCAGCAATGGCTGACTCATCAAGCCATACTGTCATGTCCCCCCGCTGCCTGAGCGCATTGTTGTATGCGGGCCAGTTGGTGATTTTAAACTTTTGCTTTGCCATGGGGACCTGATGTTGAAACGAATGTAGTGATCAGAGCCGCCAGTCACCTAAAAGTTCGATTTATTCAACAAAGCCAAGATATCGATGAAATACAGAACCGTCTGGCGCGTTTTGATGGCGTGGGCGATGCCCGCGAATCTCCGCGTCGGCTGACGGTCAATATCTGGCCCTATCACGATCCTAACCACTGCGGGCATGCAGCATTGGCGCTATCCACCCCGGAGCGTCAGGCATATTTTAGTTACTGGCCAGACGAAGAGCTGCCGGATGGTAATAAGCAGCGTTATCTGGGGCCGCGCCCGGCGCAATTGGTAGCGCATTATCCGCAGGACACCTATGACTCGCTATCAGAGACCACCCGTAAGAAACTTACCGAAGCGCACGTCATGCGTGGGCTTATTCGTGAGGGAGAAGAGGAAAATTTCTTGTGGGAGCATGTCGAAGACAGGTTAGAAGACATTGCCAAATATATCAATTTGAGTAAGAAAGATTATAATGATCAAGATATTTTTATATTGAAAAATCTAATTAAATCGATGCCGTTGAAGCCTGTAAATTATGTAATGACGGCAACCCAACGGGTTAAGCAAGATTATGGCAATGCCCTACTGACAAAAACGGACGATATTTTTTGCCAAGCTATAGTGACAACAATGGCTGAACAGTCGAATGCTGGCAGATTAACTGAAAAGGAGATTAGCAAGATTGTCGCTGGCCGGCTTCGGCAAATGCCTACATTTTGTGACCGGTTGCAGAATAACGTTGAGCAGGCACAATGTTTGGCTGGGCTCCAACCGCGCAGTCGTCAGGTATGGGACGAGGAGAATGACGCCTTCGTGGCCACGTCCGATCAAGTTTACCTGCCCCTTGCTGGCGAGCGGGCTGAGCTATTCGGACTGGATGAGCAGGCACTTGAGGAATTCTGGCATTCGGTAAAGTCAGAGATCGCGACAGGCAAAGCGCGTTTCCGATTGGTCAGCACCCGGCATAACTGTTCCGCTATGGCGCTGCGCAGCTTACAAGCCGCTGGCGCTGGCAGGTATGTGCCATTGCCGGCCCGCTGGCTGCTATATACCCCGCGCGATGTGGAGCATTACGCGCTGAGGTTACAAAAGGCGCTTGACCGACTTAATCGGCAAAGTTCCGCCATTCAGGGGCTTTGTTGAATAAATCGAACTTTTAGGTGACTGGCGGCTATGATCACTACATTCGTTTCAACATCAGGTCCCCATGGCAAAGCAAAAGTTTAAAATTACCAACTGGCCCGCATATAACAATGCGCTCAGGCAGCGGGGGGACCTGACAGTATGGCTTGATGAGTCAGCCATTGCTGCATGGACTGAGAGTACACCACCTGAACATCGTGGCCGGCCGCTTCACTACACCGATATGGCCATTACCACGGTTCTGATGATAAAGCGCGTGTTTAACCTTTCGCTCCGGGCGTTACAGGGTTTCGTTGACTCGATTTTTAAACTGATGGGGCTATCGCTGCGCTGCCCAGATTACTCTCTGGTCAGCCGGCGAGCAAAAACCGTCGACATCAGCATAAAAACGCCAACCCGCGGCGAAATCTCACACCTGGTCATCGATGGCACCGGCCTGAAAGTCTTCGGCGAAGGCGAATGGAAAGTCAGGCAGCATAGGGCTGAGAGGCGCAGAGTATGGCGCAAGCTTCATCTGGCAGTAGATAGCGTGACACATGAAATTATCTGTGCCGATTTATCGCTAAGCGGTACGACAGATGCGCAGGCGCTGCCCGGGCTGATTAACCAAACCCACCGGAAAATCAGGGAAGCGTCGGCTGACAGTGCTTACGATACGCGTTACTATCATGATGCTCTGCTGAGGAAAAAAATAAAGCCGCTTATCCCACCGCGAAGTGGTGCGCAATATTGGCCAGCTCGATACCATGAGCGTAACCATGCGGTGGCAAATCAGCATCTGAGCGGCAATAACGATACCTGGAAAAAGAAAGTAGGTTATCACCGGCGTTCACTGGCTGAAACGGCCATGTTCCGGTTTAAAACACTTCTGGGTGGTCATCTGAGTCTGCATGACTATGACGCGCAGGTAGGTGAGACAATGGCAATGGTTAAAGCACTTAACCGGATCACACTGTTAGGAATGCCAAACAGCGTCCGCATCATGTAACAATCGCCCTGATAGGAAGGAAGTCGTCACAAATTTCGGATTTATTCAACAAAGCGTCATCAGGTCAAAGATTTATCCAATGAGCGTGACGATTTTGAATGGTTTCATGGCTGGCAGGAACGAAAAATGTATTGGATGGCAGTAGGGTATTGACAATGGAAAAAATGAAATTTAGCGCCAAAACTGCCGGTTTTTACCTGGCATCAATGATCGACTCCTACAAAAAAGCAGGATCTTTGCCAGACGATTTAATCGATATTGACGATAAAACATACGCGAAGTATTGCCGGAACCCACCCAGGGGAAAAACGCGTGGTGCAGACTCACAGGGTTACCCAATATGGGTTGATGCGCCCCCACCAACGCCTGAAGAAGCAAGGCGCGGTGCCGCATTCATGAAGCAGCAGCGGATGGACGAAGCGACACGTGCCATAGCCCCACTCCAGGACGCTGTAGACCTCGACATGGCAACGGATGCCGAAAAAGCCGCTCTGCTGGCGTGGAAGAAATACCGCGTACTGCTAAACCGCGTGGATATCACCCAGGTGCCGGATATTGACTGGCCGGATCCGCCCGCATGATATGGCGCAAGACAACACTACGTTTGACCGATAGCCTGCCGCCTCTAACCTGCACCGTCCTGCCTGTACACCCCTGGACGCCGGCAGTGGGACGTACTGCCGCCTCGGGAAGCTACCTGAGTCCACAAAATGCCGTGCACTGGCTGGCGCAAAAGCTGTCTGGCACCGGGCGCAACCTGCGCGTGATGGTGGTGATGCTCTGCGCCACCTCACAGCCGGAATTTATGTCCCTGCTCGCCGCCTTCTCAGCGGTGTTACCCCTACCAGTGCTGGGGCAAGTCTCACGCATGGCGCAAACAGCGGCCACGCAGGCCATCACCCGTATGCAGCTTCCACCTAAAGCTGGCGGCGGCTTACCCTCCCCGCTGCCGTTATCTGCCGACACACTGCGTCTGGCGCAACGGGCCAACATCATGGCAGAGGCAAAGGCGGAGGCGGCCAGCGGGGCCAGTGTGGCGCAACTACAGGCTCACTTAACCGCGCTGTCTGACGCGCGCCAGTCGGCCCACGATGCTATCGGTCAGGCTCTGGGAGACCTGAGCCAGAAAAGCGTCAACGCCTGGGTATTTACTGGCGAAGGACTGGCGGCCACCCTGGCGGCCAACATGCAAAAAGAGGTGCCGCAGCCCGATGCGGTGATGACCCTGGCGACGCTGTTTGCCGGAGAAGAGGTATCAGCACTGGAGGCGATGGTCCATGACAATCATCACATTGGCCCTTGATGGCGAAGCACTGCCGCTAAAAAGCCTGATGGTGACGCCCACCATGCAGTTTCAGGAAAAAGACCAGTCGGGGTAAACCTCCAGCACCGCCAACGCGGAGCAGGGCATCAAGCCCAAGGAGCTGCGCGTCTCTGGCGTTATCCCGTTTACGGAGTCCGAGGTGCTGACGCGCCTGTTTGCCATGGCTGAAGCCACCGAGGGCGGCAAGCTGAAGCGTTACCGCGTGGCGAATCATACCGCCCAGGCCATCAATTTTCGGCTGGCGACGTTTAGCGGCTCGATAGAGGCCCCGAAGCAGGACGGTAAACAAGCCTGGTTGGTGACATTCACGTTACGCGAACATCTGAGCGTGCCCGAGAAGAAAGACGCACGCGAAGGCAGTCAAACCGCCGCCCAGAAACAGAGTCCGGGCAAGGGGCCAGCAAACGGCCCCCCGGCGACAGAGAGCGACGAACAATTAAGCTGGCTTGAACGCAAGGTGCTCAAACCCGTCAATGACGCGCGCTGGGGTTAAGACTATGAAACCGATTAAACGACTGATGCTGTCAGGGGATACGGTGCCATTGGTTGACGTCAACCTGATATTGGAGATAAGCGCCAGCGGGCGCGGATTTATCACCGCCCAGACGGAAAAGGACTACAGCGGTAAGCTGGTCCGCCTTGATATCGGCTACCCTGAGCGGGTATTGCGCTGGTTTACCGGCTTTGTTGAACGTGCGCAACCTGCCGGAAAAGGCTTTCAACGCCTCTTTGTCCGCGAGATGAGCGGCATCTTTGACCACCCCTGGCCCTGTTCATTCCAGCACCCGACCTTGCGCCAGATAGCGGAGTGGATACAGGCCCAAAGCGGCCTCAGCATGGTCCTGCCGACCGCGTCAAATGACACCGATACCCCCATTCCCCATTTTACCCACAGCGGCAGCGGCTATCAGCTGCTGGCCACCCTGGGGCCGGCATTTGGTATACAAGACTACCTTTGGCAGCCGCTGCCGGACGGCGGTATTTACCTGGGCGGTGCCGCGCACTCCCTGTTTGCCGGCAAACCGGTCTCTATCCCCCCGGAATTCAGCCAGACACAGGCGGCAGGCAATACGCTAACGCTGCCCATGGTGCCCAGCCTGCGCCCCGGCGTGGTCGTCAACGGCAAGCCGTTGATCACGGTACGCTTGGAAAATGACACCACGGCGCTGACCTGGCAGGCTGCCAACCCGCTGACGGGAAAAACCACGGCCAAATCACCCGCCCAGCGCCAGATTGATGCAGCCTACCCGGAATTGTCCGCAGGGCTGCATCTGCCGAAATTTGCGCGGGTCGTGGGGCCGAGTGAAGCGGTCAGCCGGGGTGACCTGGCCGATCCGTTCCGCCCGCGTTACGCGGTGGATGTCCAATTACTGGATGCGGACGGCAACCCGGCTGCGAATACGCTGGTATATCCGGCCGTGCCGCTCCCCCTGCCGATGGCCGGCGCAGAGTCGGGGCTGTTCCATTTTCCGCCGCCGGGTACGCTCCTTGAAATCGGTTTTACCGAGGGTCGCCCGGATAAGCCCTTTGTGCGCCAAATCCTCGCCCACGGCCAGACCTTGCCCGATATCAAACCCGGCGAACAGCTTCAGCAACAACGCGCGGAAGTGTTCCAGCGCGTCACCGTGGCGGGCGACTGGGAGCGCCAGACAGATCAGTCTATCCGCGAAAACGCCCAGCACCGTGAAATCACGGCGGATAGCGAAAACCGCACACTGGTGACTCGCACCACCACGGTACAGGCCACGGACAAGACCACGGTACTGGGCGGCGCCCGTCTTCTGGCCGGCAGTATCCAGCAGATCGCCGAGGGCGATTACAGTGTGGCGACCCGCGCACACTACGTCGCCAGTATCGGGCAAAACGCGACAACGGACATTGGCGGAGACCTGATAGAGAAAATCGGCAACATCCGCCGTAGTCTGGCGACAGCACGCCAGGAAGTGATCGCCCCCGTCGTCTGGGTGGGCGGTGAACAGGTCAACGTGATGGCGCAGCAGACCGCCAGCCATACCCACAGCAACACGGGCGTGCCCCAGAACGCCGGCGAGATAGCGGCAACCGGGGCGAAGTCTGACGCCTTACGCCGCCGGTACGCGCCCGTTATCGGCTGATCTCCCCGCACACCACGGCCCGCATTACGCGGGCTTTTTTGTGGCTGCTGCTCACAGCGCCTGAGCGCCCCGCTAAGCCTCTCTTTGCCTCAAGCCATCCCAAACGCCACGCATTCCACTCCGTTCAGCCACAGCGCGCCAGGGCTGCGTCATCGCCACGAAATAAGCGCATCCCCCACGGAAACGGCGCTACACCGCACCCGCCTGCACACTTTGCATCGTAAAATTTTTTCAAAATCGCCTACCCACAAATCACCCCGCCAGCCCGTGCCGTGCCTGGGCTTTTGGGCAATAGGCAAAATTGTAAAGTATGAAAAGAATTTCAGTTTTTTTCAGTTTTTGATGTGGGAGAGATACCCCGCGTAAAGCACATCCCATTGAAGTCACAGGAAAAATTATGGATTACGTGGCGAACAGCATAAAATCAGCGCTGAAAAGGCAGGGCAGACCTTTACAGAAAACTCAGGCGTGGCACGGCTTGCAGGTTAATGAGGGACGAAGAAGGCTTTTCAATTTTTTTCACACCTGATTGGGCTGGCGGCATCTCGGCAGAGCCGTCAGTCACGTGACGAAATCGACTGACGTAACGTGTGAAATGAGGCTTTACGTGATGATTTCGTGGGCGGGCAAAATTTATTGCGACCATTAATGGATTGTCAGTATGTGTGCTAAAGCAATCTAGTAGCCGTATTTTACCTTCCTGCCAATTATTTCAAAAACAAGCTGCGATTACCGAGACACGCTACCCGGCCTTGGTGATGAATTTTTAGCTGCAAGCTCTTATGGCTACCGTTAAATCACTATCAATCTCTTAAAAAAGTATCCTATAGGAATCCTAGGATAAACTGAGGGATTGGGATTTTTACCGTAACTCTTTGTTTTATATGGTGGCCCCTGCTGGACTTGAACCAGCGCCCAAGCGATTATGAGTCGCCTGCTCTAACCACTGAGCTAAGGGGCCGAGTGGGCGTTGATTATAAATGATGGCGCCAACGGGGTCTATAGTCCCCCCCCCCCGCCAGATGGATGATTTATCGCCGTTTTTTGGCTAGAATCGTTAACTATTCGGCGCCAAGGCCAGAGATAAATGAGAGGGATCAATAATGGAAGATATTCTCAGGAAAGGGCTACGGGTGGTGCTTTGCGGCATCAATCCGGGGTTATCCAGCGCACATAAAGGGGTGCATTTCGCCAATCCCAACAACCGTTTCTGGAAAACGATTCATTTGGCGGGGTTTACGTCAAGTCAGCTGCGGCCGGAGGAAGAACAGCGGCTACTCGAGACCGGCTGCGGGATCACCATGCTGGTGGCGCGACCCACTACCGAAGCCTCAGAGCTGTCGCTGGCGGAATACCGCCAGGGCGGCGAGCGGCTGATGGCCAAGATAGAAACCTATCAGCCGCAGGCGCTGGCGATTTTAGGTATAGCAAGCTTATTGCCAGGCGTTTCAGGTAAGGAACGCCCCCTGGGGACGGCAGGAACGGCGCATCGGCGTAACGCAGCTCTGGGTACTGCCCAATCCCAGCGAGTTGAACCGTATGAGCAGTGATGCGCTGCTGGCGGCCTATCGCGCCCTGGCCGACACGCTCCCTCCCTGCTGACCAGCGCACGGGCCATACCGCCGCTTAAGCGAAGGACATTAAAAAACCCCGCGGGGGTGTCCGCGGGGTTTCATCGTGCGTTGTAGCAGGCGGGGAACGGCCTTGCCATAACGGGACTTAATCGTCCAAGAAGCTGCGCAGTACTTCAGACCGGCTCGGGTGCCGCAGTTTACGCAGCGCTTTCGCTTCGATCTGACGAATACGCTCGCGGGTGACGTCGAACTGTTTCCCCACTTCCTCAAGCGTATGGTCGGTATTCATATCGATACCGAAGCGCATGCGCAACACCTTGGCTTCGCGCGCGGTAAGACCGGCCAATACATCATGGGTCGCTGAACGCAGGCTCTCAGAGGTGGCGGAATCCAGCGGCAGCTCGAGGGTCGTATCCTCGATGAAATCTCCCAGATGCGAATCTTCATCGTCGCCGATAGGCGTTTCCATGGAGATAGGCTCTTTGGCGATTTTCAGTACCTTACGGATCTTATCTTCCGGCATCAGCATGCGTTCGGCCAGCTCTTCGGGCGTCGGTTCGCGTCCCATTTCCTGCAGCATCTGCCGGGAGATACGGTTGAGCTTGTTGATAGTCTCAATCATATGCACCGGGATGCGGATGGTGCGCGCCTGGTCGGCGATAGAGCGGGTGATGGCCTGGCGGATCCACCACGTGGCGTAGGTCGAGAACTTGTAGCCGCGGCGATATTCAAATTTGTCCACCGCCTTCATCAAACCGATGTTGCCCTCCTGGATCAGGTCCAGGAACTGCAGGCCGCGGTTAGTGTATTTTTTGGCGATGGAAATAACCAGACGCAGGTTCGCTTCGACCATTTCTTTCTTGGCGAGCCGCGCCTTGGCTTCGCCGATCGACATGCGGCGGTTGATATCCTTCACCTGCTCGATAGTCAGACCGGTTTCTTCTTCAATCTGCCGCAGTTTCTGCAGGCTGCGATGCACGTCATCATCGACTTCATGCAGTTTTTCCGACCAGGGCTTGTTCATGGCCAACGCGGCTTTGAACCAGCTTTCGCTGGTTTCATTACCGAAGAAAAGCGTGACGAAGTTTTTCTTCGGCATCTTGCTGATTTCAACGCACAGCTTCATGATCAAACGTTCCTGGGTACGCACGCGATCCATCATGGCGCGCATGTTGTTGACCAGGTAATCGAACTGCTTTGGCACCAGGCGGAACTGTTTGAACATGTCGGAAAGATTCAGAATCTCCGCGGCCGATTTGGCATAGCTGCGCCCGTTGGTTTTGATGACATTGCGGGTGATTTCGTACTGCTCACGCAGCTCAACAAATTTCTGGCGCGCCAGCTCCGGATCGATGCTGTTATCGTCGTCCGTGCTGTCGTCGTCGTCGTCCTCTTCATCCTCGTCGTCGTCATCGGCGATTTCGTCGGCGGAGAGTTCAGAGCCGATATGGGTCGCGGTGGGCGCCATATCTTCTTCCGCGTTGGGATCGACAAAGCCGGTGATAAGATCGGACAGACGGGCCTCGCCGGCCTCGACGCGGTCGTACTGTTCCAGCAGGTAGGTGATGGCCTCAGGGTACTCGGCGACCGAGCACTGAACCTGATTAATGCCATCTTCGATACGTTTGGCGATATCGATCTCGCCTTCGCGGGTCAGCAGCTCCACGGTACCCATTTCGCGCATATACATGCGCACCGGGTCGGTGGTGCGGCCAATCTCGGACTCGACGCTGGACAAGACCTGCGCCGCGGCTTCCGCCGCATCTTCGTCGGTGTCGGAGGTGGTTTCGGCCAGCAGCAGGTCATCGGCGTCCGGTGCTTCTTCCATCACCTGGATGCCCATGTCATTTATCATCTGGATGATATCTTCGATCTGATCGGAGTCGACAATATCCTCCGGCAGATGGTCATTGACCTCGGCAAAGGTCAAATAGCCTTGCTCCTTACCACGTGTGACAAGCAGCTTGAGCTGTGACTGCGGGTTTTGCTCCATAAGACGGTATCCACACTTCAGAGTAATAATCGGTGTTGGTTGGTGAAAGCGCATCACCAACAAGAGATCTGGGCTTCGTTTCGCGCCGTAGCCCAATACGGCATTGCGCAGGGTCTTGCCCTGCCAGATATAGGCAATTAAGCCTCGTCATTCAGGTTTTTTTCGCCAGCGCCTGATTCAGCGACCAGAGCTCCTGGCGTTCTTCGGCCGTCAGGCCGTGGGTCCGGTCGCGGGCGATAAGCGCTTCCTGGCGGTGTTCAAGTATGGAGTCGTAAAGACTCGCCAGGGTGTCGACAAATGTCGCCTCGATCATCTCATCAATGATCATGTGGTTCCAGGTCGCCAGAGTTTCAAGCTGTGAGGAAGATTTACTCTCCCGATAATGCTCCAGCAATTGGCCGGTCGTTAACCCCGGCTGGGCCTGGCAGGCCTCTACTAACTCGATAAACAGCGGCACGCCCGGCAGACTTGCCTGCTCAAGCCCCTGGACCGTGGGGACCAGGGCGGAAAGCCGCGGATGTTGCACCAGCAATCCTATCAGTATACGCATGGTTGTGCGTTTTATCCGCGGCTGCGGTGAAATATTTGCCTTTAGCGCCGCCTTGGGCAGCAGTTTCTCCAGCTGGCTGTCGTCAAGGATCCCCAGTTTGTTGCCCAACTGCTGGCGCAAATAAAGACGCAATGTTTCCCCCGGCACCTGGCCTATCAGCGGCAGCGCCAGGGTGCTGAGTTTGGCGCGGCCGTCGGGGCTGCTTAAATCTACCTGCGGCATCAGCGTTTCAAATAGGAACGTCGACAGCGGCTGCGCCTGTTCGATGCGCTGTTCAAACGCCGCTTTACCAATTTTGCGCACCAGCGTATCGGGATCTTCGCCTTCCGGCAGGAACATAAAACGCAACTGGCGGCCGTCGCTCAGGTAGGGCAGCGCGTTTTCCAGCGCGCGCCAGGCCGCTTCACGCCCGGCGCGATCGCCATCATAACAGCAGATCACCCGATCGGTGGCGCGATAAAGCAGTTGAATATGGTCGGCGGTGGTCGAGGTGCCCAACGAAGCCACCGCATAGTCGATGCCGAACTGCGCCAGCGCCACTACGTCCATATACCCTTCGACCACGAGCAGCCGGGATAATTCCGGATGCTGTCGTTGGGCTTCATACAGACCGTACAGCTGGCGGCCTTTATGGAAAATGTCGGTTTCCGGCGAGTTTAGGTACTTTGGCTGCCCATCGCCCAATATCCGCCCGCCGAAGGCGATAACGCGGCCGCGTTTGTCGCGGATCGGAAACATGATGCGTTCACGAAAACGGTCGTAAGTTCGACCGTTTTCGTTGACCACCAGCATGCCGGCGTCGTTGAGCGCGGCGCGATCCTCGGCCGAACGGCCGAAACGCTTAATAACATTATCCCAGCCCGGCGGCGCGAAGCCGATGGCAAAATGCGCGATGACCGCTTCGCTTAGCCCGCGCCGTTGTAAATAGTGATCGGCCTGCGTCGCCGTCGGCGCCTTCAACGCCTGCTGGTAAAAGCCGCTGAGCTTGTCCATCAGCTGATACAGACTTTGTCGCTGATGGCGCTCCTGCTGATTCGGGCCGGAGCCGGTTTCATACGGCACTTCCAGGCCGTGTTGGGCGACCAGTTCCTCGATGGATTCAACGAACTCCAACCGATCGTAATTCATCAAAAAGTCGATGGCGTTGCCGTGGGCGCCGCAGCCAAAACAATGGTAAAACTGCTTTTCGCCGTTCACGGTAAACGACGGGGTTTTCTCATGATGGAATGGACAGCAGGCGTGAAAGTTCTTGCCCTGCTTTTTGAGCTTTACCCGCGCATCGATCAGATCGACGATGTCGGTACGCGCCAACAAGTCATTGATAAAGACACGTGGGATTCGTCCAGCCATAAGCCCTGTCAGGTAAGCACTTGAACGACAACAAGCCGCGCAATCCTTCCGGACGGCACGGCCTTCGTATGCAACAGCTAAGTCTGCGGATTAATCACGCGGTCGGGGTAGCTCGCACCCCGGAAAATCAATACAGACGAGTGCGGCGTGCGTTTTCGCGAGCCAGTTTCTTAGCATGACGTTTAACGGCAGACGCTTTAGCTCGCTTACGTTCAGTCGTCGGTTTTTCATAAAACTCGCGACGACGAACTTCGGCCAGAACACCCGCTTTTTCGCAGGAACGCTTGAAGCGACGCAGTGCTACGTCGAAGGGCTCGTTTTCACGTACTTTAATTACCGGCATGTGCCTCTCTCACCTCGATAGAATTCGGATTTTGTCGCTGACCTGTGCCAGCCTTTTCAAAATGGTGCAGAATTCTACTTCAAGCCTGCCCGCTTTGTAAAGCGTCGCGCTGCATGATCTTATGATCCTCGCGCCGCGTGCGGCACAAGCCGCTGATGTCAGGAGCAAAATAGCGCCAGAGGCGCGCAAAAAAAACGCCACTGGGCAGAACTGCCGATGAAAAAGCCTATATCAATCGGCGTAATCGTTTAATTAGTGCGGCGACGGGGGCTAACAGCAAGATCGCGGTCGATCGACGCCGGATCCTGCTGGGTCAGGTTACCGACAGGCCGGCATTTTTATCATGACGGCCGCCGGAAAGATAGCGGTTTACGCCAAAGCGTGGTCCCAACGCCTCGTCGCAGCGCAGAATATGATAGACTGTGCGCCGCAAAAAAGGGTGGTAATGACTATGCGCGTATTGGGTATTGAGACGTCATGCGATGAAACCGGCGTGGCGATTTACGATCAGCATCAAGGGTTGCTGGCTAATCAGCTGTACAGTCAGGTGAAACTGCACGCCGATTATGGCGGGGTGGTGCCGGAGCTGGCCTCCCGTGATCATGTCCGCAAAACCGTGCCGCTGATTCAGGCGGCGCTGGCGCAGGCGGGTATGCAGGCGTCAGATATCAACGGGGTGGCCTACACCGCCGGACCGGGTTTGGTTGGCGCGTTGATGGTCGGTGCCACCGTCGGCCGCGCGCTGGCTTATGCCTGGCGGGTCCCGGCGGTCGCCGTGCATCACATGGAAGGGCATCTGCTGGCGCCCATGCTGGAGGCAAACCCGCCGGTGTTCCCATTCGTGGCGCTGCTGGTTTCCGGCGGCCATACCCAGCTTATCGCGGTAACAGGTATCGGCGAATATCGGCTGCTGGGTGAGTCTATTGATGATGCCGCCGGCGAGGCGTTCGATAAAACCGCCAAGCTCCTGGGGCTGGATTATCCCGGCGGGCCGATGCTGGCACGTCTGGCGCAGCAGGGCGTGCCGGGACGTTACACTTTCCCGCGCCCGATGACCGACCGGCCGGGGTTGGCATTCAGCTTCTCGGGGTTGAAAACCTTCGCCGCCAACACCGTTCGCGCCGGCGCCGATGATCACCAGACGCGCGCGGACATCGCGCGGGCATTCGAGAACGCCGTGGTGGAGACGCTAATGATAAAATGCCGGCGCGCGCTCGATCTCACCGGTTTCTCGCGGTTGGTGATGGCCGGCGGCGTCAGCGCCAATCACTCCCTGCGCGCCAGCCTGGGGGAAATGATGCGCCAGCGGGGCGGGGAGGTGTTCTACGCCCGTCCTGAATTTTGTACGGATAACGGCGCGATGATCGCTTATGCCGGCATGGTGCGGCTGCAGGGCGGAACGCGGGAGGATCTGGCGGTGTCGGTACGGCCGCGCTGGCCGCTGGAGGAATTACCGGCACTCGGCGCCTGAGCCTGTTTTTGCTTTGTTAAGGCATTGCCGGCGCTCGTCGCCTGAGTCAGTTTTTGCTTTGCTGCTGGTCGATATCCCGGTCTTTTTGCCGGCGGCGCCAGATGCGGCTTTCTTGACCGCGCCACAGCCGCTGAATATTGTCATGGTGGCGCAGGAGCACCAGACAGGAGAGCATTGCGACCGGGAAGGTGAACTGCGGTTTGAACCACCAGACATAGAAGGGCGCGATCAAGGCGCTGACGATCGCCCCCAGCGAAGAATAGCCGGAGAGCAGTACCGTCAGAAGCCAGGTGCCTATCATCAGGCCGGACAGATCATAGCCAATGGGCGCAATAGCCCCCAAGGCGGTAGCGACCCCTTTGCCGCCGCGAAAGTGAAAGAACACCGGATAAATATGGCCGAGACAGGCGGCAATCGCCACCAGGCCCAGCCAGAACGGTGGCAGACCGAGGCCGTAGCCTATCCACACCGGGATCATCCCTTTGAGTATATCGAATACCATCACGCCCGCGGCCGCCAGCTTGCCGCCGAGCCGCAGCACATTGGTGGCGCCGGGATTGCCGGAGCCGCTGGTACGTGGATCCGGCAGACGCGCGAGTTTACAGATCAGGATCGCGCTGGATGCTGAGCCGCACAGGTAGGCGAAGATTATCATGCCAATCGCGATAACATTCATAACCACATTCCATTCATCAACATTCGTTTTATTTCGCTATCTGTGGATAATACGCATATTCCCGAGGAAGTGGTATCCGATAGCCACAAAAACCGAGTATGGCACATGGACATTGTATTTATTGAGCAATTAACGGTAATGGCGGTGATAGGCGTCTATGACTGGGAGCAGCAACGCCTCCAGAAATTGGTTTTCGACCTGGAAATGGGCTGGGACAACCGCCCGGCGGCACGTAGCGATGATGTTGTGGACTGCCTGAGCTATGCGGATGTCACCGAAACCGTGCTGTCGCTCGTGAACGGTAAGCGTTTTGCGCTGGTGGAGCGGGTCGCCGAGGAGACGGCGGAGCGGCTGATGACCCAGTTTAAATTGCCTTGGATACGCGTCAAAATCGGTAAACCCGGCGCGGTACCGCAGGCGGCCAATGTCGGCGTCGTCATCGAGCGCGGTCGGCGAAAAGTCTGAAAATAGCGTAGCGGTAATCATTTGGCCATGCGGTTGCAACCAAATTACCGTATGTTTGTCTCAATTTGCGGGAGATTTAGCGGCTGGTCTGTTTACATACCGCCGCTTTTTTATTGTCGTGACTTTGAGGGAAACGTTGTATGGCGGATATGCACGAGTGGGTTATCGCGTTCATTCTGGGGGTGGTGGAAGGGTTAACGGAATTTCTGCCGGTTTCTTCGACGGGGCATATGATATTGGTCGGTAGCCTGCTTGGCTTCACGGATGATAAGGCCAAGACCTTCGAGGTTATCATCCAGTTGGGGTCGATCCTGGCGGTGGTGGTGGTGTTTTGGCGTCGGCTGTTTGGTCTTATCGGTATTCATTTTGGCCAGGTACCCCACGAGGGGATCGGCAGCGGCCGTCTGCGTTTGGGGCATATCTTGCTGGGCATGATCCCGGCGGTGGTGCTGGGGTTGGTCTTTCATGAGTAGATTAAAGCCATCTTCGCGCCGCAGTATGTCATGTATGCTCTGGTGGTCGGGGGTTTGCTTCTGCTGGCGGGGGAATGGCTGAAACCCAAGCAACCGCGTGCGGCGGGCATTGATGATTTGACCTATCTGCAGGCCTTTTTGATCGGCTGTTTCCAGTGTTTGGCACTGTGGCCGAGCCCGTACCGGATTCTGTGTAAATGCCTTTTCTCAGAAGTGACCGTCCAGGCGGTCACCGAACTCGATAATAAAGCGGCTCATTGCCATGCGCCAGTCCCTCAAAGGCATTGTCCATTTCTGTGAGGTCGCCTGTATCGCCAGCCACACCACCTTTTTCACTGCGTCGTCGGTCGGGAACACCTTGCGCTTTTTGATGGCATGCCGGATCACGCTGTTTAACGACTCGATGGCGTTGGTCGTGTAGATCACCTTGCGGATGTCCGTTGGGTAGGCAAAGAACGTGGCCAGATTGGCCCAGTTTGCCTGCCAGCTTCGACTTATTTGCGGGTAGCGGATGTCCCAGGCACTGGAGAACGCTTCCAGCGCTTGCAAACCGGCTTCTTCCGTAGGGGCCTGATAGATAGCTTTCAGGTCGCGGGTGACGGCCTTGTAGTCCTTCCAGGAGACGAACCGCAGGCTGTTGCGCACCATATGCACGATACACAGCTGGAGCCGCGCCTCCGAATACACCGCGTTAATAGCGTCAGGGAAACCTTTCAGCCCGTCTACGCAGGCGATAAGGATATCGTTCAGGCCGCGGTTTTTCAGCTCTGTCAGCACGTTCAGCCAGAACTTTGCGCCTTCATTTTCGGCCAGCCACATACCTAGCAACTCTTTCTGGCCTTCGATGTTGATGCCCAGCGCCAGGAACACAGATTTGTTGATGATGCGGCTGTCCTGCCGGACTTTTAGAACGATACAGTCAAGATAAACAATGGGATAGACTGCATCCAGAGGCCGGTTTTGCCATTCGACAACCTGCTCCATGACCGCATCGGTGACCTTTGAGACCAGCGCCGGCGAGACATCGACGTTATACAGCTCTTTGAACGCGGCGGCGATCTCGCGGGTGGTCATCCCTTTAGCGTACAACGATAAAATCTGGTTATCCATCCCGGTAATCCGGGTCTGGTTCTTCTTCACCAGTTGCGGTTCAAAGGAACCGTCACGATCGCGCGGAGTACGCAGCGCCAGCGGGCCATCGCCAGTGGTAACGGTTTTTGTGGAATAGCCGTTGCGGGCGTTGGTCCCCGGTTTAGGCTGATTTTTATCGTAGCCGAGGTGATGGGTCATTTCGGCATTGAGAGCTGCTTCGACACTGATTTTTTTCAGCAGCCGATCGAAGTGACTGATATCTTCAGGGGTTTTGAGATTTTTGGCCAGTTCGTTAGCCAGAGCCTGCAACTGTTTTTCGTCCATAAATTAACCTGTTTTTGATGTTGGATTGAACATATCAAAATCAGGCAAATACACAAATTTCTAAACAGGCTTCTGTGGCCGGGCTTTTCCCGCTCCGGCGCCACCATCATCGGCGGTCTTTTGGTCGGCGTCAGCCGTTATGCCGCATCGGAGTTTTCCTTTATATTGGCGGTGCCGATGATGCTGGGCGCCACGGTGCTTGATCTCTACAAAAGCCTGCCTTTCCTCGCTTGGCAGGATTTTCCGATGTTCGCCATCGGCTTCGTCACCGCCTTCGTGGTGGCCCTGCTCGCCATCAAATTCTTCCTGCAAATCATCAAACGCATCTCGTTCGTGCCGTTTGCCATCTATCGCTTTATTCTGGCGGCGGCGGTGTATTGGGTCTTGGTCGGCTGATCGGACGTCATCGGCCGCTCTCGCTGCGCCGATGTCGCCGAGGAGCGCAAAAGCGCCCAACCCGTCGCTGGGATGTGGTAATAACGCCAGATCGCGGGCAGGGCGGAAAAGTGCAGCGGACGCCACCGATAGGCGCTAGGCTTAATTCGCGGCCGCGTGGCACACTGCTTCGGCAGGGGGCCTGCCCGTCGACGTCCTGGGTGCGGCGTCCACGACGGCGGCTCAGTCCTGAATGGTTTCGGTGTCGCTGCTTGTCTGCTGTCGCTTCCAACTGGCCAGGGCCTGCTGGCGCCGCCGGGTGAGCTCCTCGCCGATTTCGGCGCCGTTGAATCCCGCCGTGATAACGTCGCGCGCGGTAACCGACGCAGCCACGCGGAACGCTTCGCGCAGGAAATCTCCCTGCGGATAGGGATGGTTTTCAAAACCGGTACGTCCGCGGGCGTCGGCTTCGCTGACGAGGATCATTTGCTCCAGACGCTCCGGCCGGCGCCAGACATCAATGGCGCTGAACAATTTTACCAGCGTCTTCGGCGTCAGGCTCTCGGCGCCGTGCAGCAGGTCATGGTATTGGGCCACGATCTTCGCTAAATCACGCAGCGGATTGGGCACTTTCAGACGTTGGCACAGTCCTTCCACCACTTTCACCCCAGCCGGGCCGTGGCCGTGATGGCTGGGCCACAATTCGCGCGGGGTCAGCGCTTTGCCCACATCATGGCAAAGCGTGGCGAAACGTACCGCGATATCGTCCGATAGCCGGACCGCCATCAATACCGTCATCAGGGTATGAATGCCGGTATCGATTTCCGGATGCCATTTTGCCGGCGCAGGGACGCCAAACAGCGCATTCACTTCCGGGAACAATGTTTTCAACGCGCCGCAGTCGCGCAACACCTGAAAATAGACTTGCGGGTTACGGGTTGCCAACGCCCGCTCGGTCTCTTTCCAGACCCGCTCGGGGGCCAGCTGCGGCAGCTCATCGGTCATGTGCTGCATCAGCGCCAGCGTTTCCGGCGCAATGCGAAAATTCAGATGGGCAAAACGCGCGGCAAAACGGGCGACCCGCAGCACCCGCAACGGATCTTCGCCAAAGGCGTCGGAGACATGACGCAGCCAGCGCTGGCGGATATCGCGCTGCCCCTGATAGGGATCGATCAGATTGCCGTGGTCATCGCGGGCGATGGCGTTGATGGTGAGATCGCGGCGGCGCAAATCCTCTTCCAGCGTGACTTCCGGCGAAGAGTAGCAAATGAAACCGGTATACCCTTGACCGGATTTGCGCTCCGTGCGCGCCAGCGCATACTCTTCGCGGCTCTCGGGGTGTAGGAAAACCGGGAAGTCTTTGCCGACCTGCTGATAACCCTGCGCCAGCATGTCTTGCGGCGTCGCGCCGACCACGACCCAGTCTCTTTCCGTGACGGGGAGCTGCAAGATACCGTCACGCACGGCACCGCCCACCTGATATTTTTTCACAATTCACTCCTGGCAAAGCCGGTGTTACCTTTATCGGTACTATCCATTGAGTGTAGCCGTATCGCGCGCGCGATTCACCGGCGCCGTAGCGGGCGCGCGGCTCAGTTCATCCAGCGGTTGTCTTTTTTGCGACGGGAAATGATATGGGGCAGCAACAGGCCCAACAGCAGGCCAACGCCGGCCACGCCGCCGCCATACATGAACCACTGCATGATAATGGTGCGCTGTTTATCGTCAAGCTGAACCGCCGCCGCGTTGACTTTTTTCTGCGCCGTCGTGAGTTGATCCTTCAGCGCCTGATTCTGCTTCTTGAGATCATTGATAACGCCATCGCTGGTGGCTACTTTTTTCTGCATGTTGGCGGTGCGCTGATTCCAACCGGCATCGAGGGTATTGAGCTTTTGCGTCAGATCCTGCACCTGCTGCTCCAGCGCCGGCACCCGGGTGCGCAGGCTGGGCTGGGCGCTCAACTGGTCCAGCGGGATCCACGCGGTGCGACCCTTTTCATTGCGCACCTGCGCAAAGCCGGCGTCGTCGTTTTGGCCGATAAGCGTAACGGCGTCGCCGGAATTCAAGGTGCCGACAATGCGATATTGGTTGCCCGGGCCGCTATGTATATAGGTCAGCAGGTCGTCGGAAACATAACGTTGCTCGTCGGCGCTGGCGGCGCAGGCGAGACCCAGACCGAGCGCGGCGAAGTAAATATGGCGTAATTTCAGCATTATTCCGTCATTTTTAAGCAAATGTTGCACGATAGTAGTGGCTTCAGTTTGACGACGCAACGTCGGGTCCGAAATGAGAACACTCTTAACTCTCGGACCCGCGCCAGGCCGTTGCCGATGCCGCTACACGATGAGGCCGGCATCCACGGGCCGGCGCCGCGCGGCTACGGGCGCGGCGTGCCCTCTTCGCCGCCGGTGGCGGTTGTGAGGGATGAAAATGACAAAACGCGTCAAAAGCGATGAAAACTTTTGACCACGCCTGGCACGAAAAGTGCCGTTGGGCTTGTCCGTTTTGTCCATTAAGGCCATGATTAGGCGTTAACACTTGTCATCTCAAGTGGTTGATCTCATCAAGGGATGGCTTAAGCGTCAATGAACTTCACCGGTATGGCCATTTAAAACTATGAATGAAGAAATCGAGTTAAAATTTATCGTTCAGCCCGAGACGCTGCCCGCACTGCGGCAGCGGTTATCGGCGACGGGCCATGACGGTCATTCGCTCCGGCAATTGACCAATAGCTATTTTGAGACGGACGGTTTTGATTTACGCCGCCACGGCATAGGGTTACGCATTCGTTAGGTGGACGGGCAATATAAGATGACGATGAAAACCGCTGGGCAGGTTATCGGCGGATTACATCAGCACCCTGAATATAATGTACCGCTGCTGGGGCCGATGCTGGAACTGCAACGGCTGCCGGCGCAGGCGTGGCCGGAGGGGCTGAGTCCCGCCACGCTGCAATCGCGCCTTAAGCCGCTGTTCACCACCGATTTCGCTCGTGAGAAATGGCGGGTGACGCAGGGTGAAAGCCAGATTGAGGTCGTGCTGGATCGAGGTGAGGTCAGCGCTGGCCCTCTAAGCGAGCCGATCTGCGAACTGGAAATGGAATTGCTGAGCGGCAACGCGCGCGATCTATTTACCTTCGCCAGGACGCTGAGCGATGCCGGCGGCCTTCGTTTGGGTAGCCTGAGCAAGGCCGCGCGCGGTTATCATCTTCAGCGGGGAAATCCTGCGCGCGCCATCCGGCCGCTGCCGCTGCTTAATCCCGCCGCGCGGGCGACGGTGGAGGAGGGAATGAGCGCGGCGCTGCATCTGGCGCTGGATCATTGGCAATACCATGAGGAGCTCTGGCTGCGCGGCGATCCGCAGGCCAAGGTCGGCGTGCTGGAGGGCATCACGCTGATACGCGAGACCTTCCGCGTGATGGGTAACCTGGTGCGCCGGAAAGCGACGACCGCGCTGCGCGCGCTGCTGGCGGATATTATGCCGTTGATCGCCGCTGAACGGGCGGATCCGCAGGCGATCTGTTATCTGCCCGTCTATCTGCAAACCAAACTGGCGTTGACCTCCTGGCTAATGTTCAGCGTCTGGCAGAATACCGCCGATGAGGATACACGCAAAAAACTCGCCGGCGCCTACCGGCAGTTCGCCGACATGACGCTTGCGCGCTGCGGCGCGGAATTGAAGGTCGCGTTCGGCCGCACGCTGTCCGATGAAGAATACCTGCAACAGTTGCCGCGGCTGGAACGGCGGCTGATGGCATTTCATGTCTTATCCGGCGCCTATCGGCCGACCGAGGTCGTGGCCTATCTGATGCACTGGAAAGCGTTGCATCAATCAATCGTGTAGCAAGGACCCGAGAATAGGGAGCATTTGCGTCGGCAAGCGCTGGCGCAGGTGGGATTCTGGCTGAAATAGCAGCAAAAACGTGTTAGCGGCCACCGGGCCGCCGTTAAGCCCTGTTTGTCTGCAAGGAGTTTCTTTGATGATGACGCGACCTCTACCGCCGATCCTGCAACAGCAAGGGCAGCAGACGGCGGCCGCATTGCCGGCGCCGGCGGACGACGTAGCCATCTCTGCGCTGGCCATGAGCGATTTCATCAGCGACGCGCTGATAAGTCATCCGGCATGGCTGCAGTAGCTGGCGGCGCAGCCGCCTCGACCGGGCGAGTGGCGGGATTATGCCGGACTGTTGGCCTCTCGCCTGGCGGCGGTGGATGATGAGACCGCGCTAATGCGCGAGCGGCGACTGTTCCGGCGCCGTACGCTGGTACGTATCGGCTGGGCGCAGATCCTCGGCCTGTGTGACACCGGCGAAACGCTGACCCAGCTCAGCCAGCTGGCGGAAACCCTGATTATCGCCGCGCGCGACTGGCTGTGGCAGGCGTGTTGTCGCGAATGGGGCACGCCCTACGGCGCCGACGGTACCCCTCAGCCGCTGCTGATTTTGGGCATGGGCAAACTGGGCGGCGGTGAGCTGAATTTCTCCTCCGATATCGATCTGATATTCGCTTACCCAGAAAACGGTTTCACCCGCGGCGGCCGCCGCGGGCTGGATAACGCCCAGTTTTTCACCCGGCTCGGTCAACGGGTGATTAAGGCGCTCGACCAGCCTACCGTCGACGGTTTTGTTTATCGGGTGGATATGCGATTGCGGCCGTTCGGCGACAGCGGGCCGCTGGTACTGAGCTTTGCCGCGCTGGAAGATTATTATCAAGAACAGGGCCGGGACTGGGAACGCTATGCGATGATTAAGGCGCGGCTGATGGGCGGCGACGACGATCGCTACAGCCAGGAACTGCGCAGTATGCTGCGTCCTTTTATCTTCCGCCGCTACATTGACTTCAGCGTTATCCAGTCGCTGCGTAATATGAAACAGATGATCGCCCGTGAGGTGCGGCGGCGCGGGTTGAAGGACAATATCAAACTGGGCGCCGGCGGTATCCGTGAAATAGAGTTTATCGCCCAGGTGTTTCAATTGATCCGCGGCGGCCGCGAACCGCGCCTCCAGGCGCGCGCTGTTGCCGACGCTTGCGGCAATAGGCGAACTGGGTCTGCTCGCGCCGGCGCAAAGCGCGCGCCTGGGCGAAGCTTATCTTTACCTGCGGCGGCTGGAAAATCTGTTGCAGGGCATCAACGACCAGCAGACCCAAACGCTGCCCGTCAACGCGCTTAATCAGGCGCGTCTGGCCTGGGGTATGGACGAGTCGGACTGGCCGCAGCTCACCCGGACGCTGGCCGCCCATATGCAGGCGGTGAGGGCGGTGTTTGATGAGCTCATAGGCGATGATGCGCCCGACGCCGAAGATAATGATACGCCCGGCGCCGCGGCCGCGTTGTGGCAGGAGCCGATGTCGCAAGCGTCGGAGGCCGACGTCGCAGGGGTTCCCTGGCCCCGCCTGGCGCAGCATGTCGCCGATTTCCGTCGCGATGTGGCGAAACGCACGCTCGGCCCGCGCGGGCGGGAATTGCTGGACGCGCTGATGCCGCGATTGCTGACGCATATCGGCGATGGCGACACGGCGGACGTGGCGTTTGAACGCTTGGCGCCTGTGCTGCTCAGTATCGTCTCCCGCACCACGTACCTGGAGCTGCTGCTGGAGTACCCCGGCGCGCTGGGGCACTTGATTCGCCTGTGCGCCGCGTCGCCGATGATCGCCAGCCAGCTGGCGCGACATCCGCTGCTGCTGGATGAATTACTCGATTCTGCCACCCTCTACCACCCGCCGGCGCCGTCGGCCTATGGCGACGAGCTACGCCAATACCTGTTGCGGGTGCCTGAAGAGGACGAGGAGCAGCAGCTGGAGGCGCTGCGCCAATTCAAGCAGGCGCAGCAGTTGCGCATTGCCGCCGCCGATATTGCCGGCGTGCTACCGGTGATGCAGGTCAGCGATCACTTGACGTATCTGGCGGAAGCCATGATCCACGCCGTTATCCAGCAGGCGTGGAAGTCAATGGTGGCGCGTCACGGGCGTCCTTCGCATTTTGCCGCCGGCCAGGACGCCGGATTTGCGGTTATCGGATATGGGAAACTCGGTGGCTGGGAGCTGGGCTATAGCTCCGATCTGGACCTGCTGTTTTTACATCAGTGCCCGGATGACGCCATCACTGACGGGCCACGCGTCATCAATGGCCGGCAATTTTATCTGCGGCTGGCGCAGCGGGTGATGCATTTATTCAGTACCCGGACCCCGGCGGGGGTACTGTATGAAGTGGACGCCAGGCTGCGCCCTTCCGGCTCCGCCGGTATGCTGGTCAGTACGCTTGCGGCGTTCGAGGATTATCAGCTCAATGAAGCCTGGACCTGGGAGCATCAGGCGCTGGTGCGCGCGTGGATGGTTTATGGTACCTCGGCTCTGCAAGAGGGGTTTAACGCTATTCGCCGCCGCGTGCTGTGCCGCGGGCGCGATCCCGCTACGCTGCGCCGCGAGGTCAGTGAAATGCGCGCCAAGATGCGGCAACATTTGGCCAGTAAGCAATCTGACGTTTTCGATATCAAAACGGACGAGGGCGGTATTATCGATATCGAGTTTTTGGCGCAGTATCTGGTGTTGCGCCACGCCGCCGAAAAGCCCGAACTGACGCGCTGGTCGGATAATGTGCGTATCTTCGAGCTGATGGCCCAACATGGGATTATTGACGGCGACGATGCTGATGGGCTGCGCGCCAGTTACACCACGCTGCACGATACCCTTCATCATCTGGCGCTGCCCGGTCGGGTACCGGTAGCGCAGTTCGCCCGCGAGCGCGCCTTGATCGGCCGCTGCTGGCGCCAATGGCTGGACTGAGGGGCGCCGTGGCTGCCGCAATCGCGAAGCGCCATGTGTTCGCGGGTGCGCGCTGCACTCGGCATTGGTACGCAGCAAGGGTTCGACTACGCGGCGCTGGCGCGGGCGGGCCAGCGCCAGGCGCCGCAGGGGGCGAATTTCTCCCGCCTGTGATATTATTGCGCCCCTTGAACAGGATCTCTTTGGAGCGAGTGGATGAAAGTGACCTTGCCTGATTTCCGCCGGGCGAGCGTGCTGGTCGTGGGCGATGTGATGTTGGACCGATACTGGTACGGTCCTACCAGCCGGATTTCACCGGAAGCGCCGGTGCCTATCGTAAAAGTGGACGCTATTGAGGAGCGTCCCGGCGGGGCCGCCAACGTCGCGATGAATATCGCCGCGCTGGGCTGTCATTCGCGCCTGGTCGGCCTGACCGGCATTGACGACGCCGCCCGCGCCCTGGGCGCGCGGCTTAGCGAAGTGGCGGTGATCTGCGATTTTGTTGCCGTTGCTACCCATCCCACGATAACCAAGCTGCGGGTGTTATCACGTAATCAACAGCTTATCCGCCTGGATTTCGAGCAGGGCTTCGACGATGTCGACGCCGCTCCCATGTTAGAGTGTATCCAGCTCGCGTTGCCGAAAACCGGCGCGCTGGTGCTGTCCGACTATGCAAAAGGCGCGCTGGCGCGCGTGCGCGAGATGATTACGCTGGCGCGGGCCGCCGGCGTGCCGGTGCTTGTCGACCCGAAAGGTACCGACTTCAGCCGCTATCAAGGGGCGACGCTGCTGACGCCAAACCTGTCCGAGTTCGAGGCGGTGGCAGGGGCTTGCAAAGATGAGGAAACGCTGGTGAGCCGCGGCATGAAAATCATCGCCGACTATCAGCTTTCGGCGCTGCTGATTACCCGGTCGGAGCAGGGGATGACCCTACTGCAGCCGGGTAAAGATCCGTTGAATTTACCGACCCAGGCGCAGGAGGTCTACGATATGACCGGCGCCGGGGATACGGTCATTGGCGTGCTGGCCGCCGCGCTGGTCGCTGGCAATAGCCTGGAGGAGTCCTGTTTTCTGGCCAATGCCGCGGCGGGCGTGGTGGTCGGGAAATTGGGTACGTCGACCGTCAGCCCCATCGAGTTGGAAAACGCCATCCGCGGCCGCGCCAAAACGGGCTTTGGCGTCATGACCGAAAGCGAACTGAAGCAGGCCGTGGCGCTGGCGCGCCAGCGCGGCGAAAAGGTGGTGATGACCAACGGTATCTTCGACATCTTGCATGCGGGCCACGTCAGCTATCTCGCCAACGCCCGCAGGTTGGGCGACCGGCTTGTCGTGGCGGTAAACAGCGATGATTCCACCAAGCGTCTCAAAGGGGAAAGCCGCCCGGTAAATCCTCTGGCGCAGCGCATGACCGTCCTGGCGGCGCTCGAAGCGGTGGACTGGGTGGTGCCTTTTAGTGAGGACACGCCGCAGCGGTTAATTGCCGACGTACTGCCGGATGTGCTGGTCAAGGGCGGCGACTATCAGCCGCATCAGATCGCCAGCAGCAAGGAGGTCTGGGACAACGGGGGCGACGTGCTGGTGCTGAATTTTGAAGACGGCTGTTCCACCACCAATATCATCAACGCCATTAAACGCGGCGAGCGAGGATAAGGCGCGCGCCGGGGGGGGGGGCCGTCCTGGTCGAGGCGAGCGGCACGTCAGCGGGGCATCGTTGCCGCTGACGCCGCAAGGGGCTAGGGCCGTTATAGCTTCTTGAAGGTGTCTTTGGCCGGCTTGTCGGCCGCGCTGCCGCCCTCCGGCACCGCCTGTTCAGCGGGGGAAACGCTGGTGGTGTCGTCCACGCCGCTCACGCTCGCTGGTTTCGCTCCCGCCGCGGCTCCGGCAGGCGCCGCCGGGCTGACCAGCGGATCGCTTTTCGGCATGGTTTCCAGCGCGTTAAGGTGCAGTTCCAATTGACTCAGTTTCTCTCGGGTGCGCAACAGCACCTGGGTCTGCACGTCAAATTCCTCGCGGCTGACCAAGTCCATTCGGCTGAACTGGTTTTGCAGCACCTGACGGATCTTTTTTTCCACATCGTCGCCCAAATCGCGAATGCCTTTCGGCAGCGATTCCTGCACCTGGCGGGCAAGCTGTTCAAGTTTCTTTGGATCAATCATCGTCGGCTCCCTAACTGGTCAGAATGCATTAAGTGTAATGCCAGTTCCCCCTGAGTGGAAACAAAAGCATTCATTGAAATTATGCGTTTGCTAATTGCCTCGGCAGCGGGTTGGCGCTATAGTATTTCTGCTTATTCCCAGGGCGGGGTGCAATTCCCCACCGGCGGTAAACCTGGCTAAATTATTGCACAGGAAGCCCGCGAGCGCTCAGGTTGCGTGCAATCTGAGGTCAGCAGATCCGGTGTAATTCCGGGGCCGACGGTGATAGTCCGGATGGGAGTTATTTTTTGGCCCGTTCGCGGCCGCTCCTAAGTCTGCCCTGATTCTGGTAATCCATATCAATTATGAGGTTTTATTTACCATGAATCAGACGCTTCTTTCCGAATTCGGTTCTCCGCTCCAACGCGTGGAAAACGTGCTGAAGGCGCTGCGCAACGGCCGCGGAGTACTGGTACTGGACGATGAAGATCGTGAAAATGAAGGCGATATGATATTCGCCGCGGAAAACATGACCGTTGAGCAGATGGCGCTAGCCATTCGCCACGGCAGTGGTATCGTGTGCCTGTGCCTGACTGAAGAGCGCCGACAGCAATTGGCGCTGCCGATGATGGTTGAACGTAACAGCAGTCATTATCAGACAGCGTTTACCGTCACTATCGAAGCCGCTGAAGGGGTCAGCACCGGGGTATCCGCCGCCGATCGCCTGACGACAATTCGGGCCGCCATCAAAGATAACGCCAAACCCACCGATCTTAACCGTCCTGGGCATGTGTTCCCGCTGCGCGCGCAGCCGGGCGGCGTACTGGTGCGCGGGGGGCATACCGAAGCGGCCGTGGATTTAACCACCCTCGCCGGCCTGAAGCCGGCGGGCGTGCTGTGCGAAGTGACCAATGACGATGGCACTATGGCGCATGCGCCGGAAATTGTGGCCTTTGCCCGGCGCCACGACATGCCGGTGCTCACCATTGAAGATCTGGTGACCTATCGTCGCGCTCTGGCGCGCGAAGTAAGCTGACCGTCCTGGCTGGGGGTGCGTCAGTGGGTCGCCAGCGCTAAGCTCCGCATTTCCTGCCAGGTGTAAATCATCACTTCATCTGTGGAGAGCTGCACGGCGGCAACCATCGCCGCCGCGATATCCGCCGCCGTTATGGCGCGGTATTTTTTCGCCCGTCCCCGCAGTACCGGATCCAGCCGCGGCCATACGCGGTTGAGCCCTCTCTCCAGCGGGCGGCGCTCTTGCCGCTCGCCCAGGATCATGCCGGGCCGAAAAAGATGCGTCCGTGTAGGGTGTAGGGTGTAGGGTGTAGGGTGTAGGGTGTAGGGCAATAATATCCCGTTCCGTTTCCCCTTTAATACGCAGATACGACGCGTAAGAGCCGACGCTCGCGCCCACCGCTGACACCAGCGATAGCGAACGCGCGCCCTGTTCGAGAGCCAGCCGCGCCGCCAGCAGGGGATAATCATGATCGATGCGGTAATAGTCTCACCGATCGGGGCTATTTTTGCGGGTAGTCCCGAGGGCGATAAACACATCCTCCGCCGCCAGCGCGTCCGCCTGGGCGGGCAGCGTGTCGATATCGCCGATGAGTTGTGTCAGCTGCGGATGGCGCAGCGGCAGCTCTCGCCTAACTACCGTGATGACCTGCCCGTAGACGCGATGACCTAACAAGATGGACAAAAGATTACCGCCCACTAATCCGCTGGCGCCAAATAGCAATGCTGTTTTCATTTGTTGGCCTCGGTTATTCAATTTTCCTGATTATCTTCATCATCGTTATCTCGATTCTTTGCGCGGCGAAAAGCGCTAATGTGATGTCATCAGCCGCCGTAAGCGACGCACAACGAATAAGGATACCCGATGAGTAGCCCACGCATGCCCGCCCTTTTCCTCGGTCACGGCAGTCCGATGAACGTGCTGGAAGACAACCGCTATACTCATACCTGGCAACAGCTGGGTCAGACACTGCCGCGGCCGAAGGCCATCGTGGCCATTTCGGCCCATTGGTATACGCAGGGCACCGCCGTCACCGCCATGGCGCAGCCGCGCACCCTACACGATTTCGGCGGGTTTCCGCAGGCGCTATTCGATAAGCGTTACCCGGCGCCGGGATCGCCTGCGCTGGCGCAACAAGTACAGTCTCTGCTGGCGCCGGTGGCGGTGCATGCCGATACCGGCGAATGGGGGTTGGACCACGGCATCTGGGGCGTACTCATTAAAATGTATCCCGAGGCGGATATTCCGGTGGTGCAACTCAGCATCGACGCGACGCGCGATGCCGCTTACCATTTCGCCCTCGGGAGAAAACTGGCCGCGCTGCGCGATGAAGGCGTGATGCTGGTGGACAGCGGCAATTGTAGTACATAACCTGCGCACGGTACGCTGGCAGGACGAGGCTGAACCTTACCCATGGGCACTGTCGTTCGATCAGTTTGTGCGCGGAAACCTCAGTGCGCAAGAGGAACCGCATCCGCTGATAGAGTATCGGCAGCATCAGGATGCTGCGCTGTCCAACCCGTCGCCGGAGCACTTTTTGCCTTTGCTGTATGTGCTGGGCAGCCGGATCGGCGATGAGCCGGTCACTGTACCCGTGGACGGTATCACGCTGGGGTCCATCAGTATGCTGTCGGTGCAGGTGGGCTAAGGCGGCGGCGCGGCATCACTGCGCCACCGCAGGATCAATCAACGATAATGTGAGGATAAAAGCGGGAGAGATCCTGGGTAATGATCTGCCTGTCTTCGCGCAGACCGATGCCGCAAGGTTGATCGTTAACCAGCCAGCTGCCGATCACCGTATAGCTGTCGCCGAAGCGGGGCAGCGGGCAAAAGGCCTGGACAATCGACCCCTCTTCGCCGTAGGGGCCCTCCACCCGCGCGGTCTCCCGCCCTTGCTCGAAGACCCGCACGTTAGCGCCTTCCCGCGAGAACAGCGGTTTCACGACATAGTTGTCCATCGGCGGGAAATCGTCTTCGGCAAAAAAATAGGCCGGCAGCAAATTGGGATGGTCGGGAAACATCTGCCAAAGCATCGGCAGCAGCGCCTTGTTGGACAAAATGCATTTCCAGGCGGGTTCGAGCCAGCGCACGCAGGCGTCTTCCAGCTTGGTAGAGAACATTTCGCGCAGCATGAACTCCCACGGATAGAGCTTGAACAAGTTGCTGATGACCTGATCCTGCATATCGGTAAATTGCCCTTTCTCCCCCAGCCCCAGCTCTTCAATATAAAGAAACGTATTGGGCAACCCGGCTTCCGTGGCGCAATCCTGGAGATACTGTACCGTGCCGCGATCTTCTTCGGTATCCTGGCAGCAGGCCAGGTGCAGCAGGCTGAAACCGTGCTGCGACTGAAGTTCGGCGAAGCGGCCGATAAGCTTCTCCTGAAGGCTATTATACTGGTCGGCGTTGGCCGGCAACTGCCCGGCGTTTAATTGATCCTCCAGCCAAATCCATTGAAAGAACGCCGCTTCGTACAGGGAGGTGGGCGTATCGGCATTGTTTTCCAACAGTTTTGGCGGGTGCTGGCCGTCATAGACCAGATCCAGGCGCGAATAGAGCGACGGCTGACGCGTTTGCCAGGCGTTGCGTACAAACGACCAGGTATGCCGGGGGATCCGGAATTTGGTCATGAGCTCGTCGCTGGCCACCACTTTATCCACCACCTGCAAGCACATCTGATGAATCTCGGCGGTGGCGTCCTCCAGCGTTTCGATTTGCGCCAGGGTGAACTGATAGTAAGCGTCCTCGCACCAGTAAGGCTCGCCGTATAGGGTATGAAAATTAAAGCCGTACTCGGTGGCTTTCTCGCGCCAGTCCGGCCTTTCGCTGAGGGTAACTCGTTTCATGTCCCGTTAGCCGCCCATGGTGCGGTGCGTGGTGCCGCTGCTGGTGCGCATGGCGCTCTGTTTGGCGACGGTCTCGCCGAAGCCGCCGCGGGTAATGGTCTGAGTGGTTGCCGGCTTAGGCGCCAGGGCGGTCTTGGGCACGGTCATCAACCGGCCGCTGGTGGCCGCCCCGTAGCTGCGGCCGCTGGCGTCGACAAACTGGCCGCGCGCCGGACTATTGGCGGCGCGCGAGCTGAACAGCGGCTGCTGCGCATAACCGCCGCCCATCATATAGCCCGCCATCAACGGCATCCACATGCCGCCGCTGTGCTGGGATTCCGCCGCCATGCCGGCCTGCGCCGGGACCTGGGTGCATTGATCTTCGCCGAACTCCGCCACGCAGTCGGCGCGGGAGGCGTATTTGGGGGCGGTTTTCACCGCTTCCTGCTGCGCGCTGTTATAAGCGGTGGTGCACTGTTCGCTCAGTGAGGGTTTGGCGCGCGTACAGTCGTCGCTGTTCATGTACAGCGAAACGTTTTCGTCGCTTTTTTCACAGCCGGCCAGTACAAAAACGGCACCGACGGCCAGCGCGATGGGCGCCATACGGTAAACGCGCCAATGCTTGCG